>JAPWHL010000004.1 GCA_027214255.1 Roseovarius aestuarii
CAATCCGGATCGCTGGACCCAGACCCGTCCAGGGTCACAACCGCACCAGAGTCCACGGTTTGGTCCGCACCCGCATCTGCCGTCGGCAGGGTGTTTACCGGGGCCCGCAACAAGATCTTAACCGTATCCGTATCCGTCGCGATGCCGTCACTGACCGTCAGCTCTAGGGTTAGGGTCACATCGGGGTTCCCCACCAGAAGCAGCGGCGAGAGGAAGGATGGCGTAGCGGTATCGGCACTGGCAATGCTCACCTTGTAGCCCGACGATACCAACCGCCAGGAATAGGTCAGCGTCTGGCCTGTATCCGGATCGCTCGAACCGGAACCGTTCAGCTTGACAACAATAAGGGTGCCGAGACCTGCAAGGCCTACGATCTGGTCCGGCCCGGCATCCGCCGTCGGTGGGGTATTGGCCGGAGCCTCCACCTTGATCTCAACCGTGTCCGTATCCGTCGCGATGCCATCGCCGAAGCTCAGCTGGAACTTCAAGGTCTCACTGCCGGACCCCGCCACAAGCACCGGGGCGGTAAAGCTGGGCTTGTCTGCGTTGACATCCGACAGGGTCACTGTCGTGCCCTCTGTCTGCGACCAAGTATAGGTCAGCGTCTGACCTGTATCCGGATCGCGGGACCCGGATCCGTCCAGCGTCACCGCCGCGCCCGAGGCCACGGTTTGATCCGCACCCGCATTGGCCGTCGGGGGGGTGTTCGGGATTACGATCGTGCCAGACCCTACTTTATACTCATGGTTCGTTACCGCACTTGTGGCGGTGTTGGTCAGCGTATAGCTGAAGCCGATGTAGGTATCGGTCGCAAAAGTGCCATTCGCACCGTTGGCCAGAAAATTAGAAACACTGTAATCCGATCCATGACACGCCTCCAATATGGAAGGCGTGATGGGTGAGTTGGAAAAAATAGAATCGCCCTGAAAGTATGTCCCTCCCGAGTCGTAATAATTACCTGCATGATACAAGTACGTGGCAGCGCTCCGAAGAGAACTAGCGACAAGAGTGAAGACTGAACATGATCCAACCGAATAACTTTGATTAATGTCATCAGCAGCGGTAAACGCGCCCGCGCCCGTCCCCGCCGTCGCAAGTGTTCCGGCAATCAGACCGCTAATTAGTATTTTGCGCATGATTCCAGCCCTCCCAGGGCCGAGCGGGAGAACCGCGATTGATATATCGTCAACAGCTGCGTGATATCGTCACGCGAAGGGACATCAGATCGTTTGTTGGGATAAGCCCAAGCCGCACCTTGGCCGCCCGGTCGGGTTGATTGCACGCATCGGCCCTTGCGATAGGCCCGCAATTGTCGCTGGCGTTGTTCATAAGACGGGGATTCATAAAACCGGGGAGCGCATTTCACAGCCGTCCCCGTTGTGAAATCCAGAATCCAGCGACGAATCCGTCCATACAAGAATGCCATGACTTAATAACGTCCACCATAATCAAAATAAATTTTAGGAATATTTTATGATAGCATGCTATATTGTGGACCACTAATTAGTCAATTATTAAAAAATGAATCTAATATTTACCTCGTGAATGCCAAGGGCCTCGACCTAAACCTGCTTATCCTGTTCTTCTTTGCAGAGGCAATAATGCGTGCGCGTGGCGCGTTTGGTCGTTTTGACAATCGTCTAACCCTGGCTCTTCCTGATTCTTCTCGTTGTCCACTCCTTGGCTGTAAGAGAGAACATCAAGCCTCTCTTTGAGTATCACTCACTTTGTCCCCATAAGCGCGGATGCCGCGAAGCCAGTCCCCCCGATCGATGACCGGTTTGGGTGGGCAGATCTTTTGAGATTTTTTTCATATTGGCGCGTAGTGGCAATATTGATGTCTGAATCCTGCGGCGGCTACACGCCACAAGCGCGGTCAGATCGAACACTTATGCTCTAATTCACAGACACGTTGACGCATACGGCTTTTTCTGCGTCCTAGAGCAGACAGTACCAAAGGCCCGCAAACCCAGCATCAGGCCATCAAATCTATTTGCGGTTTGGTATTCGTCACCGGAGGGCGCCGCCCGCAATCTGCCTTTCCAACGCCTAGCGTTCACATACTATCTGAAAAATCGACGAGCCAATCGTATTGACGGGCGTTTTCAACCGTTTCGGGAAATTGGTTTCGTAGCGATTGCACTGCGTCACCGGGCGGCATGCCAGCGCAGATCAAGTGCATTGCTGCCACGACTCCGCTGCGCCCTGCCCCATGATAGCAACATATTCCCACTGTACCTCCGCGGGCGTAAATCCCTTGGAATACAGGGCTAAGCCGGTGCCATGCGCGCATAAATGCCTGACTCGGTACATCAAAGTCTGTAATCGGCAGTGCGACACTTCGTAAGTTATGTCGTAACAGCTCCTGACGCAGGTGTTGCATAACACCGTCGGGCAATTCGTGGCTGAAAGGAAGAATCATCAGCAGGTCGATGTTAGCCGCTCGCGCTTTGCCAAGCGTCATGTCCAACGCTTCGGGGTTGAGCCACGCCTCGCCACGGGTGTCGATATCCAAACCCGGAAACCCCATCGTCATCACGTACCCTCCGCCGGGCCGTGGACAAATCGCGCGAATAGAACTGCCCTCGGTCTGGTATAGGGTTTCGTGGGGCATTTAGAATTCCTTGAAGGTGTCTGCGCGCCCTAGACCGGGCGCGCAGACCGTCATTCAGCGGATCGGGTAGGGGTACATCAAACCACCATCCGCCGCGTGGGCGTTTGGTGTCGTCGCACGGTTCAACCCGAATGGCGTTGCTTCACCCAAGTGGCGGTCGAAAACTTCTCCGTATGACCCAACTTGTTTGATCACCTGATAGGCCCAGTCGGTCGGCAAGCCAAGTTTGGCAGCCATATCCGTCGTTGCCCCGTCTGCGCCGAACATGCGCTGAACCGCGGGAGGCTGGTTGTCAATATCCGCAACAATGCCGTCGATATTGCTTGAGGTAATGTCATAGCTATCGGCATTCAACATCACCTGAAAGCTCCAGAATAGCGCCGCTTCAAAGGCCTGATCAGGGCGCGCAACCAGAGTCAGCGGCTCGTTCGAAATCACTTCGGGCAGGATCATGAAATCAGAAGGTGTGGGAGCAAGCTGACGATCTGCACTGAGCGCGGTTACGTCAGAGGCGTAGACATCACATTTGCCGGAAAAAAATGCCTCAAGGCGGGCCGTCTTGTCGGCAATGTTCTCGACACGGTAGTTCATGTTTTTTGCGCCAAACCAATCGGCGATATTCAGCAATGTTGTCGAACCATCTTCGGCACAAACACTGGCGCCGTTCAACTCGGTGGCACTGGTAACCCCAAGGCTGCGGGAAACCATAAAGCCCTGACCATCAAAGAAATTTGTCGCGACAAAGGCCATGCCTTCATCCGCGTCCCGCGTGCCTGTCTTGGTGATCGAGCGCGCGCCCATATGGGCCTCGCCTGCGACAATGGTTTTCATCGAGTCAGAGAACCCGACGCCTCGGATGTCAGCCTTGGCGGCATCACCCAGAATTGCAGCAGCGGCCATACGGCAGAAATCTGCGTTAAAACCTTGGAAAATGCCGGTACTGTCGGGCACGGAAAACCCCGGAGCTGTCGGGCTTACAAGGCAGACAAGGCTGTCATTGGCGATAATCTCGTCCATGACGGGACCAGCAAACACAGGTGTCGCGACGGAGACGGCAGTAACAGCCGCGGCAACCGACAATAGAGTTTTGATATTGGACATTTGTCTTTCCTAACGATGTGAAAAATAGTTAAGCATAAAGATGTATACAGGTACATTTCTACAGTTTCATGACGGTTTCAATAGCTCAATTTCAATGACTCTTGGTGCTTTGCTTTCGGTGCAACTCGCGACCGACCCAAGACAAAAAGGCACAGGAAAGTAAGAACCACACCCCAACCAATGCATAGGCTTCCAGCGCGTACTGCCCCCATCCCGGCTCGCTAAAGGCCATACGTGCGGTTGAGGTCAGATCGTGAATACCCAGCACAACCACTAGCGACGTATCTTTGTATGCACCGATGACGGAATTCACCAAGGCAGGCAGACTGCGAGACAGCGCCTGCGGCAAAACCACAAGCCGTAAGGTCTGAACCGATGAAAAACCCAACGATTCTGCGGCCTCTGTCTGGCTTGCCGATAAGGATTGCAGCCCCCCACGCACATCCTCGGCGAAATAGGCCGCGTGAAAGAACACCAGCGCAACCAATGTTGCCATCACCGGGCTGATGCGCGTTCCCGGTGGTAAGGTCAGCGGCAAGACAAAGACCCCGACAAACAAAACGGTGACCATCGGAAATCCGCGCATTCCTTCAATATATACGATGGCTGCACGGCGCAGCACCGGCCAGCGTGTTTGATGGCGCAGCACCGCAAGGGCAACACCCAACGGAAACGCCAAAGCAATCGCGATTACCGAAAGGATCAACAAAACGGGCATCCCGTTCCAGCGTGACATATCAACTTCGACAAGCCCCGCCCCGCCCCCCATGATCCAGAAAACCACCGGAACAATGCCCACCCAAAGGATGGCTAGAACGCGGGGTGAAAGAAACCGTAAACGCCCCGTAATGCGCAGCCCAACACAAACAGACAACACCAATAGCAGAACCGATACCAATGCAGGGCGCCAATGCTCAGCATAGGGGTAAGTGCCGAACATCATGAACCGGCTTTTTTCGACATAAAACCGCCAGCAGGCCCCTGACGCATCAACACAGTGATCCATAGGCAATAGCGGCGAGACTGCCGACAGGAAAATCCAATCAAGCACCCACCAAATGACAACGCCCGCAATTATTGCGCTGACCAGCGAAACGAAGGCCGTGAGCGGGGTGCCGGCCCATTTACGAAACAGATCCCGGCTCACGGCAGGCGGAAGCGATGCAGGGATCATGTCGCGCTCCTTGCGCTACGCGCACGCAATCGTTTGTTCAGGCCATTCATTGCGGAGGAGGCCAACAAACACAGGCCAAGATACAGGCCCATTGTCACCAGCATCATTTCCAGCGGCCTGAAGGTTTGGTTGATGATTGTACCGCTGACCGCCATCAAATCCGAATAACCGACTGCGATTGCGATCGACGTGTTTTTGATCAGGTTCACATATTGGTTGATCATCGGCGGGATCACGATGCGCAAAACTTGCGGCAGAATAACAAGGCGCGTCACATAACGTGGCGAGAGACCCAGAGCTTTGCCCGCCTCAACCTGCCCCGTTGGCACCGCAAGGATACCACCACGCACGACTTCGGCAATCTGCGCCCCGTGATATAACCCCAGCGTCACAAGAACGACCAAAAACTGAATAGACAATCGCCCGCCGCCCTCAAAGTCAAACCTCTGGAACTGGGGCACATCAATCTTCATCGGAATCTGAAACAGGAATGCGGCTCCCAACGGCAGGGCGATCAGCAGGGCAAAAACCACCAACAAGACGGGCGTTCCCCGCCCTGTCTCACGCTGGATACGGCGCGCCCGATGGACCCAGTAAGCACTGAGACAAAGTGCCAGAACCAAAGGCAGAATAAGCCAAACTTGCGCGGCGTTAATCTCAATCGTTGGAAAATAGATCGACCGGTTTGACAGGTGTATGGGGCCAAAGGAAACGGCCTGTCGCACCGCAGGCAGGCCACGCACCGCAACCACATAAAGAACCAACAACACCAAAATTTTGGGCAGGTTGCGGAAAAGCTCGACATAGAGCATCGCAATGATACGCCCTGCAGGGCTGGGCGTGACGCTCACCAAACCCATAACAACACCGACAACAGTTGCTAGAACAAGAGACACGAATGCCAACAGTATCGTATTCAGCAACCCCGCAACAATAACCCTAGAGTAGCTGTCACTCGCATCATAAGGGATCAAGCTTTCGCTTAGATCAAAGCCCGCTGCCTGGACCAGGAAACCATAACCGGGGGTAACGCCAACCGCCTTCATATTAAGGAAGATGTTAAGCCCAAGGGCGACCAGCCCGATCAAAAGGAGTCCGACAATTGCAAGGCCCAAGTGGTCAGGCTTCTTTCGGACAATGGGAGGCGGCAATTGTTGCACCGACCGATTCCTTCAGCTACCATTTCCTGAATACCTGTATACAGGTGATGTTTCAACTGTATGACGCCCGCACCCAACCCGCAGAGGTACCGATGAGCTTTCAGTCCCATAAACCTCGTGTCGACGATATTGCAGATTCCATCCGCAAACGGATTTGCTTGCAGCCAGCGCGTGAACAAACCGCTCTTTTAGAAGGCACTCTGGCCGCAGAATTTGGCGTATCAAGAACACCTGTGCGGCAAGCCCTACAGCGGCTAGCCTATGAAGGGCTTATCGAAATTAGAACCGGAGTCGGCTCTATCGTGGTCCCGCTGGACCCGACGGACCGGGACCTGCATTTTGCTGTTCATCGGGGGATTTTTCGCCTTGTCGCCGCGCTGCCCGACGCCCCGGTGCCAGTCGACATAGAGTTACGTTTTGATACCCTGACCCGGCAAGCGCAGGTCAGTTCCCCCTCGGACAGAATGGCAACTTATGCGCTCCTTGTCCGTCTGAACGAAACCCTGTCGCGTCTGATCCCCGATCAGGTCGTCGCCGATGCGTTCGTTGTCAGCGGCTGGCGCATCTTGCGCTGGTTCTTGATGGATCAACGGTCAGGAGATCCCCTTCCAACCGAAGCACTATCGAATCTTTGCAGCTCCCTGCTCAAGGCGGCACCGCATGGGCGCTCGGGCCTATTCACCGCTGGCGCTGATTTGCTCTGAGCAGCGGCGTTTATTTCGAGAGACTGCGCGTTCTCCGGGCCAAAAGGTGGTCCTTGCGTACTGGAACGTACCCCGTCCCATTAAAAACCGACCGCGCGTAAAAGGCTCTTAATACGCAGCAAACAGTCTTCATGCGAGGATCCGATACTCATCGGTACCATATACATAGCGGCGTCATATCAGCGCGAAAAATGCTCTAACGAACAAGACATTTCGCCGTTTAGGCCGAACTTTGTCATGTCAGCGTAACATCCGACGCTCATACGGGCACGTAGGAGCGCATATGAACCGACATTTACTGATTCTTGAAGAAGCACAATCGAACGGACGAGTAAGCGTTGATACGCTCGCCGACGTTTTTAACGTGTCCCCCCATACCATCCGGCGCGACATCAAAGCCTTGTGCGAACAAGGCAAGCTGCGCAGGTTGCACGGGGGCGCCGAGTTCGTAGAGGACGCGTCGAACCTTCCCTATTCTGTGCGCACCTCGCTGCACATCGCGGCCAAAAAACAAGTGGCAAGTCGGGCGGCGCAGCTTATTCCCGATAAGGCGACATTGTTCTTTTCAATTGGAACCACCCCCGCCCTTGTCGCCAGCGCGTTAACAGGGCGCACGGGCCTTACTGTCATTACAAACAACCTGAACGTTGCGATGATTTTATCCGAAGCGCCCGACGCCCGGATCATTTTGGCCGGTGGAGAGCTACGGCTTCCGGACCGTGATATTCTCGGAGAGCAAGCGCAGGCACTATTTCAGGGCTACCGAGCCGATTACGCGATTTATGGCGTCGGCGGAATTGACGCTGATGGCAGCTTGCTCGACTTCCACGAGTCCGAAGTGAGCATCCGCCAAACAATGCACGCGAACGCGCACCATAGCGTACTGGTCGCCGATGTTACGAAATTCGGTCGCCGCGCCGCCGCAGTCGGTGGAAACTTGACCGATGTCGACCACGTCGTAACCAACGCGCGCCCGGACGAGCGCTTTGGTCCGCAGCTTGACGTGTTGGATGACCGCCTAATTGTCGCCGGAGAACCAACATGAGCTTTTTGTCGCTTGAGGGCATCACACTCCAATGGGACGGACAGGGGGGTGTTCGCGACATCAATTTGACCCTGCCCAAGGGAGCGTTCTTATCAATCCTCGGCCCATCCGGCTGCGGAAAGTCCACATTGCTGCGACTGATCGCAGGGTTGGAACATCCACAAGCAGGCAAGATCGTGATCGATGGGCGCGATGTCACCGCCCTGCCCCCAGCACAGCGCAACCTTTCGATGGTGTTTCAATCTTACGCGTTGTTCCCACATCTTAACGTTGCCGAAAACGTCTTGTTCGGCCTGAAAGTCCGCCGCATCGACAAGGTCGAGCGCAGCACACGGCTTGCCAAGGTTCTGGAAATGACGGGGCTTACAGGTCTTGAAAAGCGCAAACCGTCCGAATTGTCGGGAGGGCAACGTCAACGCGTGGCCCTCGCCCGCGCCGCCGTTGCGCAAAAGCCGCTTTGCCTGATGGATGAACCGCTTTCGAACCTTGATGCCAAACTGCGCAACTCTGTACGCCGAGACATTCGCGCACTGTCGCGCAAGTTGGGCCTGACCGTGGTCTATGTCACCCACGATCAGGGAGAAGCGATGAGCCTGTCGGACAAGGTTATTTTGATGAACAACGGCCGGATCGAACAGGTTGGCACGCCCACCGAACTTTACAACCGGCCCGCCACAACCTTTGCCGCGCAGTTTATCGGCGAGCCACCTATGTCGCTGATCAACGGCGCCGCGTTGGGATATGACTCCGGTTGCACCGTCGGGATACGTCCCGAAGCAGTCAAAGTCGTTCCCGCAGGCCAAGGCGATCTGGACGTGATCGTAGATGATTTCGAATTTATGGGCAGTGAGACCCAACTTGCCCTCACCCATCCGGCCGCCCAAGGACTGGCCGCGATTATGAACGACGAAGCCCGCTTTGGGCTAGGACATAAGATCGGCGTTCAACTACCAGACGAAAGTAGGCTCCTTTTCAATACCGTTTCCGGTGAAACTGAAAAGGAACCCAAGCAGTAACCACAAAGAATCCTATGGCGCGCATTCGCCAAAATCCTGCGCCATCGGCTGGCCGTAAGGCTTATCCCCAACCAAACCTGTCAAAGAGGACCTTAAAATGACCCGAATTACCACTGTAGCTGCGTTTTTGGCCGCTTCAACTGCGCTCGTCAACCCGGCCATGGCCGAAACCGAACTGACCATGTATTATCCCATCGCCGTTGGCGGTGCCCTAACCGAAGTTGTTGACGGTATCGTCGCCAAATTCGAAGCGCAAAACCCCGATATCAAGGTCAACGCGATCTATGCCGGCAATTATGACGATGCCCGCATCAAAGCGCTTGCTGCCCTTGACGCGGGCGAGCCTGCGCATCTGGCAGTCATGTTCTCGATCGACGCCTATGACCTGCTTGAGCAAGAACACATCGTTGCCTTTGACGACCTGATCGAGGGCGAAGAAGATAAAGAATGGCTCAACAGCTTTTATCCGGCATTGATGGCCAACGGTCAGGTTGAAGGCAAAACTTGGGGCGTGCCGTTCCAACGCTCGACCATCGTAGCCTATTACAACAAGGACATGTTCCGCGCCGCCGGTCTGGACCCTGAAAAAGCCCCAACCACCTGGGACGAAATGGTGTCCATGGGCAAAACGCTGACCAATGACGACCACTACGGCATCATGATCCCGTCTACAGGCTACCCTTACTGGATGTTCCAAGCACTGGCGATCCAGAACGGTAAAGAGTTGATGTCCAATGACGGCGTCACCACCTATTTCAACGATCCCGTCGCAATTGAAACACTGGAATTCTGGAAGTCGCTAAGCACAGAGCACAAAATCATGCCCGAAGGCACGGTTGAATGGGGCACATTGCGTCAGGCATTCCTTGAATCCAAAACCGCTATGATGTGGCACTCCACCGGCAACCTGACCGCAGTCAAGAACGCGGCCGAGTTTGACTTTGGTGTGGCCATGTTGCCCGCAAACGAACGTCTTGGTTCGCCAACGGGGGGCGGCAACTTTTATGTTTTCAAGAACGCCACGGAAGAAGAGCAGCAAGCAGCCCTTGACCTAATCCAGTTCATGACAGCCCCAGAGCAAGCGGCCGAATGGTCAATCTCGACCGGCTATATGGGTGTTTCCCCCGACGCATACGAAACAGATGCTTTGAAAGCCTATGTTCAGGATTTCCCGCCTGCTCTGGTTGCCCGCGACCAGTTGGAACATGCTGTTGCGGAATTCTCGACCTTCGAAACGGCGCGTGTTCGTGACGGTTTGAACGGCGCGATCCAATCGGTTTTGACTGGTGACAAAACGGCTGAGGACGCATTGAACGAAGCGCAAGCCGCAGCCGAGCGCCTGCTGCGCCCTTACAAGTAAACCTGAAAAGCGGGGCCAACCTATCTGGGCTGGCCCCACCCTTTAGCCGGAGATTGGCATGACTGACCACTTTGCATTACAGCGCCAACGCCGCGCCATTAATGGCTGGCTTTTGCTGGCGCCATCGCTGGTCATGCTGTCAGTCTTCGCGCTTTATCCGTCGGTCGCCACTGTGATCACCTCGCTCTGGTCACGCGGCACACGGCGCAGCCCCTCGGAATTTATCGGGCTCGAGAATTATCGCTATATGTTCGACGATCCGGGGTTCTGGCTTGTTGTGAAAAACAACCTGTTCTACGCGGGCGTGACCATTCCAATTTCTATCGGCCTTGCCTTGGCAATGGCACTTTGGGCCAACTCCAAACTTCCGGCACGGGGCTTTGTGCGAACCGCTTACTTCACCCCCACCGTTCTGCCGATGATCGCGGCGGCAAACCTGTGGCTGTTCTTTTACACGCCCAGCTTTGGCATTCTAAACCAGATCGGCGCATTCTTCGGGGCCGACCCTGTGAACTGGCTGGGCCAGCCCAGTACCGCCCTGTGGGCCATTTGCGTTGTCACCATCTGGAAAGAAGCCGGATTCTTCATGATCTTCTATCTGGCCGCATTGCAAACCATCCCACCTGATCTGAAAGAAGCCGCAGATATCGAAGGCGCGTCGCGGTGGACCTATACCCGCCGCATCGTGCTGCCGTTACTGATGCCGACCACCTTGTTTATTCTGGTCAATGCGTTGATCAATTCGGTCAAGCTTATCGACCATCTGTTTATCCTGACCAAGGGCGGGCCTTCGGATAGTTCCAAACTGATCCTTTACTATATCTGGGAACATGCCTTTGCCTATTTCGACCGCCCGACGGCCGCGGCCATGACGGCCATGGTTCTTGCGGTTCTTGGTGTTCTGGCTGCGCTTCAGTTTATTGTGTTTGATAAAAGGGCCCACTACCGATGAGCCGCAAAATCGAAGCAGCCATGGCCATTGCCTTGGCCATCTTATGGATTTCACCGTTGCTATTTGCCTTTTGGGCTGCGTTTCATAACGTAAGTGACGCGGTGAACTTTCGACTGGCCGCCCCTTTGACGCTTGATAACTTCCGCACCGCTTGGGATGGCGCGCCTTGGTTGCGGTACTTTCTAAATACCTTTTTATTGGTGACGCTGATCCTGATCGGGCAGTTCACCCTTTGCACCCTTGCCGGTTTTGCCTTTGCTCAAGTCGACTTCAAAGGGCGTGACACCGTTTTTGTTCTGGTCCTGCTGCAACTGTTTATTCTTCCCGAGGTTCTGATCGTTGAAAACTACCGTGTTGCGGCCTCACTGGGATTGATCGACACGTTGATGGGGATTGGCGCGCCTTATATGGCCTCGGCATTCGGGATTTTCCTGATGCGTCAAACCTTTAAGTCCGTCCCAAAAGATCTGGACGAAGCCGCCCGCATTGAAGGATGCACGACCTTGGGTGTCCTATGGCGCGTTTATGTGCCCGCCGCGCGGCCAACATATCTGGCCTATGCTTTGGTTTCGATTTCGACGCACTGGAATAACTTCTTATGGCCGTTGATCGTGACAAACTCGGATACAACACGCCCTTTGACTGTTGGTCTATCTTTGTTCGGCGCGCCTGAAAACGGGGTCGATATTTCCATCATCTCGGCCGCGACGATCATGATGATAGCCCCCCTACTGATCGGGTTCCTCATCTTTCAGCGACAGTTTGTGCAGGCATTCTTAACCGCAGGCGTAAAATAAGGGCGACTGACCTCCCCCCGCGATATCCCTACACTTTTGCTTAGAGACTGTTCAATCTTGAAGGAGCAATCGAATGCGAAAGCATCCGTTGCCAAAAAGGTCAGTTGAAACGACACCTCTTCATCGTCTGCCTTCTTATTGGAGAAAGGGACAACCATAAACAGCGGACTGTTCAGGAATGCGTGTCACTCAGTTCAAGCCCCAAATGCAAAAGGGCCTGAGAGGCAAAACTCAAGCAGCTGATCAATTGAAGGATTAGATGTGCTTGCGGGGGCTCGACTTGGACACGGTTTCGTCAAGCTTCGCATGGTGCATATCTTACGGTGACTTAGTTTAAGTGGTGCATTTCAGTTTCCAAGGACTGCGGACCCAACTTACGAAACTCTATGCAAGGGTTGCTCTATTGCGCGCATTCGAGAAGGAACCATGTCTGCTTGCTGCGGTTGATCTCATTGCGAAACGGCGCACGAAAAGCATAGGTTCGATGGCAGTCGGATCAAAAAATTTAGGGCAAACAATGTCCCCAAACGTGACGCGTCTCAGATTTAACGAAGACGCGACATAGATGCATTTGATCTCTGCGCCGAATAGCGACCCGATAAAGAGCGATAATTTGGATTGAAGAGGATGCAAAAGTTTGATGCCATTCCAGCCGTCCCAGCCCCCAGCCGCATCATTGCTGCGGGACCGGCGTTTATTCGGGGTTCGGTGCATCTGGTTTTTGCGCAACGATCAGGGCAGCAAGGGCGGCGATGTTGGGGGCGCGCACGATCGAAGCATGATTGCCCGGCACCCAAGACAGCGTTACACCTCCGCGCGCGAAGGCACCCCAGCCCAGATTTTCGTCCTTTGCCTCGCCATCACTGGCCCGGATCAGGGTCAGGGCGCCGTCGATAGCCCCCGGATCATATGCATCGCCGGCGGCTGTGGTTGCGCGGGTGATGGCCAAAAGATGGTGCAATTCGGCAAGGCCCATGCCCTTTGGCAGAATGTTACGTTCCTGCGCCCAACCCAAAAATTGGGGCAGGTCGGCATAGCGCGGCGCGCCGTCTTTGGCCAAAAGCGCATGCAGCAATTCCGCATCGCTTTGGGGTGGCATGGGCGGGGCGGTTTGGGGCGCATCGGCATCGATCACCACGAGACGCGCCGCGCCAAGGTGTTGAAAGATTTCAAAGGCCAACAGCCCCCCGAAAGAATACCCCACCAGATGCAGCGGTCCTGATGGGGCAAGCCTGTGATATTCTTCTACAACGCGTTGGGCCAGAGTTTGAACCCGGGCGATGGTGGTTGAGGCGGGATTGAGTTCCGAAAGATCGCAGGCGATCACTGTCACATCGTCGGGCAGGTGCCGCGCCAAGGATGCTGCCCACAGGCCAAGCCCTGTCGCCGGGGGCAAGCACAAGACCACCGGGCCATCCCCCTGCTGCACAACCCGCAGCAGACCGCGATCGGCGCCGCCCGCAGCAATGAAACCGGCCAGATCATCAAAATCGGGATGCAGGAAAACATCGGCAACGGCACAAGGCTGGCCAAATTCGCGTTGCACCAGTCCCGCCAAACGCACTGCAGCCAAAGATGTGCCGCCTTGGGCAAAGAAGTCGCCCATCGCCGTCCCATCCGGACCAAGCACCCGCTGCCAAAGTTGCAAAAGCCGCGCCCGGGTGTCGCCATCGGATACCAAGGTTTGGTGGGGCATGCGCCCGGCCGGAGGAGGGGGCGCGCCCCAATCGGCGCCATCTGCAAAACCACTCACCGCCGCGCCGGGGTGGGCGGAGAAATGGGCGCACAGGCTTTCAAATGCGCGTGCCAGACGGGTTGCAGCGGCCGGGGTAAACAGCCCGGTGTTATACTCCAACAAGCCCTGCACCGTCCCATCGGCGGTTTCTTCAAGATCAAGGGTCAGATCCAATTTCGCCACCCCAGAGCGCAGCGAGACGGGGCGCACTGTCACATCGTCAAGGCTCGGCAGTGTCGGCGGGGCGGGTTCAAGGGCGAACATCACCTGAAAAATTGGACTGTGCGACGGATCGCGCGGCGGATTCAGCGCCTCGACCAGATGTTCAAACGGCACATGGCCGTGGGCTAGCCCGCCCAACGTGATGTCGCGCGCCTGGGCCAGCAGATCGTCAAACCCTGTTTCGTCATCACACCGAAACCGTAAAGCCAGGGTGTTGACGAACATGCCACAGACCTGTTCCAAATCGGGATGGGGCCGGTTGGTGATCGGTGTACCGACCACCAGATCCGTGGTGTTGCCGACCCGGTGCAACAGGGCCGCAAACGCCGCGAGACCGACCATGTAAAGGGTCGCGCCTGCCCCTTGGCCCACAGCGCGCAGGGTTTGCACAACCGGGGCTGAAATGGTCACGGCCACATGCCCCCCGGCAAACCCGGCATTGGGGGGGCGGGGCAAATCATGGGGCAGGGCGATCAGTTTCGGCGCATCGCGCAGATGATCGCGCCAATACGGCATGGCCTGGTCGACCCACCCAGTCACAGCTTGGCTGCGGTCCCAGGCGGCATAATCGCGGTATCGCAAGGCAGGTGCCGACAGGCGCGCTGCCTCACCCTTGTGCGCGGCGCGATATAATTCGCCCAAATCGCGGCCCAGCACATTCAAAGACCAACCATCCGCCGCGATATGGTGCATGACCAAAAGCAATATCCACTCATCCCGGCCCACAGAATAAAGCGAGGCGCGAAACGGCGCTTGGTGGTTCAGATCAAAACCGCGCCGCGCCGCATCGTTCAGTACTGCTTCAGCTTCATCGGCGGTCAATCCGGCAATATCGTACCGTGTCAAGATTGGATCGGGAACAGGCCCCGGCACAAAAACCGGCCCCTGATCCGTGTCGTTGACTCGCGCCGCAAGACAATCATGGCGCGCCACCAACCCGGCCAGTGCAGCTTCAAGGGCGACCAAATCCAGCCCCCCCGAAAGGTTCAGGGCAAGAGGCAGCAAATAGGCCTGCTGCGCCCCCGGCCCGCCGATTTTATCGAGAATCCAAAGCCGCTCCTGCCCATGGCTCAGGGGTGTGGGGCCGCCGGGGGGGGCGATGCGCAGCGCCGGAGCCGCAAGCCCACCTTGCCCATTGCGCAAGGCCTGGGCCAGGGCGGCGGTTGTGGGATGGGCGAAAATCAGGCGTAGATCCACATCCCGTCCCAAAGCCTGGCCGAGGCGGGCCGACAGGCGGGCAGCAGCCAATGAATGCCCCCCCAGCGCGAAAAAATCACCGTTCCCCGGCACCCAATCCAGACCCAGGATCACGGCATAAAGGCTGCGCACTAAGGTTTCCATACCGTCGCCCGACCCGGAAACCGGGGGGGGCGCGGACTGCAGGCCCGGCAGGGCGGCTATATCCACCTTGCCCTGTGCCGTCAGGGGCAGATGTGGCAATACTGTGATTGTGGCGGGCACCATATGGGCGGGCAGACGTTTGGCCGCAAAGACGCGCAACCGTTCGCCCGACATCCCCGGTGCCACGGCATAAACCAACAGGCGATCCCCCCGCACAAGGGCGTGCGCATCGCTGACAGCGCGATGTTGGCGCAGGGTATTTTCAATTTCACCCGGTTCGATGCGAAAGCCGCGCAGTTTGATCTGTGCGTCCTGCCGCCCCCGATAAAACAGGTGCCCCGCACGCCAAACGGCCCGGTCCCCCGTGCGATAGATCCTCTCACCCGGAGCGAATGGGTTGGGCAAGAACACCTGTGCTGTCGCCTCGGGTTGGTCGAGATATCCGCGCGCTACCCCGGACCCGCCAAGGTACAGTTCGCCCTCGACCCCTTCGGGCAACAGCGCCCCTTGGGCATCCAGAACATAGGCGCGCCGGCCTGCCAGGGGGCGACCGATTGGAATGGCATCGGGCACCGGATCGCTTGGCGCAAAGATATGCGCCACCGCCGTCACCGTTGTTTCGGTGGGTCCATAGGCATTGATCAAAACGCCGTTCGGCGGGGCGAGAGGGGACCAAGCCGCCAGAACCGCGGCCGGCAACGGTTCGCCCCCCGCCACACAGACCCTCGGTAAAGCCACATCGCACACTGGCCAAGAGTCCAGCACCGCCGCCAGATACGACGGGGTGCAATCCATGTGGGTGATGTTGTGGCGGGTCACGGCCTGCGCCAAGGTGCTGGCGTTCCAAACCGCCTCACCTCGCAACACGATGGGTCGCCCGCGACACAGGAAAGGAAAAATCTGATCAAACGCCGCATCAAAGGCGATGGTGCTGAACAACAGGCCCACGCTGTGATCGTCGATATCAAACAACGCACCGCTAGCGGCCACATGGGCGGCTAGGTGGCCATGTTCAACGACAACGCCCTTTGGCTTCCCTGTCGAGCCTGAAGTGAACAGAATATATGCCTCATCATTCGGGTTGATTGCGACAGGGGGCGCGGTTTTGGGCGCTGGCACGTCGGGGGCGACGGCGGCCAGCCCGGCAAAAGGTTCATCCTCGGTGACAATGGCCACCGCGCGAGCTAGGCGGGCGATGCGGCGTTTGCGCATGGTCGGATGACCCGGTTCAATGGGAACACAGGTGGCCCCAGCCATCAGGATACCCAACAGCCCGGCAATCATCTGTGGCGTGCGTTCTAGGCACAGCAAAACCCTTTCGCCTTGCACAGGGCCCAAGGCTGCGCCAATCGCTTGGGCGCGGGTGTAAAGCTGCTCAAAGCTCCATGTTTCGCATTCAAACAGAATGGCAGGGGCATCCGGGGTGTTACCCGCTGCGGCTTCTATGGCGTGCAACACGGTGGCGTCATAGGGCGGTTGTGGCGCACCTTGACCCCAAACATCGCAGAGTTGCGCAACGTCGGCAGACCCCATCAGGGGAATTTCGCCTATGGGGCAGTCTGGCGCATTCACCAGCCCGCCCAGCAGGTGAACGAAAACCCGGGCCAGGTGATCAATGGTTTCCGGTTCGAACAAATCGGTGCTGTATTCGAAGCTGCCATCGAACCCGCCTTCGTCCCGCTCGCGCAACTGCAACGTCAGATCGTATTTCGTCACGCCTAGATCAATTTGCATTTCCTGAGTGGTCAAACCCGGCCAATCGGGCAGGGCCGCATCGGCCCCATCCAGAGTGAACATCACCTGAAAGAGCGGCGCATGGGAGAGCGACCGATCCGGGCGCAACGCTTTGACTAGGTTTTCAAACGGCAAATCGGCGTTTGCAAAGGCCGCCACCGAAAGATCCCGGCTTTGGGCCAAGAGATCGTCAAAGCTGTGATCGCTGTGGGGGGTCAGACGCAAAATCACCGTATTGACGAACATTCCCACCAATGGCTGCACCTGCGCGGGGCTGCGGTTGGCCACGGGCGTGCCGATGGGCAGATCGTGACCCGCGCCGATCCGGGACAGGAACGCGCCAAAGGCCGCCAGCCCAGCGGCAAACACCGTGCTGCCTTTGGCGCGAGCCAGCCTGCGCAAACCATCTCCCAAAGCCCGATCGATGGCAAAGCTGGCGCGGGCGCCCGCATGGCTTGCCTCGCGGGGGCGGGGCCGATCGGTGGGCAGATCGATCAACGCCGGAAGCTGCGCCAGTTGTTCACGCCAATAGTCAAGCTGCGTTGTGAAATCCCGCTGGCCCTGCCAAAGCGCATAATCGGCATAGTTAGGCGAAAGCGGGCCAAGGTCGGGCGGCGCGCCTTGCATAATTTGGCCATAGGCCGTCTGCAAATCGCGCATCAGGTTTTGTATAGACCAGCCATCGGCGGTAATGTGGTGCAGATCCATATGCAGGATATAATCGTTTTCGCCTAGCGCATACAGGGTTGCGTGTATGGGCGGCTCCTTGGCCAGGTTGAACCCCTGCCGGGCATTTTGCACGATTTTCCCGTGCAGATCCGCCGCGCCCTGTTCCAAATGCAACAGCGGCCCGGCATGGGCAACACAGCGCGCGCGCGGCCCACCCGGCCCCATCTCATACACCGCGCGCAGGGGAATGTGGCGGTCGATCACAGCGTCAAGCGCGCATTCCAACGCGGCGCACTCCAACGGGCCCGTAAGGCGCACAACCACTGGAATGACATAGGCCGCCTGCCCCGCCGCGCCGCCCAACCGATCCAAGAACCATAGGCTTTGTTGTGCTGGCGACAAGGCAAAGGGCGCGGTCACATCAACGGCCCCGGCGCGCAGGGGTGGCGCAGCGGGGGTGTTGGCCGCGGATATCGCGCCTGCCAATGCCGCCGGTGTCGGGTTGCCAAAAATCAGTTTGACCGGGATTTCCCGGCCCAGGGTTTTGCCCAGTCGCGCAGCAATCTGCATCGCCAAAAGCGAATGCCCCCCGAGAGCAAAGAAATCATCATTTGCGCCCACATCACCCAGGGCCAGCCCTTGTGCAAACAGGCGGCAAATCAATGCTGTGGTTTCGTCGGTTGGGGCCGCGTCGGATATGGGCGCGCCGCGTGCTGTGGCCTGACTTGCCAGAGGGGGCAACGCTTTGCGATCTATTTTGCCATTGGGCGTCAGCGGTAGTGCTTCAAGCCAGATAAAAAGCCGTGGCACCATGTAACCGGGCAAAATATCGGCAAGCGCGGCGCGCAAATCGGCCTCTTTTGGTGGCGCGGTTTTGGCTGTTAGAAACGCCACCAACCGATCCTCACACAGCATCACAGCGGCCTGGGTCACACCATTTTGGGCCAAAAACGCGGCTTCCACTTCGCCCGCCTCAATCCGAAAACCGCGCAATTTCAATTGCGTATCTGCGCGGCCAAGATAATCAAGGGCTCCGTTTTCACCCAGACGCGCAATATCGCCCGTGCGATAAAGCCGCCCCAAGGGCGTGTTCACAAAGGCCGCCTGCGTTACGTCGGGGCGGTTCAGATATCTCTGGGCCAGCCCCGCCCCCCCGATATAAAGATCTCCGGCAAGGCCGGGGGGAAGGGGGGTAAATCCGTCATCCAGCACATGCGCCCGCCATCCGGGCAAGGGACTGCCGATGGGTACAGGACCATCGCCCGGTTTCACGCGATGGGTGGTGGACCATATGGTGGCCTCGGTCGGGCCATACATGTTCCAAACCGGCCCCCCCCATGCCAACAGCGGTGCGCGCAAATCCGGCGCAAAGGCTTCGCCCCCGCAAATCACCTTTGGAGGGGCGTTTGGCACCCACTCAGCCTCGACCAACAGGCGCAATGTGGCAGGGGTGCACTGAATCGCGGTGACACCCCGGGCGTTCAACAGCGCCCCCAGCGCCAAACCGTCGCGCGCGGTGTCGGCATCAATCATCGCCACCGTTGCCCCAAGGGCCAGTGCCACGATCAATTCGGTCAGAGAAATATCAAAGGCCGGGGTGGTGAGGGCGGCCATAACATCACCCGGACCGATCCCGGTTTCGGCCCCAAAGGCTGTAGTGAAAGCGGCCAGATTGCCATGGGTCACGGCCACCCCTTTGGGCGTACCAGTGGATCCGGACGTATAGATCACATAAGCCAAATCATCGAGTTTTATGTGCACCGGCGGGGGCGGTGCCGGGGCCATGCCAGTTTCGATAACGCGCAACCCATGATGGGCAAAATCAGCGCCGCGCCCGGCATCGACAATCAACGCTTCGGCCCCGCAATCGGCCAAAACCGCTGCAATCCGTGCGCTTGGCTGGGCCGGGTCAAGGGGCACAAAATGGGCACCCGCCATCAATACCCCCAATTCGGCCGCCGACAACCATGGGCCGCGGTCCAACGCAATGGCGACACAGCGCGCATCCCCCACTATGGCAGAGATTCCCCCGGCATTTTGGCACAGGGTGTCAAAGCTCCAGGCGATATTGTTCTGGCGCAGCGCCACTGTTTCACCCGGCTGGGCGCAGATCGCATCGACGACCGTACCCGGCACCGGCCCAAGCGGCGCGCCCGTGCCCAGGGCCAACAGCGCCTTTTGTTCGACTTGATCGATCAGGGGCAGGTTGTCGTACAGTGCATCAGGTGCCTTCGACAACCCATCAAGCAGATGCATGAACCAGCGCGCCAGATCATTGGCACGCCGGGCACTGAACAACCCGGCATTATATTCCAACATCCCCGTCAGCCCCGCCTCCCCTTCTTCCAGATACAGGCTAAGATCGAGTTTCGCGCCCTTGGGGGCCACCGGGGTGTGGGTGCATTCGAGACCCGGCAGATCGGGCAAAGCGGTACCTTGGCTTGTCATGCTGAACAGAACCTGAAACAGCGGCGCATGGGCCAAGGACCGTGTTGGGCGCAGATCTTCGACAATGCGTTCGAACGGCACAGCGCCGTGTGCATAGGCATCGAGCGCCACATCGCGCACATCGCTCACTACCTCGCGAAATGTCATGCCCGGTACGGGTGCCGTGCGCAAAACCAAGGTGTTGACGCATAGACCGGCCAACCGCTCTAAATCGGGGTGGCCGCGATTGGCTATCGGGGTGCCAATGGGAATGTCTTTGCCCGCACCGATCCGTGCAAGGAAAACGGAAAACGCGGAAAGCAATATCATGAACAGGGTTGTCCCCGTTTCGCGGGCCATATGCGCCAGACGATCACGAACATCAGGGGCAATGGTCAGGGCAACACAGCCACCCTCATAGGATTGCTCCGGCGGGCGCAAAAGATCATGGGGCAGGGCCAGAGCATCGGGCAAACCGGCCAGCGTCTCGCGCCAAAAGGCCATTAGGGCGTCGAACCCATTGGTGTTTTGCCGCTGCCATGTGGCATAGGCTGCGTAATCGATACCCGATATCGCGGGAAAGCACGATTCCCCCCGGCACACCGCACCATAGGCCACGCCCAAATCGCGCATCAACACATCGATTGTCCAACCGTCGCCCACGATATGATGCAGCGCCATCACCAAAACATGGCATTCATCGTCCGAACATATCAGGCGAGCGCGAAACGGCGGCGCACATGTCAGATCAAAAGGTTGCGCAACATAAGCATCGATTGCCTGGGCCAAGTCAGCATTTTTGCCCAAATGCAGGATATCGAGCTTTGGGGCGGGAAACCCGCCAGGTTCTTGAAATACAGCGCCGTCCTGTTCGAAAAACCGCGTGGCCAGGACCGTGTGGCGTTCGATCAGTGCTTCAATGGCAATGCCCAACGCCGTGCGATCAAGCGGGCCGTTCAACCTGAGGACAACGGGCATGATATAGGCTTGAGCGATTCCCGCGCCGCCCAGACGGTCCAAAAACCACAGCCGTTCCTGGGCAAAAGACAATGGCGCAGGAACGGACACGGGCGCAATCGGCGCGGTTTGGGCGCTGCGCCCGGACTTTCCAAGGACACGGGCCAATTCGGCCGGTGTGGGGTTGTCAAACACATCGCGCACCGCCACCGCCGCGCCGGTGGCCCGGCCCAACCGGGTGCATACCTGCGCCACCAACAAAGAATGGCCGCCGTTTCGAAAGAAGTTATCCGAAGGACCAATGTCCAGACGGCCCAGAACTTCGGCAAAGATGGCGCAAATCAATGCTTCGGTGCCGCTGCCGGGGGCGTCGCGCGATGCGGGGGTCGGGGGTGCACCCTCTTTGGAGTGGCGCAATGAATCGCGATCAATTTTGCCATTCGGGGTTAAAGGCAAGGCATCGAAAAAACCGATGGACCCCGGAATCATAAAGGACGGCAGTTGTACGGAAAGATGTGCGTACAATGTGCTGCTGTCCAGGGTGGGGCTGCGGGCCACGACAAAACCAACCAACCGATCACCCTGCATCACCACCGCCGCTTGGGCTACATCGGGGTGGGCGGCCAGGGCAGATTCGACATCGCCGAGTTCGATGCGATAGCCGCGCAATTTAACCTGATGATCTATCCGGCCCACATAGTCCAGCACGCCATCTGCCCGCCAACGGGCCAAATCGCCCGTGCGATACATCCGCCCACGGCGTGCAAAAGGATCTGCGATAAACCGGGTTTTGGTTTGCACCGCATCGTTGAGATACCCGCGCGCCACCCCGGCCCCGCCGATATAAAGCTCGCCGATCACGCCTTCGGGCACGGGGTTTTGGTGTTCATCCAAAACATAGGTGCGCATTCCATCGATGGGCCGGCCAATGGGCACGGATTCGGCCCCAATCTCCAGGCGGTGCATGGTGGCGCATACCGTGGCCTCGGTCGGGCCATATCCGTTCAACAATACGCGCCCCTTGACCCACCGCGCCGCCACGGCGGCTGGGCAGGCCTCGCCTGCGGTGACCACGACGCGCAGTGTGGGAAAATCCTCAGGCGCGCTGATCGCCAGAGCCGAGGGCGGCATGGTGATATGGCTGGCATCACAGGCGCGAACCGTAGCCGCCAAAGGCCCGCCCGGTACCAGATCGCCTGCCGGGGCCAGGCACAAACAGGCCCCGGCGGTGAGGGTGACAAACACCTCGGAAATCGCCGCATCGAATGCAGGTGAGGCGAATTGCAAAATCCGGCTGCTTGGGTCGATCTGAAACAAACGTGTCTGGGCCGCGCAAAGATTGGCTAAACTGCCATGTTCGATCAGCACGCCCTTCGGCCGTCCGGTGGAACCTGAGGTGAAAATTGCATAGGCCGGGGCGCTGGCATGGATCACCGGGCGCCACCCATCGCGGGGCGAATCGCCGCGCGCATCGGTCGCAAGATCCAACACAGCGATATCATCCTGGCCCAAAGCCTGGGTCGTTTGATCCAGAATCATCACTGCGGGCGCGGCATCTTCCACGATCATCGCCCGGCGCGCAGCCGGATAGGCGGGATCGATCGGCACAAAAACTGCCCCGGCCATCAAACACCCCAATTGTGCATAAACCAATTCGGGAGTGCGGTTCAGACACAACGCAACCCGGTCACCGGGCGTCACCCCCATTTGCAACAACCGCCACGCGATACGTTCGCCCTGGCGCACCAAATGGGCATAATTGATGCTGCGCCCAGCCCAAAACAATGCCGGTGCCTGAGGGTGGCTTTGAGCCCAATGACGCACGATGTCGTGAACGGGCTGCGTGAACGGCGCGCCCTCGGGGCCCACTGCCCAACGCCGAGTCAGTTTGCGCGCCACATGGGGCGGCACGATGGGGAGGGTCCGGCAGTCGGCATCTGGTTTGGCCAAAAGACTTTGCAATAAATACCGTAGATCTCGTTCGATTGTGGCCACCTGACGCGGCTCGAAAATATCGCGCCGATAGGCGAAATCGAGGGTGATGTCCCCCCCATCGCGCAAATCACGCACAAACAGACTGAGCGGGTTTTGCTGTTGGCTGTTAACGCAGGCCGTGGTAACACCCGGCGCTCCGGCGAAATTGAGTTCGTAATCCTGCGTTTCAAACGACAACACCACGTCGAACAGCGTGTCGCGGCGGCTGTCCGGCAAGTGATTGAGATGACGCAGCGCAGCGGGCGAAACCGGCAAATGGCGATATCCTTCGCGAACTGTGCGCGATACCGATTTCAACAGTGCTTGAAACGAACCCTCCATTGCAATTTTGACGGGCATGGCCGCCATCCGCGCGCACAAGCCAATCGTTTGTTTATCAACCGCGGTGGGCCGCCCCATGGTGGGCAAACCAAACACCATCGTGTCGATTTTCTGCGTTCGCGCGAAGTAAAGCGAAAGTGCCGCGATAAATACATGTAAAACCGTCGCTCCGGTTTGGCGCGCCATGCCATCCAGCGCGACAAACAAATCACGGGGAAACCCAACCCGGTGACAAGCAGAGGGTGGATCGCAGGCCGCGCTGAATCCCGTAAAAAGGGGCGGTGGCACATCGGTGAACCGATCGGCCCAATAGGCAGCGTTTCGCGCGACGCGGCTGTGGCTGAGGGCGCGTTTCTGAGAGCGGGCAAGATAATCGGAAAAGCCAGGAATCGCGATCTCGCCGGGGTCGCGGCCCTGACGCAGCGCGCTGTAAACTTCCGCGACCCGCTGCAAAAACACCGAAGTGCCCCATCCATCGCAGACCAAATGGTGAAACGCCACGAAATAGACCGTCTGGCCCGGCGCAAGCAGCAACAAAGCGTGGCGAAACAGCGGGCCATCGGGCAAACGGAACGGGCGGTCAATCGCCGCGCGACACCAGGCTTGTGCCGCCCCTTCTGGATCGTCGTGTGTGCGAAGGTCCAGAACGCTAAGTTCCGGTTGGGCAGCCCGGTGGAACCGTTGCCAGGGAACGCCATCGATTTCAACAAACCGTGCGCTGAGGGCCTGACTACGTGCAATCACGTCATGGGCGGCACGCTCTAACAGCGCTGCATCAATGTCACCGGCAATGCGAACCTGTCCGCCAATCGAATAAACGGCCGAACGAGGCACGAGTAATTGATCGAACCAGATATCCCGTTGCGGCGGCGTTAGCGGAAACCAGCCCTGTCCAGGATCAGGCCCGTTCGCGGTTTGGCTCATTGCAGCGGATACTCACCGGTTTCGCCAAATTTCTGTTCTGGGTTGCCATCTTTTGCTTCGGGCATGATGTCGTTGTGTTCCAAGACACTGTCACCATCGCGCAGCACCTGTTTGCCCGAAAGAGAATCAAGCAAGACGCGCGCCTCTTGCGCAATTCGTTCGACAGTGCCCGTGGTTTCGCTTTGGGCGGCGTTAATGTTTTCTGAGGATTCGTTTTCAACGCCATCTTGGTCTTTGGCGTCTTCGGCTGGGACCGTACCGTTGGGGGTGTCCCAACCGCCCAGAATCAGTGGCATTCCCTCTTCGTTGCCCCCGATGACGACGATTTTCGAATTGTTCGATTCCGCCAGTTTTAACGTTGCATCAATGCCCTTCCAGCGCAAATAGTTGGGATTTATGCCCTTGCTAACCGTGTCTTGGAAGGCACGAATGCCCTCTGCTTCGATCACTTTGCGTGCGCTTTCCAGACGTTCGCGTTGAAGAATATACTCATAGGCTTCCACCCTCTGGCGTTGCACCTTTTTGGCGGCAATGGCCGATTGAACTGCCTCTGGCAATTGGATAGAGCGGATCAGCACGTCTTCCACATCGACAAAATTACCACTGAGCGGGTCGTTGTCGGTCGGCTGATTTAGGGTGAGCGAAAGCTTCTCGGCAATCCTCTCGGCCAAATCATCCCGCGCTGCCGAGTAAAGCAGATCTGTTTGCTCACTGGAAATCACGTTGCGGATTTCATACGAAACCTTCGGCAAAATCAGTGTTTCGCGATAGTCGGGGCCGATATGTTTATGCACATATCCAACATTCTCAGGATAGAGCCTATAGCGCAGTGAAACGCTCAGCAAAACGCGCAAACCATCGGAGGTCAGGGCATCGACATCCACATCCAATTCATCCAAGCGCACATTATAAAGTTCGATCTTATCCCACGGCGGAATAACCTTTGTGCCTTCGCTGAATGTCCATTCTGTGACGGTTCCGCCGAAAAAACGCATCCAGTACACGCCCTGATAACCCGCCGGAACCGTGATGAAGATCTGGCGTGCGAAAAACAGAACGAAGAATACCGTGATCATCCCGGCCATCGAAAGCTCGATGTAATAACGCGATGTCCAGGCCGCAAATCGGCTGCGTCGTTTTCTTTTGATTGACGGGCTAGCCATTAGCGCGGCCCTTTCTAAGGTCAGTGATCTTGCCTTCATCCATGATTATACGCCGGTCGCAATGATCGAAATACCGGTCATCATGGGTGACCGCGATGATCGTTTTACCCCGTGCCCGCAGATCGGGAAGGATGGTTTCATAAAAATTCTGCCGGAATTGAGGATCCTGATCGGCAGCCCATTCATCGAACATATAAATTGGCCGGTCTTCCAAAATCGCAATGATCAGGGCGAGGCGTTTGCGTTGCCCAGTGGACAGGCGCAGCGTGTCGAATTTGCCATCGGCATAGTGGGTTTTGTCCTTGATTCCCATCATCTGCAACAAATCGTCCAACCGCTCTGTATCGACATCCAACCCGTAAGTGCGCGGAAACAGATGGAAGTCGAAAAAAACAGTTGAAAACAGGCTTTGATATTCGGCCCAGTGTTCTTGGGTCAGGGGGTTTCCGTCAAGCATGATCCGCCCCGATGCCGGGTGATACAGCGCAACCAGCAGTTTCATCAGCGTTGATTTACCAGATCCATTGCCCCCCGACACAAAGATCATTTCACCCTTTTTCACACTAAGATCACAGGGACCCACAGAAAACGTTTTGTTTTCCTGTTCATCTTCATGGGCATAAGTAACCTGATCAAGGCGAATTTCCGAAAAATCGGTCAGTACTTTTTGCGATTGGTCTTCGGTTTTTGCGGCCTTCTTCAACGTTTCTTCAAGACGAAGCATATCTTCACATGCGGCATTCGCCGACACCAGATTGTTGGACGACCCCACAACCGATGAAATCGGGCCAATCAAAAACATCACAACCGTCACGGTTTTCAGCAATTCCGCGGAATATGTTTCGCCGGCCAAAGGCAACAAAAATACCAATGCTGCGGCAAGCAGATAGAAACAAGTTTGCGCAAACACGAACAGGGTCGACAGATGCACATCGACGCGCACTTTTAAACGGGTCACTTCGGCCGATGCGGCTCGCACGAAAGCGGCCAAATCCTGGCTGCGATCGGCATGCAGGCGCACCTCTTTGAACCCGTCGATCACATCGGTCAGCCCGTCAAAGACGACATTCTCCTGTTCAATCGCCTTGTGCAGATCTAGATTAGTTTCCTTCATTTTACGCTGATAAACCAGAATCGACATAGCCAGAAAACCAAGGCTAAGATAGAAGGCCCACCGCGATAAAATCGCCATGTAAATCAGGGTGAAAACAATCAAAATGGCCGATTGCGCGGCCAGAACAAGCTGTCCCGCGGTTTGCGACACCACCTGGGGCTGCCGGGTAACAGCGCCGAAAATGAATGATCGCCCGATGTTTTCAACCGAATCCAAATCGCATTTACGCACCAAGGAAACGATCCGAGTGCGGTACTTATGAATGATCCGCTCCACCTCTTGGGTGGTTGAAATAAAAATATAGCGTTGCGAGAGATTATAAATGCCGAGCACGACCAGAAACATTAGCAGATAGCGCAGGCTTGCTCCTTGGCCATCTGACACATGTTCTGCCGCGGCGTTAATCACGCCCAGAATCAACGCATTGGAAAGCCCGGCAATCGCAGTGTAAAACAAAATCCGGCGTGTTGAGATACGCGTTTCACGGGTGAAGAACCGTAACAAGACAGTGCCCGCAAACGGGCGCTTCTCCTCTGGCGCAGGGGGTGGTGCCGCTAAGTCGTCGTGATCTTCATCATCATCTTCGAACTCTTTGGGGTCTGTAAGTGCGGCGAAGCGCTTAAAAATCTCAAGCCTTCGGATCCATCGCATCCGCAAGCTCCCTCTTGGCCGTAATCATCAGCATAAGAAAGCTCATCACAGGGGTAATAATCATAGATAACAACATAAAGCCGGCAAATCCAATCGCCCTGTTTCGCCCCATGAGGCCAACAATGAAACAGAGTAGGATATAGATAAATACATACATCTTTGTCGGATACTTCCAGACTGGTCTATTTATGTTTACCAATGACGGGGAAGCCGCCAAACTTGGCAGCCCCCCTATCAGACGCGCAAGCCGCATAGGATAGAAGAATCAGGCGGCTGTTTTCTTCGCCTTCGTTGCGCTTTCGAATTCTGCCTTGAAATGACTCTTCATTTTTTCAGGGTCAAAATCAAGCAACGTTCCGCCAGCTTCGAAGTGTTGAATGAACACGCGCCCCACGGCCCATGACACAGCGGCCGAAAAAGCGGGCATGGTCAAAAGACCCAATGCACCCCCAATTACGGGCAAGCCTTTGATGGCCGAGCCAAGCGAACCCCAAGTCAATCCATAAGGTACAACCGTGCCGATCAGGGGGCCAACGATATTTTTCGCGGTGTGTTGACTAAAGGGAACACCATACAGATTCGACAGTTTGTTTACCATTGCAACCTGAACACCCAACAGGGCCGCCATGTCGACGACCGGCAAAGGGATGCAACCCGCGCCAAACGACCAAGCAGCCTGACGACGCACGATATCGCGTGCCTCATCCAAGCGAGACGGAACCACGACCTCGTTCGAGGGCTCTGCAACTTCGACCTCTTTCGTCTTATCCACCATAATCTGATTTCTTTCGTTGTTATCTCGGTAATTATGAACAGTCGACGTTATGTACGTCGTAAGACCCAAACTATGCATAAAACGCTAACAAGACAGCTTTACCGTGTAAAGGTTTATTTCCGCAAATGTCGGCTTGGTCGCATAAGCTCTGCAGGAGATTCATCATGGAAATACAGTGTGATAGATGATATGCAGAAGCCGTCCTGCCCCCCTGCAAGGCTACGGAGTGGCCTGCGTGTAACGACGCGCTCAACCGTCAGGGCTTACCGACGAACAAAAGCTGGGGGCTCGGGCGCCCGGCATGCCCATCGCGAAAACCGCAGGAACACTGTGTCCGGTAAAGGGTCCCCGGCCATCAAGGGCTTATGTAACAACGCCACGCCAATGCCATAAATCAATTGAATTCAATTGCCCCTCAATACATATCGCCGCGTAAATGGCATGGTTTTCACCGATATCGACAAAGGTCCACGTTTCCTTGTCCCCCCTTGCGCAGCTGCGCAATGCCGGTCGCCTTGTCGGGCCCGTTTCAACGGCAAAGCTTCCTAAATCCAGATAAAGCCCTTCGCCAAGGGCCTTCATATATGCCTCTTTACGGGTCCAGCAGCGGTAAAATGCCTGACGTTGGGCATCCAACGTGGGGTGGGCGAATATTTCCTGCTGCTCAAATGGATGAAAACTGTTCCGCGCAATGTTCAGGATATCTGGAAATGGGCGTGGAACTTCGACGTCGATTCCAACCGCCGCGTGATGCATGACAGCCATAAGGGCAAATCCGCCGCTATCGGTGACGTTGAATTCTATTCCCGCCCCGTTCGTCAGAACCGGTTTACCGCGCGCGCGAGTGGTAAAGTGCAAATCTTCGGGTGCGCGGTCAAGATAGGCAGCCAGAACCTGACGCTGGAAAACCCGCGCAGCCCGGTAATGACGTGCATCTTTCTCAAAAACGAAGCTCGCGGCGCGCTGTTGTTCGGTTTCCGATAGACTGGCCAGCGAATCCACGGCCATGGTCGAATCGTCCAATTGCGCGGCCCAAACATGCACGCTCCCCGGTTCAGGCTGGGGCGGGCGCATTGGGCCCGTCGGCCATTGGGCAGGATGCCTCAAACCCGGCATGCCCGTTTCAGGGTTGCTCCGATCTGTGCGGCCATGCCGGCGCGGTGGGGAAACAAAAAGAAATGATTGCCCTCAAAAATCTGCAAATCCACATCGCTCTGGGTCAGGTCGCGCCAGGCCTCTAAATCCTCCTTTTCGGCTTCGGGATCAGCAGTGCCACCGAAAACGCTGAGGGGGCAGGCAAGCGGCGCGCCCGGCAGGGGCGAATAAGTATCGCTGAGCTCGAAATCGGCGCGCAGCACCGGAGCGAAAAAGCGCATCATTTCAGGGTCATTCAAAATTTGCGGCGGCGTTCCACCCAATTGGCGCAAAGCATCGTGAAACGCCGCATCGGGCAGATGGTAAATGCGCGGCGTGCGCCGGGGCCGTCCGGGGGCACGGCGGCCTGACACAAATAAATGGCATGGGCCCGGCCGGGTCCGGCGCGCCATTTC
Organism: Roseovarius aestuarii; assembly: GCA_027214255.1. GTDB lineage: Bacteria > Pseudomonadota > Alphaproteobacteria > Rhodobacterales > Rhodobacteraceae > Roseovarius > Roseovarius aestuarii_A. Next base: position 29,502 of record JAPWHL010000004.1, read on the forward strand.
ATAGGCCAGAGATGCCCCCATACTATGGCCGAAAAACCCGTAAGGACGGTCCAGAAGCGGTGTAATCGCATCCTCCAATTCGCCCAGCAACGCCGGAGCCGACACATGGGCCGCTTCGCGAAACCGCCGCTCGCGGCCGGGCAACATGACGAATTGCAGATCGATATCTGATGGAAACAATGGCGCCCAGGCGCGATAGGGCGCGCTGCCCCCCCCGGCGAACGGAAAAATAAAGAGACGCATCGGCGCGTTTGCATCGCCCCCAAGGCGCTCGAACCACGGGTCTGACATATGATTGATTTCGCCTGTTGATTTCTGACTTTTTATGCGGGATTTTAAGTCCAATCGCAACCACCGGAATAATTTTATGGCCTATGGACCGCAAGAGAACATCGACCGTTTGCACCGCTTTGTTTATGAAGTGTTGAACACGTGCAATCTGGACAAAATTTCCGAAACGGTCAGCCCCGATTTTGCCCGCCATGATGCCGTTCGCGTGGAAAACGGTCATGATGATATGCGTCGTTTCCTGATCGAGCGGCACGCCGATTACGACAAATTGGAATGGCACCTGGATCAATGCGTGGCCTTGGGCAATTATGTCACCGCCAAAGTGTCTGCCACGGGCATTCACCGCAAAAGCGGCAAACATGTCACCGGGCAGGGATTGGCCCTAGCGCGGTTTGAAAACGGCCTTTTAGCCGAAGTCACAAGCGAGTTCGACCGCTCCAATCACCCCGAGCAATAGCGCTCAGGATCGCCGCGGTCACATCGCCAGTATCCTCAAGCAGCATCAAATGCCCCCGTGCGGGCAACTCGATCAGGCGTGCATTCGACGCAGATTGCGCCAGCGCGCGGCCATTGGCAGGGGGGGCGATGCGATCATCGGCGCCCTGAAGAATGGTCAAGGGCAGGTTCGGCACCCCAACCGATGGCGCACTATGGCGGGCCGCGTCGCGCTGTGCGGCCAGGGCATCGGGCCACCAATCGCGCGTAAAACGTGCAAACAGGCCGGAGCGCGTCAGATCGGTTTGGCGCGAAAAATAAACCTGCGCTTCGGCGATGTCCGGGTCGCGACCGGCCATGATCGCCGCCATCGCCGCGCGAGCGGTTTCGGTCGCCTGTGGCTCCGGCGCCACCGCTCCCCCGGCGGCCAGCAAAACAACCGCCGCCATCCGGCCGGGCATCAACTGTGCCAAAGCACGCGCGACGCGGTTGCCAAAGGTTGCCCCCACGATGGCCGCCCGTTCACCCGGGGCGACCGCATCCAACACTGCCAGGGCATCCTCGACGAAATCTTGGATGTTCAGGCCAGGATACACCCCCGTGCTTTTGCCCACACCGCGCGGTGAAAACATGATCGCGCGGTAGCCGGCGGCACTCAGCGAGTCCGCCAAACCATCGAAATCGTGAACGCCGCGGCCCAGAGCGGGCAACAGTAGAACTGGCCGCCCGGTGCCGCGCACCTGAACATGCAACCGGGCCTGTCCGCGCATCACCCAAGTCACAGCTTGGCGCCTTCAACCAATTTTTCAGCGCTGAAAATCAAGGCCTCGGGAAAGGCGGCGCCAAAGAAGCTGGAATCGTGGCGTGCGCCTTCGCGGCGATGAAAATCATGGGCGATGCCCTGTTGTTCCAACACTTGGTGCAAAAACAAACTGCCATCCCAGGCCAGCGAATCGCCGTCGCCGCAATACAGGGCAAGACCGCTTTGGTGCGTGCGCAAGGCCGCACCGTGGGCCATGGCAATGGCGGGCGGGTGATGCTGCGTCCAGGTTGCGGCGATATCGGAGCCGTACAACCCTTGGAGAAACCCTTTGGGGCGCAACCATGCCAAGGGGTGGCCGGGGGCAACATCGCCATGGTTCAACGCCGCCTCAAGCGCCGGGGCCAGGGCGCAAAGTGCGCTAAATTGGCCCGGCCGGCGCAGCCCAGCGCGCAATACGCCCAGCCCGCCCATGGAAAGCCCCACCAACGCAGTGGCAGGAGCGTTTAGCAATTGGGGCAGCTCATCGGCAATGAAACTTTCCCATTTCGGCCCGCCCGCCGGCGGATCAAGATAGAGCGAACGCGGCGCCTGCACCCAAGCGATGCGCACAGCCGCCATCGCACCGCTGGCGATCAACCGGGCGGGCACTGCCGCCAAACGGGCGTTCAAAACAGCCTCGGCCCCCGGCAGAACCAATATCAACGGCAAATCCGCGCCACCGGGCGGTGTGTAAACAGCCACCCGCGCCGTCTGGCCCAACGCGGCGCTGTGCAAATCGAGCAGGGCAAAATCGCCGGGAAAGGGCGCGCCGGTATGTTCCAGACCGGTGCCGATTGCCGTCAACGTACCATCGGCTCCGGATAGATCGAATACCATTGCGCCCAAGGCCGTCGCCTCATTGCGCCCAGCGTCGCTGAGCGGGCCGCCAAGGGCGACTTTCAAACCGTCGCGCCGCGCCAGGGCCAATTGCACCGCATCCGGCAGAACAATCGCATATCCTTCGGATTGAATGGCATCACGCGCCGTGGCTAGGCCCAGGGGCATATCACCGGCGGCCGCGGGGCCATCGAACGGGGCAAAACCGCTGATCGCACCACTCGCATTTTCGCGCGCGATGCACAGCCCCCCATCGGGCGACCAACCGAGACGCAGCTCTTTCCACAGCCCCACCCCCAGACCAAAGTTGCGCAGGCGATCCCGCGCACCCTGTGCCTGCGGCGCTGCGCGCAACGCATCGGCGCGCTGCCGCGCTTCGTCTTGCAGGGTGGCATCCACCGGTTCCTGGGGCATCACATATCCAATCTCCCGGGCCAAACCCGCCGCCGCTGCGCCCAAGGGGCGGGGCAATACTATATGTTTCCAGGCCTGGCCCAAATCAGCATCGATCGTTGTATGAGATTGAAAATTGGGATCTCCGATGGTCAGCGAGGATCCATGCACCCCATCTGTCATGCGCGCACCGGCATAGGGGCGCAAAACATCGGGGTGAAACCCGACCCCGATGAAATCAAGCACCCGACGCATGATCGGTTCGGGCGTCGTGACCAAATCTTCGTAAGACACACGCAAGCGCCGATCGTTGGGAATTTCCTGCAAAAACCGCAGCAGATTGCGGTTTTGCAGCAGCCACAGGGCCTGGGCCTGATCCAGAGGGTCGGCCGTTTCGCCGATCTGGCTATCGCCCATCAACCGATCCATCCGGTTGCGCAAAATCGATTCGACAACCGCAATGGGGTGGCGCGTCAGATGAATGTAGAGCGGGCGTTCAAACATCCGCTCGGCACGGGCCAGGGTGGCCATATCCGACCCGTAAGAGGGCGATTTATCTACAATTACCTGCCCCACGCCCGATAGTTCATCGTACACGGAACGGGGCGCCAATTTGGCGTCGGCCCATTGATCGACCCGCGCGCGCGCTTTGTCGGCCGTGTCGCCAAACCGCTCCATCACGGCGCGGATCAATCCTTCGTCAAGATAATTCCGGCGCAGATCGTCGCGCCAATCGGCCATGGTCTCATAGGGCAAAAGGTGCAATTCGGGTGGGCAGAACAATTTGGGATGTCCCGCAAGCATCACCCGAAACAAGGTCGAGCCCGAGCGCGGACTGGATAGCAAGAACACTGCATCTGGGCGCGGGGCTTGCGATAGCGGCCTGACAATCCCGGGGGCGGCGCGCTGCGCCTCTTTGGCCAGATAGGCGGCGAAATTCTCAAGATCGGAATGATCGTAAAAATCCTTGGGGTAAAGATTGACGCCTAGGGCAGCTTTGCAAGCGGCCAGCAGATCCATCACCATCAAACTGTCCAGATCCAGGGCCGCCAAATCGTTGCCCGGAGTTTCGGCCAAACCGCGCACCCGCGCAATGGCCCGGCGCAAAAACGCACTGATTGCTGCGGAATCGCGGGGCACTTGGGCGGCAACTGTTTCGGCAAGCGGTTCCTCGGCCACCGGGCCGGGCAACTGCGACAAAAGCGGCCAAGAGCGGCGCGCCTCATAAACCGCGCGAAACCGGGGCCAATCCACATCCGACACGGTGACGCAGCCACGCATCTGCCCCACAACCGCGGTTGTCATCTCTAATGCGGCGGCGGGATCGATCGCGCGCACCCCCGCTCGGGCAAACCATTGGGTGGCAGCGTCATCATTCAAGCCGGTGTTTTTCCATGGCCCCCATGCGATGGACAAAGCAGGCAGACCCTCTTGGGCCAGGGTTTCGGCCAAGGCATTCAAATGGGCATTGGCCGCGCCATAGACCGAAAGCCCCTTTGACCCCCAGACAGCCGAAGCCGACGAACAAAACAACACTAAATCGGCATCGCACCGACGCATGGCATCGGCGATAAGATCGGCACCGGCGACCTTGGCCGCAAATTGGCGCGCAATGCCATCGGCAGTGACATCGGCGATGGGCGCGGTTTCGGCAATGCCCGCGGCGTGGATCACGCCGCGCAGCCCCGCCTGGCCCAGCTCGGCCAAAACTTCCGCCATATCCGCCACGTCGGCGCGGCGATATTCGGCCTCTGCCCCCAGGTCGGCCAGAAATGCCTGACCTGCCTGATCCAGCCCAGCGCGCCCCGTTAGCACCAGTCGCCGGGCACCGCGTTCCACCAACCAGCGCGCAAAATGCCGGCCCAGACCCCCCAATCCGCCGGTAACCAGATACAAGCCTTTGGGATCGGCGTGCCATCCCCCTGTGGGGCTCTGGGGCAATGCAACCAGGCGCATCCCGCCCCAGCCACCATCGCTGAAGGTCAAGTGCGGTTCACCCTGGCAATGAGGCAAAGCACGGACCAGATCGGCGGCGTTGCCATCGCCCAGATCGATAAGTCCACCCATTTGATCGGAATGTTCCAACAGGGCTGTGCGCACCATTCCGGCCAGGGCCCCGGCCTGGCGCGTCACCACCCAAAGCCGAGCATGGGCCGCCCCAGCCTGGGCCAAAGCATCGGGCAACAGCGCACACTGCTGTTCTGGCCCTCCCTCAAGGAAACGCAAATCCAGAATATCGGGGGCGGGCGCTTGTGCATTCAGGGTGACGTGTCTTTGTTGCGACAGGCGCTTGAACTCTTGTGCCACAGGATCGTCGCCGCATATCTGCCAGGCCCGGTCGGGGGCGGGCGCAACAGCGGGCAACGCACAGCACTGCAACCGATGCAGCCCAAGGGGCAAAGGTTGGGTCGCGTTCTCGGGCAGAATGGGTAGGATATCGGGCCAAAACCGCGTGCGCTCAAACCGATAGGTAGGGGCCGGGGTCAAGGGGCCTTTGCCCTGCACCGCAGCCCAATCGGGATTCAAGCCCGTTTCATACAGCCGCGCCAGGGCGGTCAAACTGTCGGTGACGTCCGAACCCGCCCGGCGCAAAGATGCCACGCACACCGCCTCCGTTTCGCCACTGGCCCGCGCGGCCAGGGCGGCCAAAACCGCATTCGGGCCAATTTCCAGAAACCGCCGGGTGCCTTGGGCCGACAACGCCTTAATTGCACCGTGAAAGTCCACCGGCTGACGCAGATGATTCACCCAATAATCGGCCTGGTTCACACGGCCTGGAGGGGCCATATCGCCATAAACGGTGCAGGCAAAAGGCAGGTTTGGATCGTGCAATTCCACTTGGGCGAACGCGGCGCGCCAGTCATTCAAGATCGGATCCATCAAAGGCGAATGAAACCCATAGGTGCCCGCCAGACGGCGAAATTTCAGGCCTGTCAACCGTCCTTCCAACTGCGAAATGTCTTCAGGGGGGCCGGTAACGATGGTCTCATCGGCGGCGTTACGGCACGACACCACCAGCGCCCCTGACAAAAACGGTTCAAGGCGCGCCGGATCTGCAAAAATGGCCAGCATCGCGCCGGGCTGTGTGGCGCGTGACACCAGCCGCCCGCGCAAGGCCACCAAAGGCACCGCATCATCCAATGTCATCACCCCAGCCACACAGGCGGCCGCAAAGGCCCCCAGGCTGTGCCCCGCCACCGCCGTGGGGCGCAGCCCCCAGGCTGCCCACAACCGAACCAGTGCCATTTGCAGCGTAAAAATAGCCGGTTGTGCATAAAGCGTATCGGCCAGATCGGTTGGATCGTCGTCAAAAACCACATCGCGCAAGGGGCGGTTTAGTTGGGACGCAAACCGGGCGCACAGATCGTCAAACCCCTCGCGATAGGCCGGTTCGCGGTCATAGAGTGCACGGCCCATGGCACAGTATTGTCCCCCCTGCCCGTCAAACAAAAATCCCAGCCCAGCGCGCCGCGCCTCGGCCCGGTTGCCAAATATCGGCACCTGAGGCAAATCGCCCGCTTGCAGGGCCGCGCTGGCACCGGCCCCATCGGCGGCCACCACCGCACGGCGCAAGGGCAAATGGGCGCGCGCCACACTGGCCGTGCGCGCAATCGCGCAGGCTGGGCGCGATTGAACGGCCCCTGCCATGGCGCGGCATTGTTGGGCAAGGGCTTCCGCGCTGGCGGCGGAAACCGGCAAAATCACGGGTCCCGGCAGGGAGTCGATGGGCGCGGTGGCCTTGGCCTCGATCACCGCGTGCACATTGGTGCCGCTGCCGCCAAAAGAGCTGAGCCCGGCAACGGACGATGTCAGCGGCAAAACCGTGGTGGGCAAATTGGCAGGCACTCGGTCCCAATCGATTTCGGGGTTGGGGCGTTGCAAATGCAAGATCGGCGGCACCTTGCCGTGTTCCAGACTCAACACTGTCTTGATGAGCCCGGCAATGCCCGCCGCCGATTCCAAATGACCGATATTGGTCTTGGTGGCGCCCAGAATCACCTCGGCCCCGTCGGCGGCAAAAACCGTGCCCAAAGCATGGGCTTCGATCGGATCGCCCAGGGCGGTGCCGGTGCCGTGGGTTTCAAGAAACCCGACATCGCGCGGGCGCAGTCCGGCCCGGGCCAGAGCGGCGCGAATGACCGCTTCCTGTGCCTTGCGGCTGGGGGTGGTGATGCCGCTGGACGGCCCGTTTTGATTGATTGCACTGGCGCGCAACACCGCACGCACCCGCCCGGGCGCGCCATCTGCTCGTTGCAGCACAACCATGCCGCAGCCCTCCCCACGCACCATACCATCGGCACCCGCATCAAAGGCCCGGCACCGCCCGGTGGGCGAAAGCATCCGCGCGCGGCTTGCGATCAGCGATGACAAGGGCGACAAAACCAAATTTACGCCCCCCGCAATCGCCACATCGCAATCGCCCGCGCGCAGGGCCTGTGCCGCCAAATGCACCGCCGTCAGCGATGAGGAACAGGCCGTGTCCACCGAAACCGCCGGCCCCTCCAACCCCAAGGTAAAGGCAATCCGCCCGGCGGCGAAATTCAACGCATTACCCGACAGGAAATAACTGTCGGTCGGCACGTCTTTGGCCTGATTTAACAACGCGCCGTAATCGTTGGTTGAAATACCAACAAACACGCCCGTGCGCGTGCCTTTCAACCCATCGGGCGCGATTTGGGCATCTTCCAGCGCGCTCCAGGCGGTTTCCAACAACAGGCGATGCTGAGGATCCATGCTCAGCGCCTCGCGCGGGGTCAGACCGAACAGCGCCGCATCAAACGTATCGACCCGGTCCAGAAACCCACCGGTGCGACAGGCAATGCGATCATCACGCCCGGGATCGGGGTCATACCAGGCATTTACATCCCAACGGTCGCCCGGCACCTCGCGCACTGCGTCGCGACCAGCGATCAGCATGTCCCAAAAATCATCCGGCCCCGTTCCGCCTCCGGGAAACCGACAACCCATGCCGCAAATCGCAATCGCCCCGTCGCCGCCAGAGCGCGTGGCGTCTTGGCGGTTGACCTTGCGCTGCAACTCTAACGCCAGCAGCATCGTTTGTTTGGGCGTTAGGGTTTTCAGACGCTCCAAAAATGCCTTTTCGTCGCTCACGATGCATCCTTTTCAGCCTGGGCGAAAAGCGCGTCGATGGCGGAATCGTCCATATCAGCCACTTGCCCAAACAGATCCTCGTTTTGGTCAGGCGTGGGTGGAGGCGCGGCCCTGTCCAAAATATAATTAGCCAGGATATCAATTGTGGGAAATTCAAAGGCAATGCTGGGCGCGAAACTTTGCCCCATCCCCGCCTCAAGCCGCTGGCGCAGACGCACCGCCATGATCGAATCAAGCCCCATTTGAAAGAAACCTACGTCTTCTTCCACCGCGTCGGGGCCAGACAAGGCCAGGATATCGGCCACGATGGCGGCCAATTCACCCTTGATAAAGTCCAACCGCCGCTCGGGCGCGGTGGCATTCAACCCGGCGAGCAATGCACCGGCCTCTGCCGTGGTGGGGACAGTTGCCCGTTCGGCGACCTCCATTTCTTCAAGCAGGGGGCGGGGCCGGCGCGCTTCGGTTACGCTGCGATAGAGCGGCCAATCAAAGGCAGCCACCGCCGCCGTGGCACAGCCCTGCTGCATCAGATACGATAGTGCATCCAAAGCCTTGGCACCCGGAACCGGGTGAAATCCCATCTTCGCATAATAGGCGGCAGCGGTTTCATCGACCAGGCCCGATGCGGCCCACCAGCCCCAATTGATGCTGAGGCCGGGCAAGCCGCGCGCCTTGCGTGCCGTCATGAGGGCATCCATCGCAGCACTGGCAGCCGCATAAGCGCCCTGCCCTTCGGCGCCCCACAGCGCACCGCCGGTGGAAAAGCAAACGAACCAATCCAGCCTCAGAGTTTGCGTTTTTTCGTCAAGCAAACGGGTGGCGTGCAGTTTGGTGGCGGCAATTTCATCATAGGCTTCGTCCGTCATATCGTCCAAACGCGCCGGGCGGGCAGTGCCAGCGGCGTGAAAGATCCCGCGCAGGGGTTTGCCGCTGTCATGAGCAATACGCAAAATACGGTTCACATCGTTGGGGTCGCTGACATCGCCGGCATGACAGGTGATTTCACACCCCTTCAACATCGCCAAACGTTCGGCCACGGCAGCATCGGGCACGCCCCGGCGACCCACCAACATCACATGCCCGGCCCCAAGCACGGCCAACCATTCGGCCAGTTGCACCCCGATGCCGCCCAACCCCCCCGTGATCAGATAGGTGGCATCGGCGCTGATTTCAGGCCGGGGCAGGGGATCGCGGGCACGCCAACGGGCGAGCCTTGGCCCAAAGCGCCGTCCGCCTCGCAGCGCGATTTGATCTTCGCCGTCATTGGCGTACAACGCTTGGACCAAATCGGCGCCCTCCACCGCGTTCGGGGGCAGATCCAACAGCCCCCCCCCAATTTCGGGATGTTCCAACAGCGCCACACGCCCCAAGCCCCACAAAGCGGCCTGATCCGGGTCTGCCGCTTCGCCGGACAGTACCGATTGCCCCGCACGGGTGACAATCCAAACAGCGCGCGGCCCGGCGCCATAGAGCGCGGCAAGATCGACGGGGGATCGACCTTCGGCAAAACAAATGACATGCGCCCCCGCTAGCGCCCCATCGCGGCGCGCCTGCACACGCTTTGCGATATCATCGGCCAAGGCCCCCTGCCCCAGTACCACCCAATCGCCTCCCGTGGGGGCGATGGCCCGATCCGCTGACCGAGGTAAAACACGCCAAGCGGTTTCATACATCATATCCCATGGCGGCACCGGCCCTTTGGCCATAGAGGCCAAGGGCCGCGCGCCCGAAGGTTCAAACCAATGTCGTTTGCGCTGCCACGGATAAAGCGGCAGATCGATCCGCCCTTGGGGCGGCGGCGCAACGGCAGGCCAATGCGGATTGAACCCATCCACATAAAGCTCGGCCAAACAGCTTAGCAGCGCCGCATGACCGCCCATATCGCGGTGTTGTGCAAACAGCACCCTGGGCGGTGCGGCCAGGGCGGCAGTTTCATCTTCCATCGCCGTGGCCAAAACCGGGTGCGGCCCGATTTCCACGATATGGGTGATACCCCGCGCGGCCATTTCGGCCACGGTTTGGGCAAAACGCACCGGTTGGCGCAGGTTCTGCCACCAATAATCGGCAGCCAAGTCCGATCCGGCCAATTCTTCGGCCCGTACCGACGACACGAAAGGCACCGTGCCGGTTTGCGGTGCGATCTCTGACAGCCCTGCCATCAGTTCATCGCGCAGCGGGTCCACCTGCCGCCCATGAGAGGCGACATCGACCTCGACCATGCGACAAAAGATATTGTCGCACTCCAGGTCGGTTTTGACCTGTGCCAAAGCATCGGGTGCGCCTGACAACACCGTTGAATTGCGCCCGTTCATCACCGCAATGTCCACCGCGCCACCCGTGGTTTTAATCGCGGCGGCGGCGGCTTCGGGGCCCAGGCCAACAACCATCATGCCCCCCTGCCCGGCAATCCGCGCCAAGGCACGGCTCCGCAAACAGATCACGCGCGCAGCATCGGCAAGGTCAAGCGCGCCCGCCACATGTGCGGCGGCCACTTCGCCCAGGCTGTGCCCGGCCACTGCTTCAGGCTGAACTCCCCAAGCGCGCAGCACCGCAACCAGGCCCAATTGCACTGCAAACAGCGCCGGTTGCACCTGATCTACCGCCGTAATGTCATCGCCCTTTTTCAACAGAGCCGCCACATCGGGACCACCAACGGCAAGACAAGCACGGCTGGCCGCCTCGATGGTCTCGCGGAACACCGGTTGAGCGGCCATCAGATCGCGCGCCATGCCGGCCCATTGCCCGCCTTGGCCGGAAAAGACAAAGGCAAGCCTTGGTGCCTCGCCCGATCTGCACCGCCCGGTGCGTTCTCCAGCGCGCAGGCCGGCGGCCGCTTGGGCCCCGGTTTCGGCAACCACCGCCTGACGATGAGTATGATGGGCGCGGCGCGCCCCGGCCTGGGCGGCAAGGCGGGCAAAGGTTTGATCATCGACCCCGTCAAAAAGCACCGCCATACGTTCCGACAACGCCCGAAGCGCCGCACCATCCCGAGCCGAAACAGGCACCAACCGCGCCCCCGTCGCAACTTCGCCGGGGATTGCCGGGGGAGTGGGCGCGTTTTCCAACACCAGATGCACATTGGTGCCGCTAAAACCAAAGGAGCTGACCCCGGCGATGCGCCGCTTTCCCTCACCCGGCCAAGGGCGCAGGGATGTGACCACTTCGATGGGCAAGTTTGCCCAATCGATATGCGGGCTGGGGGTGTCGAAATGCAGATTGCCTGGTACCTGCCCATACTTCAGGGCCAAAACGGCCTTTGCCAGACCGGCTACCCCCGCAGCCCCTTCCAAATGGCCAATGCTGGATTTGATCGACCCGATCAGCAAGGGCCTATCGCGTCCCGCCATCACCCGGCCAAGGGCCGTGGCCTCAATCGGATCGCCCAGGGATGTGCCGCTGCCATGGGCCTCGACAAAACCTACATCGCCAGGATCGACCCCGGCATCGCGCAGGGCGGCGACAATCACCTTTTCCTGAGCCGGACCGTTGGGAGCCGTCAACCCCGCCGAACGCCCGTCCTGGTTGACCGCCGAGCCGCGCAGCACGGCCAGAACCGGATCGCCATCACGTAGGGCATCGGACAGACGTTTCATCGCCACCACCGCGCCACCTTCACCGCGCACGAAACCATCGCCCTTGGCATCGAAACTTTTGCACCGCCCATCCTGCGCCAACATGCGCGATTTGGCGAAATTCACCGCCACACCCGGTTCCAGCATCAAATTGACCCCCCCCGCCAAGGCGACATCGCATTCCCCCGAGGCCAGGCTTTTGCGCGCCATATGGGTGGCCACCAAGGACGATGAACAGGCCGTATCGATGGCAATGGCCGGGCCTTCAAACCCAAACACATAGGAAATGCGCCCCGCCGCCACTGATGCGGCATTGCCCGTGGCCAAATACGGATCGCTGCCCAAGGCTCCGCCATCGGCCATTTGCAGTTGCAAATAATCACTGCCGCAAATGCCCAAAAACACCCCAACAGGTGCACCGGCCAAAGCATCGACATTCAGTCCCGCATCTTCCAAGGCCTCATAGGACAATTCCAACATCAGGCGCTGTTGCGGATCCATGCTGGCGGCTTCGCGCGGGCTGATGCCAAAGAACGGCGCATCGAACCGGTCCACCTGATCGATAAAGCCCCCATGGCGGGCATAGGTTTTGCCCGGCGCATCGGGGTCAGGATCGTAATACGCATCGATATCCCAGCGATCGCTGGGCACGGGTACCACACCATCGGTCCCAGCCACCAAATTGCGCCACAAACCGGCCCGGTCGTCAATTCCGCCCGGCAATCGACAGCCTATCCCGATAATCGCAATTGCGCCGCTGTCTTGGGCGGGCTGCCGTTCAGGGGCCTTGGGGACCACGGGTGCGCTGGCCGGTTCGGCCAGAACCTGGGGGGCCAAATGGTCTACCAGGGCCGCAACCGACGGATAATCGAACAACAGGGTTGAGGGCAACGTCAGATCCAACTCCCGCGCCAAACGGTTGCGCAAGTCGACGGCCATCAAACTATCCAGCCCCAAATCGCGCAGGGCCTGACGCGCCGCGATCTGGGCATCAGGGCCCAGACCCAATACCTGCGCCGCCGTACGGCGGATCAGATCGGCCAGGGCGGTTTGCGATGTTATGCCGAGCGTGGCTTGGGCGCGCTCTGGCGCGCTGGGCGCGCTGGAGGCTAAGGGCGCGCCTACAGTCACCGCCCCTGCCTGGCGGTGACGGGCGGCCAAAGGTTCGACCAGGGCCGGCGCCTGGCCCGGAGCGAAAACATCCAAAAAGCGGGGCCAATCGAAAGGCAGCACCGCGATTTGATCTTCCCCCCGCGCCAGTGCTAGGCGCAGCGCCTCAAGCGCGTCGCGCGTTGCCATAACCGACATGCCCTGGGCCGTAATGCGCGCCTTGACCGCATCATCGGCGGCGGCCCCAACATCGCCCCAAGGCCCCCAATTGACCGACAGCGCCGGAAGATCGCGGGCCTTGCGATAGGCGGCCAAACCATCCAGCGCGGCATTGGCGGCGCAATGATTGGCCTGACCGGGGGTGCCGAACACCGCTGCACCCGCGGAAAACAGCACAAACATATCCACCGGGCGCGTCAGGCTGAGGTTGTGCAATGTCCAGGCTGCGTCGATCTTTGGGGCCAGAACCTGAGCAAAACTTTCGCCGGTTTGGCCAATCAACGGTGCATCGGCCAACACCCCGGCGGCGTGCAAAATGCCCCGCACCGGCGGGCCATCGGCATCGAGCCGGGCAAATAGCTGCGCCAGATCGTCCGACCGGGTCACATCAATCCGGGCCGTTTCAACCGTGCTGCCCAATTCACCCATGGCGGCAATCGCAGCCTGTCCGTCGGTATCAGCCGCGCGCCGCCCCAGCAAAACGATGCGCCCCGCCCCCTGCTCGGCCAACCATCGGCCCACCTCCGGCCCCAAACCCCGCAATCCGCCGGTGATCACATAGGTGCCATCGCGCCGCGCCACAGGGCGATGGGTGGGCGACAGATCCAGCACCAGCCGCCCCGTATGTCGGCCTGCCTGCATTTGGCCAAAGGCATCGTGCACCTGACTGACAGGGCGCAGATGGTGCGTCAGCGGTGGTAAATGGCCCTGTCCCACAGCCTCAAGCACCCGATCATAAAGCGCTCCAATCGCTTCGGGCGCGCTTTCCACCACATCGGCCACGTTGATCGCGTGATAGGACACATCGGGGCGATAATCGCGCGCCTGTGCCTCTGACCAGATATCGCGCCGCCCAATTTCCAAAAACCGCCCGCCGGGGGCCAGCATATCGAAACTCTCGGTGATAAACGGCTCTTGCAAGCTGTTGAGCACCAGATCGGCCCCCGCTCCGCCTGACCATGCGCGCACCGCTGCACCAAAGCCCGGCGCGCGGGACGAGGCCACAGCCTCAACCCCCAACCCCTTGAGGATGGACCATTTCGATGGATGCGCCGTGGCAAGCACCCGCGCACCGGCACGGTGCGCCATGTGAATCGCAGCCATGCCCACACCGCCCGCGCCGGCATGAACGACAATCCGTTCGCCCGGTGCAATACGGCCCAAATGTTCCAGCGCAACCGCCGCCGTCAGATAGGCTACAGGCACCGTTGCCGCCTGCGCCATGCTCAGGCCCTGGGGCCGGGGGCGCACGAACCGTGCGGGCACCGTGGCATGGCTGGCCAAACAGCCCCCGGCAATGGCCACAACCGGATCGCCGATCTCAAGGCCCTGCACACCTTCGCCCAGGGCGACGATCTGTCCGGCACATTCTTCGCCCGGCGCGCCCAATTCTCCGGGATACAACCCCATGCAATTCAGCACGTCACGAAAATTCAAACCCACTGCCGAAACGGCGATTTCCACCTCGCCAGGACCGGGGGCCACCCGGTCAAGGGGCGCAAATGTCAGCCCATCCAGACTGCCGCGCGCGGCAATATCCACGCGAAACGGCCCCGTGCCCACATGGGTGCGGCCCCGGGCGCGGTCCAGGGTAGGCAACAGGCGGCGGCCCGCGCGGTGGCGGAGTTCGGGCGCGCTACGCGCCAATTCCTGAATCAATGGGGCGGGGTTAACGTTATCGCCGTCGATATCCACGTGGCGCAGGGTGAATTGCGGATATTCCCGGCGCGCCGAACGCAACAAACCGGCCAGAGCCGCGATGCCCGGATTGGCCACATCGCCGCCCCGGGTGATCCAAACCAAAGCGGGCGGCGCACGGTCTTTATCCAGCGCCAGGATAAGAGAGAGCGCGCGGTCACACAGGGCGCGAGCCACATCGCCCGGCGCCTCCCCCTCGGGCACAGTTTCACAAATGACAATCTGATCGACGCACGCCGTTTCATCAGACACAACCATTGGTCCCAGAGCATCACAAAGCGCCGCCGCAACCGGCCCTTCGCCCAAAATGCGCAGCTTTTGGCCCTTGGGTAGCAGGGCCCGCGCAGGCATGCGCGCGGCGATCAGGGCGTGTTCTTCCAACGCGCTGTTTTCGGGCAAGATGATCGCCGGATCGAAGCCAGTTTCACACAGCAAATCTTGCCAACCTTGGCGCGACAAAAGCGGATGATCGGGGCGGCGGTTGGTATCGTTGAATCGCCACCACCCATCGGTCAGGCCAAAGGTGATATCGGCGCCCAATCGGGGTGCCGTTGCCTCAAGCAGCAAAACCGCCCCTTCGGGGGCCAGAAGGGTTTTCACTGCTTCCATGGTGGCCGTCAAATCGCGCGTGGCATGCAAAACATTGGATGCCAGCACCAGATCGAACGCACCCTCGGGAATGCCTTGGTCGGCGGCGGGGGATTCGACATCGTAAACGGTAAAGTGCATATTGGCCCGGTCGCCCCAAAGGCCGCGCCCATGTTCGATGAAGCGGGGCGAAATATCAGTATACCAATATTCCGTCCGCTCAGGCAGAAGTTGGGGCAACACCGCGCGTGTCAAACTGCCCGTGCCTGCGCCAATTTCAAGAATGCGCAAAGGCCGGCCCGGCGGGATGTGCGCGATCAATTGCGCCATCGCTTGTTCGGCCATCTGGGCAATCGCGCCGCCCAGAGGCGTGTCGGCATAAACGCTTTCGGTTTCGGCCAAATCGCCCCCTGGAAACAAAAGCGCCAGCGGATCGCCCCCCTGCAACACCACAGAAAGCCCCCGCGCACAGCGGCCCAAAAGGGCGGTTTCCGTGGCCGCTTCGGGATAATCCTGGGTCAATCGAGCCAACAGCGTTTCGGGCGCTTCAGCGCTGGGCGCGTGGTCTGCGGCAATGGTTAGAAAGCGTTGCCAAAGCCGCTGACGGTTTGGGGCGATTTGCCCCGCATCCACCGTTGCCAAAACATGGTGAATCGCCGTGGCCGCCAAATCTTCGACCCGGTTCAAAAACCCGACATAGCGGGCGATGTCATCGCCCTCGGGCACCGCACATTGTTTGATCACGGCCAAATCGGGCAACGCCCCATCGGCTAGGGGTGCCGGATCTTCGTGCCACACCACGCGATACAGCCAGTCGGCCACGTGATTTGCCCGCTCGACCGGGGCAAAATGCATATCCTCAATCGTTAACAAAATCGCACCCTGTGCGTCAAACATGGTGAAATCAGCCCGGTCCGCGCCGCGCCGCGTGGCCGCACACCAAGCCGGGGCAACGGCGCGAGACGCAATGCTGACCCGCCCGATGCGGGCGGGCACTTGCAACGCGTCGTGGCCGGGCAGCGCACCCAACACTTGAAACGCCGCATCCAAAAGCGGTGGCGCCACCGTATGACCGCCCATGGCGGCGCTGTTTTGGGGCGCGCGCAATTGGCCAAGCGCGCTGTCTGCACCGGCCCAGGCCGCCATCAACCCTTTGTAAGACGGCCCAAGATCCAGATTCAGCGCGCGTTGTGCTGCAAAGATCTGCTCGACCTCAACGGAGTCGGGCGCGTTGTGTCGTGCCTCGTCCAAACCATGGGCGGCCAGTGGGGCGGCCCGTTCCAAACGACCGGTGGCATGTTCCACATGGCCGCCATCGTCTGTGCGTGAAAAAAGTTGAAAGGTAAAACCATCATTCTCGGGCAACAATACCCATTGCAAATGCGTGAAACCGTCATCGGCCAAGGCCACGGGGCGCACCAGCACCAGATCGCGTAGGCTGACCGCATCGGTTTGCAGCGCGTCTTGCCCGGCATGCAGGGCGGCATCGATAATGGCGGCCCCGGGCATCCAAACCTGCCCTCCAACCCGATGTTCACCCAACCAGGCCGGGGCCTGTGGCGATACACGGCTGTCATAAAGCCGCGCCGCGAGGGGCGTGTCGATCGGTTGGCCTAACACCCCGGCGAGGGCAGGGCTTGATTGACCAGGGCTGTCGGGCAGCCAGCAGCGCTGACGCGCATAGGGCGTGTTGGGCAGGGAAACGATACGCCCCTGCTGCGTGGCAGGCACATCGCGCCAATTGGGCACGACACCGGCCAGCCACAGATCGCGCACCGCTTCGGCCAAATTCACATCACTGGGCCGCTCTTTGCGCGCCGAAACGGCCAGGCCCACCGGGTATTGCGCGATTTCGCGGGTCAGGGCGGCCAAATGGGGGCGCGGCCCCAGTTCCAGCACCGCCGCCGGGCGATCTTCGAGAAGAGCGCACATCGCCTCGTAAAACCGCACGGGTTCGGTCATGTGGCGGGCCCAATGAGCGGGGTCGGACAGGGTTTCGCACCCCGCCCAATCGCAGGTCAGGCTTGACATCAACGGCACCGATGGCGCGGCCACCGTTATAAGGGCAGCCACTTTTTGCAATCGCTCGGCCGCCGCCGCCATGGCGGGCGAATGAAACGCGTGAGACACCGCCAAGGCCCGCCCCCGCACACCGCTGGCCAGCATGGCCGCGATTGCATCCGGCGAGCCGGCCACGGTCAGTTTCTCTGGGGCATTGACCCCGGCGATGGACAGGCCTGGATGCTCGGCTAACAGTGCCTGTGCGTCGGATTCCGACATGTCCAACATGGCCATGGCCCCGCCGGGCATTTCGGCACAAAGCGCCCCGCGCGCCATCGCCAAGGCAAACCCGTCTTCTAGGGTAAAAGCCCCGGCACAGGCGGCAGCGGCGATCTCCCCGATACTGTGGCCGATCACCGCCTCAGGCGTCACGCCCCAGGATCGCCACAGCGCGGCCATGGCCAACTCATACGCAAACAGCGCAGGTTGGGTATAGGCCGTGTTGTCGATATCTGGCACGCCCTCTTGTCGCGTCAGCAAGGCCACCAAAGGAGAGGGATCGAATGTCCAACTTTGCCGCGCAATGGCATCGCAGCGGTCAATGACATCGCGAAACGCAGGATAAGCAGCATAAAGTTCGCCCGCCATGGCGCCATATTGCGCCCCTTGGCCGGTAAAGGCGAAGATCACGCCGCCTTGCCCCGGCTCGACCTCGGCAATGGGCAGATTGCGCAAATGACGTACAGCTTCTTCCCGGTCATCGGTAACGATCGCGCCCCGTGCGGCCAATGCGGCGCGCCCGCGTGTTAGGCTACGCGCCACATCATACACGTCAATGCTGTGATCTTGTTCAAGCAGGTCGGCGATTTCGCCCGCCAATTGCACAGCGCCCGCCGGGGTGGGTGCCGAAAGACACAACAGGGCCGGCCCGGTTGGTCCGACCGCTGGCGCGGCAGGCGCGGGCGGGGGCGCGGCGACGATCACATGGGCATTGGTACCGCTGTAGCCGAATGAACTGACCGCGGCGCGGCGTTTGGCATTGGACACGTTCCAATCTTGCATGGTTGTGGGCAGCGACAAGGGCAAAGCATCCCACGGGATTTTCGGATTTGGCGTTTCAAGATGCAGGTTTGCGGGAATGCGCCCCTTTTGCAGCATCGCCAAAATCTTGATCAGCCCACCAATTCCGGCTGCGGTTTCCATATGGCCGCAAACGGATTTCAACGCGCCCAGGATCAGCGGCTCATCGGCCCCGCGCCCGGCCCCATAAACCGCCGCCGCCGCCTGCGCCTCGATCGGATCGCCCAGATCTGTGCCCGTGCCGTGAGTTTCCAGCACCGAAACGTCCCCCGGTGCCAAGCCCGCATCGGCCAGGGCCGCGCGCATCACCGCCTCTTGCGAGGGGCCGTTGGGCGCGGTCAGACTGGCAGATCGACCATCTTGGTTCACGGCACTGCCCTCGATCACGCCCAGCACCCGGTCGCCGTCTTTTTGTGCATCGGCCAGCCGTTTCAACACGACTACGCCGCATCCTTCCGAGCGGACAAATCCATCGGCGCGGTGGTCGAATGTCTTGCAGCGCCCATCGGGGGCCAGCATCCCGGTTTGCGACAGGGCCACATGCCCGGCGGGCGACAAAATCACATTCACCCCCCCCGCCAGGGCCATATCGGTTTCGCCCGCGCGCAGGCTTTGACAGGCCAGATGCAGCGCCACCAAAGAGGACGAACAGGCCGTATCCACCGCCACCGCCGGACCGCGCAGCCCCAGCAGGAACGCCACCCGGCCCGCAATTACCGAATTGCCGTTGCCCGATCCGAAATGCGCATCCATCAGCGCCAGATCGCCTCCGGGTCCGGCCACAAGGCGTGAATAGTCCTGCGCCGCCACGCCCATGTACACCCCGGCGCGCCGTTCCTTCAGGCGATCGGGGGCGCAGGCAGCATGTTCCAATGCCTCCCAGGTGCATTCGAGAACCAGGCGCTGTTGGGGATCCATGCTTTGCGCTTCGCGCGGGCTGATCCCGAAAAAAGCCGGATCGAATTGATCGATCCGGGGCAAAAAGCCGCCCTGATTGACATTGGTTTTACCAGGAACCGGCGCACCGGCGCGAAAATAGGTGGCGCTGTCCCAACGTTCGGGGGGCACCGGGCCCAAAGGATCGCGCCCGCTTTCCAAAAGCTGCCACAAGCCCTCCAAATCGCACACCCCGCCAGGCATCCGCAGCCCCGCCCCGATCACCGCAATCGGTGTGCGCTCAACCCCTGCCGTTTGCTGCAATTTCTTTTGCAGATTGAATGCATGCAGCGCCAATTTCTGCGGCGACAGCGACATCAGATGTTTCAGGGTTTCATTCATGCGGATCGTTTCTTTCTTCGTCGGATGCCAGCCGCGCCAAAAGGGCGGCAGCCTCTTCGTCGCTAAGGGCGTCAAGATCGTCAAGATCGGGCGGAGACAGATCAGGGGCCGATGCCACAACGTCGACCGTTTGCTGCGGAACCAGTTGCGCCAGCACCAGATCCGCCAAATCGGCCACGGTGGGATGATCGAACAACACCTGCGCAGGCAAATCGATTCCGCTCATCGCCGCCAGGCGATTGCGCAGTTGCAATGACATAAGGGAATCCATGCCCAGGGCCCCCAGAGGCGCATCCACATCAATGCGATTCGGATCGTCAAATCCGAAAACATCGCCGACGGCGGCGCGGATTGCTTTGCGCACTTCGCTTGAATGGCGGTTGGCGGGCACGCGGGCCAATCGTTCGGGCAGCGACACAGGTTCAACGACACTGCTTTGTTTTATGACGTCTTGAACCTGCGCGGACCGGGGAAACAGGCTGCTTTCACGATCCGCGGGATGGGCGGTCAGATACTGATCCCAATCGGCGGGCAAAATCAACGGCGCGGCCAAGCGCAGCGTCATCGCGGTTTCCAACGCATTCAGGCCCTGTTCCGGTTGAATCGGATCGAACCCCTGAGCTTGGGCCGCACCCTCGACGCTGTGGGCTGCGGCACCGATATGGGACCATGCGCCCCAATGAATGGCCAGCGCCGGGTGGCCCGCCGCCATGCGGGCCGCTGCGATACTTTCCAACACCGCGTTGGCCGCCGCATGGTTGGCCTGACCCGCTGGGGCCAGGACTGCCACCGCCGAAGAAAACAACACAAAGTGTTCCACCCCATGGCGCCGGGTCAGGGCATCAAGGATTTCTGCACCCGCCACCTTGGCGCGCAGCACGGTTTCAAAACGCGCGCAGGTCAGGGCAGATAAAACGCCGTCATCCAATTGGCCCGCTGCGTGAATCACCCCCTCAAACGGGGCATTGGCATCGAACAATTCACCCATGGCCGCACCATTGGCGCAGTCAAGATGGTGCACCTCGATCTGCGCGCCCGCCGCTAAGATGGCCGCACGTACCGCCGGGTTCAATTCGCCCCGCCGCGACACCAGCAATATGCGCCGCGCGCCGCGTTCGGCCAAACGCCGCGCCACGGCAAGACCCAAACCGCCCAAACCACCGGTGATCAGCCATTCCCCCGACAGGCGCAAGGGCGCGCCTTTGGGTAGCAACGGTTGCGGCGTCATCCGCGGTGCGATCCACGCTCCGGCCCGATAAGCGACCTGATCCTCACGGCCCGTGGCGCGCCATTCGTCAATCGCGGCCCGCTGCACCGCCGGATCCAAGGCAGGATCGAGATCGATCAAACCGCCAAACCTGTCGGGATGTTCGCGCCGCAATGTTCGCCCCACGCCCCAAAGGGCTGCGGCCCCCGGATCGGGGCACTCTTCCCCCGGTGCTGTGGCAATTGCCCCCCGCGTCACAAGCCAAAGCTTCTCGCGGCTTTGATTCAGCGCATCCAACACCTGGCCCGACAAATCCGTGGCCCGCGCCAACAAATCGTCACTGGCACCGAGTCCCGCATCGATCACCCGCCCCTGCGCCAGGCTGGCCCCCTTGCGCGCCACAATCACGCTTTGATCAGGCAGACCGTGGCGTTTGGGGTCGCTGATGACTTTGGTTTCGGCAAAGCCTTCCCCCTCCAAAACTTGTTGCCAAGTCGCAGCATCGATCAAGGGGTGGTCGGGGCGCAAATCACTATCGCCAAAGGCCCACCAGCCCGGGGTCAAGCCAAACACCGCATCAAATCGCGCGCGCCGCTCTGTTACCTCCAACAATAGTAAGACGCCGTGGGGGGCCAGAAGACTGGCCGCATTTGCAACCGCTGCGCGCAAATCGGGCACCGCATGCAGCACATTGGCCGCCACAACCATATCATACCCACCCTCGGCAAAACCCTGGGGGCCGGGGGCGCGGGTGATGTCCAGAACGGCGGTATCCACCCCAAACTGTGTCGCTGCCGATTGCAAAAACGCCGCTGAAATATCGGTAAACATGTATTCGCTACCCGGCATTGCCGCGCGCAGGGGTTTCGTGGTGCCGCCGCTGCCTGCGCCAATTTCCAGTACCCGCAAGGGTCGACCCCGGGGCCAATCGCGCGCCAAATCCTGCGCCACGCGCGCCATCAGCGCGTTAAACCGTCGCGCCAACGGTGCGGTGTGATACAGGGCCTGCATTTCACCGGACGCGCCAAACAGAACATCAACACCCGATCGTTCTCCACGCAAAACCGCGGGCAGCGCCGCCAACGACTTTTGCAACAGCGCGATTTCGGGGGCGAAATCTGGGCGTTCCCGGATCAGCGCATCAAAATCGGCGGCGCCGGGCCGGGCAATCTGTGTCAGTCGCGCCGCCAATCGTGCCATATCGGGGCTGGCTTCAACCTTGGGCAGGGCGGCCAACGCCGCCATAGTGGCCACATCCAAACGATCAACGAAGGCCGCCAGATCGCCCGCCTCCTGGTCGTCATCCGGGGTTAAATGGTCGAATTGAACAAACGGGGCCACCTTGCTGCGCGCGGGCGCCCAGATCAGATCGTGAAAGATCGGCGCGCCTTGAGCCTCCGAGGCATGAGTGTCAAGTTTTTCCCATGCGTGCGTTTTGGGCAGCCAGATTTTTTCTTTGGTAAATTTGTATGTTGGTGGTTTTGTTTTGTTTTGTTTTTTTGTTTTGATGACGTTTTTGGGTTTGAGGTTGAGTTTGTGGAGTGTGACGGCGGTTTGGGCGATTGATTTTGCGCAGTTTTGGTTTTTGCGCAGGGTTGGGAGTGTGGGGTGGTCTGAGTGGGTGGTGCTGGCCATGGCGATCAGGGCCGGGTGGGGGCCCAGTTCCAGCCAGGCGCAGGAGGCCAGTTCGGGGGTGGCGGTGAGCCGTTCGATCACCAGATCGAACCGCACCGGCTGGCGGATCGCGTCGCTCCAGTCTTCCGGCGTGGGGGCGGTGTGTTGCACCGTGCCATCCAGCCCGCGGATCAGCGGCACGCGCGGCGCGGCCATGTCAACGCTTTGCAGCACGGCGGCAAAGGGGTCCAGCATCGGGTCCATCTGGGCCGAGTGAAAACCGTGCGACACCGCCAACGGGGTGCAGCGGATCCCCGCCGCGCCCAGGGCCGCGGCGGTTTGGGCCACCGCATCCGCCGCCCCTGAAAGGGTGATTGCATCCGCCCCGTTCACCGCGCCGATCTCGCAGCCCGCCACCAGGTGCGGCGTGACCGTGTCACGCCCCGCCGCCACCGCAACCATGGCCCCCTTTTGGTCTCCATCCCGGGGCAGATCGCCCATCAGCCGGCCCCGCGCCGCCACCAGCGTCAGCCCCGCCTCAAGCGACAGCACCCCCGCCACATGGGCCGCGGCATATTCACCGATGCTGTGGCCAGCCACCGCCCTTGGGTTTTGGTCCCAGGCGCGCAACTCGCCCGCCAGGGCGCATTGCAAGGTGTAAAGGGCCGGTTGCGTCCAATGGGTTTGCGCCAAAAGCGCGTCATCACCGCCAAACATCACCTCGCGCAGCGGGCGGTCCCACGGGCCGTCAAGCCCGGCCAGCACCGCCTCGCAGCGATCCACGATCTGGCTGAACGCCGTCGCCCGGCCATAAAGCGCACGCCCCATGCCCGCCCATTGGCTGCCTTGCCCGGTGAAGAGCCACACCGTGCCATCGACACCGGGGGTGGACGCGTCATCCGACGCAACCCCTTGCGCCAGGGCACGCAGCCCCGCGCCCACAGCGCGCGCATCCTCGGCCACAAATCCCGCCCGGTGCGCCAGGCTGGCCCGCCCCTCGATCAACACCCGGCACAGCGCCGCCGCCTCGGCATCAGGGTCGGTCTCGGGGTCGGCTTGCAAATGGTCGAACCAATCGGCCAGGGCAGTGCAGTTTTGCGCCAAAGCCTCGGGGGTTTGGCCCGACACCACCACCGGCCAGGGGGCGGGATCGGAGGTCGGGTCGGGGGCGGCGTCTTCAACCGGGACGGCGGGCGCTTCGGTCAGCACCAGATGGGCATTGGTGCCGGTAAAGCCAAAACTGCTGATCCCCGCCGCGCGCCGCTGGCCGCCGCGCAGGGGCTGCGTCCAGGGGCGGGGGGCCGTGGCCACTTCGATCCCGTCCCAGGCGATATGCGGATTGGGCTTTTGAAAATGCAACTGACCAGGCAAATGCCCATGCTCCAGTGCCTGCACCATCTTGATCAGCCCGGCCACACCGGCCGCCGATTCCAGATGGCCGATATTGGTCTTGACCGACCCCACGATCAGCGGTGCCCCATCCTGGTCGCCGCGCGCCCCGCACAGCACCCGCGCCGCCGCCCCCAATTCGATCGGATCGCCCAGGCTAGTGCCCGTGCCGTGGGCCTCAAGCACATCGATATCATGCCCCGCCAAACCCGCTTCGTCCAATGCCTGGGCAATCAGCGCCTCTTGCGCCGCACCGCTGGGCACCGTCAGCCCCGCGCCGGGGCCGTTGTGATTGACCGCAGATCCCGCCAGAACCGCCAGAATATCATCGCCCGCCGCGCGGGCATCTTCCAACCGTTTCAACACCACAATGCCGCAGCCCTCGCCGCGCACATAGCCATCAGCCCGGGCATCAAAGGTTTTACACAGGCCATCGGGCGATAGCATCCCCGCCTGGGACGCCGCAACGCTGACCAAAGGCGACAACAGCATGTTCACCCCCCCCGCCAGCATCAGATCCGCCTCACCCCCCTGCAAAGCCCGGCGCGCCAGATGCACCGCCACCAAAGACGACGAACAGGCCGTATCGATCGAAAGGCTGGGCCCGCGCAGCCCCAGAAAATGCGCCAACCGCCCCGAGGCCGCGCTCAGCGCATTGCCCGTGGCATGGTGCAACCCCAGGCCCGCCGCCCCCTCTTCGGCCTCAAGCAGGCGGCCGTAATCGCCATTGCTGATCCCCAGATACACCCCCGTGCGGCTGGCGCGCAAACCATCGGGCGCAATCCCCGACCGCTCCAACGCCTCCCAGGCGACCTCAAGAACCAGCCGGTGCTGGGGGTCCAGACGCGCCGCCTCGCGCGGGCTGATCCCGAACAGCGCGCAGTCAAACCCCTGGGGCAGGTCGATATATCCGCCCCGCTCCGTGCGCATGGTGCCCGGGCGTGCCGCCCCATCAGGCGCGTCGTCGACAAAGGTCGCGCGCGGCCAACGCGCCGCTTCGGGCAGACGGATGCTGTCGCGCCCGGCCAAGAGAGCCGAAAAATAACTGTCGGCATCGGCCCCGCCCGGAAACCGGCACGACAGCCCGACAATCGCAATCGCCCCCCGGGCCCCCGGTGTCGCGAGGGCCGGGCTTTGGACCCGGGGCTGTGCGGCGTCCTGATCAGGGCACAGCCGCGCCGCGATCCCTTGCGCACTGCCGCCGTCAAACACTAGGGTCGCCGCAACATCACGCCCAAGCGACGCCCCCAAACGACGCGCCACCTCAACCGCCATCAAACTGTCCAGCCCCAGTTCGAACAGGCCCCGCGCCACCGGCACATCGCCCGGCCCGGCAAACCCCAGAACATCGGCCACAACACCGCGCACCAGTTCAACCGCCGCCTCGGGGCGCAACGCCTGGCCCGGCACCGCCGGGGATGGCGCGCGGGCCACAGCCGCCGGGCGCACCCGGTCCAGCAAGGCGCGCGGGCCACGCGCCTCGTAAACCGCACAAAACCGCGCCCAATCCACATCCGCCGCCACCGGCGCCGCCGTGCCCGACACCCCCTCAAGCAGGCCATTCAAAAGCCACTGCCCCTGTTCGGGATCCAGCGCCCCAAGGCCCATCGCCCCCAGTTGCGCCGCCGCCGCCGCATCGGTCATCCCGCCCCCGGCAAAGGGGCCCCAGTTCACGCAGAGCCCCGCCAAGCCCTGGCTGCGGCGGTGTTCGGCCAACCCTTCAAGCACCTGATTGGCCGCCCCATAGACCGCCTGACCCCGCGATCCCCAAACCCCCGAGATCGAACCGTAAAACACCAGCCAATCCAGCTGCCGGTCGCCCAGGGCCGCATGCAGCGCCAGCGCGCCATCGACCTTGCCCGCAAAAGTGCGCGCCACCAGATCGGCCGTCGTGGCCGCGCTGTCGGCAAATCCGCCGCTGCCCGCCGCATGCACCACACCCACAGGCGCGACCGATGCCACCAAAGCCCCAAGCGCGGCCGCATCCTCCACCCGGTGATATTCCAACCCGGCCGGCAAATCCTTGTCCAAGGCGCGCCGCCCCGTGATCACAACGCGCCCGGCCCCCGCCGCCAGCAAAGACAGCGCCACGCGCCGCCCCAGAGCCCCAGAGCCGCCCGTCACTAAATAAGCCGCCCCCGCGCGCACCGGCGGATGGCGTGCCACCGGCACCGCCATCGGTTCCAGACGTGGATGATACACATGGCCCGCGCGCAAAGCCACTTCGCCCGCCCCCCGGGCCAGCGTCGCCAGCGCCGTGGGCAGGCCCGCATCATCCCCCTCAGGATCCAGATCGACCAAGCCGCCCCAACGTTGCGGATGTTCCAACGCCGCCGTGCGCCCAAAGCCCCAAAGCCCCGCCTGCACTGCACCCGACGCGCTCACATCGCCCCCCGTCACCCGCCGCGCGCCCCGCGTCAAAACAACGATCCGCCCGCCATCGCCACCGCCCAGCAGCGCCCCCAGGCGCACCAAATCCCCCGCCACATCCGAGCTTGCCTCAAACAGGCGCACATCGCCCCCATCCGTGTCTGAATCTTCGGCCATATCGGCCCGGTGCCACACAACCCGGTGCACCGGCACACCGCCCGCCCCAGCGCGGGCCGGAACACCCGCCTCTGCCCCCTTCAGCCAATGACGCTGGCGCTGGAACGCATAACCGGGCAGGCGCGGACGCGCCCCCGGACCCTGCCAGGCCGCCCAATCCACCGACCCGCCATCGCACCAGATCTCGGCCAGGCCCCGCGCCAGCCCCTCAGGCCCGGACCGGTCCGCCGTCAGCAGCGAAATCGCCCGCAGATCCGCGCCAAACCCCGCCGCCAGGCCACGCCCCGGCCCCACTTCGACAAACCGGCGATACCCCGCCTCGTAAAGCCGCGCCAGGCCTGCGCCAAACTGCACCGGCGCGCGCAAATGCGCCGCAAAATACGCCCCGTCCGGCGCGCCCTGGTACCAATCCCCCGTCAGGTTCGATATCACCCCGACCTGCGGCGCGCCAAACTCGACACCCGAAAGCGCCTCTTCAAAGGCCCCAAGGCACGGCTCCATCAGCGATGAGTGAAACCCATGGGACACCGCCAGCCGCCGCGCCGAAATGCCCCGCGCCCGCAACGCCGCAATCGCCGCCAGAACCGCCGCCTCGGGGCCCGAAAAACTGATCGCCCCGGGGCCGTTATCGGCCGCAAGCTCAACCCCCAAATCCGCCAGTTGCGCCGCGTCGCAGCGCGCCGCCCCCATCGCACCACCACCGGGCAAAGCCCCCATCAAACGGCCCCGCGCCGCAACCAG
Organism: Roseovarius aestuarii; assembly: GCA_027214255.1. Classification (GTDB taxonomy): domain Bacteria; phylum Pseudomonadota; class Alphaproteobacteria; order Rhodobacterales; family Rhodobacteraceae; genus Roseovarius; species Roseovarius aestuarii_A. Next base: position 56,416 of record JAPWHL010000004.1, read on the forward strand.
ACGCGCCCCGTCTCCAAGGCCGATAATCCCCGATTCAACCGCCGCGACATACTCGCCAACGCTGTGGCCCATATAGGCCTGCGCCCGCACGCCAAGGCCGCGCAACAGCCGCGACAATCCCAAACTCACCGCAAAAAGTGCAGGTTGCGTCCATTCCGTGCGTCCCAAACGCGCCTCATCCCCAAGCGCATCCACCAAACCGCCGCCCATATGCGCGGCACATTCCTCAATCACCGCCCCGAACTCAGGCTCGGCCCGCATCAGATCAAGCCCCATCCCCGCAAATTGCGCCCCCTGGCCCGGGAACAAAAATACACATCCCCCCCGGCCTCGCGCCTGGCCCGTCACGCTGAAATCGCCCGCCTCCCCGCGCGCAAGTCCGTCCAGACCCAGCAGCCCATCGCCCACGGCAACGCCCCGCATCTCAAGGCCCGACCGCCCCAAGGCCGCACTGCGCGCCCCATCGCGCAAAACATCGTCCCCCGCCTCCAGAACCGCCGCACGCGCCCAGGACAAATGACGCCCCGCCGTCTGCGACAATCCACCAGAATCGCGCCCCGAAACAGGCCACAGCAAAACACGCGCCCCACCCCCGGGATCGCCGACAGATGCAGGCGCATCCACCTCAGGCGCCGACCCCAGAACAACATGCGCGTTCGTTCCGCTCATCCCGAAGGCGCTGACCCCCGCATGCCGCGCACCGCCCCGATCCGGCCAGGCACAACCCCGATCCACAACACGCACCCCAAGACCAGACCAGTCAATCCGCGGATTGGGACGCTCAAAATGCAAAGACGCCGGAATAAATCCATGCTCCAACGCCAAAACACACTTGATCAAACCCGCAATCCCAGCAGCCGCCTCCAGATGACCCAGATTCGTCTTCACTGAACCAATCAAAACATCAAAACCACTCCCCCCAAAAACACGTCCCAATCCCCCAACCTCAATTGGATCACCCAAAAACGTCCCAGTACCATGACACTCAATATATCCAATCATACTGGCATCGACGTCGGCCACTTGCAGGGCACGGCGCACCACGGCCTGTTGGGCCAGGCCATTGGGGGCGGTGAAACCGTTGGAATGGCCATCTTGATTTACGGCGGAGCCCTGGATCACACAGTGAATGTGATCACCATCGCGCCGGGCATCCGACAGCCGTTTCAACGCCACGATGCCCCCGCCTTCGCCGCGCACATAACCATCGGCGCGGGCATCGAAGGCTTTGCATTTATCATCGGCGGTGATGGCACCGAGTTTGGTGAAAAACACGCTCATTTCGGGGCTGAGCATGACGTTCACGCCGCCAGCCAGGGCCAGATCGCATTCACCCGCACGCAGAGCCTGAGCGGCCAAATGCACCGTCACAAGCGAGGATGAACAGGCGGTATCCACCGCCATTGAGGGGCCTTCCAACCCCAAAATATACGAAACCCGCCCGGCCAACGCGTTGAACGACGAACCACTGTAGGAATAAGGATCAATGCGCGTCAGATCACCGTTCCACAGGCCCAGTCCGGAGTAATCGGCAGTGCTGATTCCGGCAAAAACGCCTGTGGCCGATCCGGCCAGGCCTTGGGGCGGGATGCCGGCGTTTTCCAGACTTTCCCAAGCTAGTTCTAGGAACAGCCTTTGTTGTGGGTCAAGCGCATCAGCTTCGCGCGGGGAAAGGCCGAACAGGGCGGCATCGAATCCGGTTACGTCATCAATAAAACCGCCATGGCGGCTGTGGGTTTTACCCGGCACCGTTGGATCGGGGTCATACCAAGCATCGGCATCCCAACGGTCGGCGGGCACGCGGCGTACCCCATGCCGCCCGTCTTTCAACATTTGCCAGAACGCATCGGGGCCGGATTCGGCCCCCGGAAACCGACATCCCAGACCGATCACTGCGATCGGTTCAGGTGCGCCGCGCTCTAACTCGCGGACTCGGTTTTGCAATTTGCGAATGGCATCGGATGCAGCCTTCAGGCGGCTTTCATTCTCCACGCCGCGAAATCCCCTGAAATCTTAATTTGCGCAATATAATAACCGCGTTGGTAAACATTAAAACTATTTCCGCCATTGTCCGGTCACGAACTTTCAAGCCTTCTCATAAGAGTTCGCCAAGCCCGATTGTGGTGTCGGATGAACACACAACGTAAATCAACGTCGTTTGCGCCCATGCACATTAAACGACCATTCAACAATCAAGCAAGACCCGGCAAACCGGAAATGTCGCTTTCTTGAATATTTGCCTGACATGGCGCCTTGCTGCACACGCCCGATGGGTAATTCATCCATCCAATACAATACCTTAAACCAGTCCGTGCGCCAGACGTCTGGTTTCGTCGATGCTAGTATCGCAAAGTTTCCGCTAGCCTAAGAAAGTGTGCTGTCACATTAAGCCGGTGATGATTGCAGGTAGTGGTTCTTATGGATAGTCAGCGCTGATGAGCACTCTGTCGATCAACAACAAACGTCACCTTTTTCCACCCCACATCAGTGCGCACGCGGTTTGGCATGATTGCCGGTTTAATATGAGCCTTCGCGAAGTAGAGGAATTACTATTAGACCGCGGTATCGACATGTCGTGCGAAACGATCCGGCGGTGGGTTGGTATTAGATGAAAACCTCCAATGAAGGCGCGTTACTAGGGCGGCGAAACGCCTGCTTGTGCGGATTATGAAGAAGCACAACTGCGTGCCAAAGTGATTCATCACTGACAAATTACGATCCTATGGCGCGGCCAAACACGAGATTGCGCCGGGCGTTGCGCACAGATCTCATAAAGGCCTCAACAACCGATCTGAGAACAGCCACCTGCCATTTCGCAAGAGGGAAAGGGCGATGCAGGGGTATCGGTCGCCGGGTAATCTGCAACGGTTCGTATCAATCCTTTCCACTATTCGAAACTGCTTTTCCGTCTCGGCACGCCGCCGCTCCGCTATGATTATCCGATATCACAGGCTCGGGTCTTTCGACGCCTGAAAAACGGCCGTTGCTGCAGAAGGGCGTTGCATCGTCGACCGGGAACCAGACGCTGCCAGAACTTCTGGCCGAGGTGTCAATCGCATCCACGCCGGCAACACAGCCTCCACCGGGCATTCTTTTGATGCACCCGTCTTTGAAAGACTGTAACCCCGCAGGGCAGTTCAAAAACTAAGCAATGAGGGAGCCCCAGAATGAACGATCAGGGATCGCAGCCCCAAAGCGCGGCCATGGTAGCAAATCGCCAAAAAACTGCGCCGGGGCCGCGGGGCGCGCAAATGATCCCGCTGGCGGCGCGCTTGACGCGGGATGCGGCAGAAACCTTGCGACAGTTAACGGTGACCTATGGCGATGTTGTGCAATTCAACTTTTTTGGTCGTTTCAATACGATCATCGCCCGCCCCGAACATGTGCATCAAGTGCTCAAGGATCAGGCGGCGCATTTTGTGAAGGGCGACATTTACAAAGAATACGGGCCGTTGATTGGTCTGGGTCTGTTGTCATCGGACGGGCCGGTTTGGGCAAAATCCCGAAAGATCATCACCCCCGCATTTCGCACAACCCACAATGGCGCCTTTCTGCGCATCATGGCCGAAGTGACCGATGAATATCTGAACGGTTGGTCGGAGCGAATGCAAAACGGACCGGTTCAGTTGGACATGGCGCAGGAAATGAACGCCCTGACCTTTCGGATTATTGCCCGGGCGCTGTTTAGCGTGGATTTGGGTGAACGAAGTGCCGCCTTGTTCGATGCGCTTGAGCGGGGCAACCGCGCAGGCACGGCGCGAATCCGTTCGGCGGTGAAGTTCCCGTATCATTGGCCCACCCCGGCCAACAAACGGTACCGCGCGGCGGTAGCCGAACTCGATGCAATAATTGAACCGTTGATCAATGCCCGCTTGGCCGCCACCACGCCACCCGATGATTTTTTCACTGCCCTGACCCAGGCTTTGGCGCGCGGCGATATCGATCGCAAGACCGTGCGCGATCAGGCGATCACGTTTTTCTTTGCCGGACACGAAACCACCAGCAACGCTTTGTCATGGTCGTTTCACCTGTTGTCAGAGCATCACGCCATACAACAGCGCGCCCGCGACGAGGCGCGCCAAGCCGGCTCACCCACAATGGACTCGCTTGCCGCATCAAAACAGATCGAAGCCGTATTATCGGAAGCGATGCGCCTTTATCCCCCGATATATGCGATGCAGCGAAAAGCCACCCAAGACACAGAAATTGCCGGATTTCACGTACCAAAAGGATCAGGCGTGGCGATCATGCCCTATATCACCCATCGTCATTCCGAATTTTGGCCCGACCCCACGCGGTTCAACCCCGACAGATTTGTGAACCGGGTTGAGACGGCGCAGAACCGCTATGCCTATTTTCCGTTTGGGGCAGGGCCCAGAATTTGCATCGGGCGCAATTTTGCCTTGCTCGAAGGGCTTGTCGTGCTGACCCTGGCCCTGGCGCGGTTCCGGTTCGATGCAGTGCCGGGTCACAGGGTAAAAGCGGAAAACCTGATTTCCATGGCCCCCAAGGGCGGTTTGCCGATGCGCGTTGAAAGCGTTTAAACAGCTGTGGCTCGGCGCAGATCGTCAACGATGCCACAACATTCGGCTGCATCGCACCACCGCTCCAGGGCCAGACGAAACCTTTCGTGTGCGGCACCTTGGGCAAATGGGAATTGCGCTCCGGCCGTGACCGTGCGCGCCCACAAAAACCCGATCCCGCGGCGATAATCGGCGCGCAAATCTTGCCAATCATAGGCGGCCCAGCCCTGCTCAGACAACTCCGCGTGATATGCCCGCAGGAGGCAATCGATGGCGCCTTGATCATGGTGCAGGAAGTTCCCCGCAGAAAGATAGGCCAAATCGTATCCGGCCCGCCCGCGCACGATGGTTTGCCAATCCAGAAAAACCGGGCTGCCATCGCGGCGGAACAGCACATTGTCCAGCCGCATATCCCCATGCAACACCGTCACAGGCGCGCGCGCCAATTCACCCTGCAATTTCGCCATCTGCGGCCCAAGATCGGGGGCAATCTCGGCCAACCATTTGGGCAAGTATTCCCCAAACCGCGCCTGAAACCCGGGCCAGCAGGCGGCATAAGCCGCGGCGATATCAGCCCCCTGGGCCATGCCCGGCACATCCGCCGCCGCCGGGTGATTGGCCAGCCGCCCATGCAGGCGCGCCAAAAGGCGCACAATCGGTGTGGCCGCCTCTGGTGTAAGGCCGCGCGCCTGATCGCCCGGACGCGCATCATCGATATGGCTGAGCACCAATATGGGAGGCATCCCCGGCAATTGATCGACCCCCAACAATTGGGGGGTGGGCACATCGGCGGCTTTGGCCAAATAGCGATAAAATTGCACCTCGCGGTCATAAAACCCCGATTGCATCATCACATCGCGCAACTGTTTGATCGGCGATGGGCCTTTCACCACCATGGCGCCCAAACTGGCCGGCACCGGATCAACACGGAACAGCGCACCGGAAAACCCGGTTTCGCCGCCCATGGGCGTGACCTGCACCGCCTGCACATGCGTTTTCAAAACTTTCGCCAGCCAAGGCGCGGTGATTTCCGGGTCAGACATCGCCGATTTCACTCAGCAGCTTGTCCAAGTCGTCCGCTGCGCTGATCGGTTTATCAACAGGTGGGACTTGGCCGGGCTTACAATCATCAGGACCCTCGGCCAAATGGGCGCACAGCGCCCCGATCGAGGGGTAATCCCAAATCAGGGTTGCATCGACCGGGCGGGCGAGATGGGATTCCAAATCCATCGCCAACATATTCGCAGTGACCGAATCCAGCCCGAAAGATGCGAAAGCCTTGCGCGTATCGATGTCCCCAGCCTCAAGATCCAGGGTACGAACCAGCCATGCCACAACCCAATTTTCTAGGGTTTGCACCGCCACAGATGGGTCGTTGTGCCGGGTCTGAGCCGGCGCCGGCGCATTCCGGGCCACAGGGCTGGGGGCCTGGGGGGATAATTCGATTTCGGGCAACTGCTCCACCACCGGTGGCACATAATCGGGCGGCCCGATGTCCGTGCCATAAGACGCCACCAAATCGTTCAAATCTTTCTCACCAAGGGCGGCGATTTCACCAAAGCTGGCCGTGGCAGCGCGGCGGGCTACGTCATCAAGGCGGGCATCGCACCAGTGCACGGCTCGGGTCAGTTCGCCATTGTCGGGATCATCGTTATGGCGCGCGCCGACACAGGCCGCCAGAATGGCCCATGCCGTCGCTTCGCCCAAGCCCTGGGCCTTGCGCGCACGCAAACCACCATTGGCGCGGAACGGATAAAGTTCGGGGTCAAAGGCCGCATCGGTCTGACGAATGATCTCGCCCAGTCTGGCGGCCACTGCGGGGTTTCCCAGATCATTGGCCAGGGTGCGTTCCACTTCGCCATGTGCGTTGAGCGCGCGTGAGCCCAAATGGTGATAAATGCTTTCGGTGGGGCCTTCGAAAATCCGGAATGCGCGCGCGTCACGGAAGATCATCGCCACCAGGTTATGTTCCATATATCCGCGCCCGCCCAACATTTGCACACAATCGTCAGCCGCCTGCCACAGCATCTCGGGGGCTAGCGCCTTGCAGGCGGCATAAAGATCGGCATGGGCGCCGCATTTGCTATCGGCGCGCTGTGCCGTTTCCGAAACCAGTGTTTCCAATCCGGTTACCGCCGCGCTCCAATGGGACAGCTTGCCGCGCGTCAGGGCGTGCTGCGCCAGCGGCCCGGTGATAACGACTCGGCGCTGTGCAAACCCATGCATGATACGCACCAGCCGTTTCAGCGCCCCCAAACCAAGGGCGGCCAGGCACAACCGGGTGAAACTCATGGCGTCTTGGGCGATATCCAGGCCCTGACCGGGCTTGCCCAACCTGTCGCCGTCCGTCACCGGCACATCGCTTAGCAGCACCTTGTTTTGAATGGTGGTACGTAACCCCATGGTCAAGGCTTCGTCATCAGTGCGCAAACCGGGCCGACCGCGCCCCAAAACAAAAGCGCTGATCCCGAGGGGTTGGCCATTTACCTCGGTTTCACGGGCAAAAACCAAAAACTGCGTCGCCCAGGCTGAAGAGCCGCTCCAATATTTGGTGCCGCTCAGGCGCAGAGTGCCATCGGGTTGGCGGCGCGCCTCGGTTGCGATGGCGCGCACGTTCGATCCTGCGCCCTGTTCGGTATAGGCAAAAGAAATCAATTCGCGCCCCGTGGCCAGCGGCGGCAGCAGCGCGGCGCGCTGTTCGGGGCGGGCATGGCGCAACAAAGGATACAGGCCCAACCCGTTTTGCAACACGGTAAACACACCCAGACTGAGATCCATCGCGCCGATTTGTTCCAACACGCGCACGAAATCCACATTCAACAGGCCCTGGCCGCCTTCGTCAGGGGGCGCTTGCAACCCCAAAACACCCATATTGCCGAAATCCAACACGGTGTTGGGGGTGAAAGACCGGCGCTCGTCTTGCAGAGTGAAATTGATCCGGTCGCGCCCATAGCTGCGCAAATGTGCAATGATGGCATCGGCCCGTGCGCGGCTGTCGGCGGGGCGTGCGGGCGGCGTTTTGCCGGGGCTGGACGGGAATTGCGCGCGCAGTTTATCAAAGGCCGCCTCGGCCAGAAAAGCGCGGCATCGACCTCGCTGAACCTTACCGCTTGAGGTTTTCGGCAAACCACCGCGATAGGTAAAAACCAAGCTGGACAATTGAATTTCATGCACTTCTGAAATTATGGCCGCCACCGCCTCGTACAAATCGGCAAGCCGGTCATCAGTGATGGTCTTGTCGGCCTCAATGACCAGGCCCAACCGTTCTGTCCCGCCTTGATCAAAGGCAAAGGCGGCGCATTCGGCCCGGGCCAGGGCCGCGTCGGCCAAGCGCACTGTGGTTTCTATATCCTGGGGAAAATAATTCGCTCCCCGGATAACGATCATATCTTTGATCCGGCCGGTAACAAACAACTGCCCGCCTTGGAAAAATCCCAGATCTCCGGTGCGCAAATATCCGGTTTCGCCCTGGGCGGTAGTGGCGCTGAACACCGCCTCGCCGGCATCGGGGCGGTTCCAGTATCCGGTGCCGATGCCTGGCCCGCGGGCCCAAATTTCGCCCAATTGCGCATCACCCAAGACGGCGAGATTGTCTGGATCAACAATGGCAATTTGCGTGTTCGGACCCGATGTGCCACAGCCCACAAAGGTGATGCCGGTTTCATCCGGCTGCACCTGCCCGCCACCCAAGGCCGTGCCATTCACCGTAAGGGAGCGCAAACCGGTGGTTTCACGTGTGGCCGTCAACAAAAGCGTGGCCTCGGCCATGCCATAAGATGGCACGAAAGACGATTTGCGAAACCCGTTGGCGGCATAGGTTTGGGCAAACCGGTTCAATGTGTCCCAGCGCACGATTTCAGCACCGTTGCTGGCCACCCGCCAAGATGACAGATCCAACCCTTCGCGGTCGCTCTCGGAAATACGATCGACGCAATAAGCATATCCAAAATTAGGTGAGGCCGCATGGGTGCCCCCCAATTCGGAAATTGCGCGCAGCCACCGTACCGGCGCGCGCAGGAACGCAGTTGGCGACATCAGCGCCGCAGGAATACCCGCATAAAGCGGTTGCAAGAGCCCCTCAACCAGACCGAAATCGTGGTAATATGGCATCCAGTTCACTGATTGGCTGTCGGTGTTGTAACGCCATAATTGGTGGCAATAAGCCAGATTGGCCCTCAACGCACCACGGGAAATCATGATGCCCTTGGGTTGCCCGGTCGATCCTGAGGTATATTGCAAATATGCAATAACCGATGCGTCCGGCACCGGGCCGGGAGCCTCTTGGGCCGGGACGCAGACCGAAGTATCGACCAAAGGCAGATCGTTCAGCCCTGATTTGGGCATTTGTCCAATCGCGGTGGAGATCAAACCATCGGCCAAGATCAGTGCCGCATCACAATCGGCGACGATGGCCAGCAAACGGGGCAAAGACCGCTTCAATCGGCTGGTTTCGGGGGGCGGTGCGGGCACCGCGATTACTCCCATATCCAAACAGGCCATAAAGGCGACCATAAATTCCAAAGGCGAAGCATACAGCAAAAGTGCTCGCTCACCCGGTTGCACCCGGCCCCGTAATGCCGCCGCAACACCCCAGGCGCGGGTACGCAACGTTTCGTAGGATAAAACATCGCCGCTTGCGGCGCTGCCATGAAGCAAGGTGTGTGACTGACGCTGCGGTGTCATCTCGGCCCGGTGCGTTAAAATGGCACTAAGATCCGCCGAGGTCATATCGAAACTATTGTTTTTGTTCATGCCCCACCGTGCCGCAACCGTGTGTTTGCTATTTCATAATTCGGGCCAGATCGCAGGAACGGCCCGCCCTGAACGATCATTCCGAAAGCTGACTTTAGAAACCGCTAATTGATCTGTGTCAAGCGTGCGAAGTGTTTGCTATCGCTGTGGCTTGGTCGTGTCGAAAAGTTTCAGATTTCAGTTGCGTTGCCGCTCGTTGCGAGCGCGCCCAAACCCTTTTCCGAAACTAAAAGAGTGCGACGTTGATTTGGATCATGCAACGCCCAACCGCTGGGTCGAAAAAATTTGGGCCTTATCGCCTCTGGAGCGCAACGCGAAAAGGCACCAACGGGTTGTTCGTGGTGAATGGCACCGCTGCGCATAAATTTCCCAGTGGCGCAGAGGCCAACATCAATGCAGCCGCCAAGGCAAACCAAGTCGCAATCCAAATCAAAACCGAGACAAAAAGCCTCGCCAAAAAAATAGGCTTCATCGATCAAGAAAACCGGGGGCTGGCAAGTATCGCTGAGCGGCTCGAAGAACACGACTACCGCTCAAAATGGGATTGGGTCACACTGGCCGCTGGCATGACCCTGACCGCAGGGCTGGTAGATCAATTGCGCCTTTGGTTTCACTTCACGAGCGCCACCCAAATGACGCGCGCTTCGGCAAGGCTGCCCCGCTCGACGCGCTCCAGGCCGAAAAGAAGAAGAGCATCGCCGCCTTGCAGATAAAACCCTCAAGGCCGCGATGCTTATCTTGATTAAAGCTTGGGATCAGGGAGCTGCCCCACTTCAGTCAAGAGTGGCAAGGAAATGCGCCAATCCGGCTTCAGCCACATCCAAATCTTCGGCCGGGGTGCCCGAGCTGATGCCAATGCCACCGACGCAATCGCCATCGACCATCACTGGAAGGCCGCCGCCTACAACCATCAACCGCCCGCCAATTGCCGAGTTAATACCATAGGCCGGACGCCCCGGCTGGCTCGCCTCGCCATAGGCATGGGTCGCCTTTTTCGCCCCCGAAGCGGTAAAGCTTTTGTCGATCGCGATGGTGATCGAGGTCACTTTGCCGCCATCCATGCGCTCAAACGCCAGCAGATGCCCCGCCACGTCAGTGATCGCGATGCACATCGGCACGCCTATCTCTGTCGCACGTGCCCGCGCGCCTTCAATCAAGACCGCTGCGTCTCCAATGTCCAATGTACGGACCGTTTTCATAACTCTCTCCTTATATCTTGTTACGTCATTCTCTTACGCGATGGTCTTCGCTGCGCGCCGCGCCGCATGGAGCAATGGCTCGGTATAGCCGGATGGCTGAGTTGCCCCCGCCAGCACCAAATCGCAGGCCGTTTTATAGGCGATGCCATCAAGGCCCGGCGCCATCGGCTGATACGCCGGATCATCGGCGTTCTGCGCATCCACCTTCACCGCCATACGGGCAAAAGCGGCCAGCACATCTTCTTTGGTGGTGATCCCATGCAGCAGCCAGTTCGCCAGATACTGCGCCGAAATCCGTAGCGTTGCACGGTCTTCCATCAGCGCCACATCCTCGATGTTGGGCACCTTGGAACAGCCAATCCCCTGATCAACCCAGCGCACCACATAACCAAGGATCGACTGGCAGGCATTCTCCAGTTCATAAGTCACTTGCTCGGGGCTGAGGTTGCGCCCTTCCATGATTGGCGGCGTCAAAAGATCGTCGCGTTTGGCCTTGTCGCGCATGATCAGATTTTTCTGCACCTTGGCTACATCGACCTCGTGATAATGGATCACATGAAGCAGCGCAGCGGTGGGCGACGGCACCCAAGCAGTGTTGGCCCCCGCCTCTGGATGCGTTTTCTTGGCACTGAGCATTTCGCCGAGATTGTCGGGTTTCGCCCACATGCCTTTGCCGATCTGCCCACGCCCCATAAGGCCTGCCGCCAGCCCCGCATCCACATTGCCCGCCTCATAGGTCGAGAGCCACAACGCCGAGGCCATCTCGCCCCGCGGGACCACCGGCCCCGCCTGCATCGAGGTATGGATCTCATCCCCGGTGCGGTCCAAGAAACCGGTGTTGATGAACACACAGCGCTGTTTTACTGCCTTGATACAGGCCGCCAAATTGGCCGAGGTCCGGCGTTCTTCGTCCATAATGCCCAGCTTGACGGTATTCGCAGTTAGGCCCAAGATTTTTTCAACCCGCTCAAAAAGCCGGTTCGCAAACGCGACTTCCTCAGGCCCGTGCATTTTGGGTTTCACCACATAAACTGACCCCGCACGCGAGTTTCTTTGCCCATCCGTCTTGCGCAGATCATGCATCGCGGCGGCTACCGTCACCATCGCATCCAGCATCCCCTCCGGGGTCTCCTGACCGTTCATCAGTACCGCGTCGGTGGTCATCAGATGACCGACATTGCGTACAAGGAGCAGCGCACGGCCCGGGTGCTGAACGGCACTGCCGTCAGGCGCGAGATAGGACACATCGGACACAAGGCGGCGCTCAATCGTATTGCCGTTCTTTTCAAACCGCTCGCACAATTCGCCCGTCATCAGGCCCAGCCAGTTGCGATAGACCTGCACCTTGTCAGCCGCATCGACTGCCGCGACCGAATCCTCGCAGTCCTGAATAGCCGTCAACGCCGCCTCAAGCCGGATGTCCGCAATCTGCGCCGGATCAGCCGCGCCGATTTCGCTCGTTCCGTCGATCACGATCTCGATCAATAGCCCATTAACGCGCAGGAACACGCTGCTGTCGGCGCGAAAACCTGCGAATTGCTCTGGCTTCGCCAAGGTCGTGCTGCCCTGCCCTATCTCGACCCGAAGTGCCGGGCCAGTAACATCAAGACCGGTCGCGTTGGCCCAAGAGCCGGCTTTGAGTGGCACGACCTTATCAAGATGCGCGCGACCCCAAGCAATCACATCGGCGCCGCGCGCCGCGTCATAGCCGCCCGCTTTGATCTCACCTGCAATCGCATCAGAACCATAGAGCGCATCATAGAGCGAACCCCAGCGCGCGTTGGCTGCGTTGAGCGCAAAGCGGGCGTTCATCACCGGGACAACCAACTGGGGTCCGGCCATCGTCGCGATTTCCGGGTCGACATTCTCGGTCTCGACCATAAAGGGCGCAGGCTCGGGTACAAGATAGCCAATCTCGCGCAGAAAGGCGCGGTAAGCAGCCCCATCGCCCAGACCATGTTCTTTGTGCCAGATGTCAATTTGGTCCTGAAGACTGCCGCGCCGCGCCAAGAGGGCAGCGTTTTCCGGAGCCATATCCGCCAAGAGCCCCGCGTACCCTGCCCAAAACTGCTCCGCCGAAACCCCCGTCACCAGCACATCCTTCTCCACGAATTCGGCCAACTCAGCAGCCACCGAAAGCCCCGCGCGCTCGACGTAGGTCGTCATGATTATCTCTCCGTTTTAGGTGAATTTAACCCGCGCATCGCCGCGCGGCCCTGTCTTTGGCCGCTGTTTAAGGTCATCGACAGACGCTATCCACGTGATAAAGTGTTTTTTCCACGATGCGGAAAGGTGTCCGAATGGAAGCGCGGGAAAGTCACGTCCAATCCGTGTCACGAGCACTTAAACTCATGACTATACTTGGCAAATCTAGCCGGGGCATGCGGGTCTCGGATTTGGCGCGCGAAAGCGGGCTTGCGGTGTCAACCACCCATCGCCTGCTGACCACGCTCGAAAACGATGAATTTGTGCATTTTGACCATGGACAAAGAGAATGGCATGTTGGGCGCGAGGCGTTCGCAGTTGGCGCGAATTACCTCCAGAAACGCAGCTATGTTGCCCCCGGCATGGGGCAGCTTAGACGCCTGCGGGACGCGACCAAGGAAACCGCCAATCTGGGTTGCCTTGAGGACGGGCAGTTGGTCACGCTCGGCCAAGCCGAAAGCCGTGAGATCATGCGCGCGATTTCACCGCCGGGGGGGCGCGTACCCGCTACCTGCTCCGCCATGGGCAAGGCGCTGCTCGCCACTTGGCCCGATACTGAGATTGACAGGTTTATTACGCGCCATGGGTTTACCGCCCTCACCGCCCGCTCCATCACGGACCCCGCTTCGTTTTGGAGCGAAATTGCCGAGATCCGCCACTCTGGCTTTGCCGTGGATGACGAAGAACACGCCCGCGACCTACGCTGCATCGGCGCGGCCGTCTTGGGCCCTTCGGGCGAGGCCATCGCGGCAATCTCCGTCTCCGGAATTGCCCAAAGGGTCACACGAGAACGCATTCAAACAGTCGCAAACAAAGTCATGACAGCGGCCAGTCAATTGTCTCTTCGGATTGGTGGACAAAAAAGACTCTGAACTTTAGGCCGTCGGCCACTCAACTCGGCGCGGCAGCGTCTCTTTTTAGGGGGCTGTTACGTCAAGTTTATCGGACTGTGGTGACGTTGGACAACACTTGGGTCCATGCCGGAATATCGAACAGGCAAGCAAGGAGTTCGGTATCGACTTTCACGCTTGGTTTCTTGTGATAGATGTGGTCGCTTCGATAGTCCGGATCGCAAGAATACCGCACAGGGTTGGCATACCCGATCACAAAGGACGAAAACTCTGTCGGGGTCTGGCGCGCCGCTTTCGCACCAAAATTTCCGGGCCAAACGTGAATGGGCAGCGAACTAATCGCTGCCCATTCACAGAAGTCTCAAACACAAACCGGTTGCATCTGTGCGAGGATCATTTCCATTGAATGGTCGGGGTGGGTTTTGGACATCCCGACTAGAGCCGGATCATCCCCGCATCAACGTTGACACATTGGCCCGTCATCCAGCCAGCATCATCTGATACAAGGAAAGCCGCGACTTTGGCGATATCCTCAGGTTGGCCCTTGCCCGGCATCGCTTGCAGCATTTCGACAAAACCAAAGGCTTCGGCATGAGGGCTGGCTTTTACGCCGTCGGACTCTGTCAGCCCCGGGGTAAGAGCATTCACGCGGATACCGTATTTGCCCACTTCGGTCGCCAGCGCGCGGGTGAATCCGATGACCCCGCCTTTGGCCGACACATAAGCCGCCATATTCGGCGTTCCCGCATAGAACGAGTTCGAAGCGATGTTCAGGATCGTTCCCTTTCGATCTGCGGCACGCATCATGTCCGTCGCCTTGCGGCTGGCGATGAAAACGCTTGTCAGGTTGGTGGTGATAATCTTTTCCCAATGGGCCAGATCAACGTCATCCCAAGCAATGAACGGCACGATCGAGGCATTGTTGACAAGGATGTCAATTGCCCCGTCAACGGCCGCCGCTTCCAGCATCGCCTCGACCTGCGCGGCATCAGTGGAATCACATGTCACGCCCGTGGCCCCACGACCAATATCGGCGGCGGCCGCTTTTGCGCCCTCGCCGTTGATGTCGGAAATGACAACGGTTGCCCCTGCATCCGCGAGGGCTTCGGCAATTGCCTTGCCAATCCCCTGAGCACCGCCAGTTACGACCGCTTTGCGGCCTTCAAGATTCTTACTCATCCCAGTTTCCTTTCCTGTTCGCCGTTCCCGGCCCTATTCGTCGATCGCTGCATCCCAGCAATCCTGTGCAGCAGCGAGCCCGGCCGCCACATCCACCTTTACGCCCAGCGCCTTGAGCGCCCCGCCCAACGCCGCCACAGCGACCAGCGCATATGCAGGCTGTGCGGTCGGGCCCATGTGTCCGATGCGGATCAGTTTGCCCAAGGTCTCGTTGCGCCCTGCTGACAAGGTCACGCCATAGCGCGCCCGTGCTTCGGCCAGAACCGGACCCGCGTCGATGCCATCAGGCATCCGCACCGCTGTTGTCGTCGGCGAGGCAATTTCTTCGGTAGCAGCCCACAGATCCACACCCATCGCCTTGCACCCTTCTCGGCAAGCCTTCGCCGTAACAGCATGACGTTTCCAGACCGCTTCGGCCCCTTCGTTAAGGTAACGATCCAGCCCTGCGTTTAACCCGTTGATTTCGGCAACAGACGGGGTGAAAGGGAAAGGCTCGGTCTTTTTCCAAGCGTTTTTCCAATCCGTAAAGCTCAGCATCGACGCGAAAGGCGCATCGGGGTTGGCTTCGATCTTGGCCCATGCCGCATCCGATACCGCGACCAGCGACAGCGCGGGAGGGCATCCAAGGCACTTGTTTGGCCCCGTAACATAAACGGCTGCCTGACAGGCCGAGGGGCCAGTGGGCATCCCGGCCCATGACGACACAGCATCAACAATCAGCAAAGCGCCCGCTTCGGCCACAATGGCACCAATGGCGTCAATGTCATTGATTGTACCCGACGGTGTGTCATGGTGGCATACGCAGACCACTTTCACCTCGGGGTGGTCTTTCAAAAAGGCGCGCACTGATTCAGGGTCAATCGCTGTGTCATAAGGCACCTCGATTTCTTCGACGGTCTTGGCATACCGCGCCGCCCAATACCCAAAGCCCTTGCCGTAAACCCCAGAAGCAAGGTTCAAAACCACGTCGTCCTTGGCAATCAGAGAGGCTGCCGCCCCTTCCAATGCCAGAACCGGTTCACCCTGAAGGATCATGGGTGGGTTGTCGCTTTTCAGAGCCTTCTGAGCCTTGAGTGTTACGTTCTCGTAAAACGCCTGAAAAGCTGGGTCGTAATCGTAAAGCACAGTTGTGCCCAATGCCCGCAACACTTCGGGGTAGGCATCAACGGGGCCAGCCGTCAGGGTAAACACCGGCGGCGTTGTTTCTTGGTATCTCATCGTAGCCTCCTCAACCGTAGAAATTGACGCCAGTCTTGTAATCTTTGAAGCTCTCGGGATCATGGCTGAACAGAACTTCGGCGTTCGTTTCTTCTTCGATCTGCTTAAGCCGACGCATCGAACTGACGCCTGCAACAGGATCAATGTGGAAGCCTGCGTTGATGTCATTGTCGTAGTTTTTGCGCGTATACGCCGCATCCAGCGTCAACAGCAGCGGACGGCGGCTGTCGAATTCAACCAATAGCGAATAATGCCCCACCGTATGGCCGGGCGTATAAAGCAGCGTCACCCCCGGGGCCAACTGCACGTCACCTTCAATCAATTCGAACTTGGTGTTTGCGGCGGTTTGCCCTGCATCAAGCTGCTCGCTCATGCCGCGTGCTTCGGCAACGTCCTTGGAAAAGGCCAGGTCGGAATATCCCAGCACCTCGAACGGCTGGCATTTGGCCGCCTGCGGCAGTTCATCCTTGTGACAGATCTTCTTGGTGTCGGGAAAAAACTTGTTTCCGCCCACATGATCGAAATGGAAATGCGAGTTGAACAGAACATCAATGTCTTTTGGTTCCAACCCCAACAGTTTCAGCGCACCGGGGATGGTTTGCTGTTTGGTTTGCTGTGGTTTCTCGAATGGCAGAACCTTTTGGACGTGATCGAAATCATACCCGGTATCAATCAGGAACTTGCCCTGAGGGTGATCAACAAGCACCGAGTATACCGGAAAGCGCACCTCGCCACCGGGGCCCTTGTTCCACCAGATATGGAACCCATCCAGCACCAGCGAGCCCCCGTCGAGCAAAAAGACTTTGGTATCGGCCATGTCACTTCTCCTTGTTGTTGCCCGCCCCCCTCCCCGGTTGGCGGAATGGCAATTTATCAACGCCCTCAGCGGGCGCCACGTTCATAGGCAGCACCCAAAGCTGCGGGCAATTTTGCCCGCCGGCCATAAAGTACCAGCACCAGCATCACCGCCGCAAAGGGCAGCATCTGGATCACATCAGTCGGAATATTCGATCCCGCGACTTGCAACGCCGTTGTCAACGACAGCGCAGCACCAAAGATAAGCGAGCCGATCAAAACCCACAGCGGTCGGCCCCGCGCCAGCATTGCTAACACAATGCCGATGAAACCCGCCCCACCGGTCATAAACGGGATGAACAGACCGGCCCCGATATTGGCAAGATATGCTCCGCCAAGCCCGGCCATGGCACCTGTGAACAGCACCACAAAAACACGAATGCCCAAGACATTACCCCCAGCCACATCCAGCGCCGCCGGACGCTCGCCCGCGGCCCGCAGGGTCATGCCCAGATTGGTGCGCCGATATAGCATCGCCAAAACAACCACCGCCAAAAGCGCCAGATAGACCAGCATATGTCGCCCAAAAAGCGACGGCCCGATGATGGGCAAATCTGTTAGCCACGGAATGTTCAACCGCTCAGGTGCCGGAAGGCGCGGATAGGTGCGGGAAAACTGAAAATGGTGCAACAGCGCCGTCAGCCCCTCGACGCCAAGTGTCAGTCCGATACCGATCACGATCTGGTTCAGGCCCAAACGAACGCACAGCACCGCCATGACAACCGCCGTCAAGACTCCCCCTAAAATCCCGCCAAGAAATCCCATCCAAAGAGAGTTGGTTTCAAATGCGACAAGAAACCCCATATAGGCCCCCATCAACATCATGCCCTCGATGCCGATGTTTAGCACACCGGCCTTTTCGGACATCTGTTCGCCCAACCCGGCCAACAGCACGGGGATAGCGGCCACGATAGCACCGGTTAGCAAAGACGATAGAAACGCCTCGGTCAGTAATCCACCCATCTTAGCGCTCCTTTTTTCGTTTGCGTTGGTCAATGTATTCGCCCAGCCCCAGACAGATCAGCAGGCAGGCGACCAGCACCAATGTGAAATCCTGTGGCACACTCAGGCGACGCGCAGCGCTTTCACTGCCGATCAATAAGGCCGAGTAGAAAAAGACAAGCACAATGGAACCAACCCCGTGAAACCGCGCCAGAAAGACAAGCGGGATCACCATCAGACCATAGGCAGGGTTCCAGTTCGCGCGCACATTGCCTGCCACACCGAGGATCTCGGTGGCACCGGATAGCCCGGCAAACCCGGCTGACAAGGCAAAGGTTGCCATGGTCAGCAAAGGCACCGACAGCCCGGCATGCGTGGCAGCTGCAGGATTGGCCCCAACCATACGCAACCTTAACCCAAAAGCGGTGCGTGTCATCATCAGATGGACCGCCAGAACTGCGATCAATCCCCAGATCAAACCGCTGGAAATCGACGTGTCGAACAACCGTGGCAGACGATCATCCACTGGCAAGGTCCGCGTTTGCGGCACAGTGGTCGATGGATCCCTGAAAGCCAGTTTGACCAAGGTCGACGCCAAAAGCACGCCCAGAAATGACATCATCAAGGTTGTCACGATCTCGT
The DNA here is from genome assembly GCA_027214255.1 of Roseovarius aestuarii. GTDB lineage: Bacteria > Pseudomonadota > Alphaproteobacteria > Rhodobacterales > Rhodobacteraceae > Roseovarius > Roseovarius aestuarii_A. The sequence goes on from JAPWHL010000004.1 coordinate 74,782, forward strand.
TCACACCTTGATACGCCTTGAGCAACGCCGGAATGATCGACCAGACCGCACCGACAACAGCGGCCAAGACAAAACCAACCAGTAAAACAGCCCACCCTGGCAAAACGCCCACCAAAAGCGGTGCCGTGGCGGCGGCAAAAACGGCCCCCAACAGGAATTGCCCATCTGTGCCAAGGTTCCAGATCCCCGCCCGAAAGGCGATGATCAGGCTTGCACAAAGAAACAACAGCGGTGCCATCCGGGTTGCTGTCTGTTCCAATCCCAGCTCGGAAAACAGCGATCTTTCAAGTATGTAACCGTAATAGGTCAGCGGGTTTACCCCCACCAGCATCAGGATAATCGCAGACAACACAAAGGCCGCGATGATCGGGCCGACTGTCACGGTTAAAATGCGTTGAAACGCGCTGCGCTCGGTAATTACGCCGTCGTTGTCAGTGCTTTGGTCCGCGGCGTCCAACGCGCCCGGGTTCACGTCGTTCTTCATATTCATGCCGTTGCCAGTTCCTGTTCATCCTCGCCCGCCATCATCCGACCGATCCGCAAACGCAGTGCTTCCCCGCTGCCGTCGTTCTGCACGATGCCACGAACCCGACCACCTTCCATCACCGCAATGCGGTCGGACAGGGCCATCAACTCGTCAAGGTCGGTCGAGATAAGCACGACGCCCAAACCGCGTTCAGCGATCTCGGCAATGCGCTGACGCGAGGTATCAATGTTTTGCAAATCCAGCCCGTAGGTCGGCTTGTTGAACACCACGACCCGCGCTTCGCCAGACAGTTCGCGCCCCAACAGAACCTTTTGGATATTGCCACCCGAAAGCCGCCCGATAGGCGTGGTTTCGTTCGGGGTCTTTACCGAAAATTTCTGGATCAGGTCGCGCGCATGCTGCGCGATACGGTTTGGCCGCTCAATGCCATTCACCCAATACGGGGGTTGTCCGATATCCTTAAGCACTGTGTTCTCGGATACGGGGAACGCCCCTACCGAGCCCTCTTCCAAGCGATCATCGGTCAGGTAACGCAACCCCCTCAAACGGCGCTGCGCCACCGAGGCTTGCGTGATGTCTTCGCCGCCCAGAACAACGCGCCCCGACATAGCCGGTCGTTGCCCCGCCAAGGCCTCGGCAAGTTGCTTTTGCCCATTGCCGTCGATCCCGGCGACGCCCAGAATTTCACCTGCACGTATTGCCAGTGAAACACCTTCGACGCCCAGAACATCGGCGTCACCCTGCGTTGCAAGGTCTTGAACCTCAAGCAGGGTTTCATCCCGCGCGCTGCTTTGGCGATGCTCGGTCGACGTGCCATCCGTTTCGCGCCCGAACATCATGCGAACGATTACTTCTATCGCACGATCTTCGGACATGGATCGCAGTTCATCGGGGTCGATTTCACCGGCAAGCGCCCCTTGCTTCAAAACCGAAATACGATTCCCATAGCGATAGGCCTCGGACAGCTTGTGCGTGATAAAGATCACTGCCAGCCCGCTTTTCGCCAGATGCTGCATCCGCTCGCCCAGTTCCTGCGCGCCCTGCGGCGTCAGCATCGAGGTCGCCTCGTCCAGAATCAGCACCTTACTGTCGCGCAATAGTGCGCGGGCAATCTCGATCTGTTGCTGCTGCCCCAAAGAGAGCTCGCCTGTTATGGCGTCAAGCGGCAGTGACAGGCCGAATTCGCGCTTCAATTCTTCCATCCGCGCCGCGACCCGAGCACGGGGCGGACGATCATACCAAGGTGCGCCCAAAATCAGGTTTTCAAACACTGTTAGCGTCGGCACCAACATGGAGTGTTGAAACACCGTGCTGATCCCTGCCTCAAGACTGGCCAAAGGGCTGGCCAGCCGTGTTTTTTTTCCGACCAGTGACAAATGGCCTTCGTCCGGCTCTTGGATTCCCGACAGGATGCCGACCAGCGTGGACTTTCCCGCGCCATTTTCACCAAGAAGGACATGCACCTCGCCCGGATGAAACGTAAGCGATACATTGTTGACCGCAATAACACCCGGGAAGCGTTTGGTGACGCCATGCACACCGATTAGACCTGCCGCCGCCTTTGGCGGCAGGTCTGTTTGGGTTTCCATTGAGTTAGTCACAGATGTGCTCACTCAGCCACGGTGACCAAAGCACGGACATCTTCCGCATCGAACTTTGGCTCGATTACAACGTCACCTGCGATGATTTGATCACGCAAGTCCATGATCTCGCTCCACGCCGCTTCGTCCGTGATCTGCGGGGTTTTGAGCAATTTGACCGAGTCGTCAGCCAAACCAATCGAATACCCGTGTGCGCCATATTTGTCGGCCTTCAGATCCTCGATCATCGCGATGTAAACCGGGGTCATGTCCCACACAACCGATGTCAGCAAGTGGCCGCTGTCCAGTTCCGATTTGTCTCCGATCACGTCGATGAACATCACGTCCGACCCATCGGTGGCCTTGTTCGATTCAACGGCTTGGATCATGCCAAAACTTGAACCATTGCCCTGACCAAAGATAATATCGGCACCCGCTGCGATAACCGAGGTTGTCACGCGGTTTCCGCCAGCTGCATCCGAATACGCCGCAGGGCCAATCACCGAATAGAGGATCTGCACATCAGAATTCTCGGCCTTGACGCCTTCGGCAAAGCCAGCGGACTGCGCGTTCCAAGAGGGTGGCTCACCGGACACAACGATACCGACAGTGCCCGTGGTCGACATTTTCGCCGCCAGACGGCCCGCCAGATACGCGCCTTGGTGACCCGAAAGGGTGTAGTCCGCCACAAGCCCGTCTTTCAACGCCTGAGGGCTGTCAACGATCGCAACCGGAACGCCTGTTTCGTCGGCAATTTCAGGACCGGCTGTGTTGTAACCGCTGGCATGGGCGATCATCAGGTCGGCACCTTCGGCCGCAAGCTCACGCATTGGCGCGCGCACGTCGCCATATCCCAGACCTTCGGCAACGATAATCTCGACACCCGTTGCTTCGGCTGCAGCCTTCGCGGCATCCACACCCTGCTGGTTCCAACCATAGTCACTCCCTTGTTCCGGAGTCAGAATTGCTATGGTATTGACGTCAGCAGCGAGTGCCGCCGTGGCCCCAAGAGCCATGCTTAGCGCGGTAGAAATAAGTAGGTTTTTCATCATGTTGTTCCCTGTTTGGTTTTCGTACTTTCTTCCAAAGAAGAAAGTGGCTGTCAGACTGCTACTTACCCTGTCTGCGGGGCTCTATTCGCTGCCAGCACATGCCGACAGCGAAACTTATGTGCCTTACTCAGGCATAATTCATGGCACCGATGGCGCCGATCCGGTTCAAGTGTCCATTCTGAACAAAACGGGCAGCCCGCTTGATTGCCGTGCGGCCCTTGCGCATTGGTATTCCGATGATCTGGGTCGCATCGTTGTTGACGATCAACTGACGCTGACCTTGTGGCACGATAGCGAAACCGGAGTGCTCAACCTGATGAACGCCACCGATGATCGCATGCCCGTCGAAGCTGTTTGGTGCGCAACGGACACCGCCCGCACGCGCCTTGATCTGCCCATGGCAACCGGCCAGACCGAGGCGAAATTGCATTTCACCTGCAAAGCGGTTGACGGTGCAAATCTTAGCTGCGTTGCGATGGGCGGCTGATCGGGTCATTGTGCGCGGTTCTTTTCCAGCAATGCCATGATCTGGTCACGGACTTCGGCAACTTCGGGGTCACTGCTGACGATACCATCGGCGGCTTCGGCGAATATCGCATGGATCTCGGCCTGCTCTTCCGCCGACAGCGTGGTGAATTCGCCGCCATTTTCCAGCCATACATTTCTGGCGCGCTCAACGTTTGCCACGCCCCAAGGAAACACAGTCGCTTCAGCGGCCCGGCCTGCTTCGATGATGGCGGTTTTCACCTCGGCTGACTGGGATTGGAACCATGCCTCGTTCACCAACGTCACCGATACGATCTGGTTCATATCAAATTCAGTCACATATTTTGCAGTGTCATAGAATTTGAACGCCGAGAGGATCGGTATGCCGGCCAGGATGCCGTCAATCCCGCCTGCCTGAAGCTGGGGGATGACTTCGGAAAGGGCCAGAGGGACCGGGCTTGATCCAATCGCCTTCATCGGCTCCATCTGAAGCGGTGATGCAAAGGTGCGCACCTTCAACCCCTTGAACCCATCAAGAGTGGTTACCGGTTCACGGCTAAGCATTTGCGTGGGTGAGTTGAAAATCGCGCCGATTACCCTCACGCCTTTGTTAAGGAAAAGAGTTTCCATGTAGTCGCGGAATTCTGGGTCATGGATCACCGCGTCCACCTCATCGGCGTCCTTGAACATTCCCGGCACATCAAAGGCCTGAAAGCGCGGGTCGACATTGGTCACAAACGAGGTGGGCGTCGTGAAGGCCTCGATCGTGCCCAGCAGAACGCCTTCGGACATGCGCGGAATCGCACCCAGCTGCGAGGCCGGATAAATCTCGACCGTAACCGCATCGCCAACGCGGGCTTCCATCTCTTTTTGGAATTCCTTTTGCCACTCATGCTGGACATCGTTGATCGTGGCCGAGGCCAGTTTCATCGTGCTTTGGGCCTGCGCGGCACCTGCAAAGGGCAGCATCACGGCAAGTGCAACGCCCAAAGTGCGCCGTGTAATTTTGAACCTGTTGGATAGTACCGTCATTTTTTATTCTCCTTTTGCTTAGGCGTTGTCAGGACATACCAGACAACATCCATAACGATAGCGCGGGTACGAGGGTGATAAGGACGAGTGCCGCAATCTGCACCGCCATAAAGGGCAGTACGCCGCGGTAGATATCAGCGGTGCGCAAACCCAGCACTGATTGCGCAACAAAGATGTTCAAGCCAAAGGGCGGTGTGAACATGCCGATGGCCAGATTGACCGTCATCACCACGCCAAAATGGATGGGATCAATGCCCAGCGAAATCGCGATAGGCACCAGCAAGGGCGACAAAACCAAGATCGCCGACGTCGGGTCCAGAACACAACCGATGGCCAGCAACAGCAGGTTGACCGTCAGCAAAAAGCCAAGCGGCGAAAGCCCTGCATTGGCCGTGGCCGCAATCAACGCCTGCGGTATGCCTTCCACCGTCAAGACCCAGCTAATCACACCCGCAGCCGCCACGACAATCATGATCCGCGCGGTCATTTTTGCAGAACTCACCGCCGCTGCGATCAGGCTCTTAAAGCTGACGGTGCCATAGACAACCATCCCAAGGAAGGCGGCATAAGCACAGGCAAAACCGCCTGCTTCCGTGGGGGAAAAAAATCCGGCGTAGATACCCACCATGACAAAGGCCGGCATCGTGAGCGCCCAAAAAGCATTCTTGAATGCAGCCCACGCGATTTGCGCACGGAAACTCTCATCTCTTGGGATGCGCGCACGCAGGGCCGAAATCGCGATGTAAGCCGCCATCATCAACGCCATGACAATGCCCGGAATGATCCCCGCGATGAACAGCTTTGCAATCGACTGTTCGGCGGACGCGCCATAAAGGATCATCGCAATCGAGGGCGGGATTACGATATCAATCGCCCCGCTTGACGTGATGATCCCAGCCGCGCGTTGTTTGCCGTATCCGGCTTTGATCAGTTGCGGATACATGTTGCGCCCCACTGCAGAAACCGCCGCAGCAGAAGACCCGCAAATCGTACCGATCAACGTCGACCCGCCGAGGGCCGCGATCCCCAGTGAGCCGGGCACACGCCCGAACAACGCCCGAACCAAGCCTATCAGCCGGTCGGCGATACCACTGATCGCCATCAGTTCGCCGGCAAAGACAAAGAACGGAACCGACAACAACGCATAAGCATCCAGACCGCCGAAAATTGTCTGTTGCAAAGCAATCAAGGGCGGGCCGGAGAACAGCAACAAAGCCAGCGACGCCGCAACAAGCAGGGCCACAAAGATCGGTGCTCCAAGTGCGATCAATGTCGCAACGCTGATGCCTAGAACCCAAGTCATGTGCTATCTCTCTCGGGTTGGATAAAGCGGATGATATCAACCACACACAGAAATGCTGTGACCAAAGCGATACCTGCGAAACCGATAAAAATTGCCGAATGCGGAATGACCATCGGAACACCCAGCCCCATGCTTTTTTGATCGAGCATCGCGATACGTTCGATAAAGCTCAGGCTGTGCCAGGCGATAAAGGCAGATACGGCAACCGTAACCAGATCAATGATGATTTGCACGGTGGCGGCCAAATGACCCTTTAGCGCCGTCGGCAACAGGTTGACTGAGAGGTGGTCGCGGGTACGTGCCGCCAGGATTGATCCCAGCATAACAATCCAGATCATGCCATAGACCAGCAATTCATCTGAGCCCACGAATGAAAACCAACCGCTGTAGCGACCGGCGGCATTGACAACATTCACCACGACCATAGCGATCAGACCAAGCCCTAGAAGGACTCCGATGGCTTGGACGATCAACGCTTCAATCTTAACGATCGCGTTCTCGTTCATGCGTCTGCCCTCCACTGCCTGGCCCTCTGTCATGGTTTTATTCTCGTCCTTCTAGGATACGGCGGATCGCAACCAGTTTGCGGGCGCGCTCGGGTTGCAGCTGGGCAATGCTTTCGGGTGTGTAGGGGTAAATACCACCCCCCGATTTAATCCCCAGCTTGCCAGCCGCAATCTGATCGCGAACCAATGGCGACACATCCTTTCGGTCGCACAAATCCTCGTTCAAGAACGACGACACTGAGTGATAGATATCCATTCCGGCCATATCCAGCAGGGCCATCGGCCCAACCACGGCCAGTTTGTAACCAATCCCCCAAGAAACGCAGGTGTCGATGTCTTCCGGTTCGATTACATCGCGCTCGACCAGATCCACAACTTCGCGCAGCAGCGCATAAAGCACGCGGTTTTCAACAAAGCCCGGCACGTCCTTTTTCAGAAGAACAGGCAGCAATCCGATCATGCGGATAAAATCGCGAATGGTCTCGACCGTTTCAATGGCGGTGTGTTCACCCCGAATGACCTCGATCATCGGAATGATATGCGGCGGGTTAGACCAGTGCATCCCGACCATGCGCGCGGGGTTCGAGATATGCGCCTGCAACTTGGTAATTGGAATGCCGGATGTGTCCGACGCAACAATGGTATCAGCCGCGATCATGCCGTCAATCTTGCGATAGACCTCGGCCTTAATCTCTTCCTTTTCGGGGACATTCTCGATCACCAGATCCGCATCTTTCACCGCATCTGCAAGGTCATCGGTGAAGCGGATAGTCCCGTCACCACCGGCGGGGGCCTCAATGCCCAAGGCATCCAGAACGCCGTTCGCTTGGTCCATCATGGAGCGCGCACGCTCTAACGCCTCGGGTGCAATGTCATAGGCCGCAACCTGAATGCCACCCCGTGCAAGGCGCGCCGCCATGCCCGGCCCCATCGTGCCCAGTCCAATAATGGCTATACGTTTGATCATGCCGCTACCTCGTGTTGTTTCGACGTGTTGATAAGATCCGCGGCTTTCTCGGCGATCATGATGACGGCGGCGTTGATGTTACCGCAGACAAGGTCGGGCATGACCGACGCATCGACCACCCGCAGCCCGTCAATGCCGCGCACGCGCAGATCGGGATCAACCACTGCATCCGCGTCACTCCCGGCGCGACAGGTACCTGCGGGATGGTGAACCGTGATGCAGGTATTGCGAATATGTTCGTCAATCTCCGCGTCGCTTTGGCATTTCGACCCCGGAAAGAATTCAGCTTCGATGAAAGGCTGCATGGAAGGTTGCGCAGCAAGATCCCTTGCCACCCGGAAACCAGCGCGCAGTGAATCCCAATCTTTCGCGGAATCCAGAAAATTCTGATGGATCAGCGGTGCTGCGAATGGATCCGCCGAGGACAGTTTGACCGACCCACGGCTTTCGGGCTGTGTCGCCACGATGCGTGTCGCGAACCCATCCTGAAACGGGGCCTTGAACGGTTTGAAATAGGGCCACGCGGCAAGCGGTGCTGCAGTGAACAACAGTTGCACATCAGGTAGCGGCCGATCCTCGTCGCTTTTCAGGAAGGCCACCACACCGCCGGGGACATCCGCCGAAAACCCGCGCCCCGTCAGATAGGTCTTGATGAAATCCAACCCGATCCGGTCAGCCCGCATTTTCTTCAAAAACGGCCCCGGCTCCCGGCGCTTATACATCACGATAACCGAGACGTGATCTTGCAGGTTTTTGCCAACTGAGGGCAGAGCAACCCGCGTCTCGATCCCGTGCTGGGCCAGTTCATCAGAGGCCCCGATCCCTGACAGCATCAACAGTTGCGGTGTATTGATGACGCCGCCTGATAACAGAACTTCGCGATTTGCCTTGATCGTCTTTTCGGCCCCTTGGTGTTTGATGGTCACACCCGTGGCGCGGGTGCCTTCCATCTCGATCCGAGTCGCCATTGCGTTTGTCAGAACAGTCAGATTTGGACGCTTCAACGCCGGTCGCAGATAGGCAGAGGCTGTGGACGCGCGCCGACCCTTGGAAATAGTCATTTGCAAGCGGCCGAATCCCTCTTGCTGCGCGCCATTGTAGTCGTCCGTCTGGGGATATCCCGCCTGAACGCTGGCGTCGGCAAAGGCGTCTATCAACGGATCCTGATAGCGGCAGTGCTGTGTATTTAGCGGGCCGGACCCGCCGCGATGCTGGCTTGCGCCGCCTTCCCATGTCTCCTGTTTCAGGAAATACGGGAGAATTTCGTCGAATGACCAACCGGTCAGTCCGTTTTCGGCCCATCGGTCATAATCACCGCGGTTGCCCCGCACATATGCCATGGCATTGGTCGAAGACGATCCACCGATCACCTTGCCCCGTGCGCATTCCACGCTGCGCCCGCCGACGTTTTCTTCGGGTTCGCAGAAATACATCCAGTCATGACGACGCTCGGTTAGGATTTTGCCCCAACCCAACGGGATGTGGATCATCGGGTCACGATCCCACCCGCCCGCTTCCAGCAAAAGAACGGAACAATTAGGATCGGCGCTAAGCCGATGGGCAAGCACACATCCGGCCGATCCGGCCCCGACGATAACGTAATCATAGCTTTGAGCGTGCGACATGGCTTGGCTTCTTTCAACTGACGTCTTCGGTCCGATTGGATCGGGAGGTTTGGAAACCCCGACTATGCCGGGATTTCCGCATATCTATAGGGTCAGGTGAGCAACCCGGCCTGACGCAGACGCATCGTCCAGTGATCCCAGCCCCGGTCAATCTGAGCTCCGACCAGGTTTCCGGCTGTTTTTACTTCGCCCGGAGACAGGTACTTGACGTTCCCGATCTTCAGCCCCTCTGTTTGGGCGGCGGCGTTCTGTTCCAGATAGAAGGCCCGAAACGTCACTTCGCGAACGGAATTACCGACATTCACGACACCATGACGTGCCATGAGAACGACAGGTTGATCCCCAAGGCTGGCGGCGATTTCGCCACAAACCGTGTTGTCACCACCAAAGAGGTCCGTCGCATCCCCTTGCGTATCACGGATTTCATAGACGGGAACGGACTCACCCAAAAACGCCCCCATATGGGTCACGGGGCGCAGCGGCTGATCGGTAAAGCAATAGGGCAAAACCGCCGGCGAATGGGTATGCAGTACGCATTTCACATCTGGCCGTGCCTTGTAAATTTCGCTGTGGATGTAACGCTCCAGATAGGAGGGGCGATTGTCTTCGGTTTCGCCTTCCAGATTGAAACGTTGCATGTCGTCAACGGTGATGTGGCTGGGGGCCAGCTTCTGAGCCAGGAAAAAGCTTTGCGGATCTTCCGGGTCACGCGCGCTGATATGGCCGAAAGTGTCCATAATGCCTTCGTTAACCAGAATCTTGGTTGCGATCACCAGCTCTTCGAAAACTGTTTGCTGTGTAGGCGTAGGGGTCGTGGTCATTGTCGTAATCTCCTAGATCATTGCGGCCCCGACAGATCATGATCTGTCACCGTCGGGGCCGCAAAGTCCTATTTGTTTTCGTAAAGGCCGACGATCCGGTTCTGTTCGATGATGTTGTCAGCGTATTTGTCCAGGAACTCTTCCCGCGTGGGCGTTCCTTCGACTGTCGTATTCAGTGCGTAAACCCAGAAGTAATAGTGATGCTTACCGTGGCCGTTGGGTGGCTGGGGGCCATAATACTGCATGTGCCCTGCACCGTTCGGGCCAACACGGTATTTTTCCTGCGCGTCCGACAGATCGGTCGCAGAGGGGTCAATGCCGTAAACGGTCCAGTGGGTGAAACCACGCGCCAAAGGCGCATCCGGGTCATGACAGATCACGGCAAGCTCCTTGGCTTCGGCCGGAACGCCGCTAACCGTCAACTTGGGCAATACGTTTCCTTTATCACCCGCGTGTTCGTCGCGCATCATTTCCAAAGGTTGGAAATCTGCACATGTGATTTTGAGATCTTTGATATTCAGGGGCATGGAGGTTTCCTCGTCTTTTGAGTTTCGAATTATTTTTTGGCTTTAAGGTCGGCAACGGTCATGCCGCCAACACGTTGGTGCACGCGTGGGCCGGATGCGACGCCAACGCAGATCAATACCTCATCGGGGCGCGGGCCGTCCGGTACGCAGAAGGTGATCGCGTCATAATGCGAGCGTATGTAAAGCTCGTCCTTATGGGCCAGCGGAATGTCGATCGACGTGCCAGCAGATGCAACTTTGGATACAGACGAAATCCACGCATCGCCGCCGCCAAGTTCGTCGCGCAGCGGATTGCCAAATTCGGTGGTGACACAGGCAACAACATGCTCTTGCTCGCCCGCGACGCCTGCGATTCCGCCTTTGCCATAGCTTTCAGCAGGCCGGCCTCCCAACAAATCCATCGCACGCTTTCCAAGCGCGTGACCGAGGCTGGCACTGGGATTCGTGAAACCCGACAGATCGGCGTTGAACTTGCCGACATACGGATTGCGAATAAGCACACCAACAGCGACCTTGATCAGCACCTCGCCAGGTTCGCCGCCATCATGCCGGATTTCCTGAACGCTGGAATGCCAGCCACGCACTTCGTAGTGTTTTTCGACTTCGGCAGAATGGTTCATCTTTTTCTCCTTAGTGGCGCGCCGACAAAGCGCACATCGGTGTTATTGTTGCGGCCACGAAAAGACGCGGCGCAGGGGGTCATAACGCGCAGCCTCAAGAGCGGCGTTCGTAAACATGTTGCCCTTTGAAAGCGCGCGGTTCGCTGCATAGTCACCGGACAAGGCCTGACAGCGGTCGGTCATCGGGCGCATACGTTGCTCCCAAGAGGTCAGGCCATCTTCGACCGAAGAATGCTCTGACAGGTCTTGAGACAGGCTAAAGGCGTTGACCATCGCGCAACCAGCACCCTGCGCAAGAGCAGGGCACATTGCGTGGGCGGAATCACCAACAAGTGCGACTTTGCCCTTGACCCACGTATCCAATTTGGTTGTCGCGTAATTGTCGTAACGCGCCTTTTCCAATTTGGCCGCTTCGGCCAGACACGGCTCAAGAAACGGGAACATCTCAACCCACACCTCAAGGTCAAGAGGCACGCGCGAGCCACGCGGATCAGCAGCAGGCGCCATCAGACCCAGATACAGCTCTTTGTCGTTGCAGGGGGAATAGAGAATACGCTGAACGCGTGGCTCAAAATTCCACATATCAATCGTGTTGTCCCACTCGCCTTCGCCAAGCTGGTCTTTCAACCGCGGCACGATCAGGCGAATGATGCCATCCGTCGAGACCCACCGATCCTGTTTGAATCCCATCGAGTCGCGCACTTTAGAGCCAACACCATCTGCGCCGACAATCAGATCCGCCTCAAGCACTTCGCCACTCGCGAGGGTCAGGCGACCTTCGGCATCGGCCGCGACCGCCTCAGAGTTAACGCACACGTTGACACCAACTTCATGGGCACGTTTGACAAGCGCGTTGTGCAGATGACTGCGCGTCATAATGCGCCACGGCAGGCCGTTGAACGTTTCCTTCGAGACCGATTTATTCTGCATCCATGTTTCATATGCCGGAGGCGTATGTGTGCCTTCAAGAACGTCGTTAAGCGCATCAACGCCTTCAAGAACACGCAGCCCATTATGCCACAGATAAATTCCGGCACCAAAAGCGCGCAGTTCGGAATCCTTTTCGTGCAGCGTAACATCCCAGCCATTCTGACGCAGAGCGATTGCTGCGGTCAGCCCTGCAAAACCAGCACCTGCGACTTGCGCAGTAAGGACTTTCCCAGACGTCTTATTGATATTAGCCATTGTCCACTTCCTGTCAGTTATTGAGAGAGCGTTATCCCCGCCCTCTGGAATCGATAAAGTTTGTAATTGCTTGTGCGGTGATATCCGGCGCCACTTCGTTGACGTAGTGATCAGCGCCGGGAACGACGACAACCGGAAGGTCGGGGCGCAACGCGCTGGTCTTTGCCAAAGCCTGTGCTGATACCAGCTTGCTATCGCCACCCCGCACCAGAAGAACTGGCTTGCGAAGGTCGCGATAGGCCTGTGTCAGGTCGGCCCGCAGCCCGTTGGCCGTCTGGGACATGGCACTTGGCGATGCGAAAGGCCGCAATCCGCCTTCCACAGCTTCATAACCGCTTTCAGCCCGGATCTTTATCGCCGGGGCCGGAATATTGGGATAACGCGCAGCAAGATATGCCTCAACCGCGGCTAAATCCTCAAAGGTTTGCGCGCCAGCATTCACTCGCGCTTCGAGCGCATCAAACACTTCGGTTTCGATGTAAGGCGTAAAATCGATTGCCACGACCGAATGAACAAGTTCTGGATATTTTGCAGCACATACAACCGAATTCCGCGACCCCAGAGAATGTCCCACCAAAATCGCCGGCCCACGATCCAAGGTCCGGATCAGGCTAGCTATATCAGCGGCAAAATCATCGGCCTCGTATCCGCTGTCCGGCTTGTCACTGCGGCCATGGCCCCTTTGATCAACGGCAATCGTAGTGAACCGATCACTGAACATAGACGCCAGCGGCATCAGCGTTGCCGAGTTGGCAGTGATGCCGTGAAAGAACAGCATTAAGGGGCCATCGCCGCTTTCACGAATGTTCAAAATGATGCGGCCAGTATCGATTCGGCGCATTTTTACTTCAGTGTCAAAGGCAGCGTTCACCATGTGCTCCAAGTCCTGCATTGGTGTTATTTTCGAATTCAGCATGCCACACCTCGAACACAAGTCAAGAAGATTGTCATACAATCTTTCAATAAGACATGTTGACAAGGGGCGCCCTTCTGCTGTCAAGTTGACTGTAATTTTTCTACGCCCTAATTGAATCCTTGATTCACGAGGCCCAAACGATGTCACAAGATATTAATCTGCGAGTGTCGCCACGGACTGTGCAGCAAGAGACGGTCAATACCCTGAGACAGGCAATTTTCTCGGGGCATTTCGAACCCGGCAGCCGCTTGGTTGAAAGCCAGCTATGCACGCAACTTGGCATTAGTCGCCCATCCTTGCGTGAGGCCCTGCGCAGTCTTGCTGCTGAACGCTTGATTGATTTTGTGCCTAATCGCGGCCCCTCAATCCCCAATCTTACATGGGGAGAAGTCACCGCGATCTATGAAGTCCGCGAAATGCTGGAAGTCAACGCAGTCGGGCAATGCTCGCAGAGGATCTCGAAAGAACAGCTGCAAAAGCTAAAGAAATCTCTTGTCGCATTCGAAGAAGCCGCTTCCAGAAATGACAGCTTAGCGCGGATTACCACGACCGAAGACTTCTATTCGATCATATTGGCAAACTGTGGAAATCCGATTCTGGAGGAAATCCACCGGGGTCTTGTTGCCAGAATCAGCCTTTTCCGTTCGCGCTCAATGTCACTGGAAGGCCGCGCAATCAGCAGTCTGGCCGAAATGAAGGCCATATATGAAGCCATCGCATCCGGAAATGAGGCCGCTGCCAAAAGCGCCTCTAGAAAGCACATCCTGAAAGCAATGGCTGCTGCCAAGAAAGCCATGGAAGCCACAGGTTAACGCGGTTGGCGCCAGTGCTGCTTTCAAAACAGCGACGCAAACCCCATACGTGAAAGATACTCATGTCACAAAGCCCGGCGATGACAGAGGCCCAGTCTCAAGGCGCAGTAACCGCAGATGTGGTCATTGTAGGCGCTGGATCTTCAGGTGCGTTGCTGGCGGCACGGCTCAGCGAAGACCCATCACGGATTGTCCTGCTGATTGAAGCAGGTGAAGAACCGCAGGATCCCGACATCTGGACACCATCAGCATGGCCCGCACTTCAGGGTCGCAGCTATGATTGGAACTACCGAACCCAACCACAGAGCGGAACGAATGGCCGCGTCCACCAATGGGCGCGTGGCCGTTTGATTGGTGGGTCAAGTTGTCTGCATGCGATGGGGTATATGCGCGGACATCCCGATGATTATCAGGCATGGGTTGATGCGACAGGCGACACCCGATGGGCCTGGGACAAACTCTTGTCCGCCTTCCAAGCAAACGAGGAGTCCGCCTCTGCCGCCGGGAACAACATCGGCGGCCCACTGCCCCTGTACATGCCCGACGAATACCTGAGCCCCCTCACCCGTGCATTTCTTGAAACTGGCCAATCTCTGGGTCTACCACGACTAGCGCATCACAACGATGGCAGGATGATTGGCGTTACCCCAAATACACTGAACATCCGTGACGGAAAACGTGTCACAGCGGCCGATGCCTGGCTGACGCCAGAAGTGCGCGACCGCAAAAACTTGCATCTCCTGACCGGCACACGCGCCCGTCGATTGCTTCTGAAAGCTAACAACGTAAGCCGGATCGAGGCCCAAGGGCCACAGGGCCGTTTGGAAATCCAGGCTGATCAGGTGATATTATGCGCCGGTTCACTGGAAAGCCCCGCCTTGCTGATGCGGTCAGGCATCGGGCCGCAAGATACGCTCAAAGAAGCCTCGGTCAACTGTCTGATCGACATGCCCGGAATCGGTCAAAACCTTCAGGATCACCTGCTCGGGGCCGGTAACCTTTACGCAACCCGCAAGCACCTACCGCCTTCGAAATTACAGCACTCGGAATCTATGGCCTATCTTCGGGCGGACGATTTCACAGCAGCAGGTCAACCCGAGATCGTTGTTGGCTGTGGAGTCGCGCCGATCGTATCCGAGTGCCTAAAAGCTCCGGACGCCGGTGCGGCCTATTCCCTGTTGTTTGGCGTCACCCATCCCACCAGTCGCGGCGAACTTCGTATTAGCGGGCCAGAGCTGGACGATCAGCTGATCATTGATCCAGCTTACCTGCAAACAGATCACGACCGCACCATGTTTCGCAAAGCTTTGATAGCGGCCCGCACTATCGGCCATGCTGACGGGCTCGCCGACTGGCGCGACCACGAGATTTACCCTGGCCCCCTGACAAGCCAAGCCGAGATCGATGCCTTCATCGCACAAGCTGCTATCACCCACCATCATCCCTGTGGGACCTGTAGAATGGGCAAGGACGACACTTCCGTTGTTGACGCCAACCTGCGGCTCAGATCATTGGATAACCTATTCGTTGTAGACGCCTCGGTCATGCCAAGCCTCACCGCGGGGCCAATTCATGCCGCCGTTCTCGCCATCGCAGAAACCTTTGCCTCTGCAAACAAGTCTGGAAACTAGGTGTTTGACCGGCATTTAGTAGGCCCGCACGGTATCCACGATCACGACACACGGGTAACGGAAGCCTTTGAGGCGCGGTAGAGAGGCTGGTACTTTCATTTCTGCCTGCTCCCCTCAACCGCGCAGGCCAGCAAACTGGCAATGCCAACACGGCTCCTCGCCATGATGACTGGCCTCATTGGCGTCACTCAATGCATCCCCTACCCAAAGGGGATCAACATGTTAACGCGGGTGGCAAAAACGCTCATTTCTTAGTCGCACCCGACACGTAGTTCAGAGGCTTCAATGAAAATTGTTTCCCAACCTCGCTATGAAGGGCTAACTGCGCTAGAAGTTTTACCATTCGGATAAATTTTCAGGAGGGCACAATGCTCGATATTATCATCAGGCAGGCCAACCTTCCGACTCAGGAAAGGGCGCTGGATATTGCGATCAAAGGGGACCGCATCGTGGATATCTCCCCAAAGATCGCAGGAGATGCGCACGAAGAAATCAATGCGGACGGCCGTCTTGTCTCACCTCCATTTACCGATCCGCACTTCCACATGGATGCAACGCTAAGCCTTGGTTTGCCGCGCATGAACGTATCGGGCACGCTTCTTGAAGGCATCGCTCTTTGGGGAGAGTTAAAGCCGCTTTTGACGCAGGAAGCCATCGCCGAGAGAGCATTGCGCTATTGTGATCTTGCTGTATCTCAGGGCCTACTATCTATTCGCAGTCATGTTGATGTCTCGACCGCGCCCCTCGTCGGTGTGGAAGCTATGCTGCAAGTGCGCAAACAGGTTGCCCCTTACATTGACTTGCAGCTGGTCGCTTTCCCACAAGATGGATTATACCGCACGAAAGATGCCGAAGAAAACCTGATCCGCGCTTTGGATATGGGTGTTGATGTGATCGGAGGCATTCCACACTTTGAACGCACAATGGCGGATGGTGCAAAATCTGTCACCCGGCTTGCTGAACTGGCCGCAGAACGTGGATTGAAGTTGGACCTGCATTGCGATGAAAGCGACGACCCGATGTCGCGACATGTGGAAACTCTGGCCTATGAAACCACGCGCCTTGGGCTAGGGGGACATGTCACCGCCAGCCACGTGACGGCAATGCATTCCTATGACAATTACTATGCGACGAAACTTATTCCGCTGATTGCGGAATCGGGTATGAATGTTGTGCCCAACCCGCTTATTAACATCACTTTGCAAGGCCGTTCCGACACCTATCCACGTCGTCGGGGCCTGACTCGCGTGCCGGAATTACGAGCCGCCGGTGTGAATGTAGCCTTCGGGCAGGACTGCACCATGGATCCGTGGTATTCGCTTGGATCAGCGGATATGTTGGAGGTGGCGCATATGGGTGTACACGCGGTGCCAATGACGTCGCGTGAAGCGATAGAATGGGCTTTTACTTCCGTGACACTGAACGGGGCCCAAGCGATGGGGCTGCCGGATCCCACGATCCGTGTGGGTGGGCCGGCCAATATGGTTCTTTTGCAAGCTCAAAATCCTATCGAAGCGGTTCGGATGAAAGCGACAAGGCTTGTCGTCATAAAAAACGGAAAGGTTCTGGCACGAACGGCCCCAAGAACCGCAAAACTGAACCTGCCTGATCGACCGACATCGCTTGATCCGGCAGACTATGCGCCTGCTTCCAACACCTCCGCCAACTAAAATCCGATAAGGCCGAAAAGGCTATAACCAACAGAAAGGAACCTTCCATGAAACTCACAACCACACGCCGCCAGCTTATAGTCGGTGCAGCAGCCACCCTTGCCCTGCCAGCCTATGTGCGTCGGGCAAATGCGCAATCTGTCCCCCGCATTGCAGCGGTTCATATGTCGCCGGTAGAGAATGCTTGGAACAGTCGCGTTCATATCGCCCTGCAAGAGGCCGCAGCCTCGGGCCTGATAGAATATGAATTTTCAGAAGGCGTGGCACCGACCGATTATCCCCGCGCGATGCGCGAGTATGCCGAAAGCGGTGCAGACATCATTTGGGGCGAATCCTATGCTCTGGAGCGCGAAGCACGAGAAGTGGCCGCAGATTACCCCGAGACAAGCTTCTTGATGGGATCCTCTGGCGGCCCTGCTGGCGACAATTTTGGTGTCTTCGGCACGCGCACCCACGAAGCAGCATATCTGGCCGGAATGCTGGCTGGCACGATGTCGGAAACCAATGTCTTTGGGTCTGTTGGCGGCTACCCGATCCCTGAAGTCAACAGTTTGATTAACGCTTACCGGTCTGGGGTCAGTGAAGTTAATCCAGACGCAACTTTCCTTAATGGTTTTATCGGTGCTTGGTTCGACCCTGCCCGCGCTCAGGAAGCGGCGATTGCACAGATTGATGCAGGCGCAGACATCCTGTTCGGTGAGCGTATCGGCACGGCTGATGCGGCACAGGCACGCGGTGTAAAAGCCATTGGATCCCTTATCGACTATACCCCGCGCTATCCGGGTACGGTCTTTGCCAATGCAATCTGGAATTATGGCCCAACAATCGAGGCTATCGTCGCTGACGTACTGGCGGGCAATCCGACCGGTCGGAGCTATACAGAGTATTCGTTCATGGCCTATGGCGGGAATGAATTGATTTATGTCGACGACGAAGTCCCTTCCGAGGCAATTCCAGCAATGAGCGCCAAACAGGCCGCAATTCAGTCCGGCGAATGGGATGTGCCTTTGGACGAAAGCGAACCAGCGTAATTGGAACCTGGCCAAGTGAAAGATGCCACAGCTTTGGCGAGTGCCATTGCCCATGGGGAAACCTCGGCCAGTGCCGCAATGGATGCCTCCCTGTCTGCCTGCAATGTGCAGGCGGATTTGGGAGCTGTGGTGTACCTTGACGAAAACATGGCCCGCACAAGCGCCGAGGCCGCAGACGCTATGCCGCAGGATCAGCGCGGCCCCTTTCATGGCGTACCCTTCCTTGTGAAAGACCTGGGGGGCGTGGCAAAAGGATTGCCCGCCTCCGCAGGGTCGGCCGCGATGCGGGATAAGGTATCTGTACCACAGGACGACAGTCACGCCCTGCGGGATTTGCGCCGAACCGGGTTGATCCCTTTTGGCCTGACTGCGACGCCGCCTTTTGGTCTGTCCCTTACCAGTGAACCAGATCAGCGCCCTCCGGCGCGCAACCCATGGAACCCCATGCTGACACCAGGAGGGTCATCTGGAGGGGCGGCCGCGGCGGTTGCCAGTGGAATTGTTGCCATCGCACATGCGACCGATGCTGCGGGATCTATCCGTGTGCCAGCGGCATGTTGTGGATTGACTGGCTTGAAGCCCTCTTTGGGTGCAATCGCGGGTAGCCCCGATTTCTCCAACCATCTGATGGGCCTTGCGTCCGAGTTGGTTTTAGCGCGCTCCATAAGGGACGTAGCCACAGCATTTGAGGCCATTCACAAACCTCTAGCACCCGTGAAATTTTCCAACACACCACGTATTGCACTTGCCATACCCGATCGCTGTGGACCTGAACAATCTGATGCCGCCCATGGCGCGGCCGAGGTACTGCGCGGCGCGGGGTGTGAAGTCGTTGAGATGCCCGCACCTGATCTATTGGGCGCAGAGGCAAGTGCTATCGCGCAAATAATCCTTGCCGTGTCGCTGGCCGAATGGCTAACAGCCATGTGCATTCCAGACAACGCAGTTCCTGTGCTGGCCGCTGCTATGGCTGCCGAGGGCCGCGCAACGCCTGCCACGGCTCTTTTCGCAGTCTCACGCCAACAGGCGAGCCTAACGCACCGTTGTCAGGAGCTGTTTACAGATGTCGACGCCATTCTCATGCCGGTTTTGTCCTCGCCGCCGCCACCTGTAGGTGCGCTTGCCTTGACCGGAACCTCACCGTTAGAGCATTTCGCAAAGATGGAGGCATTTGCCCCCAATGCCGCACTTGCCAATGTCGCAGGTTTACCCGCGCTGGCCTTGCCCTTTGGTATGTCAGGCGGAATGCCTCTAGGTGTGCAACTGCTCGGGCCACCCGGTGCAGATGCTTTGCTTCTTGGGCTTGGGCGGCAAATTGAAACCCGCGCCCCCGTCCTTTCCTTTCCTTACCCCATCGCAGGCCTGCCCACATGACCAAAGTTCTGGAACTCGTCGGCATCTCAAAACGCTTTGGCGCGCTGACGGCCAATGACGACGTAAATCTATCGCTTAAACAGGGTGAGATTCTTGCGCTGTTGGGGGAAAACGGCGCAGGTAAAACCACGCTCATGAATATTCTCTTTGGCCACTACGCCGCAGATAAGGGACATGTGCGCGTTTTTGGAACAGAGTTACCTTCTGGCAAACCCCGCGCGGCCATTGAGGCGGGAGTGGGCATGGTACACCAGCACTTTACCCTCGCGGATAATCTTACGGTGCTGGACAATGTCATGCTGGGGTCAGAGCCGCTCTTTCGCTTTCGCTCGGCGCGCACTGAAGCGCGCAATAAACTGATGCAAATCTCGGATCGGTTCGGACTTCCGGTGACACCCGAGGCCAAAATCGGCAGCTTATCGGTAGGAGAACGCCAACGGGTCGAAATTCTCAAGGCGCTTTATCGCGATGCGCGCGTGTTGATCCTTGATGAGCCGACAGCGGTTCTGGCCCGTCCCGAAGCCAAGCGCCTTTTTGAAACGCTGCGCGGCATGACCAAAGAAGGTCTTTCGCTGATATTCATCAGTCATAAACTGCACGAAGTCATGGCCGCATCTGACCGTGTCGCCGTGCTGCGCGGCGGTAAAATTGTGGCTGAACGCGACACGAATAAAACCAACGCAGATGAACTGGCTGAACTGATGGTCGGGCGCAAAGTGGAACGACCTGTGCGGCAAGAACATGACATCGGGGCCCCGGTGTTGATTGCGCAGAAGGTTCGGCTCGAAAATGACGGCGAAACACAGCTGAATAACGTGTCCTTTCAAGTCAATGCTGGTGAGATTTTAGGCATTGTTGGCGTGTCGGGGAACGGTCAGGCGGCATTGGGTGCACTGTTATCAGGTTTGGCGGCCCCCACTGCCGGCGAGTTAACGCTTGACGGTAATGAGGTCGGGCACATTGGCCCCCGCGGCATGATCATGGCAGGCGTGGGTCGCGTGCCAGAAGATCGCAATTCAGAAGGCGTCGTCGGGGAACTTAGCTTGTGGGAAAATGCCGTTCTTGAAAGAATACGATCGCCCAAATTCTCGCGATGGGGCTTCGTACGGCAACGGGCTGCGCGCGATTACACATCCGCACTTATCAAACGGTTCGATATTCGAGGAGCAAATCCGGACACACGTATCCGGCTTTTGTCCGGCGGCAATATGCAGAAACTGATTCTTGGCCGCGTTTTGGCAAATGATCCTCGGTTTGTTTTGGCCAATCAGCCGACAAGAGGCCTTGATGAAGGGGCCATCGCTGCGGTCCATGCAAAATTGCTTGCTGCACGTGCCAAAGGTGCGGCGATCTTGTTGATTTCAGAAGAATTGGAAGAGGCCGTGGCACTTTCAGACCGTATTCAGGCCATTGTCAAAGGGCGCTTATCGGCGCCAATTCATGCTGATCAGGCGGACGCACAGCGGCTTGGCTTGATGATGGCAGGTGTCTGGGAGGAAGACGAAAATGCGGCTTGAGAGACGCGCGCATGTGCCGCTGTATCTGGTCATCGTTGCGCCAATATGCGCAATTTTCATGGCCCTCTTTTTAGCTGCGGGATTAATTCTAGCTGCGGGCGTGAACCCCCTGACGGCCTACGCAGAGATGCTGATCGGCGCACTTGGTTCGCGGTTGTCGATCACCGAAATGCTGACCCGCGCCACGCCGTTGATATTGACCGGACTCGCCGCGGCCGTCGCTTTTCGGGCGCGGTTATGGAACATCGGCGCGGAGGGGCAGTTTTTCGCAGGTGCGCTGATAACAGCCGCCATCGGTCATTCTCTTGGTGTTCCCGGTTGGATCGGTATTCCGATACTGATGGGTGCGGGCATGATTGCAGGGGCATTGCTTTTGGCGGGTCCAGCCTTCTTGCGGCTTCGTTTCGGAGTGGACGAGGTGGTGACCACATTGCTTCTCAATTTCATTGTGATCTTGTTTGTCGGACTGATGATTGAAGGCCCAATGCGCGATCCATTTGCGTTTGGTTGGCCGTCCTCGGTCCCTGTCGACGGGGCATTTCGCCTGCCTGACCTTATCCCAAAATCACGACTACATATCGGCCTGCTCTTTGCGATTACGGCAGCTGGTGCAGTGTGGGTGGTTTTGACGCACACAGTTTTCGGGGCAGAAACCCGCGCGGCGGGGCTGAATGCCAAAGCCGCAGCCTTCGCCGGGATTTCACTTCCGCGCACGATTATGAGCGTGGCGCTCTTGTCCGGCGCTTTGGCTGGATTGGCAGGAGCCATCGAAGTTATGGGCGTTACTGCGGGGGTTACCACCACCATGAGCCCCGGTTTTGGTTATGCAGGGATCATTGTGGCGATGCTGGCGGCACTTCACCCCGCCGGTGTTGTCGCCTCGGCAATATTTGTGGCTACGGTTTTTGTCGGCGCAGACGCGATGAGCCGCGCAACAGGCGTCCCCAGCTTTATCGCAGATGTAATCGTGGCTTTGTGTCTTTTGACTATGATCGTGGCCCTTCTTTTCACAACCTATAAGGTGCGCCGATGACAGATGCGATTGACCTTTTGCTGAACACCAGCCTCTGGGCGGCTGTGCTGCGTATCGCAACGCCGCTGATTTTCGGCGTGCTGGGGGCGTTGCTGTGCGAACGTTCTGGTGTGCTGAATCTCGGGATCGAAGGCATCATGACGATGGGCGCGATGAGCGGATGGCTGGCGGTGTATCTGGGGGCGCCTTTGCTCGTCGGGCTTTTAGTGGCGGCTATATGTGGCGCGCTCTTGGGTGCGTTGCATGCGACGTTAACTGTGCCGCTCGGACTGTCTCAGCACGTATCGGGATTGGGGATCACACTTTTCGCCTCGGCGCTGGCCTATTATCTTTATCGCCTCATTGTCGAGGTCGGAGATCTGCCGCCAACAATTGAACCATTCGAACCCCTCAATATCCCGTTTTTGACCGATATCCCTGTTCTCGGCCCCATCCTTTTTGCACAGGCTTTTCCGACCTATCTGGCACTTTTTGCCGTGATCGCAATGGCCTATGTATTGACGCGCACGCCTTTGGGCTTGGCCATTCGCATGACCGGAGAAAACGCTCATGCGGTCGATGCGCAGGGCCTTTACCCCACCCACATTCGCTTTGGGGCTGTTGTGGTGGGTTCGGCACTGATGGCAATCGGTGGGGCATTTCTGACGACAACGGCGTTCAACAGCTTCTTTCCCGGCATGGTTCAGGGACGTGGTTGGATTTGCATAGCGCTCGTTGTCTTTGCAAGTTGGCGCCCCGGCAAAGCACTGATCGGTGCGCTGCTGTTTGCGTTCTTTGATGCTTATCAACTACGCCTACAAACAACGACTGAAGGGGTGCCATATCAACTATTCCTGATGGCACCCTATGTACTTTCAATCACAGCGCTCGTGCTGGTCGCGCGCAAGGCAGAGGTTCCTGCCTCGCTCATGACGCCCTACCGGAGGGGAGAGCGCTAATTGCATAGGTGAGCGTTTCACTTTCCTATAGCCGTCAAAGAGTTGGCCCTCCCTAGGTTTTAGGGAGGGTGAAATCGACGTTAATCTTCGCCCCAACGCCTGAAATTTCGACGGATTGCTTTTCGCGCCGCGCGATAACCTTGCCACGCCGAATAACAGCAAGGCGAGGCGGCTGTAGGCGTAGGGCTTCGTTCGGTGTTCTGGCTTGCAATAGCACCAAATCGGCAAAGCAGCCTTTCTCGATGCCGTAGCTCTCTAAGCTAAGTGCCTTGGCGCCTCCATAGGTCAAGCTGTCAAAGACACGCGCTTGCTTTTCGGGGCTCATAAGCCTTCCAAACACGACAGCCATACGGCCGACATCCATCATGTCTGCATTGCCCAATGGATACCATGGATCCAGAATACAGTCGTAACCGAAGGCGATATTGACTCCCGCATCGAACAGCTCCCCAACACGGGTCATGATCCCCCAGCAGGTTGCAGCAGTGAGCGGACAAACGACAACGCTCATACCTGATTGAGCAATCTGAGCCATCAGCTTGTTCGCATAGTAATCGTTAAACGTTGCAATAGACGGACAATGGGACGCGCTGACTCGCTTGCCAAGCGAAAGACGCATCGTTTCAGCAGTCAACATTTCGATCTGGCGCGAACATAGGTCCGGCGTTTGATCCATATGCATATCTACAAGCAGATCATGTTGCTGAGCCAGTTCGCAAAGCTCGGTTATTGACTGGTTTCCCAGTGCTGTCGTGAGCTCGAAATCCGGAATGCCGCCAATCACATCGACACCAAGTTCGATCGCTTTTGCCATCAGTTCAACCGATCCCTGTCGGCGCAGATAACCATCCTGAGGAAAGGCGACAATCTGTAGATCCAGAAGCGGGCGGAGTTCTTCTCGAAGTTCCAGCAAAGCCCGAAGTCCGATAAGGTTCGGATCACCGATGTCGGTCTGAACCCGAATGTGCAACGTTCCGTTGGCGATCGCCCATTCACATACTGTGCGGGCGCGCTTTTTAACATCTTCAATCGTCAGTTCGGATTTTATCTGATTCCAAATGCCGATCCCTTCGTAAAGCTCCCCACTCTGGTTTGTATGGGGGTTGCCATGCGTAAGCGCCCCGTCCAGATGAAGATGCGCATCGACGAATGGTGGCGTAACCAAAAATCCCTCTGCATCAATGGTCTCATTGGCGCTGCCTTCAATCGACTTGCCGACGTCGACTATCTTGCCATCCTTGCAAGCAATATCGATGCCTGTTTGGCCATCCTGAAGAGTTGCATTCCGGAGTATGAGATCGAGCAAAAAGCATCCTTTCTTCTAACTAAAACCTGTCATCGGCGAAGGTCGAGACACGCGCCCGCAACAAAAGGCAGCTTGACCAATCGGTCAAGTTTAAACGCCGACAGTAACATCGAGCACACGCGGCAGTAAGTTAGTTGCACAAATGTTTCGCATATTTCCGCTGTATATGAACTGGTCTGCCCCCGACGAGTGGTGCACCCACTAGGACAGCATGATCCCATTTCAGGAGACCGCTCCATAAACGGTGATTTTTGGGAGAGTTTACTGAACGCAGCAAATGACGGTTTAGAACCTCTCAACGCACACTTGGCTTCGTAACCGAATTCATGGCCGACAGCTCAGGGTTGGCTTTCAGATACTCCGTAAGTTCTGCGTCTTCGACGTATCTGTATTGCTTGTCCACAATTCTGAAATCTGTACCAAGTTCACTTTTGAGAAGCGACAAGAGGCGTTCGACCCCTTCGTTAAAATCGTCGCAGAGGGCCTGTGTCCACAAGCTGGGATCAGGCGGGTATTTTGGATTGAGATAGCCAGAATGTTGGAAGTCCAACTCTTCGATGATGGCGTGAGTTGCGCTGGATAAGGACAACGTTGGCTTTCGGCGCACCTTGCCCTGCAAGTCAAAAGTTGAAGTGTCGAGCGGACCAAAGCCAAGCTGATCTCGCGTGTAGTCGTCTCCAGCCCACAAGCATCCACCCGCGCCATAGTCGAAAAAGAATTTGAGGGTGAAGGTTGCCATAGAATACTATTATATAAAACCTGAGCGGCTGCAAAGTCCCACACCTTGGCCATTGAGCTTGTTCCACAAACCCTCGTTTTTGTCACATGCAAAAATCACCCGAAATGACGCTACCAAAAACCCTGTTCAAAACCTAAGTGGTTGTTGGAGGTTTTTGGAAGGCCTCACGACAGCGGGCATTCGTGCAGCGTGCAGCATCGGTCAAGTTGGGCTCTTTTTCCTCTTTCGCCGCGATCTGTGCGAAAGGCCGCTTGCCGATTTTTCTGATTTTGGGTCAGTTCGTGACGTGAAGGTCAAAGGTATCTGACATTCGACAGAGGAAACGTGGTGAGCCGTGCAGGATTCGAACCTGCGACCCGCTGATTAAAAGTCAGCTGCTCTACCAACTGAGCTAACGGCCCCACTAGGCGGCACAATTAGAAACACCCGTGCCGAGGGTCAACCCCCATTCGACCTCTAAAATCGTGCAATTGCTGGATTCATCACAAACCTCGGTCTATATGCCGCATTATGAATGATTTTGACGCCTCCGGTTGGCCCTTTATGAAGATGCATGGGCTAGGCAACGACTTTGTCGTGGTCGATGCGCGCGCGCGCGCGCTGACAGTCACGCCTGCATTGGCGCGGGCCATTGGGGACAGACATCGGGGAATCGGTTTCGATCAACTGGCAGTTATCACTTCGGGCACCGGCGACGCACATCTGACGTTTTGGAATTCTGATGGTACAACTGCGGGTGCATGCGGCAATGCCACACGCTGTATCGCACGCTATCTGATGGACCAGAACGGACAAGACACCCTGCACCTGACGACCGAGCGGGGCGATCTGGCAGCCCGCGATGCTGGGAATGGTCTGACGTCCGTCAACATGGGCGCGCCGCAATTGGATTGGCAAGATATTCCACTGGCCGAAGCCATGGATACCCTTGAGTTACCGATTGAAGGCGGACCGGTCGCAACCGGCATGGGCAACCCACATTGCACCTTCTTTGTGGATGACGCCGACGCAATCCCTCTGGACACGTTTGGCCCGCGCTATGAACATCACCCTTTGTTTCCACAGCGCACCAACGTTCAGGTGGCCAGTGTCATCGGCCCCGACCACATCCGCATGCGGGTTTGGGAACGCGGCGTCGGTCACACGCTGGCATCGGGTTCGTCCTCCTGCGCAGTTGCGGTAGCAGCGGCGCGTCGTGGGCTGACAGGTCGCAAGGTGCGTATAGATTTGGATGGTGGCACGCTCGATATCGACTGGCGTGAGGATGGCGTTTGGATGACCGGGGCAACCATGCATGTGGCCAGCGGCACTTTGACGGCCGCGTTTTTGGACGCGGTGGCATGAGCGCGCCGATCTTTTCAAACCATGGCTGCCGCCTGAACGCCTATGAAACCGAAGCGATGAAGGAGCTCGCCGCCGGTGCCGGGCTGCAAGGGGCCGTTGTGGTCAATACCTGCGCCGTGACCTCCGAAGCCGTCCGCAAGGCCCGCCAAGACATTCGCCGTCTGCGCCGCGACAACCCCGAGGCGCGCATCATCGTCACCGGATGCGCCGCTCAGACCGAACCGGGCACCTTTTCCGCCATGCCCGAGGTCGATGCCGTCATCGGCAACACCGAAAAAATGCAGCCCGCCACATGGGCCGGGCTGGCCGGTGATTTTGGAACCGAACCTGTGCAGGTTGACGATATCATGTCTGTCACCGAAACCGCTGGCCACCTGATCGACGGGTTTGGCACACGCAGCCGGGCATATGTGCAGGTGCAAAACGGCTGTGATCATCGCTGTACTTTCTGCATCATTCCCTACGGGCGCGGCAATTCGCGCTCGGTTCCTGCGGGTGTGGTTGTCGATCAAATCAAGCGTTTGGTACAATCCGGTTACAACGAGGTCGTGTTGACTGGCGTGGATTTGACCAGTTGGGGTGCGGATTTGCCGGGTGGGCCCAAACTGGGCGATCTGGTGATGCGTATTCTGCGGCTGGTGCCTGATCTGCCGCGCCTGCGGATTTCGTCCATCGATTCGATTGAAGTTGACGATAACCTGCTGGCCGCCATCGCCACCGAACCGCGCCTGATGCCGCATCTACACCTTAGCCTGCAACACGGTGACGACCTGATTCTCAAGCGGATGAAACGCCGTCACCTGCGCGACGATGCTATTCGTTTCGCGGACGAAGCCCGCAGGTTGCGCCCTGACATAACCTTTGGCGCTGACATTATCGCCGGTTTCCCGACCGAGACCGAGGCGCATTTCCAGAACGCGCTGAAACTGGTCGAGGATTGCGGCCTCACATGGCTGCATGTCTTTCCATATTCACCCCGTCCCGGTACGCCCGCCGCGCGCATGCCACAAGTGGACGGGCGCGCAATCAAAGACCGGGCCGCGCGGTTGCGCTTGGCAGGTGCAGCGCAGGTGGCGCGACATCTGTCCGGACAAATCGGACGTACGCATAATGTATTGATGGAATCGCCACACATGGGACGAACAGAACAGTTCACCGAAGTACAGTTCGCCACGCCCCAATTAGAAGGTCAGATCGTAGCGGCCAACATCACCGGTACGACCGACACGCACCTGACTGCCGCCTGACATGCACCCAAACCCCGTCTATCGCACAGAAACAGAAGCCCAGAATCTGGCGTTTGCCCGCGAACAAGGTTTTGGCATGTTGGCTGTTTCGCTCAAGGCCGCGCCCTTGATCAGCCACATCCCATTTCTTTTGAACGATACAGGGACACTAGCCGAATTTCATCTGGTTCGCTCAAACCCTATCGCCCGCGCCTTGAGTTCTCCGGTGTCCGCCCGCATCGCCATTCAGGGCCCGCACAGCTATATTTCACCGGATTGGTACGGGGCGGATGATCAAGTGCCAACATGGAATTATGTAGCCGTACATCTGGTGGGTATGGTCACCCTTGCGCCAATAGACGGGCTACGCGATTTGCTGGATCGTCAATCCGCTATGCTGGAATCCCGGTTACAGCCCAAAACTCCATGGCGCACGGACAAAATGACACCCGACGCGCTGAACCGCATGTTGCGACAAATCGTGCCGTGCCGCATGCAGATTGATTCGGTGCACGGCACATGGAAATTGGGCCAGAACAAACCCGGGTAGTGTCTCAGTTTGAAATTGGGGGTGCGTGATGGCTGCTAAACAGTTTGTTAGGGTTCGTGACATATGGTCACGATGTGTTGCACGGGCCTTGCCGAGTGATCATTTTGCTAACATATCTATCCACAAGATGTTAGGCTTGGTGTCAATCGGCACAAGACCGGACTCGAAGGAGGAAGAAAATGCCAAAAGGACCGCAAGGGCAGAAGCGCCCAGCGGACGTGATCGGCAATGCAGTGCATATTGCGCGGATTGCGACCGGAGAAATCGAAGAAACAACGTTGAAGCAGCCAGCCAAGCGCAAGAGCGGTTTGGCGGGTGCAGAGGCGCGTCAGCAGAACACGACGCCAGAGGACCGCAAGGCGATAGCCAAAAAGGCCGCTGCGGCACGGTGGGGTTGATGGCTGGATATACCCCAGAGGCAATCGCCAACGAATTTTTACGTAGGCGTGCGGATAGCACTTGGCCGTCCCAAGTTATGTTGCACAAACTGACGTATCTGGCTCACGGCTGGAATTTGGCTATAAATAACCAGCCTTTGGTTTCAGAGAGGCCCGAGGCTTGGGATGGTGGGCCTGTTTTTCGCAGAATATGGGACAATGTAAAAAAGTATGGCTATCAGGGTAGAAACTGCGAACTCATCAACCCAGAGACCAAAGAAGAGTTTACCGCTCAGTTGACCCCAGAAGAGACTGCTGTAATTGATCATGTGTGGAAAAAGTATGGCCACATGTCGCCACGTGAGTTGAGCGACATGAC
Source organism: Roseovarius aestuarii (assembly GCA_027214255.1). Lineage (GTDB taxonomy): Bacteria > Pseudomonadota > Alphaproteobacteria > Rhodobacterales > Rhodobacteraceae > Roseovarius > Roseovarius aestuarii_A. The sequence goes on from JAPWHL010000004.1 coordinate 103,816, forward strand.
TCATGAGCCGGGTACACCTTGGTCAAACGCTTATCTTAAACACCGGAACGCAATCCTTTCAAACTCAGAAATCAAACAACATTATGTGAGGCTTGCGCTTGCAGGACGTACCGCAGCCGCAGGCTGAACAACCAAAGCTAAGTTTAGATGATATGGATAACGCTCCGAACCACTTGGGTTCGGACGACGAAGTAAGTAATCCAATCCAAACCCTCTATGATAGGCTCGGGGAAGTCGGAAATGAGAATTTGCTTCTCAAGCAAGCAGTTTCCAACCTCGAGCAAAAGCTAAAAACCAAAGACATACTTGACGGACTCATTGAGCCTTATGCATTGAAATCATTCAGATTCATGTGGATCTATTGTGGGTTTGTAGGCGTCGTATTGCTATTGGATTCCTTCAAAATTTGTGGGTTTAATATGGACCCGACCGTCCAGGCTTATTTGGTCGGCAGCACTGCCGTGACGGTGATCGGATTGGTTGGAATGGTGCTTACAGGTATATTCGTTGGGGCAAGAAAATAATTAATAATGAAACTTATGCTTGATAAGGTGAAATAACATACCTATAACAATGGTATGAACAAACTTGACACCAAAACCCGCGCAATGATCCTGAACATGATGGTAGAGGGCAACTCCATGCGCTCAATTAGCCGCGTGGTAGGGGTGTCGATCAACACAGTAACCAAGTTGCTTGTTGAAGCTGGTGAGGCCTGCGCGGCCTACCATGACGAGACTGTGCAAAACGTAGGATCAACCCGCGTTGAATGCGATGAAATTTGGTCGTTCTGCTACGCCAAGGACAAGAACGTGCCTACAGCCAAGGCCGCGCCCGATGGCGCTGGCGATGTGTGGACATGGACCGCAATCGACGCGGATAGCAAAATGATCCTGTCCTATGAGGTTGGTGACCGTTCCGCAGAAACGGCGCATGAGTTTATGTTTGACCTGCGCAACCGCCTTAGCAACCGCGTTCAGCTAACTACAGACGGTCACAAGGCCTACCTCAGCGCCGTTGAGGACGCGTTCGGGTCAGACGTGGACTATGCCATGTTGGTCAAGATGTATGGCGAACTGGGCGGCAAGTCAGCCGAGCGCAAGTATTCACCAGCAGGCTTCACAGGATCACGCAAAGAGGCGGTCATGGGCGAACCTGTTAAGGAACTGGTCAGCACGTCCTATGTTGAACGTCAGAACCTCACAATGCGTATGGGGATGCGTCGCTTCACTCGCCTGACCAATGGTTTCAGCAAGAAGCTGGAAAACCACCTGAACATGCTGAGCCTGTATTTTGTTCACTACAACTTCGTGCGCATTCACAAGTCGCTCAAAATGACGCCCGCAATGGCTGCTGGTGTATCCGACACGCTGCACGATACAGCATGGATCGTCGGTTTAATCGACGCCCGCGCCCCAGCGCCTAAGAAGCGCGGCCCCTATAAGAAAAAAGATATTTCAAACTGAGACACTACCCAAACCCGACAACGTGCGACAACGTGCAGCAGATCATGTAGACGGATACGGAATGGGCGCTGAAACTCGCTTGTTAGCGGCCTTGATGAAGGGCGCCACGTCAAACTGACAAGATGGACAGGGCCCCGAGCGGGGGCTAGGATTCGGCATCACTCAATTGGGAATGAAGCCATGAAACTAATCTCTGCCAAACCGTCACCCTTTGGGCGCAAAGTTTTGGTCTTGCTACATGAAACCGGTCAAGCGGACTCGGTAGAGGTTGTTGCATCCGCGCCGTCTCCAATCACCATTGATACGTCAATCACTGCGGCCAACCCTTTGGGGAAAATCCCGGCGCTGGTCCGCGATAGCGGCCCCGCCATTTATGACAGTCGGGTGATCTGCCGCTATCTGGACGCGCAGGCGAATGCGGGGCTGTACCCAGAATCGCGCATGTGGGACGTCCTGACGTTGGAGGCGACGGCAGACGGAATCATGGATGCCGCGATTTTAATGGTTTACGAAGGCCGCACCCGCCCCGAAGAAAAGCAACACCAACCGTGGGTCGACGGTCAATGGTCCAAGGTTGCACGCAGCCTGAGCGCGCTGGAAACTCTTTGGCTTAGCCATCTTTCAGGACCATTGGACATGGGGCAAATCGCGGTGGCCTGTGCGCTTAGCTATCTGGATTTCCGCCATCCCGACCGGAACTGGCGCAACGGGCATGACGGGCTTGCCGCATGGCATCAGACCTTTGAGGCCCGCGACAGCATGCAAGCAACACGCCCAGAGTGAGACACGCGCACGAATAAGCCCCGGAGAACACAGGCTCTCCGGGGCTTTGTGTTACTCGAACCCTCGGACCAATCAGAAGCTATAGCTGATCCCGAAATTCACCGCGTGCGTCACCAAAGACGTGCTGAGCTTGCCGGGGGTCTGGCCGGGAATGGTCGGATCGGGATCAATGGTGATGTCATTGTCAGACCACGTGACCTGATATTCACCAAACACAGCCCACCTGTCATTGATGCCATATTTCATGCCTGCAATGCCACGCGCGGCCAGTCCGGTCATTTCATAACCAAAGGTACGGCCTGTCGACCCGATGACCTGCACATCCGCATGCGGAATCGCAACACCCAAACCTGCGCCCACATACGGCGTCCACCGCGTGGCACCGAACGCCTCGGGCCACCGCTTTAGGACGTTGGCAGTAATAATGTTATGCCCATCCGACAATTCCAACCGACTGACACCAATAGCGGCCATATCGGCGTCGCTGGCATAGGCCTTGGCATGCGTGCCTTCCAAACCAAAACCAATGTTGCTTTGCGTCCACCACGTCGCCCGTGCGCCATAATAGTAGGGGTTTTCCAGCGGATTGCCTTCCCAGCTGAACTTGCGACTGAACGCGGCACCGCCGGGCATTGTGCCGCTACCGGTGCTTTCGTCAACGCTTTGAACGCCCAAATACAGGCTCAGCTCGACTTCGGCGGCGGCGGGGGCTGCCAGCAACAGAATCGCTGCGGCAGACGTGGTGAGGGTTTTCAGCATGTCGGGACACTTTCGCGTTATTTTTGCCAGTTTATCCTTGCATACACGCCCCACAGCCCCGTCTCAAGCGCGACACATGCGCACCTCTAATGAATTCAAAGCCATTGCAGGCTGGACGCACTCGAAAAGCACAGCTAAATAAGCGACGGATAGGTCATGGGCGCTCTCATGGCCCGAAATGCGTTCGGGCCCCATCCCGACCTTTTAAAATGGAGTAGAACTCGTGTCCCACGCAGAAGACCACGAAGGCACCCGCAGAGATTTCCTCTACTATGCCACCGCAGGTGCGGGCGTCGTTGCAACGGGTGCGGCCGTTTGGCCCCTCGTCAATCAAATGAATCCCTCGGCTGACGTTCAGGCGCTCAGCTCGATCCGTGTCCCTGTTGACGGGGTCGAGCCCGGTACCCAGATCACCGTAAAATGGCTGGGTAAGCCAGTATTCATTCGTCGCCGCACCCAAAATGAAATCGACGCGGCCAATGCCGTGGACATGTCGGAACTGCCCGATAGCGACGCACGTAACGCGAACCTGCTGGCCGGAAGCCCCGCCACAGATGCCAACCGCTCGCTTCCGGCGCCCGAAGGGTCTGATTCGATGGCGGAAGAATGGCTTGTGATGATGGGCGTCTGCACGCACCTAGGTTGTGTGCCCTTGGGCGACGGTGCCGGTGACTTTGGCGGGTGGTTCTGCCCTTGCCACGGGTCACACTACGACACCGCAGGCCGCATCCGCAAAGGCCCCGCACCTGAAAACCTGCCGGTTCCCCCGGCTGAATTCGTCGACGCAACGACGATCAAACTGGGATAAGGAACAGTATCATGGGTGGTATCCCTCACGACCATTACGAGCCCAAGACAAACGCAGAAAAATGGCTGGACAGCCGTCTGCCGATTGTCGGGCTGCTTTACGGCACAATCATGATCCCCACACCAAAGAACCTGAACTGGATGTGGATCTGGGGCATCGTTTTGACATTTTGTCTGGCGCTTCAAATCGTCACCGGGATTGTTCTGGTGATGCATTATACGCCACATGTCGATTTGGCCTTTGCGTCAATTGAACACATCATGCGCAACGTGAACGGCGGCCATTTCATCCGCTATTTGCACATGAACGGCGCATCTTTGTTCTTTGTCGCGGTCTATGCGCATATCTTCCGCGGCCTTTACTATGGGTCGTACAAAGCCCCGCGTGAAATCACATGGATCATCGGCATGCTGATCTATCTGATGATGATGGGTACGGCATTCATGGGCTATGTTCTGCCTTGGGGTCAGATGTCCTTCTGGGGCGCGACCGTAATCACCGGCCTGTTTGGCGCTATTCCGTTCATCGGCGAGCCGATCCAGACTTGGCTGTTGGGCGGTCCTGCTGTGGACAACGCCACGCTGAACCGTTTCTTCAGCCTGCACTACCTGCTGCCATTCATCATCGCAGCATTGGTGGCTGTGCATATCTGGGCCTTCCATACCACAGGCAACAACAACCCGACCGGTGTCGAAGTGCGCCGCACATCCAAGGCCGAAGCTGAAAAAGACACCGTACCGTTCTGGCCCTACTTCGTGATCAAAGACCTGTTCGCGCTGGCGGTTATTCTGGCGGTATTCTTTGCCATTGTCGGTTTCATGCCAAACTATCTGGGCCACCCCGACAACTATGTCGAGGCAAACGCCCTATCGACGCCTGCACATATCGTGCCTGAATGGTACTTCTTGCCTTTCTACGCCATCTTGCGCGCCTTTACAGGTGACGTTTGGGTTGTGATGTTTGCAAGCTGGATCACAGGCGGCATCATCGATGCCAAGTTCTTTGGCGTGCTGGCCATGTTCGGCGCAATCGCGGTTATGGCTCTGGCCCCGTGGCTGGACACATCCAGCGTTCGGTCCGGCCGCTATCGTCCAATGTTCAAATGGTGGTTTGCACTGTTGGTGCTGGATTTCTTTGTCCTGATGTGGGCAGGAGCCATGCCAGCCGAGGGCATCTATGGCGTGATTTCGTTGGTGGCGTCCGCCTATTGGTTCCTCTACTTCCTGATCATCCTGCCATTGCTGGGTGTGATCGAAAAACCGCTGCCGCAGCCTGAAACTATCGAAGAAGACTTCAAGGCGCATTACGGCAAAGCCGAAACGCCGGCAGAGTAGGACATGTACATGACACCGATGATCAAAAAAGTTGGCATTGCCGCCGTTACCGCTTTGGGCCTGTCGGCCAGTTCCGCCATGGCCGCTGGTGGTGGAGGACACATCGAGGATGTGGACTTCTCCTTTGAGGGGCCGTTCGGCAAATTCGACCCGATTCAGCTACAACGCGGCCTCAAGGTTTATACCGAGGTTTGCTCGGCCTGCCACGGCCTGCAGTATGTACCAATCCGCACGCTGAGTGACGAAGGTGGTCCACAGCTGCCCGAGGATCAGGTTCGCGCCTACGCGGGTCGCTTTGAGGTGTTCGACGCGGATATCGATGATTTCCGCCCAGCCACCCCGACCGACCATTTTCCAAAGTCTTCGCTGGATAACGCGCCGGACCTATCGCTGATGGCCAAAAAGCGTGCTGGCTTTAGCGGCCCGTATGGAACCGGTATGAACCAGCTGTTCAAAGGTATGGGCGGCCCCGAATATATCTATTCGTTGCTGACAGCCTACGAAGAGCCACCAGAATGCGCGCCCGAAGATTTTCCAGGGTCCTACAACAAGGTGTTCGGCGCCGGTGGGTATCCCGACAGCTGTAAGGACGAAAACGGCAAGCACACAACTGAAGGTAGCTGGATCGCAATGGCCCAGCCACTATATGGCGATGACGTTGAGTTTGACGATGGCCACGCCGCTGATCTGCACAACGTTTCCAAAGACGTGTCAGCCTTCCTGATGTGGACAGCAGAGCCCAAGATGATGCAGCGCAAGAACGCTGGCCTGACTGGTGTGATCTTTCTGACGCTTCTGTCGGTATTGCTGTATCTCACCAACAAGCGGATCTGGGCCCCGATCAAGGGCAAGAAAACCAGCTAAACCTTGGCTGAGCATTGAAACGACAAAGGCCCTGCTCCAACCCGGAGCGGGGCCTTTTTTAGTTGATCTAGTAGTCGCTATAGTCCGTCAGGATTCACGGGCGGCGCAATGTGTCGCCATAGCTGATCGTCGGCTCCAAGGCGATACGCACAGGCGATTGATCTGCATCATCTTTTACGCGGTTCGCGATGATCTCTGCCGCACGCCGACCAATTTCCAAACGGCAGGCATCCATAGTGGCCAGCTCGCGCGGAAGGCCTTTCAACAGGTTCAGCCCGTTGAAACCAGCCAAACCGATTTGATTCGGAATGTCATAGCCATGTTCCAATAGCCACATCAGGCCGCCAGCACCGATCATATCATTGGAATAATACAGAAAATCCAAATCGGGATCACGCGCCAGCAAGGCTTGGGTCATCTCGCGCCCTTTGACCAAGGCCGACCCGCCTGAATAAAACTCGCGTTCCGCAATCTCGACTCCCGCTTTGGCCAACACCTCGGTAAAGCCTTCGAACCGCTTTCGCGCACGATGATCCCGCGGCATAGTCGTGCCCATAAACCCGATACGTTGGTAACCGCCTTTCAGGATTGCCTTGGCCATTTTTTCGCCTGCGCGGCGGTGCGAAATACCCACAACACTGTCCACCGGTGTTCCATCAACATCCATGATTTCAACCACGGGAATGCCGCTAGCCCGCAACATGGCCTTGGCCGCATCGGAATGTTCCAGCCCAGCAATGATCACACCGGACGGGCGCCAAGACAGCATTTCATAAAGAACTTTTTCTTCTTTCTCGCGGGTATAGTCAGTCAGGCCGACAACAGGTTGCAAATCGGTTTCTTCCAACACCTGCGAGATTCCGGTCATAACCTCGGGAAAGACCATGTTAGACATCGACGGGATGATGACTGCCACCAAATTGACCCGGCTAGATGCCAAAGCGCCCGCGATTTTATTCGGCACATAGCCCAGCTCTTTTGCGCTGGCGAGCACCTTTTCGCGCGTAGCATCAGACACATCACCGCGATTGCGTAACACGCGGCTGACAGTCATTTCAGAAACACCCGACGCTTCGGAAACGTCGCGCAGGGTCAAGGGACGATGATCGGTGTTTGACAATTTGGTTTTCCTGGCAAATTGATCTGGATGTTATCGCGAACATCATAACTTGATCAAGCCGCGTCCGCTTGCGTAACAAAAATGCCAGGCCTGTTTTTGCACAATGTGGATATCCCCTGATCAGCCAGCGATTGATTGAGGTGGCATCGCAGGTCGCGCATCATCGACGTTGATCACGGAAATATGGTCGTGGATTGCCGCTTTGCGCAGGGGTTTGGTCAAATAATGATCCAGACCCGCCGCAAGAATTTCGATGTCATCACCATCCATAGCGTGTGCTGTCATTGCCACTATCGGAACATGCCCTCCGATGTCCTTTTCAATCTGTCTGATTTGTCTGGTCGCCTCTTTGCCATCCATCAGGGGCATAGAGATATCCATGAATACGATATCCGGCCTGAAAGATTGAAACAGGTCAACGGCCTCAATTCCGTTGCCCGCAAAAACCAGATCAATGTCCAGTGTTTTAACCATTTTTCCAAACACAAGTTGGTTGGTCTTGTTGTCCTCGGCGGCCAGTACGCGCAAGGCGCGTTTGGCTGACGGCTCGACCATAGACGGTGACGTGATATCTGGCACTGTGGGCGAGGGTCGCGGCAGCGGTTGGGTGTTTACACCGTCGGGCGCCAACGATTGAAGCATCGCCATCAAGTCACGTCGCGAGACCGGCTTTTGCAACACCGCATGCAACAATGCGCACGCCGGATCTTGGTCCGCACTGCTGGTGTTGGGGCTGATCAGGACAACTGGCATCGCATGCCCGGCCTCACGTAGTGCTTCGGCCAGTTCCATACCGTCCATTTGCGCCATATTGTGGTCAGTCACAATCAAATCCAACTCAGATTCAATGCGTTCCAGCGCTTGAATCCCGCCCGAACATTCGACCACATCTATGCCCAGCTGCCCCAGCTGTTTCGCCAAAATCGTGCGGTTGGCATCATGGGCATCGATCACCATCGCACGCTTGACCGGCTGCGGTTGAGGTGGGCCATAGCCTTCGGCTCCGTCAATCATCGGCAGGGGAATCTGAAATCCGAAAACCGATCCAACCCCTTCGATGCTATCGCACCAGATCTTACCTTCCATCAAACGGATCAACTGCTGCGAGATTGCCAGCCCCAGTCCGGTTCCCTCAAAGCGGCGGTTGCGCTCATCGTCGACCTGATTGAATTCACCAAAAACGTGCTCAACCTTGTCAGCCGGAATACCAATGCCCGTATCCTCAACTGTAACATGCACCTGCACCGCACCAGTGTTCTCTTGCACGGCCCCGACAACACGGATCAAGATATGCCCCTCAAGCGTGAACTTAACGGCATTCCCCAACAGATTTGTCAGAACCTGCCGCAATCGACCCGGATCACCGATGAATTCAGTTGGCAGAAACAGATCGTAGTCCAGTAGTATTTCAAGCCCTTGGTCGCGTGCTTTGGGCTGCATCAGCATAATCAGCTCGTGCAAACACCGTTCAAGGTCGAACGGCTCAGGATGCAGTACCAATTTTTCCGCCTCGATTTTTGAATAATCAAGAACATCATTGATGATGACCAGCAACGCCTCGCCCGAGTTTTTGATCGTATTGGCGTAAAGCAGTTGTTCCTCGGTCAGGTCAGTGTCCTTCAACAGGTCAGCCATGCCCACGACACCGTTCATTGGCGTGCGGATTTCGTGGCTCATATTGGCCAGAAACGAAGATTTTGCACGGTTCGCCGCCTCCGCTTTGCGGCGGGCCTCTTTCAGGCGCTCCTCGTAGCGAATAGTTTCAGTGATATCCAAGGCAAGGCTCACAACATCTCCGCCGTGGCCACGTTGATCAATCAGCTTGATATAGGCGCCATTCCATAGGCGAATGACTTCGGGTTCGGGGTTCTGGCTTTGCCAGCGATCCAGAAGTTTTTCCCGCCATGCTGCTGGCCGCTCGTTACCGATATTCACAATGCCTTCTTCGGTGGCCAGTTGCAGGATTTCAACGTAACTGATGCCGGGCCGAATCAATTCCAGCCCATCAAAAACCGAAGTGTAAGCAGGGTTTGCAGCAATCATCCGACTGTCCGCGTCAAAAAAGGCAAACCCGTCCTGAATCGTTTCAATGGAATGCCACAGCCGACGTTCAGCCACCTGCACCTTTTCATTCGCAACGTTCAGATCCAATTTGACGCGTTGATTTTCATCCTCGACCGTTTGGACCTTGGCGCGCGTTTCAACGATTTCATCCGACAGCGCACGGGCATGTTTACCCAGCTTGCGATTGGCAGCGTAAAGTTCCGCCTGTTTCTGTTCCAGCAAACGTTCAGCAGCCAGACGTGCCCGCCGTTCATCTGCAAGTTTATTGGCCAGGCTCATCCCATCCTCCGCCACGCCGCAGTTCATTGCAGCGTCACAATCCCCGATCAGAGTGAACAAGTGTTTAAAACCCACCGGTCAATTAGATGCGCCAGATTCAGCCTCCTATTTATTAGTCGGTTCTGAATCATTGCTCTGATGCGGGCCGCGTGGCACGATAACGTTTCGCATTGCTCAGGAGGCCCGCATGCTCCGCCACATTTTAACTGCCCTAGCTGTTTCCCTTTTCGCCGCTCCGCTGGCTGCACAATCTGATTTACCCGATCGTCGCATCGTCGTGACCAACAATATGGATTTCTATGGCGCAGACCTAACCGCGTTGTTCGACAGCAGCTTTGCGTCATGTAGAACTGCCTGCCTGTCCAATTCGCAATGCTCGGCCTTTACCTATAATTCCAAATCCAAGGCCTGTTTTCCCAAAAGTGCGGTGAACCAAGAAGTACCCTATGACGGGGCCTATTCGGCCCGCGTATTGGCAACTGCTCCGGCTGTTCTGGCGCAGGCCAAGGCCCGTCAGGCCGATCTGGAGTTTCTGGGCGATTACACGCTGAGCAACGCCCATAATCTGGCATTGACCATTGGGGGCATGCACCCTGCCGGTTCATGGACGCCCGAGACAATGTTGCAAGCTGCACGCGACAAAGAGGCCGGTGGCGATCCATTGAATGCAATGCGCTGGACGGGGGCCGCTGTCTCGGTCACCGACAGCCCGGATGACTGGACGGAATATGCGCGCCTGTCGCTTGCCATCGAAAAAGACAAAAGCCGCTATACCACGCAAGGCCTCCAAGCGGCGATCAACGGCTATCTGCGCGGCCAATCCGTTGGGGCGCGAGTAAACGCCTTGCTGGTGCTGTCAGACGCGCTGATACGCGACGGCAAAGGACGTAGCGCGGTCAAGGCCCTGCGTCTGGCTACAGACATCCAACCCCGCGCCGATGTCGTCGCCGCGTTAGACCGTGCAGCGGCAAAATATGGCTTTCGTATCACTGGAAACAGCGTCGACAACGAATCAGCCAGCCCACGCATCTGCGCCGAATTTTCCGAAGACCTGATTCAAGCAGGAACCGACTATGCCCCGTTTGTGCGCCTGCCCGATCCCGGTCTGGTGGTGCAGGTTGACGAGCGGCAGTTGTGCATCGACGGCGTTGAACATGGCGCGCGCTATGTCATGACCTTTCGCGAAGGCCTGCCTGCTGCGGACGGCCAGACGCTGATCAAAGATGTCGAGATCGCGCTTTATGTGCGTGACCGTTCACCAAAGGTCGCGTTTCCCGGGCGGGCCTATGTGCTACCACGTGCGGCCGATGCGGCCCTGCCTATTGAAACAGTCAATCTTGATGAGGCCGAGCTCACCCTGCGTCGCATCAGTGACCGCAATCTGCTGCGTGCTATTCAGGACGACTATTTCGGCCGCCCCCTTCGGGATTACGAACTGTCCCGGTTCAGTGATGAAGTGGCACAAGAGGTCTGGACAGGTGTCGGCGAAGTCCAGAACAGTCTGAACCAGACGATGACAACCCGCCTTCCATTGGGCGGTGTTCTGGCCGATCAACCACCAGGCATTTACGCACTGACCGCGCGAATCAAGGGCGTGCCGCTTCATGACGATCCGGGTGCAACGCAGTGGTTTGTTCTGACCGATCTGGGCCTAACGACTCTTAAGGGTACAGATGGGTTGCGGGTGTTCGCGCGCTCTTTGGGCACAGCCAAGGCTCTGGAAGGCGTCGAATTGACCCTGCTGTCACGAGCCAACGCAGTTTTGGCAACAGGTACCACCGATTCCGATGGGCACATGCGCTTTGATCCCGGCCTAACGCGCGGTGTCGGGGGGGCCGCACCGGCCCTCGTTCTGGCCGAGCTTGGCGATAAGGACATGGCGTTCTTGTCACTGACAGACCCAGCCTTCGATCTATCTGATCGTGGCGTCGAAGGACGCCCACCCGCCCCTCCGGTCGATGTGTTTTTGGCCACTGATCGCGGCGCCTACCGCGCGGGCGAGGTGATACATGCAACCGCCTTGGCCCGCGATGCTTTGGCCAAGGCAATTCCCGGCGTGCCATTGACCACAATCCTAAGCCGTCCCGACGGAGTCGAATACAGCCGCCACCTATCAGCTGATGATACAGCGGCAGGACATGTCTTTGACATGCCCGTCGGCACGACCGCGCCGCGCGGCACATGGACGTTAGACATCAAGGCCGATGTGGACGCGCCCGCACTGGCCAGCACACAAATTTTGGTCGAAGATTTTCTACCCGAACGAATCGATTTCACGCTGACCTTGCCAGAAGGGGCACTGCGCCCCGCCGCACTGCCCTTGCTGGGGGTCGAGGCCAAGTACCTGTTCGGTGCTCCCGGAGCTGGCCTGCAATCCGAAGGGCGCCTGATGTTAACCCCCAAACGCAGTCTGGATGACTTTCCCGGCTATGTATTTGGCCGTTACGATACTCAGGTCAGCGCACGTGCGTCCTATCTAGACAACGACAAGACCGACACAGACGGCCTCCTGAAACTGCCGCTATCACTACCAGAAACGGAGGCGCAAGACCGCCCCTACGAGGCAAGCATAACCGTTAGCCTGCGTGAAGGTTCAGGGCGTCCAGTAGAGCGCCAAATCAGTCGCATGATCGCACCAACCGCACCGATGATTGGGATCAAGCCATCCTTTGACGGCGTCGTTCCCGAAGGCGCGAACGCACAGTTTCAGGTCATTGCGGTCAACCCCGATCTGTCCCTGTCCCAGATGCCCGTCAAATGGACCCTAAACCGCGTCAAAACGCGCTATCAATGGTATCAACAATGGGGCAACTGGGAGTGGGAACCAATCACAACCCGTCAACGTGTCGCTACCGGAACCGGCATGCTGGGCACTGACCCGCTGACCGTTGAAGGTGCCGTCGAATGGGGCCAGTATGAGCTGGTCGTGGAGCGTACGGATGGGGCTTATGCCGCCGCTTCGGACAGTTTCTATGCGGGTTGGTATGCGCCTGCAGATTCCAGTCAGACGCCCGATACTCTGGAATTGTCCCTGAACGCCCAAACCTATCGCCCCGGCGAGTCCGCACAATTGCGTATCGTGCCGCGTTATGCCGGTACGGCCCTGATCACCGTCATGTCGGGCAGCGTCATTGCACGCAAATCGGTAGAAGTCCGCGAAGGCGAAAACCTTATCCCCTTGCAGGTCACAGACGCGTGGGGGACTGGCGCGTATGTCGCCGCTCAGGTCATCCGCCCGATGAATGTAACAGCCGGCCAAAACCCGGCACGTGCACTGGGTCTGGCCTATGCCGCTATTGACCCCGGCCAGCGGCAACTAAGCGTCAGCATTGACGCACCAGACACATCTGATCCACGCGGACCGCTAAACGCGCGCGTAAAGGTGGACGGCCTGAACGGTCAGACGGGATTTGTCACATTGGCCGCCGTGGATCTGGGTATTTTGAACCTTACCGGGTTCAAATCACCCGACCCTTCCAGCCATTACTTTGGCCAACAGCGTCTGGGTGTGGAAATCCGCGATATCTATGGTCGCTTGATCGACGGGATGAACGGCGCCGCCGGACAAGTACGGTCGGGCGGGGACGCCGGCAACGGCATGGACATGCAATCCCCCCCTCCCACCGAAGAGTTGGTTTCTTACTTCACCGGACCCGTACAGGTTGGCGCAAATGGCGTGGCCGAAGTCAGCTTTGATATCCCCGATTTCAACGGAACAGTGCGCCTGATGGCAATTGCATGGTCGCCCGATGGTGTCGGACAGGCCAACCGCGATGTTCTGGTACGTGATCCAGTGGTGGTCACCGCCTCGGTTCCACGTTTCCTTGCGCCGGGCGACAGCAGCCGCCTGTTGCTAGAGGTTGTCCACGCAACCGGCCCTGCAGGCCGGATGGGGTTGGACGTGACTGCCGAAGGTATTTCACTGGCGGGTGCAGTGCCGTCGGGGTTCGATTTGACCGAGAATGGCAAGGCCACATTCAGCCTGCCCTTGTCTGCCGGTGACGTGGGCGATCATCAGATCAACATTGCCTTGACCACGCCGAACGGTCGCCAGTTGACCAAAACGTTGACCCTGCCCGTGCGGGCCAACGATCCCGAAGTGTCCCAAACACGGCGCTTCGACCTTGCCGCGGGTGATACGTTGACCCTGACCAGCGACATTTTCGACGGGTTGCGCCCCGGCACCGGACAGGCCGTCATGGCCGCCGGACCGCTGGCGCAGCTGAATGCGCCCGGCCTGCTGCAATCACTGGATCGTTACCCCTATGGCTGTACCGAGCAGATCACCTCACGCGCAATGCCATTGCTATATTTCAATCAAGTTGCCTCGGCGCTGGATATCGGCAACGCGGATGAGATCAACAAGCAGATCGAACTGGCCGTTGCCCGTGTCCTGACACGCCAAACCAGCTCTGGTGCATTTGGACTATGGCGGGCTGAATCCGGTGATTTCTGGCTCGATGCCTACGTGGCCGACTTTTTGTCGCGCGCACGCGCCACAGGGCATGCAGTACAGGACCGCGCCTTTGCCATGGCAATGGATAACTTGCGCAACCGCGTGAACTATGCACCTGACTTTGACGATGGTGGTCAGGATATCGCCTATGCACTGATGGTTCTGGCCCGTGAAGGCGCGGCCAATATGGGCGATTTGCGCTATTACGCCGACGTTAAATCCGGCGACTTCGCCACGCCTCTGGCCTTGGCGCAATTGGGCGCTGCGCTGGCCTCATACGGCGATCAAACGCGGGCTGACCGGATGTTTACTCTGGCTGCGTCACAGTCACAGCAGTTCAGCGACGAAGGTCAGCTTTGGCGCGCAGATTATGGCACCTCCTATCGCGACCGTGCCGGTGTTCTGGCCCTGATGATAGAAGCAGGCAGCACCGCCGGTGACACCGGCCAAATGGCCAGCAGCCTGTCCGACCGTGGCCCACATATGTCAACGCAAGAACAGGCCTGGACCCTTTTGGCCGCGCATGCACTGATCCAAGACACCAGCGCCCAAGGGCTGGAATTGAACGGTGCATCTATGACCGGGCCATTGGTCAAACTGCTGGAGGCCGAAACCATAACTCCCCAAACGCTGACCAACACGGCCACCTCCGGGACCGAGATCACGTTGACCACCGTCGGCGTACCCGAACAGCCCGGCCCGGCAGATGGGTACGGCTATCGAATCGAACGGGCCTATTATGACATGGATGGGCGCCCGGCCACATTGGACGGTTTGAAATCGGGGGACCGTTTGGTTGCAACTGTAAAGGTGACGCCATTCGGCCCCGGCGAAGCGCGTCTGATTATTGATGATCCATTGCCTGCGGGGTTGGAGATCGACAATCCGAACCTTTTGCGCTCGGGCGATGTGCGTGCACTGGATTGGTTGAAAACTGTCTATCCAGAACATAGCGAGTTTCGCTCGGATCGGTTTATCTCGGCCATTGACCAGCGCGACGATACGCCACTTACACTGGCCTATATTGTGCGCGCGGTGTCACCGGGGCAGTATCACCACCCAGCGGCCACAGTTATGGATATGTATCGCCCCGAGTATCGCGCGCATACCGACACCGGCCAGATGACCGTAACCGAATGATCGCGGGCAAAAGGGTAAGGTGATGCGCCGTCCAGAACGCTGGCTGGTGATTCTGGCGCTGATTCTGGCGTTGGCGGGAACCGCGCGCGATGCGCTGGAGTCATGGGTCGTCGCAACCCCTCTACCGCCGCTATTGACCGAGACCGGCACCGAGGTGTTGGATCGCGACGGGCGAATGCTGCGCGTTTACACCGTCGCCGATGGACGCTGGCGGTTAGAGGTCAGCCCTGCCCAAGTCGATCGCACGTATCTGGAGATGCTGATCGCCTACGAGGATCATCGCTTTTGGCGCCATAATGGTGTCGATTTGCGTGCGATGCTGCGTGCTGTCGGGCAGGCCTTGTGGCACAGGCAGGTGGTATCGGGGGGTTCCACCCTCACGATGCAGGTCGCACGCCTACTAGAAGATGGCAGCACCGGACAATGGGCGGGCAAACTACGCCAGATACGTCTGGCACTGGCGCTGGAACGGCAATTGAGCAAAGACCAGATACTCACATTATATCTGGCCCGCGCGCCTTATGGCGGCAATATTGAGGGCGTGCGCGCCGCCACGCTAGCCTGGTTTGGCAAAGAACCGGCCCGTCTGACCCCGGCGGAATCCGCACTATTGGTCGCACTGCCACAATCCCCTGAAGCCCGCCGTCCGGACCGCCACCAGTCCGCAGCACGCGCCGCCCGCGACCGTGTTCTAGAACGAATGCAGCAACGTGAGGTCATGAACTCCGAGGCTGTATCAGCTGCGCAATTCGACCCGGTTCCATATCAACGGCGATCTTTCCCTGCTCTTGCACCCCATATGTCAGATCGCGCAGTGGCCGATGCCCCCGGCGTGCTTCGCCATCATCTGACATTGGACGTTAATCTACAGACCAAGCTAGAGTCTCTGGCCACGCGCGCGGTCAAAGACTTGCCAGCCAATGTTTCGGTCGCAATTATGTTGGCCGACCACCGCACTGGCGAGATTCTGGTCTCAATCGGGTCAGCAGGACTGCAAGGGGCCGAGGCGCGTCAGGGGTTTGTGGACATGACCCGCGCGCTGCGCTCGCCCGGATCAACGTTAAAACCATTAATTTACGGGATGGCTTTTGATCGTGGTCTGGCCCACCCCCAAACCCTGATCAACGATGCCCCCGTACAGTTTGGCAGCTACGCGCCACAAAATTTTGACGGCGCGTTTCGTGGAGAAGTGACCATATCCGAGGCCTTGCGACAATCACTGAACATTCCTGTCGTTCTGTTGACCGATCAAATCGGACCCGCGCATCTGATGGATGCGCTCCGCCGTGCCGGATTGAACCCTGCGTTGCCCGGAGATCAAGCCGGATTGGCCGTGGCCTTGGGCGGGGTCGGCCTAAGCCTAAGCGATCTGGTGCAACTTTATGGTGTGTTGGCGCGCGGCGGTGACGCATTACCCCTGCGCTGGCGCCAAGGTGAAACGGATTCGGGCAGCCTTCAACGTCTGCTGAGCCCGGTTGCCGCATGGCAAGTCGGCGACATTCTGGCCGGTTTGACGCCACCGCCAGGCGCTCCGCGCCGCGCGTTGGCCTACAAAACCGGCACGTCCTATGGTTATCGAGACGCTTGGGCACTGGGATATGATGGGGCACATGTAGCTGGGGTTTGGATCGGGCGACCTGACGGCACACCCGTCCCCGGCGCTTTTGGCGGGGATCTGGCTGCACCTATCCTGTTTGAGGCCTTTCAGAGACTAAAAGAGAAAGCTGACCCCCTGCCTGCTCCGCCGCCGGAAACTTTGATCGTATCGACAGCGATGTTGCCCCAGCCCCTGCGCCGGTTCACCCCGCGAGACGCAGTTTTTCAGGCGGCTCCCGGCGCGCCACAGTTGGTTTTTCCTCCCGACGGCACCCGCATGACAGCGCCGGACAGCGGCCTGCCTCTCAAACTGCGCGGTGGCACACCGCCGTTCACCATACTGGCCAATGGAACGCCCGTTCTGACAGGCTTGCGTACATGGCAGGCCGAGCTACCCGGACTTGGTGCAGGGTTCTCGCATCTGTCTGTGATTGATGCACTGGGTCGCACGGCGCGTATCACCGTGCGACTGGACTAAACCCGTTCAAATACGCTCTATCGCCAGTGCAATACCCTGACCGCCACCGATGCACATCGTGATCACCGCGCGTTTCCCACCTGTGCGATGCAATTCGTATAGCGCCTTGACCACCAGAATAGCGCCTGTCGCGCCCACCGGATGCCCCAGGGCAATGGCCCCACCATTGGGATTTACCCGCGCCGGATCCAATCCCAGAACCTTGTTAACGGCGAGCGCCTGAGACGCAAAAGCCTCGTTTGATTCGACCAGATCAAAGTCATCAGCACTTAGCCCGGTACGCTCAAATAGGGCCTGAACCGCAGGAACCGGGCCGATTCCCATCACCTCGGGGCGCACTCCAGCATGAGCATATCCCAAAATGCGCGCGCGCGGCTTCAGCCCCGCGGCCTCGGCAGCGTCAGCACGAGCCAGTACCAATGCGGCAGCGCCATCATTGATACCACTGGCATTGCCTGCCGTAACCGTTCCGTCCTTCTGAAACGCTGTGCGCAGCCCGGCCAACGCCTCGGCTGTGGTTGCCTTGGGATGTTCGTCGCGTGAAAAACTGACGCTGCCCCGGCGCGTACGGGTTTCAATGGGCACGATCTGTTCGTCAAATCGGCCAGCCTCAATTGCAGCCGCCGCACGGGTCTGACTCTCCAATGCAAAAGCATCCTGCGCTGCGCGTGTGATCCCGTGCTCGGCCGCGACATTTTCAGCCGTAATGCCCATGTGTCCGGTGCCAAACGGACAGTTCAGCGCGCCCAGCATCATATCCAGAGTGCGAATATCACCCATTTTAGCGCCCCAACGTTGGTCGGGGTTAATAAATGGCGCGCGCGTCATGCTTTCAGCGCCGCCGGTCAGGGCAAAATCCGCATCCCCCAGCATTAGGGATTGGATACCCGAAACAACCGCCTGCGCGCCTGATCCACACAGACGGTTCACGTTCATCGCCGGAACGCTGTCGGGGATACCGGCATCCATGGCCGCAACCCTGCTAAGATACATATCGCGCGGCTCTGTGTTGATCACATGACCGAACACAACGTGCCCAATTTGCCCCGGCTCGACGCCTGATCGTTCCAATGCGGCCCGTGTGACGATAGCACCCAATTCCGTTGGTTTTACACCGGCCAGCGAGCCGCCGAACGCGCCAATCGCCGTGCGTGCACCATCCAGAATAACAATATCGCTCATGTGGTCTTTCCTTCTCCCAGTTGCGCCCACTGTAAACGCCGCCGCTTGGGAACCGCAATCGCGACATTCAAGCGACAATTGGGGGCAACCGTTCGCGGCCAGCGTCAGTCAACAACCAAACGTCCCGGCCCTCTATCACAGCTGGGTTCAAAGGGCGGCCATAGCCCGCACCACCGTCCAGATTCACCCGGTTCCCATGATGGCAGGGATGGTCGATGGCAGTGTGCCCATGGATCACCAACCATGGAAGCGGATCAGTGTGACCCAGAAACGGTTCTCGTATCCAGATCAACTCGTCAGGATCCTGCCACTCTAGTGGTAAAAGCGGATCAATACCTGCATGGACAAACAGCAGATCACCCACCTGATGCATGCGCGGCAAACCACGCAGAAATTCAATATGCGCTTGGGGCACAGAGGCCTGCGCCGCATCAACATCAGGCTCTGTCACACCGTAAGACGCCAATGTTTCGATCCCGCCAATCATCGGCGATAGCCAACTGCGCCCGGATTTGACAAGCGGCGAATGGGTGCGGCCCAGCTCTAGGTAATCCAAAAACAATTGGTCGTGGTTGCCCTGTAACACAGTCCAGTCACGCCCCGCCGCCTGTCCCGCGATAAGCGTATCAATCACACCACGGCTGTCAGGACCACGATCCACCAGATCACCCAGAACAACCAACGCAGCATCCCGCCCGCCATCGGCCTCGATCAAGGCCAACGCGCGGTCCAGTGCACCCTTGTGTCCGTGAATATCGCCCAGCGCATAGATCATCGGTCGAAACCCGCTTAACCGGCAAAACGGATATCGTTTCGCCTATGATTGTGCCGCTTCTGCAGCAGCGCGAATGGCGCGAATGTTATCCCCATATGGTGCCGGATCACTCACACTGCCGCCCTTGAACACGCCCGAACCGGCAACCAACACATCAGCCCCGGCCGCCGCCATCAATGGCGCAGTTTCCGGCGTGATGCCTCCGTCGATTTCAATATGAATAGGGCGATCACCAATCATGGCGCGTAACTGGCGGACCTTTTCGATCTGGCTGTGAATAAATTTCTGCCCACCAAATCCGGGGTTCACCGTCATCACGCAAACCAAATCAATCATGTCCAGCAAATGTGCCACGTCATCCAGCCCCGTACCGGGGTTCAGCGCCAGACCGGCCTTGCACCCTGCGGCACGAATGGCTTGTAGCGTGCGGTGAATATGCGGCCCGGCCTCCAGATGCGCGGTCAGTACATCAGCGCCAGCGTCGGCATATGCGTCAATGTAAGGATCCACCGGCGCGATCATCAAATGAACATCCATGACCGTTTTGATGTGGGGGCGGATCGCCTTTAGCAAGGGGGGGCCAAATGTCAGATTGGGCACGAAATGCCCATCCATCACATCCACATGAACCCAATCGCACCCTTGCGCCTCAATTGCCTGAATTTCCTGACCGAAATTGGCAAAATCAGCGGATAGAATTGAAGGGGCAATTTTAATCGTGCGGTCAAATGTCATGGCTGGGGCTCCGTCAGGCTGGCAGGCGTTGACTGGGTAATGCGACCTCCCCAGACCAAGGTCAAGTGCGACTGATTGAAGGATGGGCCAGACTGTGCCACCGTCGCGCCGGAATAACAGCGCAGGCTGCACGCGTTGCGCGGCCGCGATATCAACGAAATGCCACTGGAAAGTGGCTCTAACTAAGCCAAAATTGAAGTACTCAAAGGAAACGGCATGACGGAACACCCCCTATTGGACCCCAATCTTCTGGAAACGCCGTACGCCCTGCAGAAACACCTTGGCTTTGAGTTAACAGCATGGCGGGACGGGTTTGCGATCATTGAGGCCCCCCTGGCCCCGATTTTGATGAACCGGCAGGGCATACCCCACGGTGGAATACATGCCACCCTCATGGACTCAGCAATGGGATACGCAGGGTGCTATACGGGTGATCCAAACCTCCAACAAATGGCACTAACACTGTCGATGACCGTCAACTTTCTGGCGCAAGCCAAAGGTGCGCGGCTGATCGCCACAGCGCAATGCACCGGTGGCGGCCGTAAGACATATTTCGCCGAAGCCCGCGTCGAAGATGAAAAAGGCACCCTGATCGCCACGGCGACTGGCGTGTTCCGCTATCGCAGCTTGGTGCAGAAGGCTTGATTCCGAATGCCCCACCGCCCTTATAGGAGGTGGCCCCACGATTGACATAAGGCGACGCGATGCCCCGGACGTATTATATCCCGATCACTGGAATGTCTTGCGCGGGATGCGCTGGGCGAGCCGAACGCGCCCTGACCGCCGTGCCGGGCGTTGCCGAGGTCTCGGTCAACTTTGCAGCGCGTAATGCCTCTGTAACAACGCAAACCGCATCGTTGCCTGACCTGTTAGCGGCGCTGTCCAGCGCGGGATATCCAGCACAAGAAACCTCGGCGCGACTGTCTGTCAGCGGATTGAGTTGTGCGTCATGTGTTGGACGGGCCGAAGCCGCGTTAAACGCGGTGCCGGGGGTGATCAACGCCACAGTCAATCTGGCCACACGTCAGGCCGACGTAACGTTTTTACCGGGCTCAACCAAACCACAAGCCTTGGCCGCGGCAGCCACCGAAGCGGGTTATCCGTCTGAGATAGTTCAAGACAATTCAATCTCTGTTCAGGCCCAAAGTGAGCAGGAAACGCACGAGGCGCGGCGTGCAGCGATGATCGCCCTGTCGCTGACGCTGCCGGTTTTCATCATGGAAATGGGCGGGCATCTGTTTCCGCCTTTGCACCACGCCATCGCCCGCGGAATTGGCATGCAAAACGCATGGATCATCCAGTTCGTATTAACGACATTGGTTTTAATCTGGCCCGGGCAAATGTTTTACCGTCTGGGTCTGCCGGCGCTGCTGCGTGGCGCACCCGAAATGAACAGCCTTGTCGCGTTAGGCACCTTGGCTGCGTGGATCTATAGCACCATCGCGCTGTTTGCGCCCGGCCTTCTGCCCGATACATCGCGCGCAGTCTATTTTGAGGCCGCCGCGGTCATCGTGACGCTGATCCTTCTGGGGCGGTGGATGGAAGCCCGTGCGCGGGGCCAAACCGGCGCTGCGATTGAAACCTTGATGCAATTGGCCCCCGACATCGCCCGTGTCGAGGAAAACGGAACAGTCATCGAGCGCCCTACCGCCAGCCTGTCCATCGGTGCCGTGATCCATGCCCGCCCCGGAGAACGTATTGCTGTCGACGGTGAGGTCCTGAGCGGCACGTCGCATGTCGACGAGGCAATGATTACCGGGGAACCAATGCCGGTTTCCAAATCGCCCGGCGATGCAGTGGTGGGCGGCACCACCAATGGCGCAGGCGCGCTGGTCTATCGAGCAACGCAAGTGGGCGCGGACACGGTCCTGTCCCGGATTGTAGCCATGGTACAGGACGCCCAAGGGGCCAAACTGCCAATTCAGGCGATGGCGGATCGCGTGGTGCGCGTATTCGTGCCCGTGGTCATTGCACTGGCCGCGCTAACAGTTCTGATATGGCTGCTTTTGGGAACGATCCCCATGGCGCTGGTGGCCGGTGTGTCAGTGCTGATCATCGCCTGCCCTTGTGCGATGGGTCTGGCGACCCCCACGTCGATCATGGTCGGCACCGGGCGCGCCGCCACGCTGGGCGTATTGTTTCGCAAAGGCGACGCGTTAGAACGATTGGCCCGCGCAAAGATTGTCGCATTCGACAAAACCGGAACGTTGACCCGTGGCCATCCCCAAGTGGTGGATATCGCGTTGGCCAATGATGTGTCGCGCGACTGTCTTTTGGCCCATACCGCCGCCGCTGAAAACGGATCGGAGCACCCCATCGCACGCGCAATTGAAGCGGCAGCAAAAGGACTGGACTTACCTCAGACGCGCGACATGCAAGCACACGGGGGATTAGGCCTGACGGCAACGGTGGGTACCGTGCAAATGCGCATAGGGTCGGCCCGGTTCATGGAAGAGGCAGGCGTGCATTTGGGCACTTTCTCGGATACTGCCCAAGGCTGGCAGGATCAGGGGCAAAGCGTGGTCTATGTCGCGATGGATGGCGTTTTGGCGGGCGCAATCTCGGTGGCCGACGCCCCGCGTGACACCAGCCAAGCCGCAATTGCAGCCCTGAAGGCTGCAGGCGTGGAAACGGCGATGATTTCGGGCGATAGCATAGCCGCAGCGCGCCATATGGCCCAGCGCCTAGATATTAAACATGTTTTTGCCGATCTGCGCCCCAAGGACAAGGTAAGCGCGCTTATCGATCTACAAGAACGGTTCGGTACCGTTGCCTTTGTCGGGGATGGTATTAACGACGCCCCCGCTCTGGCGCAGGCCGATGTCGGGATTGCCATGGGCAGCGGCACAGATGTTGCTATTGAGGCGGCCGATATTGTGCTGATGTCTGGCGATCCAATGGGCGTCGTTACGGCCCGCCATGTCTCGGTCAAGACGCTGGCCAATATCCGTCAAAACCTGTTCTGGGCATTCGCCTATAACAGCGCGCTGATTCCAGTGGCTGCCGGGCTTTTGTATCCGCTAATGGGGCTAATGTTGTCCCCGATGTTGGCCGCTGGAGCCATGGCCCTGTCATCGGTGTTTGTTTTAGGCAACGCGTTGCGCCTGCGTGGCCTTAAACGCCCCATGGTCACACGCGATCCGGCTTGACACCCGGCGCGCAGACATCCAACGCTGCCCCTTATGTTGGACATGCGCCCAGTCGGATATGTTATTGGCCTGCTCGTCATGGCACTGGGATTGGCAATGCTGTTCCCAATGCTTGTCGACTTGGCCGAAGGACGCGACCATTGGCCTGTTTTCGCAGAAAGTTCGATCCTGACGATGCTGGTGGGCGGGTTGATCGCACTGACCTGCCGCAACGGCGTTGGCACCGGCCTGACCATTCAACAGACTTTCCTACTGACAACCGGTGTTTGGGTCGTCCTCCCAATGTTCGCATCTATGCCTCTCATGCTGGGCGCAAGTGATTTACGGTTTGTAGACGCGTTCTATGAATCGATGTCCGGCCTGACGACCACTGGTGCAACGGTAATGACCGGTCTGGACACCCTGCCCAAGGGCCTGTTGCTATGGCGTGGTTTGATCCAGTGGCTGGGAGGTGTCGGTGTTATCGTTGTTGCCATGGTCTTTCTGCCCGAGTTGCGCGTGGGTGGTATGCAGCTTTTCAAGGCCGAAGCCTTTGATACGTTTGGCAAGATCCTCCCCCGCGCGACAGAGATCGCAGCAGGCATTTCAGTGATCTATCTGGCTATGACCCTGATGTGCGTCGCAAGCTATTTGTTGGCCGGACTGAATGTTTTTGACGCAACCGTGCACGCGTTGACCACGATCTCGACCGGCGGAATGGCGAATTACGATTCATCCTTCAATCATTTGCCGGATGCCGCAGAATATGTGGCATCAGTTTTCATGATCCTTGCGGCCCTGCCGTTTGTACGCTTTGTCCAAATGGCCGCCGGAACCGCCCGGCCTTTGCTGTATGACCCGCAGGTGCGCGCATTTTTCGGGACAGTGACCGTCATCATCCTGTCCTTGACCCTATGGCGGTGTTTTCAAATCGGGGAACTCAACGAGGATACTTTCCGCGAAGTGCTGTTCAACACCATTTCGATCATGACCGGCACTGGCTTTGCCAGCGAAAACTACATGCTATGGGGCCCATTGCCCGTCACGGTGATCTTCCTTGTCGGCCTGATCGGGGGATGCGCCGGTTCAACCTCGTGCTCGATTAAGATTTTCCGCTTTCAGTTGTTGTTCGCGTCCATCCGGGTGCAGATGCAACGGATCCGCTCGCCACACGGCGTTTTCACACCCCGATACGGGGGGCGGGCGGTCGATGATGATGTCATGAATTCGGTCATGTCCTTCTTTGTTTTCTTTGTTGTCTCATTGGGCCTGATCGCGGTCTTGCTTAGTCTGACGGGATTGGACTTTGTGACGTCTGTGACGGGCGCAGCATCGGCTTTGGCTAACATCGGCCCGGGGTTGGGTGACATCATCGGACCGGCTGGAAACTTTGCGACTCTCAACGACACCGCCAAATGGATACTCAGTGCTGCCATGTTGGTAGGTCGATTGGAAATTCTGGCGGTCTATGCAATCTTTACCGTTAATTTCTGGAGAACCTGATGCCTGATCAAACTCGCCCTTTGGGCGCTCAAATTTCTCACATGCTGAAATCGCGCGGTGT
Source organism: Roseovarius aestuarii (assembly GCA_027214255.1). Taxonomy (GTDB): domain Bacteria; phylum Pseudomonadota; class Alphaproteobacteria; order Rhodobacterales; family Rhodobacteraceae; genus Roseovarius; species Roseovarius aestuarii_A. The sequence goes on from JAPWHL010000004.1 coordinate 128,347, forward strand.
AGATACCATCTTTGGCATTCCGGGCGTTCACAATCAGGAAATGTATCGCGGTATTGAAGAATCTGGCATTCGCCATGTTCTCGCGCGGCACGAACAGGGCGCTGGATTCATGGCCGACGGGTATGCCCGCGCGTCAGGAAAACCCGGTGTCGCCTATGTGATCACCGGGCCGGGATTGTGCAATGCGATGACTGCAATGGGACAGGCCTATTCCGATAGCGTGTCCGTGTTGGTTCTGTCGTCATGTCTGGATGAAACCGCCTCGACTCGCGGCCAATTGCACCAGATGCTGGACCAAGAAGTGGCTGGCGCAACCGTGTCTGATTGGTCCCATACGGCACATACGGCACAAGCGGCCTATGGTCTGATCGACCGCGCCCTGACCGAGTTTCAGACACAACGCCCCCGAACCAAGCACATCCAGGTGCCCATCCAGGCCCTTGAAGCAGACGCCAAGGGCGCCCCTAAATCCGCGCCCAAGGTTACGCGTATCTCTCAATCTCTGCCGGCCGAGATCGCAGAACAGATCGCATCAGCAAAACGGCCGTTGTTTATTCTGGGCGGTGGCAGCGTTCGGGCCTCAAACGAAGCGCGCAGCGCATTGCGCAGCTTGAAAGCGGCCAGCTTTCCCACTTACGCCGGGCGCGGCATCGTCTCGGTCAAGGATGACCCGCTGCACTTTGGCAGCTTTCTGGGCCGCCCCGAAAGCGAGACCGTTGCCGCCAGTGCCGATTTGGTGATCGTGGTCGGCAGTGAGTTGTCGGAAATGGACCTGTGGCGTGACAAGCTGGGTCATACTGCGACAATGATCCGCGTCGATATCGACCCCGAAGTCTTGGGACAAGAACCGGATAGCATCGCGGTTCATATGCATGCACAGGATTTCTTTGCCGGTTTGAATGCGGCTCTGAAAGACCACACAGCCGACACCAGTTGGACCGAAACCGAAGTCGTCAAGGCGCGCAAACGTTGGCGCGCCGAATCCGATGCCGAGCGCCCCGGCGTGATGCGTGTCTGTGATGCGTTGATCGATGTCATGCCCGAAGACACGATGTATTTCTCGGATATGACACAGTTCGCCTATACTGGCAAAGAAGTGTGGGACATGCATCGCCCGGGCCATTGGCATCACCCCTATGGGTTCGGCACGCTGGGCTACGCCTTGCCCGCCGGCATTGGCGGCGCGGCGGCCCGTCCGGGCCTGCCAACGGTCGTCATCGCTGGCGATTATGGATTTCAATATACTGTTCAAGAACTGGGAACGGCGGTTGAACTGGGTCAACCATTGCCCATCCTGCTGTGGGATAACGGCAAACTGAAAGAGATCGAAGACAGCATGGTCCGTGCACAGATCGCGCCCAATTCGGTTATCGCACACAATCCCGACTTTTGCGCGTTGGCCAAGGCCTATGGCGCATATGCCGAGGCCCCCAAATCGCTGGGTGAGTTGAAACAGGCCGTGACAGCCGCATTCAAGGCCGACGGCCCGACATTAATCTACATGACCACTGAAATGACCGACTAAAGCGTTGCACCCGGAGGACATCTGTTTTCCGGGTGCCGATGATTTATCCCACTTGCCTTCAGGCTTAGCCGATGTGTCCCACGGGGCCTAACGCGCCAGTCTGGGCGCGATGCAACATCAACTGATCCAGCAGGACACAGGCCATCATTGCCTCGCCAACGGGCACGGCCCGCACACCGACGCAGGGATCATGACGGCCTTTTGTAACCACCTCGATCGGAGTCCCATCCATCGCGATGGACTTGCGCGGCGTCAGGATCGATGATGTTGGTTTGACCGCGAACCGCACAACCACGTCTTGCCCGGTTGATATACCGCCCAGAATCCCGCCCGCATGATTGGTGCCGTACTCCGGCCCGTTGGGCCCCATGAAAATCTCGTCCGCATTTTCGGTGCCGACCAATTCAGCGGCCCCCATGCCTTCACCAATTTCGACGCCTTTGACGGCATTGATTGACATCATGGCAGCTGCAAGTTCTGTGTCCAACTTGCCGTAAATCGGTGCGCCCAGTCCGGCGGGCAAACCGCGTGCAACCACTTCGATCACAGCCCCGACCGAATTTTTCTCTTTGCGCAGTTTCTTTAGATAGGCCTCCCATTCGGGGGCAGCATCGGCGTCGGGCAGCCAGAAATCATTTCCGTCTATCGCGTCCCAGTCAAATCGCGAACGATCCAGCGCCATCGACCCCATTCGGGTCATGTATCCCTTGATCTGCAAATCCGGCAGCAATTGCGCCAAGGCTGCTCGTGCAACCCCCCCGGCAGCCACCCGCGCAGCCGTTTCGCGTGCACTGCTTCGTCCGCCGCCCCGATAGTCACGCAACCCATATTTCTGGTGATAGGTGATATCCGCATGGCCGGGACGAAAGGTATTGGCGATATCGCCATAATCACGGCTTCGCTGATCGGTGTTTTCGATCATCAACTGAATGGATGTACCCGTCGTGCGACCCTCGAAGACTCCAGACAGGATTTGCACCGCGTCCGGTTCGTTTCGCTGGGTCATGTTCGGATTTTGGCCCGGTCGGCGTTTGTCCAGCCAGTGCTGCAACATGGCCGTATTGATCGCCACATTGGGCGGGCACCCGTCCACCGTGGCCCCCAAGGCGGGTCCATGGCTTTCACCCCAAGTAGTGACACGAAAGAGATGTCCGAATGTATTCAGGCTCATGGCGCGCTCCTTTGTCGAGACGGTCTAGCCCCGCCGCGCCCATGGCTCAAGCCTATTCCCTGCATTGCGCCAATGTGAAGGCGTGTTCGTGGCGCATTTCACAGGGTTGGCTAGATCAAGGAGATCCTGTTCCAGAGCCCTATTTGGCAAAACGCCTGCCCCGTCGAAGCGGGTCAGGCGCAAATCTTGACTGATCGGGCATTCAGCCTTTTATGACACTCGCGGGCGAGATCACGTCGATGCCCAGCGCCTTACCAACCGCGTAATACGTCAGCTGACCGGCATGCACATTCAATCCCGCCAAAAGATGTGGGTCATCCGCGCAGGCTTGTTTCCAACCCTTGTCCGCCAGCGCCAACATGAATGGCATTGTGGCGTTGCCCAAAGCAATGGTTGATGTGCGAGCAACTGCGCCGGGCATATTGGCGACACAGTAATGGACAATCCCATCCACATCATAGATCGGGTCCTGATGGGTGGTTGCACGCGATGTCTCGAAACAGCCACCCTGATCGATGGCAACATCCACAAGAACCGAACCGGGCTTCATCAGGCTAAGTTCATCGCGACTGACCAGTTTGGGGGCGGCGGCACCCGGAATCAGAACCGCACCCACCACCATATCCATTCGTGGCAGCAGTTCGACAACTGCGCCCTTGTCCGAGTATTGCGTGGTCAAGCGACCCATGAAAACATCGTCCAGATAGGACAGGCGCGCAATCGAACGGTCCAGAACGGTCACGTTCGCGCCCATGCCAACGGCCACACGCGCCGCTGCCGCTCCAACAACACCACCGCCGATGATCGCAACATTGGCCGGGCGCACACCGGGCACGCCGCCCATCAACACGCCACTACCACCATTGGCCTTCTGCAGGGCCCAAGACCCGGTTTGCGGCGCCAGACGGCCCGCGACTTCGGACATGGGCGCCAGCAGGGGCAGGCCGCCATTGCGGTCTGTCACGGTCTCATAGGCGATTGCCGTGCATCCAGACGCAATCAAATCCTTGGTTTGCTCAGGATCGGGCGCAAGGTGCAAATAGGTAAACAAGATCTGGCCTTCGCGCAGCATCTTACGCTCGCCGGCCTGCGGTTCCTTGACTTTGACGATCATGTCGGCGGTATCAAAAATCTCTGCGGCGTTGGCAAGAATTGTTGCACCGGCATCGATGTAATCTTGGTCTGTAAATCCCGAGCCATTCCCAGCGCCTGCCTGCATAAAGACATCATGACCGTGGGCTGTGGCCTCACGCGCGGCGTTAGGGGTGATGCCGACGCGGAATTCTTGTGGCTTAATCTCGGTTGGGCATCCGATTTTCATGTTGGGGTCCTCCTCCTGAATGGACCGTTATTGACACAAATTTCGCGCAATTGGCTTGAATTTTTTTTCAAGTGGTGTTGTCTTGACGCAAGGTTCTTCGAATGAACTGGCCCAAATGGTGAAAGGTCTTGCACGAATGTCACTGGATACGATTGATCGTCGCCTGTTGAACGTCCTGCAGAAACGTGGACGTATTTCGAACGCCGATCTGGCCGAGCAGGTAAACCTATCCGCCAGTGCCTGCCACAGACGGGTACAGCGACTGGAAAGCGACGGTTACATCGCCGGTTACGTCGCCCTTTTGAACGCGCAAAAGATGGGTGTACCCGCCACGGTTTTCGTAGAAATCACCCTCTCTACGCAGGCGGATGAAGTGCTGGATGCCTTTGAAAAGGCCGTTGCCCGCATCCCTGACGTTCTGGAGTGCCACCTGACGGCAGGTACGGCGGACTACATCCTCAAGATCGTGGCCGAAAACACCGAGGATTTCGCCCGGATTCACCGCCAGTATCTGACACGTCTTCCCGGTGTCGCCAAAATGCAGAGCAGTTTCGCCCTACGCACTGTCTGCATGACGACGGCATTGCCGGTTTGAATGATACCAATTTAGAAGTGGTTTGGTGTACTGCACCGCTTCAATCTGCCTCCACAACACAATCACTGAAACGAGGAACGGCGGCCCTTGTAAGGACCGCCGTCTTGTTCAGATCTGCCTGATCAATCAGGCCGCATCATCCGCCTGAATCGCGAACCGCGTATAAAAGCTTTGACCCTTGTCGCCCATCTCGCGCAACAGGTCAGGTGTTGCAAAACGCGGCCCGAATGCCTCGGCAAGTTGATCACACCGTTCGGCGGCATAGGGCGTACCGATGATGTCCAGCCAGCTGAACGGCCCCCCCGACCACGGCGCGAATCCCCAAGCCAGAATCGCGCCCACGTCACCTTCGCGGATATCTTCCAATACGCCCTCTTCCAAGGCGCGCACGGCCTCTAACACCTGTGCAAACATCAGACGATGCTGCACCTCGTAGAGGTCAGGCTGTGTCTCGGTACGGGGGTATTTGTCCGCCAAGCCGTTCCAATAGCCTTGCCGCTTACCCTTGTCGTCATAGTCATAAAAACCAGCCTTGGATTTGCGGCCCAATCGGCCCTCACCTTCCATCCAGAAGATGACCTCGTCCACGGCCGCATCAGGATAATCATCGCCCATCGCGGCCTTGGTTGCCCGCGCAATTTTCGCCCCCAGATCAATCGAGGTTTCATCGACCAATTGCAGCGGCCCAACCGGAAAGCCCAGCTGTCGCGCAGCGTTGTCGATCAGCGCCGGAGCAACACCCTCGGCAACCATGCGCATCCCTTCGTTGATATAGGGGATAATGCAGCGGTTGCAGTAAAAGAACCGCGCATCATTCACGACGATCGGTGTTTTGCGAATTTGCCGCACATAGTCCAACGCCTTGGCTACAGCGACCGGGCCGGTTTTTTGACCTTTGATGATCTCGACCAGCATCATCTTTTCGACGGGGCTAAAGAAGTGGATGCCGATAAACTGTTCCGGCTTGTCGCTGGCTTTGGCAAGGTCGGATATTGGCAAGGTCGAAGTGTTGGTCGCAAAGATACAATCTTTGCCTACGTGCTTTAGCACCTCTTTGGTGACATCTGCCTTGACTTTGGGGTCTTCAAACACCGCTTCGATAATCAAATCACAACCCTGAAGCGCTGAATAATCCGTCGTGGCGGTGATACGTGCCAGTGCCGCTTCTTTCGTGTCCGGCGTGGCCTTACCCCGTTTGATCCCCTTGTCCATGTAATCGGCAGTATAGGATTTCCCACGATCTGCCGCCTCTTGCTTCTGGTCGATCAACACAACGTCCATCCCGGCCATGGCGGAAACCAACGTGATACCGGCCCCCATCATACCCGCGCCCATCACGCCAACCTTTTTGACACGCTGGTCAGGCACATCGGGACGATTCGCGCCTTTCTCTAACGCTTCCTTATTGATGAACAGGCTGCGGATCATTGCGGCAGAGCTGGGATTCATCAGCACGTTGGTAAACCACCGCGCCTCGATCTTCAGCGCGGTGTCAAATGGCACTAATGCACCTTCATACACTGCCGACAGCAAGGCCTTTGCCGCAGGAAACGCGCCTTGGGTCTTACCGTTCACCATCGCAGATGCCCCGACGAACGTCATGAACCCGGCCGGATGATAAGGCGCACCGCCGGGCATTTTGTACCCCTTTTCATCCCACGGCTTGACGATAGATGGCCCCGAAAGCACCCATGCACGGGCCGCATCGATCAGTTCGTCAACAGGTACAACTTCGTGGACCAATCCCGCAGACTTTGCCTTTTTCGGATCAGACAGCTTGCCCTCCAGCAAAAAGGGCGACGCGGCCATCGCACCCATCATCCGAACCAGACGTGTGGTGCCGCCCATACCAGGGAAAATCCCGACCATGATTTCAGGCAGTCCGATCTTTGCCTTGGGGTTATCTGCGGCAAAGATGCGATGACATGCCAACGGAATCTCAAACCCAATGCCCAGCGCAGTGCCAGGCAAACAGCATGCAATGGGCTTGCCGCCCTTGTTCTTGTCATCCATACCGCCGCGTTCAATCTTGCGCAGCATACGGTGCGTGGCCATCAGGCCATCCATCAAGCCCTGCGCAGGCATATCGCCCGCGCTTTCCTTCATTTTGGCGATAATATTCAAGTCCATGCCGCCCGCAAACGACCCATCCTTGCCCGAGGTAAGGATGACGCCCTTTACGGCATCATCGCCCAACGCGTCGTCAATCAACGCTTCTAGATCAACGAACCCTTGCTGGTTCATCACATTCATCGACTTGCCAATAGTGTCCCAAGTGATGATCGCCACGCCATCGGCGTGTTTTTCCATTGTGAAGTCAGTCATATCTGTATCTCCCCTGCGCGCTTACACGCGCTCGATAATCGTGGCCGCGCCCATGCCGGATGCGATGCACAGCGTGGCAAGACCCACCTCTTTATCTGCGCGCTCAAGCTCGTCCAGCAATGTGCCAATGATGATTGCTCCGGTGGCACCCAATGGATGCCCCATGGCAATAGACCCGCCGTTGACGTTGACCACACCGGGATCCACATCAAACGCCTGCATAAAGCGCAGAACAACGGAAGCGAACGCTTCGTTCACTTCAAACAGGTCAATATCGCCAATGCTCATCCCCGCGTCGGCAAGGATCTTCTGTGTCGCAGGCACAGGTCCGGTCAACATGATGGTAGGATCGGTGCCGATCTTACAGGTCTGGCGGATACGCGCGCGCGGTTTCAGCCCATGCGCCTTACCAAACTCGGCATTCCCAATCAGAACGCCTGCAGACCCATCCACGATACCCGATGAGTTCCCGGCATGGTGAATGTGGTTGATCCGCTCCAAATGCGGGTACTTCAACTTGGCCACCGCATCAAAGCCCGGCATGATCTCGCCCATGGCCTGAAAACTGGCGTTCAACGCACCCAACGTCTGCATATCCGTATCAGGGCGCATGTATTCGTCACGGTCCAGAATGATCAGATCATTCTGATCCTTCACCGCTATGATAGAGCGCTCAAACCGGTTGCCATCCCACGCAGCCTTGGCGCGTTTCTGCGAGTCCACGGCCAACGCATCGGCCTGCTCACGGGTGAACCCATATTCAGTCGCGATGATATCGGCGCTTATGCCCTGCGGGACAAAATACGTATCCATCGTCACCGATGGGTCCACGGCAATCGCTGCCCCATCACTGCCCATCGGTACGCGGCCCATCATTTCAACGCCGCCCGCGATATAAGCCTGACCGGCCCCGCCCCGCACCTGATTGGCCGCAAGGTTAACCGCCTCCATGCCGCTGGCGCAAAACCGGTTGATCGCAAGGCCCGGAATGGCCTCATCCAGATCCGAAGCCAAAACAGCCGTCCGCGCCAGACAACCGCCCTGCTCCATCACTTGCGTAACATTGCCCCAGATCACATCTTCAACCGCATGTCCCTCCAGACCATTACGGTCTTTCAGCGCATTCAGCACTTGCGCCGAAAGGCTAACCGCAGTCACCTCATGCAACGCACCGTCCTTGCGGCCCTTGCCACGCGGGGTGCGCACGGCGTCATAAATATAGGCTTCGGTCATATCTTTCTCCTTCTTATGCGCGATCAGCGGGGCTGCCGGGCATCAGGTCATAGGGGTGCTTCCAGCCGGGAAGGGCCTGAATGTTGGACAGCCACCGATCAATATTCGACCAATCCGCGCGCACGAACCCAAACGGCTCAGGGTAAAAGAGATATCCACAACAGCTGAAATCGGCGTGGGTCACACCATCACCGACAATCCAATCGCGGCCCGTCAAATGCGAATCCAGCGTTTTATATGCGGCCTTCAGACGCCCTTGGGTAAAGGCAATCGCCTCGGCCGGGCGCTTGTCTTCGGCCAGAAAATTCATCAAAAATCGGGTCATTCCCGCCGGACTGCTCAGCTTGTGGTTATCCCACAAAACCCAGCGCAGAATATCCAGTTCTTCATCCCGATCTTTACCGCCAAACTTGCCCGTTTTGTCCGTGATATATGCCTGAATCACACCGGACTGACCAATGCGATAATCGCCATCAACCACAACCGGCACTTCGCCCAGTGAATTCACCTCGGCGCGAAACGCATCGGTCCGTGTCTCCCCCCCAAAGAAATCGACATAGATCGGTTCCCATTTCAACCCCGACAGTTCCAGAGGCAAAGCTGCTTTATAGGCGTTCCCACTCTCACCCATGCAGTACAGTTTGATCGTCATTCAAGCTCTCCCAAAAATCTTTGTCATAGTCCTCACAGATCATCTGCTCTGACAGGATGAAAGACCAATCCTCGGCTTTCATCTTTCTGCAAATACCTATTCCACACCCGCAGCCCGCATCAGCTTGCGCGTTTTTCTGTAAAGCTGCGTGAAATCAGCTCTTTCATCACTTCGTTGGTGCCACCATAGATGCGCTGGACACGGGCATCGGTCCACATTTCAGCCACGGCATATTCTTGCATGAATCCATAGCCGCCATGCAGTTGAACACAATCATTCAACACGTCGCCCTGAGTGTCGGTGATCCAGTATTTCGCCATCGCTGCCTTCTCTACCGTCAACTCACCCTTTAAATGTTCCGTGATACACTCATCCAAAAACGCCCGCGCAACACGGGTACGTGTCAGGCATTCTGCAAGTTTGAACCGGGTGTTCTGGAATTGCGTCAAAGGCCCGCCAAAGGCTTCACGCTCGTTACAGTACTTTATCGTGCGTTCAGTCCCGCCTTCCATCGCTCCAACAGCTCCACAGGCAATGATCAAACGCTCTTGGGGCAGTTGCTCCATCATTTGATAAAAACCGCGACCTTCGATACCACCCAGAATGTTGTCCGGTGGAATTTCGACATCGTCGAAAAACAACTCGCTGGTATCGGCCGCATGCATGCCGATCTTGTCCAGATTGCGACCCCGGGCAAAGCCCTCCGCACCATCTGTTTCAACCACCACCAAACTGACACCCTTGGCCCCTGCGGTTGGGTCGGTCTTGGCCGCGACAATAATCAGATTGGCATGCTGGCCGTTGGTGATAAACGTTTTCTGCCCCGATACCCGGTATCCGTTGCCGTCGCGTACCGCGCGTGTTTTGATCCCTTGTAAATCCGAACCCGCCGACGGCTCGGTCATTGCCAGCGCGCCAACCATTTCGCCAGACACCATCTGTGGCAACCAACGTTCTTTTTGCTCCTGCGAACCGTAGGCCAGAATGTAATGCGCCACGATACCGGAATGAATAGGATTACCCCAGCTGGCCAGATTGGCACGGGGCGCTTCAATCAATATCACCGCCTCATGCCCGAAATCACCCCCGGCTCCGCCGTATTCCTCCGGAATCGAAGGGCACAGCAGGCCCAGCTCACCGGCCTGCTGCCATGTTTCGCGATCCATCTGACCGGCCTTGCGCCAACGCTCAAAATGGGGGGCCCATTCTGCTTGGATAAAGCTGCGCGTCATCTCGGCCAGCATTTTGTGTTCGTCAGTCATCCAGCTCATTGGGTCATCCCAGATCCGTTGATGGAAAGGCGTCAGACAGCAGCGCTATTTCTTGCGCGCCTCCAACTCAGAGTTGAAAATCCGCAGCCTATGCGCAAACGTGTCTTCATTGATCACACTGTCAAAGTTCTCAAACAGGAACGACAACGCCTCGCCCTCGTCCAATCCGGCCTCTTGGCTGAACTTGCGCAACCGCCGATAGCCATCTTCAGTCATGGCCGCATTAAAACGTCGGGTCAGGCGAAAACGTTTGGGCATTGTCGCTCCTTTTGGGCTCTGTAAGGCGCGCTTCAGCGCGCCCAAGCTTAGAATTGTGCCGCATCCAGTGCCATGACCGTATCCGCCCCGGTTTGGATGCGCACCAGATGCAAACCAGTGGCAGGCAAACGACGCGCCATATAGTAACGCCCTGTCGCCAGCTTGGTTTCATAAAACGCTGCATCGGATGCCCCGTTTTCCAGCGCCGTCAAGGCGGCACGCGCCATACGCGCCCACATCAGGCCAAGGCAGACATGGCCGAACAGATGCAGGAAATCAGTACTGCCCGCCAGTGCCGCGTTGGGGTTTTTCATCCCGTTTTGCATGAAAAACATTCCTGCCGCTTGCAGGTCTTTCGAGGCCGCTTTCAACGGTTCGGTAAACGCGGCCATACCTTCCACATCGCCATTTTCCTTACAGAAGGTTTTGACCATGTCAAAGAACGCCATCACATGCTTGCCGCCGTCCTGTGCCAGTTTACGCCCGACAAGGTCCAAAGCCTGCACCCCATTCGCGCCTTCATAGATCATGGCAATTCGGGCATCGCGGGTGAACTGCGACATGCCCCATTCCTCGATGTACCCATGCCCGCCATAAATCTGTTGGGCCTGCACGGTCATGTCATAACCCTGATCTGTCAAAAACCCTTTGACCACCGGCGTCATCAACGAAATCAACCCCTCTGCTGCCGCATCGCCACCACGATGCGATTGGTCGATCAGTTGCGAACTCCACAACAAGAATGCACGACCGCCTTCAACAAAGCTTTTCTGATCCATCAGCGAGCGACGAATGTCAGGATGTACAATCAACGGATCAGCAGGGCCATCGGGGTTTTCGGTACCCGTCACAGCGCGGCCCTGCAGACGGTCCAACGCGTATTCAACTGCGTTTTGATAGGCCACGGAGGCCTGAGCCAATCCTTGCATGCCTACGCCAATGCGGGCTTCGTTCATCATCGTGAACATCGCGCGCATGCCTTTGTGCATGTCGCCCAGAAGCCAGCCCTTCGCGCCGTCATAATCCATTACACAGGTCGAATTGCCGTGGATACCCATTTTTTCTTCCAGCTTGCCGCAGGCAACGCCGTTGCGCTCCCCCAGCGAGCCATCGTCTTTCACCAAGAATTTGGGCACGATAAACAGCGAGACACCCTTGATGCCCTCGGGGCCGCCGGGGATTTTGGCCAACACCAGATGGATGATGTTTTCGGCCATGTCATGTTCACCGGACGAAATAAAGATTTTCTGCCCCGTCACCGCATAGCTGCCATCTTCCTGCGGTTCGGCTTTGGTGCGCATCAAGCCCAGATCGGTGCCGCAATGCGGCTCGGTCAGGTTCATTGTGCCGGTCCAATCACAGGACGTCATCTTGGGCAGGTACTTGGCCTTCTGCTCATCCGTACCATGCGCCAGAATGGCGCTGGCCGCACCATGGGTCAGACCCTGATACATGGTAAACGCCTGATTGGCGGCGGACGACAGTTCACCAACAGCCGTATACATGATGTAAGGCATGTTCTGACCGCCGAACTCGTCGGGCAGGTCGATACCGGGCCACCCACCCGCCTTCACCTGATCAAACGCATCCTTGAATCCGGCTGGCGTTCGCACAACACCATTGTCCAGTGTACAGCCCTCGGTGTCACCCACGCGATTCAACGGGGCCAGAACATCCGTGGCCATTTTGCCAGCTTCCTCCAGAATAGCCGAGGTAAAATCAGGCTCTAATTCTGCGTAACCAGGGGTTTCTTGCGCGCTGACGTTCAACATGTCATGCAATATGAATTGCAGATCTTTGATGGGGGCGGTGTAGCTGGGCATGGGCGTGTTTCCTATGTCAGTCGAAATCGTTGATCGGGCAGTCCTCTCAGTGGGGCGCTATCATTCAGCAGCTTTGTCCGTCTGCTCCATCGCACCCAACATGTTGCTGACCCATTTCATCTGGGCGTCCAGATCGGCAATGGCTTCGTTCAGTTCGGCACGCTGCGCCTGCATGTCTTTCATGCGCTGGGCGGCCAAATCCAATGTGCGCCGCATCTGCATGTGCTGTTGATCGCCAGCGTGGTAGAGGTCCAGCAGCTGGCGGATTTCCTCAAGGCTAAAACCAAAACGCTTGCCTCGCAAAATCAGCTTCAGCCGTGCGCGGTCTCGCTTGGTAAACAGGCGTTTCTGGCCGCTGCGAATGGGGGCCAACAATTCCTTGGCCTCATAAAATCGCAATGTGCGGGGCGTGACGTCAAAGGTGTCGCACATTTCACGTATGGTCAGTGTCTGATCGGTCATGTCTATCCTGCGTCGTCATTCCGAAAACTCCCGATGTGGGAGTGTTTCTAACAGGCTACAACATAGATTGACGCTTACGTAAGCTAAACGTTACGTCACTTTGGCACGTTTATGACAGGTACATATGAAACCAGCACAGCATGCTACTCCTGCACCGCGAACAACCCGTGCGTGCCATCTCTCGGCCCGGCTCGGCGGCGCCAATCAACATTCGGGATTTAGAAGGACTAGATCGCGGCTTCGATCAGATAGGGGCCCGGTTCTTTTGCCGCATCCTGGATGGCGCGGATGAGGTCTTGGACATCCTCGACCCGCCGCCCGGGCACCCCCATACCTCTGGCCAATGCGACAAAGTCCAGATTGGGTCGATCAAGATTCAACATACTAAGCGCATCAGGCCCAGGTTGCGCCCCGACATTGTGCAATTCTGTTTTGAGGATTTCATAAGATCGGTTTGCAAGGATAATCGTTGTCACATTCGAGTTCTCACGCGCTTGCGTCCAAAGACCCTGAATGGTGTACATGGCTGATCCATCCGCCTGCAATGTAATGACAGGACGGTCAGGACAGGCAATCGCAGACCCTGCCGCCAATGGAATCCCAATTCCGATTGATCCACCCGTCAGCGCCAGCCATGAATTGGGCGGGGCGTAAGCACCTGCGGCAAACGTCCCCCCACCGGACGAAATCGCCTCGTCTATGATTATAGCATCCTCGGGCAGCGCGTTTGCCAGCGCAGCCGCGATATTGTCCAACGTGATTGCGCCCGCTTGGGGCGCAGGCAGCGGGCATGGATCGTGCGCCGTGCCGGGTTTTGCCCCGATCCGATCCGCCAATGCAGCCAGCGCCGCAGGGCCATCGCCATCGACACCCGCCAACGTAACAGTGTGACAGCCAACAGGCAGCAACAAACTGGGCCTGCCCGGATATGCAAAAAACGCCACCGGCGGAACTGTCTCAACCAGAACAGCGCGGGAATAGGATGTCAGGCTGGCGATGGCTTCGTTGATCGGATAGGGGATTTTCGCTACGGCAAATCGCCCGCGTCCGCGTTCGGTTCGGCGGCTTGATGTTGGGGCCATGATATCCGCACCGGTTTTTTCGGCAATTCCCTGCAACAGGGCAAGTGCATCGGTGTTTTCCAAGACCGAATTCCCAACAAGGATGACCGTCTTGTCACCACTTTCCAGCGCGCTTACGGTCGCATCCAATGCACCCTCATCCAGTGGCACAGGAGCGTATGGTGTCACAACATCGGCCAGCTTGCCCCCCGCATCCCAACCAATATCAGCCGGGGCAATCAATGTAGCGATGCGCCCCGGCCGCCCCTTGGCGACGGCAAGGGCCGTCATCGCATCAGCAGCAAAGGTGGCCGCATCGCGCCCCGAGCGAACCCAGTCACTGAACGGCGCACAAGCCCCTTCAACATCAGCGGACAAAGGCGCGTCATATTGTTGGTGGCGCAACGCATGATCGCCCACAAGGTTTACCATCGGTACGTTGGCCTTGCGGGCGTTGTGCAGGTTTGCGGCGGCGTTGGCAAAACCGGGCGCAAGGTGCAACAGCGTGACGGCAGGTTTGCCCGCCATCCGCGCGTACCCATCCGCCGCCCCTGTCACCACGCCTTCAAACAGGCCCAGCACGCAGCGCATAAGCTTGGTCCGGTCCAGCGCATCAACAAATTGCATTTCAGACGTGCCGGGGTTGGCAAAACACGTATCAACGCCCCCGGCATGCAGGCTGCGCACTACGCTTTCGGCACCATTCATGTCCTTTGGAGTGCTGCTCATCTACTTGCCTCGCGGAATGTCGTCAGGAATGCTTTTGCATTATCTTCCAAGGACGGGCCCAAATACCCGCCCTCTTGGACCAACGCCGTCGGCAGGTTCAGCCCCGCCAACCGGCGCGCCATTTCTGCAAACCCATCGGCATAAACCTGCACCGCCGCCAGTGGGTCATCCGCAGCCATGTCGAACCCTAGCGACACCACCAACGCGTCGGCACCGAAATCACCAACCGCGACCAGAGCTGTATCCAGCGCGTTCAACACGTCATCCTGACTGGCACCTTGCGCCAACGGAATATTCAGCGATTTACCTTTTCCTTCGCCTTCGCCCGTTTCATCGGCATGTCCAAGATAAAAGGTCGGATAGGTTGACGGGTCCGGATGAAGGGAACAGAAAAAGATGTCCCCACGCTCGTACAGAATATCCAGCGACCCGTTTCCGGTGTGCACGTCAATATCGACAAGTGCCACTTTATTGAACTGTCTCGTAAAGTGATGCGCGACAATTGACGCGTTATTGAAAAAGCAAAATCCGTTTGAACAATCGCGCATCGCGTGATGTCCGGGCGGGCGGCACAAAGCGTAAGCTGCGCGCGCACCCGATAAAACCTCTTCTGCGGTTTCGATTGCAGTTTGGGCGGACCAATAGATCGCGTCCCACGTTCCTTCCGTCATGGGCGTGGACGTGTCGGTCATCCACCAACCCAATTGACCATGAATATCCTTGGGTTCCCGTCCGCGCCGCCGACCGGGATGCATCGTCGGGATCGCCAAGGCCTCGGGGCCGGCGCTGGCCACGAAACGGGCGTGCGCACCGGAAAGAAAATCCACATAGTCAGGATTATGCACAGCCTTGATCGGGGCCAAGCCATGATCACGCGGCGCGCACAGATCAAAACCTTCTTTGATCAGCATATCACGCAAGATTTCCGCCCGTTCCGGTTGTTCGGGGTGTGACATAGCCGCGCCGCGCCGGAAATAAGTAGCAGGCGCGTGGCGCAATTGACGTTCGTCAAAAAAAGCTTTCATCACAGTTTCCATAGGCTAATGCGGTTGCGCCAGAGCATTGCAGGTCTGAATCACGGGTTCAATATGTGTAGCGCATCAAAATCTAAGCCGTACGTCATTGCCAGTACGATCTAATATCCTGACGACGAACTAAGGCAGTGCCAACACCCGCAATTTTAATGAATTAACACACTCAGTTGGCCTGGCGGCTTGCCGATCCGCCCCGTGATCCCCAGATGAAGGGTCAGTAATTGAAAGGCCGCGCCATGCTCTATTCTGTTCTCGACCTCGCTCCGGTACCCGAAGGCAGCGATACAGCCACGGCGATATCAAACAGTCGCAACCTTGCCATAGCGGCCGAAGAGATGGGTTATCATCGCTATTGGCTCGCCGAGCACCACAATATGCCCGGTATTGCCAGCGCGGCGACCTCGGTTCTGATTGGCCATATTGCGGATGCAACCCGGCGGATGCGCATCGGGGCAGGCGGCGTCATGTTGCCCAATCACGCACCGCTGGCCATTGCCGAGCAGTTCGGCACATTGGCCACCATTCACCCCGGCCGAATTGATTTGGGGCTGGGCCGCGCACCCGGCGGAGACATGGCCGTGGCGCGCGCATTACGACGCGGTCTGGAAGCGGACCGGTTTCCCGACGATGTGGTCGAACTTATCGACTATCTGGGGGACGCACGGCCCGGCGCACCCGTTTCAGCACACCCCGGACAAGGAACACATGTGCCGGTTTGGATTCTTGGATCCAGCCTTTATGGCGCGCAGCTGGCCGCGCATCTGGGCCTGCCCTACGCGTTCGCCTCGCATTTCGCACCCGACGCGCTGGAACAGGCGGTCGACATCTATCGCCGACAGTTTCAGCCGTCTGCGCAACTGAATCGACCATATTTTATGCTGGCGGTCAATGTATTTGCCGCCGACACCGACGCCGAAGGCGCCTATCTACGCACCACGATGCAACAGGCATTCGCACGGTTGCGTACTGGCAAGCCCAGCAAACTGCCGACACCGGTCGATGACATTGAAGCCGCCATTGGCCCTGAGATGACCCGCGCCGTCAATCAAGCCTTACACGTTTCCGCCGTTGGGTCCGAAGCATCGGTACGTACGCAACTGCGCGCCATGTGCGACACCTATCAACCAGATGAAATGATCATAACCGGCCAGATCCATGATCATGCGGCAAGGGTAAAATCATTTGGTATCGCGGCAAAAGTTCTGGCCGAAATAAAGCAAGCCGCCTAGGCGCTTGAGGTTGCTCTGACTGTGGATCGGTATATGTTCCGGACGTAACCTGCCCGGAGACCCATCGTGCCGGATCGCCCTTCTGCCCTGACCCTGTTTAGAAACCAAACATTCCGATCGCTCTGGATTTCGTCTCTGGCGTCGAATTTCGGCGGGCTGGTGCAGGCCGTTGGTGCGGCATGGCTGATGACCTCACTAACCGACTCCCAAAGTATGGTCGCACTGGTTCAAGGGTCTGTATCCTTGCCAATCATGGTCTTTTCTTTGCTAGCGGGCGTGTTCGCTGACAGCTTTGACCGCCGCCGCGTCATGCTGATCGCCCAATCATTCATGTTTGTTGTATCCGTCGGCCTGACGTTCATGGCCTTCGAGGGCTGGCTAACGCCGTGGATCCTGTTGGGATTCACCTTTTTGATTGGATGCGGCACTGCTCTGCACAACCCTTCGTGGCAGGCAACCATGGGCGATATTGTAACGCGTCAAGAGCTGCCAACAGCGGTATCGTTGAACAGCATGGGGTTCAATCTGATGCGCAGCGTCGGTCCGGCAGCGGGCGGAGCCATTGTTGCCATCGCCGGTGCGGCGGCGGCATTCGCGGTGAATGCGCTGAGTTATGTAGCAATCATTCTTGCCCTGCTGCGCTGGAAAGCCCCCGAACGCCAAGCACACCTTCCGCGCGAATCTTTTGGCAGCGCCTTTGCCGCTGGCCTGCGCTATGTTGCGATGTCACCAAACCTGATCCGCGTGATCTTTCGTGGGTTCTGGTTTGGGCTGACCGGTATCGTATTGCTGGCGCTTTTGCCGGTTGTGGTGCGTGAAGTGTTGGAGGGCACAGCATTTATCTATGGAGTGCTGTTGGGTTGTTTTGGTCTGGGCGCAGTTGGTGGCGCACTGTCCAACGCCACCCTGCGCGAAAGGTTTCGCAATGAAATCATCGCGCGCGGCGCCTTCGTTGGATTTGCCGTTGCCGTGTTTGTACTGGCGCTTAGCGGCAATGCCATCCTCAGCGGGGCGGCAATCATGTTGGCTGGGGCGTGCTGGGTTCTGGCGCTGTCAATGTTCAACGTCACGGTGCAACTCTCGACCCCTCGTTGGGTGGTCGGGCGCGCACTCGCGCTTTACCAGACCGGAACGTTTGGTGGCATGGCTGCAGGCAGCTGGATTTGGGGGGCTCTTTCAGAAAGCGCAGGGTCTTCTGCGACATTGATGTTGGTCTCGGTCTTGTTGGTGGTTGGGGCATTGATCGGCTTGCGTCTGCCCCTGCCAGAATTCGACGGGCTGAACCTTGATCCGCTGAATCGGTTCAAGGAACCCGCGCTGCGGTTCGATCTGACCTATCGCAGCGGGCCTGTGATGGTCATGGTCGACTATGAAATAGACGAGGCCGACGTGCCCCGCTTCCTTTCCGCAATGAGCAAACGCCGCCGCGTGCGCATCCGTGACGGAGCACAGCAATGGGCCTTGTTACGCGACCTGCAACACCCAGAGCACTGGAGCGAAAGCTATCATGTTCCCACATGGGGCGAGTACGTCCGCCACAATGAACGCCGGACCCAATCCGACGCCGAACTGTCAGACCTTTTGCGTAGCTTGCACCGTGGCCCCAACGCACCGGTGGTACATCGCATGATCGAACGCCAGACCGTGCCGATACGCGAAAACCTTGCGCTGAAACCCAATCCCGAACCCGACCAGGCCTGACCTTCTAGGGGTGACAAACATCACATTTGTCAGAAATTCTCTTCGACAAGGCGCCATGCGGTTTCGGCCCGAATACATGCAATAGAAATCAAGAAGCTCTTGCTCAGTCGGAATGCCCAACGCCTTACAATCAAGCCCCTTGAACTTTCCGGTGGGCAGAGTTCCGACGTGATTAAGGGCACAAACATAGCCCAAATCCGCAAGAGGATGCCCAAGGGTGGACAGCTCCCGGTCCGATTGCGCGATCACCTCAGAGGCCTCATCGCTTACAATCGCATTACCGGATCGAAAATCGTCATGCACGATGGAGGCGGCATCATCATCCGGCAAATTCGCCGGTCGCCAATCCATCAGATTGTTCATCATGATGATGGTGTCAGTTTCCGTCGCCCCATACTGTTTGCTCCAACGGGCAATCTCACGGCCAAAATAGCCTTTGAAACAACCCAAATCACCCAAACCAACTGCTTCGGTCTCGACGGCATGCAAGGCAGCAAGCAACCCCGATCAGCAGGTGCAAAAACTAGCCTAATTTACGACAGGTGCTCTCCAAGAAAGGGGCAGTATCTCACAATCCAAACCGGCGCAGATTTTTATCTGACATCGTTCGCGATCACGCAAATCAAGTGACAAGCTTTGTATAGTCTTGTGACCTGAAAAGCTCCCTGAACGACCCGCCACCGTCCGAAGAACCAAACGCCACGTGCGGGGCCGTCAGGACGGCCCCAGATTGGCACCCAAAGCATCCAGAACCATTTTCTGAAAATGATGCACCGCGTGTTCGCTCAACTCGGTTCGACCGGCATCAACGATAAACCGCCCCTGATTGTAGGCCTTGGATTTCAACCCGCGCTGCACACTTTCGCAAAGGTCGATATCTTCGGGTTGCAACACGTCTTTTTGGTAGGTAGCCGCATCTTTCAACTGTGGAGACAATACGCCACCCAAGGTAAACCAGTCCTGATACTCGATCGTGACCTCCGGCTTGAGCGGGTTCATCTGCAATACGGACAAATTGGCCTCACCCGGATACAACCAGATGGTAATGTTGGGCCACAAAAAGAAACCAGCATACCCAAATTCCACTTCACCAGTCTCAAAACTGAAAGCCTTGCTTCTTGTCGTCAATGGCGCGGCGGCGCACTGCGACGAATACCGATCACGTGTAATGGTCCGATAGGTATCCATATTCACCAAGTCCACAAAGTCCTTGTGAGCCGGGGCGCAGTGATAACATTCCAGAAAATTGTCGACCAAAACCTTCCAGTTTGCATCGACTTCAAAGGTGTCGCGTTGCGCAAAAGACAGCTTGTCTACGGACGGCATGTACTGCCGGATCTCTTCGTCCAGGCCAGCGTATTCTTCTGCAAATGGTTTCGCATTTGGATCAAGGTTGATCATGATCATGCCACAGAAGATTTCCAGCGTGACTTCTTTGAGCGAGAAGTCACACTTGTTGAATCCTTCAACATTTTCCGAATTGCGCGCATTGATCAGGTTACCCTGAAAATCAAACGCCCACGCATGATAGGGGCAAGTGATCACGTTTTTCTTGCCGGACCCTTCCAGCAATTCATGTCCGCGATGCGCACAAACGTTATAGAATGCACGTGTCTTACCATCCCGACCGTGCGCAACAAAAATATTTTGTTCGTGAATCTTGGTCGTGAAATACATTCCCGGTTCGGCCACCTGCGACACATGTCCTGCGTAATGCCAAGATTTGTAGAAAATCGCCTCTTTCTCCATCTCATAGATGTCAGCGTCCACATAGAACCGCGCAGGCATGGTAAATGACTTTGCGCCATCTGCATGGAACGGCGATTCACCTTCTTGTAGGTCCAAAAGATGCTTGTTCATGCGCTCGCCCTCCGCTGGCAGAAAATCATATCCTGTTTGACATAAGGTATACTCACCCTAATAACCGTTCAAACGATCAATATTTGCTCTTTTGGTATAGTTAATCTTATGTCAAATATCAGAGCCCGCCTTCCACACTTGGACCCTCTTGTTGCTTTCGAAGCCGCGGCACGGTTGGGTAGCTTTAAACACGCTGCGGACGAACTATGCGTTACAGCATCAGCAGTCAGTCAACAGATCAGGGCACTAGAATCACAAATGAACGTGGCCTTGTTCGAACGCGGGCACCGTTCCGTTTGGTTGACAGACAGGGGTAAGGATTTTCACAACAGCGTCGTTGTTGCCCTAAACCACCTTGCAAACGCCGCTGACGAGGCACGGTTGAATGACGGCAAAGAACGGCTGAAAATCGCGACTGATACGTCTTTTGCAGCGCATTGGTTCATACCGCGACTGCCCAAATTCGAAGCCCTGCACCCCGACATCTCTTTGCACATTATGGTGACCGACGTACGAAACGACCTATTGAACGGCGATTGCCAGGTCGCCATGGTCCACGGCGAGGGCGATTGGCGCGGCTATGTGACCGAGCAACTGTTTGGCGAAGAAGTGTTCCCTGTCTGCTCCCCAGACTACCTTGAGAAATGGAACGGAACAATTACGCCAAACGATTTGGTGAACGCAGATCTCTTGGACCTCGACTATGAAAAATGGAATTGGATGAACTGGGCGATCTGGTTGACCGAAATGAACATTTCCATGCCAAACCTGCCCCGCAAACTCCGGATGAACAGCTATCCTCTTTTGGTTGATGCTGCAAAGCGCGGGGCGGGTATCGCGCTTGCGTGGCGCTACTTGGTTGATGATGACCTTGTTAACGGGTCATTGATCCGACCCTTGGATCACTCTGTCAAAACCAAATACGGTTATCACATCGCGAGCCCTTTCAACGACAAGCGGTCCCACGCCACCGATTGCTTTGTCGAATGGCTGTTGAGCGAACGCAATCTGCAACGGGCATGCATCTAGTATCAGAAAACAGCAAGAATAGCGGCTTGACTAGTCATACGAACCTTCGCAGCTTTCCATTTCAACTGTGGCTTTCGATGCCCCGTGTCGGACGACGCCCGTTAGGAACGGGCATAGACCTGCCTGCCGCCAACATAGGTTTCCGCCACCTGGACCTGGTCGATCTGATCCGGGGATATGGCAAAAATATCGTCTTCCAGAATCGTAAAATCAGCTAGCTTTCCGATGGTCAACTGCCCCTTCAGATGCTCTTCGCGACCAACATAGGCTCCAAGAACGGTATAGGCCTGAATCGCCTCAAAAACGGTCACGGCCTCGCCTTGATATAGATCTGCCCCGCTGGCGGTCCGACGATTGACCATTGAGTGAATGCCACGCATCGGATTGGGGTGACAAACCGGGCAATCCGAATGACCCGGGGCCACGATACCCGCATCGATCATTGAACGATGCGGCCACATGTATTGCATCGCGTCTGCGCCACGGTTGCGGATGTAGGAATCGCCAAGATCATATGCAAACCCTGTCGCGGACGAACAGATAACCTTTAGCCGGCTCAGGCGATTGAGGATCGCAGGTGTGACGTTGCAACAATGTTCAACCCGCAAGCGGTGATCCTTGACCGGATGGTGGTTTAACGCGTTCTCAAAAGCGTCGAGTACGAAATCAATGCCACGGTCTCCGACTCCGTCGCAACCAACCATCAACCCCGCTTTGTGCGCCCGCAGCACGCGTTGATTAAAATCCTCGGCCTCATACAACAGCATACCGCGGTTGTCGTCCGGCTCGCCGATGATCTTTTCGCCAATATAGGGCTCGTAATAGGCCGCCGTGCGGCCCGAAGTGCTGCAATCGGGGCACCATTCCACACCGGTCAGCCGAACCCATTCATCACCGAATCCTGTGCGCCATCCCGAACGAATTATGGCATCAATCAGATCGTCTTCGCGCCCACTGGCCAGCAAGCCAACACGCATGTTCAGTGTCCCGGCCTCGCGCATCAGTTGATAAGCTTCGATCCCTTCAGTTGAACACAGGCTGTTGTGAACCGACGTGATGCCATATCCGGCGAAATCCTTGAAAACACGCTCCAGCCCACCACTGTAATCGGCGGTGGTGAATTTGGACTGACAATAATTGACGATGGCATGGGCTGCGGTTTCGCGCAAAAGGCCGGTGGGATCGCCTGTAACGGGATCGCGATCGATACGACCAAACGCAGGATCGGGCGTGTCCGCATCATACCCGATGATCTTTAATGCCGCGCTATTGGCAAACCCCAGATGCGCGTCGCGCCGGTTAAGATAGGCAGGACGCCCACCCGCCGCCGCATCCAGCGCGTCCCGCGTTGGATATCCCCCAAGGCGGTGATCGTCATATCCAAACCCGACAAACCACTGATCCTGTGGCGTCCCTTCGGTTTTGCGGCGAACCAGATCAAGCAGGGCATCGATACTGTCGGGACCGTCGCCAAGATACGTCCACCTACCCAATTGCGCGCCGTATCGGTCCGGATGGCAATGGCTGTCGATAAAACCCGGAAGAACCAGTCGCCCACGTGCATCGATCACCGTGGCACTCGGTGCAAGATCGCGAATTTCGGCGGATGAGCCTGTGGCAACGATACGCCCGTCCGCGATTGCCATCGCCGCGACAAAATCGCCTGGCGTCTGCATCGAGGCAATTTTGCCGTCAACAATGATAGTATCAATTGGGTTGAGGTTCATGCAAAGGCGTCCTTTTTGGCGATTTGATTCATGCCTTACCCACGTCAATCCAACTGCTTGCGTTGAATGTTCAGGGTAAGCCAGTCAATGAAGGCTGCAATGGGCCCGTTAATGGGTAGATTGGGAGCGACGACGAGGTAATAGGCAAGGCTTTGACGGCTGATCATCGCAGGCAGCGGCCGTACCAATCGACCCGTGGCGAGATCGCTGGCCATCGTCAGATCATCGCCGATGGCCACGCCTAAACCTTCGCGCGCGGCAACAATACCGTGGTTGAAATCATCAAAGCGCAACCTTCTGTTGATCAACGAAGGATCCTTGCCGTGCGCCACCATAAACTCGCGCCAATGCGCCCCTCCCGGTTCATCAATCATGACATGCTTGAACAAATCATCGATCTTTCTCACCGGTTCCGGCCCGTTCATTATGCGCGGGCTGCACACCGGAAAAACGTCAAGTTGGCGAAGGAGCCGAATGTTTCGATCCGGCCATTCAGGACGCCCATAGAGTATCTCAAGATCGGATTCTGCCCTTTGGCGCGTGCTGGCCGACAAAATGGTAATAGAGATGTCAGGATAGCTTTTGAAAAATTGTGGCAATCGTGGAACCAGCCATGTCGCGGCCAGACCGGGCATACACGTCACTGTCAGTTCCCCCTCAAAGCTTTGCTCGGTGACAGCCCGCAACGCGATGTCAATGTCATCAAATGCCTTTGATAACTGTGGCATCAATTGCCGGCCCTTTGGTGTCAGCTCGATTCCGCGCCCAGAGCGCCGGGTCAGGGTCACGCCAAGAGCGTTTTCAAGGGCTTTGACCTGTTTGCTGATAGCGCCGTGGGTCACATAAAGCTCTTGCGCCGCCTTGCTAATATTAAGCCTGCGGCCCGCAGCTTCAAAGGCACGTATTGCGCTGAATGGGGGTAAGTCGCGCATTTGCAGTTTGTCTTTCCTTAGGGACGAAAAGTGGATCAATATGTGAGTTTTTTTCCGAAAAGTTGGATATTTTGTGGTATTGTGTCATCATTTTTCACAGCTTAGCCTGCATTTGACAAGACATAATCGGGAAGGGCCTTGAGATGTCTCAACCAGCTGCGCAAAAGAACATCAGCGTCTACAGCGCCACAATCAAAATGTTCGGCTCGGAACCTGACCCCGCTTTTGACGATCCCGAAAGGCTTGTCCGCCTGTGGGGAAAACAGTGGGGGTGCGACAACGATGTGGGGCAGCTTCGCGCGGTGCTGATGCATCGCCCCGGCGACGAATTCAACATCATCGACCGAAACAAGGCGATCCCAGAAACCGGTGGATTTGGTGATCTAGACACTGGCTGGTACTGGCAAAGCCAAGAAATCCCCGATCTGACCGAGCTACAAGCCCAGCACGACGGTTTGGCAACCGCATTGCGTGCGGAAGGGGCGGAAGTAATCTATCTTGAAGGCGTCACCGATGGACGGTTCAAGTCTGTCTATACCCGCGACTCCTGCATTGCCGTACCGGGGGGGGCAATCGTAACGCGCCTTGCCCCGCGGATGCGCCATGGCGAAGAACAAGTGGTGACACGTACTCTGGCCAAAGCGGGCGCACCGATTCTGCGTACGCTGCACGGTAGGGCCATGTCCGAAGGCGGCAGCTTTGCTTGGCTGAATTCCAAGACCGCAGTGATCGGACGGGGTATTCGTCAGAACGACGAAGGAATCGCCCAGATTTCCGAAGTGCTGGCACATATGGGTGTCGAACTGTTGGTGGTCGATTTACGCGGGTACGATATCCACCTCGACGGGCATTTTCTGATGCTCGCACCGGATCTCGCGTTGATCTGGGCACGGGGGCTGCCATTTAGTTTTCTCGAAAAACTGAAAGAGCTGAACATCCGTACGATCGAAATGTCCGAAGCCGATAATCGGTGGATCGTCAACGGGTTAGCAGTACGACCCCGACGCGTTCTCATGCCCGAAGGCATATCCGACGAAACGCGCATCGCTCTTGAACACGAAGGCGTGGAAATAGTCACTGTGCCTTATGACAGGGTACAAATGAACGGAGGCGGGATTCATTGCTCGACTTCGCCATTGATCCGCGACAGCATAACCTAAAGTCAGGCCGAAAGAGCCGACACACAACAAACCAACCACACAGACCAACAGGGAGAAAGAGATGAACTTTCGTAAAACACTGCTGAGTGTCACCGCATTAACGACCATTATGGGCGCGGGTGCAGGTGCGGTTTTGGCACAGGATTCGATCACGATTGCATCGTGGGGCGGCGCCTATCAAGAGGCCCAGCGCAAGGCTTGGTTCGACGTTGTCGAAGAAGAGCTCGGCATCAAAGTTATCGAGGACACGACATCGGGCGCAGCAGACGTGCGCGTACAGGTCGCCTCGGGTGCTCCGACGTGGGATCTGGTTCAACAAGGCAACTACAGCTGCGCAATCCTTGAAAACGAAGGCAATGTCGAAATGCTGGACGAATCTGTCCTGAGCGTGCCCGGCATTCCCGACATCATGAAAGGCAAGGGCTGGATCAGTAACCTTGTTTACGGTGCCGTTCTGGCGCGCAGCGACGCAGCCTATCCCGAAGATAAACCAAACTCGTGGGCTGATTTCTGGGATACCGAAAAATTCCCCGGCCCGCGCAGCCTGCGCCGCAACCCGGTCTATAGCTTGGAAGCCGCACTTATTGCTGATGGCGTCCCCATGGACGAACTGTATCCCCTTGATACCGAGCGCGCCTTTAACAAGCTGAAAGAACTGAAGGACGATGTCGCCGTCTGGTGGAGCTCGGGTGCGCAATCCGCGCAGATTCTGCAAGATGGCGAAGTGGACATGGCGTTGGTGTGGAATGGCCGCGCGCAATCCATCGCAGATGCGGGTGCTCCGGTCAGCATTACCTTTGATCAGCAAATGGTTCTGACAGACTGCTGGGTCATCCCAAAAGGCGCCAAGAACAAAGACCTGGCAATGAAGGCAATCGAGATCATGAGCCGCCCAGAAGTTCAGGCGCGCATCTCGCTGTTCATCAATTATGGTCCGGCAAACGCGGATGCGTTCGACACCGGTGTAATCGATGACGACGTGGCCAAAGGTCTGCCCAGCCATCCCGATAACGTCGCCAAAGGCTTTGTTCTGGATGCCGGTTATTGGGCAGAGAACCTCGACAAGCTGACGCAGGACTTCGACTTTTTCATCCAGGAATAAGTAGCAATGCATGATGTGAACAAATCCACCGGCCCGGTATCCACCGGGCCGGACGTGGCATCGGGCCGCGGCCGCGCCTTGCCGATTAGCGTAAAGTCACTGACAAAAACCTATGGCGCATTCAATGCGCTGAACAACGTCAGTATCGACATCCGCAGCGGTGAGTTCATGACCCTGCTTGGTCCGTCTGGATCAGGCAAAACGACCCTTTTGATGGTGCTGGCCGGATTTGTGCGCCCCGATAGCGGATCGGTGCTGTTTGGCGATGACGAAGTCCTGCTGCTACCGCCGCACAAGCGCGACATCGGGATGGTGTTCCAAAACTACGCTTTATTCCCACATATGACGGTCGCAGAAAACCTAGCGTATCCGCTGAAACTACGCAGCATTGGAAAATCCGAAAGGCAAGACCGGGTCAACCGCGCGCTTGATCTTGTACAACTCGGCGGTCTGGGCGACCGGGGCATCGACGCTCTGTCAGGTGGCCAACGCCAGCGTGTGGCACTGGCCCGCGCCGTCATCTTTGAACCGCGCATTCTGTTGATGGATGAACCCCTTTCGGCACTGGACAAGAATCTGCGCGAACAGATGCAGTTCGAAGTCCGCGCGTTACATGACCGGCTAGGTATCACCACTGTTTATGTTACACACGATCAACGCGAAGCGCTGACAATGTCAGATCGTATCGCAGTTATCAACGATGGCCAGATTCAGCAGGTCGATCCACCACAACGCCTGTATGAGCGGCCCAAAACCTTCTTTGTCGCCAGTTTCATCGGAGAAACCTATCGCCTGCCTGTGGACGTAACCAACGGCACGGCCAGCCTGTTTGGCCAACCAATCAAAACAGGTGGGCCGTTGGAGTCCACCGCCTTGCAACAGGCCCTGATCTTGCGACCCGAGATGCTGCAAATCGCCGATGGCGGCCCCGGACCAGACGAAAACCAGATGACCGGCACGTTGCGTCAAACCGTATTTCAAGGCGACAGCATCGTCAGTTACATTTCCATTCACGGCGATCATGAAATTGCAGTCCGCAGCCAGCATCGCAGCAATCAAACCTTGCCCGTCCCCGGTAGCCAAGTACGGTTGTCATGGTTGATTCAGGACACGGTCATTCTTCCCGAGGATGACCAGACATGACCGCTACGGAACACACAGAACCCCTGAACAAACAGGCTCTGAAAAGGCAGGCACGCACACAACAGCGCAACGAGCTGTCTTTGTCGCTTCCCGCATTCATCCTTGTTGGGAGCCTTGTTCTGGTCCCGATTGGCTGGCTGTTCTGGTTGTCGATCTATGGTGCGGATGGCTTCACAGCCGAGAACTATATTCGTCTGCTGCACCCATCCTACAAGAAAACCTTGATCACTACATTCGAGCTCGCCTTTCTGGTCACCGGTCTTTGTATTTTGCTGGGTTATCCGCTGGCATATCTGGCTTCGCAGCTGAAACCGCGCATGGCAAGTTTGGTGTTGCTATGTGTGCTGTTTCCATTCTGGACCTCGCTTTTGGTGCGGACCTATGCATGGTTGGTGCTGCTGCAACGCCGCGGATTAATTAACACTTGGCTGATGGACATGGGGCTGATCGACGCCCCGCTAAAACTGGCACATAACTTTACGGGGACCACTATTGGAATGGTGCATATCATGTTGCCATTCTTCGTTCTGCCGCTCTATGCGAGCATGAAAACCGTGGATCTTAGCCTGCTAAAGGCTGCCGCCAACTTGGGTGCGTCACCGGTCAAAGCCTTTTGGCAGATCTATGTGCCACTGACCTTGTCGGGGTTGGGCGCTGGCGTGATTTTGGTCTTTGTTCTGTCGCTGGGTTTCTATGTAACCCCCGCCCTACTGGGCGGTGGCCGTGTGATGATGTGGGCCATGCAAATCGAACGATCAATGGCGGTCTATGCAGACTGGGGTGCGGCCAGCGCGCTGGGCGTTGTCCTGTTGGTTATGACCTTAGGTATCCTTTGGGCGTTTGCGCGCCTGACAGGAGCCATGTCATCGGTGGAGGGGAAGTAATATGTGGAACAAGCCCGCAACCGACACACAGGTCACGCATCTTCAGCGGCTTTGGCTATATATCTTGTGTACGCTGGTCCTCTTGTTTCTGGTTATGCCCACCCTACTCGTGATTCCGATGAGTTTTTCGGATTCGCGCTATCTAAGCTTCCCGCCAGAATCGTGGTCATTACGGTGGTATCGTGCCTATTTCAGTTCCGCGGAATGGTTACAGGCCACTGCCGTATCCTTTAAGGTGGCCTTTCTGACGATGATATTGGCGACAACCACTGGCACCCTCGCGTCTTACGGGTTGCATACAACGCGTGCGCGCTTGGGCAAGTACATGATGGTGCTGCTGACAATGCCAATGATTATTCCGGTGATCCTTCTGGCTGTCGGAATATTCCTGACCTTCGCGCCCGTCGGTCTAAACTCGACCATTGGGGGGCTGGTGCTGGCGCATACCGTGCTGGCTATTCCATTGGTGATGATCACCGTGACCGCAGGATTAAAAAACTTCGACATCAACCAAGAAATGGTCGCGCGCTCAATGGGGGCTTCACGGCCTTGGGCTTTCTTGACGGTAACATTGCCGCAAATTCGTAACTCGGTTTTGTCGGGTGCCTTGCTCGCCTTTATCATCTCGCTGGACGAGGTCGTGATCGCACTACTGATTGCAGGCGGTGACAAAGCAACCCTGACCCGTCGCATGTTCCTGGCATTGCGTGACGAGATCGACCCGACGATTGCAGCCATCTCGACGTTGCTGATTGTGTTTTCAATCGTGATGTT
This sequence comes from Roseovarius aestuarii, assembly GCA_027214255.1. Classification (GTDB taxonomy): domain Bacteria; phylum Pseudomonadota; class Alphaproteobacteria; order Rhodobacterales; family Rhodobacteraceae; genus Roseovarius; species Roseovarius aestuarii_A. The sequence continues at coordinate 157,348 of JAPWHL010000004.1, forward strand.
GGCCCTTTCGCAATTTCTTCAATCCAAAAAATAGGCTTCCGGCATGCAGGACGAGCGTCTCTTCACCCCCGATTTCAAGACGCAACCATACTGGTGGGATGCCGCGCGTCCCGGCATAGGCGCCCCGGCACAGATACCGACAAAAGTCGATGTTTGCATCATCGGCGGCGGCTTTACCGGACTGTCCTGCGCGTTGGAATTGGCCCGTGATGGCACATCATGCGCAGTATTAGACTCAAAACGAATTGGGCAAGGGGCCAGCTCGCGCAATGGCGGGCTGGTATCGGGCGCACTGAAACATGCAGAATCCTCGCTGGTTGGTCATGTCGGCGAAGAACGCGCCATGCAGCTCATGCGCGAAGCCGCAGGAACCCTTCAGTTCCTTGATGATCTGATTACCCGCGAGGGGATTGAATGTGATTTTGCCCGCGTCGGCCGGTTTAGCTGTGCGTGGTCGCGTAAACACTATGACAGCATGGCACGTAGCGCGGAAAAGACCGCAATGCTGACGGGTGAACCCGCCTATATGGTCCCGCAAAACCACCAGCGTGATGAGATCGGCAGCGACTACTTTTTTGGCGGGCAGGTGTCTGAAGGTGCGGCAACAATTCATCCGGGCAAATACGTCGCCGGTCTGGCAGACGCCGCTCAGCGCGCTGGAGCGCAGTTGCTGGGGCAGACCCATATGAAGGGGATGACCCGCACCGCGCAGGGCTGGCTGGTCGAAACCGATCGAGGTGTGATCGAAGCGGAACGCGTGATGCTGGGCACGAACGGATACACCGGGCGTGAAACGCCATGGTTCCGACGGCGGCTTGTCCCGGTGGCAAGTTTCCTAGTTGCCACCGAAGAATTGCCCGAGGGCCTTGCCCAAGAACTGGTTCCTAACGCCCGCGGTCTTGCGGATTCGCGCCGCGTTCTAAATTATTTCCGCCTGTCACCCGATCACAAGCGGGTACTGTGGGGTGGGCGCGTCGGAACCCACGCGATGGATGCACGCCAAAGCGGGTTGCGCCTGCACAAAACGATGTGCCGTGTCTGGCCGCAGTTAAAGGACGTGCGCATATCTCACAGTTGGAACGGCAACGTCGCCTTCACCCTGGATTTCATCCCGCATCTGGGCGCGCACGAAGGCGTGCACTATGCGCTTGGCTGTCAAGGCAGCGGCGTGGCGATGCAATCATGGATGGGCACACAGGCCGCCCGCACCATGCTGCGCGGCAATAGCCAAAGCGCCTTTGCCGGTCTCGATTTTCCTGCTCAGCCCGGCTATGGCGGCAACCCATGGTTCTTGCCTCTGATCCTCCAATGGTACCGGCTGCGCGATCAAATAGACAGGAGGCTACAATGACGGCTCATGACGACAACCGCGCCGAAATCCTTGGTTGGCTAGACGACGAACGCGATAACATTATCAACCTGCTCAAGACGTTCCTGCGCGCCCCGTCACCCAATCCGCCGGGAAACACTTTGGCCGCAGCGCAGGTTGTACGTGATTATCTCGATGCTGCGGGACTGGACTACCGGGTAATTGACCCACATCCCGAAATGCCCAACATCGTCGCCACATTCGAGGGCAGCAGTGCGGGCCGGCACCTCGTTCTGAACGGTCATATGGATGTTTTTCCCGTCCCAGAAAGCAAAGCAGGCTGGACTCATGAGCCATGGGGCGGTGAGGAAAAAGATGGACGCATCTATGGGCGCGGTGCCTGCGATATGAAACCGGGCACGACCGCTTCCATCATCACATATTGCCTTTTGCATCGCCTTCGCGACCGTCTGCACGGTCGATTAACGCTAACCTGCGTCTCGGACGAAGAGACATTTGGCCCCTGGGGCGCGCGCTATCTGATGGAACATCACCCGGAAGTGCACGGTGATTGCCTGTTGAACGGCGAACCGGGCGGGCCGGAGTCGATCCGCTTTGGAGAGCGCGGCCCACTTTGGGTTGAGTTTACCGCCCGCGCCACGGGAGCGCATGGCGCTTATGTCCACATCACTGAAAGTGCCACCAAGATTGCCATGAATGTCGCACGCGACCTAGAGGAACTGACAACACTCGAAGGAGCACCACCGCATAACGTCGCCAGTGCCGTGGATGCAGGCCGAAAAACCATGGACAGTATGATGGGCGACGGGGCTGGCGATCTGGTATCGCGCGTCACGCTCAATATTGGGCTGATAAAAGGCGGGGAAAAGGCGAATATGATCCCGTCGGAATGCAGTTTTACCGCCGATTTGCGGCTCCCCGTGGGTATGTCCAAATCCGATCTTCTCCCGAAAATTGAAGACATCGCCGCGCGCTATCCCGGTGTTGAATGGAAAGTTGTTGGGGGAGACGAACCCTCATGGTGTGATCCGTATCACGAAATGGTCGGAATCCTCCAAAACAACGTCGAAGCATTCGGGCGCCCGCGCCCCACCCCCATCGTAAGCCTTGGCGGAACCGATGCACGGCTTTGGCGGCATCATGGCGTCCCCGCGTATGTTTATGGCCCCTACCCGTATGGAATGGGCTCACACGACGAGAATGTCGATATCGAAGAATTCCTGCATATCGTGCGCACCCATGTACTGTCAGCATGCGACTATCTCAGTCGCCCAAAGGACAGCTAAGGCATCCCACCTGATCTCAGGCCTGCAGGGGCGGCACGATACCGCCGCCCCTGTAGGGGACCGCTTAGCGCGTGATCAAGGCATCCAAAGGCAGCCGGCTCAGTACCTCGGGCGCTTGGCCATCTGCGCGCGTCAGGATCGTATAGCCTGCTGACATGGCAAGGTTGCGCGGTGCATCAATCAAGATCGCGTGCAGGAACAGGATCATGCCTGGCACGATCGGCGTCGGGTTCCCCGAATGCAGCATCGGCGGCACATCCATCCATGATGGCGAATACGTCGCGCCCAATGAATACCCACAAGCCGACATGCGTGTCTTCTCGAACCCGGCCGCATCATATGTCGCCCGGTGTGCGTCATCAATCTGACCAATTGTATTCCCGACGCGGGCCGCATCCGTCATCGCAGCAATGGCGTCTCGCGTAGCTGCAAACATCTCAAGATGCTGATCACTCGCCCTGCCTATTGTGATCGTGCGCATCAGACAGGCACAATAGTGTCGATAGCTGCCAGCGTGCTCGATGGTCAGTTGATCCACATCATCCAGAGTCCGATACCCGGTCGCGCTGCGCACCAAAAGCGCGCGGTCGCCCGATCCCAGCACCGGACCGGATGGGGGCATATCGCCGCCGCCTTCAAGGATCGGCGAAATTCCAGCAGCCGCAATCTTGCCCTCAAAAACACCGGGACCGGATGCCTCGACCATCGCTTCCAGCGACTGGTCGGCCAGTTCGGCAGCTTCACGCACATAGGCAATCTCGGCGTCCGATTTCACCAATCGCAACTCCCGCACCAAATGCGAGGCATCAATCATCGTGGCATAGTCGTCAAACCGCTGCCGAAGCCTCTCATGGTTGTCACCGGTCAGCCCGAAACTCCGCAACTCGACCCCGATCTTGCACCCCTTCAGGCCTTTTTCGTCAAGGATCACTTGCAATTCGGCAGTAGGGTCAATGCCCGGTGCATCGTACCATAAACGAATATCGTCAATAATCGACGTGCGCCGCGCCTGCTCAAGGTCAGGCCGTCGCGTCAACAAGGTCACAGGGCTGTCATCCACCGTCAGTACGGCACATTGGAAAAAGACATACCCTTTGGTGTCAAACCCAGTCAGGTAGTAATGACTTTCCTGAGCGAAAATCAACAACGCATCCAGCCCGTCCCGCCGCATAAGCCGACGCGCCGCAGCGATCCTTTGATCAAACTCTGACCGTTCGAAATGCAACATCTAAAGTCCTCCACTGCCCGCATGAATTGCGGTTGTTGGTCTATATTAAGTTCAAGACTTCACCCTAACTCAAACTGTATACATTAATAGATCCAAGCTGCGTCAGGTAAGACGACAAAGCAAGAATTCGATTGCAAAGCCAAGATTTTGAGCTCTGGTGCCACGTCGGCTGTTACCCCGCCATCACCACGGGCAAGGCTAGTAACCCTGCATTCAAACAAGCCTCAGAATTTCCAGATCAATCGCGCCCGGCAAAAAACGTGCCAACCTCAGGCCAAAATCCGGCCCCGGCTTTTTCTTGGTTCAAGTACCCAAACCAACAGCTATTTCAGCCGATCAGCCCGGCTTTTTGCCCCACAACATGCAAACCATCCTGCCACGCTCTATCCGGCGCGATGGCTGTGACCATTGCTCCCTGCGCTTCCAAAGCAGCGCCGTAAAGCGGCGCATCTTCAACCACCAGCACCTCTTGACCCAACCAATAACGGCGCATTGCTGCCAGCTCGGCGCCTATCAGATGCCCTGTCACCGAATCGGCCTTATCGGCCAGCGCGGCGGACTGCAGATGCACGGCCAATCTCTCGGGGTGCGATAGCGTGTCTTCCAATGCTTGTACCGCGCAATCCCCTTCGGCCCCGCCCAGTGCAGAGATCAAACGACCCGTTGCCGCGCTCTGAAAACTGACCACTTCACCGGCGCTGACATGCACCCAGTGGGTCGTCTCTTGTTCAGTAAGGCAGACAACCCCGTCCCAATTGGCCCGTGCACGTATCACACCCGCCAACATGATGCGCTGCACCGATGACAGCCATGCCAAGGGGGTCTCCTGCAATACACCTCCCAGATCGGTGACTGCATCCGGCAACACCCGTACAGGCGGCTCTACGGCAGGAGCGGCACCCAGAACAACCAAGCGATCGGTCGGCACAATAGCCGCTTCTATCGCATCGTCTTGGCTGTCGTACGCAGATGGGGCTGTGGACCCATCCCCCAGATACAGTTGCGCGCCCCCTGGCGTGCTCAGAACCAAGCCCCATGGAAGCGTCATTGCTCGATTCTAACCCCTCTGGCGCGACATTTGCGCGACCAAACCGGACATATCGTAACCTGCCGCGGCGGTTGCTTCGATAATCTGCTCACCGGGCATTTGATCCATATGTGAAATGCTCCACAGCATCGTACAACGCGTTCCACTGCGGCAATATGCCAGAATGGGCGCAGGCAGTTCGGCTAACGCAGTATTGAAATCGGTCAGATCCGTTTCGTTAACTGACCCGGAAGTAATCGGAACGCACCGAAATTCTAATCCCGCTTCAAGCGCTGCTGTCTGGACCGCAGCATGCTCGATCTGGCCCAGTTCTTCGCCGTCAGGACGGTTGCACAGAATCGACCGAAACCCGGCCTTGGCTATGGCGGGCACATCATCCAGATTGATCTGTGGTGAGACGCTGAAAGTGTCTGTGATCTTTCGCAGGTCCATGAACGGGCTCCTTGGGCGATTTTTACGGTATATGACCTAATTCCGGGGCCCATATCAATTTCCGGAGCAAGGAACAATCACATGGGTTTCGCAAAAACGTTAACCAAGGCTTAGTAATTTTGGTCAACCCTTGGTGACATGACGCCATATTCCTATTTCAACGATGCTGCTTTGCCTCTGTTCTCCGAGGACGAAGCGCCTGTTGCACCGACTCCACCGCGCAACACGGCACAGCCGTCCTATATTCGCGATCACCGCGCCCGCCTGCGCGCGCGTTTTCTGCAGGGCGGGGCGCAAGCCATACCAGACTATGAAATGCTTGAATTGGTTCTGTTTCGCGCCATTCCGCGTCGCGATGTCAAACCTTTGGCGCGTCAGTTGCTGGACATCTTCGGCGATTTCAACGGCGTGGTTTCAGCCCCGGTAGAACGTTTGAAATCTGTCAACGGCATCGGCGAAGCGGTGATCGTAGAGCTAAAGATAATCGAAGCAGCCAGCCACCGTTTATCCCGTTCTCGCGTGATGAAACGACAGGTTCTGTCGTCATGGAATGCGTTGTTAGAGTATTGTCAGGCCACAATGGCTCACCGCGATACCGAGCAATTTCGGCTGTTTTTTCTGGATACGAAGAACGTTTTGATTGCCGACGAAGAACAGGCAAAAGGCACCGTTGATCATGTCCCCGTCTATCCGAGAGAGGTCGTGAAACGAGCGCTAGAGTTGAACGCCTCTGCGTTGATTCTGGTGCACAATCACCCATCAGGTGATCCGACACCGTCAGAGGCGGATATTATTATGACCCGCAAGATTCAGGACGCTGCCGAAGTCATGGGAATCACTCTGCACGACCATTTGATCATCGGGAAGTCCTGCGAGCTCAGCTTTCGCAGCGAAGGGTATTTATAGGAACTTATCCCGGACATGCACTGGTGTAGCTCAGGTTATCGCACCCAAATCTCAACTCGTCGATTGGCGCGCCGTCCCCATTCGGTATCATCACAAGCCATCGGCATCGCCTCACCATATGCGTCGGTTTCTAGGCTTAACCGGTTTAACTGCGCCGTTTCAGCGGTGCGTACCACCGCATCGCGCACGGCATTGGCGCGCCGCAAGGCGATCTCGCGATTGTTTTGCGCCGGGCCTTCGCCATCGGAAAACCCGACAAACACAAGACGCCGCCCGTCGTAGAACCCGCTTTCCAAGGCGTGTGCCAATCCCGACACGTTCGAGCGTGATTGCGCATCCAGCCGCGCCGATCCTGCCTCGAACCGAAAGGTGGTAGTCAAACGTTTCAGCGGGCTAAGCGCCTCGACCATGCGTTGCAACTCTTCCAAACCGATTTCGCCTCCGGCGCGCAAAACTGCGTTAGCAAAGCGATCTCCCTGTGCGTTGATCTCAATCTCTTCGGGCAATTGGTCGACAAATCCTGCCCGCCGAATGACCAGCTGCGCGGCAGGCTCACGCGAAAACGCCAGAAACTCGCGCACCAGTTTCGGCATACGCCGTGCAGGGGTATAAAGAAACATGGGCGCGGTCAGCGGGTAATCCTCGGTTTTGACCGCACGGCGGTCCGCTTTCATCGCGAACCCACAGGCCCCTTTCAGGGATAGCTCAAACGTAAGCCCCATTTCCGAGCGACTGCCCACACCCAACGCAAACGGATCGCGCGAAACACCGTGCGACAACGATTCGCCATCCAGATGCCGTTGGGCATCGGAAACGAAGCTGTTTGCGCCGTTGATCAGCATCCGCTCGGCGGTGGATTGTCCCAGACCCGTTGTCGGGTCATGCAGATGGACAGCGATAGGAGCATCTGGTCCGCCCAGACCTACCCAACTGGTAATTTCACCTGACAGTACCTGCGCAAGTTCGGAAGTGGTGATCGACGTCACCGGGTTACCCACCGAAACCAGCGGCACCAGCGCATCCAGCGCCAAAACCCGGCTGCGTGCGGCATCGCGTAAATCCCCCAATCCGGCATCGCGTCCGCGCACCGCCTCGTCCCGCGTGACTTCGCGCAGGGACATCGCAATGTCCGCCTCGCCAGCAAGCAGATCGGCAAAGCCTTCATCGGTATTTGTCAGTCGGAACCAAAACCGTCCGCGCACCTGATCGGCTTCGCGGTCAGTCAGTATATACGCGAACCGGGTTTCTGACAGATTTTCGCGGCTCAGTTCCAAACCCTGACGCAAGGCAAAGGCCTCGATCAACGCCGGCATCAAAACGCGTCCGATAGTGGGGGCCCCGGACAGGGTGACTTCGGCCACGTAATTGTTCAGGTTGGGACACCCTGGCCCCTCGCACAGCACGCCCGAGCCATCCACCGTCAATTCGCCATAGATCGTGTCGACGCGATAAAATTCGCCATCAAATCCCATCAAATCGCCAGAAATTTCAACTTCGCCGTCGCGAGACGTCAAGGTGACATCCTGCGCAACAGCCCCGAAGGTCAGTCCAAATAGAAAAAGTGCGGCGACAATCGCCGCACGCACCAAAGCCATCAAAAGACCCCCGGAGGTTGCGGAATTAATTCCGCGCGATAGTCAGGTCATTTAGCAGGTTTTTCAACACAAGAAAGTCACCAGCGGCATCGCATTCAGGCATTGCCAGCGAAACATCCTGCACCTGAAGGTCACCACCCGCCCGCAATTGCAGCGATTGGGCCTCGACATCGCGGGCACAATTGGCTGCGCTCACTTCGGCCTCGACGCTTAGGCTGACGCTACCATCGGGCCCGGTCAGTTGGCTGGGGAAAGTGTATACTTCTGCCATCAATGACCCTGACAGTGTAGGATTACCCAAGCGGGTCAGGAAACCACGCTCGCCGGTTGCAGCGTCGCTAACATCACGAGGTGCCTCGGACCAGACGTGGCCTTCTGAGCCATAGTCCGCGCCAAATTCGAGCGCGTGCAAATGCATGTCCAAATCACCCTGCCATTGAACGGCAACGCGCTCGTAAAACTCCAACGCATCAATTGTGGTGTTGGCCACCGCACCTTCGCCATTCGGAAAGGCCGCGATAAACACAGCCTCCGTCGCAAGCGCGGGCACCAACATGCTGGCATGGCCGCCCTCGTCAGTGACTTGACTGAACATCAAGCCGTTGTGGTGCATGGTAAAGCGTTCGTTTGGCATGCAGGGCACATCCAGAGACAGCAACGCCATAGCACCCGGCGCTGCGTCCGCAGTTAGGGTGTAATCACATGTGAATGCAGGCGCAGGTTCTTCACCCGGCACATCGTCCAGAATGCTCGTATCCAACGCAGCAGGAGTCTCCGCAGCGGGGGGTTGCGCCAATGGGCTGGGTTGCAGTGTGGCTGACGGCAAGGCCGACGTCAGGGTGATTTCGTCCAATTCCAACGCGCCAGACGCGTTAGACTCCTGGATGGATGTCGGCGGGGATGTGTTAGCGAAAGGCGTTGTTTTTCCACCCGACTGCATGAAATAGCCGGCGCCCAGCGCCACTGCCACTGTACCGCAGCCCAAGGCGATCAATCTGATCTTTTGCATAACGATTCTCCACGAAACTCAGGAACTCTCACAGAGATACTTACTTCGTGAAAACGGCGCCTATATGGCCATGGCGCGGAGTCATTCGGGCCGCAGCATGGCGGCCCGGTGACGGAAAATCAGGAATAGCCGCGGAATGATCAGGCTAAACGGCCGTGGCAATGCTTGAACTTCTTGCCCGATCCACATGGGCAAAGCGAGTTACGCGTTGGATTGCCCCATGTGGATGGATCGTTCTCGTCAAAACCCTCAATAGCGCCTTCAAGGGGCTGTGAGGCATCGATCGCATCATCCAGCTTGGACTGAGCTGCAGCCTGCTGTTCCATTAACTGTTGCAACAATGCTTGCTGATCTTCTTCCGAGACAGGCTGTGCCTGAGCCAGTTTCTGAGTGACGTCCTGACGCAGCCCATCCAGCATTGATTCGAACAGTTGGAACGCCTCATTCTTATATTCGCTCAACGGGTCACGTTGCGCATAGCCGCGAAACCCGACAACGCTGCGCAAATGCTCAAGCGTCAACAGGTGTTCGCGCCATTTTGCGTCAATCGTTTGCAGCAACAGTTGCTTTTCGACCTGACGCATGTTCGTCGCGCCAAAGGCAACGGCCTTTTGCGCCATCATTTCATCCGCAGCTTTTTCAATGCGTTCGGAAATTTCTTCATCGTCCACACCCTCTTCGGCGGCCCATTCGGTCACCGGCAGGTCCATGTTCAGGCTTTCGATGATCGCAGCGCGCAGGCCTTCTACGTCCCATTGGTCGGCATAGGTTTTGGGTGGCATGTACTGATCAATCAAGTCATCGATCACCTCCCCGCGCATGTCCTTGACGATAGAACTAAGATCTGCGGCGCGCATGATTTCCAAACGCTGACCAAAGATCACCTTACGCTGTTCGTTCATTACATCGTCGAACTTCAGCAGCTGTTTACGAATATCAAAGTTGCGCCCTTCAACCTTGGCCTGAGCACGCTCTAGCGATTTATTCACCCATGGGTGGATAATCGCTTCGTCTTCTTTCATGCCAAGGCCTGACAGAACTTTTTCCAGACGCTCTGACCCGAAAATACGCATCAGATCGTCATCGAGACTGAGGAAGAAGGCGGACTTACCGGGGTCACCCTGACGGCCAGAACGGCCGCGAAGCTGATTGTCGATACGCCGGCTTTCGTGGCGTTCTGTTGCCAGAACGAACAGACCACCCGCATCCTTGACTGCCTGCTCATCCGCAGTATGCGCGGCTTCTAACTTGGCCCGGATTGCTTCGGGGTCGCCCTCGGGGTCGTCGGCAATCGCCTGAAGAATCTTCAGTTCAAGATTGCCGCCCAGTTTGATATCGGTACCACGACCGGCCATATTGGTGGCAATTGTCACCGCCCCCAGCTTACCAGCGTCGCCGACGATTTGCGCTTCTTTTTCGTGCTGACGCGCGTTCAGGACGTTATGTTCGATCCCTGCAGCCGTCAAAAGCTGACTGAGCGTTTCAGACTTTTCGATAGATGTGGTGCCGACCAGCGTAGGCTGACCTTTTTCATGCGCCGCCTGAATTGCCTTGATCACCGCCTTGAATTTCTCGTCCTGCGTTCGATAGACGGCGTCATCTTTGTCTTCGCGGGCGATGGGGCGGTTAGTGGGCACTTCTACAACGCCCAGACCATAGATTTCGCCAAATTCCTCGGCTTCGGTGGCCGCAGTACCGGTCATGCCGGACAGGCGATCGTATAGACGGAAATAGTTCTGGAACGTGACCTGCGCCAGCGTCACGTTTTCGGGTTGAATATCACAGCCTTCTTTGGCCTCAATCGCCTGATGCAGCCCGTCTGACAGGCGTCGACCAGCCATCATGCGGCCCGTAAACTCATCGATCAACATCACTTCGCCGTCGCGAACGATATAATCCTTGTCCTTGGTGAACAGTTTATGCGCACGCAAACCCTGATTAACGTGGTGCACGATTGTCGTACTTTCAGGATCATACAAGGATTGGTCGGCCGGCAGGATCCCGCGTTCAACCAACAGTTTCTCTAGAAACTCGTTACCTTCATCCGTGAAGGTAACGTTGCGCGTTTTCTCGTCCAGCTTGAAATGCTCGTCCGCCAATTCGGGAATCAACGTGTCGATGGACAGATAAAGATCCGAGCGATCCTGCGCCGGGCCAGAAATGATCAGCGGTGTCCGCGCCTCGTCAATCAGGATACTGTCAACCTCGTCCACAATAGCAAAATTGTGGCCACGTTGCGCCATCTGGCCCAGATCCGAGCGCATATTGTCCCGCAAGTAATCAAAGCCCAACTCGTTGTTCGTGGCATAGGTCACGTCACAGGCATAGGCTGCGCGCTTCTCTCCGTCGGGTTGTTGGGGGTAAACGACACCGGTGGTCATGCCCAGCGCGGTAAACACGTTGCTCATCCATTCCGCGTCACGCTTGGCCAGATAATCGTTAACTGTAACGATATGCACGCCTTTGCCGGTCAGAGCATTCAGATAGGCGGGAAAAGTCGCCACGAGAGTTTTGCCCTCGCCCGTTTTCATTTCCGAAATATTGCCCTGATGCAAAAAGATTCCGCCCATCAGCTGCACGTCAAATGCGCGTAGCCCCAAGGCACGGCGTGCCGCCTCGCGGCAATTCGCAAACGCCTCTGGCAGAAGATCGTCCAGACTCTCTCCTGCGGCGGCGCGTTTACGCAATTCGCCAGTTTTTTCAATCAGGCCTTCATCCGAGAGCTTTTCGATCTCAGGTTCCAGCGCGTTAATCTTAACTATCAGGGGGCGCGTCGCTTTGACCTTGCGGTCATTGGGGGTGCCGAACACCTTTTTGGCGACAGTTCCTAAACCCAGCATATTCAATCCGTTCCGGTGATTTGACGTCTCATTGTTGGCAATGACTTGCCCCGTTACCATTGCACGCCTAAAACGGGCATATAATGGCGGGAATGCCTTGATCTTAAGGCGATGTAAGGGCCTGCTGCCACAGTGTCAACGTTGCGCTCCACGCGCCCGCCATCTCCCTAGAGGACAAAGGACCCCTTGTATGCTTGACTATTTCAGAACTTTAGCTGCCGCGCTTGCCCTTGGAGGGTTGGTTGCGACCCCTTCCATGGCCGCTGAAGACGCACCCACCGCCGATACGGTCGTTGCGACGGTGAACGGCACGGACATTACTTTGGGTCACATGTTGGTTTTACGCGAGGGTCTGCCGCAACAGTTTGCGCAACTTCCCGCCGAAGTACTGTTTGGCGGTATTCTGGATCAATTGATCAGCCAGACACTGCTGATGGACGCCTACGAAGGCGATGTCTCTAAACGCATTGAACGGACGCTGGAAAACGAACGCCGCGCTCTGATCGCGACGGATGAAATGACCCGTATCGTCGAAGGTGGGCTTACAGAAGAAGCCATCGCCGCCGCGTATAAAGAAACATACGCCGATGCCCCGGACACTACAGAGTATCAGGCCGCGCATATTTTGGTCGAAACCGAAGAAAAAGCCCTGGAACTGATTGGCATGCTGGATGATGGCGCAGACTTTGCTGCACTGGCTCAGGAACATTCTACCGGCCCCTCCGGCCCCAGTGGTGGCAAGTTGGGCTGGTTCAGCACCGGAATGATGGTTCAACCCTTTCAGGACGCCGTCGAAAAATTGTCCCCCGGGGACGTGTCGGGACCGGTTCAAACGCAATTTGGCTGGCATGTTATCCTGCTGGAAGACACTCGCACCAAAGATCAGCCAAAATTGGAAGACGTCCGTGGCGATATCGAAAGTCAGCTTAGCCAGCAAGTTATCGACGCCGAAATCCAGCGTCTGACAAAACTGGGCAGCGTCGATCGCGCGGCAGGTGATGCCCTGAACCCATCCGTTCTGGATCAAGTAGACCTTTTGGAAGAGTAAACAATCGTGGCAAAAATAACGTCCGTTTCTCCCTTGGCCCCAGCGGCCTTTCCTGACTTGCCTGTGATAAAAGGCGTACGCTTTGCCACCGTGGCAGCAGGCGTGCGTTATCAAGGACGAACTGACGTTATGCTGGCGCATCTCGCGCCGGGAAGTTCGGTGGCGGGCGTTTTCACACGCTCGGCCACGCGGGCGGCACCGGTGTTGGACTGTCAGGCCAAGATTGGGCGTGCCGGGGATGAAGGTGCGGCAATCATTGTAAACTCAGGCAATGCTAATGCCTTTACCGGTCGGCATGGGATCGAATCGGTCCGCCACATCACCAACGCGGTCGCCACCGCGCTCGATCTGCCTGAAACGCGTGTTTTTTCATCCTCGACCGGGGTGATTGGGGAACCATTGGCCCATAATCGCATAACCGCAAAGGTCGACGATCTGACGCGCGCATTGGACGCTGGCGCAATCGAAGCGGCGGCGCGGGCCATCATGACCACCGACACGTTCCCCAAAGGGTCGACCACAAGTGTGGAAATCGACGGACAAACTGTGCAGATCGCGGGGATCGCCAAAGGCTCGGGCATGATCGAGCCCGACATGGGCACGATGCTGGTCTACATTTTCACTGATGCGCGTGTTGAACTGCCTGTTCTTCAATCCATGGTGTCGGCGCTGAACCGGCAAACATTTAACTGCATCACCGTAGACAGTGATACGTCAACGTCTGACATGGTTTTGGTCGGCGCAACCGGCGCGTCAGGCGTAGATATCACCGAACACTCCATTGGCTTTATGGAGGGTTTGCGCCGCGTGATGCTGGACCTCGCGCAACAGGTGGTACGTGACGGCGAAGGCGCAACCAAACTTGTCGAAGTTTCTGTTACCGGCGCGGCCAGCGACAGCGACGCGCACATCCATGCCAAATCGATAGCCAACTCACCCCTGGTGAAAACGGCAATAGCAGGCGAAGACCCCAATTGGGGCCGCGTCGTCATGGCAGTTGGAAAATCCGGCGCGCGCGCGGATCGGGATACGTTGTCAATCTGGTTTGGCGACATACGCGTGGCCGAGAATGGCTGGGTCAGCCCAGATTACAACGAAGAGGCCGCAGCGGCCTACATGAAAAACCCCGAGTTGATGATTCAGGTTGATCTGGGCCTTGGCGGCGGAACCGCCCGTGTTTGGACCTGTGACCTGACCCATGGCTATATCGACATTAACGCAGACTATCGTTCATGAAGATGGTTCTGGTTTCGGCGGTCGCTCTGATTGATGTCGACGGGCGGATTTTGCTAACGCAGCGCCCCGAAGGTAAATCAATGGCCGGTTTGTGGGAGTTTCCCGGTGGCAAGGTAGAACAAGGTGAAACGCCTGAGGGCGCCTTGATTCGCGAACTGCAGGAAGAGTTGGGAATCAACACCTGGGCCAGCTGCCTGGCGCCATTAACTTTTGCCAGCCATCGTTATGATGATTTTCATCTGCTGATGCCCCTGTTTGCCTGCCGTAAATGGGAGGGTATCCCCCACGGACGCGAGAATCAGGCGCTCAAATGGGTTCGAGCAATCGATTTAAAATCCTATCCGATGCCCCCCGCCGATATCCCGTTAATCCCAATCTTGCGGGAATGGGTCTAAATGCGGCTTTTTTGCGGCGCTTTCTGGGCGGTGATGTGAAATAGAGTGTTTTCTAGACAGTTTATTAGGAATAAATTAACCTTATCCTTGATATCAACGCCTGAAAGAGTGATTTTAAGACAAATGAGATACGTCACTATCTGGGGGGATATGACATGATTCGCACAATTCGACTTGGAAGCTGCGTTTTGGTGCAGGGCATTTTCGTTAAACTTCTACCCGATGGACGGGTTCAGGTTCGTGATGGTGATCGCGTGTTTTCCGGCCAGCCGGTTGGCAAAGCTGCCTAGAACAATCAAATTCTCGGATAGATAGACGTGCAGCGTTTGGAGTTTTGTCCAAACGCTTTTATGGGCCAACCCTAAGGGATGGCCCTTTTTTTGTTGCGGACACCTTAGAAGATTGAAGGAATGAAAAAGGGCCGCGCAATGCACGGCCCTTTCCTATTTCCAATTCTGTCGATCTTTACAAAGAACGTTCGATTTCTTCGCGCTCGAAGATTTCGATCACGTCGTTTGGACGGATGTCCTCGTAGTTCTCGAACGCCATCCCGCATTCTTGACCCGATTGAACCTCGGACACTTCGTCCTTGAAGCGTTTCAGGGTTTTCAGCGTGCCTTCGTGGATCACAACATCGTCGCGCAACAGGCGCACACCAGCCGAACGGCGAGCGACGCCTTCGGTCACAAGGCAGCCGGCAACTTTGCCAATTCCTGTAACCTTGAAGACCTCTTTGATCTTTGCGTAGCCGATGAATTTTTCCCGGATCTCGGCGCCCAACAGGCCCGACGCTGCGGCCTTAACGTCATCAACCAGATCGTAGATGATCGAGTAATACCGGATCTCGACACCCTTCTGGTTTGCACTTTGACGTGCAGGAGCGTTTGCCCGGACGTTGAAACCAAAGACAGGCGCGCCGGACGCTTCGGCCAGACCGATATCCGATTCAGTAATCGCGCCAACACCCGAGTGCAGAACCCGCACGCGTACCTCGTCGTTACCGATCTTCTCCATCGCTTGCACGATTGCTTCGGCAGAGCCCTGAACGTCAGCTTTCACAAGAATAGGCATTTCCGCCATCGACTTGCTCTCTTTGGCCTGCGCCATCAACTGATCCAAAGTAACGGCAGCGCCTGCAACGGCCCGCTTTTCCTTGGCAGCTTTTTCGCGGTATTCAGCGATTTCACGCGCTTGCGCCTCGGATTTTACGACGTTCAGAACATCGCCCGCCTCAGGTGTGCCATTCAGGCCCAGAACCTCGACAGGAACGGATGGACCCGCCTCTTTGACGCGCTCGCCGTGATCGTTGATCAAGGCGCGAACCTTACCGTATTGCTCGCCGACAACAAAGATGTCGCCTTGGCGCAAGGTACCGTTCTTGACCAAAACGGTTGCAACCGGCCCACGGCCCACGTCCAACTGCGCTTCGATCACCGCGCCCTCTGCGGCACGGTTTGGATTCGCTTTCAGCTCAAGAAGCTCGGCTTGTAGGGCAATCGCCTCAAGCAGTTCATCCAGACCCTGACCCGTCAGTGCGCTAACTTCGACGTCCTGCACTTCGCCGGACATCTTTTCGACGATCACTTCGTGCTGCAACAGATCCGTGCGGACCTTGTCAGGATTGGCCGCAGGTTTATCGATCTTGTTGATCGCAACGATCATCGGCACTTGGGCCGCTTTCGCGTGGTTAATCGCTTCGATCGTCTGAGGCATGACAGCGTCATCTGCCGCCACCACCAGAACAACGATATCTGTCACCTGCGCCCCACGGGCTCGCATCGATGTAAAGGCCGCGTGACCGGGCGTATCCAAGAAGCTCAGGACCGATCCGCCATCGGTCGTCACCTGATAGGCGCCGATGTGTTGCGTAATACCGCCAGCTTCGCCAGCAACAACCTTGGCATCGCGGATTGCATCCAGCAGGGAGGTTTTACCGTGGTCAACGTGGCCCATGATCGTGATCACGGGTGGGCGCTCTTGCAAATCTTCCGGCTTGTCTTCGACCTGAATGATCACATCTTCGACGTCTGAATCCGACACACGTACAACACGGTGCCCGAATTCTTCGATCAACAGTTCCGCGGTATCCGCATCGATCGCTTCGTTCTGAGTGACCATCATGTCATGGCCCATCAGAGCCTTGATAACATCTCCGACACGCTCGGCCATACGAATGGCCAGCTCGGAAACGGCGATTGTTTCGGGCAACTGTACGTCGCGCACAATCTTTTCGCGCTCTTGAGTGCCGCCCATTGCCTTTTGACGGGCGCGCTCTTGCTTGCGCTTCATCGCGGCCATGGATTTCTGACGTCCACCTTCGCCACCGGACAATGCCTGGTTCAGCGTCAGTTTACCCGAGCGACGATTGTCGTCGCCCATGCCTTTGCCCTTGGTGGGGCGTTGTTCACGTTCGCGGTCAGACTTGCGCGGTGTCGCGGCGGGACCCGGACGATTAACCGGCGCACCACGGCCTGTGGGGGCCTCGGCTGCGGGGCTGGGCGCAGGTTTGGCCGCTTCTTTGGCCGCTTCTTCGGCTGCGCGGCGCGCACGCTCTTCTTCTTCGGCCTTGGCTTTCAGAGCCTGCTCGCGCTCTTGCTCGGCACGCTCTTTGGCTTCGGCCTCTTCGCGGCGGCGCTGGCGCTCTTGCTCGCGTTCTTTTTCCTCGGCCTCTCGGCGCGCGGCATCTTCGGCTTCGCGGGATTTCGCGGCCTGCAATGCCTTCATCCGGCGTTCCATTTCCGCATCAGAAATTCCCGCAGGGCGGCGGGATGGGCTGGCGGACGCGGCAGGTTTACCACTGGCTCCGGGGGTAACTCCCGCAGCAGGCTTGGGCACCACAACGCGTTTGCGCTTGGTTTCCACCACGACGTTCTTAGTCCGGCCATGGCTGAAGCTTTGCTTCACGTTGCCCGCACGGGGACCGCCACGCACACCCAGAGTTTTCTTTCCGTCGTTGTCGCTCATCTGGTCTACTTTCCTTTCCGATGGCCGTTGCCATCGTCCGAGACACGCAGGCCTTTCAGCCTTGCCGCCTCCTCTACAACACGTTGCGCCAAACCACCAGCATGCAGTGCTGCATGTATAGTTGTTTGCCGCCCAAAGGCCTGGCCCAGCTCATCCGCTGTCAGCCACCCTATGAATGAGCCGCCATAAGGCGTGCTCAGTTTTGATTTTCCCCGTTCCGAACCATCGCTGGCCTGAATCAAGACTTCGGCCTCGTCCTTGGACAGCCAATCCTTGACCTTTTCATACCCTGACACCGCATGCCCGCCTTTACGGCACAGGCTAATCAGGTCAACGACCCGGCGCGCCATCATTTTTTCGACCTGTTCGACCAATCCATCCGGAACGGTCACAGCCTGCTTTGCCGACCGCGCGAACAAACCCTTTTGTGCCGCCTTGGTCAGCGCCTCGGGGGTCGCTGACACCCAAATGCCACGCCCCGGTAGTTTTTCCGCAACATCCGGTACGATCTGCCCGTCAGGGCTGACCACGAAACGTACGAGTCCCGTCTTGGGCTGCACCTCGCCAGTGGCGATGCATTTCCGCTCGGGACCGTTCTCTCGGTCTTTGGGTTGCCCGCCGCGCCCCATCTGGTCACTCACGAGGCCTGAGATCAGGCCTCGCTCTCCTCGTCAGAGTCGCCGGCGTCTTCATCCGCCTCGGATTCAAGCTCTGTAGGATCAACCCAGCCCAGAATGATACGGGCCGTCATGACCATGTTCTGTGCCTCTTCCAGAGACACATCAAAGGGTTCCAAAATACCATCGTCTTTCGAACGCTCGCCGTCGACAATGGTCCAGCCACCTGCCAGCTCCCAATCGGCGCAGGTTGCGAAGTCTTCCAGCGTTTTCACATCGTCTTCGGCCAGCGCCAGAATCATCGGAGGCGTCAGGCCTTCGAACTCGAACAGGCTGTCTTCAACACCCAATTCACGGGCCTTGTCCAACGCCGCTTTGGCCTGAGCCTCGAGGATATCGCGGGCACGGGCCTGTAGCTCTTGCGCGGTGTCTTCGTCAACGCCGTCAATGACCAGCAGTTCATCCTGCTCGACATAGGCAACCTCTTCGAGGCTGGTGAAGCCTTCGGATACCAGAAGCTGCGCAAAGAACTCATCCAAATCCAGATGGTCCATGAACAGCTGCGTGCGCTCTTCAAATTCTTTCTGACGGCGCTCGCTATCCTGCGCTTCGGTCATGATGTCGATGTCCAACCCGGTCAGCTGGCTGGCCAAACGCACGTTCTGACCGCGACGGCCAATGGCAAGGCTCAGTTGTTCTTCGGGCACAACAACGTCGATTTTACCGGCCTCTTCGTCCAGCACAACCTTGGTAACCTCGGCAGGCTGCAACGCGTTTACCAAGAACGTCGGCTGGTCGTCATTCCATGGAATGATGTCGATCTTTTCGCCCTGAAGCTCGTTCACGACAGCCTGCACGCGGCTGCCGCGCATACCAACACAGGCCCCCACAGGGTCGATGCTGCCATCGTGGCTGATGACGGCAATCTTGGCACGGCTCCCCGGATCGCGGGCACAGGCTTTGATTTCAATGATGCCGTCATAAATTTCAGGCACTTCCATCTTGAACAGTTCTTCCATGAACTCAGGCGCGGTGCGCGACAGGAAGATTTGCGGGCCTCGTTGTTCGCGGCGCACGTCCTTGATGTAGCAGCGGATACGGTCATTGGGGCGGTACGCCTCACGACCGATTTTTTCGTTGCGGCGAAGGATCGCTTCGCCACGACCCACATCGACGATGACGTTGCCGTATTCCTCGCGCTTAACCAAACCGTTGATGATGGTCCCAGCCCGATCCTTGAATTCTTCAAACTGGCGATCACGCTCGGCTTCGCGGACCTTTTGCAAGATAACCTGCTTGGCCGATTGCGCGGCGATCCGGCCCATTTCAACAGGCGGCACTTCTTCGATGAATTCCTGCCCGATTTCGGGATCGGCCATGTATTGCTTGGCTTGTTCAACGGTGAACTCAGCCTGATAGTTTTCCAGCTCGTCATCGGCAACCACGGTGCGCACACGGGTAAACGTAGCGCGACCAGTCTTGCGATCGATGCTGACACGGATGTCCATTTCGGCGCCATAGCGCGATTTCGCAGCGCGGCTCAGGCTTTCTTCCATTGCCTCGACGACCAGACCGGGGTCGATCATCTTTTCGCGGGCAACGGCCTCGGCTGTTTGCAGCAGCTCGAGCTGGTTGGCTGATGTAATGGCCATGGTTTCAGTCCTCCTCAGAACCGTCGTCAGTCTCGATTGAATCAAAGTTGTCTTCGTCGATGGTGCCTGCCGCCTTACGTTGGCGCAGCATTTCCTTGATCAGGTCGTCTGTCAGCACCAGCTTGGCGTCGGCAAGCCAGTCAAATTCCAGTCCGATCGTGCCCTCTTCGACGTTGATCAGCACCTCGGTACCTTCAACCCCGGCCAGAACACCTTTGAACCGCTTCCGCCCATCGATCAATTCGTTGGTTTCGATCTTAGCCTCGTAGCCTTCAAACGTCTCAAAGTGCTTTAGCATGGTCAGTGGACGGTCAATACCCGGGCTACTGACTTCCAAAGTATAGGCTTCGCTCAGCGGATCTTCGACATCCAGCGTTGCGCTGACCGCCGTCGAAATTTGGGCGCATTCATCCACTTCAATGCCACCCTCAGGCCGCTCGGCCATGATTTGCAGCGTATGGTATTTGCTGCCCATCAAACGCACCCGCACCAGATCAAAGCCCATACCCTCGATCACCGGTGTGATGATCTCGGCCATGCGGCGATCAATGGCAGCTTTGGCAATTAGGTCATTGGTCATTGGTTTGGTCAGATCTCTCAAGCACAAAAAAACGGGCGCGCGGCCCGTCGAAATTCTCGATGGAGCCTTTCGGTATGGACCCGATAAGCGCCGCTGTTGAGGGGGATATAACGAGGGTATGGGTGGGATGCAAGGAAAATGCAGATCTTTGCAAATTCGTGCCTATACCATCCGGTCCATCACCCGCACCAAGGCCTCGCTGATGCCCGGTTCGGACAGGGCGTGCCCCGCGACCGGCACCATATGCAAACGCGCGCGCGGCCATGCCTCGGCCAAAGCATAGGCAGAACTGGGCGGGCAAATCATGTCATAGCGGCCCTGAATGATTGTGCCCGGCACATCGCTCAGGGCTGCCATATTGGCCAAAATCCAACCGTCATGATCTAAAAAGCCGCCATTGATAAAATAATGGTTCTCTAACCGGGCAAAAGCGCGTGCATACTCGGCGGCGCAATCACTCCCCACACCGGTTGAATGCACGGTTGCCAGCGCGTTTTCCCACGCGCTCCACGCCTTTGCATACGTCGTTTCGGTGCGCGGATCATTCGAGAATAACCGCCGATGATAGGCCGCTATTAAATCGCCCCGCTCGCCTTCAGGGATAATCTGTACAAAGCGCTGCCACGTCTCGGGCCAGAACCGGGAAGCGCCGCCGCCATAGAACCAATCCAACTCGCCCTGCGTCATGGTAAAGACACCGCGCAGCACCAGATGACGGCACCGATCCGGGTGCGTGATCCCATAGATCAAGGACAGCGTCGCGCCCCAGCTACCGCCAAACACGATCCAGCTTTCGATACCCAATTCTCTACGAATCTGTTCGATATCCGCCACCAGATGCCATGTCGTATTGGCCTCGACACTGGCATGCGGTCGCGACCGACCACAACCGCGCTGGTCAAACAGGATAATCCGGTATCGCAACGGGTCAAAATAACGCCGCATCGCCGGGCTACAACCGCCGCCGGGGCCACCATGCAGCACCACAACAGGAATACCGTCGGGATTGCCGGACTGCTCCATGTAAATCACATGCCCGTCGCCGACATCCATCATCCGGCTGTCATATGGTTCGACCGGAGGATGCAGATATTGTACTGCGCTTTTATGACCCAAGATTTTATTCATGATCGTCCTATGTTAAACGCTCTGAATAATTGATCAATTGGAGATCAGAATGCAACCCGCCCGCAGCACCATAGACCCTGCCGAAGTCGCCAAGTTTCAGGCAATGGCCGCCGAATGGTGGGACCCCAACGGTAAATTCAAGCCACTGCATATGCTGAATCCGTGCCGTCTGGATTACATCACCGCGCAAATCGCCGCCGAATTTGACCGCGACCTTGGATCACCTGCGCCGTTTACAGGATTGCGTATTCTGGACATCGGATGTGGCGGCGGCTTACTGGCCGAACCTATGGCGCGCTTGGGCGCCGACGTGGTTGGCGCAGATGCCGCCGAGGGCAACATCCCAGTGGCAACGGTTCACGCGGAGCAATCCGGCCTGACCATCGACTATCGCCACACCACGGCCGAGGATTTGGCCGCCAGCGGCGAACAGTTCGACGTGGTCCTGAATATGGAGGTGGTCGAACATGTCGCCAGCCCCATCGACTATCTGACCGCGTGCCGCCAACTGTTGAAGCCCGGCGGGCTACACATTTGCTCGACTTTAAACCGCAACGCCAAAAGCTATGCCGTGGCCATCATCGGGGCCGAGCACATCATGCGGTGGTTGCCCAAAGGCACACATGAATGGTCCAAGTTCATCACTCCGGACGAACTGTATCAACTGTTGCGTGACGCGGGGCTTGATCCCGTCGACCGAAAGGGATTCGTTTTTAATCCAATTCTTTGGTCGTGGTCCCTGTCGGATCGAGATCTTAGCGTGAATTACGTTACCGCCAGCGTCAAACCCGAAGCCCCCTAGTTTTCTTCACCCAGCCGCGCCCGCAGACTGCGCAGGACAGGCAAAATGGCGCGAACGCGGTCTTCGCCCAACTCGCCCACAACATCCTCAATCAAGGGCGCGATGGATGAAATGGCCGCTTCGCGCGCTTTGCGTCCGGCCGGGCTGATCGATACGCGTTTACGGCGGGCATCCTCCCAGTCCGGGCGAATGTGGATATATCCGGCCCACTCCAGCTTGCTGAGTGTGTTGGTCATCGCACCGCGCGTCACATGAAAACTCTTGGCGAGCTGCGCAGGGCTTCGTTCATCCCCGGCGCGTGCCAGATGGTTCAGCACCGAAAAATGCGACACTTCCATACCTTTGGGCAACACGCGGCTTAACTGAATGCGGATCAACTGATCATTCGTCAGGATCTCACCAAACAGGGCAACGGCCAAGGAACTGGCAGTGGTTTCAGACATTCAGGGTCCGCTAAACTTTGGAACATGGGTTAACGAAGGAATCCGTTGCCTTGCTTGTGCCACTGCGGCGCGGTCCAGATCAACGTGAATAAGGCCAGTTTTTTCCCCGGCATCCGCCACCACCTCGCCCCAAGGCGATACCGCCAGCGCATGACCATAGGTTTGACGCGGCTTGCCTTGGGTTGTGGCATGCGTGCCGGTTTGGGCCGGGGCCAGTATCCATGCACCTGTTTCAATCGCACGCGCGCGCAACAACATATGCCAATGCGCGGCACCTGTGACGGGCGAAAACGCCGATGGCACACTGATCACTTCTGCGCCTGACTGGGCTAGATGGCGGTAGAGGTGGGGAAACCGGACATCGTAACAAATGGTCATACCCAACGGGCCACAGGGCATGTCGGCCAGCACAGCCTGCGAACCGGGGCGATATCCGGCTGATTCGCGGTAGGATTCGGTGTCCGAAACTGTAACGTCGAACATATGTATTTTGTCATACCGCGCTGAAATCTCGCCCGTGGGCGCGATCAGATACGAACGGTTGGCAAATCGCCCGTCCGCGTCATCCGTTTTGATCGCCAGTGAACCAATCAGTAACCAGACACCGCGTTTCGCTGCCAGATCTCGCAGAGCCGCAAGAGTGATATCCACGCCCTCTTTGCGCAGCACATCGTTCTGGTGGGCACGGCTGGACGACACACAGTTCGTGACCTCTGGCGTCAAAACGAATGTAGCGCCCTCGGCTGCTGCGCGATCTATGAGCCCGGTTGTGACCTTCAGGTTGGCAGCCGGATCATCCCCGCTACAAAGCTGAAGCAAGGTAGCTTTCATGATTTCAACAATGGGTCCAACTTGCCCGACCGGTCCAGCGCAAACAAGTCGTCACAGCCACCCACATGTGTCGTGCCGATAAAAATCTGCGGAACCGTGCGGCCCCCATTGGCGCGCTTCATCATTTCCGCACGGCGTTCGGGCTGACGCGAGATGTCGATCTCGGAAAAATTGACGTTTTTTTGCGACAACAGCCGCTTGGCGGCGTGACAGAAACCACACAAGGGTGAGGTATAGATTTCGACGGGCTGCATAACGTGATCCTTGGAATAGCAAGTAATGTGAACACATACCTAAGGTTCCTTGCCCGCTCGCGCCAGTACCAGAATGCTGACATCCACCGCACCAACGGCAAGACAAGCCTCTGCAGCAGCGGTGAATGTCGCGCCCGACGTCATCACATCGTCAACCAACAGAACATGTCGCCCAGCCAACCTGTGTTTTCGCTTGGGGTGAACCTCTATTGCACCGGTGAGTGTAGCAAAGCGTTCATCGCGCCCCCGAATGCCCAGCGTGGGAGTGTGGCGCGGACGGATCAAAAGATCGGGACACCATGCGTGATCCACCTGTTGCGCAACAGCACGCGCCAGCAGCGCGGCCTGATTGTATCGCCGCTTTAGCAAGCGCAGCCAATGCAGTGGCACAGGCGCAATCAAGGTGTCAGGACGCAGCAACGGCTGCGCCGCACGTGCCATCCAGATTGCAGCAGGGCGAACAACATCATGCCGGTCACCATGTTTCAACGCCAGAACCAGCTTGCGGCCATTGTCGCGGTACATCACTGCAGCGCGTCCCGCGGTCCATGGACGTGGCAGGTTCAGACAATCATCGCAGTGTAAATTGCCCTCGTCGGCATCCGGCCCCGCAGGTAAATGCACACCACACAGGTTGCACGCAGCACCGGAGATAAAAGGCGTGTCTCTCCAACAAGGGCCGCACAGGCCGAAATCGCTGTCGACCAATACGCCACACACGATACAACGCGGCGGATAGATCATACGCAGGCCTGATTGCAAAAGGGCAGCCTTCACTTATATGTCCCTTCTATGAATACGCCCCCGCCTCTGACTGACCGCGCCGCGCTGAAGCGCCAACGCGCCCGCGCCGCTGCCGGTACGCCCGCATTGTTCCTGCACGATGCCGCACTGGACGAAGTGCAGGATCGCCTTGCTATGGTTAATAAATCATTTACCGCTCCCGGCATCGTTACTGGCTGGCCCGCGCCTTGGGCGGGTGCGTTTCCGAATGCGCATATAGTCGCGGATGACGACACACTCGCGTTGGATCCCGGGGCGTATGATTTGATCATCCACGCGCTTTGCCTGCATTGGGCAAATGATCCGGTGGGCCAGTTGATCCAGTCGCGCCGCGCATTGCGTCCGGATGGTTTGTTTTTATGTGTCACGTTGGGTGGGACCACCTTGCACCAGTTACGCGCGTGTCTAGCTGAGGCCGAAGCCGAAGTTACCGGCGGCCTGTCGCCCCGCATCGCCCCCATGGGAGAATTGCGCGACATGGGCGGGTTATTGCAGCGCGCGGGGCTCACCTTGCCGGTGGCCGACGTCAGCCCCCTAACTGCCAGTTATGCTGACGCCTTCGCCCTGATGCGCGACCTGCGTGCAATGGGCGAGGGCAACGCCATGCAGGCCCGCCCCCGGCATGTAACCCGGCCATCCATCCTGCGCCGCGCCAGTGAAATATATACGCAGCGGCTGGCGGGGCCGGATGGGCGTATCCCTGCAACATACGATCTCATCTGCCTCACCGGCTGGTCGCCAGACCCCTCGCAACCCCAACCACTGCGCCCCGGATCCGCCAGCGCCCGTTTGGCTGACGCTCTGCGCACAGACGAAACCAAGCTGAGCGATTGACGGCGCGCGTAAACCCCCTATGTCCCGACCCACCGGCGCATCTTCAAAGGAACACCCATGTTGAACGCATCCAGTCAGGCAACCTGCCCCAGACACGCCCCTGCCGATCATCCCAAGGTGCCGCAGGAAAAAATTGGCATTCTACTGGCCAATCTGGGCACACCTGACGCGACAGATTATTGGTCAATGCGCCGTTACCTGAATGAATTTCTGTCTGACAAACGGGTCATCGATTATCCAAAGTGGAAATGGCAGCCGCTTTTACAGTTGATCATTCTAACCAAACGCCCCTTTGCCAGTGGCAAGGCCTATGCATCCATCTGGAATAATGAGCGCGACGAAAGCCCCTTGATGACGATCACCCGTGATCAAACAACCGCGATAGCCAACACGATGGCGGCCGAGTACGGAGATCAGGTGATGGTGGATTTCTGCATGCGCTATGGCAATCCTTCTACCGCATCAAAGGTGCGCCAAATGGTACAGGCGGGTTGCACCCGCATTCTGTTCTTCCCACTTTATCCGCAATACGCGGGGGCCACATCCGCCACAGCCAACGATCAGTTTTTTCGCGCCTTGATGGATGAAACACAACAGCCCGCCGCGCGTACTGTCCCGGCGTATTTCGATCACCCGCATTACATTGATGCATTGGCCCGTTCCGTCGAAACGGCCTATTCCGCAGCAGCAAACCGGCCCGACATTTTGGTGGTGTCCTATCACGGCATGCCACAACGCTATCTGACTCAGGGCGATCCCTATCATTGCCAGTGCCAGAAAACGACCCGCCTGCTCAAAGAGCGCCTGGGTTGGGACGAAACCCAGATCAAAACCACATTCCAATCGGTTTTTGGTCCGGAAGAATGGCTAAAACCGTATACTGTCAAAGAGGTTGCGCGCCTTGCTAAGGAAGACGGCAAAAAGCGTATTGCAGTCATCGCCCCGGCTTTTTCGGCGGATTGCGTCGAAACTCTGGAAGAGATCAATGAGGAAATACGCGAGAGTTTTGAAGCCGCAGGTGGTGAGGATTTCACCTATATTCCCTGCCTGAATGACGCCCCCGATCATATCGAGGCGCTATCGTCTGTCATCCGCGACAACCTGCGCGGTTGGATTGAGCCGGCCTGACAGCCCGATTGAATTTCAATAGCACAAAAGAAAAAGGCGGTGGAAATCCACCGCCCTTTCCAATTCGAAACTGACTAGATTAGTCAGCTGCGACAACAGCAGCGACGATCGCCAGCAGGATCAGGGGAACCCAGATGCCTGCAGCGGACGAGCTTGCAGCAGCTTCTTCAACAATGACAGGTGCTTCCATTACTGGCTCTTCGTAGTTACCAGCGAACGCAGTCGAAGCAGCAGCAGTCAGAGCAGCAGCGAGAACGAGTTTTTTCATGTTATCCTCCAGAAATTGGCCTGACGCAGAGTAAACAACGCCAAGCACCCAAGACTTACCTCGTGCTTTTTTCTAATCAGCAAACAAGGCGGAATGCAAACTCAACTTATGCTGCACCTGCGATAATCGAACTCGACATCGTCAAATTAGCAACACCTGAGTGCCTACTTTGGCCAGACCAAACAATTCAGCGATGTGTTGATTGTACAAACCGATGCAACCATTGGAAGAACGGCGCCCGATTTTACGTGTATCGTGTGTGCCATGGATACGGTAGTAAGTCCAACTTAGATACAAAGCATGCGTGCCCAGCGGATTGTCAGGACCGGGTCCGACATAGGCGGGCCATTCTGGATTTCGCTGCAACATAGACGGAGTCGGGCGCCAGCTGGGCCCTTCGACTTTGCGCACGACGCTGGTGCGTCCGCGGCGCGTCAAATCTTCAGACAAGGGCACGGATGACGGATACAGCTTATAGGTCACCCCGTCAGCATCCCAATAATGCAGCGCTCGCGAATCGATATCCACCAAAACCGCACCATTGTTCAGGTTTGAGAAATACGGCCGCCAGTCCAGCGCACGAAAACTTGATATGTTCCGGCGTACTGTTTCCGTTACCTGACGCTCCATTTCAACCGTACCGGTTGAATCCATCGTCTGGGCAAGTGCGGGTGTTCCGATAACCGCCGCAGAACCAGCCAAAAAGGTGCGTCTATTCAATGCTTTGGAAAAGGATTGGGTCATTGAGTGCCTCCTAGACGTCTCGCTCTAGACTTCTACCCGGAATATATGGCGCGAAAGACGCAGTCGCAATTCAAACATGAGGTAGGTGACAAACTTCCGCCCAAGTGGGTTTGAAACGCAACGAGGACCACTGTACAGCATATGGAAACAAATAATCAGGTGGTTTTTCGCCAATGTCGCGTATCCTTATCCTTCTTTTATCAGCCGTTCTTACCCTTAGCGCCTGCGCGGCCCCGCCGCCTTCGCAGCCCCAACTGGGCGCGGATGGCAAACCTCTACCCAAAGTTTATCGAATCCGCGCCGGAGATTCATCCAAGATACAATTCCGGATGCTCGACTCCATCAACTCGCTGCGCGCGGCGGCTGGTCAATCCCCTGTACAACTGAACGCCAAACTGAACGCCGCTGCCGCGACCCATTCGCGGGATATGTCGGTGCAAAACCGGCCTTGGCACTTCGGGTCGGACGCATCATCCCCGATCGACCGCGTTCGCCGCGTCGGATACGAAGGCAATCTCATCGGTGAAACGATTTCAGAAACCTACGAAACCGAGCTTGAAACACTGGCTGCATGGATGGACGATTCTAGCACCCGCAAGGTGATCTTGGCGCCAAACGCGCGCAACCTTGGATTTTCCTGGCTTCAAGAAGATAACGGCAAAATCTGGTGGACGCTGGTGATGGGCAACTGATCCGCAACCGCGAATCAGCCCTTAGTGCTTAAACAATTCTGAAAACGCGCGGGAAAACTCCCGCGCGTTTTCTTATGGGTTGATCGTTATTGGCGTTCCGTTCTTGACCATTGCATAGATCCATTCGATCTCGCGGTCTTTCACGGCGATACATCCTGCAGTCCAGTCCGGGCTTTTACGGCTTTTGTCCTTGTTAGGCTGGCCGTGAATAAAGATATCCCCACCCGGACTTACCCCGCGCGCCCGTGCTTGCTCAAAATCAGCTTTGTTCGGGTACGAGATCCCGATGGACAGATGAAAATCGCTGTTCGGGTTGCGACGGTCAATCAGATAGGTGCCCTCGGGCGTACGTCCATCGCCACGTTCTGTCTTGTGGCCATCAGGTGCAAAGCCCAGATCGAACTTGTAGCTTTCCAGTACTTTTTCGTGATGCAAAAGATACATCTTGCGCGCACCCTTGTTGACCACGACATGTGTGACCTCGGGGCCGTTGTATGTTTTGAACTTGGATCCGCAGGCCGACAAGCCGACGACCATGAACATCACAGCCATTAATTTCAGAAACCGCATTACCTGCCTCATAGGTTATTTTTGTCTTCATACCGCGTTGAGGCGGGGTCCAGATAGGGAATTTTACGCTTTTGTCGAAATCCGTTCAAATCCAGCGACCAGCTCGACGTGGCTGGACCAACGGAACTGATCGACAACGCGCAACTGGCTAATCCGATAACCGCCTGCCACCAACGCCGCAGCATCACGCGCAAAGGTTACCGGGTTGCACGACACATATGCGATGCGGGGCACGCCAGCAGTGATCAATTCTGCAACCTGTGCCTCGGCCCCGGCGCGCGGGGGGTCAATCACGGCTGCGTCGAATTTGGCCATTTCATCCGGCAGCAATGGGCGGCGGAACAGATCACGCGCCTCGACACTCAATTGTTTCAGCCCTTCGGCCTTACGCCACCCTGCCTGCATCGCTTCGGTCATCGCCGCGTCACCTTCGGCGGCATGAACACGCGCCGTCGCACACAGCGGAAGCGCAAAAGTACCACAACCGGCGAACAGATCCACGATGCGCCCAGCACCTTCTGTAATCTGCATTACATCGGCCAGCAACGCGGCCTCGCCCTGAGCGGTGGCTTGCAAAAACGCGCCGGGCGGAGGTGTAACACTTGCTGCGCCGAACTTTTGCGACGGGGTGCGACGGGTCGCGATAATCTCATCCGCCCAAGCGATCCGCGCCAGATCATGTGCCTCTGCGATTTGCGCCAAAATGATCCGCAATGGGCCATCCAGATCCTTGCCGCCGCTGACCTGCACATCCAACCCGCCCGCAGACAAACAAACCGCCACACTTAATCCGCCCTTTCGGGTGGCTGTCTGTTGGGCCAAATCCTCGGCCAGAGGCAGAGCGCGCATCATATCGGGATGCAAAAGCTGACA
This sequence comes from Roseovarius aestuarii, assembly GCA_027214255.1. Taxonomy (GTDB): domain Bacteria; phylum Pseudomonadota; class Alphaproteobacteria; order Rhodobacterales; family Rhodobacteraceae; genus Roseovarius; species Roseovarius aestuarii_A. The sequence continues at coordinate 186,864 of JAPWHL010000004.1, forward strand.
GTCGGGCACTTCGACAATCACGTCCGACGCGCGGCCATGAAACCCAGCCATCGCTGCCTTTTTCGTACGCCGCGCACTTAGCGTGGCGCGCCGACGCGCCTGTGCGGGCGAGGTGGCAATGGGCAGCCATGGCGCACTCAAACCATGCGCATCTAACGCAGCGCGTACAACACTGACCTTCCAGTCCGCAACAAACGCATCCGAGGCATGTTGCAACTGACATCCACCACAAGCCTTGAAGTGTCGGCACGGTGGCTTCACCCGATCATCACTGGGCGTTTCAATACGCACCTCACTAAGGCGCGTACCGTTCAGCACCCCGGTCACGATATCGCCCGGTACGGTCAGCGGGGCAAAAACCGGACCTTCGGCAATACCGTCACCCTGATGGCCCAATCTTTGAATAAGAAAGCTCAACCGTCATCCCCTAACAATGCAGCGCGCCCAAGCGCAAAGTCCGACGCGATCCAGCGCGCCTCAATCTGCTTTAACCGTTTGCCCAACTCAGGTCCGGTGTATGCAGGCATCAAGTCCCGTGCAGTTACCGGAAAAACCGCCCGCGCCCCTACATCGGAGCGGTCCAATGCGTCATCTGACAACGGTTGTTCTAAAAGCGCCGCACGCAACAACAGGATCGAGCGTGCATTTTCTGCCCCGTACCGATAGCCTAGTGCACCGGGACCGTCCACCGTGGCAACACCATCGCGCAGGACCTGCAACCGGTTCGCATCCGCATTGGACAATCGCAACCGCGCTTGCATATCGTCCCCGCCTAGCGCAGCCAGACGCCGGATACTATCCGGTGGCGTGTCGGTCTGACACTCCAAATGGATCAACGGGGCCAGTGCGCGCATATCACCGCCGGGCAGAACCCGCATCAGCACCCCCGTCTGGGCCATCGCCGCCACGGTAGGGGCCGGATCAGGCGCAGCCAAAAGACGTACTATCTCCGAGCCGACACGCTCGCGCGCCAGCCTATCCAACCCATCCAAATGCGATGCAATGGCCGCCAGCCCTTCGGCATCCAGCCCGCTTTCACCACTGTACCACGCGTGAAATCGAAAAAACCGCAGGCTGCGCAGATAATCCTCGGAAATGCGTTGATTGGCATCCTCGATAAATCGAACCCGTCCCGCCAAGGCATCAGGCAAACCGCCCAGCGGATCAATCACCACCCCATCGCCGGTCGCATAAAGCGCGTTCATCGTGAAATCGCGCCGCCGTGCATCCTGCGTTATATCCGTGGTAAATGCGACCGTCGCATGCCTGCCAAATGTTTCGACATCACGCCGAAATGTAGTGATTTCATGCGGCACACCATCCGCAACCAAGGTGACGGTGCCGTGTTCTAACCCGGTAGGAACTGCGCGCAGCCCCGCAACCTTGGCCAGCGCGATCACTTGATCAGGAGTCGCAGGCGTGGCCAAATCCAGATCACCGACAGGTGCCCCGCGCACTGCATCACGCACGGCACCGCCCACCAGATAAACAGGTTTATCCACCGTTTCAAAAGCTGCAAAAACCCGCCGCAGGTGCGGCGCATGCAACCATTCACCAGAGATCACAGCCCCGCTCATGGATGGCCTGCGACGTCAGCCAACACGCGCAACATGCGCGCGGTGGCACCCCAAATGTAATAGGGGCCATATGGCACCGTGTAATACAGCCGCCGTGTTCCGCGCCAACGCCGTCCTTCGATCCTATAGCGGCTTTGTGTCAACAGATGCTCTAACGGCACCTCAAAAACCTCGGCAACTTCGCCGGCCTCAGGAACAGGAGTGAACGGGGCCAAAACCCGCCCAACGACCGGCGTAACGTTAAACCCAGTCACTGTTTCATGACTAGAAAGAAGGCCCAACACCTCTACGTTGGCAGGGCTAAGGCCAATTTCCTCATGCGCCTCACGAAGGGCCGCGGCTGTCACATCCGCGTCGCCCTCGTCCTGCTTGCCCCCCGGAAACGCGATTTGACCCGGATGGTGTTTAAGGCGTGATGAGCGCATCGTCAGGATCACCCTCGCCTCGCCCCCTCGCATGACCAACGGCACCAACACCCCGGCAGGCCGCAGGCGACGGTCAGCCGCAAGAACGGTGTCCGGATTCAGATCAAAATCCGAAGTAGGCCCTTGTGACCGGCCTAATGCAGCGGTCAAACTCTGGATAGTTGTCGCGCTCATGTATCGCCGGGCGCACTGCCCTTGGATTCATCTGCTTGAGCATCAAAGCCTAGCGTGGCCGGATCCAAATCATAATGCGCCCCGCAAAACTGACAGTCGGCCGTCACACGGCCCTCTTCGGTCGTCATCGTTTCAATGTCGCGGGCAGAATAGATCGACAGGCTTTGACGCACGCGATCCTCCGAACAGGTGCATCCGAATCGTACAGCTTGTGCATCAAACACACGCGGTTGTTCTTCGTGAAACAACCGGACCAAAAGGTCGGTCGGGGCAACGGACGGGCCGATCAGTTCCAGCGCATCAACCGTATCCAGCAAGATGTTCACACGGGACCAGTTTTCTCCCGCCTCTCCCTCCACCAGATCATCAGGTTGCAGCAACCCGCCCTCGCCAGTACCACCACCAGCAACATCCGGCGATGCCTTGGGCATATGTTGCAACATCACTCCACCCGCGCGCCAGTGTTCGGGCCCATTGCCCTCGGTCGAGCGGCCAAAGCTTAGGGAAAATCGCGTCGGAATCTGTTCGGATTGCGCAAAATAGGCTTCGGCACAGGCACTTAGGCTGCCACCAGCCAGCGGCGTTATACCCTTGTAGGGTTCCGTTCCCTGACCCTGATCCAGCATGATCGCAAAATACCCTTCGCCAACCTGATCAAAAGGCAGCCCGTCCGTCAGGCGATCTGCATCAAAGCTGGCATAGGCGCGAATACGCGCGGGTTCACCATCGGCGGTCGGTCCGTAATAATCAGTCGTGATCATACGAACCGGGCCTTTGGACTGCACCTGAAGTTGCAGTTTCCATCTCAGCTTGATCGTTTGACCAATCAACGCCGCTAGCAAAGCCATCTCTGCGACCAGCGCCTCGACCTGAGCGGGATAGTCGTGCTGGCGCAATATGCCGCCCAAAACGCCATCCAGCCGCGCCACGCGGCCACGAACATCCGAATTGTCCAGTTGAAACGGCAGAACCGTATCGTCCCAGGCAAGGTTTTGTACAAGAGTCATGGGGTTTCCTTATCTGCCAGACCTTGGCATATCGCGAAGATATAGGTAGGGGCAACCCGACGTCCAAGAGGAGGACAACCGATGATCAAACGCGTGGGTGAGCCGCCCCGTCAGGACGTATCCTATACGCTCCGGCATGGGGTTTATGCAATTCTTCCGCACCGTAACGGGCTGTTGGTGACGATGCAGCACGATCCAGGCCCTGAGTTGCAACTGCCCGGCGGCGGCATTGATCCGGGCGAATCGCCCTTACAAGCACTTTATCGTGAAGTGATGGAGGAAACCGGCTGGACCATTGCGACCCCCCGGCGACTGGGCGCATTTCGACGTTTCGTGTTTATGCCGGAATATGATCTCTGGGCGGAAAAGCTGTGCACAATTTACACAGCCACACCGGTGCGCCCCATCTGTGCGCCAACCGAACCAGGACACACGCCCCTTACGATCAGCGCAGAATCCGCCATAACCGAGCTAGGGAATGCCGGAGACCGGATGTTTGTCACGCAGTGGCTAGCCAATCAGCGGCGATGATTTCATTTCCAGCAAAATGGCCGATACGTCGTCTGTAAAATGATCATCGCCTGCAAATTCCGTCAGTTTCCAAATCAGCGATTCTAGGCAGGCTAAACCGCGCGTGTGGCGAAGATCCCCCAAAATAGCGGCCAGCCCCTCATCGTCCAATAGAACGCCATCCTGCGTCGCACATTCCACAACACCGTCGGAATGGATCATTAACCGATCACCAGGGCGCAAGGTCATCTCAAAATCTTCAAAGGTCGCGCCGGGAATCAACCCTACGGGCAAACCGCCACTTCCCACCGACTCAACCGTTCCATCTGCGCGCTGCACGGCCGGATAGGGGTGGCCCGCCTGCGCCATGACGACACGACCAGTTTCAAGATCCACATCCGCCAAAAGCAGTGTGAAATAAAGCTCTGTAGCAATTTCGTTCAGGAACAGCTCATTTAGCGCAGCGATTGTTTCGCGCGGTGGGCGCGGTTCATAACTGCCGTCGGGCAGTCGTCTCAGCCCGACATTCTGTTCCGGCGCGGCCCCCGACAGGTATCCAGCCAGCCGCGCCGTCATCAATGCCGAACTGATTCCATGCCCGGACACATCGATTCCATAAAGACCAATACGTGTCTCGCTAATGGGATACATCCCGACAAGATCACCGCCAACATGCCCCGAAGAGCGCAACAGCATAGACACTTCGGCGGTCCCAAAATCGCGGTATCGGTCACTCACCAACGATTGCTGAAGCTTCTTTGCCTCAATCAAATCCCGGTCCAACGAGTCGTAAAGCGCTTGAATGGTATCGAGCGGCGATTTTACCAGCCGGTTTTTTTCCGTCAGCTCGCGCTCCATCCTCAAAATCCGTTCACCCGCAGCAATTCGTGCGCGCAATTCACCGGCGTTGACGGGTTTTGTTAGAAAATCATCGGCCCCGGCATCCAGTCCACATGCGATTTCCGACTTGTTTGACTTGGACGTCAGCAGAATGAAGTATCCATAACTGTCACGTTGCATATCCCTGAAGTACCGACAGAATTCCGGACCGGACATGCCCGGCATCATCCAATCGCTAAGCACCAGATCCGGGGGGGAATCATGACAGATTTGCAAGGCTTCATCCCCTGACGAAGCCTCGGTTATCTGGAACCCCCATTTCTTCAAAGATGCCGCCAATATGCGGCGTTGCAGACGACTGTCGTCTACCACCAACACCTGGCGGATCGCCTGTTTTATGGCAGGCGTTTCAACTGCAACCGGCGCAACATATGCCACAAATGGCCTTTCCCTTAATACCCAAGCCCTTCTAACCCGTCTGAAATTAACGAACGGTGAATGTTCAAATTAAGCGGGCTTTCCCTGCACCAGTTAGAAATTCTTAACACCTTGGGCAAAGGATCAAGCGCATGAAGCAACGATTTGATGAGGGGGGCTGAGTATGATCGATTGGGGCAGGGTTGCTGAATTGCGCGACGAAATCGGCGCCGAAGACTTTGGTGACGTCATTGACCTGTTTTTGGATGAGGTTGAGGGCGAGATAGCCAGTTTACAGAGCGGGTGCCCTAAGGAAGAACTGGAATCCAAGCTACACTTCCTGAAAGGCAGCGCTCTGAATCTGGGTTTTAACAGCTTTTCAAACCTATGTCAGGCAGGGGAAACAGCCGCCGCGTCAGGTGACTATGACACGATTGATCTGAAATCTACCTTGGACAGTTTCGCCGCGTCAAAAGCAGCGTTTATCGATGGTTTAGGAAAACTGGACGCTACCTAACACCCAACGCAAGGCCTTAACCAACCCGGCAGGGTCAAACGCGGTCCGATCAGATCAAGAATTCGGCAAGAACCTCATCATTGGTGATATCACGATACTCGAACCCGTTCTTTTTAAGAGAACTCAACAATCTGGTGAAATTCGATTCTTCCCGCGTTTCGATCCCGATCAAAACCGATCCAAAGTTACGGGCCGATTTTTTGAGATATTCAAACCGGGCGATATCGTCATCAGGGCCCAGAAGGTTCAGAAAATCTTTCAACGCACCAGGGCGTTGCGGCAGGCGCAAGATGAAATATTTTTTGACACCCGAGTATCGCTGGGCGCGCTCTTTGACTTCGGGCAGACGCTCAAAATCGAAATTGCCGCCTGACGTCACGCAAACCACAGTCTTGCCGCGAATGCGGTTCTTCATGTCTTTCAAAGCATCTACCGCCAGCGCACCAGCGGGCTCCAACACGATACCTTCGACATTCAGCATTTCAATCATAGTGGTGCACAGGCGATCCTCGGGAATAGACAGGGCCTGTCCCGGGTCAAGATGGGCCAACCGTTCAAAGGTGCGCGCGCCAATCTGTGCCACAGCCGCGCCATCGGCAAAATTGTCCACATGATCCAATCGAACAGGTCGCCCCGCCTGCAAGGCTGCGCCCAGACATGTTCCACCGGACGGTTCAACCAACGTCACTTCGACATCGTCACCCATATAGCTGACAACACCCGCCGACAGACCGCCACCACCAACCGGCATAACGATATGATCTGGCAGACCGCCCAGATCCCGTTCAATCTCGACCGCGACCGACGCTTGCCCTTCGATCACATCTTCATCATCAAACGGTGACAGGAAGTGCCCACCATTCTGCGCGCAATAAGCCTGCGCCGCTGCAAGCGTAACGTCAAAATAATCGCCGGTCAGTTCAATCCGAATGGCATCGCCGCCGAAAATCTCTGTTTTGCCGATTTTCTGCTGAGGGGTGGTTATGGGCATAAAAATCACGCCCTTGACCCCAAAATGCCGGCACATAAAGGCCACACCTTGCGCATGGTTCCCAGCGCTCGCGCATACAAATGTCGGTGCATCACCACCCAGCGCCAGCACCTTGCGCATCGCATTGAAGGCGCCACGCAGTTTATAGGACCGGACCGGCGTCAAATCCTCGCGCTTTAGCAGGATGTTGGCATCATAGCGTTCCGAAAGATGTTCGTTCCGCTGTAAGGGCGTTGCATCAAAAACCGGACGCATTGCAGCCTCGGCAGCGCGGGCATTGTTTTGAAAATCACTCATGGTCTCTGCCTTGCCTCAACGCCGCACATGGCGCAAGCCCCTGTATGTGTTGCTTTGCATGCCACAAATCATCCAAGGGATCGACCTTGAACACAGTACCCATACAACGTTGTCAAAATAGATGCGTTTACCAAACTCAAAAACAACGTCAAAACCACCCATAAGATCAGGCCCAACCCCTCGTTCACATCTGCCGCCCCGCCGACCACCGCTTGCACGACGCGGTCCACCCCATAGCGCGCCGCCATGATAACCAAAATCGCGCCGCTGGCGTTCGCCGTTGCGCCTAATGCATCCCCCGCGCTCATTTTCACGCCCAGCGCGGCGGCAGGCAGAATCGGACTAAGGCGAAAAATCAAGAAAGTCACAGCGCTGCTGATCGCAAGCAGGCTCCAGGCTGGCCCGCCAGCGACGATGGCCAAAACAAAGATCGCTATAAACATCGTCACCACCCAAATTCCGATCAACTTGACCGCCGCCATTGCATAAGAAATCCCGACATCTTGGCGTATCGGTGGAATCCAGCCCTTGGGATACTCGGACAGTAAAATAAATCGGTGCCAGTTCACAAAGGTCCAAACACTGGCAAATCCCCAGATCAGCATCAACAGAAACGCGTTTTCGCTTTGGATCGCATTAATCATGATTTCCAGCAGTGTCCGCGCGTGTCCCATGGACAAGATCGGCGTGCCCGGCGTGCGCAAAGCCACTGCGGAACCGACCATCACCAACACTGGTAACAACCCGATCCGTATCGCAGCCTGACGATTGTTCCAGACCATGCGCAAGGAATGTAGGATAATGTGAAACCCGAACATAAGCGTCACCTTTTAAATTTTGCGCCATACTGCACGCAAGCGCACAACGCGCAAGCCCCGCACGCTTGCTCTAAAGGGCGAAACCAGCTAAGCCCCCGCCCGACCCAGACAAAGGAAATTGCAATGTCCGCGCCCAAAAAAGTTGTGCTGGCCTACTCCGGCGGCCTCGATACTTCGATCATTCTGAAATGGCTGCAAACCGAGTACGGTTGCGAGGTGGTGACATTCACCGCCGACCTTGGCCAAGGCGAAGAACTGGAACCAGCCCGCGAAAAGGCTGTGCTTTTGGGGATCGATCCAAAAAACATCTATATCGAAGACGTCCGCGAAGAGTTCGTTCGCGATTTCGTCTTTCCAATGTTCCGCGCCAATGCCCTGTACGAAGGGCTGTATCTGCTGGGCACCTCAATCGCTCGCCCGCTGATTTCCAAACGTCTGGTTGAGATTGCCGAGATGACCGGCGCAGATGCCGTCGCACATGGCGCGACCGGCAAGGGCAACGATCAGGTCCGGTTTGAACTGGCGGCCTATGCGCTGAACCCAGATATCAAGGTAATAGCGCCGTGGCGTGAATGGGATCTGTCCAGCCGCACCCGCCTTCTGGACTTTGCTGAAAAGAACCAGATTCCGATCGCGAAGGACAAGCGCGGCGAAGCACCGTTTTCGGTCGACGCAAACCTTCTGCACACGTCGTCCGAGGGTAAGGTACTGGAAAACCCCGCCGAGATGGCCCCCGATTATGTCTATCAACGCACTGTCTCGCCGGAAGAGGCACCCAATTCACCCGAGTTCATCGAAGTTGGGTTTGAGCGCGGTGACGCCGTGTCGATCAATGGCGAGGCTATGAGCCCGGCCACAATTCTAACCCGCCTGAACGAGCTGGGCGGAAAACACGGCATCGGGCGCTTGGATTTCGTGGAAAACCGTTTTGTCGGGATGAAATCGCGCGGAATCTACGAAACCCCTGGCGGCACCGTCTTGCTGGAAGCGCATCGCGGTATCGAGCAGATCACTTTGGACAGCGGCGCGGGCCATCTAAAGGATTCACTGATGCCTCGCTATGCTGAACTGATCTATAACGGTTTCTGGTTCTCGCCCGAACGTGAGATGCTGCAGGCGGCCATTGACCACAGCCAGCAACACGTCACCGGAACTGTCCGTCTGAAACTGTATAAGGGGTCGGCAACCTGTGTCGGTCGCTGGTCCGAGCATTCATTGTACTCCGAGGCCCACGTGACATTCGAGGATGACGCAGGTGCGTACGATCAAAAAGACGCGGCTGGCTTTATCCAGTTGAACGCGCTGCGCCTGAAGCTGCTGGCCTCGCGCAATCGACGCCTGAAAGGCTGAAAATTCGGCCTGCCCGGAACACTCTGGGCAGGCCCCCCTTTCATCTTTCCGTGAAATACTCAAAATGTCCCTGCCCCTTCCAGACACGGACCCAAGGAAAGCTGAACGTGACATCCCCTACTCCGATGATGGCCCAATACCTTGAAATCAAGGCCGAGCATCCAGGCGCGCTGCTGTTTTATCGGATGGGCGATTTCTACGAATTGTTCTTTGATGATGCGGTCGCTGCTGCCGAGGCACTTGATATCGCGCTGACCAAACGTGGCAAACATCAGGGTCAGGATATTGCCATGTGTGGCGTCCCTGTCCATGCCGCCGAAGGCTATCTTTTGACGTTGATTCGCAAAGGATTCCGCGTCGCTGTCTGCGAACAACTGGAAAGCCCCGCCGAAGCCAAAAAGCGTGGCCACAAATCCGTGGTCAACCGAGGGGTCGTCCGTCTGGTGACGCCGGGCACGTTGACCGAAGAAACGCTGCTTGATGCGCGACGTCACAACTATCTGGCCGCCATCGCCGATATACGCGGGGATCATGCCATTGCCTGGGCCGACATCTCTACCGGGGCGCTGCATGTAATGCCACTGGGCCCTGCCCGGATTGCATCCGAATTGGCCCGGCTTATGCCCAGCGAAGTTTTGGCCGCTGACGGTGAAACACCGTTTTGGGCTGAAACAGTCACTGAAATTGGCGCGTCGTTTACTCCGCTAGGGCGCGCGGCATTTGATAGCACGGGGGCACAGAACCGTCTGTGCGCCCTGTTCTCCGTAGATTCACTTGAGGCCTTTGGCAGCTTCACCCGGCCTGAAATCGCCGCAATGGGCGCAGTAGTCGAATACCTAGAAATCACTCAAAAAGGCAAATTGCCCCTGCTGCGCCCGCCCCAGCGCGAAAATCTAGCTGGAGCAATGCAAATCGACGCCGCAACACGGCGCAATCTGGAATTGACGCATGCACTGTCCGGCGGCCGCGCCGGATCATTACTTGCTGTGATTGACCGCACTTTGACCGCTGGCGGTGGACGGTTGCTGGAGCGGAGGCTCTCCAGCCCATCATGCGATTTGAAATTGATCCACGCGCGACAAGACTCGGTTTCTTTCATGCTGGATCAATCCCGGTTGCTGGGTGATCTACGCAGCGCACTGCGCAAAATCCCAGATCTGGATCGCGCGTTGTCACGTCTTGCCATGGATCGTGGCGGGCCTCGTGATCTGGCCGCTGTACGCAACGGGCTGGAAGGCGCATTTGAAGTAGCCAATCAACTGTCGAACCTAACGCTACCCGCAGCTTTGGCAGACTGCGCACAAGACCTGTCTTGGCAAGACGATGTCGTAACCCTGCTGAACGAAGCCCTGATTGCCGAGCCTCCCCTATTGGCACGCGATGGCGGTTTTATCGCACCGGGTTACCATGAAGAGCTGGATGAGGCCCGCCAGTTGCGTGATGAGGGGCGCAGCGTCATCGCGCAAATGCAATCGGACTATGCCGATGAAACGGGAATCTCGGCTCTTAAGGTAAAACATAACAACGTCTTGGGTTACTTTATCGAAGTGACGGCCACCCACGCGGACAAAATGCTGTCGCCGCCTCTGAATGAGCGGTTCAAACATCGTCAGACCACCGCCAATCAGCTTCGCTTTACCACGACGGACCTGTCGGACATAGAAACACGTATTTTGAACGCAGGTGGACGGGCGCTTGAAATCGAAAAGCGGCTCTATGACATCCTTAAGGAAGCAATTTTGGAGCGTGCTGCGCAAATTGCGCAGACCGCACGCGCCTTTTCCGAGCTGGATCTGACCTGTGCCTTGGCCGATCTGGCGCGCGAACAATCATGGTGCCGACCTAAGGTAGACGATAGCCGGGCATTGGATATCACCGGTGGCCGTCATCCCGTCGTGGAACAGGCCCTACGCGCGCAAGGCGCGGGGCCGTTCATTGCAAACGATTGCACATTGGGAAGTGATAGCGACATTTGGCTTCTGACCGGGCCCAACATGGCCGGTAAATCCACTTTCTTGCGGCAAAATGCGTTGATCGCGCTTTTGGCGCAAATGGGCAGTTATGTACCAGCAACCGCCGCACATATCGGTTTGGTAAGTCAGTTGTTCAGCCGCGTCGGTGCGTCCGATGATCTGGCGCGCGGGCGTTCAACATTCATGGTCGAAATGGTCGAGACTGCCGCGATCCTTAATCAGGCAGACGACCAAGCCCTCGTTATATTGGATGAAATCGGTCGTGGCACCGCAACCTATGATGGCCTGTCGATTGCTTGGGCCACCTTGGAACATTTGCATGAAGTCAACAACTGTCGCGCCTTGTTTGCAACTCACTATCATGAACTGACAAACCTAAGCGGAACCTTGGATCGGGTCGACAATGCCACCGTGACGGTCAAGGAACACGAAGGAGATGTGATTTTCCTTCACGAAGTACGGCGCGGCGCGGCTGATCGGTCGTACGGTGTTCAGGTTGCCAAATTGGCAGGTCTGCCTGCCGCGGTCATCGAACGCGCACGCGTCGTGTTAGAGGCGTTAGAGCGAGGAGAACGGGAAGGCGGCAGTGCCCGCGAGGCCTTGATTGACGACCTGCCCTTGTTTTCCAGCCGCCCCGCGCCACAACCCCAGAAATTTCGGACGTCTGAGGTTGAAAACCGGTTAAACGATGTGCTGCCCGATCAGTTAACTCCACGTGAGGCGCTCTCTCTGATTTACGAGCTCAAATCGTTGATTGAGGACACCGAAAAACAGTGATCGCGCCAAAACGGATTGGCGCGATCCAGATTTCAAAGGCGACGTTAGCCACGCATGGACGACACACCGACCTGCGCAGGGCGCAGAATACGATCGTGCAGCATAAAGCCTTCGGCAGATACCTGAATAATGTCGCCTGCATTGGTGCCGGGCAACGGGGCCTCGAACATCGCCTCATGCACGTTGGGATCAAATCGATCACCAACTTCAGGAGACACGATACGCACGCCGTGCTTGCCCAAAACATTCAGCATCTCACGCAGGGTCAGCTCGATCCCCTCGATCAGAGCTGGTGATGCTGTCTTTTGTTCCTCGGTCACCGTTTCCAATGCGCGTTTGAGGTTATCATACACCGGAAGCAAATCGCGCGACAGCTTGGACCCGCCATAGTTTTCGGCCTCACGACGGTCTTTGTCTGCGCGCTTACGCATGTTTTCTGCGTCCGCCAAGGCGCGCATGAATTTATCCTGAAGCTTGTCACGCTCGGCTTTCAGCGCGTCAATCTCCAGCTCTTCTTCGGTGATTTCAACCATGTCGGATTCATACGCCTCGCGCTCGACAGCATCGATATCATCGAGAAAGTCTTCGTTTTTCCGCTCTGCCATTTCTTCTGCCCTTCAACTTCTGTCGGCGATCAATTTGCCCACCAATTGCGCCGTGTAATCCACAATTGGAACAATCCGGCCATAGTTCAATCGAGTGGGTCCGATAACCCCTACTGCACCAACAATCTTACGGTCAGCGTTCATATATGGAGACACAACCAAAGAGGAACCCGAAAGTGAGAAAAGTTTGTTCTCAGAGCCAATAAAAATACGCACTCCTTCGCCTTCATCGGTAAGTTCAAGAAAATTGGCGATATCGCGCTTGCGTTCAAGGTCATCAAACAGGTTTCTGATACGTTCAAGATCTGCCTCATCCGCGCCCGCGCCCAGCAGATTTGAGCGGCCCCGAACGATCAACCGTTCCGGACTGTCGGTATCCCCGTCCCACAGCGCAAGCCCGCTTTCAACCATCGCTTGAGCAAGCTGATCAATCTCCTGACGCCTAGCCGCAATCTGTTTGGTAATCACGGTTTGAAGATCGCTTAACGTCCGTCCCTCTATAAAGGCGTTCAGAAAGTTGGCCGCCTCGCGCATCGAACTGGGAGTTTGTCCCGGGGGCGGAGTGAAAATTCGGTTTTCGACATGACCATCCGCAAACACCAACACCACCAGAGCGCGATCATGGCCCAGACTAACGAATTCGATGTGTTTGATGGGCGCCTCATGCTTGGGCGCCAAAACAAGAGATGCCCCCCGCGTTACACCCGACAACGTCTGACCAATCCGGTCCAGCATCCCCGCCACATCCTGCGAGTTTTTCGACAAGGTGTTATCCATCAACGCGCGGTCATCGCTTTGAAGATCACCAACCTCTAGCAGACCGTCAACAAACATGCGCAGCCCGCTTTGCGTCGGTACGCGTCCGGCACTGGCGTGAGGACTGTCCAGTAACCCCATAAATTCGAGGTCTTGCATGACATTGCGGATCGTTGCCGCGCTTACCTTTTCGGTCATGTCGCGGGTTAAACTACGCGAGCCAATTGGCGCACCTGTCGCCAAATAGCCTTCAACCACGCGGCGGAACACCTCGCGGGATCTGTCGTTCATTTCTTGCAACAGCTGTCTGCCGTCCGTCATGGTGGCACCACCCCTTACTTGCCTTTCATTAAATGCCCCACGTGCCAAAGGTCAATCGGGGTTGGCCTTTGGCGCCGCGCACGCTATCCCATTTGGCAAATCACAAAAGGAATGCGCAATGCGCCCTTCGGGAAGAAAATTAGACCAAATGCGCCCAGTTTCCATAGAAACTGGTGTAACGAAACACGCTGAAGGATCGTGCATGATCCGTATGGGCGACACTCATGTTCTGTGTACAGCGACAATTGAGGACCGTGTACCGCCGTTCATCAAAGGGTCCGGGCTGGGTTGGGTCACCGCAGAATACGGTATGCTGCCCCGTTCGACCACATCGCGCATGCGGCGCGAGGCGTCGGCAGGCAAGCAAGGCGGTAGAACGGTAGAAATTCAGAGACTGATTGGGCGCAGCTTGCGTGCCGGCGTTGATCGTGTTGCCTTGGGCGAACGTCAGATCACCATTGATTGTGACGTCATTCAGGCCGATGGCGGTACACGTTGCGCATCCATTACCGGAGGTTGGGTCGCATTGAAATTGGCTGTTCTCAAACTGATGAAAACCGGCGATGTCACCACGGATCCATTGACCGATCCCGTCGCTGCAGTTTCCTGTGGCCTCTACGCCGGTCAACCCGTCTTGGATTTGGACTATCCCGAGGACAGTGAAGCAGGTGTGGACGGAAACTTCATAATGACCGGAAGCAAACGCCTGATCGAAATTCAAATGTCAGCCGAAGGCTCTACCTTTAGTCGCGATCAAATGAACCAGTTGATGGATCTTGCGGAAATAGGTGTCAGCGAGTTGGCAACGGCACAATTGGCGGCGACCAGTGCGTAAATTTGTCGGGGATACCCTGTTGGTTGCCACGCATAACGAAGGCAAGCTGGAGGAGATCAGCGCACTGCTGGCTCCTTTTGGCGTGTCCGTGATCGGCGCGGCGGCCAAGAATTTGGCAGAACCTGAGGAAACAGAAGACAGTTTTGTTGGTAACGCCCGGATCAAGGCCCACGCCGCGGCCCGCGCCACAGGCCTTCCCGCTCTGTCAGATGATTCAGGCTTGGAAATTGACGCTCTGGATGGAGCGCCCGGTGTCTACACAGCTGATTGGGCGCAAACTCCTAATGGGCGTGATTTCTTCATGGCAATGACCAAAGCCCATGACAAACTGGTGGAGTCCGGCACCGCTCGGCCTTGGACTGCGCGGTTTTGTTGTACTTTGGTTTTGGCGTGGCCCGACGGGCATGACGAGGTTTTTCCGGGAACAATCGACGGTCAGATCACTTGGCCAATGCGGGGTGATCAGGGTCATGGTTACGATCCTATTTTTACGCCCGACGGGCATGAGGTTACGTTTGCCGAAATGGATCGATGGGAAAAAAACAAACTAAGCCACCGCGCAAATGCTTTTGCCAAACTGGTTAAGGGCTGCTTTGACTGAGGATTGGCGCCACGGGGGCTTTGGCCTGTACCTCCATTGGCCATTTTGCACCGCAAAGTGTCCGTATTGTGACTTTAACAGTCACGTATCCCGCCAGATTGATCAAACAGCCTGGGCTGACGCATATCTGACTGAGATTGACAGATACGCGCAGCTAACCCCCGGTCGTGTGTTGAACTCGGTGTTTTTTGGTGGCGGCACGCCGAGCCTGATGGACCCTGCCACCGTCTATGCGATACTAGACAGGATTCGAACACGGTGGACACTGGCGAACGACCTCGAAGTTACGCTCGAAGCCAACCCCGGCTCGGTCGAGGCTGGCCGCTTTGCCGAGTATGCCCAAGCAGGGGTAAACCGCGTTTCTATGGGTATTCAAGCCCTGAATGACCCTGATTTACGCCGTTTGGGTCGCATTCATACTGTTTCCGAAGCTCGCTCCGCATTTGACATCGCGCGTTCGCAATTTGACCGTGTGAGTTTTGATTTGATCTATGCTCGTCAGGACCAATCCCTCACGGATTGGCGCAAAGAGTTAACCCAAGCGCTGAGCATGGCCGTTGACCACCTGTCTTTGTATCAATTGACGATTGAACCGGGTACCGCGTTTGGTGCACGCCATGCCGCCGGTGGATTAAAGGGCTTGCCCCCTGACGACCTGGCTGTCGACATGTACGATATCACTCAGGAACTGTGCGACGCGGCCGGAATGCCCGCTTATGAAGTGTCTAATCACGCCAAACCCGGCAATGAATCGCGTCACAACCTGATTTACTGGCGGCATGGGGATTATGTCGGTATTGGTCCCGGCGCACATGGCCGTCTGACCATTGATGGTATCCGCTATGCAACTGAAGCCTATGCTATGCCTGATCCATGGCTTTCCCGCGCCGCCAGCGGTTTGACCGAAAAATTGCGCGACGCTATCCCCTCACATGAACAGGCGGGTGAGTACCTGATGATGGGCCTACGTGTTTCTGATGGAATTGATTTAGCTCGCTATCAATCTCTTGCCGGTGGGCCACTTGCCCCCCAAGCAGTAGAAGATCTGCAAGAAATAGGCATGGTAGAGCTAACACCATCCCACCTTAGAGCCACGCATAAAGGTAGGATGGTCTTAAATTCCGTCATTGCCGCGCTTCTGCCGGACTAACTATTGTCAGCCTGCGGTTAAAATTCGGCACAGATCGTCCAGTTGATCCAAGCTATTGAACTGAATGGTTATTGCGCCGTTCTCCTCGCCCTCTTTATGGCTAACCACAACTTTCATACCGAGATTAGCCGAAAGATCGCCCTCAAGTGCGCGCGTATCCGCCGTTTTTTCAGAAGTTTTGCGGGCGGGCGTATTTGATTGACCAGTTTTGGTAAAAACATTGTCCGCCGTCATTTTCGCGAGCTTCTCTGTCTCTCGTACAGATAGATCCCGCTTTATCACTTGCTTGGCCAAGGCCAATGGATCAGTCGCGGTTATCAAAGCGCGGGCATGACCCGCAGACAACTGGCCCGTCTGTACAAATTCCTGAACAGTTTCAGGAAGTTGCATCAGTCGGATCGTATTCGCTATATGACTCCGGCTTTTACCCAGCGCTTCGGCCAGCTTTTCCTGCGTATGTCCGAATTTCGTCATCAATTGCGCATAACCTGCCGCCTCTTCGACTGCGTTCAGGTCCGCGCGCTGGATGTTTTCGATAATTGCGATTTCCAAGACTTCGGTATCGTCAAACTCGCGCAGAATAACCGGAATTTGATGCAGTTTGGCCTTCTGAGCCGCGCGCCAACGGCGTTCACCTGCAACGATTTCGTACATACCCGATTCGCCGGGTTTAGAGCGTACGATCAATGGTTGAATAATGCCCTTCTCGCGAATTGAAGCGGCAAGATCCTCCAATAGCTCAGCATCAAAACGTCGCCGTGGCTGATCTGGATTGGGGAAAACCCGCTCGATCGGCACCAACATGTCGTGTGGTTTTGGTCCGTCAGCTTCGTCGCCGTTTCGGTCCGTGACATCAGCCATAAGGGCAGACAGTCCACGCCCTAAACCACGCTGTTTATGATTTTTATCTGACATTATTTGGTCCTTGTATCTCAAGCCGCTACGACATTAGCGTGATTATCCAGCAATTCTTCGGCCAAGGCACGATACGCCATCGCACCACGGGATTGCGGATCATAGTCCAACACCGAAACCGAATACGAGGGGGCTTCACTCAATCTGACATTCCTTGGAATCAATGTTTTGAAGACCAACTCACCCAAATTGTCACGCGCATCTTTTTCGACCTGAGTTGATAGATTGTTACGTGCGTCGAACATTGTCAAAACCACGCCCTCTATCCGAAGTTTCGGATTGGCAGATTGGCGGACCTCACGAATCGTCAGCATCAATTGCGATAGCCCTTCCAGCGCAAAAAATTCACTTTGCAGTGGCACGAGAATTGAATGAGACGCGACCATCGCGTTGACGGTCAGCAGATTCAGCGACGGCGGACAATCAATCAGAATATAATCCAGATCATACCGATCAATCGCAGTCTGCCGAAGAGCATCATACAGCAAGAAGCTTCTTTTTTCGTTAGAAATCAACTCAATATCCGCCGAGCTAAGATCAACTGTTGCCGGAATGATCATTAGTTTTTCATTGCTTGTCGTCTGAATAACCTGACCCAAGTCAATGTCATCCAGCAGCAAATCATATGTGGTGAACTCGCGATCTTCAGCTTCGATTCCCAAACCTGTTGAGGCGTTTCCCTGAGGATCAAGATCAACAATCAGCACGCGCTGACCTGCCTGTGCCAGCGCTGCGCCAAGATTGATCGTCGTCGTCGTTTTTCCAACTCCGCCTTTTTGATTGGCGATGGCAATAATACGGGGGCCGCGAGGCCGCGAAGGATCAGACACGGGATACTCCTGTAATACAAAGAATGGCGGCATCGGGATCAAGTTTGCTTTTAACGGTCTGCGTTGAGAAATTCCATTGAGATTTTGCAGATGTAACCTCTTGCTTCCAAGTCGCCCCTTTGGGGAAGATGGCCAGCCCATCCTGCGCCAAATGACGCGCCGAAAAAGCTAAAAGATCATTTAGATCTGCTAATGCGCGGGCGGACAGTACGTCAGCATCCTGTGGCTCGACCAGCTCTATCCTTTCAGACAGAATATTCGTAGCCAACCCAGCCTCTCGCACAACAGTTCGCAGGAATGTTGATTTTCGCATATCACTCTCAATCAACGTAACCCGCGCATCTGGCGCACATTCTGCTGCTAGAATCGCAATTACCAAACCCGGAAAGCCTCCGCCGCTCCCGATATCCAGCCAATGATCAAACACCCTGGGCCCTGCCTGAAAAACTTGAACGGAATCAGCTATATGCCGCTCTCGGATTTCGGCCAAACTCTTACGAGAGACCAAGTTGATCACCGGATTCCATTTATGAACTAATGATTCAAAAACCGTCAAACGCTCTAATGTTTCACGTGAAACATCTGTCAGTCCAAAGTCAGTCACGCTGATTTCGCTTTAGCTTGTTGCCGAATCAAATTTAACAAAAGCGTCAATGCGGCCGGGGTCATTCCATCAATTCTGGATGCATGAGCAAGATTCGCTGGCCGCACACGCTCTAACTTTGCTTTCAGCTCGTTCGAAAGGCCTTCGGCCGCACCATAATCGAACGTTTCAGGGATCACGTGGGCTTCATCGCGTCGAATCAACGCAACGTCTCGTTCTTGCCGGATAATGTAGTTCGCGTATAACGCATCTTTCTCTAACTGCGACCGCGAAACTGCGTCAATCGAAGCCCATTCCGGTTGAAGCTGAACTAGATGATCGAACGAAACATTCGGAAACGCTAGAATTTGAAACCCGGTTCGACGACTGCCATCCTGATTGACATCCAACCCAATTTCTTGAAGCTGACGTGGTGTAAACGATTGATTATCAATCTTATTTTTGGCACACGCCAGAAGATCCATCTTCGTCTCGAACACCTCTTTCCTTAAGTTACCGACGCACCCAAGCTCAATCCCCCGTCCCGTCAAACGTTGGTCAGCGTTGTCAGCCCGCAAAGACAGCCTGAACTCGGCCCGTGATGTGAACATTCTATAAGGTTCGCTCACTCCCCGCGTGATCAGATCGTCGACCATTACCCCGATATAACTACTGGAGCGGCTAAATATTTCCGCAGGTTTTTCTTGCACTGCAAGTGCAGCATTCAAACCCGCGACCAGCCCCTGAGCTGCCGCCTCTTCATAGCCCGTCGTCCCATTGATCTGGCCCGCAAAATACAATCCCGGCACGGTACGAACAGCAAGTGTTGCATCCAAAGCCTGAGGGTCGACATAATCATACTCGATGGCATAACCAGGCTGCACAATCTCAGCCCTCTCCAACCCCAAGATTGAATTGACGTACGCCTTTTGAACATCAAGAGGCAAAGACGTGGAAATACCATTCGGGTAGATCACATCGTTCGACAGACTTTCAGGTTCTAGAAAAATCTGGTGCGACGTCTTATCTGCAAACCTGACAATTTTATCCTCTATTGATGGGCAATAACGTGGTCCAATCCCGTCGATATGGCCACCGTACATCGCCGATCTATTCAAGTTTTCCCTAATGATATCATGGGTTTTCTCATTCGTATGCGTCACTCCGCAGGACACCTGTTGCGCTTGAACACCTTTGGACAGAAAGGAAAACAAGGTAGGATCATCATCGCCTGGTTGATCGTCCAAAATCTCCCAGTTGATCGTTTTGCCATCCAGGCGTGGCGGTGTGCCGGTCTTCAAGCGACCCATAGGTAGATCGAAATCATCCAACCGTTCGGCAAGTTTTACCGAAGGATTGTCTCCTATTCGGCCTCCCGGGCGTGATATATCGCCAATGTGAATAACCCCTCGCAGGAACGTGCCAGTGGTCAACACCACAGCCCCGGCCGTTAATTCAACCCCGTTCCCCAGACAAACACCGCACACCCTATCCTGCTTCATCAGAAGGTCTGTCACTTCACCTTCAACAATGGCTAAGTTCGGCTGTGTTTGAATCTCTCGCAACATTGTCTCGCGATAAATAACACGATCGGATTGTGCTCTGGGCCCCTGAACTGCAGGGCCTTTTCTCCGATTAAGCAATCGGAATTGGATCCCGGCAGCATCCGCAACGCGACCCATCACTCCGTCAAACGCATCGATTTCACGAACAAGATGGCCTTTACCCAATCCTCCAATCGCTGGATTACAGGACATCACCCCGATTCCATCCTTGGATAAAGTGATTAAGGCAGTCCGCGCGCCCATTCGTGCAGACGCGTGAGCGGCTTCGGTTCCGGCATGACCGCCACCGATAACCAACACATCAAAATCACAATGTTTCACGTGAAACACTCCTTACTTTCCAAGGCAGAAACTACTGAAAATTTCGTCCAGCACATTTTCCACATCAATCCGCCCGACTAAAGAATCTAGGCCCCGCACTGCACTACGCAGTTCCTCAGCGGCCAAGTCCGTCGTCAATTCACCATCATCCATCAACGATAGCGCAGATGTCAGGGATTCGCGACCACGCATCATAGCACTGCGATGTCTTTCCCGTGTCGCAAGGCCAGCATTGGCCGCGCGCGTACGCAAAATTTCACCAATCTTACCGATCAGTTCTGACACGCCTGCACCG
Source organism: Roseovarius aestuarii (assembly GCA_027214255.1). Taxonomy (GTDB): domain Bacteria; phylum Pseudomonadota; class Alphaproteobacteria; order Rhodobacterales; family Rhodobacteraceae; genus Roseovarius; species Roseovarius aestuarii_A. Next base: position 207,314 of record JAPWHL010000004.1, read on the forward strand.
GTTAAACCCGACACACAGAAGCCTTCACCAGGATTGACGTCGGCTTTGGCTGTAGCAACGATATCTTCAGCGCCTATTGGAAAAGGGCTTACTTCGCCAGCTTCCAATAAAACTACACGTAAATCTGCCAGCTCTGCCCGTTTTAACGCAAGATCAATACCCATGGCTTCGATACGATCGTCTGTTTCGCGCAATCCAGCCGTATCCAAAAACGTCACGGGAAGACCCTGTAGGTCCATCCGCACCTCTATGACATCACGTGTCGTACCAGCGATATCCGAAGTGATAGCCGCTTCTCGGCCTGCAAGCGCATTCAAAAGCGTAGATTTCCCAACATTTGGCGCGCCTAGAATAGCGACTTCAAACCCGGATCTGATCCTCTCAGCAATACCAACGCCCGCAATCTCAGCGTCAAGATCCTTTAATACACCAGAAATCAGTATCTTTACCTCTGGTGAGACGTCAACAGGCACTTCTTCGTCAGCAAAATCTATGGTCGCTTCAAGCAAAGCCGCCGCGCGGATCAAATCCTTGCGCCAACGTTCGGCCTGACCACCCAGATCACCGGATAGCACGCGCAAAGCCTGCTTCCTTTGCGCTTCAGTTTCTGCATCAATCAGATCAGCCAAGCCTTCAACCTGAGTCATATCCAGTTGACCGTTTTCCAACGCCCGTCTTGTAAACTCTCCTGGCTCAGCGGGGCGAAGACCTTTTACATCTGACAATGCCCGCATGACGGCTGAAACAACCGCAATACTTCCATGTACTTGAAATTCAACAGATTCTTCGCCTGTAAAGCTGCGACCATGTTCAAACACAAGAACCAGCGCTTGATCAAGATGTACACCATCTTTGTCCCGCAACACTCTAACAGACGCGATCCGCGCATCTGGTACATCGCCGCATAACGCTCGGCAAGACGCGTGCGCGTCCGGGCCGGAGACCCGGATAACAGACACGCCCGCTTTCCCCTGTGCCGAGGACATTGCATAGATCGTATCCATGGTTTTGGCCTCGCTGGACGCCGAAATGTTAGGTGTTCATGGAATCGAAGAAATCCGAGTTAGACTTGGTTTGTTTCAACTTGGAAATCAAGAACTCGATGGCGTCTGTTGTTCCCATGGGATTGAGAATCCGGCGCAATACAAATGTCTTTTGCAAGTCGATCTTATCTACCAACAGCTCTTCTTTGCGGGTACCGGATTTCAGAATATCAATGGCCGGGAACACGCGTTTATCCGCAATCTTGCGATCCAGAACCAGTTCCGAGTTACCTGTGCCTTTGAATTCCTCAAAGATCACTTCATCCATCCGGCTGCCTGTATCAATCAAAGCAGTCGAAATAATGGTCAGCGATCCGCCTTCTTCGATGTTACGCGCAGCACCAAAGAAACGCTTGGGGCGTTGCAGGGCATTTGCATCCACACCACCAGTCAGAACCTTACCCGAAGAAGGAACGACGGTGTTATACGCTCTACCAAGTCTTGTGATGGAATCGAGCAAAATAACAACATCTCGCTTATGTTCGACCAAACGCTTGGCTTTTTCGATCACCATCTCGGCCACTGCAACGTGCCGCGTCGCTGGTTCATCGAAAGTGGAACTCACAACTTCGCCCTTCACAGAGCGCTGCATGTCCGTCACCTCTTCGGGGCGTTCATCGATCAACAGAACAATAAGATAGATCTCTGGGTGGTTTTTCTCAATGCTATGCGCAATGTTCTGCAGAATCACGGTTTTACCGGTACGCGGCGGCGCAACGATCAACGAACGCTGGCCTTTACCAATAGGCGCCACCAAATCGATTATACGCGCTGTGCGATCCTTGACCGTAGGGTCAGGCAATTCAAGCGTCAGGCGTTCTTCTGGGTACAGAGGTGTCAGGTTATCAAACGCGATCTTGTGGCGCGCCTTTGCTGGGTCTTCAAAGTTAATCTGCGTGACGCTGGTCAGGGCAAAGTACCGCTCGGATTCCTCGGGCTGCTTCATTTCGCCATCGATGGTATCACCTGTGCGCAACGAAAAGCGGCGGATCATGTCGGGCGAAACATAAATATCATCCGGACCCGGCAAATAGTTGGCCTCGGGTGAGCGCAGGAATCCAAATCCGTCTTGCAGCACTTCCAGCACACCATCGCCGTAAACAGTCCAACCTTCCTCAGCGCGCTCTTTAAGGATCGAGAACATCATCTCGCCCTTGCGCATGGTCGAGGCATTCTCGATCTCCAGCTCTTCGGCCATCGCCAGAAGGTCTTTGGCGGTATGCGCCTTCAGATCGGACAGGTTTAAACTGTTTTCGGACATAGGTCACCTAAACGCCCACGGTGCACCCGCAAGCCTATTTATTATCAGAGGAAAATGCACATCCCGAACGGGCGGCTGATCGCGTGCTACACGCCCTTGATGGTAAAGTCAATTCAACGATCAAAACCGCAGCACAACCGAAAAAACGATAACTATCATTAGAACGGTTGGCATTTCATTCATCAAACGAAACGTACGACCGGTTGTCTGGCAGGTACCTTTGACGAATTCTTTACGCCTATGCCCTAACCAATGATGAAACCACGTTAACCCAAGAATACCGGCCATCTTTGTCCATGGCCAAATCGCAGACCAGTCAACAACTCCCGGCGTCAGAACCAACGTCACCCCAAACAACCACGTAGCGATCATAGCTGGGTTCATGATCACACGAAGCAGTTTGTACTCCATTGTTTGAAATACTTCATCCCGGCTATCCCCTGGTTTGGATGTTTCGGCGTGATAGACGAACAATCTAGGTAAATAGAACAACCCTGCCATCCATGTAATCACAGATACAATGTGCAGGGCCTTGGTCCATGGATAGAAATCCAGAAGAAAGTCAAACATGAGGTATCCTTTCCCAGTCTGATCTTCTCTATAAATAAAATAGAAAGATTAGAAAGGATGATGATTAAGTAGGGAAGGCAGTTGCCTGTGGATTATCGTTTTATCCACAGAACAGACCACAAGCAGATCTTCTGGGGATGAAATGGTGGGTTATTGTGGATGATTGGATAGAGATGAAATTTAATTACGTTATTACAGATACTTATATCACATATCACTAATGACTATCTGTGTGTATTTCTGGCAAATAGTGGCCAGAACATTATGTGTTCACAGGTCCAGATTCATACAATCCCCAATAGAATAGAATGGCTGGACCGTCGTACAAACTGACTGTTATTCCCGCTTTTGGGCGTTCTAACTGGAAATCCCATGATCTTTGTGGATAGATCGTCATAACCTTCGCCAGTTTTCCACCGGGTTTTCCACATGACTGACCGTATTATTCTTGCGTCCAACTCGGCCATCCGACAGCAATTATTGCGCAACGCCGGTGTTGCGTTCACGCCCATAGCCGCCCGCGTCGATGAAGACAGCGTACGCGAGGCTCTTTTGGCTGACTCTGCTCCGCCAAGGGATGTTGCCGATGCGTTAGCGGAAATGAAAGCGCGCAAAATTAGCGACAAATATCCCGAAGCTATGGTTATTGGCTGCGATCAGGTCTTGGCCCATAATGGTACGTTGCTGTCCAAACCACAAACGCCGGATAACGCGTTGGAGCAACTACGCTGTATGCGTGGGGTATCGCACAGGTTGATTTCAGCAGTGGTTGTTTATGAGGCTCGCAAACCCTTGTGGCGTCATGTGGGTGTTGTCAAAATGCAGATGCGGGACGTGTCCGATACCTACTTGGAAGGATATGTCGCGCGAAACTGGGATAGCATCCGCCATTCAGTTGGCGCATACAAATTGGAAGAAGAAGGCGTTCGATTGTTTACCAGGATCTCGGGCGATTATTTTCACGTGCTTGGCTTACCTTTATTGGAGTTGCTGGGCTTTCTTACCTTGCACGGAGAGCTAGAGACATGAGCGATCAAAAGATCCCCCTTGCCGGCGTCATCGGTTCGCCGATTGCACATTCCAGGTCACCTCAGATTCACCGCCATTGGCTGACGACAATGGGTATACGTGGGCATTACGTGCCCATGCATGTTGCTGCTGAAGATCTGGAAACGGTTTTGCGTACCTTGCCCAAAGCCGGGTTCGTTGGGGTTAACGTCACCATTCCACACAAGGAAAAGGCCATTGAAATTGCCGATCTCGTGACGGATCGTGCAACGTTGATCGGTGCCGCGAATACGTTGATTTTTCGCAAGGATGGGAAAATTCATGCCGATAATACAGATGGTTATGGATTCATAAAAAACTTGGAGTCAGTACCCGAAGGTTGGAACCCTAAGGCCGGACCAGCCGCTGTGTTGGGCGCCGGTGGTGCATCGCGCGCCATTCTTGCGGCGCTGTTGGATGCGGGTGTGCCAGAGATCTTGTTGGCGAACAGAACTCGCGTACGCGCTGATGCGTTGCAACAGGAATTCGGCAAGCGGGTTCGCGTTTTTGACTGGGTTCAGGCGGGAAACATGCTGGATCATTCGGCAACGGTGGTGAATACCACATCGCTGGGAATGATTGGCCACCAACCGTTGCGAGTCCCCTTGGACGGGTTGCAAAAAGGCGCTGTGGTTTCTGATCTTGTCTATGCGCCCCTAAAAACCAAATTCCTTGAAACGGCCGAGGAAATGGGATGTCGTGCGGTAGATGGGTTGGGCATGTTGTTGCACCAAGCTGTGCCAGGATTTGAGCGCTGGTTTGGAACACGCCCCACAGTCGACAGCGCAACACGGGCAGCCGCACTTAGATGACGTTTATACTGGGCCTGACCGGATCGATTGGTATGGGCAAATCGACAACCGCGCGCTTGTTTGCCGAGGCTGGGTGCGCGGTATGGGATGCAGATGCGGCTGTGCATCGTCTGTATGCACCGGGTGGCGCAGCCGTGGCTCCGATGAGCAAGGTGTTTCCGCAAGTCATCGAAAACGGTTCGGTATCACGTCCCTTGTTAAAGCGTGTTATTGCGGCTGACCCAACAACATTGCAAAAGGTTGAGAAGATCGTGCATCCCTTGGTTGCGGCCGACAGGGAGCGCTTTCTGTCCGAGGTCACTGCAGACATCGCCGTTCTGGACATTCCTTTGTTGTATGAAAACGGCAGTGAGGTAATGATGGATGCCGTCGCTTGTGTCACTGTCTCGCCCGAAGTTCAGCGCGCCCGGGTGATGGAGCGCGGAACCATGACACCAGAGCAGTTTGAGGCAATCCTCTCCAAACAGATGCCAGGCGCGGAAAAACGTGCCCGAGCGGACTATGTTATTCTAACCGATACGCTTGAACATGCCCGCGCTCAGGTTCATTCTGTGATATGCGACATTACTCAAAGGTTGATCCATGCGTGAGATCGTTCTCGACACTGAAACCACCGGATTCGAGCCTGAACAGGGTGATCGCATTGTCGAGATCGGGTGTGTGGAGCTATTGAACCATATGCCGACGGGGCGAACCTATCATCAGTATATCAATCCGGAACGCGCCATGCCGGACGAAGCGCTTCAGGTCCATGGGTTGGGTGATGATTTTCTGCGAGATAAGCCAGTATTCGCCAAAATCGGGCAGGAGTTTCTGGATTTCATCGGCGATGCGCGGCTGGTCATCCACAACGCGTCCTTTGATATGAAGTTTCTGAACGCTGAACTGTCATGGATGAAATTGCCGACAATCCCTATGAATCAGGCACTGGATACATTGGCGATTGCGCGCAAGCGGTTTCCGGGTTCACCCGCATCGCTTGATGCGTTGTGCCGCCGGTTCAATATCGACAACACTTCGCGCACCTTACACGGCGCGCTTTTGGACTCGGAGATCCTTGCCGAAGTGTATCTGGAGCTTATTGGCGGCCGACAACCCGATTTTGCGTTGGCGACGGATCAATCCCAAACCTCCACGACCGGTCCCGATGTGACATGGCGGGCCACTCCAAGGCCCAAGGCCCTGCCCCCACGTCTGACTGCGGACGAGATTGCAGCCCACGAGGCGTTTTTGGATAAATTGGGGGATGAGCCCCTGTGGCGCAAAGAAAACTAAGGCGTTTTGCGCAGCCCTTTGTTGCAGGTACGCAAAACGCCTTTTGGATTACGAATCCAGCGTTGCACTCGCCCCTGCCGTTTCGGCTTGGCGGCGCATGATTTCATTGCGATAGATTGCGACAAAATCGATATTTTCTAAGTTCAGCGGAGGGAATCCGCCGTCTCGTGTTACGTCCGAAACAATCCGGCGGAAGAACGGGAACATCAGACGGGGGCATTCGATCATCAAGAACGGATGTAGCTGATCTTCTGGAACGTTTTCGACATGGAAAACGCCGGCGTACTCCATTTCCAGAAGGAACAGATCGTCTTCGGTGCCTTTGTTGCGCGAGTTGATTTTCAACTTGGCAATCACTTCATATTGGTGATCGGCTGCACGCTTTTTGGCATCCAGATTGACGTTAACTGTCACGTCGGGATGCACTTCACCACCTGCGCCGCGCTGTGCCAGAATGTTTTCAAAGGACAGATCGCGCACGAACTGCGTCAGGATTTGCATTTTGATCTGGGGCTGTTCGGCGGGTGCTGCGCCGTTTTCATTTTCTGCCATTGTCGTCTCCTGCGATACCGGTTTCGCGCCCTGCCTTAGCAGGTCAGTGGGCGTGCCTCAATGCTTTGTCCAGCCTGATGGGCCTGCTGGTGAGTCATCATTAGGTGAAACTTCGCTGTATTCGCCTTCAATGGTCGCGCTGCCTCTTGTCTGATGTGGTCTTGGAGGTTGGGATGTGCGAAAACTTTGGATCGTTACGCGCCGCGCAACATAGGCAAAGGCCGCCCGCCTAAATGGCGGCGTCAGCAGGGCAAACCCGACGGCGTCGGTGAAAAAACCCGGTGTCAGTAAGAGAACGCCGGCAATCAATATCATAGCCCCATGCGCCAACGGTTCTGTCGGGTCCTGGTGCTGAGAAAACGATCCACGCAATTCGCCCATGGCGACTGCACCTTGTGTGCGAACCAGCCATGTTCCCAGAATTGCGGTCAATAGGACAATCAACAATGTCGGCCAAAGGCCCAGCCAGCCACCCACCTGAATGAACAACGCTATCTCGATCAATGGCACAGTTAAGAATGCCAACAATATCCACATACAAATCTTCCTCTGTTTTACAGGGGCCCCAAGGTGGACTTGGCATGCCTCAGCACTTACATAAGTCTCCAGAACCACGCTTTTCAACGTATTGCCCTGAATGAGGTACTTATGAACTCGTCCATCATACAGCTACTGGTGCTTGCTGGTATTGCTGTTTTCCTGATCTTGAGGCTGAAAAGCGTTCTAGGCACCCGAGAGGGTTTTGAGCCCAAACGCGAACCTACACCGCTGCCCTCTCGCAATCGCCCCCACGGGTTGGAAGTTATCGAAGGTGGCCCTGATCTGGATATCACTGATCATGTTGCCGAAGACTCCGATGCCGCCGCCGCGCTGGCGGATATGAAACGGGCCGAACCCTCGTTTGGTGTGTCCGATTTCTTGCAAGGGGCACGGGGTGCGTATGAAATGATCCTGATGGGCTTTGAGCGTGGTGATATTGATGCGCTGCGTCCCTTTCTGGCAGAGGATGTCTATCAAACTTTCGCCGAAGTGATAGAGGTACGTCAGGCCAAGAATTTGACCATCGAGGCAGAGTTTATCGGCGTTCGCGACATGACACTGACGGACGCCACCTTTGACAGTAACACCGGTGCGGCCCAGATTACGGTCAAGTTTATCGGCGAACTGGTGTCGGTCGTACGTGATGGCGAAGGCACGGTTGTCGAAGGCGAGCCAGGCAAGTCCAAACGCCAAAGAGACAGCTGGACATTCGAGCGCATGATGGGCTCGGATGACCCGAATTGGCGGCTTATCGCCACGGGCGAATGATCCGGTCGGCCTTGATCGTATGTCTGATGGCACTGCCTATATGGGGCGGTGCCACTGCGAGCGAGGCCACCTATGATATCTTGCGATTTGAAGACCTAAGAGGGTGGGACGCGGACGATCATACCGAGGCGCTTGAGGTGTTTTTGAACACTTGTCCGGATATGAAGGATCCCGATTGGCACTCGCTTTGCGCCTTGGCGCAGCAAAAACCGGATGCGCGTGCGTTTTTTCAACTGTTTTTTCGCCCCGTTCTAATCTCGCAAGGGAAGCCGGGGCTTTTCACCGGGTATTATGAACCTGAATTGGATGGCGCGTTAAGCCCAAGCGCGCGTTTTCGCTATCCACTGTACCGTGAACCACCTGAATCTAAACAATCCCCCGTCTGGTTGACGCGCCGCGAGATCGAGACAGGCTTGGAAATGCAAGGTCGCGGGCTTGAGATCGCTTGGGTGGATGACCCCGTCGAACTATTCTTTTTGCAAATTCAGGGGTCGGGCCGCGTGCGCCTGCCAGATGGATCGACAATCCGCGTTGGCTATGGTGGTTCAAACGGACATACATATCGTTCCATCGGTGCCGAACTGGTCCGACGTGGAGTATACAGCCGGCATCAAGTGAGTGCGCAGGTCATTCAGAATTGGGTGCGCCGCAACCCTGTGGATGGGCAGGAATTACTGTATCATAACCCATCCTATGTCTTTTTTCGCAGACTGGATGATCTGGAAGCAGACAAAGGGCCACGCGGGGCGATGAATCGCTCCATCACGGCCAAACGATCAATTGCGGTTGATCCGGCTTTTGTCCCTTTGGGGGCACCTGTCTGGGTGGAAAAGGAGGGCCGAGCGCCTTTTCACCGTTTGATGATCGCCCAAGATACGGGATCGGCGATCAAGGGCGCGCAGCGCGCTGACATTTTCTTTGGAACGGGTCAGAACGCGGGGCGGGCAGCCGGGCGGTTGCGTGATCCCGGTCGCATGATGGTCTTGATGCCTATTCAACGCGCTTACGCTCTGGCACCCGAGGCTCTCAATTGACCAAGCGCCGTTTGCGTCAGGATGAACTGGACCTGTGGCGACAGGTTGCCCGGACAGCCAAGCCGCTGACGCCGGATCAACCGGGCCCGACATCTACGTTGATGCCTCCCAAGAAGGGAGACTCTGTTCGCAAGGCAACGCCTGAACCGGCTCCAATCCCTGCCTTTCGGCTGGGTCAAAAAAGCAAAGGCCCTGCCCCGACCCATGATGTTTTGCCCGGCTTAACGGACCGGATGAAGGCCCTGCCCGTCACTATGGACCGCAAAGCGTATGGTAAACTGAAACGAGGCAAACTGCGCCCAGAGGCCCGGATTGATTTACACGGTATGACGGTGGACCGGGCGCATGGTGTTCTATCAGGCTTTATCTTGCGCGCACATGGTCAGGGAAAACGTCTGGTTTTGGTGATAACCGGCAAGGGGCGGCGCTCAGACGATGATGGGCCAATCCCCGTCCGCCAGGGTGTACTGCGCCATAATGTTCCCCACTGGCTGAGTATCCCGCCGCTTAATCAGGCCGTGATGCAGGTTAGCGAGGCACATGGACGCCACGGTGGGGGTGGTGCGTATTACGTCTATCTAAGGCGTACGTAAGGGTAACAACGGGCGTGCGCGTCTAATTCCGATTGTCATCAAAACGGACGAAAAGACAAAATATAAGGCCACGCCGATAAACTGTTTGTCCAGCTCCAGACCCATGTCGATGCCCAAGCCCGTGATACCCGGTCCGATTGCGGAACCAAACACCATCACCGCAGCCGCCATCGCCTTGATGGAGCCGATATGGCGCGTTCCATAAAACTCGGCCCAGAAAGCGGCGGGAATGGTGGTGTTAACACCTGATGTAATACCCAGACAAACAAAGCCCACCGCAATCGCCCCGATCCCGTTTGCCGTGGCAAAGATCAAGAATGCCGCGACCATCGGTAACTGCATGTAAGGGATCAATCGGGCTGTGCCTACTTTGTCCAACGCCCATCCGCTCAGGATCATCGATATGATGCCGACGCTCGTGAAAACTGGAAACAGCGCGACCAGCTCGATATGGGCGACATTTTTGATTTCGGTAAAATGAACCTGATGAAAAAAGAACGCCGTGTTGAATGCCGAAGGCCCCAAAAGAGCAGGCACCATGAACCAGAACAGCCAATGTCGCAACGTCTGGTTGCGGGTCCATTGCCGGGCATCCATGCCAAACGCCTGATCCGTTGTGGCATGGCTTTGCGGTGTTCTTTCGCGCCGCAACAGCAGCATCAAAACGGGAATACCCACGAATGCAATGACACTGACCAACACCCATAGGGTCCGCCAGTCGATAAACACCATCAACGCGACAAACAGTAATGGTAAAAGTGCTTCGCCTGCTGCAAATCCCAACGTTGCCACGGCCAGTGCTTTGCCGCGGGTTGCGGTAAACCAACGGGCCATTGCAACTACGGCGATGTGACTGGTCATCCCTTGGCCGGTAAAACGCAGCGCGAATATGACCACCGGCAATAACCACCAGACCGGGTTCAACGCCATGGACAGACAGGCCAGCGTCAAAAGCGCAAGAATGATCGCACCTATCCCGCGCACCCGGAACTGGTCGGTCAACCCTCCGGCCCAGACCATTACGATGGCGGACATTGTGGTGCCCAACGAATAGATTCCACCCCATTGGCCGTGGGTTAGGTCAAATCCTTCGCGAATATCCCCCGCGAATATCGAGATAAAGAACGTCTGTCCAAAGCTACTGAGAAAAGTCAGCAACACACCAGCGCCCAGCCAGCGAGCATTGTCACGAAGGAAGGTCAGCGTTTTCATCCCTCTTTCGTGGCCTGAAATTTCAGAGAATAAAAGAAGCAAATGACGCTGGTTTCATTTTCCTGAGATTGATCCTGCCTATGGGTTCGCAAAGACAGCTAGATTTTCGCATGATTGAGGCTATCGTGTTCTCACCTGAACAGGGGATGGACTGAGCGTATCGCTCCACTAAGCCTGAATAATGATCGATCGAATTTACAGATTATCACCGGCCCATGTGTTCCTTGGGACTGTTGTTTTCGGGCTGGCCTTGGGGCTGTTGACCGTGTTGGTTGCTATGCGTCAACCCTATTTGGAGCTGCCGACAGGCGCTGTGCCGGTAAAACTGGCCAGCCAGACCCTGACCGAGGCCGATTTCCTGCAAGAGCCGGATCAGTTGGGCAACTATCAAGCTATTCGTGCTTTCATGAAACGTCAGGAAGTTTTGGCAACACTTTTGCGGGCCAATACTGTGGAGATGACCTATCAGTTGAACGGGGCTGAGATGTCTCGCACGCTGACTCCTCGCACCCGCCACATGGGTGAGTTGCCCTTTGCCTTTTGGTTTCAGATCGGTGTGGGGATGGTGTCGCTGTGTATCGGTGGCTGGGTATTGGGCTTGCGCCGCGAGGATTGGGGCGCGCGGATGTTTGCTTTGACCGCGCTGATGGTGCCGGTGTTTGCTATGCCCGCCGCCATCTATTCTACGCGCCAAATCGCCCTTGGCGGCGATTTGTTTCATCTGCTGTCATCGTTGAACGGGCTCGGCGCGCTGAGTTTCGGTGTCGCTCTGATTGGATTGTTTTCGCAATACCCTAAACCGTTGTTTCATCCGCGTTGGCTCTTTATTCCGGCGGTGCTGTACGGTGCACTTGCTGGTATGCACATCGTGCAATTGGGCCCCGACAACGCTGTAGGTTTGGGGACCTTGTCCCAGATGGTTGCGGCACTGGTACTGGGCGTGGCGCAATGGGTCTTCAGCCGACGTGAACCTTTGAACCGTGCAGGGCTCCGTTGGTTCATTCTGATTTCGCTGTTGGGATGTTCATTATTCATCAGCCTTAGTGCCGCGCCCGTCGTTCTTGGCCTTGCTGATGATGGTTTGATCCCGCAGGGTTATGCGTTTGCTTTCTTTAACGTTATGCACATCGGTTTGGCGTTGGGTGTCCTGCGCTATAAGGTGTTTAACCTTGATCGGTGGTCATATTACATCTGGTTGTGGCTCAGCGGCATCGTCTTGATTTTGGTGCTCGACATCATGCTGATCCGGTTTCTTCAGGGCCAGCCGTGGGCGTCACTGGGCGCGGCGCTTTTGATCGCAGGGTTCGTGTATTTTCCTTTGCGTCAACTGCTGCTCAAATTGCTTTTGCAACGACGCACTGCATCTCTTTCTGGTCGCATGGGGCAGATCGTGAACTGTGCGCTGGCCCCGTCTCAGCGAGAACAGGTTGCACGATGGGATGAGCTTCTGGAGGATGTTTACGAACCTCTCGCCCCTCCGGAACGGTATGGTGATCGCGTCGAGACACCCCAACTGGCCGAAAACGGTCTGGCGTTGTTGGTACCGGGCGTTGACGGGTTGGACGCGCGCCGCTTGCGTTATGCCCTGAAGGGCCGCCGCCTCTTTAACCCCGCCGATATCGAGGTTGCGGCCAATTTGGTGCAGATGCATGACCTAGCCGCAGAAAGCCGCCATTCCTATGAGCGGGGTGTCTTGTTAGAGCGGGACCGTATCAGCCGCGATATTCACGACAACATCGGCGCGCAATTGCTAAGCGCGTTACATTCCCCCGAACCCCAGCGGAAGGATGATCTATTGCGCGACAGTCTGAGTGACCTGCGTGCTATCATCAATGACGGGTTTCAGGCCGAATATGCGCTGGGTCCGGTTCTGGCCGATCTGCGTACTGAAACAACCCGCCGGCTAGAGTCCGGGGGGGTGAGTTGCTCTTGGCATGGCCCAGACCTGCCAGAGGGAGAGGACGGCCCGGTCCTGCCGTTTGAGTTAATCAACGGCCTGCGGTCCATTCTGCGCGAAGCCGTGTCGAACATCCTGCGCCACGCCGATGCAAACCACAGCGAGATCGAAATCAAACTGGCAGGGCAGTCCATTGATTTGAGCATTTCAGACGATGGTCGCGGCCTGCCTTTGATTGCCCAAGGTGGAAACGGAACCTCTAATATTGCCGAACGTGCGGCAGCTTTGCATGGCCAGGTCACCATCGGGCGTCGTCCGAATGCGGTGACGGGTACGCAGGTCGCAGTAACACTTCCGATCCGCGCCAAATCTTGGCCCGAGGTTGCAGAATGATTGAACGCGTCTTGATACTTGAAGACATTCGCCAATCGCGTGAGTTTTTGGCCGCGATGGTCGCGCGCATCCTGAACTCTCCTGATATTGTCAAAGAGGCGTCGTTGCGTGGGGCGGAACATGCGTGTGGGCGCCACAAATTTGATTTGGCTCTGGTGGACTTGGGCTTGCCCGATGGTGACGGCACCACATTGCTGCGCAAACTGACCGTTGAACAGCCGGGTTGTATCTGTGTTGTCACCACTGTGATGGCGACGGACAGCACAATCGTGGGTGCATTGGCTGCGGGCGCACAGGGCTACCTGTTGAAAAGTGACCCCGAGCCACTGTTGGAACACCACCTGCGTCTGTTGATGGACGGTGTGCCCCCGCTTAGCCCGCAAATTGCGCGCCGGATTATGCAGCACTTTCAATTGACAGGTCCCACGCACGAAGTCGAAACCAAACTGACCAAGCGCGAAACCGAAGTTCTGCGCCTTATTGCGCGCGGCCTACGGGTGTCCGAAGTTGCCGAAGCATTCGGATTGGCCGAAAGCACGGTGATCACTCATATCAAATCGGTCTATCGCAAGCTGGAAATCTCAAGCCGGGCCGAGGCGGCCTTACACGCGTCTCGTTTGGGTTTGTTGTCAGGTGGGGCCACCGACTAATTTTTAGGTGATCGATTTCCCCCCCGAACAGGGGAGTGACCCGAGTCAGCCATCTCTCAATATATGTCTATTCAAATGTTCCGGCAGTCGACCGTCCCGCCCACCCTATACCGGGTGGCCCGGTGCAAGTGTCGAATCCGGCAAAGAGCAAAGGACAACTAATGACGACTATTGGCGTTTTTCGGCTGGGAATGATTGCATGTGCTTGCACGGCTTTGGGGGCATGCGGCACATCCAGCTCAGGAGGAGCAGGCGGGCCGGGCGGCGGCGGTGGAGGAGGTGGCACACCTGCGCAGGCCATGGCAGCTTTTGATGCTGCAATGGACGAAGGGCCAAAGATGGGCCCTACGACGATCAACCCCAAAGGCAAGGCGAACTACGCCGGCAAAACCAAGATCAACACAATCAACGAAAACCAGACCGGATTCAGCGGGTTCGTCATTGGCGACCTAGAAATGGAGGCCGATTTCGACCAGGATACGCTCAGCGGAACGGCCACCAACTTTAAAGGTCAAATCGACGACAAAGACGTAACACTCGATGGTACGCTGGACACCGCCAACATCACTGGCAATGAGCCAAATATGGTTGTCACATCCGATCCCATCGAAGTAGCGGGTCAAAAAATCCACACCACGTCACTTTTGGGTGCATTGGAAGGCAAGTTGAAAAACTCGCTGACCGATGAAACGGCGGATGTTCAGCTGATCCTGCAAGGCACAGCATTCGGTGCGAATGCCGACCGTTTCCAGGGCGGTGCAGCTGCGATTATCGGTAACAAAGACGAAGTCGGATTTGCCTTTGGCGGATCGGGTGAATTTTACCTGGACCGACAATAGAGCGCAAAGGATTGAGCCCAAGAAATTTCATCACGAGAACTCTGACCCTCCTTATGGGGGGTCAATTTCACGTCTTGTGGATGCGTGTTGCTGTGTTGGGCGTGTTTTTCGCATGGGCCATGCCGCTTGTTGCGGAAACGGCCATGCCATCGGATTGGACGCGTGCGATCACACTGATGCGAAATGGGCAGGCAGAAGCGGCGCTTCCTCATCTTGAGCGTCTGGTACGGACTTATCCGGATGTTGCCGAATATCGGTTGGAACTGGGCTATGCGCTGTTTCAAACCGAACGTGACACACGCGCGCGCTATCATATTGAACAGGCGCGCGGAGGCGCGTTGACCCCGCAACAGCACCGAGCGGCCGCTGCCCTATTGGATGTTATAGAGTCGCGAAAAATCTGGTCGGTAAGGCTGGACTTCGCGGTAGAACCATCCAGCAATGCAGGACGCGGGACCGTCGCCAGCAGTGTCGAAGTTGGCGGATTGGTCTTTAACATTCCAAACACAGCGCGGGCCAAACCGGCGACGGGTCTGCGCCTGTCTGCCGGGGTTACGGTTGCGCCAAGATTGGATGCGGTCACGCGGGCGGTTCTTTCGCTGGATACGCGCATCAAGTATTACGAAGATACGGCTCTGCGTGAAACTCAGGTTCTGGGCCGCGCCGGGATAAACCGCGCTGTTGGAGAAAATACGACGATCGAAGCCGGTATTTTGGCGGGTCAAACTTATGCCGGTGGTGGTCACTACTCGGATCGTTTTGGCGTCTATGCCGCTTACACTTTGCCGGTCGGTCAACGCGCTTTTGGCCGTGTCGCGGTTGAACGCTATGAAATGGATCACGCCAATTTCACTATTGCTGACGGGTCTCGGACGGTGGTTTCCGCCCAACTGCGCTATGCGTTGTCTGGGCAAACCCTGCTGCGTAGCAGTGCGTATGTGATGCGAAGCGACTCGGTTTCTTCCCTGCAATCCGGGTGGGAAGGTGCGTTAACTTTGGGAGTGATGCACGCTTTCCGTGGGGGATTGGTCGCACATGTCGATGTAACGGCCGGGTTAGATAAACGCGATGGTGTCAGCCGTTTGACAGGCGTCGCGCGCCGGGATCGTTCGGTTGCTCTTAGTACCGAAATCTATGACAGCCGCCTGAAAATCGGACGGTTCCTCCCGGTTCTGAAGCTGGGTTATGAAAAGAACCAATCAAATGAATTGTTGAATGAATACACCAATCGCACCGTGTCTATTGGCTTCCGCACAGCCTTTTGATGATCGTCTAACGTTTCGCTGGTTGACTCCGCATACCGCGCATAAGCTTGTGCAAACTTGGGTGACGCAGCGGAGCGGGGTGACAATTTGTACGCATCGCGCCATGTTGATCGTCCCATTGACCGGAGGCCGCCATGACCAATTACAGCCACCTCTTTACCCCACTTGAACTGGGCCATGTCACGCTTAAAAATCGTGTGCTCATGGGCTCTATGCATACAGGGCTGGAAGAAACCAAGGATTGGGCCCGCGTGGCCGAATTTTATGCTGCGCGCGCGCGTGGCGGTGTTGCGTTGATGGTGACGGGTGGCATGGCGCCCAACCGCGAAGGTGGTGTGTTTCCCGGTGCCGCGGGGCTGTTCACGGATGATGACATTGCCAACCATCGTATAGTTACAGATGCCGTGCACGATGCAGGTGGGTTGATCGCCATGCAGGTTCTGCATGCAGGGCGTTATGCCTATGGGCCGGAATGCGTCAGCGCCTCACCCATCAAGTCACCGATCTCGCCGTTTCCGCCCAAGGAACTAGACGAAGACGGTATTGAGAAACAAATCACCGACATAGTAACCGCCTGCGTTCGAGCACGAGAGGCCGGATATGATGGTGCCGAAATCATGGGGTCCGAAGGCTATTTTCTGAATCAGTTCTTGGTGCGGCACACGAACAAGCGAACGGACCGTTGGGGCGGCAGCTATGAAAATCGGATGCGTCTTCCTGTCGAGGTGGTGCGCCGTGCACGCGCCGCCGTTGGCGATGATTTCATCCTGATCTACCGTCTGTCGATGATTGATCTAATTCCCGAAGGCAGTACCTTTGACGAGGTCATTGAACTGGCTCAGGCGATCGAGGCCGCAGGTGCAACCATTATCAACACTGGAATAGGCTGGCATGAGGCGCGCATACCCACCATCGCCACATCTGTTCCACGTGCGGCGTTTTCATGGGTTACCAAAAAACTGATGGGGCATGTGGGTATTCCGGTCATCACGTCGAATCGGATCAACACGCCGGACGTGGCCGAAGACGTCTTGGCGACTGGTTGTGCAGATATGGTTTCGATGGCGCGCCCCTTTTTGGCAGATGCTAACTTTGTGGCCAAGGCGGCGGCAGGAGACACACATCTGATCGCGCCCTGTATTGCATGTAATCAGGCCTGTCTGGATCATACTTTTTCGGGCAAGATCAGCACGTGTTTGGTCAATCCGCGCGCCTGCCATGAAACCGAACTAGAGATTAAACCGGCGGACACTCCCAAAAAGATTGCCGTCGTTGGGGCCGGCCCTGCTGGATTGTCGGCGGCAATTACCGCGGCGCAACGGGGCCATGATGTGACCCTGCTTGATCGGGATACACGCATTGGTGGACAGTTGAACATGGCGCGTGTGATCCCCGGCAAAGAAGAGTTCCATGGTTTGGTCGATTGGTTTTCGGCCATGCTAAAACAAACCGGCGTGCACCTGTCGCTGGGGGTGGATGTAACGGACGACAAGATGGATGGATTTGATGATATCATCATCGCCACTGGTGTCGCGCCGCGTGATCCCGGCATCCCCGGTCAGGACGGTCCCAATGTCGTTACCTATATCGATGTTTTGCGCGGCGGTGCCACGGTCGGCCAACGGGTGGCCGTTATCGGTGCGGGCGGTATCGGTTTTGATGTGGCCGAGTTTTTGACCCAAACCGGGGGTAGCCCTTCTGAAAACCTGCCTGAATGGATGGTGGAATGGGGCATCGCCGATCCTGCCAAGGCGCGTGGTGGACTGGCGCCTGAAGGCCCGCGCCCTGAGCCCGCGGCCCGTCAGGTAACACTGCTGCAGCGCAAGGCGGAACGCCCCGGTAAGCGCTTGGGTAAAACGACCGGCTGGATACACCGTGCGACGCTGAAAATGAAAAACGTCACTATGATGGGCGGCGTGAACTATGAGCGTATCGACGCGCGCGGCTTGTACATCAGCTTTGGTGAAGCACGCGAGCGACCAACCTTGATCGAGGTGGACACGATTGTTCTGTGCGCTGGGCAACTACCGCAACGCGGCTTGGCTGACAGGCTGCAAGCCGCAGGGCGCATGGTGCATGTCATTGGTGGCGCAGACGTCGCGGCAGAACTGGATGCCAAGCGGGCCATAGACCAAGGCACGCGTCTGGCAGCGGCACTTTAAACAATCATCTTAAAGAGCGATCGCTGACGCCCTAAACCCCAACGTCCGGGCCAAGACACAGCAATGGCTCGGGCGTTTTTTCAACTTCGTAAAGCTGTGTTTGCGTTGGGTCATTTTCATATCGGGCGATCAGGCCACCACTGCCACGTTCGAAACTCCAGCATTGCGGTTCCGGGGTTGTGTCATAGGTAAAACAGATCAGACCGTCTTCTTCGTACCAAACCCCTTCCTGGCACCGGCCATCCAGAAAGGACCACCGCACACGGCGGTTCTCTAGATACTCCTCGGCACCATAGGCTTGCCCCGCGCTGCCATAATAAAAGGTCTTTCCTTTCGTGTAGGCATCAAACTCGTCCGCTCCAATCAGGTTTTGGGCCTGAGCGGGCAGGGCAAACAAACAGGCAAGGGTCAAAGCGATACGCATAAACAGAGAGTGCCATGCGCGCCGCGCGCTGGCCACGAAATTTTCGGGCCCCGGTGAAATTACGTTGAACGTTTAGATTTCAAAGGCCGCCCATTTGCGCGCCCGGTGATCCATTGTCCTGCGCCATAACGGCGGGACAAGGCAGAGAGCCGCCATCACTGGCAGTGAATAGGGTAACATCGGCATGTTATCCGGGTGCAATTGTAGCACAGGATAGTCGCGCGACGGGGTTACGTGGTGATCTGAATGTCGCGGCGCGTTCAAAGTGACCGCAGACGAAAACCAATGCGGCGCATTCCATGAATGCTGAGGGCCGACAGGCTCTAACTTGCCATCGGGTCGAACTTTGCGACGTAGACCATAGTGCTGCACATAGTCAGACATCAAGATTTGCATTTGTGCATACGAACACATGGCCACATAGCACAAAATACCACCGACCCCGGCGAGTACATAGGCGCCAAGAATGAACGCAATCCCGCCTCCGACGTACTGTAGGTAGGGATGCGTTAGCCACGGTTTACCACCCCTTTGTAATAGAACGCTCTCGGCGCGCAGACCGGCCCGGAAGCTCCCGATGCCGGCCCGAAGGGCAAAGCGATAGAAACCTTCGCCCAGACGGGCACTGTTTGGGTCACTGTTACTGCCGACATAGACGTGATGCACACGTAAATGCGCGCTGGCATGATGCCCCACAAGGAGGCTGGTATAGATCCATCGCCCCATCAATCGTAAAAATCGATTGGGTTTGTGTATCAATTCATGTGCGACAGGATGCGCGATCTGCCCAAAGGCCAGCGCCGAGGCCAAGCCCAGAAGCACTTGTGATGTGATGCCAATGCCCGCTTGCCCGCCAACGGCCCAGACCGATATGCCAAGGGCCACAAAATGCCCTAACCCCAACAAAGCCAACAATGGCCGCGCGCCGGGAAACTCTACCTCGGGGTCGGGGTTTTCGGTGTTGTGCGCGGCCAACCGGTCAAGTGTAAAAACGATGACCGTCATGTACCCGAACGCAAAAAATGGCCAAAGGCCACCAAAAACGGCGGCCAAGATGATTAGAACCGCAGGCGTTATTGTTGCGATGGCGAACAGGGTCACTGCGGCTCCGGTCTGGTTTCGGTCTGAAGTAGCGCAAATATATTAATGAAATGAAAGCAGTCCAACGCTTCCGGCGTGTTACGCGTCGCTTTTTCCCGGCATTCGTGTTTATTCGACGGTAAAGTGCAAGCAGCAAGCGAATTCAAAGGAGCGTCTTATGGGTGCGGATCAAGGTAGTGGCGTCTGGAAGTCTGGTCGGGGTAAGGGCCGTGTGACGCCG
>JAPWHL010000050.1 GCA_027214255.1 Roseovarius aestuarii
GTGAGCGTATTGGCCAGCAGGCAGGCGATAGTCATCGGCCCGACGCCGCCGGGAACCGGCGTGATGGCCCCGGCAACAGCCGCACAGCTGGCATAATCGACGTCCCCGACCAGCTTGGTCTTGTCGCCATTCGCCACGCGGTTGATGCCGACATCAATCACCGTCGCACCGGGTTTGATCCAATCTCCGGGCACCATCTCGGGACGCCCCACAGCCGCCACAACGATATCCGCCCGACGCACCACCTCGGCCAGATCCTTCGTACGCGAATGCGCAATCGTCACCGTACAGCTATCGCCCAGCAACAGCTGCGCCATCGGCTTGCCCACGATATTGCTGCGCCCAATCACAACCGCATCCAGACCCGACAGCGACCCGTGATAGTCCCGCAACATCATCAGGCATCCCAGCGGCGTGCAGGGCACCATGCTTTTCTGACCGGTCCCCAACAGCCCCACGTTGGATATATGGAACCCATCCACATCCTTCGCCGGATCAATCGCGTTGATCACCAGATCCTCGTTCAGCCCCTTGGGCAGCGGAAGCTGCACCAGAATGCCGTGGATACTGTCATCCGCGTTCAACTGGGCAATCAGCGCCAGAAGGTCCGCCTCGGACGTCTCCGCATCCAGACGATGCTCGACACTCTTCATGCCAACCTCAACCGTCTGCTTGCCTTTCGAGCGCACATAGACCTGGCTCGCTGGATCTTCCCCAACCAACACAACCGCCAAACCCGGCACCAGCCCGCTCTCTGCCTTCAAGCGCGCCACATGCTCTGCAACCTTGCCACGCACCACCGCCGCAAACGCCTTGCCGTCAATCACCTCTGCCGTCATTCCCGCTCTCCCTTTCATACGCCCGCCACGTTAACATTAAGCTAACGCATCCCAACAAAACGCATCCTTCGACATTCATCTTTTCTTAAAACGTCCCGTCATAAACTGCGATCACAAGTTCATAACAAAACGCCCGCACCATCAATATGCCTGACACCGCCCCGGTTTTTAAAACACCCCGGCTTTCATCTTTCCTGAAATACCTTGCGCGCCACAAAAACCACAATCGACCGGCCTGTAACCGCACGCCGGAGCCGCCTCAAATGGGCGGCGACCGGGGCGCGGGGGGCTCGATGCCCCACGCACCCCGCCCACCTAGTCTGGCCTGTTTATCAGAACAAGCCTTCGATCTCGCCTGCGTCGTTCAACCGGATGTTCTCGGCCGAGGGCACACGGGGCAAGCCCGGCATCGTCATGATCTCACCGCAGACAACCACAACAAACCCAGCCCCCGCGCTCAGACGCACTTCGCGCACCGGCACCGAATGCCCCACAGGCGCACCGCGCAACGTCGGATCCGTCGAGAAACTGTATTGCGTTTTCGCCATACACACCGGCAGATCGCCATAGCCCTGCTCTTCCCACAGCTTCAGCTGATCGCGGATTTTCTTGTCGGCCAGAACCTCATCCGCACGGTAAATCCGCTTCGCAATCGTCTGGATCTTGTCAAACAGCGACATCTTGTCTGGATAGATCGGCGAGAACTGCGCCTTGCCACTGTCCGCAACCTCGGCCACGCGACGCGCCAACGCCTCGGACCCTTTCGAGCCAAACTCCCAGTGTTGCGACAAAATCGCTTCGCTGCCCTGCGCCTTCGCATAGGCCTTGACCGCCTCCACCTCGGCGTCGGTATCCGTAACAAAGTGGTTAATCGCCACGATCACCGGCACACCAAAGCTCTTGATGTTCTCAATGTGGCGGCCCAGATTCGCGCAACCCGCGTTAACCGCATCCACATTCTCGGCCCCCAGATCGGCCTTGGCCACGCCGCCGTTCATCTTCATCGCGCGCACCGTCGCCACCAAAACCACGCAATCAGGCGCAATCCCGGCCTTGCGGCACTTGATGTTCATGAACTTTTCCGCACCCAGATCCGCGCCAAAGCCCGCCTCGGTCACAACATAATCGGCAATCTTCAGCGCCGTCGTCGTCGCCGTAACCGAGTTGCAACCATGCGCGATATTCGCAAACGGACCGCCGTGCACAAACGCCGGGTTGTTTTCCAGCGTCTGCACCAAATTCGGCTGCATCGCGTCCTTAAGCAGAACGGTCATCGCACCTTCCGCCTTGATATCGCGGGCAAAAACCGGGCTGCGGTCGCGACGGTACGCCACAATCATATCGCCCAGACGTTTCTCGAGATCCTCAAGGTTCAGCGCCAAACACAAGATCGCCATCACTTCGGAGGCCACCGTGATGTCAAACCCACCCTCGCGCGGAAAGCCGTTGGCGACCCCTCCAAGACTGACGTTGATCTGGCGCAGCGCGCGGTCATTCATATCCACGACACGGCGCCACACGACACGACGCGTATCAATGTCCAGCTCGTTACCCCAGTAAATGTGGTTGTCGATCATCGCGGACAACAGCGAATGCGCGCTGGTGATCGCGTGAAAATCGCCCGTGAAATGCAGGTTCATGTCCTCCATCGGCACAACCTGCGCATAACCACCACCGGCAGCTCCGCCCTTCATCCCAAAGTTCGGGCCCAACGACGCCTCGCGAATACACACCATCGCCTTCTTGCCGATCGCGTTCAGACCATCGCCCAAACCAACCGTCGTCGTCGTCTTGCCCTCGCCCGCAGGCGTCGGGTTGATCGCCGTCACAAGAATCAACTTGCCACTCTTGTTCCCCTGAACACCGTCAATATACGCCTGCGAAACCTTCGCCTTGTCATGCCCGTAAGGAAGCAAATGCTCCCCAGGTATCCCAAGCTTGTCCCCTATCTCCTGAATAGGCCGCTTCTGCGCTGCACGCGCTATCTCAATATCACTCTTATATGACATGCTTCTTCTCCCTTTGGGT
>JAPWHL010000051.1 GCA_027214255.1 Roseovarius aestuarii
GCGCTTATTCTGCTGCGAGGAATTGTGAGTTATGAGCTTCGACTTTGACGGCCGAGAATTTGAATTCGGGGATTTTGCCGTAGGGGTCGATAGCTGGGTTTGTGAGTATGTTTGCGGCGGCTTCGACATAGGCGAATGGCAAAAAGACCATATCGGGGGCGACGGCGCGATCGGCGCGAGCCATGAGGGTGATTGAGCCGCGCTTGGTGGTCAGGCGCACATGCCCTCCCGGCGCGACGCCCAGCTTGCGCAGAGTCGACGGATGAAGCGAGCAGTTGGCCTCGGGTTCGACCGCATCCAGCACGCTGGAACGGCGCGTCATCGAGCCGGTGTGCCAATGCTCCAATTGCCGCCCCGTGGTCAGGATCATCGGGTATTCGTCGTCCGGCACATCGTCGGGCGCGATCACGCTGGCAGGTGTAAACCGCGCACGCCCTTCGGGGCGCGGGAAGCCATCGCCAAACACGATGGCCTGGCCCGGGTCGGTCGGCGTCAGCGACGGGTATGTCACTGCGCCCTCGTTTTCCAGCCGCTCCCACGTGATGTTGTCCAGCGACTTCATGTTCAGCTTCATCTCGGCAAAGACATCCGCCGGGCTGTCATAGTGCCAGTTCAGTCCCAGCCGGTTGGCCAGATCCACGGTAATCTTCCAGTCCTCCCGCGCCTCGCCAATCGGGGGCAGCGCCGGGCGGGCGATCTGCACCTGTCGGTTGGTGTTCGTCACCGTGCCCGATTTCTCGGCAAAGGCCGAGGCGGGCAGGATCACGTCGGCATAGTTGGCCGTTTCGGTCAGGAAGATATCCTGAACGACTAGGCAATCCAGCTTTGCCAATGCATCGCGCGCATGATCGACGTCAGGGTCCGACATCGCCGGGTTCTCGCCCAGAATATACATCGCCTTTATTGAGCCTTCGTGAACAGCATCCATGATTTCTGTCACGGTCAGGCCTTTTTCGGCGCTGAAATCGTCGGATTTCCAGACATCGGTGAACGCGCTGCGCACGCCATCGTCGGTAACCGTCTGATAATCTGGTAAAAACATCGGGACCAGCCCCGCATCCGAGGCCCCTTGCACATTGTTCTGCCCGCGCAGCGGATGCAGGCCAGCGCCGGGCCGCCCCACCTGTCCGCACATCAATGCAAGGCTGATCAGGCAGCGCGAGTTATCGGTACCGTGAATGTGCTGGCTGACGCCCATCCCCCAGAAAATCATGGCGGATTTGGCCCCCGCAAAGGTACGCGCAACCTCGCGCAGCGTCTGCGCCGGAATCCCGCAGATCCCCTCCATCTTCTCGGGAGAAAAATCGGCCAGATGGGCCTTCTCGGCCTCCCAATTCTCGGTAAACGCCTCGATATATTGCTGGTCGTAAAGCTTTTCTTCAACAATCGTGTGCATGATCGCGTTCAGCATGCTCACATCCGCGCCCGGGCGGAACTGCAACATATGCGTCGCAAACCGGCGCAGGCCCACTCCGCGCGGGTCCATCACAATCAGTTTGCCACCGCGCTTGGTGAACTGTTTGAAATACGTCGCCGCAACCGGATGGTTCTCGATCGGGTTACATCCGATGGCAATCGCCACATCGGCATTCTCGATCTCGTTGAACGTCGCCGTCACCGCGCCGCTGCCAACATTCTCGATCAGCGCAGAGACCGATGAGGCATGGCACAGCCGCGTGCAGTGATCGACGTTATTGTGCCCAAAACCCTGCCGGATCAGTTTCTGGAACAGATAGGCCTCTTCGTTGGTGCATTTGGCACTGCCGAACCCGGCCACTTCGCGGCCACGCCCCTTCAGACCCTTGGCGGCAACATCCATCGCCTCGTCCCAAGTCGCCTCGCGGAAATGGGTCAGAACATTGCCCGGGTCGACGTTCAGCCCTTTGGGCGGCGCATCGTCGCGCCGGATCAACGGTTTGGTCAGCCGGTGATCGTGGTGAATATAGTCAAAACCGAACCGGCCCTTGACGCACAAACGTCCCTCGTTCGCGGGGCCGTTAAGACCCTCGACATACTTAACGCGCCCATCCTTGACCTTGAGGCTGATCTGACAGCCGACACCGCAGAACGGGCAGACGCTTTTGGTCTCGGAATCGTAATCCGCGCTGTCGCCAACCTGATTCTCATCGGTCACGCTGGCAGGCATCAACGCCCCCGTCGGACAGGCCTGCACGCATTCGCCGCAGGCCACACAGGTGCTGTCGCCCATCGGATCGGCAAAATCAAACGTCGGATAGCTGTCATGCCCCCGTCCGGCCATGCCGATCACGTCATTCACCTGAACCTCGCGGCAGGCCCGCACGCACAGGCCGCATTGGATGCAGGCATCAAGGTTCACGCTCATCGCGACGTGGCTGTCATCCAGCAACGGAATACGGGTCTCTTCCAGCTTGGGAAAACGGCTCGAGCTGACGCCATTGGCCGCCGCCATATCCCACAGGTGGCTGGATTTGTCATGCGCCACCTCCGGTTCCGGCTGATCCGCAACCAGCATCTCCATCACCATCTTGCGCGCCGCCGTCGCGCGGGCGCTGGCCGTCTGAACCACCATGCCCTCTTCCGCCTCGCGGATGCACGACGCAACCAGCGTCCGCTCTCCCTCAACCTCGACCATACACGCTCGACAGTTCCCGTCAGGACGATACCCAGGCGCCGGCTTGTGGCACAAATGCGGAATCACCAACCCACGGCCATGCGCAACCTCCCACAACGTCAATCCTCGCGCAGCCTCTACAACAGCACCATCAAGCGTTATTCGTATCGTGTCCGACAT
>JAPWHL010000052.1 GCA_027214255.1 Roseovarius aestuarii
GTATCCGTCGCGATGCCGTCGCCAAAACTCAGCTGGAACGTCAAGGTCTCGGGGCCGGACCCCGCCACCCGTGTCGGCGCGGTAAAGCCGGGCTTGTCTGCGTTGACATCCGACAGGGTCACCACCGTACCCCCCGTCTGCGACCAGGTATAGCTCAGCGTCTGGCCCGTATCCGGATCGGTTGAGCCCGTTCCGTCCAGCGTCACCGCCGCGCCGGAATTCACCGTCTGCGCTGGCCCGGCTTCCGCCGTCGGGGCCGTGTTGGCCGGGGCATTAACCGTGATCTCAACCGTGTCCGTATCCGTCGCGATGCCGTCGCCAAAACTCAGCTGGAACGTCAAGGTCTCGGGGCCGGACCCCGCCACCCGTGTCGGGGCGGTAAAGCCGGGCTTGTCTGCGTTGACATCCGACAGGGTCACCACCGTGCCCCCCGTCTGCGTCCAGGTATAGCTCAGCGTCTGGCCCGCATCCGGATCGCTGGACCCGGATCCGTCCAGCGTCACCGCCGCGCCCGAGGCCACGGTTTGCGCCGCGCCCGCATCCGCCGTCGGCGCGGTATTGGGCGGGGCGGTGACGAATACAGTGACAGTGTCTGATATAATGACAGTGCTTGGAGTGGTGGCTGCGCCGTCATCAACTTCCAGCTTGAATATTAAACTCTTGGTCCCACTGCCGGCCACAAGCCTTGGCGCGGTAAAGCGGGGTTTGGCTTTGCGGTCATTTATCAGGGTCACTGTCGTGCCGTCTGTCTGCGTCCATTCATAGGTCAGCGTCTGGCCCCAATCCGGATCGCTGGACCCAGACCCGTCCAGGGTCACAACCGCACCAGAGTCCACGGTTTGGTCCGCACCCGCATCCGCCGTCGGCAGGGTGTTCACCGGGGCCCGCACCAAGATCTCAACCGTATCCGTATCCGTCGCGATGCCGTCACTGACCGTCAGCTCGAGGGTCATGGGTATATCGAGGTCCCCCGGCACAGAAAACGGCGCGAGTAAGGATGGCGTAGCGGTATTGGCATTGGAAATGCGCGGCCTGTAGCCCGACGACGATACCAACCGCCAGGAATAGGTTAGGATCTGGCCTGTATCCGGATCGCTCGAACCGGAACCGTTCAGCGTGACAGTAATAAGGGTGCCGATATCTGCAGGGCCTACGATCTGGTCCGGCCCGGCATCCGCCGTCGGCGGGGTGTTCGCCGGAGCCTCAACCGTGATCTCAACCGTTTCCGTATCCGTCGCGAAGCCATCGCCGAAGCTCAGCTGGAACGTCAAGGTCTCACTGCCGGACCCCGCCACAAGCACCGGGGCGGTAAAGCCGGGCGTGGCAGTCGTGTCACCTGTCAGGGTCACACGAGGCCCGCCGGGTAACTGCGTCCATTCATAGCTCAGTGTCTGGCCCGTATCCGGATCGCTGGACCCGGATCCGTCCAGCTTGACAATAATATGGGTGCCGAGATCTGCAGGGCCTACGATCTGGTCCGGCCCGGCATCCGCCGTCGGCGGGGTGTTCGCCGGAGCCTCAACCGTGATCTCAACCGTTTCCGTATCCGTCGCGAAGCCATCGCCGAAGCTCAGCTGGAACGTCAAGGTCTCACTGCCGGACCCCGCCACAAGCACCGGGGCGGTAAAGCCGGGCGTGGCAGTCGTGTCACCTGTCAGGGTCACACGAGGCCCGCCGGGTAACTGCGTCCATTCATAGCTCAGTGTCTGGCCCGTATCCGGATCGCTGGACCCGGATCCGTCCAGCGTCACCGCCGCGCCCGAGGCCACGGTTTGCGCCGCGCCCGCATCCG
>JAPWHL010000053.1 GCA_027214255.1 Roseovarius aestuarii
CCCATGACGATGCTAAGCAACCTGACCCCGATTCCCGAGTTGTATGTGAGCTATGACTCTGCGCAGAAGTTGAAGCTTGAGGCGGGGGGGCTGGTCAGTCATGACCTGACGCCGCGCCAGATCTGTGATCTGGAGTTGTTGATGAACGGCGGGTTCAACCCGTTGAAGGGTTTTCTGAGCGAAGATGATTATAACAGCGTTGTCAATGACATGCGCCTGTCGGACGGGTCGCTTTGGCCGATGCCGATCACGCTGGACGTCAGTGAGTCTTTTGCCGAAACGCTGGAGCTGGGACAGGATATTGCCCTGCGCGACCAAGAGGGCGTGATCCTGGCCACCATGACCGTCACGGACCGCTGGACGCCGGACAAGGCGCATGAAGCCAAGCAGGTATTTGGCGCCGATGACAGCGCCCATCCGGCGGTGAATTACCTGCACAACACCGCCGGCGCGGTCTATCTCGGCGGCCCTGTCACCGGCATTCAGCAACCCGTGCACTATGATTTCCGTGCCCGCCGCGACACTCCGAACGAGCTGCGGGCCTATTTCCGCAAGCTGGGCTGGCGCAAGGTCGTGGCCTTTCAGACCCGCAATCCGCTGCATCGTGCGCATCAGGAACTGACGTTTCGCGCCGCCAAGGAGGCGCAGGCCAACCTGTTGATCCATCCGGTTGTCGGCATGACGAAACCCGGCGATGTCGACCATTTCACGCGCGTGCGCTGCTATGAGGCGGTGCTGGACAAATACCCCGGATCGACCACCGCGATGAGCCTGCTGAACCTTGCCATGCGCATGGCCGGCCCGCGCGAGGCCGTGTGGCACGGGCTGATCCGCGCCAACCATGGCTGCACGCATTTCATCGTCGGGCGCGACCATGCGGGCCCGGGCAAGAACTCGGCGGGCGAGGATTTTTACGGCCCCTATGATGCACAGGATCTGTTCCGCAAGTATCAGGACGAAATCGGCGTCGAAATGGTTGATTTCAAGCACATGGTCTATGTCCAAGAGCGCGCCCAGTACGAGCCGATGGACGCCATCGCCGACAAGGACGATGTGACGATCCTGAACATCTCGGGCACCGAGCTGCGCCGCCGCCTTCAGGAAGGTCTGGAAATTCCGGAGTGGTTCTCGTTCCCCGAGGTTGTCAGCGAGCTGCGCAAAACCCGCCCACCGCGTGCGCAACAGGGGTTTACCGTGTTCTTCACCGGCTTTTCCGGATCGGGAAAATCGACCATTGCCAATGCGTTGATGGTCAAGTTGATGGAAATGGGCGGGCGTCCGGTGACATTGCTGGATGGCGATATCGTGCGCAAGAACCTCAGCTCGGAACTTGGGTTTTCCAAGGAACACCGTGATCTGAACATCCGCCGGATCGGCTATGTGGCGTCTGAAATCACCAAGAACGGTGGTATCGCTATCTGCGCGCCCATCGCACCTTATGCCACCACACGCCGGGCCGTGCGCGAGGATGTCGAGGCCTTCGGCGCCTTCGTCGAGGTCCACGTCGCCACCTCGCTGGAAGAATGCGAACGCCGCGACCGCAAGGGCCTCTACAAGCTGGCGCGCGAGGGCAAGATCAAGGAATTCACAGGCATATCAGACCCTTATGATGTGCCAACCAATCCCGAACTCAGCGTCGAAACCGAAAACGTCGACGTCGACAACTGCGCCCATCAGGTCATCCTCAAACTCGAACAAATGGGGCTGATTAAGGG
>JAPWHL010000054.1 GCA_027214255.1 Roseovarius aestuarii
CAAAGGAGCGTCTTATGGGTGCGGATCAAGGTAGTGGCGTCTGGAAGTCTGGTCGGGGTAAGGGCCGTGTGACGCCGAAGGGCCGCCAGCTTGACGACGGGCCTTGGGGCGAGGTGCGCGGTCTTTTGGAAGGACGCAAGGTGCGTCGGGATCATTTGATCGAGTATTTGCATCTTATCCAAGACAAATACGGCTGTCTTTCATCGGCGCATTTGCGGGCTTTGGCGGAAGAGTTGCGTATTTCCATGGCCGAGGTTTACGAAGTCGCAACCTTTTACGCGCATTTTGACGTGGTGAAAGAAGGCGAGGTGCCGCCGCCGGCGCTGACGATCCGGGTCTGCGATTCGCTGAGCTGTGAACTGGCGGGGGCGCAGGCATTGCAGGCCGCGTTGGAGGATGGTCTGGATGCCACGCAGGTGCGTGTGCTGCGTGCGCCCTGCATGGGGCGTTGCGACACGGCTCCGGTGTTGGAACTGGGGCACAATCATATCGATCACGCCACGCCGGAAAAGGTGATGGCGGCGATCAAGGCCGGGGACACGCATGCGCATGTACCCGATTACGAGCGGTTCGAGGCGTATCGCGCCGAGGGCGGCTATACCGAACTGATGCGGCTGCGCGCCGAGGGCGATTTTGACACGGTGCAGCAGACCTTGCTGGACGCGGGGCTGCGTGGTTTGGGCGGCGCTGGCTTTCCATCCGGGCGCAAATGGGGCTTTGTGCGCGCGGCCGAAGGCCCGCGTTATCTGGCGGTCAACGGTGACGAGGGCGAACCGGGCACGTTCAAGGACCGCTACTATCTGGAACGGGTGCCGCATCTGTTCCTTGAGGGCATGTTGATCGCGGCCTGGGCGGTCGAGGCGCAAACGTGCTTTATCTATATGCGCGATGAATATCCTGCTGTTCTGGATATCCTCGCGCGCGAGATCGGCGCGCTGGAGGCCGCGGGCATCGTGGAGCCGGGGTATATTGAGCTTCGTCGCGGCGCGGGGGCGTATATCTGCGGTGAAGAAAGCGCGATGATCGAAAGTATCGAGGGCAAGCGCGGCCTGCCCCGCCATCGCCCGCCTTTTGTGGCGCAGGTCGGGATTTTTGGCCGTCCGACCTTGGTTAACAATATCGAAACCCTGCATTGGGTCACGCGGATCCTGCGCGAAGGCGGTCAGATCCTGTCGGATGTAGAGCACAATGGCCGCAAGGGGTTGCGCAGTTATTCGGTGTCGGGGCGGGTGGCCAATCCGGGGGTTTATCTGCTGCCCGCTGGCTCGACGATCACGGATGTGATCGCGGCGGCTGGAGGTATGAAGGACGGGCACCGGTTCAAGGCGTATCAGCCGGGCGGGCCGTCTTCGGGCCTGCTGCCTGCGTCGATGGATGACATTCCGCTGGATTTTGACACGCTGCAACCTCATGGCACGTTCATCGGCTCGGCGGCGGTGGTGGTTCTGTCTGATCAGGACAGTGCGAAACAGGCGGCGCTGAACATGCTGCGGTTTTTCGAAGACGAAAGCTGTGGTCAATGCACGCCTTGCCGGGTCGGTTGCGAAAAGGCGGTCAAGCTGATGGAGGCTGACCGCTGGGACACGCCTCTGCTGGAGGAACTCTGCACCGCCATGGGCGACGCCTCCATCTGCGGCCTCGGCCAGGCCGCACCAAACCCCATCAGATCAACTATCAAACATTTCCCGGAGGAAATTTGATG
>JAPWHL010000055.1 GCA_027214255.1 Roseovarius aestuarii
ACCAGATAGTCAGGCAGGATCGCCAAACCTGCTCCTTCCTCCACGGCGGCCATGATCGCGGGCGCGCTATCAATTGAAAGATCGCCTTGCATTGTGACGGAGACCGTTTCGCCAGCGGTGTTTTCGAACAGCCAGTGCAGCGGGTCGGACAGTGCCTTGTTGGCAACAAAGGGCGCCGTGGCGAGATCTCTGGGGTGTTGAATGTGATCGAACCGGCCGGACTTGTCGCCCGCGCCGACGAGAAACTGTCGGAACCCGCCCAGCTTGCGCGCCAACAGAGTGGAATCGCGCAGCCACCCGACTCGAATGGCCAGATCAAGATCTCCCGCCAAAAGATCGCTATGATCATCCCCGAGAGATAGCTCCACCTGACACTCGGGGTACTGGTGTCGAAACGCTGTGACCACCCGGGCCACGATCGCCGTTCCGTAATCATTCGGGGCGGTCATGCGTAATAGACCCACGGGCTGCTCCGAGAGGTGCGACAACTCGCTGAAGGCCTCTTCCGCCTCGTTCAGGATCGATGTGCAGCGCATATAGAAAAGCTGCCCCGCCTCGGTGGGGCTGACCTTGCGCGTGTTGCGCACCAAAAGCGTCGCTTTCAACTCGTCTTCCAACTGCGTCACCTGACTGCTGACCACGGCTTTGGTCACGCCAAGTCGGTTAGCGGCATTGGTAAAGGATCCAGTTTCGACAACCGCGGCGAAATACGCCAGCCGGTTGAGATTATGTGATTTGGCCATGCTTTCAGTGTTAGTCTTTGACATACAGTCTGTCAAAATAGTTTGTCTTATCAGGGGAGGTGGAAGCGCCTAAATCGCTCCCCAAGGAGACAGATTATGACACAAACAGTGACACTGCATTACCTTTTCGATCCGCTCTGCGGTTGGTGCTACGGCGCCTCGGAGACCATCGCCACGCTTGCGAACCACCCCGATATCGACCTTCAACCATGGGCCACCGGCCTGTTCGCAGGCAATGGCGCGCGGCCGATGAAAAGCTTTGCCGCGCAGGCTTGGGCGAATGACCAGCGCATTGCCGCGCTGAGCGGTCGGCAGTTCACCGAAGCCTATCGCCGCGACGTGCTCGGGGACGACGATGCGTCTTTGGATTCCACCATGGCGACGCTCGCCGTCACGGCTGCGGCCGACACCGTCCCCGATCGCGTGATCGAGGCCCTCACAGCCATTCAGACAGCGCGCTATGTCGACGGCAAAGACGTGACCTCTTCCTCAGTTGTCGCAGGCTTGCTGACCGAGCTCG
>JAPWHL010000056.1 GCA_027214255.1 Roseovarius aestuarii
CTGGCGGATGACTGGACGGCGGTGACCCGCGACAAGTCCTTGTCAGCTCAGTTTGAGCATTCGGTAGGTGTGACCGCGGATGGGTTCGAAATCTTCACCAATTCAACTAAGGGCCTTCATGCACCCGGTGTTGAAATTGGGAAATCAGCGTCTTAACTGCCTTTTGTGCGCCCGGCAGCATCAGTCTCTCTGGGCTCAAAACCGACCTCGGATGCGGCGCGGAATTTTGTGATATAGTGGAGCGTCAACGTCGGGTTGTCGATGTGGGAGGGCGTCGCGGACAGGAGAAACTGTCATGAAAACACCTAACTTACCGGCCATTCGCGCGCTTCGCCCTGCTTGGAACAAGGGGCGCATCGTGGGCCAAAAACGGCCACTGAAGCCCAAACATGTCTGGGCGATCCTTGTCAGGCTGGAACTTGCTGAAAACGATCGCGATCTGGCATTGTTGAATATGGCGATCGACAGCAAACTGCGCGGGTGTGATCTTGTGCGGATGAAAGTCGCCGATGTCATGGCGTCCGGACAGATTAAAGAACGAGCATCGGTGCTGCAAAGCAAAACCCAAAAACCGGTACGGTTCGAGATTTCTGAAGGCACCCGCGTCTCAGTTGCGAAGTGGATGGAAGAGCCGTTGATGGTTGGATCCGAATATCTCTGGCCGGGGCGTTTCCAAGAGCGGCTTCACATCTCCACACGCCAGTATGCTCGCATCGTACGGGATTGAGTTTCATCCATCGGTTTGGAAGTAACCGCCTATGGCACCCATTCGATACGGCGCACGAAGGTAACCCAGATCTATAAAAAACGGGCAACTTGCGCGCTGTTCAGCTGCTGTTTGGGCATACGAAGATGGATAGCACAGTTCGTTATTTGGGCGTTGAACTTGAAGATGCGCTAGCAATAGCCGAAGCGATCGAAATGTAAGTATTTGGGCCGTTCGACAAGGAGGCCCTGAACCGACCTTCATCACCACGATTGGAGCCGCGCCGCGACTTTATCTAAGCGGTCTTTTGAGGCGGAGGACATCATCTTCCACAAGGCTGACCTCCGCAGCCCTGCCGACGCCCTACATTTTTTTGGCGATCTCAAGAGATGCGTATCCAACACGATGGGAGAGCGGCCAAGGTTTCTCGGCCGCTCTCGTTTGACGGGTTTCTTATGTGGCAAGCGCCTTGAAACCGATCAGGCGCGGGTCAGCCCCACTTCATCTCGCCGGTCAGAACCTTGGCGC
>JAPWHL010000057.1 GCA_027214255.1 Roseovarius aestuarii
TGAGGTGCCCCTAACTTCCTAGACGCCTGCCTCGTTCATTTTCTGCTGTTTCATTTCATAGTCAACCGGTGACAGCATGCCGTTGTTCGTGTGCTTGCGTGTAGGGTTGTAGAACATCTCGATGTAATCGAACACATCCTGCCTTGCGGCGTCGCGTGTGAGGTATGTTCGCCGCCTAATGCGCTCCCGCTTCAAAAGCTGGAAGAAGCTTTCTGCGACCGCGTTGTCATGACAATTCCCACGTCTGCTCATGCTGGCGACCAAGTTGTGTTTGCCAAGGAAAGATTGCCACTGCCCGCCGGTAAATTGGGAACCTTGGTCGGAGTGGATCATGACCTTTTGCTTTGGTTTGCGTCGCCAAACAGCAGCCAATAATGCTTGCAAGGCTAAGTCAGTTGTCATGCGGGACTGCATCGACCAACCAACGACACGTCGTGAAAACAGATCAATGACCACAGCGAGATATGACCAGCCTTCATGGGTTCTGATGTAGGTAATGTCGGTCACCCAAACCGCGTCAGGTGCCGCAACCTCAAACTGTCTGTCCAGGGTGTTGTCAGCGACAACAGCAGGTTTGCCGCCATAGCGACCAGGCCGACGCTTGTATCCGATCTGTGCTGTGATGCCCGCAAGGCTAGCCAATCGTGCCACACGGTTCTCGGAGCAGGTCTCGCCAGCATCACGTAGATCATCGGCCAGCTTCCGATAGCCATAGACCTTCCCGCTATCTGTCCATGCTTGGTGGATCAGCTCTGTCTGCCGCGCATCTTCAAGCGCGCGTACGCTTAACGGTTCTTTAAGCCATGCATAGAACCCGCTGAAATGCACCGCCAGCACACGACACATCGACCGCACCGAAAACTCCGCACGATGAGCCTCGATAAACGCGTACCTCACTGAGACTCTCGCGCGAAGTACGCGGTCGCCTTTTTTAAGATTGTGCGTTCCTCGGTGACGCGGGCCAGCTCTCGCTTCAACCGTCTGATCTCAGCAGCCTGCTCCGCAACCTCCGATCTGACACGTGGCGACTTCGCAAATTGCGCCTTCCAAGTGTACAGCGACTTGGTGCTTACCCCCAGCCGCTCGGCGACTTCGCTGACCGCATATCCACGCTCAACAACCTGCGCCACAGCGTCCTGTTTGAACTCGTCTGTAAACCGTATTCCTTTGGTCATATCCGTCTCT
>JAPWHL010000058.1 GCA_027214255.1 Roseovarius aestuarii
CCGATCATGGGAAAAGAAAAGTTTGACCGTTCCAAGCCGCACGTAAACATCGGCACGATTGGCCACGTTGACCACGGCAAAACGACGCTGACGGCTGCGATCACGAAGTATTTCGGTGATTTCCGTGCCTACGACCAGATCGATGGCGCGCCCGAAGAGAAAGCGCGCGGGATCACGATCTCGACTGCGCACGTCGAGTATGAAACAGCCGACCGCCACTACGCACACGTCGACTGCCCCGGCCACGCTGACTATGTGAAAAACATGATCACCGGTGCGGCGCAGATGGACGGCGCGATCCTGGTTGTGAACGCGGCCGACGGCCCGATGCCCCAAACACGCGAGCACATTCTGCTGGGCCGCCAGGTGGGCATTCCCTACATGGTCGTCTACATGAACAAAGTGGACCAGGTTGACGACGAAGAGCTGCTGGAACTGGTGGAAATGGAAATCCGCGAGCTGCTGTCCTCGTACGACTACCCCGGCGACGACATTCCTGTCATCCCCGGTTCGGCGCTGGCAGCCATGGAAGGCCGCGACCCCGAGATCGGCGAAGAATCCATCAAGAAACTGATGGCGGCTGTTGACGAATACATCCCGACGCCTGCGCGCGCTGTGGATCAGCCTTTCCTGATGCCGGTTGAGGACGTGTTCTCGATCTCGGGTCGTGGTACGGTTGTGACCGGCCGTATCGAGCGTGGCGTTGTGAACGTTGGCGACGAACTGGAAATCGTGGGTATCCGCGACACCAAGAAAACGACCTGCACAGGCGTTGAAATGTTCCGCAAGCTGCTGGACCGTGGTGAGGCGGGTGACAACGTGGGCGTTCTGCTGCGTGGTATCGACCGTGAAGGCGTTGAGCGCGGCCAGGTTCTGTGTAAGCCTAAGTCGGTGAACCCACACACAAAATTCGAAGCCGAGGCGTATATCCTGACCAAGGACGAGGGTGGCCGTCACACGCCATTCTTCGCGAACTACCGTCCACAGTTCTACTTCCGCACAACAGACGTGACCGGTACCGTGATGCTGCCCGAGGGCACAGAAATGGTTATGCCTGGTGACAACCTGAAGTTCGGCGTTGAGCTGATCGCACCTATCGCGATGGAAGAAGGCCTGCGCTTTGCCATCCGCGAAGGCGGCCGCACCGTCGGCGCCGGCGTCGTCTCCAAAAT
>JAPWHL010000059.1 GCA_027214255.1 Roseovarius aestuarii
GTTGAGCGACAATCTCATTGAAAGTCATGCTTGGGTTTGTTTCGGCAAGCATACCTACCTTTATCCAGAACTCCGCCTGCGCATTGATAGACCGGCACATGACCGTGCTGGCTTTGCGGATATCCTCATGTAGCCCGTCGCCGATTTTTACGATGCCCATTGAAGCGTCTCCTCGCGCTATATATACAAAACATATACGAATCGTATAGTGGTTGATTTACCACCAGTATATGGAAAGAACGCCAGATGGACAGCTATATCAATGTACCGGTAGCGCCCGCCGCTAAGGATGCTCGCCGGACTGAAAGCATCAAGCTCTATGGGCCGGACGCCTTTAAGGGAATGCGCCGCGCAGGTGCGCTGACCGCTGCCTGTCTGGACGGCGTAGCCGATCTGATCCGCCACGGCATTCCGTTGTCAGACATCAATGCCTATGTGCTGGACTTCGCGGCATCGCATAATGCGATACCTGCGACCCTTGGCTACAAAGGCTACAAATATGCCTGCTGCACATCGGTTAATCACGTTGTGTGTCACGGCTTCCCCAATGAGAAAAAACTGCGCGACGGGGATATCGTCAACGTTGATGTGACATTGATCTTTGACGGTTGGTACGGCGATTCAAGTCGGATGTACGCGGTCGGCAAGCCCAAGCGGGCGGCAGAGCGGCTTATCCAGATCACGTATGAAGCGATGATGCACGGGATTGAGGCCGTGCGCCCCGGTGCGCGACTTGGCGATATCGGCCATGCCATCCAGTCCTATGCGCAGTCAGAACGCTGTTCGGTCGTTCGCGACTTCTGCGGTCATGGCATTGGGCAGGTTTTCCACGACTCCCCCAATGTCCTGAACTTCGGCAGAGCCGGGGAAGGGTTGGAGCTGCGCGAAGGTATGATTTTCACAGTGGAGCCAATGATCAATCTGGGACGCGGTGAAGTGAAGATGCTGGCGGATGACTGGACGGCGGTGACCCGCGACAAGTCCTTGTCAGCTCAGTTTGAGCATTCGGTAGGTGTGACCGC
>JAPWHL010000005.1 GCA_027214255.1 Roseovarius aestuarii
GTTGCCGGGGCCATCACGCCGGTTCCCGGCGGCGTCGGGCCGATGACTATCGCCTGCCTGCTGGCCAATACGCTCACGGCTTGCTGCCGCGCAAATGGGCTCGAAGAACCTGAAGGCTTGACCGCCTAGAGGGCCTGGCCCGTTGTGCTTTTTTCTGGTGCGCCGAATTCAAGGCTACATGGAACCTTGATAGGTCGCGCGCCGCCAGGCGTTCCTGCCCAAATTAGCGTGTATTGGCGCGTTCGCGCCTATAGCGCATTTGCGGTACTATTGTCGTGGCGGTGGTGTGCGTGGGACGATCGCGTGTTTACGGACTATTCATAATTTTGAGATACGCTTGCCTTGAGCCGAGGGCACTTTTACGTCGCGGCCAAGGATAAACGTAACGAAGCATGGAGAAAATGTGATGAGAAAAGAAGCCGCTTAGAATAAGGCAAGAACAACGCGACAATTGGGTCGTCAGGCAGTCGGCGAAATTTTCCCGTTTGCGGCTCTTTAGGCTATGGGGCGCTTCAGATTGGTAACTGTGTATTGACTTGCGGGGAAGGTTTGTAACATTTTCCCCGAAGGGAAACCGAACCTGGGTCATATTAGACATCCAGATTTGCGGCTGGTGCTGCGATCCATTTCGATAAAGCGCAATTACATAAAATAGTTAGTCGTTCAAACCATGTCCGCGAAGCCCACTATCAATCAGCTCCTGCGCGATAGCTATCGCCGTGTGTGTGCCCCGTTAACGATTGTGATCGCGGTGACAGTCTGGATCTTGGCGTCAGTCGGAGGGCCGTTTGGTACATTCGAAGCAATGTCCCTGTTTGTTCGCGCGTGGTTTTGGGGATTGATCGTCGTGTCGGCGGTTTTCATCGGATATGGGGCGAGGGCGATGGCTCTTTTATCTTTCGAGCCGAGTCGCATGGTCTTGTGTGATGTGGTCGCTACGTTAATCATGACGGTCACACTAGCGCCGGTCGTTTGGGGTATCGGTACGATTGTTCAAAGCGTGTCGAATGCGCCCGTTCCGCCGATCTCACTTGTCTTAATATACATTTTCGTGACCAGCGCACCGATATTTGCGTTGCGTCGGTTTATGCCAGGCTTTGAACCCTATGGGTATTTTCTTGATACGGCCCTTTCAGACTCTGAGGGTGAACCGCGTCTGTTACAACGCCTTCCGGCAGAATTGCGCGGGGAGGTGCTGCGCCTGTCGACCAGCGGGCACTTTACCGAGGTCGTGACAACGCAGGGCACGCATACTTTGCGCCTGAGAATGGCGGATGCGATTGGTGAGACCGATCCGGTGGTTGGTCTGAGCACGCATCGTTCGCATTGGGTGGCCGAGGCGGCGATCCAAGGGGTCGAACGTGAGAACCCGCATCGTATTTTTCTGGTTCTTGCGAATGAAGATCGCGTTCCCGTCAGCCGCAGCTACAGGCCAGAATTGGCCGCGCGGGGGCTGTTGGAATAGTGCGATTAGCGCGGCATCGGGATGGCGTGCGTTTCCCGCCCGGTCAGAATGGCCATTGCTTCGCGACGCATCAGGTTGGACAGGGTTGCATCGCTGCAGCGCGTCCCGCCAGAATAGGTGCCGTAGGCGGGTAGAACCGCGCGATCCCCGTCGATCAAGAACGCAGGGCGCGCGATGTCGCGGTCTTTGATGCTGACCTGCGCTTTGGGATGAAAATGCCCCGAAATTTCGCCACTGGCTCCGCGTCGCGCGACGTGGCGAAAGGTTAATGGAGGCAGGGGAAGTTCGGCAAGATGCGTGCCGCCCAAATCCATTGGGCCGTGATTCCCGTCAATCCAGACCCAGCGCCTCCCTGCCTGAAGCGTTTGAATCCATTGACTTTCATCGTCTGACAGGTCGTCCGGGCTGGCGGTGTCGTCGAAACCGTCGCCCAGACAGACAAGAGTACGAGCGCCGGTGGCCTTTAGATCGGCCTCCAACCGGGTCAGGATATCGCGTGTTTCATAAGGTGGTTGGGCGGCATTGCCGGTTCCGACGCGTCGTGCAGACGTGCCCAGATGCAGGTCGGAGACGCATAACAGGTTCTGGTCGGGCCAGTGCAGCGCGCCGGTGGGACGCGCGATCAGTTGGGTCCCGGCAAGTGTGAACGGATGGCTGGTCATGCAGGATTTATGGCGATTGGGGGAGGCGGGGTAAAGCCTGCTTAAGCAGAAGCGTTTACTCCCTAACAGTTGTTCCACAGCGCCGTGCCGCTTGGGGCGCGGCCAACCCTCGACCACCCCCGTAGGCGGGGGCAGGCCATTGTCTTGAATTCCGAGGGTTAATTTTGACCCGTGTTGAACTTGAGGTGTTTTGCGAACATTTGATGCATGGGATCAAACTGCTTTAATAACCATTGGAATTTTTTGTGTTCCTTATCAACGTGTTCGCCGCGTCTATCATCGTTGTTCCGGGCCTGTGAATTGTAAAACTGGCCGTCGTATACAGCTTTTCTCAACTTATCGATGTAGTCAGGGACATCGTCATCAAATAGGAATTTGGATGAACGCCAAGCGTCCAATAACTCGGTCTCGACGCCTTGGGCTGGAAATCCCTCACGCAGCACTCTGGCAAGAGCCGAGTGAACTTGGTTGTAAACGTCCATTCTTCTATCGAAGAGTTTTTCCCTCAACCCATCGTGGTTTGTACGCCATTGTTGGTATGCAACGTATGCCACAAACAGCGCTATAATGGCGGGCCCGAGCGCACGTATGTATTCCAACCAATGTGGCGTATCACTCAAACATCCAACTCTTCCACAAACCGTGCGTTTTCTTGAATATACTGAAAGCGCAGTTCCGGTTTCTTGCCCATCAGACGTTCCACCAGATCGCCGGTTTCGCCTGGTTCGTCTTCGTCGATGGTCACGCGGATCAGTTTGCGGGATTTGGGGTCCATCGTGGTCTCTTTCAGGTCTTTCGCGTCCATCTCGCCCAGACCCTTAAAGCGGGAGACGTCGATCTTGCCTTTGCCGCCCAGACCTTTTTCCAGCCAAAGATCGCGCTCGGCTTCGTCGATGCAATAGACCCGCTTGGCCCCTTGGCTCAGGCGGTACAAGGGCGGGCAGGCCAGATAGAGGTGTCCGGCGTCGATCATTGGCCGCATCTGGGTAAAGAAGAACGTCATCAAAAGCGCCGCGATATGCGCGCCGTCGACATCGGCGTCGGTCATGATGATGATCTTGTCATAGCGCAGATCATCAACGTTGAATTTGGTTCCCAAGCCGACCCCAAGGGCCTGCGTCAGGTCGCTGATCTCGGCATTCGTGCCCAGTTTGGAGCTAGCCGCGCCCAGCACGTTCAGGATTTTACCTCGCAGCGGCAGCAATGCCTGATTGACGCGGTTGCGCGCCATTTTAGCCGAGCCACCGGCGCTATCACCCTCGACGATGAACAATTCGGTGCCGTCGCGATTCTTGGATGAACAATCGGTCAGTTTGCCCGGCAAGCGCAGCTTTTGCGTGGCCGTCTTGCGCGAGGTTTCCTTTTCCTGACGGCGGCGCAGACGTTCCTCGGCGCGCAGTACCAGAAAATCAAGGATCGCTCCGGCGGATTTGGTATCGGAGGCCAGCCAGTTGTCGAAATGGTCGCGGACCGAGTTTTCGACCATGCGTTGCGCCTCGACCGTGGCCAGCCGGTCTTTGGTCTGGCCCACAAATTCCGGCTCGCGAATGAAACACGACACCAGCGCGCCGGCACCTGTGGTCAGATCCTCGCGGGTGATGGTTGCGGCCTTTTTGTTGCTGACCAACTCACCATAGGCCTTGATGCCTTTTAGGATCGCGGCCCAGAATCCGGCCTCATGCGTGCCACCTTCGGGGGTTGGGACGGTGTTACAGTAAGATTGGATGAACCCGTCGCGTGCAGGGGTCCAGTTGATTGCCCACTCAACCTTGCCCGGCACTTTGAATTTTTCAAAACTGACGGTGCCTGCAAAGGGGCTTTCGGCATAGGTTGTCGCGCCGCCCATTGCCTCGGTCAGATAGTCCGACAGGCCGCCGGGAAAGTGGAACTTGGCTTCGCGCGGGGTTTCGCCATCGTCAATCTCGGTTTTCCAGCGGATTTCGACGCCCGAGAACAGATAGGCCTTGGAGCGGGCCATTTTGAACAGTCGCGCGGGCTTTAGCTTGAGGGAGCCAAAAATTTCGGCATCCGGATGAAACGTCACCGCCGTGCCGCGCCGGTTGGGGGCTGCGCCGATCTTGGCCAATGGGGCCACGGGCACACCGCGCGAAAACTCCATCGCAAAGAGTTCCTTGTTGCGGGCGACCTCGACGCGCAGGTGATCGGACAGGGCGTTGACCACCGAGCTGCCGACGCCGTGCAGACCGCCCGATGTCTCATAGCTGTCGCCGGAAAACTTGCCGCCCGCGTTCAGCGTGCAGAAAATGATTTCTAGTGCGGATTTTGTCGGATCCTTGGGATGCGGGCCCGTCGGGATGCCGCGCCCGTTGTCGCGCACGCTGACATGGCCGTTCTCGTGCAACTCGACCTCGATCCATGTGGCATGGCCCGCGACAGCCTCGTCCATCGAGTTGTCGATGATCTCGGCAACCATGTGATGCAGTGCACGGTCGTCCTTGCCGCCGATATACATACCGGGGCGCAGACGGACGTGTTCCATATCCTCCAATACCTGAATGGAGGAGGCATCGTAATCGCCCGAGGAGGTGGCGGCGGACAGAAGATCGGACATAGGGGCGCTGCTCTTTGCTTATGGGTTACAGCGATTATGTCAGAGCGCGCGCGCAGGGGGAAGTGGGTGTCGGCCCGTCAGGGTCACTCGACGCAGCGCAACAGCCATGTGTTAATGAAGGACCGGCTTTGCAGCGAGATTGTCGCGTTGAAATAGCCGTCGCTTTTCAGACGTGATGCCGGATTTACGGGCAGCACCAATGAGCTAAGGCCCGAGATGTTTGTTTCGATGGCGACCATATCCAGAGTACCCCGATCGATGATCTGATAACGGGTTTCGCTGTTTTTGAAGTCTTTAGAGCGGACAAAGGCGATGATCTCGTCTTTCTTCACCAACAGATCAAATGTTTTGCGCGCATTCTTGGCGGCAAAGGTGGCGTCATCGCCAGAGGGCAGGAACCGATCCACGACGCAGGAAAACTGCTCAACCGCCTGGGCCGGGGCGGGGATCACAAACAAGGCTAGAACCGCTGCGCGGATCAGGTTGGCGGGCTGGGCTGCTTGCCGGCCAATTGATGTCATTCGATTTGTCATCGGGCCAAAGCGGCGCGGATTGTTTCGTCCCATTCGGACCCCACGTTTGATCAGTTGCATTGCGTGCCCAACTACACCGGGGGGCGTCGAACTGCAATTCTCCAAGCGCATGCGGCGGAGTGCCGTCACATATGTTTTGATACGATCAGCTTATTCTCCGCCAAGGGGCCACAGGGCATGCCCGGACCATTGCACGGCCCAAAGTGTCAGGGTCAGCCCGATCAACTGCCAGCGGGTTTGTCGGTGTTCGGGCGCGGTGGCAAACAGGACGAACTCTTGCAGCTGTTCGGATATGCTGGGCCAACTGTATCCACGCGCGGCG
Source organism: Roseovarius aestuarii (assembly GCA_027214255.1). Classification (GTDB taxonomy): domain Bacteria; phylum Pseudomonadota; class Alphaproteobacteria; order Rhodobacterales; family Rhodobacteraceae; genus Roseovarius; species Roseovarius aestuarii_A. The sequence continues at coordinate 5,555 of JAPWHL010000005.1, forward strand.
GCCTTGGCGCGCGCGGCGCGCGACATGCGAAACAAGGTGCGAAACATCATATAGGCCCACAGCACAAAGACCAAGGACGACAGGGCCAACCATAGATGCTGCATCATGCTCATGTCAGGAAACCTGCGGGTTCGGACGTGGCGCTGACATGTATGGGGACCTCCGGATGATGCTGGCACAGTCTGTCACGAAAGAAGCGCGCGTGCCAAGCACGGATCGCACGGGTTTTATGACTTTACTTAGAGCGCGCGACACGGCACGTCTTAGCGATGGACAATCACCTTACCGGAATACTGATCACGGCCTTGGGCGTTCTTTTGATCGTGCCTGACTCGCTGTTTGTGCGGTTGATCGAAGCCGATCCTCTCACGATTGCGTTTTATCGCAGTTCCATTGCGGGGCTTTTGATCTTTGGCGGGATGTTGGCCGTGCAGGGGCTTTCGGGGTTTCGTGCTGTCCTGAAAACCGGGTGGCCGGGGCTGATTTACGTGCTGTTGATGAGCACCACGTCGTTGGGTTTCGTGATGGCGATATCTCTGACCAGCGTGGCAAATGCGGTGTTTATCTTTGCGTCGACACCGGTTTTTGCTGCTGTGTTCAGCCGGGTCTTTCTGGGGGAGCCAATCCGCACGCGCATGGTGGTGACTATGGTTATCGTGCTGGCGGGATTGGGGCTGATCGCCTATGGTAGCTCGGAAAATTCTGTCGCCTCATGGAAAGGTGACGTGATTGCATTGGGTGTCTCGATGAGTTTTGCCGCAGCGTTGACCGCTGTGCGAAAGGTGCGTGCGACATCGATGATCCCGGCGCTGCCATTGGCCTATCTGATATCGTCCTTCGGGCTGTTCTTTTTGGCTGAACCGGCGCAGGTTCTGGCGCATCAATGGCCGTTGATCGGCGGGCATGGTGCGTTTGTCGCGGTATCGGCCTGTTTGCTGACATTGGGCCCGCGTTACATCAGCTCGGCGGAGGTGTCGCTGTTGATCTTGCTGGAATCGGTTCTAGCTCCGGTCTTGGTTTGGGCCGTGATCGGGGAAAATCCGGGATCTTGGGCGTTGGTGGGCGGCGCGATCGTGATTGGGACATTGTTCGTGTCAAACATGGTCGCATTGCGGCGACGGCGCGCCGAACGGCTGCGGGGTTAATGGGGAATTCTGCGAATTCCCCACGCCTTCGGCGAGGATATTTTCGGCCAGAAGATGCAGGGCAGGGGCGCTTTAGAAATCGACCGTGACGCCCGGAAGATTCAGGGATTTGATCAGGTCGCGCAGTTCCTGACGGGCAGCGACGTTTGAGATGTTCAACTGTTTTACCCCGACGTCCTTGAGATCTAACAGGGTCAGGCCGCGCGGGAACAGCTCGCGAAAGATCACCCGTTCGTTAAAGCCGGGGGCGACGCGGAATCCGATGCGTTTGGCCAGATTGTCCAGCGCCTTGCCCATTTTCTGTTTGTTCACCATGTTTTGGGCGCCAAGGCGGTTGCGCACTACGATCCAGTCGATGGCTGGCAGCCCCGCCTGTGCACGCAGTTGGCGGGCATTCCACACCATCTCGCTGTATACGGACGGGCGCAGGATTTTTTTGCCGTCGGCATCCACATGCGCCAGCAGGTCGAAATCGACAAAGCTGTCGTTGAGCGGTGTAATCAGCGTATCGGCCAGACTATGCGCCACCTGACTGAGCCGGGTGTGTGATCCGGGGCAGTCGATCACGATGAAGTCGCTGTCTGGCTCCAGTGTCGCAACGGCCTCGCTGAGGCGACGGTCATAGACGTTTTCACCGGGGTTGAGGCTGGATTGGTCGACCTCGGGCAGGTCGTGATAAAACGGGCTGGGCAGGGACAGGCCAGATTTCTCCATGAACTTGCCCCGGTTCTCGACGTAACGCCCGAAGGTTTTTTGCCGCAGATCCAGATCCAGAACGCTGGTCTGGTGCCCCATGCGGGCCAGCGCGGTGGCCACGTGCATAGATACGGTGGATTTGCCTGCGCCACCTTTTTCGTTCCCTACGACGATTATATGCGCCATGTCCCAATTCCTTACCCTGCGCCCTCGAAGCGGGGCGTTTGGCGCATGTTATCCTGCGCTGCAGCAATAGGAAAGAGGAGCAGGCGGGGTGGGGTGTTCAACCTGCGTGTAATTCATCCGAAGGAATCAGGCCAAAGAACGCGCCGCCGGACCACAGGCCGAACCAGCCGTCATGATGCGCTCCGATATCGACCAGCCGATAGAAGCTTTTGCGATCAATCAACGCTTCTAGGTTGGCGCGCACCAGCACGTAGGGCGACGGTTCGCCCGTATCGGGATCGCGTAGGACCCGGATCGGATAGTCTGGCCCGGCGCTAACGGTGTCACCGACGTTAGTTTCAAATGTCAGCACCTGATCCGTGCCCTCGCCGGTCGCGTTGAAATCCACAGCAACAAAAGGCGCGTCATCGACGGTGATTCCGACCTTTTCGACGGGTGTGACCAGAAAATAATCATCACCATCGCGCCGAAGAATGGTGGAAAACAGGCGCACCAGTTCGGGGCGGCCAATCGGCGTGCCTAGATAAAACCACGTTCCGTCCCGAGCAATCCGCATGTCCAGATCGCCGCAAAAGGGAGGATTCCACTTGTGTACGGGGGGTAAACCGCGCCCTTTGGTGGCGCGCACCGAGGCGGCGATGCCTTCTGCTGACGGGGTTGTGACCTTTTCTCCGCTCATTGCTTTTGCCATTTCCATTCTGCGCTATACACTTACCTTGTACCAACATAGCGCCAGCAGGAGAATTTGCCATGACCGATACACCCGATCTTGTGGCCGGGATCGAAACGCTGGAGGGTCAATTGGCCGAGGCGCGGGCCTCGATCACGCGGCGTTTCATTGGTCAAGAGCGGGTTGTGGACCTGACGCTGTCCGCTTTGCTCTGCGGGGGGCATGGTCTGTTGGTCGGGTTGCCGGGGCTGGGCAAGACACGTTTGGTTGAAACCCTGTCGACCGTGATGGGGCTGCAGGGCAACCGGGTACAGTTCACCCCCGATCTGATGCCGGCGGATATTCTGGGCAGCGAAGTGCTGGAAACGGGTGTTGACGGGTCGCGCGCATTCAAGTTCATTCCGGGTCCGGTGTTTTGTCAGCTTTTGATGGCGGATGAAATCAACCGGGCCAGCCCGCGCACGCAATCGGCGTTGCTACAGGCGATGCAGGAGCGCCAAGTGACCGTTGCGGGCGAAAATCGTGTGTTGGCGGCACCGTTTCACGTGTTGGCGACGCAAAACCCGATCGAGCAGGAAGGGACCTATCCCTTGCCCGAGGCCCAGCTGGACCGCTTCTTGGTGCAGATTGATGTGCCCTATCCGGATCGCGCGACCGAGCGGGACATTCTATTGGCGACCACCGGTGGCGAAGAGGACGAGGCCCACGCAGTCTTTACCGCCGAGGGGCTGCTTGCAGCGCAAAACTTGCTGCGCCGGATGCCCGTGGGCGAAGGCGTGATGGAGCTTATTCTGGATTTGGTCCGCGCGTTTCGTCCCGAAGATCCCAGCGCCTCGGACAAAGTGCGCGAGGTTGTTGCATGGGGGCCCGGCCCGCGCGCGGCGCAGGCGTTGATGCTGACGGTGCGGGCGCGGGCGTTGTTGCAGGGTCGGTTGGCCCCCAGCACCGAGGACGTTCTGGCGATGGCGCAACCCGTGTTGATCCACCGTATGGCGCTGAATTTCTCGGCCCGTGCACGGGGTGACAGTCTAAGCGATCTGATTGCCGAAGGGGCGCAGGCCGCGGCGCATAGTCGGGCCGCCGCATGACTGATGCCCCCGTCATATTGCGATCCCGCGCCGAGGCCGAGGCGGCGCGCTTTCCGCCCCTCTTGGCGCGGGCCGAGCAATTGGCGGGGTCTGTCCTGTTGGGCGAACATGGGCGCAGGCGCTCGGGAATGGGCGATGACTTCTGGCAATACCGCCCGGTGCAAGAGGGGGATCAGCGCCGGATGATCGACTGGCGCAGATCGGCGCGCAGTGATGCGGAATTTGTGCGCGAACGCGAATGGCAGATTGCGCAAAGCGTGTTGTTGTGGGTCGATGGCGCGGCCTCGATGCGGTTTTCTTCGAACAAGGCTTTGCCCGAAAAGGCCGATCGCGCCCGCTTGATTGCGCTGGCCGCTGCCGTGTTGCTGATCCGGGGCGGTGAGCGTGTGGGCCTGACCGGTAGCGCGGTGCCCCCCCGCCGTGGGCAGGCACAGATTATGCGACTGGCGACAGTTCTGACGCAGGATGACGCGCAGGATTACGGCGTGCCCGAAGCGCGCGGGATGCTGCCGCACAGTCGAGCGGTGTTTGTTTCGGACTTTCTGGGGGATGTCGCACCGGTGCGCGCCGCATTGGCCAAGGCGGCGGATCGCGGTGTGCGCGGTGTCTTGTTGCAAATTCTGGACCCTGATGAAGAGGCGTTTCCGTTTCGCGGACGCGCGATCTTTCAATCTATTGGCGGCACGTTGGCGCATGAAACCCTGAAGGCGAATGATCTGCGTGATCGCTATTTACAACGGCTGGCCGATCGCAAGGCAGAGCTGGCGACGCTGGCCAGCGCTGTGGGCTGGCATTTTCACACGCATCATACATCCAACAGCGCGCAATCCGCCCTGTTGTGGCTTTATCGTGCACTTAGCGGTGGGGGCGTGCGATGACGTTAGGCCCTATCGGTTTTGCGGCCCCTTGGCTGTTGGTTACATTGGCGTTATTGCCCATTCTGTGGGTCTTGCTGCGTGCTGTGCCTCCGGCGCCGGTGCGCCGTCGATTTCCCGGCGTGGCGTTGCTGTTGGGGCTGCGGGATGAAGACAGCGTTACCGATCGTACGCCGTGGTGGTTGCTGTTGCTGAGGATGCTGGCAGTTTCTGCCGTGATTGTCGGCATGGCCGGACCGGTCTTGAACCCGCGCAATGACGGGGCCGAGGCCACGCGCGACCCGCTGTTGATTGCGCTGGATGGGAGCTGGGCCAGCGCGCGCGACTGGCCTGTAAAACGCACCTTGCTGGATGGGATTCTGGCCGAGGCCGGGCGCGACGGGCGTACGGTTGCCCTGTTGACGCTGGCGGCCCCCGAACCGTTGCAATTTCAAACGGCTGAGACATGGCGCAGCCGTCTGGCCGGAATGCAGCCCGCTGCTTGGGCCCCGTCAGATCAAATGATGGAGACCGCGGGGGCGCAGCTGGGTGATGCCACGTTCGAGACACGGTGGCTGTCTGACGGGTTGGAGCGTGCAGGACGTGACAGGTTGCTGGATGCGTTTCAGGCGCGCGGTGACGTCACAATATATGAAAGCAGCGCCCCCTTGTTGGCCTTGGCCCCGGTGCAGATGTCGGACGGAGCACTTGAGCTGACGGCGCAGCGCGCCCGCCCGGGTAACACACGCGACATTACCGTGCAGGCGCTTGGCCCCGATCCCGCGGGCGTGATGCGTGTACTGGCCACATTGGGGATGACCTTTCAACCCGGTCAGACAGAGGCAACAGGCGCATTGACACTGCCCGCCGAACTGCGCGCCCGCGTCACCCGGTTTCAGATCGCCGGTCAAGATCACGCCGGGGCCGTAAGCCTGACCGATGACAGCCTGAAACGCCGCGAAGTCGCCTTGATCGCCGGGCGCGAAGATCGCGAAGGCTTGGAGCTTCTGTCGCCCCTGCATTATCTGGAACGCGCGCTGGCACCTTCGGCCGATTTGTTGAATGGCGCGCTGGCTGACATCCTGCCTGCCAGTCCCAATGTGATCGTCTTGGCCGATGTCGCCACCCTGTCTTTGGCCGAGAAATCGGCCTTGCTGAAGTGGACGCAAAACGGTGGGCTTCTGGTGCGCTTTGCAGGTCCGCGCCTTGCGGCCAGTGACGTATCGCGCACGACCGAAGATGCGCTGATGCCCGTACGGCTGCGTGCGGGTGGGCGCACCGTGGGCGGTGCGATGAGTTGGGGCGCACCCAAATCGCTGGCCCCGTTCAGCGAAAACAGCCCGTTTTTTGGCCTGCCATTGCCCCCGGATGTCACTATCAGCGCACAGGTCATGGCACAGCCCGATCCGACGCTGGCGGACCGCGTGATTGCTCATCTCAGTGACGGCACGCCATTGGTTACGCGCAAACCGGTGGGGCAGGGGCAGGTCGTGCTGTTTCATGTCACTGCAAATGCGGAATGGTCGTCGCTGCCTTTGTCGGGCTTGTTTGTGCAAATGCTGGAGCGTTTGGCAATTTCGGCGGCGGCTGACCTGCCGCAGGCGGACGATCTGGCGGGTACCACATGGCAGCCTGTTCAGGTGCTGGATGGGTTTGGCACGTTGCAAGACGGTGGCACGTTGCCGGGTGTGGCTGGTGAAACCCTGATTGACGCGCCATTGGGTCCGAGGTTGCAACCGGGGCTATATGCCGGGCCGGATCGTCGCCTTGCGCGCAATGTTCTGGGAGTTGGCGATGCGTTAAGCCCGGCTGTCTGGCCTTCAGATGTCACTGTTACTGGCCTGACACGTGCGATGGAAACGCCTCTGGCAGGGTGGCTGTTGGCCGCCGCGCTCTTGTTGTTGGGCGCGGATGTTATCGCCGCGCTTGCCCTTTCTGGGCGGCTGTTGCCGACGCGTGCGGCGGTGGGCCTGATCGCGCTGTTGCTCGTTACCCCACATGTAAGCGAGGCACAGGCCACGACGGCAGAAACGCTGAGCGCCGAGGTGACGCTGGCCCATGTGATCACCGGGGACGCGCAGCTGGACGAGATGGCGCAGGCCGGTTTGCGCGGTCTGGGCGAGACCCTGTTTTATCGCACAACCGTAGAACCGGCACCGCCCGTTGCGGTGAACCTTGAGACTGATGAGCTTGCCTTTTATCCTTTGCTTTATTGGCCGATCCACGCCGATCAGCCCACCCCATCGGCCAACGCCTATGCCAAGTTGAACCAGTATCTGCGCACGGGCGGGATGATCCTGTTTGACACACGTGATGCCGATATCGCCGCGTATAGTGCGTCCTCGCCGAACGGCGCGCGCTTGCAACAGCTGGCGTCGCCGCTGGACATTCCTCCGCTTGAACCTGTTCCAAGCGATCATGTTCTGACGCGCACTTTCTATCTATTGCAGGATTTTCCGGGCCGGTATGCCGGGCGCCCCGTCTGGGTTGAAGCGGCACCGCCTGACGCTGAGCGCGCCGAAGGCATGCCGTTTCGCAACCTGAACGACGGGGTGACGCCCGTGGTAGTGGGTGGCAATGACTGGGCCGCAGCCTGGGCCGTGGATACGCGTGGCATCCCGATGTATCCCGTCGGGCGCGGTTACGCCGGAGAGCGGCAGCGCGAAATGGCCAATCGTTTCGGCGTTAATCTGGTGATGCATGTGTTGACCGGGAACTACAAATCCGATCAGGTGCATGTGCCTGCTCTGCTGGACAGGTTAGGTCAATGACGGGGTCTATAGTCTTTGATCCGTTGTTGCCTCTGTGGCTGGTTGTGGCGCTGGCGGGCATGGGGCTGGCGGTTTTGTCCTTGGCGATGTGGCGTGGCCTGTCGGGTTGGGCTCTGCGTGGTTTGGGCGGGGTGGTTATTCTGGCCGCACTGACCGGGCCCAGCTTGCAACGAGAAAACCGCGCCGATCTAAGCGACATTGTGATCGTTCTGGAGGATGCCAGCGCCAGTCAACAACTGGCCGACCGGGCCAGTATGACACGCGCTGCCGCCGACACGCTGGCGCAACGGTTGGAGGCGCGCCCCAATACCGAGGTGCGCCGCGTCACCGTCGAAGATGGGGCGCAAAACAGCGGCACCCAATTGATGACGGCCCTGTCCGAGGCGCTGGCCGAAGAGCCGCAGGGCCGGGTTGCCGGAGTGTTCATGCTGAGCGACGGGCGGTTGCATGACATCGACCGCGCACCGGACCTGCCCGCGCCGCTGCATCTGTTGCACACGGGGCGAACCGGCGATTGGGACCGTCGTTTGATTGTCGAAAATGCACCTTCGTTTGCTATTCTGGACGAGGAAATCACACTGACCTTGCGCATCGAGGATAACGGTGCCGCCCCGCAGGGTGTTGACACCGTGCCCTTGGAAATTTCTGTGGATGGCGAACGTCCGCAACGTTTCGAAGTGCCCGTAGGCCGCCCCATTGCCTTGCCGCTGGCCTTGCCGCATGGCGGGCGCAACGTGTTGCAATTCACCACACCGATGGCCGAGGGCGAATTGACGGATCGCAACAATTCTGCGTTGATTCAGATTAACGGTGTGCGTGACCGGCTGAGGGTGCTGTTGGTCTCGGGCGAGCCGCACGCGGGCGGGCGTACATGGCGCAACCTGTTGAAATCTGACAGCTCGGTTGATCTGGTGCATTTTACCATTCTGCGCCCCCCCGAAAAACAGGACGGGGTGCCGGTGCGAGAGCTGAGTCTGATTGCCTTCCCCACACGCGAGCTGTTCATGGAAAAGATCGAGGATTTCGATCTGATCATCTTTGATCGCTATAAACGGCGCGGCATCCTTCCGTCGCTTTATCTGGATAACGTGCGCAGTTATGTCGAGAATGGCGGTGCGGTCTTGATTGCCGCAGGACCGGATTTTGCCAGTGCGGACAGCCTGTATCGTTCTCCGCTTGAGGCGATTGTGCCCGCCCGTCCGACCGCCCGCGTGATTGATCAGGGCTATCGCCCCTTGGTGACGGATCTGGGGCAACGCCATCCCGTGACCGCCGGGCTTGAACAGATGCATGCGGGGCAATGGGGGCGTTGGTTGCGCCAGATCGATCTGGATGAGGCAACGGGGGACGTTTTGATGTCCGGAGCCGAGGACCGCCCCCTTTTGGTGCTGGATCGTGTCGGTAAAGGGCGCGTGTCGCTGTTGGCGTCGGATCATGCGTGGTTGTGGAACCGTGGCTATGAGGGGGGCGGGCCGCAACTGGAGCTGCTGCGCCGGCTGGCCCATTGGATGATGAAAGAGCCGGAACTGGAAGAAGAGGCGCTTTGGGCCGAGGCAACAGGCCAACAGATGCGCATCATCCGCCGCTCGTTACAGGACGCGGTAGAGGATGTGATTGTGACAACGCCATTGGGCGACACGGTGACATTGCCCCTGTCCGAGGTCAGCCCGGGGCGGTTTGAAGCACTCTATGACGGGCCGGTGATCGGGCTTTACCGCTTGGAAAATGGCGATCAAAGCGCTGTGATCGGCCTTGGCCCTGCCGCTCCGGTCGAGTTTGAACAGACCATCGCGACGGGTGAAACACTGACCGAGGTGATCGCCCCAACAGGCGGCGGCGTGCGCGCGCTGGAGGATGGGGTGCCCGCCATTCGGGCGGTGCGCGAAGGGCGTCCCGCCGCCGGACGTGGCTGGCTGGGCATCACCCCGCGCGGGGCGTATGCAACGCAAAGTGTGACGCAAACGGCTTTGCTACCCGCATGGCTGGTGCTGGCATTGATTTCGGCACTGGTGATCGGTGGCTGGCTGCGTGAAGGGCGGCGTTAAGGGCGGCGTTAAGGCCCACATGCGCGCCCAACCACCCGACTCAGGCAGAATGTGGCGCTAGAACCCGATGTCGACGCGCGTTGGTTCGTTGGGCTCTGCCCCCAACGAGCAATGCGCGCGCACAAACACCTCTCGGGTGCCGTCTGGTAACATAATGGGGCCAAGGCTGCGGGTGAAGGGCTGTTCGTTGACATGCGGGTGGTGCAATGTGCGTGTTGCCAGAACCGTACCGCTTGCGTCCAGAATCTCCCACCCGTCAGCATAGTGATCCCAGCCGGTATCGGCGTGCTGAACCGTCACGTGAAAGCGCCAGCCCATCCCTTCCTTTTCCACACGGATGCCCTGAATGACAGGCGCATCGGCATCTGCGGGCAAGGCCACCATCAATAGGGCGCAGGTCAATGTCGCAAGCCCCAGACGGGCGGATGAATAGCGGGGGGGTATGAAGGGAATCAAGATCATGCACCCTTCATAGGGGATTTATGCGCGATGTGCTTTCACGCTTTGGTGCGGGCTTGTTACAAAACCGTGGGGTCACGCATCAGGATGCGCCGCGATTGCGAGGCGAATTCGCGCCGGATCAGGATTATGGCGATCAATGCCCCGGAACTCATCAGCGCCAGCGGACCCGCCAGCCACGCGGTTGAGCCCAACGCGAAATAGGTCGCACGCAATCCACGGTTAAAGGCGTGCGCGGCGGTGATGTTCAGATCAGCCGCCTGCGTGGCGCGTGGTCGAGCGTTGGGATCGGTTGCGTTATTGGGCACCGAGGCCATCACGACAGCGCAATAACCGAACAATCTGTTGGACCAGACAAAGTTGAAAAACGCCTTGACCAGAAAGGCCAGCACCAGCAGCATTTTCAGCTCCCACACGATGGCCGGGTCGGTGCGGTTGGTCAGGTCGGTGGCCAACCCGATCAGTTTTTCGGTGTTGCCCAGCACGGCAAGCCCCCCGCCCAGCGCGATCATCGTGGCCGAGGCAAAGAACGCTGTGCTTTGGCGCAGGCTGGATAGCATCTGGGCATCGAAAATGCGCGGCTCGCGTGTGATCATCTGGACCATCCACTCATGACGGTACTGTGCCATCAGGCACGACACCGAGGGCCATGATTTTCCGGGGTTCTCAATGACGTAGCCAATCACCAGCCACGTCAGAAGGACGCTGGTCAACGCAGCCAGATCAAGGCTGGAAAAGAGGGTTAGACGTTCCATCCAAAGCATGCGCCCTGTGTAGCGCCATGATCCTGGACTTGCCAGTGCTTCAAAATTGGTTATATTTTCTTACCAAAGGCCAAGTTGACCTGCGAGGTGACCATTTGCAGGATGGGTCAAACGTGCCGGAGGAGACCTGACATGCAGATGCCCACACCGGATCCGGCGATCCTTGCGCGCAAGGATGAAATCGTGAGCCGCCTGTCTCAGGTTGTCCCCAAAGGCGCTGTCATCTGGGACGAGGTGCAGACCCGTGCCTATGAATGTGACGGGCTTAGCGCCTATCGCTGTCCACCGCTGGCCGTTGTCCTGCCAACCTCGACGCAGGAAGTGTCGGATGTGCTGCGTCTTTGTCACCAGATGGGTGTGCCGGTGGTGCCGCGCGGGTCTGGTACATCTTTGGCCGGTGGGGCCTTGCCGACAGGGGATTGCGTTATTCTGGGGGTGGCCCGGTTAAATGCGGTTCTGGAGACGGATTATGACAATCGCTTCATTCGTGTGCAATCCGGGCGTACCAATCTAAGCGTTACAGGTGCGGTCGAGGAACAGGGCTTTTTCTATGCTCCGGACCCTTCGAGCCAGTTGGCCTGCGCGATCGCAGGCAATATCGCGATGAATTCGGGCGGGGCGCATTGCCTGAAATATGGGGTCACCACCAACAATTTGTTGGGGGTCAAGATGGTGCTGATGGACGGCACTATAACGGAAATTGGCGGCGCGTATCTGGACGCTGGCGGGCTGGACTTGCTGGGATTGATATGCGGCTCGGAAGGGCAACTGGGCGTCGTGACCGAGGCCACATTGCGTATCTTGCGCAAACCAGAGGACGCGCGCCCGGTGCTGATCGGTTATGACAGCAGCGAGGTCGCTGGGGCCTGCGTCAGCGATATTATCAAGGCGGGCGTGCTGCCCGTGGCGATTGAATTCATGGATCGCCCCTGTATCCGCGCAACCGAAGCTTTTGCCAGCGCGGGCTATCCTGATTGTGAGGCCTTGCTGATCGTCGAGGTCGAAGGCAGCCCGGCCGAGATTGACGAGCAGTTGGAGATCATTCTGGGTATCGCGCGCTGCCACAATCCTGTCGAGCTGCGGGAAAGCACCTCGCCAGAGGAAAGCGCGCGTATCTGGCTAGGACGCAAATCGGCCTTTGGTGCAATGGGGCAAATGGGCGATTACATGTGTCTGGACGGCACGATCCCGGTCAGTCAACTGCCCAGCGTGCTGCGCCGGATCGGTGAGTTGAGTGACGAATTTGGTTTGAAAGTGGGAAATGTTTTTCATGCCGGGGATGGCAATATGCATCCGTTGATCCTGTATGATGCGAATAAGCCGGGAGATCTGGATCTGTGCGAGTCGTTAGGGGCGGAAATCCTGAAGCTATGCGTCGAGGTGGGCGGATGCCTGACCGGGGAACATGGTGTGGGAATCGAAAAACGCGATCTGATGGGCCATCAATACGCGCCGGAGGATCTGGATATCCAGATGGCCGTCAAGGATGTGTTTGACCCCGGTTGGCTATTGAACCCGGCCAAGGTGTTTCCTTTGGATTACAGCGCGTCGCGGCGCTGTGCAGCGCAATAGGGGCGTTGCCCCTCACCTTGATCCCTGCGGGAGCAAGGTTCACCCCGGGATATTTGTAGCCAGAAGATGACCATGATGCGCCCAGATACAGAACGTGCTTTGGCAGAGGAAATACGGGCCGCCGATGGGCCATTGCATATTGTAGGCGGGGGGACGCGCGGGTTTAACGTGCCGGGTGTGAAGCTGTTTACCGGGGGGCTGAGCGGGATTGAGCTGTATGAACCGGGCGCGATGACATTGGTGGTGCAGGCCGGCACGCCCTTGGCCGAGGTAGAGGCCGTCCTGAGTGCAGAGGGGCAGCGACTGGCGTTTGAGCCGATGGATCATCGGGGGATGCTGGGGACCGATGGTGCGCCGACGATTGGCGGGGTTGTGGCCGCGAATGTTTCGGGGCCGCGCCGCATACAGGTGGGCGCATGCCGTGATTTTCTGTTGGGGATTCGGTTTGTCGATGGGCAAGGGCGCGTTGTGAAGAACGGTGGCCGGGTGATGAAAAACGTCACGGGCTATGATCTGGTCAAGTTGATGGCGGGCAGTTTCGGTACGTTGGGGGTGATGACGGAGCTGTCGTTGAAAGTGATGCCACAGGCCCGTTCGATGGGCACATTGATCGGCGAAGGGCTTGGCGACGTTCGAGCGGTGCAGGCGTTAAGCGCGGCATTGGGCGCGCCTTATGACGTGTCTGGCGCGGCGCATGTGCAGGGCGGGCAGACATTGATCCGTCTGGAGGGGTTCGAGGCGTCGGTTGCCTATCGCGCGAAGGCGTTGCAGGCGCTTTTGGCTCCGTTCGGGGTGTGGACCCTGAACATGGAGGGCGCTGATCTGTGGCGCGACATCCGCGATGTTACTGCATTGACGGGGCCGGGCGATATTTGGCGCGTGTCGGTCAAGCCGTCTGATGGGCCGGGCCTTGTTGCTGCTGTGCCGGGGGGGCGTGCGGTTTATGATTGGGGTGGAGGTCTTGTCTGGTTATGTGTCCCCGAGGGGAGCGATCTGCGCGCGGTGTTGGGATCCCTCTGCGGTCATGCCACCTTAATCCGCGCCGATGCGGCGACCAAGGCCCGATTGGGCGTGTTCCACCCGCAACCTGAGCCTTTGGCCCGGATCGAGGCAGGATTGCGGGCGCAGTTTGATCCGCGTGGCCTGTTCAATCCCGGCCTGATGGCGGGGTCAAGGGGTTGCGGATCGATGGAAATGGCAGGTTGATATGCAGACGAATTTCGCCCCAGAGCAATTGAAAGATCCCGGCACTGCGCGGGCCAATGACATCCTGCGCACCTGTGTCCATTGCGGGTTTTGCACCGCAACCTGCCCGACCTATCAGGTTTTGGGGGATGAGTTGGACAGTCCGCGCGGGCGGATATATCTGATCAAGGACATGCTGGAAAACGCCCGTGTTCCGGATGCCAAGACCGTGGGCCATATCGATAAATGTCTAAGTTGTCTGGCTTGCATGACCACCTGCCCGTCGGGCGTGCATTACATGCATCTGGTGGATTATGCGCGAGATTACATCGAAGCCAACTACAAAAGACCTTTAAGTGATCGGGCCTTGCGTTGGATGCTTGCGCGGATATTGCCCTATCCGATGCGGTTTCGCGTTGCGCTGTTGGGGGCCAAGCTGGCGCGGCCTTTTGCACGGTTGATGCCTGATCCAAGGTTGCGTGCGATGTTGGAGATGGCTCCGAAACACGTGCCCCCTGTCAGCCGCAACGACGATCCGCAAAGTTTTGCGGCCAAGGGCATGCGGCGCAAGCGCGTGGCGCTGATGACGGGCTGTGCGCAAAAGGCGCTGAACACCGATATCAACGATGCCACGATCCGCCTTTTGACACGTCTGGGATGCGACGTGGTGGTGGCGCGTGGTGCGGGGTGTTGCGGGGCGTTGACGCATCACATGGGCAAGACGGGCGACAGCCATGCAGCGGCTGCGAAAAACATCCGCGCGTGGAGCGCTGAAATGGACGGAGCGGGATTGGACGCGATCGTGATCAACACCTCGGGCTGCGGCACGACGGTAAAGGACTACGGGCATATGTTTCAGGGCGATGCCTTGGCGGCGCAGGCAGCGCGCGTGTCGGGCATTGCTATGGATATTTCCGAGGTGTTGATGCAGTTGGAAATGCCCGAGGGCGCTGACAAAGGCTTGGTCGTAGCTTATCACGCGGCTTGTTCGCTCCAGCATGGTCAGCAGATCAAGACCTTTCCGAAGGATTTGCTGCGCCGCGCGGGGTTCACGATTGTGGAACCGGCCGATGCGCATCTGTGCTGCGGGTCTGCTGGAACCTACAACCTGATGCAGCCCGAAATTTCCAAGGAATTGAAGGCGCGCAAGGTCCAGACGCTTGAGGCGAAGAAACCTGATGTGATCGCGGCGGGCAATATCGGGTGTATGATGCAGATTGGTGGCGGCACGAATGTGCCGATCGTTCACACGGTCGAGTTGCTGGATTGGGCGACAGGTGGACCGATGCCACCTGCCTTGAGCGGCGGCGCGCCCATGCAAAACACCGTGCCGGATTTGCGTTCAGCGATTTAGGCCAGTGGCCCGGTATCAAGCGCGGGGCCTATGGCCTTGAGCGCGCTGGAACGTGGCAAGAGTTTGAACCGATTGCCCATCTGTACGGCGCTGGCCCAACTTTCGCCCCAAATCGGGGCTACGGAAAGACCAACACCAGCAAAATCGGAGACATCTATGCTGCGTTCCCTCATTGCGGCCCTTGTTCTTACCCTTGTGGCCCTGCCGACGGCGGCGCAGGAAACGGGCCTCAAACGGCTGGATACTGGTGATGATGGGCGCGGCTGGGAAGCCGTGGGGCGGCTGGAACTGGCCGGGCGTGGGTTTTGTACCGGGGCATTGATCGCCCCTGATCTGGTGCTGACGGCGGCGCATTGTCTGTTTGACAAGGACACTGGCGCGCGCATGAACCATGAAAAGATTGAATTTCTGGCTGGTTGGCGCAATGGCCGGGCCTCGGCCTATCGCTGGGTGCGTCGGGCGGTGGTGCATCCCAGCTATGAATTCGGCGGTGACGTGGCCGCTGACCGGGTGCGCAATGATGTCGCCCTGCTAGAGTTGCGCCACCCGATCCGTAACGCCCGTGTCACCCCGTTCAAAACTGACAAGCGCCCGCGCAAAGGTCAGAAAATCGCGATCGTAAGCTATGCGCGGGATCGTTCGGATGCGCCGTCTTTGCAGGAGGTCTGCAAGGTGATGTCCCAGCAAGAGGGGGTTCTGGTTATGTCGTGCGACGTTGATTTTGGCAGCTCTGGCGCACCGATATTCACATGGGAGGATGGCGCGCCGCGGATTGTTTCCGTGGTGTCGGCTATGGCCAATGTCGATGGCCAGAAAGTTTCGCTGGGGACGCAACTGGAAGTGCCGCTGTCGGTTTTAAAGGCCGAACTGGCGGCAGGAAAAGGCGGGCGGATGGACACAGGGCCAACCATCGCCGGGGTCAGCGACGCGCGCCAGACCGGCGCTAAATTCGCCAAACCATAGGAGTGAAATGATGATCGGTTTTACATGCAAAGGCCTGATCGCCACAGTCGGAGCCGTGTTTCTAAGCGCGGGGATCGTCACCGCAGGGAGTAGCCTGATCCGATTGACGGATCGCGAAGACCTGTTTGGATGGGAGGCCGTGGGCCGGATCGACATTGGCACAGGCAGCTATTGTACCGGATCGCTGATTGCCCCCGATCTGGTGCTGACCGCTGCACATTGCGTTTATGACCGGAGTGGCGTGCAGGTGGGGGCTGACAAAGTGACATTCAGCGCGGGGTTGCGCGATGGGCAATTTATCAGTCAGGCCGGGGTCGCGCAGATCGCGGCGCATTCTGGCTATCTCCCGGGTAGCTTGTCGGCAGAGTCGATTCGCCATGATGTGGCGCTTTTGAAACTGTCCGAAACCATACCCGCCGCCGTGGCCAGCCCGTTTGTCTTGGCCGGAAGCGGGCAAACAGGGATGCGGGTTAGCGTGGTGTCTTATGGGCGCGGGCGCGATATGGCCCTGTCATGGCAGCGCGACTGCGGCGTGACCGGTGCGGGGCGCGGATTGATGTCATTTGATTGTGACGTGACCTTTGGAAGTTCTGGTGCTCCGGTGTTCAGCCGGGCGCATGGCGCGCGCGCGCGCATCGTGTCGCTGATTTCCAGTGGCAGGCTCACGGGCGAAGACCGGGTTGCCTATGGCATGGATTTGCCGGGCGTCGTGCAGAGCCTGAAGCAGGATCTGCGCAGCGCCAGCATCGTTCAGGCAGTGGCCAGCCCGCGCCGTGTGCAGGTGGGGCAGGGTGGCAATGCCACCGGGGCAAAATTCTCCAAACCATAAAGCGTGTTTCCAGCGTTTGCAGGGGTCTTGACGGCGCGGGTATGGGTTCCCACATGATGGCTGCCGGATGCCAAAAGGGTTCGGCATAGATGCCTGTCCCATACGGGAAGGCGTGACCATAATGGTATCGCTCAATGGAGGATAACCCATGCGAAACTTTGATCTGGCCCCTTTGTATCGGGCCACAGTCGGCTTTGACCAGATTGCGGATATGATGGACCGCGTTCTGACAAGTGATGTCGCTCAGCCGACCTATCCACCTTACAATATTGAAAAAACCGCCGATGACGCCTATCGCATCTCGATTGCCGTTGCAGGATTCGCCGAAAGCGATCTGTCCGTCGAGGTCCGCGACGGGGCGCTGATCGTTTCCGCGCGCAAACCCGAAGGCGACGCGGAGCGCACCTATCTGCATCGCGGTATTGCCACCCGTGCATTTGAACGCCGGTTCGCGCTGGCTGACCATGTGCGTGTCACCGGCGCCAGCCATGCGGACGGTATGCTGAATATTGATCTGGCACGCGAAGTGCCCGAGGCACTGAAACCGCGCCGCATTGCCATCGAAAGCAAGGTTGTCGAACAAGACAAGGATGTGGTGGACGCCAAAGCGGTGAACTGACCTGACCGACACTGACGCCATTGAGGCCCGGCATTTGCCGGGCCTTTTTTATGCGCAGTTGTCCGACGCCGGAATCGCGGGCGGATGCGTGGGTGGCGCGGATGCATTAGGTATTTTCGGAAAGATGAAAGAGGGGCGCTGTTACGTGGTGTTCGCGATGGCTGACCACTTGGGGCTGCGACGGGCAAGCGCGTGCAGCGCTCAGACGTGTAAAGGCGCGCCGGATGAGAACGGCGCGCCTTTGGGGTCGATCAGACGGACATGCAGATGTATTTCATTTCCATGAAGTCATCCATGCCGTGATGGCTGCCCTCGCGGCCCAGGCCGGATTGCTTGACGCCGCCGAACGGAGCGACTTCGGTCGAGATGATGCCCGTGTTCACGCCGACGATGCCGTATTCCAGCGCTTCGGCCACTTTGTAGACGCGGCTGAGGTCCTTGGCGTAGAAATAGCTGGCCAGGCCAAAGATAGTGTCATTGGCCATGGCGATCACGTCATCTTCGTTTTCGAATTTGAACAGCGGGGCCAGCGGACCAAAGGTTTCGTCCTGTGCCACCATCATATCCTGAGTCACGTTGGTCAGGATGGTGGGGGGGAGGAAGTGGCCTTCGCCAGCCATTGGATCGCCGCCGCCGACGACAACCTTGGCGCCTTTGGAAGTGGCGTCGGCCACGTGTTCTTGGACTTTGACGATGGCATCCGAATTGATCAGCGGGCCCAGATGGACACCGTCCTCCATTCCGTCACCGATTTTCAGGTTGTTCACGGCAGTGGTCAGTTTCTCGGCAAAGGAGTCATAGACACCGGCCTGTACATAAATCCGGTTGGCGCAAACGCATGTTTGGCCGTTGTTGCGGAATTTGCACATGATCGCGCCTTCGACAGCGGCGTCCAGATCGGCGTCGTCGAACACGATGAAAGGCGCATTGCCGCCCAGTTCCATCGAGCATTTCATGACCTGATCGGCGGCCTGTTTCAGCAAGATGCGCCCCACTTCGGTGCTGCCGGTGAAGGTCAGTTTACGCACGGCCGGGTTTTCACAGAACTCTTTGCCGATGGCCGAGGATTTCGACGAGGTCACAATGTTGAACACGCCTTTGGGGATGCCCGCGCGTTCGGCCAAGACACCCATTACGGTTGCGCTGAGGGGGGTTTCCTTGGCGGGGCGTCCGACGAAAGCACAGCCGGCAGCCAGAGCGGGGGCGGCCTTGCGCGTGATCATTGCATTGGGAAAATTCCAAGGCGTGATCGAGGCGGCGACACCGATGGGTTGTTTGATCACGGTGATGCGTTTGTCGCGCTGGTGGCCGGGGATCGTTTCGCCGTAAACGCGTTTGGCCTCTTCGGCAAAGAATTCGATGAAGGATGCGCCATAGGCGATTTCGCCCTTGGCTTCGGCCAGTGGCTTGCCTTGTTCGGCGGTCAGGATCATGCCCAGATCGTCCTGATTTTCCATCATCAGATCGAACCATTTGCGCAGCACAATCGAGCGCTCTTTGCCGGTCCATTTGGCCCATTCTTTTTGCGCGGCTTCGGCTGCCTTGATGGCATCGGCCACTTGGTCGCGGCTGAGGTCCGCCACCTGTGCAATCACGTCACCGCGCGCAGGGTTGGTGACGTCAAAAGTGCCTTCGCCATCTACCCATGCGCCGTTCACATAGGATTGCTCGGCCAGCAGGCTGGGGTCTTTCAGCATAGATTTCAGGTCAGTCTTGCTCATGGTGCATCTCCTCATAGAATTTGGTTGGCACAGCCAAAGCACTGATGCCCGTGGTTGTCCAGCTTGCGGGCGTATACCTTAGGGGCTGCATGCGGGGAAGTGGGGGTATGTATTTTGCTCGAGTTTGGTTGAAAGTCCCGGTTGTCGCGCTGGATTAGGGCGATCGGCATGCTGATGTCAGGTGCCGAAGCGGTCCTTCCACGTGGGCAGTAAATCCCCCGGAACGGGGCGGGCCAGATAGACCGCCCGCGCAATGGCGCGCGCCAGACAGCAGGCGGCGGCATGCCCCAGCGCCATCGCGTCTGGTGTCGGATCGCCCAACGGTTTGGCACCGGTCGAGGCGGCAAAGACCAGATCACCGTCCAGCGGCGTGTGCGATGGCACCAAAGCGCGCGCCATGCCGTCATGCGCGGCGGTGGCCATACGGGTGCAGCCCGCCTTGTCCAGCGCGGCATCGGTGGCGACAATTGCAATGGTGGTGTTGGTGCCGGGGGACAGTTTACTGCGGGGTAGGTGCACATCGCCAAAATCCCGCGCAACGCCGCGCGCGCCGAACTCATCGCCGATCTCAAACGGGGCGGCCCAGAACTGACCCGCGTCGACTGTCGCCGAACCCACCGGGTTCACCGCCACCAGCGCACCCACCACATACCCGGAGGGCAAAACCTGCGAGGCTGATCCAAGCCCGCCTTTCAAGGTCGCGGTGGTGGCCCCGGTGCCGGCCCCGACGCTTCCCAGATCGAATTGCGGGGCGGCGGCAGCATAGGCGGCGGCCCCAAGCGCGCCGTAGGGGTTGGTCTGCCAAGCCTTGTCCCCGCCGTTGGCCAGATCGAAAATGATCGCGGCGGGCACGATCGGGACATGAATACCACCCAGCAAGAAACCACGCCCGGCGGCGCGCAGTCCGTCGACCACGCCAGACGCGGCGTCCAGACCAAAGGCGGATCCCCCCGACAGCACCAGCGCGTCCACCCCCTGCACCGCCTTGTCCGGGTCCAGCAGGGCCGTATCGCGCGTGCCGGGCGCGCCGCCCATGATATGTACCCCGGCAACCAAGGGCGTGTCGGCGGTCAGGACGCTGACCCCGGTTTTGATCCGCGCGTCCTGTGCGTTGCCCACGCGCAGGCCTGCCACATCGGTTATCAAGTTCATGGGGCCGGTGGTGCTCATTCTGGTCGCCTTTGTTTTGTGGGTGTCGCGAAACATCTTGCCAGATCGCGCAGGATCAGCAAAGAAGCATTCAGGCCGGAGCGGTGGCGCCGCTCGCCCGAACCGGGCCAAGGCCATTTATTCTCACAGTCCTGAACGCCGGGACCTTTCTTTGTAAGGAGGGTCGAAATGACTGCACGTCCTGAAATGTACCGTTTTCACAATGGTGAAAAAGCACCCCTGCAATTTGACAGTGCCGAATTCGATGCGCGGCTGAAGGGCCTGCGCGCGCGCATGGCCGAACAGGGGGTCGAGGTGGCGGTGTTCACCTCGATGCACAATATCGCCTATTATAGCGGGTTCCTGTATTGCGCCTTTGGGCGTCCCTATGGTCTGGTCGTGACTGCCGATCAGGACGTGACGATCAGCGCGGGCATTGATGCCGGACAACCGTGGCGCAGGTGCCATGGCGACAACATCACCTATACCGACTGGCAACGCGATAACTATTGGCGCGCGATCCTGTCGGTCGCGGGTACGGGACGCGTCGTGGGCTATGAAGGGGATCACCTGACATTGCTGCAAAAATCCAAGCTGGACGCGTTTCTGCACCCCTCCAGAACCGTTGATATTGCACCGGCTACGATGATGCAGCGCATGCACAAAAGCGCGGCCGAGCTGGATTTGATCCGCAAATGCTGCAAGGTGGCGGATGTGGGCGGATATGCCATTCGCGATGCGATCAAGGTTGGCACGCGCGAGATTGACGTGGCGATGGCGGGCCGCGACGCGATGGAGCATGAGATTGCCCGCGTGTTCCCGGATGCGGAATATCGCGACAGCTGGGTTTGGTTTCAATCGGGGATCAACACTGATGGGGCCCATAATCCGGTCACGGCACGCCAGCTTGAACGCGGCGATATCCTGAGCCTGAATACGTTTCCGATGATCAGCGCCTATTACGTCGCGCTGGAACGCACCATGTTCGTGGGCGAGGTTGACCCCGCCAGCCTGAAAATCTGGGAGGCCAACGTGGCCGCGCATGAATATGGGATGAGCCTGCTTAAACCCGGTGTCAGTTGTGCCGAGGTGACAGCCAAGATCAACGACTTCCTCGAAGAGCGCCAATTGCTGCAATACCGCACCTTTGGCTATGGTCACTCGTTCGGGATACTCAGCCATTACTATGGCCGCGAGGCGGGGCTGGAGCTGCGTGAAGACATCGACACGGTGCTGGAACCCGGCATGGTTATCTCGATGGAGCCGATGTTGACCATCGCCGATGATCAACCCGGTGCAGGCGGATACCGCGAGCATGACGTGCTGATCATCACCGAAGACGGCAACGAGGACATCACCGGCTATCCCTATGGGCCTGCGTTCAACGTCGTCGGTTAACTGGGCAAGGCGACGAATGACCGAAGGGCGGTTCTGTACGAGCCGCCCTTCGGCATGGACAATCGCGCCGTAAACAGTAGACATGAAGGGAGCGAATTAAAGGGACCACCTGCGTGCTGGCACTGGCGAGACTGATCCTGATCGGGGGCGTTTTCCTGACGATGGTCTATGTGGGCCTGTCATTGTGGTCACGGTATATGCGTGCCTCAAAGCTGCGCCGCGAGTGGGAGGATACCGGTCGCCCCGGTGATCGTGATACGTTTGTCCAACAAGGGCTGCGCGATTATGACGGGTCCGTGCGGCGCAAACTGATTCTGGGCGTCTACGTGATCCCGATCATGATCGTCAGCGTGATCGTCTATCTGACGAACTTCAACTAAGGGGGCCGGAATGGTCTATGTGAAATGGGTGTTTTGGGGCGTTTTCTGGACCGTCCTGCTGGCCTTTCTGCACTATACGTTGCCGCAGCACGACATTGCGCGCATCACGGACACCTATGAGAAACGGGTCGATCCGGGTGAGAACTCGCTGTTTTGGTCAAATGGCGATGCCGGAAGTGATCCCAGCACGGCCAATCGGGACGTGTTTTTCATTCAGGCGTTTCGCACCAATGACAAGCCGATGATCTATCGCAACGAGGATACCGGCTGGGGCTGGCCGCCCTATTTCAAATTCGACACCTCGAACCTTCAGGCCGAGGCGGCCGATCTGATCTCGAAGAAAAGCGCGACCAACGCACAATGGGTGGTGATCAAGCATTATGGCTGGCGCAATGAATTCATGTCGGTCTTTCCCAATGCCATCTCTGTGCGCGCGGTGGACAGCCCGGATGTCCGCATCATCCCGTGGCTGAATATCATCATCCTGACCTTTCTGGCCGCGCTGTTTTGGGGCGTCTGGGCACGTTGGCGCAAATGGCGCGCACGCCGTGCAGAACGTCAGGCTTATTAACCCAGAGCGGCGCAACGTCTGCCCGCGCCCCGTGCGGGTTTTCGGGGCGTTTGATATCATGCCAGATTGCGCGGGCGGTAAGTCCAGTCTAGGTTGTGATCTATGGCGATTTCCTTTGAGACATTCTTTCTGAACCCCGAAGCGCAGGGCACGCTACAGGCGCAAATTCAACAGATGATTGCCGAAGGCATTCTGTCAGGGCGCTTTGCCAAGGGCGAGCGCCTGCCGTCGTCGCGCAAGCTGGCGCAGCATCTGGGTATCAGCCGGATCACCGTGACGCTGGCCTATACGGAACTGCTGGCGAATGACTATCTGACATCGCGGGATCGCTCGGGCTATTACGTGTCCGACACTGCGCCTGAACCTCCACGCTTTGCCACGCCGCGCGCGCGTGACAACGACCGGATTGATTGGTCGCGCGCCTTGGGGCGGCGCTATACCGGCGGGGCGACGCCGGAAAAACCGCAGGATTGGAGCAACTATCGCTATCCTTTCATCTATGGACAGACCGACCCGAAATTATTTGACCACGCCAATTGGCGTCACTGTGCCCTGCGTGCCTTGGGGCAAAAGGATTTTCAGGCGCTGACTACCGACTATTATGATCAGGATGACCCCAAGCTGATCGAATTCATCGCGCGCCACACCCTGCCGCGACGCGGGATCTTGGCCGAGCCAGACGAAATTCTGGTGACGATGGGGGCGCAAAATGCGTTGTGGATGACTGCGCAGGTTTTGCTGACACAGCGCCGCACGGCGGTGATCGAAGATCCGTGTTATCCGGCCTTACGCGATATCTTGATGCAATCAAGGTGCCATGTGGCGGCGGTGCCGGTGGATCATGACGGGCTACCGCCCGGCGCGCTGCCGGATGTGGCTGACGTGATTTTTACCACCCCCAGCCACCAGTGCCCGACCAATGCCACCATGCCGCTGGCGCGACGCAAGGCGCTGTTGAAAAAAGCCGCCGCGATGGAGGCCCTGATCGTCGAGGATGATTATGAATTCGAGATGTCGTTTCTGGGGTCCCCGTCTCCGGCGTTAAAGTCGCTGGATCGTGACGGGCGGGTGATCTACGTGGGCAGCTTTTCCAAGTCGATCTTTCCGGGTCTGCGTTTGGGCTATCTGGTGGGGCCGCGTGCATTCATCCGCGAGGCGCGCGCGTTGCGTGCCAGTGTGCTGCGCCACCCCCCCGGTTTGATGCAGCGCGCTGCGGCATATTTCCTTAGTCTGGGGCATTATGACAGCCTGATCCGGCGCACCAGCGGCACCTATGCCCAGCGGCGCAAGGTGATGGAGCAGGCATTGCAGGCAAACGGTCTGCGCGTGGCAGGGCGCGGTGTCTTTGGCGGGTCATCCATCTGGATGCGCGCGCCTGAAGGCGTGGATACTGGTCTTGTCGCGCAGGTCTTGGCCGAACGCGGTGTCCTGATTGAACCGGGCCACCCGAATTTTCACGGCGATAACCCGCCGCGCAATTACTATCGGCTGGCCTATTCATCAATTCCGGTTGAACGGATTGAGGCAGGTGTGGCCATCATCGCCGATGAATTGGCAAAAGCGTGCGATGGGGTATCTAGCGGAAAATGAGACCAAACTACATGTATAATTCTTGATTTGGACCTACCCGATCGATCCAACTGGCCCTATTCCCGAGGTGGGCCACAGGATAGCGTTCGCCGCAGAAACAATGCCACATCTGCCCTCTGTGCAGCACCCCCAAGGATTAACGCCATGAAAATGACCACCGAAGAAGCCTTTGTCAAAACTCTGCAAATGCACGGCATCGAACATGCGTTTGGCATTATCGGGTCGGCTTTTATGCCGATTTCGGACATTTTCCCTCAGGCGGGGATCACCTTTTGGGATTGTGCGCACGAAGGTTCGGGCGGGATGATGGCGGATGGCTACACCCGCGCCACTGGCAAGATGAGCATGATGATCGCGCAGAATGGCCCGGGCATCACCAATTTCGTCACCGCCGTGAAAACCGCCTATTGGAATCATACACCCTTGTTGCTGGTCACACCGCAAGCCGCGAATAAAACGGTCGGGCAGGGTGGCTTTCAAGAGGTTGAACAGATGGCGGCCTTTGCCGATATGGTGGCCTATCAAGAAGAGGTACGCGACCCATCCCGCGTGGCCGAGGTTCTGAACCGTGTGATCCTGAACGCCAAGCGCGCCAGCGCGCCCGCGCAGATCAACATGCCGCGCGATTTCTGGACCCAAGTGATCGATATCGAGCTGCCTCAGATGGTGGAATTTGAACGCCCCGCAGGCGGCGAGGGCGCGCTGGCGCAGGCGGCGGAATTGCTGTCAAACGCCAAGTTCCCTGTCATCCTGAACGGTGCGGGTGTGATTTTGGGTGGCGCGATTGGCGACACGATCAAACTTGCCGAGCGTCTGGATGCACCGGTGTGTGTCGGGTATCAGCACAACGATGCTTTCCCCGGATCGCATCCATTGTTTGCAGGGCCACTGGGGTACAATGGC
Source organism: Roseovarius aestuarii (assembly GCA_027214255.1). Lineage (GTDB taxonomy): Bacteria > Pseudomonadota > Alphaproteobacteria > Rhodobacterales > Rhodobacteraceae > Roseovarius > Roseovarius aestuarii_A. The sequence goes on from JAPWHL010000005.1 coordinate 30,467, forward strand.
TCTAAGGCCGCGATGGAGCTGATCGCCAAGGCCGACGTCGTACTGGCGCTTGGCACCCGTCTGAACCCGTTCTCGACCCTACCGGGCTATGGCATCGATTACTGGCCTTCGAGTGCAAAAATCATTCAGGTTGATATCAACCCTGATCGGATTGGCCTGACCAAGAAGGTGACTGTTGGCATCATTGGTGACGCGAAAAAGGTCGCCAACGGCCTGATGGATCGCCTGTCCGGCACTGCCGGGGACGAGGGCCGCGAGGCGCGCAAAAACATGATCTCGACCATGAAATCGGCATGGGCGCAGCAGCTTAGCTCGATGGACCACGAAGAGGACGATCCCGGTACCACATGGAACCAGCGTTGCCGCGATGCCAAACCCGACTGGATGAGCCCCCGTATGGCGTGGCGCGCGATCCAGTCCGCCCTGCCCAAAGAGGCAATCATCAGCAGTGATATCGGCAATAACTGTGCCATCGGCAACGCCTATCCAACCTTCGAAGAGGGCCGTAAATATCTGGCCCCCGGTCTGTTCGGCCCTTGTGGCTATGGCCTGCCGTCGGTGGTGGGGGCGAAAATCGGCTGTCCGGATGTGCCGGTTGTCGGATTCTCGGGGGATGGCGCATTTGGGATTGCCGTGACCGAATTGACGGCCATCGGGCGCGAAGAATGGCCCGCCGTGACGCAGGTCGTGTTCCGCAATTATCAATGGGGCGCGGAAAAGCGCAACTCGACCCTGTGGTATGACGACAATTTCGTCGGCACCGAATTGGACACACAGGTCTCTTACGCGGGGATCGCGCAGGCGTGCGGCCTGAAAGGTGTCGTCGCGCGCACGATGGGCGAGTTGACCGCCGCGCTGGCACAGGCCGTCAAGGATCAGATGGAAAACGGCGTGACCACCCTGATCGAAGCGATGATCAATCAGGAACTGGGCGAGCCGTTCCGCCGCGACGCGATGAAAAAACCCGTCGCCGTGGCGGGGATCAACAAAGCCGACATGCGCCCGCAATCTGTATGAGTGACGCCGCGCGCGCCATCCTTGTCGTCAATGCCGGATCGTCATCGATCAAGGCGGCGGTGTTCGAGGATGGCCGCGAGGTGGCCCGTGCCGCAGGCGATGCCATACCGGACCACCACGCTGCCCTGACACAGGTGTTAAGCGCGCTTCAGGCGCAGGGCTATGGCCTTAGCCAAGTGGCAGCTGCCGCGCATCGGGTGGTGCATGGTGGGGCCCGTTTGGTGGCCTCAACCCGGATCACTCAGCGGGTGCGCGACCAGATCGCGGATTGCATCCCTCTGGCGCCGCTTCACAATCCACACAGTTTGACGGCGATAGACTGGATCTCTGTAACCGCTCCAGACCTGCCGCAATACGCCTCGTTTGATACAGCTTTTCACGCAACCATACCCGATGTCGCCACGCGCTATGCGCTGCCAACAACCCCGGATACCCAAGGTCTGCGCCGCTACGGGTTTCACGGCATCAGCTATGCTGCGCTGGTCCGTGCCTTGCCCGAGCAGACGGGCCGCCCCCTGCCGCGCCGTCTGTTGGCGTTTCATCTGGGCAACGGCGCGTCGATCTGTGCCATTCGCGATGGGATCTCGGTGGCCACGACTATGGGGTATTCGCCCAATGCGGGCCTGACTATGGGCACGCGCAGCGGTGATATGGACCCGGCGGCGGTGCTGGAACTGGCCCGGCGCAAAGGTGTGGACGGGGCCGAACATCTGCTGGGTCATGACGCGGGCCTGCTGGGTCTGTCGGGGCTTAGCGCGGATATGCGCAGGTTGACCGCATCTGACGATCCTCGCGCCGAATTTGCGACGCAGCATTTTTGCTATTGGGCCGCGCGCCACGGCGGGTCGATGATTGCGGCCATGGGCGGGTTGGACGCCATCGCCTTTACGGGTGGCATTGGCGAAAATGCCAAGGAAATCAGGAACGAAATTCTGGACAATCTGGCGTGGGCAGGAGATGGTTCCTGTCACATCGTTCCCGCGCAAGAAGAAGTGTTCATTGCCTGCGAGGCAATCACACTGTTGAAAGGCCCGCCCCATGCTGCATAAACAGCCCGATCTTGACCTGTCGCCGCATGTTTCGGACGAGGTGCGCAAGACGACCTGCTACATGTGTGCCTGCCGCTGCGGGATCAACGTGCATATGAAGGGCGGCAAGGTTGCCTATATCGAGGGAAACCGCGATCACCCAGTAAACAAGGGCGTGTTATGCGCCAAGGGATCTGCGGGCATCATGCAGCACAACGCGCCGTCGCGTCTGCGCGCGCCGCTGAAACGTGTCGGCCCGCGTGGCTCGGGCGAGTTCGAGGAAATCAGCTGGGACGAGGCGCTGGAGATGGCCGTCGGCTGGCTCGCGCCCCTGCGCGCCGAGGCGCCTGAAAAGCTGGCGTTTTTCACCGGGCGTGATCAATCACAGTCGTTCACCAGCTTCTGGGCGCAAAATTTCGGCACCCCCAATTACGCCGCCCATGGCGGATTTTGCAGCGTCAACATGGCGGCGGCGGGGATCTATACGATGGGCGGCGCATTCTGGGAATTCGGTCAGCCCGATTGGGACCATACCAAGTTGTTCATGCTGTTCGGTGTCGCCGAAGACCATGATAGTAACCCGATCAAGATGGGGCTGGGCAAGATCAAGGCGCGCGGCGCGCGGGTGATTGGCGTCAACCCCATTCGCAGCGGTTACAATGCCATTGCCGACGATTGGGTCGGCATCACACCGGGCACGGACGGGCTGTTTATCCTGTCGCTGGTGCATGTGCTTATGAAGGCGGGCAAGATCGATCTGGATTACCTTGCGCGCTATACAAATGCGCCCGTGCTGGTGAACAGTGACCCCAAATCGCCCGAACATGGCCTGTTGATGCGCGACTCTGACGGCAAGCCTTTGGTGATCGATCGCAACACCGGAAAACTGGCGGCGTTTGACACGCCCGGCGTGCGCCCCGATCTGCACGCCACCCATCGTGCGGCGGGTATCACCCATCGCCCGGTCATGCACCTGATGGCCGAACGGTATCTGGACGAACAATACGCGCCCGAGGCCGTGGCCGGACGCTGCGGTATACCCGCCAGCCGCATCCGCGCCATCGCGTCCGAAATAGCGCGCGTTGCTTTTGACGAGGCTATCGAGCTGGACCGCGAGTGGACCGATTTCCGCGGTGAAACCCACAAGACCATGACAGGTCGCCCGGTTAGCTTTCACGCGATGCGCGGGATCAGCGCGCATTCCAACGGCTTCCAAACCTGTCGCGCGCTGCATGTGTTGCAAATCCTGCTGGGCACGGTCGAGGTCCCCGGCGGCTTTCGCTTTAAACCGCCCTATCCCAAACCGGTCAGTGCCCACCCCAAACCCCATTGCAAGGTGACCCCCGGCAAGCCGCTGGATGGCCCGCATCTGGGCTATGTCAGCGGTCCCGACGATCTGTGCCTCAAAGATGACGGCAGCCCGGCCCGCATCGACAAGGCTTATACATGGGACAACCCAATGAGTGCGCATGGGTTGATGCATATGGTGATTTCCAACGCACATGCGGGCGATCCCTACAAGATCGATACGCTGTTCATGTATATGGCCAATATGTCGTGGAACTCGTCCATGAACACCGGCGGCGTGATGGAGATGCTGACAGACACCGATGAAAACGGCGATTATGTCATCCCCCGTATTATCTATTCCGATGCCTACAGCAGCGAGATGGTGGCCTATGCCGACCTGATCCTGCCCGACACAACCTATCTGGAACGCCACGACTGTATCTCGCTGCTGGATCGTCCGATCTGCGAGGCCGACGCTGCCGCTGATGCCATCCGCTGGCCGGTGGTCGAACCCAACCGCGACGTGCGCGGTTTTCAGTCGGTGCTGTGTGATTTGGGCGCACGCTTGAATTTGCCGGGCTTCACCACCGCCGATGGTGGCCAGAAATACGCGGACTACGCCGATTACATCACCAATCACGAACGTAAGCCGGGTATCGGTCCACTGGCCGGATGGCGTATGGGCGAAAACGGCCTGACCGATGGCCGGGGCAGCCCGAATGAAGCGCAGCTAGACGCCTATATCGAAAACGGCGGCTTTTTTGCATCGCATATCCCCGAAAACGCGGCCTACTACAAACCGTGGAACACAGCCTATCAGGAATGGGCGGTTGGCATGGGCCTGTTTGACAGCCCGCAAAGCTATATTTTTGACCTCTACGCCGAGCCTTTGCGCCGTTTCCAACTGGCCGCCGAAGGCCACGGCACCCGCCAGCCCCCCGATCACCTGCGCGAGCGGATCAAAACCACGCTTGATCCGCTGCCGATCTGGTATGCGCCGTTTGAGGATGCACATGTCGACCCGGTGGAATTCCCTATCCACGCGCTTACCCAACGGCCCATGGCGATGTATCACAGCTGGGGATCGCAAAACGCGTGGCTGCGCCAACTGCATGGGCATAACCCGCTCTACCTGCCGACAAAACTGTTCAACGCACATGGGTTCGTCGATGGCGATTGGGCGCAGGTAACATCGGCCCATGGCAGTATCACAGTTCCCGTGGCCCACATGGCGGCACTGAACGAAAATACCGTCTGGACATGGAATGCCATCGGTAAACGCAAGGGCGCATGGGCGCTCGACACAGACGCACCCGAGGCAACCAAGGGCTTTTTGCTAAACCATCTGATCCACGAATTGCTCCCGCCCAAAGGTGACGGGCTGCGCTGGGCCAACTCGGACCCGGTGACAGGACAGGCCGCGTGGTTTGATCTGCGCGTCAAACTGCAAAAAGTTCCGCCCCCCGATCAATCGCACCCGGTTTTGGAGCCGATCACGTCCCCTGTCGGCACCGGGCCCGATACCTTGGCATGGAAGGTCGGCACATGACCTGCGCATGCGCCACCTCATCCAATCTTCTGGCCAAAAATATCCCGGGGGTGCGGGGGTTGGCCCTCGCGTTGTGCCGGGCAAATTCCGGAGCGCTTTCATGACCACGCTTCCTTCCTCGACCCAAAAGAAACTCGGTCTTGTGATCGATCTGGATACCTGCGTCGGCTGTCATGCCTGCGTGATCAGTTGCAAAGGCTGGAACACCGAAAACTATGGCGCGCCGCTCAGTGATCAGGAGGCCTATGGGGCGAACCCGTCGGGGACGTTCCTCAACCGGGTGCACAGCTATGAGGTACAGCCGCTGGCCACATCCGACAAGGTTCAGCCCGCTGCACAGCTGTTTCATTTCCCCAAATCCTGCTTGCATTGCGAGGACGCGCCTTGCGTCACAGTCTGCCCCACCGGGGCCAGCTATAAACGGGTCGAAGACGGGATCGTTCTGGTGAACGAAAGCGACTGTATCGGATGCGGGTTATGCGCATGGGCCTGCCCTTACGGTGCGCGCGAAATGGACGCCAAGGAAGGCGTCATGAAAAAATGCACGCTCTGTGTGGATCGCATCTACAATGACAACCTCCCCGAAGAAGACCGACAGCCTGCCTGCGTACGCACCTGCCCGGCGGGTGCACGCCACTTTGGCGATTTTGCAGATCCCGACAGTGCCGTCAGCCGCCTGACGGCAGAACGTGGCGGCGTTGACCTGATGCCAGAACAAGGCACCAAGCCGGTCAATAAATACCTTCCGCCGCGCCCCAAGGATCAGTTGGACAGCGCCGAGCATATCGACATACTTGCGCCCTATCTGGAACCGGTCGCCGACACGCCCAAAGGGTTTATTGGTTGGCTCGATAAGGCACTGGAGAAGATCTGACATGCATCCCGCCCCATCCGTTATCATCTTTTCCACCTTGTCCGGCCTCGGCTTTGGCCTGCTGTTCTGGCTGGGCTTGGGTTTACCCTCTGTCACAGGTGGAACGGCATTTGCGTTTTTCACTATTGCCTACCTGCTGGCGGTGGGCGGATTGATCGCGTCCACCTTCCACCTTGGTCATCCCGAACGCGCGCTCAAGGCCTTTACGCAATGGCGGTCCAGCTGGCTCAGCCGCGAGGCATGGGCCTCGGTGGTGGCGCTTCTGGTGATGGCATTGTTCGGCGCAGGGGTGGTATTTGCCGGTGCGCGTTGGGGCCTTGTCGGTGTGGCGGGCGCGGTGTTGTCTATGGCCGTCGTTTTTACCACATCCATGATCTATGCGCAGATGCGCACCGTACCACGGTGGAAAACACCGCTGACGCCGGCCTTGTTTTTGGCAGTTTCGCTGGCGGGCGGAGCATTGCTGGCCGGTCAAATTGTGTTGGCGATGACATTGTTACCCGTCGCTGGGGTTATTCAGGTGGCGTGGTGGGTACGGGGCGATACGGCCTTGGCTCAAAGCGGTACAACTCTTGGCACGGCGACCCAATTGCCCGGAACCGTGCGCGCGTTCGAACCACCCCATACCGGCACGAACTATCTGCTGCGCGAATTCGTCTACGTGGTCGGGCGCAAACATGCGCTAAAACTGCGCATCATATCGCTGGGCCTTGGCTACATTCTGCCCATCCTCGTGTTGTTGCTTCCGTTTTCCCATGTTGCGGCGGCGCTGGCTGTGCTCAGCCACATCGCGGGCGTCGCCACCTCGCGCTGGCTGTTTTTCGCCGAGGCCGAGCATGTGGTAGGCCTCTATTATGGCAAACGCGCGGCGTGACGCTTTGCTTTCTTTTTCTTGGTAAAAATACCCAAATCCTACCGTAGGAGTCAGATGTACAGTTTCGATTCTCGCACCATCGCCGCGACACCATGGGTCAACGGTGCTGGTACACGTCAGGAGCTGGCGGCCAGCGCGCTGGAGGGCATCCCTTGGCGCTTCAGCAGCGCTCAGATTGATCGTGACTGCCCGTTTTCCACCTATCCCGGTCTGGCGCGACAACATGTGATCGTCGACGGCTTGGGCACCTGTTTGACCGGCGCGGGGATTGATCTGGATGTCATCCCGCTAAGCCCTGTTGCGTTTGACGGAGACACCGCGCTGGAATGCCGGTTAAAGGACGGACCCTGCACGGCGATGAATGTCGTCTATGACCCGGCACACATCCGGGCGGAGCTCTCGGTGCTTTATGCGGGCGCGCATGATGTCGTCGCGCGCGAGCTGGTGGTGTTTTGCCTCTTTGGTGCGGCATCTGTGAATGGGGCTGGGATTACGATGGGACAGGGAGCTGTGGTCGAGGGCCGCGCCACGGTGACGGTCAATCCCGCCGCGTGTGTCCTTTGTGCGATGATGGACCCGATCTGACTGCTGCAGTGATGCAGCCACAGTTGCGCCATCGCCTGTGGACGTAGGAAAAAGGCCCCGCATTTTCATGCGGGGCCTTTTGTCGATTTTCGATCACGTCAAACGATCGGACGATCAGTCGTCCGAAGGTTTCAGTGCTGCGCCTAGGATATCGCCCAGCGACGCACCCGAATCGGACGAGCCATACTGTTCGACGGCTTCTTTTTCTTCTGCGATCTCGCGTGCTTTGATCGACAGGCCCAGACGGCGGGTCTTGCTGTCCACGTTTGTCACGCGCACATCGACCTTGTTGCCAACCGAGAAGCGGTCAGGGCGCTGTTCGGCACGATCACGCGACAGGTCCGAGCGGCGGATGAAGGATTTCATGCCTTCATATTCCACTTCGATGCCACCGTCTTCGATCGAGGTCACTTCGACAGTGATGATCGATCCACGCTTCACGCCGCCCACGGCTTCGGCGAACTTGTCACCACCCAGGGCTTTGATCGACAGCGAGATACGCTCTTTGTCTGTGTCAACTTCGGACACAACCGCCTGAACCATGTCGCCTTTGCGATAGTTCTGGATTGCATCTTCGCCACGCTCGTCCCAGCTGATGTCGCTGAGGTGAACCATGCCGTCGATTTCGCCTTCGAGGCCAATGAACAGACCGAATTCGGTGATGTTTTTGACTTCGCCTTCGACTTCGGTACCCTCGGGGTGTGTTTCTGCAAACACTTCCCATGGGTTGCGCATGGTCTGTTTCAGGCCCAGAGACACGCGGCGCTTGGCACCGTCGATTTCCAGAACCATGACTTCGACTTCTTGGCTTGTCGAAACGATCTTGCCAGGATGCACGTTCTTCTTGGTCCAGGACATTTCGCTGACGTGAACCAGACCTTCAACACCGGGCTCCAGCTCAACAAAGGCACCGTAATCGGTGATGTTTGTCACGCGGCCAGTGTGGGTGGATTCCAGCGGGTACTTGGCGGCAACCAGATCCCATGGATCTTCTTGCAGCTGCTTCATGCCCAAGGAGATACGGTGCGTTTCCTTGTTGATCTTGATCACTTGAACCTTGACCGTTTCGCCAATGGCGAGAATCTCGGACGGGTGGTTCACACGGCGCCATGCCATGTCGGTGACGTGCAGCAGGCCGTCAACACCGCCCAGATCGACGAACGCGCCGTATTCTGTGATGTTCTTGACGACGCCGTCAACATTGTCACCTTCGGTCAGCTTGCCGATGACTTCGGCGCGCTGCTCGGCACGTGATTCTTCAAGGATGGCACGACGCGATACAACGATGTTGCCACGACGGCGGTCCATTTTCAGAACCTGGAACGGCTGCTTGAGACCCATCAATGGGCCAGCGTCGCGCACGGGGCGTACATCGACCTGCGAACCGGGCAGGAACGCAACTGCGCCGCCCAGATCGACGGTAAAGCCACCTTTGACGCGGCCAAAGATCGCACCTTCGACACGCTCTTCGTCGGCATATGCCTTTTCCAGACGGTCCCAGGCTTCTTCGCGACGGGCCATTTCACGCGAAATGACGGCTTCGCCGCGCGAGTTCTCTGCCGAGCGCAGGAACACTTCGACTTCGTCGCCGACATTGATGTCAGGCGCTTCGCCGGGGTTTGCGAATTCTTTCAGATCAACGCGGCCTTCCATTTTGTAGCCGACGTCGATGATGGCTTGGCCCGCTTCAACAGCGATAACCTTGCCTTTGACAACTGTGCCCTCTTCGGGCGTGTCCATTTCGAAGCTTTCATTCAGAAGGGCTTCGAAGTCTTCCATAGATGCGTTTTGAGCCATGTGGCGTTTCAATCCTAACTAATGTTTATACGGGCCGCGCGGTTGTCTCCGCCGGTCTTTTACGGGTGTGTCAGCGTAGAGATTCGCAAAACGGGAAAAAGGGCCGGAGGTTCCGACCCTGCCTGTTTCCGGGTGTTTTGCGACGTTGTACACCGTGCCGACAGGCGCGCGTATAGTGCGATTAGACGCAGAAGGCAAGGCAAGCCAGCGCGTGTTTGCCAATACTGCAACGGTTACCCGTCTGGCGGGGTGGGCTGGCAGAGCACATGATGCGAGAGGTGCGGCTGGATTGGGGGGGTTACCCCATGCGCTTGCGCACAGTGTCCAATGCGGCCTCGATCGCCTGATCGATTGACATCAAGGATGTATCGAGCTGCACCGCGTCATCGGCGGGTTTCAGCGGGGCCGTGGCGCGGGCGCTGTCGCGGGCGTCGCGTTGGCGCAGGTCTTCCAGCACGTCTTCCAGTGTAACATCGTGACCGTTGCCTGTCAGTTCGGCGTGGCGGCGTTGGGCGCGGACGGTGTCACTGGCCGTGATAAACAGTTTCACCTCGGCATCGGGGCAGATCACCGTGCCAATGTCGCGCCCGTCCAGAACCGCGCCGCCGGCGCGGCGCGCAAAGGCACGTTGAAAATCAATCAGCGCCTGACGGACTTCGGGAACGGCGGCGATGCGGCTTGCAGCCTGCGCGACTTCGGGGGTGCGTAGATTGTCGGCTTTCAGGTCCTCGGCAGTCAGGGCCTGTGCAGCCTCAATCGCATCGGTTCCATCCAGCGTGCGCCGCCCGGTGGCGCGATAAAGCAGACCAGTGTCCAGATGGGCAAAGCCGAAATGGTCGGCCAGGCGGCGTGCTACGGTGCCCTTGCCCGCCGCCGCGGGGCCATCAATTGCGATTGTGAAACTCATGGGGTGCCTCGTGCTGTGTTCAAGGTGAATAGCGCGTTTTGGCTTGGCGTTGAACCCGTAAATGCCCAAAGCGTCAACCAGAGCCACAAGCCGATGCGATGCGCATTGGATGACTACATGCCCCGGTCCTGCTTTGGAAGCGTCGCGGATTCGACCCAAGAGGCCCCGGCGCAGCGGCGGGACAAAGGCGCAGATCAGCGCCCGTCATACCCTTGCTTTTGTGCGGTATATAGCTGTGCATAAAGACGGTTGTTGGCCAAAAGCTCACTGTGGCAGCCTTGTTCGACCAACTGGCCTGATTCCAGCACGAATATACGGTCCGCATCGGAAATCGAGGACAGGCGGTGGGCCACGACAATGGTGGTTTTGCCTTTGGTCAGGCGGGCAAGAGCGGTCTTGATGCGTTCTTCGGTCGCTTGGTCCAGCGCGCTTGTGGCTTCGTCCAGCAACAAGATGGGCGCATCACGCAAGAAAGCGCGCGCAATGGCGATCCGTTGCTTTTGCCCGCCCGACAACTGAGCCCCCTTCGGCCCGACAGGCGCATTGCCGCGACGGCGGATCAAATCGGCGATTTCCGCATCTTCGGCGGCCTGCCAGATTTGTTCGTCGCTGGCCTCGGGATTCACATAGCGGATATTTTCCCAGATCGAGTTGTTAAAGATCACGATATCCTGTGCGACCACCGAAAAGGCGCCGCGCAGGCTACGCAGTTTTAACTGTTCGATGGGCTGATCGCCGATGGTGATCTGTCCGCCCTTTACGTCATACAGCCGCGACAGCAGTGACAGGATGGTGGTTTTCCCCGATCCGGTTGAGCCGACAATCGCCGACACTTTGCCCCCCTGAAAGGTCATGTTCAGCCCGTCAAACAGGGGCTGATCGGCGCTGTAGGAAAATTGTACGTCTTTCAGCGTGATATCCGCTGCGGTGTCGAAATCGGCCACCGCGTCGGGCGCGTCTGTGATGTTTGCGCGTTCGTCAAACAGGCCGCGAATGCGGTCCAGCAGAACCAGATGCGATTGCAGCGTGCCGAAAAATAGCGCCAGCAGGCGGGCAGGATCAAAGACCATAACCATGCCCAGCAGGAAGGTGATGATGCCCGCTCCGTCCACGTCAAATGACGGGGACAGAACCATCCAGCCGCCACCGCCAATGACCAGCACGAACACCACGGCCGAGCTGAGATCGATGGATGGCATGACCAAGGCTTGCGTGAATTGCACGCGGTTCATCAGATCGCGGATCGAGCGGGTGCCGGTCATCAGGCGCGCGGCCTCGACCTCTTCCTGGTTCGAAATCTTGACGGTGCGCATACCGTTTACGGTTTCTTCGATCCCGTTCATGTAATCGGCCAGCGCAGTTTCGGCCTGTCCTTGGGTTGTTTTGACCCGGTTCGAGACAAAGTTCATCACCCAGATGACAAAGGGCAACACGACAACGGCCGAGCCGAACAGGATCGGGTTTTTATAGATCAGATACCCGGACACGATGATCACCGTGATCCCGTCGCGCAGCGCGTTGGCGGTGGCCTGCCCGACGAAGACGCCCAGCAATTGAGTCTGTGTCACCATGCGCTGAATGATTTCACCGGATTTTGTACGCTCGAAATAAGCCAGATCCAGCGCCATTAAATGCGAGATCAGGTCGCGGCGCATCTGGAAAATGGCCTCGTTGCTGATCCATATGGTGACGCGGGGGACCAGATAGCTCATCAGTCCGCGCACGGCGAACAGGAAGAACACTACGGTACAGATCAACGCCAGCTCGCGTAACGTGCCGCTGTCAAAAATCACCCGCAGGCCGTTTTCCGTCATCGACAGGAATTGCTGATACACGAGGCCCTGAATGGCAATCATTCCAAGGACCACGATCAACCACGGTGATTTCTTTCGCAGATATGTCCGCCAGAACCAACGCATGTTGTCGCGGTCGCGCGCAGAATACAGCGAGGCACGGCCTGTCGGGGCGGCGGGTGCCGGATGGTTGGCGTCGGGTTGATCAGTGGGCTGCGTCATGGCGGCGGTATCGATCCGTTGGGGCTGTCACCACGGCTCTTAACGGGTTCGGGCGGCAAGGTCACGCACCTGCCGCCCGATTTGTATGTCGTCGTTTGGGCTTAAGGCCGGTTTATTCCCAGCAACTGACCAAAACGGTCATGGCGCTGGCCCGGTCCGACAGTTCCGCCGGGGGCAATGTGCCCGCGCCCGGCGTGGTCGCCGCTGTGATCCCTGCCGCGCGCAATGCGGTTTGCAGAGATTGAGCATCGGTGGCAAAGCTGACATCATCGGGCAGTTGGCGTCCGTCCGTGCTGCGCGGCATCAGCATGCCCAGCACAGCGCCGCTCGCGTCCAGAACCGGCCCGCCCGCGTCGCCATCCAGCGCGTTCAGCGCCAGACGCTTTAGCTGTTTCTCGCCGTTCAGCCCTTTGACATCGGACACTGACCCATAGGTCAGCGACGGTGCGCCCAACACACCGCCATAGGAATATCCCGCAACGGCCACGTCCGAATTCAGCCGCGCATTGTCTTGCTGAAAGGTCGCGACCATCATTGGGGCCAAGGATTGCACGGGGCTGAGCACGGCGATTCCCAAAGCCTCGTCAACCGATGTGACTTTGGCGTCATAGACATCGTCCAGCGTCAGGCTACCGCATTGGCCGACAACTTCGGAGGTTGTCACGACCGTACCGATGCGATCCACATAAAACCCCGAACGCGACAGGACCGGTTTGCGAATTTCCAGCCCCGATACCAGATCAATGCTTTGCTCCTCGTTATAGCCCTGTGCGGGGTCCAGAACACCGTCAATCCGGGTAAAGCTGTCTTGCATCATACCCAAGATCCGCGTGCGGCGTTCTTCGTCGCCTGCGGGCCAGATCAGGGTAAAGCCTTTGATCTGGCCGTCGCGCAACGTTGCCTCGGTGTGCGAAATCATGGTGGCACTTTCGCCAATCAGCACGAAACTGTCTTTTTCGCGTTTGCGCGGTCCTTCGGGGGGCACGATGCGCAGGGTCTGCATGATGTCATAAAGACCATAGAGCGTATCTTGCGTACCTTCCTGACTGATCAGCAAAGCGCGCGCTGGGATGTCCCCGGTTTGCTGGAAATGGGCAAAAGGAGGTTCGTATTCTTTGAAAGCCACCACGCCCAAGGGCATATCCATTTGGATGCCCATCTGTGGATCACTGACCGAAGTCATGCCCATGCCATCCAGAACCGCGTTGTATTGTCCCAACAGGTCCGCGCGTTGTAATGTTGTCAGAACTCCGGTGGCGTCATATCCGTTGGCCTCTTGCCACGAGGCCATTGACCGGCGTGTGCCCCCGCCAAAGGCCGCGTCAATCCGGCCTTCATAGTGACCGGCCCATTTGAGGGCGACCTGCAGGTCAGCGCGCTGCTCGCGGTTGAGGGTTGCCTCGCTGGCGCGGGCCTCGCGCGGGGTTTCGTCCACGACTTCCGGCTCGGGCTCGGGCGTGACGGCTGGCGCCACCTCGGTCGTTTGCACATCTGTTACTGCAGGCTGGGTGTCGGGCTGTGATGGAATGTCCGCGATCACTGCGGCTTCTTCCTCGGTCAGGAAATCCGAGCCAACAGGCCAGATCTGGCGGTCATAATCCGAACTGCGCGCGATATAGCTGTCACGTGGGATCGCACCTTCGCGGCGCAACCGGCGCAACACCTCGTCGGCAACATCAGGGGCGTAGGGGCCCAGTGCAACACCGTACCATCCAGACCCCAGATCAAAACCGTTCACATCCTGTAGCTGCGCGCTGCGGCGGCGCAGTGCCTCGTTGACGGCGGTCAGATTGGGCTGCGCCTCGATCTGTACCCAGACCTGTTCCGGGTTTTCACCGCTTTGCTGAGCCAGCAACGGCGCGGCGGTCAGGCCAGCCAAAATGAACCAGATGGCCGCCAGAAATCTACGTGTCATAAACTATATTACCCTTGAACTGTTCGCGCATTTGTTCTGCTCTGGCAGAGTTTTAACAAATCCACCGTGTGATGCATCTAAAATATGCAAGAAGATGTTGGATGCGGTGGGGGTGTTGACCTGACCAAGGCCTGATCTATCCGCGCAGGGATCGAAATCAGGCGGGCACGGCGGCGCCCAGATCCGTGATTTTGCCAAACGCTTGATTGACCCCTCGGCCCGCGCCCCGTAGGTAGAGGCGGAAAATTCAGGGGTGATTTTCACGGCAACCCCCGTGGCGCACCCGATGCTGAACACAGATACGAACGCAAGGGGCCGATCATCGGGCCAAAGTTGGGAAAACCATGCAAGGCACATCAGACAAACCGCGCAGTTTCCAGCAGATCATCCTGCGGCTGCAAACCTATTGGGCCAGTCATGGCTGCGCTATGATGCAACCCTATGACATGGAGGTCGGAGCAGGTACGTTTCACCCGGCAACGACGCTGCGTAGCTTGGGGACGCGCCCTTGGGCCGCGGCCTATGTTCAGCCGTCGCGCCGCCCTACGGATGGGCGATATGGTGAAAACCCGAACCGTTTGCAGCACTATTACCAGTATCAGGTGCTGATCAAACCTAGCCCGCCCAATTTGCAGGCGCTTTATCTGGGCTCGCTTGAGGCGATTGGCATCGACATGGCCCTGCATGACATCCGCTTTGTCGAGGACGACTGGGAATCGCCAACTCTGGGCGCTTGGGGCCTGGGCTGGGAAGTGTGGTGCGATGGCATGGAAGTCAGCCAGTTCACCTATTTCCAGCAGGTCGGCGGGCACGACTGCACACCGGTATCCGGTGAGCTGACCTATGGTTTGGAACGTCTGGCGATGTATGTTCTGGGTGTCGATCATGTGATGGACATGCCTTACAATGATCCGGACGCACCGATCCCACTGAGCTATGGGGACGTGTTTCGACAGACCGAGGCCGAGTATTCGCGCTGGAATTTCGATCAGGCCGATACCGAGGTGCTGCTGCGCCACTTTGAAGAGGCCGAGGCCGAGTGCCGTGCGACCCTAGATGCGCCGTTTGACGATCCTAAGACGGGCAAGCGCATCGTCATGGCCCACCCGGCCTATGACCAGTGCATCAAGGCCAGCCATATCTTTAACCTGCTGGATGCGCGCGGCGTGATTTCGGTAACGGAACGCCAGGCCTATATCGGACGGGTCCGCGCATTGGCCAAGGCCTGTGCCGATGCGTTCGTTCAGACCGAAGCCGGCGGTTGGGCGGCCGCCTGATGGGTAAGTTTCTGGCTGTCCTCATTGCCATCTGCGCCATCGGTGGCGGGGGCCTGCTTTATTATCAGCAGGTCTATGCATATTATCACGAGATTACGCCCAACGGCACGGATGATGTCCAGATCACATCACAGGTTACGGGCATGCCTGAATCTGTGCCCTATGACGCGTTCCAAGCGATTGATGCCGAAAGTTCTCCGATCCGGTATCGCGCCTGTTTCACCACGCGGTTGGATCACGCGACACTGACGGACAGCTATGTGCCCGCCACTGACGCGGTGCCGCTGGTCGGGCCAAAATGGTTCGACTGCTTTGATGCCAAAGAGGTGGGCAAGGCGCTTGAGGACGGCGCTGCGCAGGCCTTTGTTGCACAGGAAAACATCCACTACGGGATCGACCGGATCGTTGCCATCCATACGGACGGGCGCGGCTGGGCCTGGAACCAGATCAACCGCTGCGGCGAAGTTGTCTTTGACGGACAGCCCGCGCCCGACGGTTGCCCCCCACCACCGCAAGGGTACTGACCAACATGCCAGATCTTCTGATCGAACTTTTCTCCGAGGAAATCCCCGCCCGTATGCAGACCCGCGCCGCCGAGGATTTGCGCGCGCGCATGACTGACGGTCTGGTCGAGGCCGGGTTGACCTATGCCGGTGCGGCTGCGTTTTCGACACCGCGCCGTCTGGCACTGACGGTGCAGGGCCTGCTGGCCGACAGCCCGACCACCCGCGAAGAACGCAAAGGCCCCCGCGTCGATGCACCCGACAAGGCGATCGAGGGCTTTTTGCGCGGAGCGGGTTTGACCCGTGATGATCTGGAAGTACGCGACGAGAAAAAAGGGCAGGTCTATTACGCCTCGATCACCAAACCGGGCCGTCCCGCCGCCGCGATCGTGGCCGAGGTTCTGGAACAGGTGATCCGCAATTTTCCGTGGCCCAAGTCCATGCGCTGGGGCGCGGGCAGTCTGCGCTGGGTGCGCCCGCTGCACTCGATCATCTGCATTCTGACGGATGACGCGGGCGAGGTTTCGGTTGTTGATCTGGATATCGACGGCATTCGCGCGGGCAACACGACCGAAGGCCACCGTTTCATGGCCCCCGGAACGATCAAGGTATCGTCGTTCGATCAATACCAATCCGCGTTGAAAAAACATCACGTCATTCTGGACGCCAAGGAACGCGCCGATGCGATCTGGCAAGAGGCCACCAATCAGGCGTTCGCCGCCGGGCTGGAAGTGGCCGAGGACGCGGGCCTGCTGGCCGAGGTTGCCGGGCTGGTCGAATGGCCTGTGGTCCTGATGGGCCAGATTGACGAGACATTTCTGGACCTGCCGCCCGAGGTGCTGCAAACCTCGATGAAAGAACATCAGAAGTTTTTCTCGGTGCGCAATGCCAAAACGGGCCGGATCGAGCGATTCATCACTGTTGCCAACCGCGAAACCGTAGATCAGGGCGCGACCATCCTTGCGGGCAACCAAAAGGTGCTGTTCGCGCGCCTGTCTGACGCCAAATTTTTCTGGGAAAACGATCTGCGCGTTGCCGCGACGGGCGGTCACGCATGGCTGGACGCGCTGGACAATGTGACCTTCCACAACAAACTGGGCAGCCAAGCCGAGCGGATCAATCGCATTGCGGCGCTGGCGCGTGAAGTCGCACCCGCCGTCGGAGCCGATCCCGATCTGGCCGAACAGGCCGCGCGTTGGGCCAAGGCCGATCTGAGTTCGGAAATGGTTTATGAATTCCCTGAATTGCAGGGGCTGATGGGGCGCCGCTATGCCGAAAAGGCAGACATGCCGACCGAGGTCGCTGCCGCCGCGCAACAACATTATTCACCGCTGGGGCCCTCTGACGATGTGCCCACCGCGCCCGTGTCCGTGGCCGTGGCACTGGCGGACAAGCTGGACCTGCTGACAGGCTTCTGGGTGATTGACGAGAAACCGACAGGCAGCAAGGACCCGTTCGCGTTACGGCGTGCAGCGCTGGGCGTTATTCGGTTGGTGGTAGAGAATGGGGTGACGTTGCCATTGCGACCACAGCTCGGCTCGGGAACGGCTTTCAACAGGTTCCAACTGATGATCAATGACGCTGTTGCAAGCGGTGACGTTCAGGCTGTCGATGACCTAAAGAAACAGGGCGCTGAAGGTGTCTTTGTTAAAGGTAAATTTGACGAAGTAGACGAGAACCTCCTGTCCTTCTTCCACGATCGCCTCAAAGTCTATCTCAAGGATCAGGGCATCCGCCATGACGTGATTGACGCGTGCATCGCCATGGACGGCAACGATGATCTGGCCCTGTTGGTCAAACGCGCCACCGCGCTTAGCGATTTCTTGAAAACCGACGACGGGGAAAACCTGTTGCAAGGGTTCAAACGTGCCAACAATATTCTGTCTCAGGCCGAGGCAGCGGATGGTGTCGAATACTCTTACGGTGCGAATGTGAAATTTGCCGAAACCGACGAGGAATGCGCGCTGTTCGGTGCGCTCGACACAGGCGTTCCGGCAATCACCGAGGCCCTCAAGGCCGAGGATTTTGCCGCCGCGATGGGGGCCATGGCCGCCCTGCGCGCGCCGATTGATGCATTTTTCGAGGCAGTTCAGGTGAACTCCGACAATCAGGTTCTGCGCCGCAACCGTCTGAACCTTCTGAGCCGGATACGCTCTATCTGTCTGGACGCAGCCGACCTGACCCGCGTCGAGGGCTAAGGCCCGCCGCGCGGTTCTGGGACGCACAACGGGCCGTAACGGCATGCACAGCTAATCCTTGCCATGCGCGTCGTCCGCCCTATGCTGCGTCGAAGCAGAAAGGGTGCCGCAGTGCAGCAAACCAAATTGGATATCACCCTGATCACCGCCGATGCGGCCATCAGCGCGAAAACCCACGGCGGGCGGGCCAAATGCCTGCAACGTCTGGTGCGGCTGGACCTGCCGGTCCCGCGCACCGTTGCCCTGTCGTTTGATGCGGTGCATGGGATCGCGTCCGGAAAACTGCCCGATATCCGCGCCTTGCTGGACAAGTTGGATGGGGTGGGCCTGTTTTGCGTGCGCCCATCATCCGAAGACCCTGATTGGGGCGGACCTAGTGCGGTGTTGAACATCGGCATGTCCGACGCCACCTGTCAGCGCTTGTCGGACGATATCGGCCCCGAGGCCGCCGCGCGCCTTTATCTGCGATTCGTACAGTCTTATGCGACGCATATCGGGCGGCTGGACCCGGATGTGTTTGACGATGTCTCGGATGACCCTCAGACTGGCTTGACGCAGGCGCTACATCTATACGAAGAAGAAACCGAAGAGCAGTTTCCCCAAGATCCTGCCGTGCAACTGGCGCAAGTGCTGCGCTCGATGGCGCGGGCATGGGAAGGCACCACCGCCCGCCTGTTGCGACAGGCCAAGGGCGCGCCCGCGGATGCGGGGCTGGGCCTTGTGGTGCAGGAAATGGCACTTGGACTGGGCAAGGGAGAATCTGGCTCTGGCGTGATGCAGCTGGTCAATTCCAAGACCGGCGAGCGCAAGATGAACGGGCGTTACCTGAGCCAGAGTCAGGGGCGTGATGCCCTGACCTCGGGGCGAAGTGCGATGTTTCTGGAACGCGACCCGCGCGGTCCCTCGCTGGAAGATCTGGCACCGGACGCTTTTGCGAAGTTGAAAGAATACACCGCCCTGATGCGCAGCCAGCTGCGCGAGGAAATGCAGGCCGAGTTTACCATCGAGAACGGGCGGCTCTATCTGCTGGACGGCGTCCGTGTTGCGCGAAATGCCCGCGCGGCTGTCAGTATCGCTGTGGCGCTGGCCGAGGACGGGATCATTCCACGCGAAGAGGCGTTGTTGAGGATCGAGCCTCGGGCGTTGAACGAACTTCTGCACCGTCAGGTTGATCCCGAGGCCAAGCGGGATGTGTTGGCGCGCGGAATTGCGGCCAGCCCCGGCGCGGCCACTGGGCGGATCGTGTTTGATGCCGCTGCCGCGCAGGCGGGTGAGGCACGTGGCGAGGCCTGTATTCTGGTGCGTCGTGAAACCAGCCCCGAAGACATTCGTGGTATGCACGCCGCCGTTGCCGTCCTGACCGAACGAGGCGGCATGACCAGCCACGCGGCCGTGATCGGGCGGGGTATTGGCCTGCCCTGTGTGGTGGGGGCGTCTGATCTGCGCTTTCAGCCCCGCAAACGCCAGCTGACGGCGCCTGATGGGCGCATCATCCGCGAGGGCGACGAGATTACCGTTGATGGCAGCAGCGGAGACGTTTTGTTCGGGCAGGCCGCTTTGCTGGATGCCGGTCATGACGACAGTTTTCAGGTGCTGATGGAGTGGGCCGACGATTTGCGGGATATCGACGTGCGGGCCAACGCCGACACGCCGGCCGACGCGCTGGTGGCGCGCAATTTCAAGGCGCAGGGCATCGGGCTGTGCCGCACGGAACACATGTTTTTTGATGCGGACCGTCTGACCGTCATGCGCGAGATGATCTTTGCCGGCAGTTCACCTGATCGGGCCGCCGCGCTGGAGCGTCTGCTCCCGATGCAACGCGCGGATTTTTCCGATCTGTTCCGGATCATGCAGGGACAGCCGGTATGCCTGCGTCTGTTTGATCCACCCTTGCACGAATTCCTGCCCACGGACCGTGCGGGCCACCGTCAGCTGGCCGAGGCACTGGACCTGCCGCTGTCTGTCGTCACCCGCCGGGTCGAGGCGTTGGGCGAGTATAACCCGATGTTGGGTATGCGCGGTGTGCGGCTGGGCATTACCGTGCCCGAAATCTATGACATGCAGGTGCGCGCCATTTTCGAGGCAACAGTGCAGGTGACCCGTGAAGGATCACCTATCGTGCCGGAAATCATGATTCCGTTGGTCTCGGCCAAGCGCGAAGTCGAATTGGTGAAAAAGCGCGTCGATGCGGTTGCTTCGGCTGTGCGCGGCGAAACAGGGGTGGAATTTCAGTACCGTTTGGGCGTGATGGTGGAAACGCCCCGCGCCGCGTTGCGGGCGGGGGATATTGCGCCACTGGTGTCGTTTCTGAGCTTTGGCACCAATGACCTGACCCAGATGACCTATGGCCTAAGCCGCGATGACGCGGGCCGGTTCATGTCAACATATGTCCAGCAGGGCGTTTACCCCGAAGACCCGTTTCATTCGCTTGATATCGACGCTGTGGGCGAACTGTTGCAGATCGGGGCGGAACGCGGACGCGCGGCCAGTGACAAGCTGACTCTGTCGATTTGCGGCGAGCATGGCGGAAACCCCGAATCGATTGCCTTCTGCCGGGCCTGTGGATTCGACTATGTCTCGTGCTCGCCGTTCCGTGTTCCGGTGGCGCGACTGGCTGCGGCACAGTTGGCCGTACGCGACAAGATAGGGTAGGTTTCCGGCGGGCGTACCACAACATTACGTGGCTGGATCGTTCCCGTCGGCGGATTGAGTCCGACGACACAGGGGGCGAAAAGGCCCTGCACTGGACGAAATCGTTCGAATTGTCTACATCCCGGCCAAGTTTGAAGGGCCGCGCCCTTTGCCATGCAAGGGGAATTTGATGTTCCGCGTTCTGTGTTCGATACTTTTTGCCGTTGTCGCGGCCAGCTCGGTTGCCACGATTCCGGCGCGGGCAGACACCTCGATTCTAAAGCTGTTAGGCCAAGAGGAGCGCGGTGTTGGCGCATTGCCCCAAGGCCGCGTTGCGGGGTTTCTAAGCCCGCCCACGACCAGTCCGGTTTATTCGCGGGAATGGATTGATGCCCAAAAAGCGGTGAAAGGCGGCCCTGAATGGCGCTGTCTGGCCGAGGCACTGTATTTCGAGGCACGCGGTGAAAGCGTCAAGGGCCAGTTTGCCGTCGCCGAAGTGATCATGAATCGGGTCAAACACGCGCAGTTTCCCGATACGGTCTGCGGTGTGATCAATCAGGGCACCGGGCGCAAGTTTGCCTGCCAGTTTACCTATACATGCGATGGCCGCGCCGAGGTGATCGCCGAGCCACGGGCCTTTGCCCGCGTGGGCAAGATCGCCAAGATTGTCATCAAAGAGGGCAATCGCGGACTGACCAAAGGCGCGACGCATTACCACACCCGCGCGGTCAATCCACGTTGGGCCCGCGTGTATCCGCGTGTCGCCACCATCGGATTTCACCATTTTTACAAGCGCCCGACGCGGGTTTCATCCAACTAAAGCGCACCCTTGCGCGGTTGGCCGGATCGGGCCCTGAGTGGGGTACACGGTCCTTTTCCAGTGACGTTAGGCGTTTGTGCCGCTTGGCCAGCCATGCTAAGCGCCTTGCGTGGCGCCTTGCGCCCGGCAAGTACGCGCCACGCAGGAGGCCCCAATCGTGAGCAGTGAAATCAGACTGGCCTTCGAGCATCCAGATGCCCGCGCCGATGCAACCTCGCCCGACGGTCCACTGGACCGCATTTCGTTGCGCGACCATATCGTCGAGGTGGAAATCGGTGCCTTTCAACTGGAACGCGGCAAGACACAGCGCATTTGTTTCAATGTCGTGGTCGAGGTGCGCCCGCTGACGGGTGCGGTCGATGATGATGTGGATCGTATCCTAAGCTATGACCGCGTGACCGAGGCTATTGCGGCCGAACTGGCCGAAGAGCGGCTGAATCTTCTGGAAACGTTGGCGGACCGGATTGCCGAACGTATTCTTGCCGAACCGCAGGCGGTCCGGACATTTGTGCGCATCGAAAAGCTGGATCGCGGCCCCGGTGCATTAGGGGTCGAGATTGTTCGCTCGGTCGCGGACCTAGCGACGAAACCAGTTGCGGCACATGCGGATCGCACCCCGCATCCGCATGTCGTGTATCTTACAAACGCCGCCATCTGGTCGCCCAATCTGGCCCGTTGGCTGGATCAATTGGAACAACGGGCCGAGCCTGTGATTCTGTGCGTCGGGCGGGCGGATGTTGCGGCACCACAAACCGGACACAAGATGACCCAACGGCGTGTGGATCTGCTGGCCATCGAGCAAAACGCGTGGGTTCTGGCCGGGCGCGATGACCGCTGCGTGGTTGTCGACACCAAGACGGAACTGGACTGGGCTATGAAGAACGGCCGGATCAGCGTCTGGGCCCCGTCCAAGATTGTACTGGACGCGGTTGACGGGCCAGCCGTCGGCCCTGACAAGCCTGTATCGCTGGCTGCGTGGTTTGCCGGACATATGGAGGCCTCGGACCTGCTGTTGATCGGCGAAGAGCCACCTGCCGGCGGGGCGGATGTGCCTGTTTTGGTCTTGGATATCGCCCAGTCGGGTTTGTGATGGCCACAGGATTGGTGGCAGGCTGTTGCAAATCTTGCGTGATCGCGCCTAATTCACCCATTGCCGCTCCAACCAAGGCCTGCTCATGACGTCCGTTTATTATCGCCCGATTCCGCAATCAGATCCCTTGCGCCCGGATGGCGCCCACTCACTTGCCGGTGGCTGGACATGGTTTGACCGGGCCGAGCGCATGGACCGCGCAGGCACCAGCCGCATTGTCGCCGCGTCAGATATTCCAGCCGATGTCTTGGATCGTCTGACCGCCCCGCGCAGTGCCATTGCCGGGCTGACCTTTGACGCACCTCGGATAATGGGGATTTTGAACGTCACGCCGGACAGTTTTTCGGATGGGGGGCAATTCAATGCGCCCGATGCGGCGCTGGATCATGCCGGTGCCATGGCGGATGCGGGGGCGCATATTCTGGACGTTGGTGGCGAATCGACCCGGCCGGGGGCAGATGTCGTGGCCATGGACGATGAAATTGCCCGCACGGCCCCGGTGATCAAGGCCATTCGTGCCCGCCTTAGCACACCGATTTCGATTGATACGCGCAAGGCGCCTGTGGCCCGCGCGGCGGCTCTGGCGGGGGTCGATATGGTTAATGATGTGGCCG
Organism: Roseovarius aestuarii; assembly: GCA_027214255.1. GTDB lineage: Bacteria > Pseudomonadota > Alphaproteobacteria > Rhodobacterales > Rhodobacteraceae > Roseovarius > Roseovarius aestuarii_A. The sequence continues at coordinate 53,451 of JAPWHL010000005.1, forward strand.
GGTTCACCTATGATCCCGAACTGGCCCCGTTTTGCGCCGCAACCGACCTGCCGGTGTGTGTGATGCATGCACAGGGTGATCCGCAAACGATGCAGCACAACCCGCGCTATGATCACGTGACCTTGGATGTTTACGATTTTCTGGAACAACGGATCGCTGACCTGATTGCACAGGGCATCCCACGGGAGCGGATCATCGTGGATCCCGGTATCGGTTTTGGCAAAACACAGGCACATAACCTGACACTGCTTAGCCAGCTTAGTGTGTTTCACGGGCTGGGCTGTCCTGTCCTGCTGGGCGCATCGCGCAAACGCTTTATCGGCGATATAGGCGGCACTGCCTATGCTGGCGCGCGCCTGCCCGGATCGCTGGCCGTGGCGCTGGCTGGTGCCGCGCAGGGGATGCAGATTCTACGGGTTCACGATGTTGGGGAAACCCGCGCGGCGCTTGCCCTGTGGCAGGCCGCGACACAGGGATATGTCAGTTAGGCGGTTCCGCCCCGGCGACGCCCGGTAAACAAGCGGGTCAATGCGCCGAACTGTGCCAATGCCAGCCCTGTCAGGATCAAGGCCAGCGCCCAGAAAATCCCCGACGGCAGATCCTCGCCCAGAACCACCATACCCAGAATGACCGACCAGATCGGCACCTGATAGTTCACCAGACTCATAAACACGGGTCCGGCGCTGCGGATCACCTGCACCAATAGCAATTGGGCGATGCCCGTCGGCAGAAGGCCAAGATAGATTACCGCCAAAAGGCTGCGCGATGACACCGTTTCGGGCAGGTCCTCGACCCAGAAGGCGTAGGGGACAAACACCAGCGCGGCAAAGCACAGGGCCGCAGCGGACAGGCTGAGCATGTCTACCTGCGGGCACAGCCGTGTGATGATAGTGCCTATGCCATAGCAACAGGCCGCGCCGACACAGGCCAATCGTGCGATCAGTTCAAATTCGGCGCCCGTGGCTGACAGGGCTGCGGGGCCGATCAAAACGAATACCCCAAAGGTCCCGATGGCAAAACCGATCAGGCGGCGCAAGTTCATACGCTCGCCAGGAACAAAGACATGCGCCAATGGAAGGATCAGCAGGGGCACAAAGGCCATGCAAACCCCGGCAAAACCAGAGGCTACATATTGTTGGCCCCATGCCAGAAAAAAGAAAGGCACCGCGTTGGAGAACAGGCCCATACCCAACGCACAAAGCCAGATCACGCTTGCGTTTGGCCCCGTCCTGGGGGGCAGCCCGACACCGCGTACCCCGGCGATGATCAACAGCAATATCGCACCCAGTGACAGCCGGGTGGCGACCACCATGTACGGGCCAATCCCCTCTAGCGCGACTGTGACGGACATGAACGACGCGCCCCAGATCATCCCAAGTGCGATCAGACGCAACCAGTTGGCGGGGGCAATGCCGGGTGCCGGAACAGGGGCGGAAACGGTCATCTGAAAAACCTCGGATTAAATAAGGGGGCAGACAAAATCAGGAAACAATACAAAAAAGGGCACCCCGTATTGGGGCGCCCCTTCTATCGGTATGGCAGGCGTATCAGTTTTTGTCCTGATCAACCAGCTTGCCTGCAGAAATCCAGGGCATCATGCCGCGCAGCTTTTTGCCGACTTCTTCGATCTGGTGTTCGTCGTTCATCCGGCGTGTGCCTTTGAAGAACGGCTGACCAACCGCATTTTCCTGCATGAAGTCGCGCACAAACTTGCCCGACTGGATGTCGTGCAGAATTGCTTTCATCTCTTTCTTGGTCTTTTCGTAGGGCAGGACGCGTGGGCCGCTGACATACTCGCCGTATTCGGCTGTGTTCGAGATCGAATAGTTCATGTTGGCGATGCCGCCTTCATAGATCAGGTCAACGATCAGTTTGACCTCGTGCAGGCATTCGAAATAGGCCATTTCAGGCGCATATCCGGCCTCGACCAGTGTCTCAAAGCCCATGCGGATCAGTTCCACCAGACCGCCACACAAGACCGCCTGCTCACCGAAGAGATCGGTTTCGCATTCTTCGCGGAAGTTGGTTTCGATGATGCCCGAACGCCCGCCGCCGATCGCCGAGCAATAGGACAGGCCGATTTCCAACGCTTTGCCGGATGCGTCATTGTCTACGGCAACAAGGCAAGGAACGCCGCCGCCTTTGGCATACTCGCCGCGCACGGTGTGACCGGGGCCTTTGGGGGCCATCATGATGACGTCGACGCCGGCCTTTGGTTCGATCAGGCCGAAATGCACGTTCAGACCGTGGGCAAACGCGATGGCGGTGCCTTCACGGATGTTGTCATGCACGTATTTCTTGTACGTTTCCGCCTGTAGCTCGTCGGGCATGGTGAACATGATCAGGTCGGCCCAGGCTGCCGCCTCGGCGATGCCCATGACTTTCAGGCCTTCGCCTTCGGCCTTTTTGGCGCTGGGGCTGCCGTCGCGCAGGGCAACGACCAAGTTTTTCGCACCTGAATCGCGCAGGTTCAGCGCGTGTGCGTGACCTTGGCTGCCGTAGCCCAGAATAGCCACTTTCATGTCTTTGATCAGGTTAATGTCGCAATCGCGGTCATAGTAAACGCGCATGGAATGTCCTCCGGATGAATTTTAACGACTGTGTTGTCTGTCTGGGGGTAATCTAAGCGAAGTACCCAGATAGCGAATGCATTTTTGCGTTACTTCTGAGTTTCTTTCAGGTATTTATTCGAAAGATGAAAGTAATGTGAGGAAATCATGCTTGATGATACGGATCGGCGTATTTTGCGCCACTATCAGCATGATGCCTCGCTGGGTCCGGCGGATCTGGCCGAGCGGGCAGGAGTCACGCCCGCCACATGTGCACGCAGGCTTGAGCGGATGCGCGCAGAGGGTGTGATCCGGCGGAATCGGGCCGTGATTGACTGGCGCGCTTTGGGATATGCCGTTGAGGTCAGTCTGCGGGTCACTTTGGACAAGACCCAGCCGCGTGCGTTTGACGAATTCATGGAGGCAGCGCGCGATGTGGCAGAAGTGGTTGAATTGCAGAGTTTTCTAGGCCGGGTCGATATCCGCCTGTCGGTGATCGCCCGCGATATGGCGCATTATCAAGGGATTTACCGCGAGGCGATTTTGACCTTGCCCCATATCGCGGACATCGAGGCGTTGATGCATGTGGCGCGGATCAAATCCGACGAGGTGTTGCCACTGTGATCGAACTGGATACGCTGGATCGCAAGATACTGCGCGCGCTTGTCGAGGATGCGACGCAAAACGCAAGTGCGCTGGGCCGTGCCTTGGGCCTGTCGCAGCCTGCGACATGGCGGCGCATCAAACGGCTGCGCGATGCGGGCGTGATTGCGGGGCAGCGGCTGGATCTGGATCGTGAGGCGCTGGGATTTGGTGTGGTTGTTTTCTTGGGGATCAAGCTGGCCACCAAGGGGCGGGTCAGTCTGGAGGATTTCGAACGCGCGGTCAGCGCCATCCCCGAAGTGCAGACAGTCGAGCATATCCTGGGCGTGTATGATTATCGTCTGAGGATCGTGGCGCGTGATATTGCCGATTTTGAGCGGGTGCTGCGGCGACGTATCATGACGCTGCCCGGTGTGGGCGACGTTGAGGCAAACGTTCTGCTGAGCGAGGAACGCCGTCCGGGGCCGATCGGATAGCGGCGCAACTGCGAATCAAATCTTTGCCAATGGGAACAGATGGCGCTAGCACTGGTGCAAATTTGCAAGGAGACTCCCCATGACTGCATTGCTTGATACCGTCGATCCCGATGGGCTTTTGGAGTATTCGGTAGTATTTACTGACCGTTCGTTGAACCATATGTCGGCCAGTTTTCAGGCCGTGATGCGCGACATTTCGGGCCTGCTGAAAGAGGTGTACAAGGCTGACGCCGTTGCGCTGATTCCCGGTGGCGGTAGTTATGGCATGGAGGCGGTTGCGCGGCAGTTCGGAACGGATGCCCATGCGCTGATCGTGCGCAACGGGTGGTTCAGCTATCGTTGGACGCAGATTTTTGAGGCGGGAAAATTCACGGCGAATGAAACTGTGTGCATGGCACGCCAGACGGGCAATGGGGTGACAGCGCCCTTTGCCCCGGCACCGATCGACGAAGTGACCGCGAAAATTCGTGAAGCCAAGCCGGATGTCGTGTTTGCCCCGCATGTTGAAACCTCGGCCGGGTTGATTTTGCCGGATGATTACATCACCGCCATGGCCGCCGCTGCGCATGAGGTTGGTGCGTTGATGGTGTTGGATTGCATCGCATCGGGTTGTGCTTGGGTCGACATGAAGGCGACGGGCGTCGATGTGCTGATTTCGGCTCCGCAAAAAGGCTGGTCGGCATCGCCCTCGGCAGGGCTGGTTATGATGTCCGAGCGCGCGGTTGAGCGGTTGGCGGCAACCACATCGTCCAGCTTTGCGATGGATCTGAAGAAATGGCATCAGATCATGCAGGCCTATGAGAATGGCGGGCATGCCTATCATGCGACCATGCCCACTGATGCGCTGCGCGCGCTTCGCGATACGATTAAGGAGACCAAGGACTACGGTTTTGAGCGCCTGCGTGAGGCACAGTGGGCGCTTGGAGATGGCGTGCGTGCGATGCTGGCCGACAAGGGTGTGACATCCGTGGCCGCCGACGGATTTGGCGCACCGGGGGTGGTGGTCAGCTATACCAACGATCCTGACGTGCAAAACGGCAAGAAATTCGCCGCCGAGGGCATGCAGATCGCCGCAGGTGTCCCGTTGCAGGTGGGCGAACCCGAGGGATTCACCACCTTCCGTCTGGGCCTGTTTGGTCTGGATAAACTGTACGACGTGGATGGTGCGTTGGCACGGTTAAAGACCGTGTTGGACAAGGTCCTCTAAGGGCGTTCTTACACTGAAAAACCTGCCCCGGATTGCGTCCGGGGTGGGGAACTCCAAAGGTCAAAGCGCATCAGCCGCGCGCGCCCAGTCCCATCTGCATCAGGGTCTGGCGGACCGGGGCCAGCGCGTAAAGCGCGTTCAGACCCATCGCGCGGGCATCGCGCAACGGCTGGGCCGACATCATCGAGGCGCGGTTCAGCAGGTCAATCCCTGTCACGCGGGTCCGAACTTCGAGATGGCGGGCATGGTGATAGGCCTCAAGCATCTGTGCATCGCCCAGCTGGTCCGGTGCCGCCACGGCCAGTTCCAGCAGCGCACGCATATCCCCCAGCGACATGTTCAGCCCCTGAGCGCCGATGGGGGGCACCACATGCGCCGCCTCGGCCACAAGGGCGACGCGCTGCGCGCTCATCCGCTCGGCAATTTGGCTGATGATCGGCCAGACCGTCCGCCGCGAGGCCAGCGTGAGCGGGCCGAACATGTGACAGCTTCGTGCGCTCATTTCTATCTGGAACGCGGCAGTATCCAGCGCGGCAAGGCGTTGGACCTCGGGGGCGCGTTCCATCCAGACGACGGCGGACGAGGGCATCCCGTTGTGATCGGGCAGGGGCACCAGCGTGAAGGGGCCGCCGCTTCGGTGTATTTCGGTCGAAACATTGGCATGCGGGATCGGGTGGGTAACGGCAAAGGCCAGCGCCTTTTGTCCGTATCGCGTGGTTTTTACCGGCACGCCTGCTGCCCTGCGCATGGGAGAGTTGCGGCCGTCGGCCGCGATCAGCAGCCGGGCACGCACGCGCGAGCCATCGGATAATCCGACAATCGCCTGTGCTTCACGCGTCAGCAGGGACCTCGCCCCGGTGCCGGGACGGAAATCGACAGACGGCAACGTGTTCAGATGCGCCACCATCTCGCGGCGCAACAACCAGTTGGGCAGGTTCCAGCCAAACGGCTTTTCGCCCAGCTCGGCGGATTCAAATTCGCGGGTTAGGCGGGGTTCTGCCACGGGACCGCCTGCATCAACGATGCGCATGATGTCCAGCGGCATGGCGTGCGATGACAGGCGATCCCACAGGCCAGCCTGCTGTAACAGTGCTTGTGCAGGTTGCAAAAACGCGGTGCTGCGCAGATCGGCACCAACGCTGTCGCGTGCGGTGACAGGGGGCATGGGATCGACGCAGAGCACCGAAAATCCGGCCCCGCCAAAAATCGCCGTCGCCGTCAATCCGGCGACGCCGCCCCCGGCGATCACGATATCAACATCCGCCATGGTGGCCCTCGCGTGTTGTATTGTTTTGCAAGATAGGGCCGCGACCCGGTAAGGGCCAGTGCTAACATGGCCGCAGCCGGGCGAGCCTTAGCGCCCGAAGGAGATCAGCAACAGGCAGACCCAGACCACGGGCACCAGTGCCAAAGCAGGGATGTAAAGCCCCGGAACCCCCCAGACGAAAATCGCCGCGCCCCAGGCCAGAAGTGCCGCGACGACAGCCAAAATGATATAGGTGGCCACAGCGTTTTCAGACATAGGTGCGTGGCTTTGGGCCTGATCTGTGTTGGGCGATGAATTGGTCCGGTCGGCAGATGGCATGGCGCTTGACCCTTTTGTTCCTGTTCGCGCCTCCAAGATAGGGACGCACGGCGCAAGTGTCAGGCCCGCGATGGGGTGCAAATTGCCGCAGGGAACAGGGGCGGCGGATGGGTTCACGCCAGCAATGCTAGAAAGCCTGATAGATCATTGGTGTGGTGGTGGATATGCCTGTCCGGCGCGGGTTTTGGCGCGACATGAACGGTGCGCAGTCCCATCGCATGGGGGGCGGCCAGATTGCGCGCATCATCTTCAAACATTGCGGCGCGGGTCGGTGACAGGCCATCGGCGGCAAACACGGCCTCGAATGCGGCGCGTTCAGGCTTGGGCAAGTAACCGGCATGTTCAACGCCGTAGGTGGCATCAAACAATCCGTCCAGACCGCGTGCGGCGCAGACCCGCGTGGCATAGGGGGCTGTGCCGTTGGTATAGACAATCTTGCGTCCCGGCAGCGCGGCGATGCGCGCACGCAGCTCCGGATCGGGTTTCAAGACAGCCATATCGATATCGTGCACGTCCTGCAGATATGCTTCCGGAGCCATGCCGTGTTCGCGCATCAATCCGCTCAACGTGGTGCCATGTTTGTGCCAGTATTGCGTGCGCAGGCGATCGGCCTCGGCCTGCTCAACGCCAGTCACCTGCATGACAAAGGCGGTCATACGTGTTTCGATCTGATCGAACAGGCGCATTTCCGGCGGATAGAGCGTGTTATCCAGATCAAACACCCAAGTGTCGATATGTGCGAAAAGATGTTTGACCATGGCCGCGAAACTAGACAGACAGCAGGCGCTGTCAATGGATGCAGGGTTGATTGCCGGGGCGGCACGCCTGTAAGTTGGCCGGACCGCTGCGCCATTTGCGCAAATGTCCCTTTGTCCAACGTCAGGCCTGCCGATGAAACCCGTTCAAACCGATGCGTATTCGTTGATACTTGAGTCCATCGATATGGGCGAATTTAGACCGGGGGATCGCCTGGTAGAAAGCGATCTAGCGGACAAGTTCGGTGTATCCCGCACCCCCATCCGCGAGGCGTTGCAGCGACTGGAAACACAATCCTTACTGACGCGGGATGGGCGCAGCCTGATCGTGGCGTCACTGGATCACAATGAGCGCGCCGAGCTTTATGTCGTGCGCGCCGAGCTGGAAGGGCTGGCTGCGAGCCTTGCCGCACGTCACGCCAGCGTCGAAGAGGTGGCCGTGCTTCGTGACATGGTGGAAAATGATCGCAAACTGGTTGGTCATCCCGGCAAGATGGCCCGCGCGAACCGGCGGTTTCACAAACAGGTGCATTTGGCCTCGCACAACCGGTTTTTGGTGCAGCAGCTGGACCTCGTCCACCGGTCCATGGCGTTGATGGCCACGACATCCTTGGCGGCGGTGGGGCGTGACGAGGTGGCGATTGATGAACACGACGCAATCGTGCGCGCGATCGAGGCGGGCGATTGCGCCGCAGCCCACGCCGCGTTGAAAGAGCATATCTCGAAGGCTTTTGTCACCCGGCTCAAGCTGGATTCGGGCGAGGTTGCTTCGACCCTCTGAAATTCAGCGCACGCACCCTGGAGGTGATCCGAGGGGGCGTGTCCGACCCGTTAAGGTTTGTTCTGCGCGCTGTCCCTCAGAGAGTGGCCATGGCTGGTTTTGTCCCAGTAAAACGGCGCAAAAACCATTTCGTAAAGAGCCTTGTAGGCGGCGATTGTGCCCAAGGGCGTGTAAAGATGCATGGTCGGTGTCCAGATCATCAAGTGTCGGTGCGCTGGCCCCGAGACGCCCACCATGTAAAACCCGATGTTCAACAACTCGACCGCCAGAAACAGCTGGCCAAACATCAGCAACACATCGCGCGGCAGGATCGGGTCCAGCGGATGGGGCAGGCCAAACAGGACCAGCCAGAAGGACCATAGGAACGGCGCCAGCATAAATTGCGACAGCGCCGCGATGAAATGCGCCTGCATGCCCCAAAACTGGCGATGTCCCAACTGACGATACAGCAGGCCGGGGCGGCGCATATGCACCAGATAGGTGGTCATATACCCTTTCAACCAGCGCGAGCGTTGCTTGACCCATGGCCATGCGCGGCAGTTGGCCTCTTCGCCGGTGACAGTGCCAATCACTTCGGTCCGATAGCCGTGGCGCGCCAGACGAAAGCCCAGATCGGCATCCTCGGTCACGTTATGGGCATCCCACCCGCCCAAGGCCTCTAACACGTCGCGCTTGAAATACAGCGTGGTCCCACCCAGCGGAATGGCCAGCCCCATATGCGCCAAGCCGGGCAACATGATGCGAAACCATGTAGCATATTCAATGGTGAAACAGCGCGCGAGCCAGTTTTGGCGCGGGTTGTAGTAATCCAAAATTCCTTGCAGGCAGACTACATCGGGTGGGGCCACCTGAAACCGGCGGGCGACTTGGGTGATTTGATCGGGGTCTGGTGCGTCCTCGGCATCAAAAATGCCGATGATGTCACCCTCGCAAAAATCCAACGCATAATTCATCGCCCGCGGTTTCGTACGCGGTTGGCCATCCGGCACAATGACGGCGCGCATCCATGGCGGTAGGTCGATTTGTGCAAGTGTTTCCAGGGTTGTATCGTCCTTTTCCTCTAGCACCAGAACTACATCCAACAGGCATTTGGGATAGGTCAGTCGGGACAGGCGTTTGATCAGCGCATGCGCGATTTCCGTTTCTTTGAACAGCGGCACCAGAACCGACACTTTGGGGAGTTTCTGGCCGTGGGTGGCATGTGGCAGGGTTGATTCGGGTGGGCCTTGCATCATCCGCGCGCAAAACGCAGCGGCCTTTAGCCCTGCCGAGACGATCAGCGTCAGGGTGGCCCAAGCAACGAACAGAGCAAAGACCGTCACGGGAAACTGCAATGACGCGATCAGGATTCCCGCCATAACCATCAAGGTCAGGGCCAGTCGCCGACGGGGTGACGCCGCCCATGTGCGACAACTTTCTTCCTCGGGAACGCGGGCCTGCGCGGCAAGGGTCAATGCCTGCCGGTTCAGATTGGCGACGGTCTGTTGAATGTCATGGCGCGGCGCGATCACGACGGGCAAGTCTTGCAAGCTGCTTGGCAACGGAGCGAGTGGCTCCGCCCGGGACGCGGCAAGACGCGCTTGACCCTCGGCGGTGTGAAATGGAACAGCACCATGTTTCAGCAGATCACGCGGGTCAATCTGTCCGGCGGTGTCGGCTTGGGCTGCCAATGTCTTGGTGGAAATCCGGCCATGTCGGGCCAGTTCCGCCTGCGCATCCAGCACGTCGGGCGCATCCACCAGCCCTTCGGCCAGGAGGACACGATCCAGCGGGGCGTCACAATGATCCTGCACGATCGCTGCCAGCACAGAATCACTGTGTGACAGCTTTCCAGCCCGCGTCAGTGCCCGCGCCAAAGCACAGGGTTGGTTCTGTTGCGGGCTGGTTGTCAAATCAGGTTGCGGGTCCAGCAATCGCAGCTCTGAAATGCCCATACTCTATCCTTCGCGGTCTTTCCCAGCGAAGAGTTTCGTTCATTTCAGTTAACGGCAGGTAAAGGGAATCTTAACAAATCGTTAAGAAACAAGGGCTTTCGCGTCCATCGAAGCGACGAAGCGTTCGAACAGATAAAAACTATCCTGCGGTCCGGGGCTGGCCTCGGGGTGGTGTTGAACCGAGAAAACCGGGCGATCCTGCACCGCGATGCCGCAGTTCGAGCCATCAAACAGCGACACGTGGGTTTCGACCACGCCCTTTGGAAGGGTCTGACTGTCGACGGCAAAGCCGTGGTTCATCGAGGTGATTTCGACCTTGCCGGTGTCCATATCCTTTACCGGATGGTTGGCGCCGTGATGGCCGTGGTTCATCTTGATTGTTTGTGCACCTAGCGCCAGCGCCAGCATCTGATGGCCCAGACAAATCCCAAAGACAGGCAGGTCCGCGTCCAGAATGCCCTTGATCATGGGTACAGCGTATTTGCCGGTGGCTGCCGGATCGCCGGGACCATTGGACAGGAATACGCCATCGGGCTTGTGGGCCAGTACCTCGGCTGCGGTGGCTGTGGCGGGCAATACGGTAACATCGCATCCCGCACTGGCAAGGCAGCGCAGGATGTTGCGTTTTGCGCCGTAATCAACCGCTACGACCTTGTGCTTGGGGGCCGTCTGACGGGGATAACCGTCCGGCCATGCCCAGCGCATTTCGTCCCAGCGGTAGGACTGTGCGCAGGTCACGTCACGGGCCAGATCCATGCCCTCCAACCCGGCAAAGCCGCGCGCGGCTGCGATCAACGCGTCAATGTCGAAATTTCCGTCCGGGTCATGGGCCAAAGCGGCGTGGGGCGCGCCCTGTTGACGAATGGCACGGGTCAGGCGGCGGGTGTCGATTCCGCCGATGGCAATGCGTCCGCGCTTGGCCAGCCAATCCGACAGGTGTTCCGTGCTGCGCCAGTTGCTGGGCTCGGTCGGATCCCATTTTACCACCATGCCCGCGGCGACGGGATCAATGGATTCGTCATCTTCAGGTGTGACGCCAGTGTTGCCGATATGGGGAAAGGTAAAGGTCACGATCTGGCCCGCATAAGAGGGGTCTGTCATGATTTCCTGATAGCCGGTCATCGCGGTGTTAAAGCACAGCTCGGCCTCGGTCTGACCGGTTGCGCCAAATCCGCGCCCATAAAAGACTGTGCCATCCGCAAGGGCGAGGCAGGCAGTGGGGCGGGGCGAGGAAACATGGGCCATGGCGGCTCTCCGGGATCAGTGGGGGCTGCAAAATCTGGCTATACCTAAGGGCGCGCCAAGAGGGGGTCAAGGCCAATCCGGGGCAGGGTTCAGGGGCTGACCGTCTCACCCGTGCGCAACGCAGTAAAACGCCCGCAGCCCTGCGGCGCAAGCACATGCCGTGGCGTCCCCGTCACGGTTGGTTGCCACAGCATACAATTCTATATAGAGAGCAGAGCTTGTGACCGGGGCAAGAGCATCGGCGCGACGGGACAGGACCTGTCGGGCCATCTGTGATGCAGGGCCTTCTTGAGGGATGAAAACGATATGACATTGCGTGAGCGCGTTAATACGGCCTTGAAACAGGCAATGAAAGATCGCGAAGCCGAACGTCTGGCGACGCTGCGCCTGATCAACGCCGCCATCAAGGATCAGGACATTGCTGCGCGCGCCAAGGATGGCGACACCGAAGTGGGCGACGCGGACGTTCTGGCCATTCTTGGCAAGATGACCAAACAGCGTCAGGAATCGGTGCGCGCCTATGAAGAAGGCGGGCGTATTGATCTGGCCGAGCGCGAAAGTGCCGAGATCGCTGTGATTTCCGAGTTTTTGCCGCGCCAGTTGAGCGACGAGGAAGTGTCGGCGGCCATTGAAGAGGCGATTGAGCAGACCGGAGCCAGCTCGATCCGCGACATGGGCAAGATCATGGGCGAACTGAAAGGCAAATATACAGGTCAAATGGATTTCGGGGCCGTCGGGCCGCGGATCAAGAACCGCCTTTGCCAATAGGATCTGTCTGCAGCTGAGACCAGCCTGATAGGGCGGCTAGCCCTGAACGCGCGCAAGATGCAGGGCATTGCGCAACTCGCCATAAAGCGTCTTGCGCTCGCTTTCAGACAGAAAGGCACCGATTTCGACGGTGCGGCCCTTGCCTTTTAGGGTGATGTAATGTGCCACCGGCCCACCCGTCGGGTGAATCTCTGCCTGTGCCCAATAGCTGTTACACTCCCATTTTTGAATGTCACCGCGCGGATTGGTGCGGGTCAGGTGGATTTCGGTCGGCTCGATCACCAAGGCTTCGTGTAAATTGGCGTTGTCGTAAGAGCGCTGCAGGGCAAACCACAGCCCCCAGACCGCCAAAGCAAGGAACGGAAGCAAACCCCAAAGCACCACCGTCCCCAGCAGGGGAAACAACGGCAGCGATATCATGACGCTGGTGGCCAGCATGACCCCGGCGAATCCTTTGGGTGTCAAGGATCTGTGTGGCCACAGATCAAGCCGGATGGTGTTTGAGCCAATTGCGGGCGGGGACCATTCGTAGGGCATGCGTTTATGGGGTGTCCGATTGTGTCGGGTGGAAAACTGCCTGAATGTCCTGCACGCGTCAATTGCCCAGCGTGTCTGACGACACCATTGCGAGCCTGTCTGAAGGACGCAAGATCAAGACCAAGGTGCGCCCTGTGGGCGCACCGGATCAGCCCGCGCCGGTAGGCGCGGGCGGGATGAAAATCCGTTGGATTTTCAAAGATGGGTATTTTGACCAAGAAAAAATCAAATGGAGCTATGCGCGTGACGATTGACGTTTTCGCGCTGAATACTCCGCGCTAAGGTGTTTGCAAAAATTGGAAGGGACTGGATATGGCGACGGGAAGCAACATCCGCACGTATTTTGAGGGGCAGTGGCATGTCGGCGATGCGCCGGTCATGCGCGCGGCGGATCATGGTATCTGGCTGGGTAGTGCGGTGTTTGACGGGGCACGATTCGTCAACGGGCTGGCGCCGGATCTGGATCTGCATTGCGCGCGGGTCAATCAATCGGCCACGGCATTGATGTTGCGCCCGACGGTCGATGCGCAAACGATGGTGCAGATTGTCCGGGAGGGGTTGAGCGCCTATCCTGTGGGCGCGGCGGTTTACATTCGCCCGATGTATTGGGGTGTAGACACGGGATATATGGCCTTGGTGCCCGATGAGAATTCGACCGCCTTTGCGATTTGTCTGGAAGAGATTCCCATGCCGGCTCCCGAGGCCTCGACCCGCCTGACACGCACTCGGTTCTGTCGTCCTGTGATGGAAAGCTCGGTGGTGAATGCCAAAGCGGCGTGTCTGTACCCCAACAACGCGCGGATGTTGGTCGAGGCGCGCAGCAAGGGCTTTGACAATGCTTTGGTCGCGGATGCGTTGGGGAATGTGGCGGAAAGTGCGACCGCCAATGTGTTCATGGTGAAAGATGGCGAGGTGTTCACACCCATCGCGAATGGCACATTTCTGTCCGGCATCACCCGTGCGCGCCATATCAGCAACTTGCGCCGGGAAGGCATGGCCGTACATGAAACCGTTCTGACCTTTGAGGACTTCAAGGGGGCGGATGAGGTGTTTTTGTCGGGCAACATGAGCAAAGTGACCCCGGTGACGGGGTTTGACGAGCGCGAGTATGAGGTGGGGCCGATCACGCGGGCCGTGCGGGACATGTATTGGGACTGGGCTGCGTCCCAGAGTGCCTGAGAGCGTATAAGGTCGGGGTCAGATCACGATCAAACCCCGGCTGAGCGCGCGCGCCACAGCATGCACGGTGTTCAGCGCGCCCAGTTTGAAGCGCGCTGATTCAATGTAGGCGCGTAGCGTGTGTTCTGAAATATTGAGGGTTTGGGCGACCTGAGCGCGATTGTACCCTATGGCCAGTAGCGTGATTGCATCTACCTCCCGTGGGGACAGGGGCTGGGACGGTTCGGGCTGTCGGTTCGGTTCAAGCTCCAGTGCTTTGTGGTTGAAGGCATGCGCGATGAGGATCAGGTGGCGGCAATTGGTTGCTGTAAACTCGGCCCAATCCTCGTCCGTGCAGGTGTGACTGGCCGTGAACAGGGCGAATTGCCCGTTTGGTCCACGGATGGGAACAGAATAGCCCTGATTTCCGACGCCGTGTTCTATGGCTTCGCGTTGAAAGGCGCGGGCTGCTTTACCGGACCAATCGAGGTGTTTCCAATCCACTGGGTGGAACCGCTGATAACATCCCTGCACAACCGGATCGACGCGCAAGTAATCCTGTTGCACATAACGTTGTACCCAGCGCGGTGAATATGTGCCGCAGCCGTATTGTTCGCCCGCCGCGCTGACCCAGTGATAAACCATGTGATCGACCGTGAAGAGATCGCGGAATTCCTGAATAACGGTTTGAAAAACCGCTACTTCAGTGGCGGTTTCCAGCTTCGCGAGGCTGGAGTCCAGTGACACCTGTGGGGCGGCCTTCATGGGGGGCGAGTCCTTTCGCTATCGACGTCAGCTCGCTTGCCGCTATCAGGCAGGTGTCATCCAGGTGTTCAGCCAGCACAGACAGATTGTTCACCTGCGCGAATTGGCGCAAGTCAGCGAGGACGTCCAGTATCCACTCATTCTTCATGGTGCATCCTCTTTAGCGATAGTTAACGAAAGGTTAACGCAACTATAACATGCGTGGAAATTTCACAATATCCGCGCTTTTCAACTCCCCAGAAACGGCGGGTAAGGGAAATCCAAGCCTCTGAAATCATTGAGTGCGTGTTCTCGGGTAGAGGTGTGAACACCATCGCCTCTGTGATTCGGGCGATAAAGTGTGATCACAATGAGGCGGGGAGAGGGTCATGCCATCCGGTCTTGAGCGCCTTCTGAAGCGGCGCGACCTGGGGACTGGGCGGTATCGTGGTCATCGATTAAATGAAAACGCCGCGGGTGTGTGCCGCGGCGTTTCATATTTGTCGCGCAGGGGCCCCGTGTCAGGGTGCTGCGTCCAACACGTCTTCGACTGTGCGCAGGCCGGTTTTCGGCGATTGCACCAGAACGGCCATGTTGCCGGGCTTGTGTTCATTGCGCAGCATTTTCATATGCGCGGCGGGCAGATCGGCCCATGTGAACACTTCGGACATGCAAGGATCAAGGCGGCGTTCCAGCATCAGCTTGTTGGCGCTGGCCGCTTGCTTGAGGTGCGCAAAATGCGATCCCTGCACACGCTTTTGGTGCATCCACAGATACCGCACGTCGAAGGTACAGTTGAACCCGGTGGTTCCGGCGCAGATCACGACCATGCCGCCCTTTTTACACACAAGGGTCGAGACAGGGAATGTCGCCTCGCCGGGGTGTTCGAACACCATGTCGACGTTGACGCCCTTACCGGTGATGTCCCAGATTGCCTTGCCGAACTTGCGCGCCTCTTTGAACCATTCGGCGTATTCGGGTGTGTTGACCTTGGGCAATTGCCCCCAGCATTTGAAATCTTTGCGGTTGATCACGCCTTTGGCGCCCAGATCCATGACGAACTGGCGTTTGCTTTCATCGCTGATGACGGCGATGGCGTTGGCCCCTGCGGTGTTAATCAACTGGATTGCATAAGACCCAAGACCGCCTGATGCGCCCCAGACCAGCACGTTCTGGCCCGGTTTCAAGTCATGTGGTTCGTGACCGAACAGCATACGATAGGCGGTGGCCAGCGTCAGGGTGTAGCAGGCCGATTCCTCCCATGTCAGGTGCTTGGGACGGGGCATCAATTGCTGCGCTTGCACGCGGGTGAATTGGCTAAAGCTGCCATCGGGGGTTTCATAGCCCCAGATGCGTTGCGAAGGGGAATACATCGGATCGCCACCGTTGCATTCTTCGTCGTCGCCATCGTCCTGATTGCAGTGGACAACCACCTCGTCGCCGACTTTCCAGCGTTTGACCTTGTCGCCTACGGCCCAGACAATACCGGCTGCGTCAGATCCCGCGATGTGATAGGGTTGCTTGTGGCCGTCAAATGGGCTGATTGGCAGGCCCAAAGCGGCCCAGACGCCGTTATAGTTGACGCCTGCGGCCATCACCAGAACCAGCACTTCGTTGCTGTCTAATGTGGGGACATCGACGGTTTCCACCAGCATGGCCTTGTCGGGATCGCCGTGGCGCTCGCGCCGGATCGCCCATGCGTACATTTGTTTTGGAACATAGCCCATGGGGGGCATTTCGCCGATTTCGTACAGGTCTTTTTGCGGTGCATCGTATTGTGCGATGCCGGTGTCTGTGTCCAAAGCCATCAGGGCCTCCCTCAAAATCCATATGCCGCGATGCAGAATCGCGATTTCTGGCATTGGGGATAGCAGACGTGCGCAACTATGCAATGCCTGAGGGGCCATTTTTGTAATTTTATGACGCTGCGGGCGCAGAAAGTTACTGTGCTGTCGCAGCATCCGGCTCATAGAAATGGGCGATGGAGTTGGCGTAATATGTCAGAACGGCGGTCTCATGGGGGGCTGCATGCCATCCTGTGCGAGCGTCACCGATGATCAGCCCGCGCGCCTTCATCCGGTCACAGGCGGCCTGAACTGCGCCGGGCAGGGAATCTGCGGGCACCAGCGGCGATTGTGTGTTTGCCTCTTTTGCAGCGGCGGCGACGGCGGCAACCAACGCGTCTTGCGTCAGGGGGGCAGACGTGCGCAACAGAACCCGTGCCATAAGAGGTACGAACAACAGCGGCATCGCGGTTTGAATTCGCCCCATCAGGTCGTCACCCAAACGGCCTAATTCAGGCACCGTGCCATAGCTGCTTAGCCGGACAGGGTCGGCAAACACCACGGCGGCAACGCCAAATTTCGAGAACCGGCCTCGTATCTGCTGCCACAGCGTTTTGGCAATGAATCGGACAATCACCGACATGCGCACCGGAAAACGGCGATCTCCGCGCGTGCCTGCCGCAACGAGTATGCGGTCTTCGAACACCCGGTCATAGTTGATGGCGACGGGTACAAAGACCACGTCGCGTTCACCGGGTTGCCATGCCTGAACCACATAGGACAGCAGGCCCAGCTTGGGCGGTTTGGTCCGCCCATCCACGCTAAGCCCGCCTTCGGGGAAGATTGCCTGCGTCACGCCGCCTGCCGTGGCCATTTGCACATAGCGCGCCAATACGGCCCGATAGAGCCCGCCACGCGCCCGGCGGCGGATAAAGTAAGCGCCCATCGACTTGATCAGGCGGCTAAGGGGCCAGACCCGCGCCCATTCCCCCACCGCATAGGACAGGGCCGAGGCCTGCGCCGCCAGTGTTGTGACCAAAACATAGTCCATGTTGCTGCGGTGGTTCATGATGAACACAACAGTCGCATCCGGATCGATCCCGTCCAGAACGGTGGTGTTCCCCTTGTCGGTACGAACGGTATACAGCGCACTGGCCAGCCAATTGGCCAGCCGTGTGCCAAAGCTGAAATAGGCAAATGCACTGAAACTGGGGACGATCTCGCGGGCATAGGAGCGTGCCTTTTCAAAGGCGACGTCTTCGCGGACGTTGTGTTTGCGGGCATAATCCACGATGGCCTGCGTGACCTGTGGATCATACACCAGCCGTTGGATCATGTCGTGACGACGGGCCAGTTTGAAAGGTTCGATTGGACGTTTCAGGCGCGTGTTCAGCTTTGTTACCGCGCGTTCCAGTCGGCGGCGAAAGAACCAGCGCACAGACGGGAAGAGAAAGTGCGATGCAAAGGTCACTGCCGCAAAGGCCAAGAGCAACATCAGCGCCCAAAGGGGCATCTGTACAGTCGATGTCATACGCCCCCCTTATATGCGTTTTGTTACGGTCAGATATAATCTGAAACAACGCGCCACTACAATCGCGCGAACCCTGCGCGATCTTGCAGATCACGCTACATGTTTGTTGTATAGCTTTGCTGTGACGAAGCGGGGTTGTGACGTCGGGCACTTCGGTTAACGGGGCTTGATCGGCATCGGCCCTCGAGACTGGCCTATTGCAAGTTTCGACAAGGTTCGTTTTCAACCGTGCCATTGACGACGCAACGGAGAAACGCGAACATGCCGCGTCGCAGCGAATTGACATGTGTGCAATATTTCCTATACCCAACCCGCAACGTAAGATTATTGCGCAACCGAATCCGGAGGCCCCCGCCATGACCGATACTCCCACGATGACCAAGGACCGCCCTTGGCTGATCCGAACATACGCGGGCCATTCCACCGCCAAGGCGTCAAACGCGC
The DNA here is from genome assembly GCA_027214255.1 of Roseovarius aestuarii. Lineage (GTDB taxonomy): Bacteria > Pseudomonadota > Alphaproteobacteria > Rhodobacterales > Rhodobacteraceae > Roseovarius > Roseovarius aestuarii_A. Next base: position 71,552 of record JAPWHL010000005.1, read on the forward strand.
TTTATCGCTCGAACTTGGCCAAGGGGCAAACCGGCCTTAGCGTGGCTTTCGATCTGCCCACGCAGACCGGATATGACAGCGATCATATTCTGGCGCGGGGCGAGGTCGGCAAAGTCGGCGTGCCGGTCAGCCATCTAGGCGACATGCGTCAGCTGTTTGCCGATATCCCTCTGGATCAAATGAACACCTCGATGACGATCAACGCGACCGCACCTTGGCTGTTGTCGTTGTATATTGCCGTGGCCGAAGAACAGGGCGCGGATATTGCCGCCCTGCAAGGCACGGTGCAAAACGATCTGATCAAGGAATACCTTAGCCGCGGCACCTATATCTGCCCGCCGAAACCATCGCTGAAAATGATCGGCGACGTGGCAGAATACTGCTATACTAACGTGCCTAAATGGAACCCGATGAACGTCTGTTCCTATCATTTGCAAGAGGCTGGTGCGACGCCCGAGCAAGAGTTGTCCTTTGCGCTGGCCACTGCCATCGCCGTTCTGGACGAGCTTAAGCCGCGCGTTCCTGCCGCCGATTTCCCCGCACTGGCAGGGCGGATTTCCTTTTTTGTGAATGCTGGCATCCGGTTTGTCACCGAGATGTGCAAAATGCGCGCGTTCGTCGATCTTTGGGATGAAATCCTTGAAACCCGCTATGGGGTGGAGAACCCGAAATTCCGCCGTTTCCGCTATGGTGTGCAGGTCAACTCGCTTGGCCTGACCGAGCAGCAGCCGGAAAATAACGTTTATCGCATCCTGATTGAAATGCTGGCCGTGACCTTGTCCAAAAAGGCCCGCGCCCGCGCTGTGCAATTGCCCGCATGGAACGAGGCGCTGGGCCTGCCGCGCCCCTGGGATCAGCAGTGGTCGATGCGCATGCAGCAGATTCTAGCGTATGAAACCGACCTGTTGGAATTTGATGACCTGTTTGATGGCAACCCTGCGGTTGATGCCAAGGTCGAAGCCCTGAAAGACGGCGCCCGCCATGAGTTGGCCAATCTGGATGGCATGGGCGGCGCAATCGGAGCGATTGACTACATGAAGGCACGGCTGGTCGATAGCAACGCCGAGCGTCTGAACCGGATTGAACGCAATGAAACTGTTGTGGTGGGTGTCAACAAGTGGACCACAACCGAACCTTCGCCCCTGCAAACCGAGGATGGTGGCATCATGACGGTCGATCCGGCCGTCGAAGCGGAACAGATCGGCCGCCTGACCCAATGGCGCAGTGATCGCGACGCCAGTGCCGTCAAAGAGGCACTGGCCGAATTGCGCGCCGCCGCCTCCGAGGGGCACAACATCATGCCCGCTTCGATCAAGGCCGCGCGTGCAGGCGTGACCACAGGTGAATGGGCGCAGCAGATGCGCGCGGTTCACGGTGAATACCGCGGCCCCACTGGCGTCAGCACCAGCCCCTCAAACAAGACCGAAGGTCTGGATCACATCCGCGAGGCGGTCGATCTGGTCAGCGATCGTTTGGGGCGCCGCTTGAAATTTCTGGTGGGCAAGCCGGGGCTGGACGGGCACTCCAACGGGGCCGAACAGATCGCATTCCGTGCCCGTGATTGTGGCATGGACATCGGCTATGAAGGCATCCGCCTGACACCCGAAGAAATCGTAAACGCTGCGCTGGAGGGCGAATCGCACGTCGTCGGCCTGTCGATTCTGTCGGGCAGCCACCTGCCGCTGGTCGAAGAATTGATGGACCGGATGCGCGCGGCAGGCTTGGAGCACGTACCGGTCATTGTCGGAGGAATCATTCCCGATGAAGATGCCAAACGCCTGCTTGGCCTTGGCGTGGCGCGTGTCTATACGCCCAAGGATTTTGAACTGAACACCATCATGATGGACATCGTCGCTCTGGTTGATCCCCAAGCGGTCGCAGCGCAGTAACCTGCCGCTGATGTCGCGCGCGACGTGGCGGATATCGCGGCTGGCAAACATCCGGGACGTGGCTTAAGCTACCTGAAACAGCCAAAGGCACGTCCTATGACTCTCACCATCCGCCCGCTTAACCCCGACGATCAGGCCGACTGGCGCCGCCTGTGGACGGCCTATCTGGAATTTTACGAAACGTCTGTCCCCGAAGAGGTCTACGCGCACACCTTCAAACGCCTGCTGTCGCCAGACCATCCCAATCAGAACGCCCTGCTGGCCGTGCAGGATGACACGCCTGTGGGGCTGGTCCACTACATCTATCACCCGCACAACTGGCGCGTGGACGAGGTGTGCTATCTACAGGATTTGTTCGCCGACCCTTCCGTGCGCGGCACGGGGGTAGGGCGCAAACTGATCGAGGCCGTCTATGCCGCCGCCGATGCCGATGGCCGCCCGTCCGTCTATTGGATGACGCAGGATTTCAACACCACGGCGCGTCAACTCTATGACCGCATCGCGACCCTGACACCGTTCATAAAATACGCCCGCTAAAGAATAGCGGGCGCTCAGGCTTTCATCTTTCTACAAATACCTGCGCCGCAGGCATCCTAGCCCTCAGGCGCCGACCATGCCGACGATCTCATAGGTCTTGCGCAGGATCGGGGCGGCAATGGCGCGCGCGTCTGCGGCGCCGTTGGCCAGAATACGGTCAATCTCGCTGACATCTTGCATCAGGCGGCTCATCTCTTCCGAGATCGGGGCCAGACGCGCGACGGCCAGATCGGCCAGCGCGGGTTTGAACTCGGAAAAAGTCTTGCCCCCCATATCGGCCATCACGGCCTCGGCGCTGATCCCGGCCAGACCGGCGTAGATATTCACCAGATTGCGCGCTTCGGGGCGCCCCTCCAGCCCGTCCAGATCACTGGGCAGGGGTTCCGGGTCGGTCTTGGCCTTGCGGATTTTCTTGGCGATTGCATCGGCATCGTCGGTCATGTTGATCCGGCTCATGTCCGATGGGTCTGACTTGGACATTTTCTTGGACCCGTCGCGCAGGCTCATCACGCGCGTTGCAGCACCTTCGATGACCGGCTCGGTGATGGGAAAGAAATCAACGCCATAGTCGTGGTTGAACTTGGCGGCGATGTCGCGGGTCAGTTCAATATGCTGTTTTTGGTCTTCGCCCACTGGCACATGCGTGGCGTGATAGATCAGGATGTCCGCCGCCATCAATGCCGGATAGCCGAACAGTCCCAGCGAGGCATTCTCGGCATTCTTGCCGGCTTTGTCCTTGAACTGGGTCATGCGTTTCATCCAGCCCATGCGCGCCACACAGTTGAAGATCCACGCCAATTGCGCGTGCTCTGCCACTTGGGACTGGTTGAACAGGATCGATTTGGCCGGGTCCAGACCCGACGCAATGAACCCCGCGCACAGCTCACGCGTGGCATGGCGCAGTTTGGCGGGGTCTTGCCAGACGGTGATCGCGTGCATGTCCACCATGCAATAAAGGGTTTGCGTCCCGCTGTCTTGGGTATCAGCGAACCGTTTCAACGCCCCAAGATAGTTGCCGAGATGCAGGTTGCCTGATGGCTGGATGCCCGAAAAGACGCGCGGTGTGTGCCCGGTGACGGTCATGGCCCTGTCTCCTGTCTGGATTTCTCTGTCCGCCTCGCTTACCCATGCGTCCATGTCCCGTCAAGCAAAGGCCCGGAACCAATCATGTCCCATCCTGATGATGTCAGCCCGATCAACCCCTTGCCGCCCGTTGTCGTGGTGCTGTTTTTGGCGGTGGCCATTCCCGAGATCGCGTTTTTTCTTGGCTCCAAGGGGCTGATTGGCGGTATGCAGGCGGTCGGCTGGCGGGCGGCAGCGATACAGGATTATGGCTTTAACGGCGATATCTTGCGCTGGATGCTGGAAGGCGGGATTTACCCGCCTGAACATCTGCTGCGGTTTGTGACCTATCCGTTTGTGCATGGCAGCTTTAGCGAAACCCTGTTCTCGGCGGCATTGTTGCTGGCCTTGGGCAAATTCGTGGGCGAGGTATTTCGTCCATGGGCGACACTGGCAGTGTTTTTGGGGGCCAGTGTTGTGGGCGCACTGGCCTATGGGGTGGCGGTGCGGGACAATCCGTGGCTCTATGGGGCGTTTCCCGGCACTTACGGGTTGATCGGCGCGTTTACCTATCTGATCTGGCTGCAATTGGGGGCCAATGGCGGCAATCAAATGCGCGCGTTCACGATGATCGGTTTTCTAATGGGGGCGCAATTGCTGTTTGGTCTGTTGTTTGGTGGTCAAAGCAAATGGGTGGCCGATCTGGTCGGCTTTACAACCGGCTTTGGCCTGTCATTTGTGGTCAGTCCCGGTGGCTGGTCCAAACTGCGCGCAAAGCTGCAACAGCGATAGGGCGGCCACGTTTCAACGCCGCAGCGCCTCGCGCAGCTCGTGGCGACGGAACGCACCCAACAGGCGGCCAGCGGCGTAATAGACGGCGCAGCCCGCAGCGATCAGCACAAATAGCGCCAACGCGCGCCAGCCGGGGATGCCAAAGAACGGCCCCAGCGCCAGCATCAGCGCATAGAGCGCCGCGCCCATGATCAGCGAGGCCAGAACAATCCGCCACAACCGGCTGCGAAACCGGTCATCAAACCGTGCGACTTCGCCAAAGGGGTGTACACCGCGCGCCAGAAGCCACACCATCGCCCAACCTGCCAGAGTTGTTCCGATCGCCGCCGCGATCCAGCCGATGAATGGGGCCAGACCGACGGCCAGCGCGGCATTCACCACCATCGCGACGATGGCATAGTAAAAGGGGCGTTTGGTGTCTTCACGGGCAAAATAGATCGGCTGCAATACCTTTTGCAGTACAAAGGCGGGCAGGCCGAGGCCATAGATTGCCACGGCCAGCGCGGTGGCGGCAGTGTCATCAGTGCCAAAGGCTCCGCGCTCGAACAGCACGGTGATCAGCGGGATTGGCACGACAATCAACGCTACAGACGCAGGTACGGTCAGAGCGAGTGATATTTCTCCGGCCCGACTTAGGGCCATGCGTGCGCCGCTGTCATCCTCGGCGCGCAAGCGGCGCGACAGGTCGGGCAGCAGGACAATACCTACGGCAATACCCACCACGCCCAGAGGCAGTTGATACAGTCGGTCGGCAGCATAGAGCCAACTGATCGCGTTTTCGAAATTGCTGGCCACCTGCTGGCCCACCAGCAGGTTGATTTGCATGACGCCCCCGGCCAGAGCAGCGGGCAGGGCGATGCGCAACAACTGGCGCATTTCCGGCGTCCAGCGCGGGCGCACGAATCCGATGCGCCGCCCCGAACGATGGGCGGCAACCCAGACCAACGCCAGTTGTGCGACACCTGCAAACGGTATGGTCCAAACCAAGGCCAACGGAACACTTCCGTTCCGCCAGACGGCGATCAACATGGCGGTGCACAGCATCACGTTCAGCACGACAGGCGCAGCAGCAGCGGCGACAAACCGACCGGATGAATTCAGCACACCTGACAGCAGCGCCGCCAGCGAGATGAACAGGATATAGGGGAATACGACCCGCCCGAATTCCACCGTCAGATCAAAACGCGCATCCTCGGCAAATCCTTCGGCGGTGGCCCAGACCAGCGCAGGCATGAACACCATCGCAAGCCCCACCAGTACCAGCAACACCAGCGCCAGACCGCTGAACGCAAGCGAGGCAAAAGCATCGGGCGTTTCGTCTGCCTCAAGGCGCTTGGAATACATCGGCACAAAGGCCGCGTTGAATGCGCCCTCGGCGAAAAAACGGCGAAACAGGTTGGGCAGGCGGAACGCAGCGACAAAGGCATCCATCAACGGCCCCGGCCCCAACAGGCCGGCAATCAAAACGTCGCGCACAAAACCCAGAACGCGGCTGAGCATGGTCCAGACGCTGACTGTCAGCATGCCGGAAATCAGACGGGAGGGGGGCATGACGCATACCTTTGCAGCGGGTTTGGTGCTGACTTATCGGATTGGGCGCGCCTGCGAAAGGGGGCAGGGCGCAGCGCGGGTTTCATTGCGCATCCAGACCGTGTCAACTGGCGCCCGGATCCGCTTGGATAATGTCGCCAACGGTCATCGTTCCGCTCTTGAGAATACGGCAATTCAGACCCGAACGATGCTCTAGCAGGTCACAGAGCGTTTGGCCCGTGACCAGATTCAAATAGCGGCAAGGAGTGTTCAGCCGCCCACCCTCAAGCAATGTATCACCCACGAAAAACCGCTGGCCGACCAGATGGTTCAGCGGGACTCCCCGCGTGGTCAAGTTGCGGCGATGATCGGCAACGTCCAGCCGGATATCATGGTCACGTTCCAGCGCAATCAGCGTTTCGACCTCGATCAGTGTGACCTCGCGAATGTCGGGGAATTTAGAGTAATGCCCCAGCCCGGTCGCATACCGATCGCCTTCCAGTCCCTGACCCGCGATGGCACGGATACTGTTATGGCCCTGCATTGGCGCACGGCCCTTTGGCGCGGTATGAATGTGAATGAGCTTACCTTGCCACATGGGTTTCTCCGGTCTTGTCACGCATTGGCGCGTTGGGTGCCTTCGGTAATGGCCGTGCGCAGTTTCTTTTCAAGGCTGCGTTGTTTGGCTTCGGAGTGGAATTTCAGGCCGAACATGTCTTTTACATAGAACGTGTCCACCACCTGTTCGCCGAAAGTCGCGATCACGGCGCTGGCAATGTAGACGTTGTTGTCGGCCAATGTGCGGGTCAGGTCATACAGCAGGCCGGGGCGGTCGCGGGTGTCGACCTCGATGATTGTGTAAATTTCCGAGCCTTCATTGTCGAAGGTGACATGCGTGGGCACCCGAAAGGCGCGCTCGCGTTTCTTAATCTTGTCACGTGATTTGATGGCCTCGCGGGCCATGACCTCGCCTTTGAGGGTGCGGTGAATCGTCTTGCGCAGGCGCGGAAGGCGGGCCGCATCATACGGATGCCCCTCGGTGTCTTGCACCCAGAATACGGCGGTCGCAAATCCGTCGGCAGATGTGTAAGTGCGCGCATCAACGACGTTGGCCCCGACCAGCGCCAAAGCCCCCGCCAAGCGCGAGAAAATGCCGGGATGATCGGCCATGGCAAAGCAGACGCGTGTGGCATCGCGATCTTCATCCAGATGCAGGTCAATGCCGATGCCGCCGCCGTTGCCGTCATTGGCGGTGTTGCGGTCTAGATCACGCAGCAGATTGGCAAAGACGACATGGGCCGTCACGTGCAACCCCTGCCAATAGGGCGGATAGTGGCGCGCTGTTTCGGCCTTCAGGGCCTTGGCGTCCCAGTCGGACAGGGCTTCGCGCAGGTTGCGCTTGGCGTCCGAGCCGCGTTGCTCGCGGTTCAGATCTTCCAGACCGTTTTCCATCGCGCGCCGGGTCTGGCGATACAGCGCACGGATCAGGGATGCTTTCCAATTATTCCACGTTCCCGGCCCGACGCCGCGAATGTCACAGACCGTCAACACGCACAGCATGTCCAGCCTTTCACGTGTTTGCACCGCCTTGGCAAAGTCGCGCACTGTGCGCGGATCGGCAATATCGCGCTTTTGCGCCATATCCGACATCAACAGGTGATAGCGCACCAGCCATTCGGCGGTGTCTACTTCTTTGGGTTTCAGGCCCAGACGAGGTCCGACACGGCGCATGATCTTGGCGCCGAGAATCGAATGATCTTCGTCGCGCCCCTTGCCGATGTCATGCATCAACATCGCGACATACAGAACGCGCCGGTTGATTCCGCGTTCAAGGATGGACGAGGCGACGGGCAGGGCTTCGATCAACTCGCCGCGTTCGATCATTGCCAGATTTCGGATGCATTGGATCGTGTGTTCGTCCACCGTGTAATGGTGATACATGTTGAATTGCATCATGGCCACGATTGGCTCGAACTCGGGCAAAAAGGCCGAGAGCACGCCCAATTCATTCATCCGCCGCAACGCGCGCTCTGGGTTGCCATGTTTCAGCAGCAATCCCAGAAACAGCTTTTGAGCCACCGGATCATTGCGCATGCGATCATCGATCAGATCAAGATTGGCCGTCACCAACAGCATCGCATCCGGGTGGATCAACAGCCCGGTGCGCAACCCCTCCTCAAAGACGCGCAACAGGTTCAAAGGGTCGGCCAGAAACGCGGCTTCGTCGGTGATGGCCAGACGGCCATGAACCTCGGTATAGCCGGGCTTTAGCTTTTTCTTGCGCCGGAACAGGCGCTGCAACAGCGGTTCGGATTTGACATGGGCTGCTTCCAGTTTGGTCAGGAAAATGCGGGTCAGATCGCCAACGGATGTGGCGTGGCGAAAATAATCCTGCATGAAAAACTCGACCGCGCGGCGTCCGCTGTGGTCTGTGTAGCCCATGCGTTCGGCCACCTCGACTTGCAGATCAAATGTCAGCTGATCTGACGGGCGCTTGGTCGCCAGATGCAAATGACAGCGCACCGCCCAGAGATAGTTCTCAGCCTGCGCGAACGTGTCGAATTCGTCCTTGGTGAACATGCCGTGGCGGACCAGTTCGGACAGGTCGGTGACGCGATACAGGTATTTTGAAATCCAGAACAGAGATTGCAGATCGCGTAGGCCGCCTTTGCCTTCCTTGACGTTCGGTTCGACCATATAGCGCTGGCCGCCTTGCTTTTCATGGCGCGCATCGCGCTCTTCCAGCTTGGCCTCGATAAACCCGCGTTCGGTGCCCTGGAACAGGTCGTTCCACAGGCGATGGTTCAGCCGCGCGGCCAGTTTGGCATCGCCGCATAGAAAACGGTTTTCCAACAAGGCGGTGCGGATGGTGAAATCCTCGACCCCAAGTCGAAGGCATTCCTGCACGCTGCGCGTGGATTGGCCGATTTTCAGCCGCAAATCCCACAAGAGATACAGCATGTCCTCAATCACGCTTTCGGCCCAAGCCGTCAGTTTATAGGGGATCAAAAACAGCAGATCGACATCCGACTGAGGTGCCATTTCGCCCCGACCGTATCCGCCCACGGCCAGCACGGACAGGCGTTCGCCCTCGGTCGGGTTAGGGATGGGATGCATGGCATGCGTAGCCAGATCAAAGGCGGCGGTGACGATGCAATCGGTTAACCAGCTATAGGAATGGGTGGCTTCACGCGCCTTGAGCGGGTGCGCGGCCAGGCCGGCGGCGATGGCGTCGCGGCCCCGTTGCATTTCGTCGCCCAGAATGGCGACGGCCATCTTGCGCAGATCTCCCGATGCCTCGGCAATGCCGCGCGCCAGACGGTCTTTGACCCCAGCGACGTCAAAAATATCCGCAGCCGGGCAAATCAGGCCGCCCGGATCGCCGGGGGCCTGATTGCGGGCTGTTCTGGAGGCAACGTTAGATGCCGGGTTAGATGCTAGGCCAGAGGCCGGTGCCACATCAGTCATGGAGTGTACTGGATCAGAAACCCGCCCCGCCAAATCCGGCTGGCGCTGGATCGATGATCACCAGTTTTCCATCACGTACAGAGGCCACAGCCAAGGCACGGTCGCTGGTGCCGTCCTTGCGCAGGCGGAATGCACCATCCACGCCCTTGAACCCGGCACCCTGTGTCAGGCTGGCATGGGTCAGAGCGTCACGTTTGCCGGTTTTGACCAGCGCGCCGATTGCAGCGATTCCGTCATAGGCAAGCCCGGCAATGGCGTGGGGAGCAGTGCCGTTGGCCTGTTGGAACCGGGCCTGAAAACGGGCGGTGCGCTGTGGGTCGGGCAGGGCGAACCACCCTCCCTGAACACCGGGCAGCGTCATGGTCTGCGCGGGTTTGTCCCATCGCGCCAGGCCGATGTATTGAACCGCCGAAGGGCCCATTCCGGCCTCGGGCAGCATCTGAGTGAACAGTGGAAGAGCGCCCGCCGTGTTGGCCGTCATGAACACGGTATCTGCACCTGTGCTGCGTGCCGTGTTTACGATCTGGGGAACGGCGGCAACGACGCCCTCTTTGGAAAACTGGTAAGGGACCGTGCCGACAACCGTGGCCCCCGCAGCGCTGGCGGCTTTCAGGATCGCGCGCTCGCCCAATTGTCCGGTCAGGTTTTGCGAATGAACGGTCAGGATGCGTTTCTTGCCGTTGCGTACCGCATAGCGGGCCAGCCGCTCGGCAGTGTTGTCAAAGGTTTGCCCCAGAACGAACAGGTTGCCGCCAGCGATGGTGGCATTGTTCGAAAACGCCAGAACGTTGATGTTCTTGGGGGCCACGGCGACGGCGACGGCGTTGGCTGATTCGGCATGCAGCGGGCCGACGATGATCTTGGCCCCGTCAGCGGCTGCGTTCAGTGCAGCTTGCTGGGACTGGCCGGGTTGACCGGCTGTGCCATAAACGCGCAGGTCAATCTGCACACCTTGCAGATCAGCAACCGCCATGCGTGCGGCTGCCTCCAGATCGCGGGCCAGCGCGGCTTCTTGCGGGTTCGCAGATCCGTGTGGAACCAACAGGGCAACGGCGACCGGCGCATTGGGAGATATGGTTTGACCGCCACCACCGCCACCTGAGTTCATGCTGGCGGGCTGACACGCGGCAAGCACGATCACACAAAACAGAGCGGCCAGACGGGCCAACACCTTGCGGGCGGGAGACAAAACGGCAAACATGGGACTACCTCACTTGGACTGACGGGCTGTGCTAAGAGCAGGCCCCGGGTTAAGGGGGATAATAAACGTCATGAGAGGCGGGTCCAGTGGTGAATCCGAACCGGCAGAAACTGGCCCCCGGGCTCTATCTTGTGGCGACGCCGCTGGGAACGGCGCGCGACATTACGTTGCGCTCGCTGGACATCCTTGCTTCGGCAGATGTGATTGCAGCCGAGGATACCCGCAGCCTGCGCAAGTTGATGGATATTCACGGTATTGCCCTGAATGACCGGCCCATGCTGGCCTATCACGATCACAACGGCGGGCGTGTGCGCCCTCGCTTGATGGAGGCGATGGCCGCTGGCCAATCCGTGGTTTACGCATCCGAGGCGGGAACGCCGATGGTGGCGGACCCCGGGTTTGATCTGGCGCGGGCGGCTATTGCGGACGGGTTTGCCCTGATCTCGGCGCCGGGGCCATCGGCGGTTATCACCGCGTTAACCGTGTCGGGCCTGCCGACAGATCGCTTTTTATTCGCGGGTTTCCTGCCCAATACGTCCTCGGCGCGCAAAACGGGGCTGAAATCTCTGTCCGAAGTGCCTGCGACGCTCGTCTTTTACGAATCACCCAAACGCGTTGCGGCCATGCTGCGCGATGCGGCCGAGGTCTTGGGTGCAGATCGGCAGGCGGCACTGTGTCGTGAACTGACCAAGAAATTCGAAGAGGTGCTTCGCGGGTCCTTGGGCGATCTGGCGGCCGAGTTGAAAGAATCTCCGCGCAAGGGTGAAATGGTTGTGCTGATTGATCGTGCAGGGGAACGGATTGTTAACTCTGATGAAATAGAATCAAATCTACGTGCCGTTCTTGGGGAAATGTCGGTACGTGATGCCGCCGATAAGGTCGCGGCCGATCTGGGGCTGAAACGGCGGGCAGTTTATCAGATGGCCCTGAAATTACAGGGCGACCCCTGAAAGGCGGTTCGCATATGGCGCAACATTTAGAAAGGTCTCACTCACGCGACGCGCCGGTTGTGGCGCGTCGGGATCGTGGCCGCCGCGCTTACCGTACGGGGCTGGCCGCCGAGGAGCGTGCAACCGCACTGTATCTGGCGGCGGGTTTGACGCTGTTGGAAACCCGCTGGCGGGCAAAAGGCGGTGAAATTGATCTGATTTTCAAGGACGCCTGTACAATTGTGTTCTGCGAAGTAAAACAGGCAGGCACCCATGATGATGCCATCAACAGGTTACGTCCAGCGCAGGCGCGACGCATCCATATGGCGGCGTCGGAGTATCTGGATCAATGCCCAGATGGACAGCTAAGCGACACCAGATTTGACGTGGCAACCGTCGACGCCGTCGGGCAATGCCGGATTCATGAAAACATGCTCGCGCATTTCTGAATTGCACCCGGCTCGCGCATGGCCCATGTAAACAGCGTACCAACGCGAGGACCTTGGCCCATGAAAATCGCCTTTCAGATGGACCCTATCGAGCCGATCAACATCAATGCCGACAGCACGTTTCGTCTTGCCGAAGAGGCGCAGGCACGCGGGCACACGTTGTTTTACTACACGCCTGACAAGCTGTCGTATGACGAAGGACGAATAACCGCGCGTGGCTGGCCGCTTCAGGTGCAGCGCGTTGCGGGCAATCACGCTATTCTGGGCGAGGAAACCACCGTTGATCTGGCGGATTTCGATGTGGTCTGGCTGCGTCAAGACCCGCCTTTTGACATGTTCTACATCACCACCACGCATCTATTGGACCGTTTGGCACCCAAAACTCTGGTGGTGAATGATCCGTTTTGGGTCCGCAACTTCCCCGAGAAGCTGTTGATTCTTGATTTCCCACAGCTGATGCCGCCGACGACAATCGCCCGCGATCTGTCCACCATCCGCGCGTTCCGCGACCGGCATGGCGACGTGATTCTGAAGCCGCTTTATGGCAACGGAGGTGCGGGGGTTTTTCTGCTGCGCGCCGGGGACAGCAACCTTAGCTCGCTCTATGAAATGTTCACTGGCTTTAGCCGCGAACCGTTGATTGTGCAAAAATTCCTGCCTCAGGTGTCGGCGGGCGACAAACGCGTCATTCTGGTCGATGGTGAACCTGTGGGCGCGATCAACCGTGTTCCGGCCGAGGGCGAGACCAGATCGAATATGCATGTGGGCGGGCGCCCTGAAAAGGTGGACCTGACCGAACGTGATCTTGAAATCTGTGCCACTATCGGCCCGCTTCTGCGGGAAAAGGGGCAGGTCTTTGTCGGGATTGATGTGATCGGCGACTATCTGACCGAGATCAACGTTACCTCCCCGACCGGCATTCAAGAGCTGGAACGTTTCGACGGCGTCAATATCGCAGGCAAGATCTGGGACGCGATCGAAGCCAAGCGCGCGTGAGCCTGCGGGCCCGCTTGCTGACGGGTTGGCTGCGCCAAACGGAAAAGCGGTTTATTGCGCGCACGGATCGGCCCGACCGGTTGCGGCGTCATATGGAGCGCACGGCGCGAATGCTGTTTCGTGCTCCGGCGGGTGTGACATTTGACGAACTGATCCTTGGCCCTGATGAGGGTATGAAGCTGCGTGCAACCTCAGTTGCACCGCAAGATCAACGCGACGGGCCACTGATCCTGTATTTTCACGGGGGCGGTTATGTTTTTGGCTCGCCGCAGACGCATCGCGCGATGGTGGCACATCTGGCGGCGCGCACCCGGTTGAAGGCAATTTTACCGCGCTATCGTCTGGCTCCCGAGAATCCGTTTCCCGCCGCGCTGGAGGATGCGCTGACCGCGTACCGTGCGGTGATGGATCATCCGGGCGGTGTTATTCTGGGCGGGGACAGCGCCGGGGGCGGGTTGTCGCTGTCGCTTTTGGCGCAAATCTGTGCCTTGGGCTTGCGCCCGCCAGTGGGCACGTTTTGCTTTTCGCCGCTCACGGATTTCACCTTTGCCGGCCCAAGTTTCACCCGGAACGCTGCGGCTGACGCCGTGCTGCCCGCGCATCGGGCCGCTGATATGGTGCACATGTACCTAAAAGGCGCGAATCCGTCGGACCCGCGCGCATCCCCGCTATTTGCCAGCTTTATCGGTGCGGGCCCTGTTTGGCTGACCGTTGGGGATACGGAAATTCTGGCCGATGACACGCGGCGCATGACCGACAGTTTGATTGCACAGGGCGTGGACGTGACCTGTGTGATCGAACAGGATTTGCCACATGTCTGGCCGCTGATGCACGGGTTGATCCCCGAAGCGCGTCAAACCATGACGGAACTGGCCGGGTGGATTACAGCGCTTTCGCGTCTGTGATTCGATAGCTGGCGGCCTCGGCTACATGTGGGCGGCGCACGGTTTCGGACCCGTCCAGATCGGCGATGGTGCGTGCCACCCGTAAAACCCGGTGATATCCGCGCGCTGACAGTCCGAATTGGTCAGCCAAACGAGCGAGCAAGGCGCGCCCTTCGTCGTCTGGAGTGGCGACCGCGTCCAGAACTGCCCCTTCGGCGTCCGAGTTCAACCGCGCGCTGTCCGTTCCGTCAAAACGCGCCTCCTGCAGGGCCTGCGCGGTGGCCACGCGCGCTGCGATCTCGGCTGACGTGTCCCCCGACGCGGGCATGTCCAGATCCGAAAATGCGACGGATGGTACGTCAACGCGCAGGTCAAACCGATCCATCAGTGGTCCGCTGATCCGCCCCATGTAATCCTCGCCACAAAGGGGGGCGCGGCTGCAGGCGCGCTCGGCCACGCTAAGATAACCGCATTTGCAGGGATTTGCGGCTGCGATCAGCATAAAGCGGCTGGGATAGGTGATGTGCGCATTCGCACGGGCGACCATGATCTGTCCGGTCTCGATCGGCTGGCGCAGGGTTTCCAGAACGGTGCGGGGAAATTCGGGAAACTCATCCAGAAACAACACGCCATTATGCGCCAGACTTATCTCACCGGGCGAGGCGCGCCGCCCGCCCCCGACGATGGCCGCCATCGATGCGGTGTGGTGGGGGTCGCGAAACGGGCGTGTTCGCGTGATGCCGCCTTCATCTAACAGCCCGGCCAGCGAGTGGATCATGCTGGTTTCCAGCGCTTCGCGCGCTGTCAGCGGGGGCAGGATTCCCGGCAGGCGCGCGGCCAGCATGGATTTTCCCGATCCGGGAGGGCCGATCAACAATAGGTGGTGTCGCCCAGCCGCTGCGATTTCCAGTGCGCGTTTGGCACGTTCCTGCCCTTTAACGTCTCTCAAATCGCGTCCGGTGTCGGATGTCAGAACCTCGCCCGGTTCGGCCGGGGGCAGGGGGGATTGGCCGGTATAGTGTCGCACCACATCCGCCAGATGCGCCGCCCCGATGACGCGTGCGGCACCCACCCATGCGGCCTCGGCACCGGACAGTTTGGGACATAGCAGCGTACGATCCTCGGCAGCGGCAGACATGGCGGCGGGCAGTGCGCCCAGTACGGGCATGATCGTCCCGTCCAGTGACAATTCGCCTAGCGAAGTGGTGTCGGCAATCGCATCCTTGGGAATAATATCCAGCGCTGCCAGAAGGGCCAGCGCGATGGGCAGGTCAAAGTGGCTGCCTTCCTTGGGCAGGTCCGCAGGGCTGAGGTTCACCGTGATCCGCTTGGACGGCAGGGCGATGGCCATTGAACTCAGCGCGGTGCGCACCCGATCGCGCGCTTCGCTGACGGCCTTATCGGCAAGGCCGACGATGGAAAATGCTGGTAGGCCGGGGGTGACGGCGCATTGCACCTCGACTTGACGGGCTTGCACGCCTTCAAAAGCAACCGTGTAGGCGCGCGCGACCATATCAGGCTCCGGGTTTGGGTTAATATTGGTTAACCGTAGAGCCATGAGGGTTTAGGAATGGTTAATGGCGCAGGGGGTTGTCTGCGCCATCCGTTGCCATCGGTGTACCGCGGGTAGAAACAGGCCCCGGGTCAGGCCCTGGGCGGTTGAATTAGTCGCTCACCAAGGCCATGAAAGCGGGCCATGCTTCGGGATCGGCGACGGTTTTGTCGCGGCATAGTGCGTTGCACATGCCAAAGATGCGCTCGTTCACCCGCATCAGGTGGGTCACTGGATCGCCGGAATAGGGGCAGGCTGCGTTTTCGGCTGTACCACTGTCTATAGCTTCGGCCGGAAGTGGTGCCGGGCCGGGCCATGGGCCGCTGGCAAGGTCCATCCGATACCTGTCCAGATCGGGCCCGTGTACCAGACCATAGGCACGCCACCGGCGAAAGGACGGATGCGCTAGATGCGCCGCGACATAGGCCGCAGCCCTGTCCGACACTGGCAGCTTATAACCCGCGATACGTGCCGCCACCGGCGCAAACATCGCGTCCACGATTCCGTAATCACCGCACAGCCACGGACCATCCGGCGCACAGGTGTCGCGCGCGTGTGCCCACAGATATTCCAGCCGCGCCAGATCCCCCCGCACTTCGTCTGACACAACAAACCCATCATAGCATTTGCGCAGGTTCATCGGGCAGGCCGAACGCAGCGCCACAAAGCCCGCGTGCATTTCATGGGCAAGCGCACGTGCTGTCGTACGGGCGCTTGGATCAACGGGCCACAGGGCGAGGTCGGGATGACGCGTGGCCAGTTCTTCGGCCAATCCAAGGGATTCGCCGATAACGGCTCCCTCGGGGGTGCGCAGGGCGGGCACGGTTTTGGCCGGGGCCCATCCTTGCATTTGTTCGGGGACTCCGCCGGAATGGAAATCCACCCGGTGGATGTGGCGGGGGATGTGGAAATGATCAAACAGCAGCCAGGCGCGCTGTGACCAACTGGAATAGGCGTAATCGCCGATGATAAGGTCATATGTCATGGGGGCAGTTTAGGCACATGTACCCGGTGCCGCCTAGTCAGCAAATGTGCGCGTCGCCATCACGTCTTGTGATTGATCCGGGCGGCATGCCACCCGGCGGGGCCACAATGCAATTCGGTCAATGACAGGTTGTCGATTTTCTGGGCAAAGGCTTGATGGGCGGTGATCTGTCGGGCCATTTGGACCTGCGTCAGGATCGCGCCAAAATGGGATACGGCGACGATGTCGCGCCCGGGATATGCCTCAATCAAGCGGGCGACGGCGGCGTTGACACGGGCCAGCACCGCGTTCCAGCTTTCACCGCCGGGGGCAGCCAGATCGCCGGGCGTGTCCCAAAAGGCACGCAGGCGGTCAGGGTCGTCGACATTATCCCAATGTTTCAGCTCCCAAGCACCGAAATGGATTTCGCGCAGGGCCGGATCGTCGGGCAGGCGCATGCGGGGGCCTTGCAGAGCATCTGCCGTGGCACGTGCGCGGCTCAGGTCGGATGAGATAACCAGCGCGTCGCGCGGCAGGGCGTTTTCCAGCCGGGCCAGATGGGCCGTGTCGCTCAGATCGGCGGGCAGGTCGCTCCATCCGACCATGGATTTGGCATGGGTCGGGCCGTGTCGCACCCAGAAAAACCGGCTCACGGCAGTGATCCTTTCAGGACGAGTGGAAGTCCGGCAATGACCTGCACCACCAAATCGGCCTCGGCTGCCAGCCGTTGGTTCAACCGCCCTTGTGCACGCTGAAACTGTCGGGCCAGGGCATTCTCGGGTACGCCCGACAGGCCAACTTCGTTGCTGACCACCACCACCGGCGCGGGGCAGACATGCAGGGCGGCCATCAACGTATCGGTTTGTGCGGTCAGGTCGTGATCGGCCAGCAGGTGATTGCTGAGCCATAGGGTGGCGCAATCCAGCAACACGACATCATCGCCAGCGACCCCGGCCAGAGCCGGTGTCAGGTCTAGGGGGGCCTCGATCGTGCGCCAATCAGGACCGCGCTGTGTGCGGTGCTCTTTGATTTTGGCGTGCATGTCTTCGTCAAACGCCTGCGCTGTCGCCACATAAACACGTGGGCGCGCAGTCTGCGTTACCAGCGTTTCCGCCCAGAGCGACTTGCCCGAGGCTGCGCCGCCCAGCACCAATGTCAGTTTCGGCAACATTTTTTTTTGAACCTTTTCGCGATCTGCTGCGTTTGTCCCGGCGTAGCACCTCAGGAATGGGCGGGAAAGAGCGCGCGTAACGACGTCAACACACCGGAGCACATGTCATGTCACTGGACATACAAGACAGCCGCACATTGTCGCGCAAGGCGATGAAAGCCGAGATGCTGGATGCCGAAACCGAAGCGCAGCTGGCCTATGCGTGGCGCGATCACCGCGATGAAGAAGCCCTGCATCGATTGATTACCGCGTATATGCGTCTGGCCATCTCCATGGCGTCCAAGTTTCGCCGTTACGGCGCGCCGATGAACGATCTGATCCAAGAGGCGGGGCTGGGCCTGATGAAGGCGGCGGACAAGTTTGATCCGGATCGCGGCGTGCGGTTTTCGACTTATGCCGTCTGGTGGATCAAGGCCAGCGTGCAGGATTATGTCATGCGCAACTGGTCGATGGTGCGTACAGGGTCCACATCCTCGCAAAAGTCGTTGTTTTTCAACATGCGCCGCGTTCAGGCCCGGCTGGAACGTGATGCCATGGCGCAAGGTGGCGAACTGGATGGATTTCAATTGCGCGAGATGATTGCCCAAGAAGTCGGTGTGCCCCTGCGCGATGTAGAAATGATGGCCGGACGGTTGGCTGGATCGGATTATTCGCTGAACGCCACGCAAAGTGCGGAGGACGAAGGGCGCGAATGGATCGATGCGTTAGAGGATGATTCACCGCATGCCGAAGAATTGGTGCAGGCGGATCACGATCTGGCCGCGCTGCGGGGTTGGTTGTCCGAAGCGATGGGAAGGCTTAGCGCGCGAGAGCAACATATCGTGCGTGAACGTAAATTGCGGGACGAGCCGCGCACGCTGGAAAGTCTGGGAGATGAATTGAACCTCAGCAAAGAACGTGTGCGCCAGTTGGAAGTAGCCGCGTTTCAGAAAATGCGCCGGGCGCTGGAAGCAAAAGGGCCAGAGGTGCATAGCCTTTTGGTATGATGTTTTGATCACGGGCGAAACGCATGCGCCTATCCCTCCCGCCCCGCCATGCAAGCGCCGATGGGTGCCAAGCGTCATCGCGCCGCGCTGAGCGATGAAATTTTGAAGCTTTCTTTGGTTAGAGCCAATAAAATCTGAACCGATTCGGGCCATCGTCCCCTCTTGGTGGCGGACGCGCCTGTCGCGCGCACAGATCCTTGGTGTGCCTTTCAATCGGGCCGGTGGCCTTGTCACTGGCGGGGTGCGCACATACTGTCAGGCGCAGCTGATACCCGGAGGGCTCTATGCTGACCTCGACACGAATTTTGCTGATCATCGGCGGTGGCATCGCCGCTTTCAAGTCGCTGGACCTGATCCGTCGCTTGCGCGAACGCGGCGCGGCGGTGACGCCTGTCTTGACGCGCGCGGGCACAGAATTTGTTACGCCGCTATCGGTGTCAGCCCTGGCCGGGCACAAAGTGTTTCAGCATCTTTTCGATCTGACAGACGAATCCGACATGGGCCATATTGAATTGAGCCGCAGTGCGGATCTGATCGTGGTTGCACCCGCAACTGCCGATTTGATGGCCAAGATGGCGGGTGGGCAGGCAGATGACCTGGCCTCGACCTTGTTGTTGGCCACTGACACGCCCGTGCTGATTGCCCCGGCGATGAATGTGCGGATGTGGGAACACCCCGCGACCCAGCGCAACATCGCAACGTTAAAGGACGACGGCATCTTGTTTGTCGGACCCAATGACGGTGACATGGCGTGCGGTGAACATGGTCCCGGCCGGATGTCCGAGCCGCTGGAAATTGTTGCCGCTATCGAGGCTGCTCTGGCGGGGCAGGAGACAGGTGTGAAAGGCCCAATGGCTGGGCGGCATGTGCTGGTCACATCGGGTCCCACGCATGAACCGATTGACCCGGTGCGCTATATCGCCAATCGCAGTTCCGGCGCGCAGGGCAGTGCGATTGGTGCCGCGCTTGCGGCGTTGGGTGCGACAGTTACGTTTATCACGGGCCCGGCGGATGTTCCGCCCCCTGCGGGTGTCAAAGTGGTGCGCGTCGAAACGGCCCAGCAGATGCAAGCGGCTGTAAACGCGGCCTTGCCCGCTGATGCGGCCGTGTTCGCGGCCGCCGTCGCCGACTGGCGTGTGGCCAGCGCCGGAACCAGCAAGATCAAGAAACAAGACGGTGCCTTGCCGGTTCTGGAATTTGCAGAAAACCCGGATATTTTGGCGCAGGTTGCGCAAATGCGCGCCGGGCGTCCCGGGCTTGTGGTGGGGTTTGCTGCCGAGACCGACGATGTGCTGGCCAATGCGACAGCCAAGCGGGCGCGTAAGGGATGTGACTGGATCGTGGCCAATGATGTCAGTGCCCAAACCGGCATCATGGGGGGGGCAGAGAATGCCGTGACATTGATCACGGCAGAAGGCGCGCAAAGTTGGCCGCGCATGGGCAAGGATGCAGTGGCGCGTCAATTGGCCAGCCGGATCGCCGAGGCGCTGACCGGGGCGCAATAGGTATTTTTGGAAAGATGAAAGGGCGGGATGTGGTCACACTGAACGTGGTTTGGGAGGCAGGAGCGGATAAGGCGCTGGGCCTGCCCCGGTATGAAACCGTCGGTGCGGCGGGGGCCGATCTGCGCGCGAATTTTGGCGAGGATGACCGGCAAGACGGTGTCACACTGGCCCCGGGTGCGCGGGCGCTGATCCCGACGGGTCTGCGTATGGCGGTGCCCGAGGGCTATGAGCTGCAACTGCGCCCGCGATCAGGCTTGGCCTTGAAATATGGAGTCACGCTGCTGAATGCACCGGGGACGATTGATTCGGACTATCGCGGGCCTGTGGGAGTGATTGTGATGAATGCCGGGGATGCGCCGTTTCACATCTCCCATGGAGAGCGCATAGCGCAGATGGTTTTGGCGCCTGTCGTGCAGGCTTGTGTGACGGTGGTTGAGACGTTGACCGAAACCAGTCGCGGCGCGGGTGGTTTTGGGTCGACGGGGCGCGGCTGATGGCGTTGGTGCTGCTTTTGGCGGGCGGCTTGCTGGCGTTGGGGGCCTTGCTGGGCACGCCGTGGTCATTGCGTTGGGCAATGCTTGGCGTGTTGTGGCTGGCCGTGACAGTGCTGCATCTGACCCTGCCGGACGGATCGGCCTTGCGATTGGCAACGGGGGGCAGTGCCGCGCCTTGGCTGTTGCTGGGCGGGTTCGGCATGGTGTTCTTGATCTATCGGCAGGGCCTGCGGTGGTTGCGCGCGCGTGCGCACCCCGCAGCCGCTATGGCCGATACGCCAAAGGGCAGCTTTTCTGAGGCCGAGCTGGAGCGCTATGCCCGTCATATCGTGTTGCGCGAGGTCGGAGGGCCGGGCCAGAAGGCGTTGAAAAATGCACGCGTACTGGTGATCGGCGCGGGCGGCCTGGGCGCGCCGGTGATGACCTATCTGGCGGCGGCAGGGGTGGGCACCATCGGTGTTGTTGATGACGATTTGGTCGATCTGTCAAACCTTCAGCGGCAAGTCATTCACCGAGATGCGGACATTGGCGTGCCAAAGGTGCGTTCGGCTGCCGCCGCGATCCGTGCGATCAACCCTTTTGTTACCGTGCGTCCCTATCAGCGCCGTCTGACCGAAGATATCGCAGCGCAGCTGTTTGGCGATTATGACATAATTCTGGATGGTACCGACAATTTCGACACCCGCTATTTGGTGAATCGCGCCGCCGTTGCACAGCGCAAGCCGCTGATTTCGGGGGCGCTGGCGCAGTGGGAAGGGCAGTTGAGCATCTTTGACCCAGCCCAAGGGGCGCCGTGCTATGAGTGTATTTTCCCCACCCGTCCCGCCGAAGGGCTGGTGCCGTCCTGTGCCGAGGCAGGTGTTATGGGGCCATTGCCGGGGGTGATTGGCGCGATGATGGCCGGCGAAGCGATCAAGCTGATTACCGGGGCGGGCGCACCGCTGCGCGGCACTTTGCTGATTTATGATGGTCTATACGCCGATGCGCGGCGCATGACCTTGAAACCCCGCGCCGACTGCGCGGTTTGCGGGACATCCGCGAAGGAGACGACATGACCAACCCATTGCTGAGCGATTGGACCGGACCGTTTCAAATGGCCCCGTTTGATCGGATTGACGATGCCGATTTCGCGCCCGCACTGGATATCGCTCTGACCCAAGCGAAGGCCGACATCACGGCAATTGCCCAAGCCGCTGACGCGCCGACATTTGCCAACACGATTGAGGCGCTGGAAGGGGCGGGCGGGGCATTGGACAAAGTGCTGTCCGTCTTTTTCACGCTGGCCGGTGCCGACAGCAATCCGGTGAGGCAGTCCTTGCAACGTGATTTTGCGCCGAAACTGGCGGCATATTCGTCATGGGTGACAGGGCAAAAGGCATTATTTGAGCGCATTGAAGTGCTGTGGCGGGCGCGCGATACGCTGAATCTGACGGATGAACAGGCGCGCGTTTTGATGTTGACCCACCGCCGGTTCTTGCGCGCAGGGGCCGCGCTGATCGGTGACGATGAGGCGCGCATGAAGGCGGTGATGGCACGGCTGGCCGAACTGGGCACGGCATTTACCCAGAACCTTCTGGCGGATGAATCCGCGTGGCATATGGAATTGAATGAGGCCGATCTGGAAGGGTTGCCCGACTTTCTTGTAGAGGCTGCGCGCGATGCGGGCGCTGAAAAGCGGCAGGATGGGCCGGTGATTACGTTGTCGCGGTCGTTGATCGTGCCATTCTTGCAATTCTCGCCGCGTCGCGATCTGCGCGAAAAGGCGTTTCGGGCGTGGGCCGCACGGGGTGCGAATGGTGGCGAGACGGACAACCGGGAAATTGCCGCCGAAACGCTGGCCTTGCGCGCCGAGCGGGCGGCCCTGTTGGGCTATGACAGTTTTGCCGCGTTCAAACTGGAAACCGAGATGGCCAAGACCCCCGGTGCAGTGCGCGATTTGTTGATGCAGGTCTGGGCCCCCGCCCGCGCGCAGGCCGATGCAGACGCCAAGACGTTAAGCGACATGATGCGCGCGGATGGGATCAATGATGATCTGGCCCCGTGGGATTGGCGGTACTACGCGGAAAAACGCCGTCAGACTGAGCATGATCTGGATGAGACCGAGTTGAAGCCATACTTGCAACTGGACCGGATGATCGAAGCGGCGTTCGAATGTGCCAACCGCCTGTTCGGGTTGGAATTTGCGCCGATTGACGCGCCGCTTTATCACCCCGATTGCCGTGCATGGGAGGTCACGCGCGCAGGTCGCCATGTGGCGGTGTTTATCGGGGACTACTTTGCGCGATCCTCAAAACGGTCGGGGGCGTGGTGTTCGGCGATGCGTGGGCAGGCAAAGATGCCAAAGGCGCAGGGACCGGTGGTGATTAATGTGTGTAATTTCGCACGCGCGACCCCGGCACTGCTCAGCTATGATGACGCGCGCACGTTGTTTCACGAATTCGGCCACGCCCTGCATCAAATGCTGTCGGATGTGACCTATGAAAGCGTCAGCGGCACGTCCGTGGCGCGCGATTTCGTCGAACTGCCCAGCCAGTTGTTTGAACACTGGTTGGAGGTGCCCGAAGTGCTGGCGGAGTTTGCCACACATGCCGATACCGGCGCGCCGATGCCCAAGTCATTGCTGGACAAGGTGCTGGCCGCTGCGACGTTTGATATGGGTTTTCAGACGGTAGAATATGTCGCCTCGGCCTTGGTTGATCTCAACTTTCACGAAGGCACGCCGCCCGAGGATCCGATGGCCCGCCAAGCCGAGGTTTTGACCGAAATCGGCATGCCTGACGCCATCACCATGCGCCACGCAACGCCACAGTTTGCGCATGTGTTCGCCGGGGATGGCTATTCCTCAGGGTATTACAGCTATATGTGGTCCGAGGTGATGGACGCCGACGCGTTTGCCGCGTTTGAAGAGGCCGGCGGCCCGTTTGATCCAGAGCGCGCCAAGGCGTTGGAGGCCCACATCCTGTCGCGTGGCGGGTCAGAAGATGCCGAGGCGCTTTATCTTAAATTCCGGGGGCGCTTGCCAGGGGTCGAGGCCCTGCTGAAGGGGCGCGGCTTGGCCGCCTGAACGCATGCAAGGAATGTGTCGCGGGATCGGGTTGCGTCGTCTATTGCGCCACGCGGTCCCATGCTGCATGATTTGGCATAAGCCGGGAGAGGGATAATGCGCAAATTCATGGTCGTTCTGGACGACAGCCGCGAATGCCTGAACGCGATGCGTTTTGCCGCAATGCGGGCGTCGCACACGCAAGGGGGCGTCACCGTTTTGTCGGTGATCCCGCCGGATGAATTCAATCACTGGATCGGTGTGGGCGACATCATGCGAGAGGAAAGCCGCGAAAGAATCGAGGCCCATTTTGAGGTCTTCGCGAAATGGATGCGCGACAAGCAGGGCGTCGACCCAGAATTGGTGATCCGCGAAGGAGAGCCGGTGGCCGAGATCATCGCGCAGGTCAATGATGATCCAGAAGTCGGGGTTCTGGTTCTTGGCGCGGCAACTGACCGCAAGGGGCCGGGGCCATTGGTGACGCAATTGACCAAGAACGTCGCGTCAATGCCGATCCCGATCACGATTGTGCCGGGCGATCTGAGTAAAGAGCGACTAGAGGCGATTACCTAGGGGCTGTCTTGGTGATCACAGTTTAGAATCGTTCCAAACCTTGACACCGCGCCGGACGGGGATCATATCAGTGGGGCGCATCATCAGAGGCTGTTTTTCATGTTCATCCAGACCGAATCCACTCCCAACCCTGCTACGTTGAAATTCCTGCCCGGGCAGACGGTACTGCCGACAGGCACGGCGGATTTCCCATCGGCAGAAAACGCTGGCATGTCCCCCTTGGCGTCGCGCATCTTTGCGGTCGAGGGTGTGTCAGGCGTGTTTTTTGGAACGGATTTTGTCACTGTGACAAAGGCCGATTTGATTGAATGGGACCATGTGAAACCGGCCATTCTGGGCGCAATCATGGAGCATTTTCAATCCGGTCAACCCGTCATGGGCGATGGTGAACAGGCCGCATCTGGCCATGCCGATCACAGCGGCGAGGATTCCGAAATTGTTGGCCAGATCAAAGAATTGCTGGACACGCGGGTTCGCCCCGCGGTGGCGCAGGACGGCGGCGACATCACATTTCACGGGTTTGATCGCGGCGTTGTTTACCTGCACATGCAAGGCGCATGCGCCGGCTGCCCTTCTTCGACCGTTACGTTGAAGATGGGGATCGAGAATTTGCTGCGCCACTACATCCCCGAAGTGACCGAGGTGCGCCCTGTCGGTGTCTGACCCGTTAATATTGGGGGTGGACACATCCGGCGCGTATTGCAGTGCGGTTTTGCTTAGCGGCGGCACGGTTTTATCGGACGTATATGAAACAATGACCAAAGGTCAGGCCGAGGCGCTGTTTCCTCTGCTGGACGATTTGGTGACGCGTGGTGGTGCGACATGGCGTGATTTGTCGGCCATAGGGGTGGGCACCGGGCCGGGCAATTTTACCGGCATACGGATTGCAGTGTCGGGGATGCGCGGGCTGGGTCTGGCGCTGCAGGTGCCTGTCGTTGGTGTCACCTTGCTAGAGGCATTGGCCCATGACACATCCGGGCCGGTTTTGGCCAGCATTGCCGCGCCACGCGGGCAGGCCTATGTGCAGGGGCATCGCATGGCCGCACAGATTGCACCCGCACTGGTCAATATTGACGATCTGTCGCCCGATCTGGTCGAGCCGGGCCTTGTGTCTATCGGCTCGGCAGGGGCCGAGATCGCAGCGCATTTGGGCATTCCGCACGAGCCCGCCGCCTATGCACCCGGATCGGCGATTGCGCGTATCGCGGCCCTTCGCTGGCAGGATGCAGCACCACCGCCAGCCGTGCCATTCTACCTGAAATCCGCAGATGCGGCCCCTGCACGTGATGCGCCCCCCGTGATCCTTGATGATCACTGCTAAGGTCATGGCGCAGGTCCACGCCCAAGCCTACGCCGGGCAAGGGCGCGGGTGGAGCGAGGCCGAGTTTGCCGCCCTGTTGACAGGTCCGGGCATTCTGACCCTTGGTGATGCGCGCGGTTTCATCCTGTCACGGCAGGTTCTGGACGAAGGTGAGGTTCTGACCCTCGTCACGGATCCGGCATATCGCCGCCAAGGGATCGCGCGCAGGATGTTGGCGCTAAGCGAAGAGAAACTGTATCTTCAGGGGGCAACCCGCCAGTTTCTAGAGGTAGCAGCAGGCAACACGCCCGCCCGAGCGCTCTATGCAGAGTCGGGTTATGCGCAAATAGGGTTGCGGCGTGGATATTACGCCCTGCCTGACGGCAGCCGCGATGATGCGGTGATCCTGCAAAAGACACTCGGATGATGCGCAACTGTGCCATTTAACAGTGCCGATGCGAGACGCCGTTACCACCCTGTCATCTTGAAGTGATTTTATCCGGGCAGCACGCTTGCCAAAGAGGTAGGCATGGCGATAATCGAATCAGAAGAGGCCCGACGCCGGGGCAGGCGCCCCGCTATGACAATGCATCACTGCGCACCGTGTCGAGAGGTACCCGTGTCGCATTGTACCGGATCGCGGGCCTAACGGTGAAGGAAGCCCATGCAAATCTACCTGCCCATTGCCGAAGTATCGGTTAACGCCTTTCTCATCTTGGGGTTGGGGGGATTGGTTGGGGTTCTGTCCGGCATGTTTGGTGTCGGAGGTGGTTTCCTGATGACGCCTTTACTGTTCTTTGTGGGTATTCCGCCTGCGGTTGCGGTGGCAACCGGGACAAATCAGATCGTTGCATCGTCTTTCTCTGCCGTTCTGGCACATTTCCGACGTCGCGCGGTCGATCTGAGGATGGGGACCGTCCTGTTGATCGGCGGCCTGTTTGGCGCGGCGTTGGGCGTGATGCTGTTTAACTATCTCAAGGCGCTGGGGCAGGTCGATCTGCTGGTCACGTTGTTTTACGTGGTGTTTCTGGGGATCATTGGCGCGTTGATGTTTGTTGAAAGCCTGCGCGCTATCAGGCGCAGCCGCAAAGGCGGTCGCGCGACGGCGCGCAAGAAACACAACTGGATTCAGAAGCTGCCCTTCAAGGTGCGGTTTCGGACCTCGGGTCTTTACATCAGTGTGATTCCCCCCCTGCTGGTCGGGGTCGCCGTTGGGGTCTTGGCGGCGATCATGGGCGTCGGAGGCGGCTTTATCATGGTGCCCGCGATGATCTATCTGCTGGGCATGCCAACCAAGGTGGTCGTGGGGACCTCCCTGTTCCAGATCATTTTCGTGGCCGCGTTTACCACGATGTTGCACGCCACAACCAACTATACGGTCGATGTCGTTCTGGCCGTATTGCTGCTGGTTGGCGGGGTTATCGGGGCGCAGTTTGGCACAGTCATTGGCACGCGGTTGAAGGCAGAACAGTTGCGCATCCTGTTGGCGGTGCTGGTTCTGGCTGTATGTGCCAAACTGGGGCTGGAACTGTTGCTGCAACCCAGCGAGCTCTACTCAATCGGGGCGGTGACGCCATGACGTGTCTACGATACTTGGCCACCGTCTGGGCGTTTATCCTGTCTGCGTCCGCATTGGGCGCCGAAGAAGAGGTGGTTCTGGGACTGTCCCATAACGAGATTTCGATCAACACAACGTTTGACGGCTCGGAAATCCTTTTGTTCGGGGCGATCAAGCGGCAGGTGGCTATCCCTGACGGGGAACTGGGTGTGATCGTCGCAATTGAGGGGCCGAAAGAACCGTTGAACGTGCGCCGTAAAGAGCGGCGATTGGGCATCTGGGTTAATGTGGATGCGGTCGAGATCGACTCTGCGCCCAGCTTTTATGCCGTTGCCACCAGCGGCCCTTGGTCCGAAGTCCTGTCCGAGGTCGAGGATTTGCGCCACAAGGTATCCATTCCGCGCGCGATCCGGTCTGTCGGCGCACCCAGTACCGTAACTGATGCCCAAAGTTTCACCGACGCGGCGATCCGCATCCGCACAGCAAACGGGGCCTATAAGGTGCGCGAAGGTGCGGTGAACCTGCGCGAATCCACTTTGTTTCAAACGTCCATCGCGCTGCCAGCCAACCTGACCGAAGGCTCATATCGCACGCGTATCCTGTTGACGCGCGAAGGCCGCGTTGTGTCGACCTATGAGACGGTGATTGATGTGCACAAAGTGGGCATGGAGCGGTGGTTGTACGAATTGTCGCGCAATCAGGCACTGCTCTATGGGTTGATGTCGCTGTTTATCGCGATCTCGGCCGGATGGGGGGCGTCGACAGCATTCCGGTTGATGCGCCAAGGCTAGGCCGACGGCCCGCGTCAGGCACGGCCAGGAATAGATCAGGCGGGGCGCGTGCCGATACGCATGGCCATGTCCAGCATCCGGCACGAGAACCCCCATTCGTTGTCGTACCAGCCAAAGACCCGTAGCAATCCGCCCGCCGAAACCGAGGTCTCGCGACCACACAGGATGATCGATTCGGATCTGGCGCGAAGATCGCTGGAGACCAGCGGTTTTTCCGTCCAGCCAAAGACGCCGCCGATTTTTGCAGCCTTGTGAAACAGGGCGTTGACGGTTTCGACTTCAACGGGCGTTTCTGTCTGCACCGTCAGGTCGATGCAGGACACGCTGGCGGTGGGGACGCGGATGGCACGGGCTTCGATCCGCCCTGCTAGGTCGGGCAGGACCAGCCCCGTCTGGTGTTGGGCACTGGTGGTGGTCGGCACCATCGACAGGGCGGCGGCGCGGCTGCGCTCCAGATTGGCACGGGGCTTGTCCACCGTTGGTTGGCTACCGGTGTAACAATGGACCGTGGTCATCTGGCCAGAGATGATGCCATAGGCATCGTTCAGCAGCTTGGCCAGAGGGGCCAGCGCGTTGGTGGTGCAGGAAGCATTGGAAATAATGCGATGATCGCCCAAATGATCCTCGTTCGCGCCCAAAACAAGGGTGATGTCCGCCTCGGCACTGGGACCCGAGACCAGAACCGCACCTGCCCCTGCGTGAAGCCCGCGTTCGGCCATCGCGCGTTTTCCGGCCATGCCGGTGCATTCCAGTACAATATCGACGCCGGACAGGTCCAATTCACTCAGGTCTTGAGTGGCGTGAAACGGGATGCCCAACCCGTCTATCAGCAACCGCCCGGGCAATGTGGCCACCTTGCCGGGCCACGTGCCATAGATACTGTCGAACTCGAACAGATAGGCGCAGGTTTCCAGTGGCTCGATATCGTTGATCAGAACCAGCTCGATCCCCGGCCAACCCTGCATTAGTCGGCGCAACAACGCACGTCCGATGCGGCCAAACCCGTTGATGGCAATGCGGATGGGGCGTTGGGGCGTGCTGTGCGGTGACATGAGTGGGCGCTCCGATGTGGGATGCGCCCATGGCTAACGTATCGTTTGAGCTTGGGCCAGCGCGATTACAGTTTTTCAGGGTCCCAGGCGGCCAGAACCTTGGAATTGTCGTCACTGTCATATTCGCGCATTTCCGTTTGGGTGACACCGGGAATGCGAGCGAATTGTTCGGACAGTTTCACAGGGTAAAAGCCCGATTTGATCTGGCCGGGAAACAGCTTGGACATAATTTCTGACGTGCTTCTGGCACAATAGGCGGCGGGCACAGCACCGTATCCCTTGGCCAGCGCGATGGCGCGTTCGGCCAATTCGGGGGAGACATCCAGCCGCTGGATGCGCACGTAATATGTTTCGCGCGCGTGATAGCGGGTATAAACATCTTCCACGACGGGCGAGATACCATAGAGCAGGTCGTTCTGCTCGGGGATGGTTTCATGCGCGAATGACCCTGCCGGATCCCACATGACCCGCTGCGATCCGTTGATCATCAGCGAGGTATGCGC
Source organism: Roseovarius aestuarii (assembly GCA_027214255.1). GTDB lineage: Bacteria > Pseudomonadota > Alphaproteobacteria > Rhodobacterales > Rhodobacteraceae > Roseovarius > Roseovarius aestuarii_A. Next base: position 100,781 of record JAPWHL010000005.1, read on the forward strand.
CCCCGCGCCCGTGCGGGCATTGATCATGGTAAAAAGTGTCAGGCGCTTGGGGCCGTCATGCACATAAGCGGCGCGCGCGACATCTTCGTCACTGGAATAAACGTTTGGGGTCGCGCAAGCCGCCAAGGCAAACAATGCGCAAAATGCCAGAATTAAAAATCGCATAAAGCGCCCTCGTCTGTTGTCAGCCGGCGCGTTAATTCGCGCGGGTAAAGCTTGGATCAGCTGTTGAACAATGCGAACAGGATCAGAATGACGATCGAGGCCACCGCCACACGGGCTGACCATTTCAGGAAACCTTCAAAGGCTTGTTCCTGAGCTGTGATGTCCATTTCGCCGTGCTTGTAGTCCGCCATGTGTCTGGTCCTTTGGGATGTCGCGTATTGCGCGCTTGAATTACTCTATTTGTTTTGCCGTGTCACCCTTAAACAGGGCCTGTCTTGGCCCGGCCAAGCCGGTCATCCGGGCCGGGCAATGTGGTCATTGTCCGGGGTGAGTGCTACTCGGCCGGAGGCGTGTCGTCCATCGCTGCGGCCAGACGAAACCCTATTCGCTCGGGCTCGGCCTGTTCAACCTGTTTGGGCAGGGCGCGCAACAGCACGCTAAGCTGGCTGACGTGCTGCACCAGTTGGGTTTTCGTGCCTGTTGGATCGCTGCCATAGAATGTGATGATGTCGGGTTCGAAATACCCCATCCCTTCGATCCGCAGGACACCTGCATCACTGCCGGCAAACCCCATCGCGACCTCATGTTCGTTATCCAGCGTTTTCTCGAAATTCTGGATATAGAGAATCATCCGCTCATAGGCCCATTCTGCCGGGCTTTTCTGCTCGACGGGCTTGTCTTTGATCGACTGTGGTACGGGCTGCGCGGCGGCGTTGGGCGTCTTGGGGTCGCTGTGGACCTCGTAACAGCGCGGCAGGGCGGCGGCCTCGGCCAGTTCTGCGGAAGTGCTGATGTCGTTGTCCATATTCTACCCTTTCTTTTGCCACAGCCACGCACCATCCGCGCGTCTGTGCCGCTGTACCAAGCCAGCGTGATGCAGATGGTTCAGATGTGCAACCGCTTCGACAAGGGCCAGCCCGTAGGTGCCGCCGTCAATCGTGCGTTTGAACAGGGGCGGAAAACACTCTGCGGCGGTACGCGGTGTTTCCAGATGTGTTAGCAGCCGGTCCAGTGCCCCGTGATGGTTTTCGATCAATTGCACCATGCGCAACGGCAGGCCGGTAAAAGGCAGCTTGTGCCCGCCCAAAACCAGATGGTCGGCGCGTGCAAGGCCAGAAAACCGATCACAGGCCTCTAACCAACCGGCCAACGGGTCGGCCTCGGGTTCGGTGGGGTAGACGCCGATGTTGGGGCTGATGGAATGCAGGATTTGATCCCCGGCCAGAACCAGATTGCAATCGCGGCTCCACAGGGTCAGGTGTTCGGGTGCGTGCCCATTGCCGATATGCACATCCCATGTCCGCCCGCCTGCCTGCAGGGTATCATCCTGTTGCAGACGTGTGAAACCGACGGGCAGAGGCGCGCAGGTGTCGGCAAAGTTGAATGGCCGTTCCCCCATGCGTTGTTCCAGAATGTCGGGGGCCATGCCTGCACTGCGCCAAAATGCGACGGCTTGCGGCGAAGGGCGGTCTTCCACGTCCAGAATCAGCATCCGCGCCATTAGCCAAGCGGTGCGTGTGCTGAGCAATTCGGCGTCGAACCGCTCCATCAGCCAGCCGGCCATACCGATATGGTCCAGATGGTGATGTGTGGCGATGATCCGGCGCACCGGCTTGCCCGCCAATGGTCCGTTCAGCAAGGCCTCCCATATGGCGATGGATTTGCGCGAGCGCATTCCGGTGTCGACGATGCTCCAGCTGTCGCCATCGTCCAGCGCATAGATGTTGACGTGATCCAGAACCATCGGCAGCGGCAGGCGCATCCATAACACACCGGGGGCGATTTCGATCGCTTCGCCTTCGGCTGGCGCAGACGCCCAAGGGGTTCGCAGCCCGTCCAGTTTGGCGCGTGACGTGGTGTCCATACAAAGGATCCTTTCGGGGGGTGATTTGGGCGATCTTGGCATTAGGGGCGCGCCGCGCTATGCAGATGCGACATATCTCATGGGCTTGTTGGCTTGCAACCCGCTGGCTCGCGTCCCACCGCTTTGATCAGGATTGCACCCCGCCGTGACCGCTTCGGTAGATACCCGATATTTATCCGCTGATCCGGACGGGATCACGGCGGCAGCCGAACTGTTGCGGGCGGGGGCGCTGGTCGCTTTTCCGACCGAAACGGTATACGGGTTGGGCGGCGATGCCCGGCAGGGTCAGACCGTGGCGGCGATCTATGCAGCCAAAGGGCGGCCCCAATTCAATCCGCTTATCGTGCATGTGCCGGATGTGCAGACAGCGCAGATTTACACACAGTGGAACGATACCGCAGATCGTCTGGCCTCGGCTTTTTGGCCCGGCCCCCTGACGCTGGTGTTGCCGCTGCGCGCGGACAGTGGCCTGTCATCGCTGGTGACTGCTGGGTTGGATAGTGTTGCGGTCCGCGTGCCTGCCCATCCGGTAGCGCAGGCGCTGTTGCGTGCATTTGGCGGGCCGTTGGCCGCGCCTTCGGCCAATCCTTCGGGGCGAATCAGCCCGACACAGGCGGCGCATGTGGCCGATGGTCTGACCGGGCGGATCGCCGCGATCCTAGATGGAGGCGCGTGCCCTGTTGGGTTGGAATCCACCATCCTCGGCCTGATTGGCGCACCTACTTTGCTGCGCCCCGGTGGTCTGCCCTCCGAGGCGATCGAGACTGCGCTGGCCCAGCCCTTGTTAAGCCATTCGGATGGTGCGGCGATTTCGGCCCCTGGTCAGCTGGCCTCACATTATGCGCCCAAAGCGGCAATGCGCCTGAACGCCAGTTCGGTGCAACCGGGGGAAACGTTGCTGGGGTTCGGGCCCGAGTGCGCAGGGGCTGCTTTGAACCTGTCGCCATCTGGTGATCTGACCGAGGCTGCGGCCAACCTGTTTGACCACCTGCATCAACTCGATGCGACCGGGGCCAGCATCATCGCGGTGGCGCCGATCCCGGCGCATGGTCTGGGGATCGCGATTCTTGATCGTTTGCACCGTGCGGCAGCACCACGCGATAGCTGATCGTTTCGGCGTTGTTTTGGAAGGCATCCGAACGGATGTGATGTTCAGGCGTGGCCTGCTTCTGCCGACAGGGTTAGCGGGCTGACACCCAAAGTGGCCAGCGCCGCAGCCCATTTTTCTGAATCCTTGTTTCCAAAGACCAGATCGTGATCCGCGTCGCACATCAGCCAGCCGTTCTGCAAAATCTCGCCTTCCAGCTGCCCGGGGCCCCAACCGGCATATCCCAGCGCGACAATCACGCTGTGCGGCCCTTTGCCAGCGGCCATGTCTTCAAGGATATCCAGCGTTGCGGTCAGAGCAAAACCACCCGCGACCTTCAAAGAGGGCAGGGCAGGGCGATAGGCCGCCTCGTGCAGGACAAATCCGCGTCCGGTTTCCACCGGGCCGCCAAAATGCACCGTGTGCGGGCGCGCGGTGGGGCCGGGAGTGATATCCAGCTGCTCCATCAGGTGGAACAATTGCAAATCGTTGGTCGGCTTGTTCAGGATCAGCCCCATCGCGCCCTCGTCGGAATGGGCGCAGATAAAGATGACTGATTGACCAAAGCGCGGATCCTGCATGCCGGGCATGGCGATCAACAACTTGCCTGTCAGGTCCATCTGGGTCGGGGTGCTGGTGAAATCTTGGTTGGTCATCCCTCAAGAATGGGCATTCGCGGCGCACAAGACAAGGCCAGTTGCGCGCGCTGTGCGCGGTGTTGCATGTATCTCATGCAAATGTGAGTTGGCATTTGCGCGCTGATCCCGCATGTCAAAGGAATGAAATGTAGATCCTTATTCCTGACCAAGATCGCGGCAAGTGCGATGGCGCTTGCCACGCTTTGCACCAGTTTCGTTGCGCCGGCTGTCGCTCAATCGGCCGGAGATGTCATGCAGGCCCGGATTCTGCCCGGTTGGCGCATGAAGGACGGAACGCATATGGCGGGGGTGGAACTGCGGATGGTTCCGGGATGGAAAACCTACTGGCGAGCGCCGGGGGATGCGGGCATCCCGCCGACGTTTGACTGGCGCAACTCTGTTAATCTGGTGGGGGCGCAGATCGCATGGCCCGTGCCCAAGCGCATTGATCAGGGCGGGATGACGACCATTGGCTATTCCGACGTGGTGGTTTTGCCGTTGCGCCTGACGCCGGACCGGGCGGGACGCGACATCCGGCTGCGTGGCACGTTGGACATGGGGGTGTGCAAAGATATCTGTATCCCGGTGACGTTTAACGTCGATGCCGCCCTGCCCAGCAGCGCAACGAAACGCGATCCACGCATCGCCGCCGCATTGGCAAACCGCCCCGATACCGCGCGTGAGGCGGGGGTGGGCCGGGTGGTCTGTACGGTGCATCCGGCACAGGACGGCGGCCTAAAGCTGCGCGCCGAGGTAACGTTGCCCCATCGTGGCGCTGACGAAATGGTGGTGGTGGAAACCTCCAATCCCGCGATCTGGGTCGCGCCCACGCGCACCACGCGGCAGGGCGGCCGGTTGATCGCACAGACCGATCTGGTTCATGTGGAGGGTCGCGCCTTTGCGCTGGATCGCTCGGGCCTGCGCCTGACTGTGCTCAGTTCTCAGGGGGCGGTTGATATCCAAGGCTGCCCGGCGGGCTGAACCTGCCAAGCGCTTTGATGGTACGTCACAGTTGGTTGGGCGTTGTGCCCCGTCAGGACGCCCGACCAAGGCGTAGCATATACGCCGCCGCCAGCATCAGATAGAGAGCTCCGCTTAATGCGGCCGCGCCGGAAACGAACAGGATCAACGCCCCTGCTATCGGGTTCATCCCGTTTGTGAATGAAAACAACGCCAGAATTGGCGCGGGCATTGCGCCGGTAAGCATCACCGCACCCATCGTGGCGGCAAACCAAGTCGACACCGCGCCAATACCGCCCAGAATAGCCAGTCGTTGGCGGGCATCGCGAAATCGTACCGCGCGGCGCAGGGCTGTGATCTGACGTGACATATCCTGTTGCATTGCCATCAATGCGGGCACCACCAGCAAGACGATCACCATCCCAAATCCCAGTCCATAGACCAAGGTGATAACCGTGGGTTTCAGGAATTGCGCCTGCTGGCTGCGTTCGAACAACAGCGGCGCAAGGCCGATCACGGTGGTCAGGGTCGTCAGAAGGATCGGACGCAACCGGTCTGCCGCCCCGTCAATGATCGACGGGATAAGGCCGCGCGTCTGGGCCTGTTCGTCAATCGTGGTTACTAAAACGATGGAATCGTTGATGATGATCCCGGTCATGCCCAGCAACCCGACCACGGTGAACATACTCAACGGGACATCCCACGCATGGTGGCCATAGATCGTCCCAACCAGACCAAAGGGGATCACGGCCATCACCACCACGGGGCGGCTCCAACTGCTGAACACCCATGCCAGCACCAGATAGATGCCCAGCAACGTCAGGATCAGTGCCAGCCTTGCGTCGCCCAGAAACTCGTCCTCTTGCTCGGACAGGCCGGACATGCGCCATTCGACCTGCTGTTCGCCCGCGATGCGCGGCAGGATGTCCGTTTCCAATGCGCTTAGAATTTCACTGGCACGCGCTGGATCATCTTCCGAGATTTCCCCTGTGACACTGATCAGACGCAGGCCGTTTTCGCGCCGTACGGTCGAAAACCCGTCGCGCCGTTTGACCGAGACAATATCGGCCAATGGTACATATTGCCCGTCCGGCGTGCGCAGCTGCATGCGTTCCAGAAAATCCGCCGTCAACTCGCCCTCGGGCAGTTCCACGCGGATTTCGGCGCTGCGCGGGCCAACCGGATAGGTCGCGGCCTCGATGCCACCCAGACGGGCGCGCAACACGCTGCCCAAAGCGTCGATTTCAAACCCCAAAGCAGCACCTTGAGGGGTCAAATCCAGTATCAATTCTTCCTTGTCATAGGCCAGATCGTCCTCGACGCCGCTGACCTCGGGATAGGCGCGCAGGGCCTGTTTCAGCGCCTCTGAGGCGGATTTCAGCACCTCGGCACTGGCCCCGTAAAACTGGACGTCCAATGCATCGCCCCCCGGCCCCGACCGCGAGCGGCGAAAGCTGACGGTTTCGGCCAGTGGGTGCTGGACCACACGCTCTTGCAAGGCGGCTACGAAAGTAGCGCTGGAATAGGGGCGCAGATCGGCCTCGATTAATTCGATGGAAATCGCGCCCAGTTGGTCGGGGTCTTTGGCGTCTACGCCGGACAGGCCACGACCGGCATTGCCGCCCAGCTCGGCGATAACATATGCCAGAGGGCTGATACCGTATTGCGCGGCGTATTCTGCGCCCAGCTCTTCGGTTGCTCGTTGCAGTTCTCGCATCATGGCGATCGAATCGGCGCGGGTGGCGCCGGGGGCCATGGCAAAGTTCCCCGTCACGCTGGGATTCTCGGGTGCATTAAAAAACCGCCAGGTCACTTCACCCCGCGCAAAGACCGCGATCTGGCTGGCCAGCGCCAGAATAACAAGCGCCAGAACCGGGTAACGGGCCCAAATCACGCCGGCCATGAACGGGCGAAACAAATGGCTGCGCACCCAGACAAAGCCGCGATTGACCACGCGCGACGGTGCGTCATACCAATGTTCGCGCGCCGAGGCGCGCAGGGCATGGCTCATATGGTTGGGCAGGATCAGGAAACACTCTACCAGCGAGGCAGTCAGCACCACGATCACGGTAAAGGGAATGTCCGCCAACAGATCGCCGAACCGCCCGCCGACCAATGTCAGCCCAAAGAAGGCGATCAACGTGGTAAGTGTGGCGCTGAACACCGGCAAGGCCATTCGGCGGGCAGCGTTTTCGGCAGCCTCGACCGGAGACTCGCCCATGTCCTTGACCCGCGCATCGGCATGTTCGCCCACAACGATTGCGTCGTCCACAACAATGCCGAGCGTGATCAGCAGGGCAAACAGCGAAATCATGTTCAATGTCAGCCCCGCGGCATACATCAGCGCGACTGCAGCCATCATCGCCACGGGAATACCCGCCGCGACCCAGAACGCGGTGCGCGCGTTCAGGAACAAGAACAACAGGGTCACGACCAGTGCCAGCCCCATCGCGCCGTTGTTCAGCAGGGTGTTCAACCGCCCCGATATCTGTTCGGACCGGGTACGGATCAGATCAATAGTGACGCCCTTGGGCAGAGATAGCGACATGGTGCGCGCGACGTCTTGGACCGTGTTTTGAATCTTGATCGCATCGCCCAATGCCGATCGGTCGACGCGCACCGACATGGCGGGATTGTCGCCCACGAAATAGCTGCGCTCGCGCGTGGTGCCCATGACGCGCAGGGTTGCCACATCTGCGACCGTTAGCTTCGAGTTATCCTCACCCACCCGCAGGGTGATGTTGGCGATCTGATTAGGGTCGCGTTTTTCCACGCCAGTGCGTACGCGCGTGTTGGCACCTGTCACATCGCCGGCGGGATCGGCGTCTACTTCTTGGGCAATGGCGGCGGCGATTTCGGCCATGGTGATATCATGCGCGATCAATGCGGTTGATGGCACTTCGATAATGGTTTCTGGGGCTGCAAGGCCGCGCACGGTGGTGCGGGTGACGCCCTTGGCGAACAGGCGTGCGATCATCTCGTCTGCGTATAGGCCCAGTTGCTCGGCGCCCACAGGTCCGGTGATAATCACATCCGTCACCCGGTCACGCCATGCGCCACGGCGCACGGTTGGGTCTTCGGCCTCCTCGGGCAGGGTGGTGATGCTGTCCACGGCTGCCTGTACATCGGCGGCAGCACGGCCCATATCCCAACCGGGCTCGAACTCAAGCGAGATACTACCGGTGTTTTCACGGCTGGTCCCGAATGAACCTTCGACACCTTCGACGGCCAGCAGCACAGGTTCCATCACTTGGATAATCGCAGCGTCTATATCTTCGGCCCCCGCCCCGTCCCAAATGACGGAAACAGACACGTTGTCGATCACCACATCGGGCAAGAATTGCGCGCGCATCTGTGGTGCGGCGGATAGGCCCAGAACCACCATGACCACCAACAGCAGATTGGCAGCGGTGCGGTGGCGGGTGAAATAGGACAATAGCCCGCCTGCCGCTTGTGGTATCTGGCGGGCCATGCCTTAGCCTCCCATGCGGTTTTCCAGCCGCTGCACCACGCGGGCCGGAACACGCGCCTGCGCCAGTTGATCCAGCAGACGGGTGCGCACGGCGTCGGGCATGTCGGTGTTGCCCTCGACATAGGCGATCAGCCGCGCGCGGCGTTCTTCGGTCAGATCCATCATCTCGCGGGATTTGGCCGCGTCCGCGCCCTGTCTGTCGCCCGAACTGCGCGCCAACGCGCGGACCTTGATCCCCACACCCAGCAGGGGTGAGCGTTGTGCAACGACCCGGCGGCCGGCCAACCCGTCACCGCGCACCAGAATGTCATTGGCCTGACGGCGCAGCAAAGTGACGGGCAGTGCGTCCAGACGATCATCCTGATTGAGGACCAGAACCTGCCCATCGGCCCCGAGAGCCGAAGCGGGCAGGCGAACCACATTGTCTAATGCAGGCTCGTCGATGCTGAGCGTTACAAAGTCGCCGGGTTTCAGCCCCTTGGCGGTATCCAGACGCGCAAAAACCAGTCGTCCGGTTTGCCCTTCGCCGACCGCGGCGCTGGCGCGCGTCACAGTGCCGGTCGCGGTTAAATCCACGCCGAAGGCTTCTAACGTTACGGTGACAGGGGCGCGGATCAGCTGCCCGTTGTCATTCAAAAGCCGTGCGAATTGAGGGGTCGACACCCGAAACGCCACCTCAAGAGCGGCAGGATCAATCAAGGTCGCCAGCCGCTCGTTGGTTGAAATCAGCCCGCCTTCAACCATCTGTACGTCGCTCAGGCTGCCTGTGAATGCGGCGGTAATGCGGGTTTCTGCCAGACGGCGCTGGGCCTCGGTCAAGGCAATACTGGCACGCGCCAGCAAGGTCTGGGCCAGATCGACGCGCGCTTCGGCGTTTGCGACGGCCTGTCGTTGGGTCAGTACTGCCTGGCGGGCCTGCGCGGCGGCCAGTTCGGCCTGCTCCACGGCGGCAGCGGTGCCGACGCCGCGTGCGGCCAGATCGGTCTGACGTTGAAAGGCGCGCATCTGCAAATCGGCCTGTTCGCGCGCGGCTGCCAGCGCATCCCGCGCTATGGTCAGCGCGTTTGTCGCGTCGCGCCCCTCGGCGCGGGCATCCATCCGGTCGCTTTGCGCACGCTCAACCGCCAGCGTGGCATCGGCGGGGTCAATCCGCGCCAACAGCTGTCCTGCGCTGACTTGCCCGCCCTCTTCAAACGCCTCGGTCAGTTCGACCAACCGGCCACCGACCTGTGCGCGCACTTCCAATGTTCGCAGGCTCTGGACCTGACCAAAGGCGGTTAGCACGGGCGTCACGGTTTGAGGTGTGGCGGTGATGGCATTGACGGCAAACACCCGTTCACGGCGGGGCATTTCACGCGGTTCGCGACTCATCCGTTCCTGAATGGCGCTGACCACTGTGAAACCGGCAAAAGCCAGAATGCCCAATGTCAGTGACATCAGGAAAAGGCCAGTCAGGCTTTGACGTAAAAAACGCATGGTGACACAAACCTGTTACGGGGCGGGGTGCGGGCACCCCGATGCGGGGTCTTTATTATGTAGGATTTTGGCCGGGAATACCAAGCAGCGTGAAAGGTGCGGCTCACTTTCGGCGTTGGTGTTCGTCCAATCGTGGCATGATCTCGACAAAGTTGCAGGGGCGATGGCGATAATCCAGTTGCATTGACAGGATGTCGTCCCATGCGTCTTTGCAGGCCCCCGGGCTGCCGGGCAGGGCAAACAGATAGGTGCCGCCGGCGACGCCGCCGGTTGCGCGGCTTTGGACCGCACTGGTGCCGATCTTGGCCATGCTGACATGGGTGAACACCACTCCGAATGCGTCGATCTCTTTTTCATAGACATCGCGATGCGCCTCGACGGTTACGTCGCGCCCGGTCAGGCCGGTGCCGCCGGTGGAAATGATCACGTCAATCTGCGGATCACTGACCCATGTGCGCAGTTGCGCGGCAATGTCTGCCCGATTATCTTGCACAATGGTGCGCGCGGCCAGAATATGCCCGGCACCCTCCAAACGTGCGACCAAAGTATCGCCCGAGCGGTCGTCATCTGTCTGACGCGTATCGCTGACGGTCAAAACAGCAATGCGCACCGGGATGAAATCGCGAGACTCGTCAATACGGCTCATGAGTTATGCCCTTTCCATAAGGGCCAGCCGGATAGCCAGCGCGGTAAAGATCGACGCCGACGCATAGCCGAGGATCCGCGCCACACCGGGCGAGCCGGCCATGCGCCGCCCCATCCCGCTGGCAAAGACACCGGCCAACCCGTTTATGATGTATCCCCCGACGCCCAGAACAGAGCCAAAGATCAGGAATTGCACGAAAATGCCCTGAGTAGGGTCAACAAACTGCGGTACAAAGGCCAGAACAAACAAAATGACCTTGGGGTTGGTCAGATTCACGATGAGCCCGTCACGAAAGGCCCGGCTGGTGCGTGGCACGCTAGATGCATCCAGTGCCCGCGCGCGCAGACTGCCCCATGCCAGCCACAAAAGATAGGCCACGCCGATCCAGCGGATGACATCAAACAGCCACGGCATGCTGGCCACCAGCGCACCCAGCCCCAGCCCCGCGATACTGACATGCACCAGTGCGCCCAAGGCAATCCCACCGCTGGCCGCCATCGCCGCACGCGGGCCAGAGCGCAGGCCCTGACCGATGCAGAACAACATATCCGCCCCCGGCGTCAGGTTCAGCGCCAGCGCAGCAGGAACAAAGGCCAGTAATACCCAAGGGTCGATCATGGTCATGTCCTCTCCGGCAAAGTTCTAAGACGGGCCTGCAAGTCTAACAGATCCGCCCAAGCCGCCCGTTTTGCGCTGGGCGTGCGCAGCAAATAAGCCGGGTGCAGCATCGGCAGGGCGGGCCGGTCATAGGCCTCGGCCCATGTGCCGCGCAGGCGGGTAATGCCGGTTTTGCCCAGACCTGCCTGACAGCTGGTATTGCCCATGAGGATCAGCAGGTCAGGTTGTATCAGTTCGACGTGGCGCGCAACGAAAGGGCGCATCATATCAATGTCTTGGGTGCTTGGGTCGCTGTTGTTTGGGGGGCGCCACGGCAGGACGTTGGTGATGTATACCTCGCCTTGTGCACCCCCTGTGCGCGCGAGTCCTATCGCGCCCAGCATCCGGTCCAGCATTTGCCCTGCCTGCCCGACAAAGGGGCGGCCTTCTCGGTCTTCGTCGCGCCCGGGTGCCTCGCCGATGATCATCACGCGTGCCGAAACATCGCCGTCACCAAAGACCAGATTGCGCGCGCCACGTTTCAATTTGCAATGTTCAAACGCGCCCAATGCGGCACGCAATCCGTTCAGATCGCCAGCGGCTGTTGCGGCCTGACGTGCCGCGTCAACCGGGTCGCCTTGTGATCGAGCCGCTGGGCGCGCTGGATTAGAGGATGCGAGGGCCAAAGGCGCGCCTTGCGGTGCAGCCTTGGACAATGCAGCGCTTTTGGGCGCGGCTTTCGGCAAGTCATAGCTATTGACGGGCGTGTCACCGATCGCCTCATCGGCGCCCAGCTCTACCTGCCATTGCAACAACGCGCGTGTGCTGTGAAAGTCCAATCCCGAATCCATGCGCTAGGCTAACGTGCCCGCAAGACTTGGGAAAGCGGACAAACACCTTGGCGCTGAAAACGTCATCAAATTACCCCCGACGTTACAGCCTTGGGGACCGGTGCATCACCGTCATACCATTACTCCGCGCGAAAGCGGCGCTTGCACAGGGCGGCGGATCATGCCACGCAGTCGCTTCACCTTTTGTACCCGGAGATAGCTGATGCGCGCTGGCCTTGTTTTGCTTTGTATGGCCTATGCGCTAAGCCAGTTTTTCCGCGCGGTTCTGGCCGTTCTGGGTGGTGTTTTGCAACGCGATCTGGGGGCGGGGCCAGCGGACCTGGCACTTGCTTCGGGGCTGTGGTTCTTGACGTTTGCAGTGATGCAGTTGCCGATTGGTCTGGCGCTGGACCGCATTGGGCCGCGCCTCACGTCGGCTGTATTGTTGGCGATCGGCGGTGGCGGCGGGGCGCTGGTTTTTGCCTTGGCGACGGGGCCAGCCCACGTAAATATCGCGATGGGGTTGATCGGGGTGGGCTGTTCGCCCGTGCTGATGGCGTCCTATTACATCTTCGCGCGTCAGTTTCCGCCCGCTCAGTTTGCCACCTTGGCTGCCTTGATGCTGGGTATTGGTTCTCTGGGCAATTTGGTGGCCTCATACCCGATGGCATTGGCCGCCGAGGTGCTGGGCTGGCGCGTATCCATGTTGGGCATGGCGTGCATATCGGCTGCTGTGGCGGCGGGTATTGCCCTGCTGGTCAAAGACCCCGAGAGGGTGACGACGGGCGAGCGCGGATCGGTTCTTGACCTGTTGAAAATGCGCGCCCTATGGCCGATTTTCCCGCTGATGTTCATTGCATATGCTCCGGCGGGGGCCATTCGGGGCCTGTGGATCGGCCCTTATCTAAGTGATGTTTTCCAGCTTGAGACCGGACAAGTGGGACAGGCGTCCATGGTGATGGGCGTGGCGATGATCGCCGGGGCGTTGATCTATGGCCCGCTGGACCGGCTGTTTGGCACGCAAAAATGGGTGTGCCTGATTGGCAACCTGTGTTGCGGAATCGCGACGTTGACGTTGGCAGTGATGATCGGGCGCGGTGTGGGGCTGTCGATCACGCTATGCGCGTTGATCGGTTTGTTCGGGTCCAGCTTTCCGATGGTTGTCGCCCATGCGCGGGGGTTCATGCCAACGCATTTGGTGGGGCGCGGTGTGACCTTGTTGAACTTGTTCGGAATTGGCGGCGTGGGGGTGGTACAATTCGGGTCCGGCCCGTTGCACGCGGCGGCGACGGCCGCGGGCGGGGTTCAGGCGGGTTATGCGACCTTGTTCACGTTTTTCGGCATTATCGTGATTTTGGGCTGTGCTTTGTACCTGTTTAGCCGAGATTCCAATCGCTAACGCCCTTTCCCCTGCCGTTCATTGCGCGTATGACGCGCGGGCAAACCTGTCATCTGGAGCAAAGAAACATGGGGTATAAGATCGCCGTCGTCGGGGCCACCGGTAATGTGGGCCGCGAAATGCTGAATATTCTGGCCGAACGCCAGTTCCCGGTCGACGAAATAGTCGCACTGGCCAGCCGTAAATCGCTGGGCAGCGAGGTCAGCTTTGGCGACAAGACGCTCAAGACGAAGGATCTGGATACGTTCGATTTCACGGGCTGGGATATCGCCCTGTTCGCCATCGGTTCGGACGCGACCAAAGTCTACGCCCCCAAAGCGGCGAAATCCGGCTGTGTTGTGATCGATAACAGCTCGCTCTATCGCTACGATCCGGACATTCCGCTGATCGTCCCCGAGGTGAACCCCGAGGCGGTCGAGATGGTCAAGAACCGCAACATCATCGCCAACCCCAACTGCTCGACCGCGCAGATGGTTGTGGCGCTGAAGCCGTTGCATGACCGGGCGCGAATCAAACGTGTTGTCGTCAGCACCTATCAATCCGTGTCAGGTGCGGGCAAAGAGGGCATTGACGAGCTGTGGGATCAGACGAAATCGATCTATAATCCGACAGATGACAAACCCGCACGCAAGTTCACCAAGCAGATTGCGTTCAATGTGATCCCGCATATCGACAGTTTTCTGGATAGCGGTGACACGAAAGAAGAATGGAAAATGGTCGCCGAGACCAAAAAGATTGTCGACACGTCGATCAAAGTCACGGCTACCTGCGTGCGCGTTCCGGTGTTCGTTGGTCACTCTGAGGCGATCAACATCGAATTCGAAGAGTTCCTGGACGAGGACGAAGCCCGCGAAATCCTGCGTGAAGCGCCGGGTATCATGGTGATCGACAAGCGTCAGGACGGCGGCTACGTTACGCCGATTGAATGTGTCGGTGATTTTGCCACGTTCATCAGCCGCATCCGTCAGGATACGACCATTGAAAACGGCCTGAACCTGTGGTGCGTCAGTGACAACCTGCGCAAGGGTGCGGCACTGAACGCGGTTCAGATCGCCGAAACACTGGGCGCGCGTGTCCTGAAAAAGGGCTGACCTATAGAATTTCGGGATCAGAGACGAAACGATGGGGCCGTCCTCTGAAAGGGGCGGCCCCTTTTCGTTTGCGTATCGAGGATGGACCTGTTGTCAGCTCCAGCCGAACAGCGGCCAGCCAAAAATAGTCGGCAAAACGCGACGGTGTTCGCCAAAAAATTCCTGTGCCATCGACAAGGGGGTCGGCCATTTAGGATGTAAAATGGCCTCTACCTCGTCCAGACCATAGCGCAGTTCGGCGTTGTGTCTGGCGGCGAGACGTTTCATCCGGTTGTTTTCCTTCAGACAGATCATCTGAAGGGTTCTGACGCCACGGTTCTGGGCAATGGTCAGAACGCGCTCGAACAGGGCGTCGCCTATGCCCATGTTTTGCCACATTTTTTCGACCGAAAACGCAGCTTCGGTGATGCCGTGTCTGGTGTGCGTGACGCCGCGCAATTCGGCAAGGCCGCGCAATTGGCCATCAATGGAAGCCCCGCAGACGATGCTGTCGTGATGAAAGATATTTTTCGCATAAGTCACAACGCCGGCGTCGCTGATCGAGCCACAAAAACGTTCGTGCCGTGATTGGGCGTCCAGACGTAGGAAATGATCGCGGATTTCTGGCAGGTCATGCGCGTGAAGCCGTCGGACGGCACCATACGGATGGAGTATTTTGCGCTGCATGACCCGGCGTCCTGATGGCAAAAAGGTAAAGACCAGCATTCTCGGGAGGAGGTGAAAATGCTGGCCTTTTGAGGAGGTGCCCGGTGGTGACCGAGTGCCATTTCGAGCATTGGATGACTCTGGGAGGAGCGAGATCCAACACTCTGTGCGTTGACGGGACATATTCAACGTCTGTCACCGCATGTCTCGGGGCAACTCTGGGAGGAGCGAGGCCCGAAACAGTTTGCGAGGGCGTTTTGTTTTCAACGACCGTCACCGCTCGCGTTGGACGACTCTGGGAGGAGCGAGGCCCAACACTTTCTGGTCCGTCCGTGGCGGAATTTGCGCCGCCGGACAGGAATTCAATTAGCCTTTCTGGGCTTTTCTCGGAGCGCCTTTGATCATGTCGGCCGAGTATTGCGGAATTTCCGACCGGGTGATGCCGATCTCGGCAAGCTGGCGATCGCTCAGGGTCGACAGCATGGAAATCATCCGGCCAGTTTGGACAGCGCGCAACGTTGCCCCGGCGGTTGTTTTGGCTGAAACGGCGAAACCTGTCAGCGTTGAAGCCAGTTGGGAGATCCAGGCCGAGCCGTTGATCGCCTTGTGAGTGGTGGGCGTGGCTGTGTGCGAATTAAAGGTCATATGCTGTCTCCAGTGCTATTCTCTTGATGCTGCTACGGGAAATCCCCAAGTCCTTGAGATCTTTCTGGGTCAGTGACGACAGTTCGGCGTAGACTTTGCGGAACGTTGCCCTTTGGGCAGCTGCCTTGCGCAATGCGGTGCGCTTGTGCTGAAAAAATGTGCGCGCAGCGTCAAGAATGTTATCAAAGCTACCTATTGAACGGGTCGTATCCATTATTACTTCCTACTTCTTGCTGCGGTGCAGTATTCATGCTGCACTGCAGAGATACGAAACTATGATAGCGCTCGCAACTGGTACGAATGGCACAGGGCATGTGCCGAAATGGAATAGGAAGGTTTTGTCGGATGGACATGTCCTCGCAGATGTTGATTTTTGCGAAAGTCGTTGAGCAGGGGAGCTTCTCTGCGGCGGCAAGGGCGATGGGGCAAACGCCTTCGGCTGTCAGCAAGCAGATCGCATTGTTGGAAAATCAGGTGCAATACCGCCTGCTCAATCGCACACGCACAGGGATATCGCCCACGCAAGAGGGGCAGGAATTCTTTGAGAAATGTAAAGCGATGGCCGAAAAATTCCACGAGGCCGAGGCGATGATCCTGCATTTGGACGGCACGCCGCGCGGCACGCTTCGGGTGGCATCCAGCGTGGCGTTCGGGAAATCTCAGTTGATACCGGCCTTGCCGACGTTTCTGGAAGAAAACCCCGAAGTGCAGGTGTCGCTGGATCTGACAGACCGGGATGTCGATCTTCAAGGCGAAGGGTTTGACGCGATCATCCGCTTTGCCGAGCAACGGATCAGCCCCGATATTATGACGCGGCGCATCATGCGCAGTGGGCGGGTTCTATGTGCCTCTCCGGCGTACTTAGAGCGCCGGGGCGTGCCCAAAAGCTTTGACGCATTGAAACAGCACAACTGCCTAAGAATCGCAGGAAACAGAACCCGCAACACATGGAGCGAGGTGAAGCTGACCAATGGCCAACCCTTTGAGGCACAAGGCAGTTTTGAGGGGAACAGCACCGATGTGGTATACCGCGCGGCGCTTGCCGGAATTGGAATTGCGCGCCTGCCTTGTTACATGACGGACCAGAAATTCAAGTCGGGCGAATTGGTTCACGTCCTTCCGGAATATGCCCCTCCCAGTACGGATATCGCCGTGATGTTTGCCGACAAGCGCAATCTTGCCCCCAAGATCCGCGTTTTCATCGACTTTCTTGTGGATCGGTTCCGCGATGGGGCTGACCAGAAAATGACGGGCACCTGAGGCGCAAACCACTCCCTGAAAAGAGCAGAACATGACACAGACCACAACCGAGCGGGGCAGAGAGCTGTCCGAGCAATTGAACCCCGGAATGGAGGATGCGTTAAACGCGCGCTATGGCCATTTGTTGCCCGGCATGGCGGAAGGGGTGGTCGATTTTGCCTATGGCCGACAATATGCGCGCCCGGGGCTGCCCTTGCGTGACAGATATCTGGCGACCATCGCCGCCTTGACCGCATTGGGCGCGCAAACGCGACCGCAGCTAAAAGTGAACATCGCAGGTGGATTAAAGGCCGGGCTGACACAACAGGAGATTGCCGAGACCATCTGGCAAATGGCGTTGTACGGCGGGTTTCCGGCCGCGATCAACGGTTTGAACGCCGCGCTAGAGGTGTTCGAGGCCGAAGATAGCGCGGACTGACAACGCATGCGCCGCGCCATTTTTGTGGCTGCTTGCCTTGATCGGGTCGTTTCAGGTCAACGTCCTGTATGTCGCGGGGGACTTGCGTCGGTCATGGACGCGGGTGAAACGCGGATACAGAGCATCATTCAGTTTACCATGGACGCGGGCCGGTGAATGGGTCGTGCCTTTGACGGGCGGAAAACACCTGTCTTTGCTGGGTGTTAATGGGTAGGAATGGCGTGGATATTCATCACAGCACAAACGTCAGGGTGTCAAAGTGAGTGCATTGGTTTTCGTTGCCGTCCTAGGTGCTGCATTATTGCATGCGGCATGGAATGCCTTGGTCAAAGGCGGGGCAGACAAAACGATGAGCATGGGTGCCGTTGTTCTGGGTCATGTGCCCGTCGCGGTTCTTGTGGTGCTAATGGTGCCTTTGCCCGCGGTTGAAAGCCTGCCCTATCTGGCGGCGGGTGTTTTGTTGCATTTCGGGTATCAGTTGTTCTTGCTCAAATCCTACCAGATCGGGGATTTGACACAGGTCTATCCTATTGCGCGTGGGGCTGCGCCGCTGATCGTGGCGGTGTTTTCGGTGGTTGTTTTAGGGGTTCATCTGGACCCATTAGAGATGCTGGCAGTCGTTGTGATTGGTTGCGGCATCATCAGCCTTGCCTTGGTGCGTCGTGCAGATGGTCAACGTAATGGGCATGCTGCCCTGCTGGCCCTGACGACGGGGCTGTTTATTGCTTCTTACTCTTTGGTGGACGGGTTGGGGGCGCGCGTGGCTGGCACGTCGCTTGGATTTTATGGTTGGCTGGCTATCGGCAACGGGGCGCTTATGAGCGCTTATCTGGTGGTGAAATCCCCCGGCACGCTGCGCGCTGTTGCAACGCGGGGACGCCGCGTTTTTGTCTTGGGCGGTGGGGCATCGTTTGTGGCATATGCTATTGTAACATGGGCCTTTACGCAGGCCCCGATTGCATTGGTCACCGCGCTGCGGGAAACCAGCATTGTGTTTGCCTTGCTGATCGGGGTCTTTTTCCTCAAAGAGCGTTTGGATCTGGTCAAGCTGTTCTCGACCCTCACGACATTACTGGGCGCGGCCTTGCTACGTTTTGCCAAATAGCGGAATGCGATGCGGGTTCTGGCGTATTATGCTCGCGCGGCTAAGTGCCGGATATTGCCCCGTCCTCGGTCAGGATCATGTCCATAGGAATGTCATGGGGCTGTGGAAAGATCGTGGTCAGCCGGGCCGAGGCATAGCCAATACCGATCTTGAAGGGACGCGGGATGAGTGCGGCCAGTGTACGGTCAAAATATCCCCCGCCATAGCCCAGCCGATAGGCTTCGCCATCCCAGCCCACCAGCGGTGCCAGCGCGATTTGGGGTGTTAAAACCGGCGCATCCGCCGGGGGGACGGGAATGTTCCAATCGCCGCGCACCATTTTGGTGTCAGGGGTCCAGTGGCGAAAGACCAGCGGCGCCGCCTTGGTTTCCACCAAGGGCAGCGCGATCGTGACCCCCGCATCGTGCAAAGCATGCATCAAGGGGCGCAAATTTGGTTCGCCCTTGATCGGCCAGTAAAGGGACATAACCAAGCCGCGTGCGCCGTCGAACCTGTCATGTAGTGCGCGTTCCAGCCTGTCGGATATGCGTTGGGACACGGCACTGTGATCCTCGACGCTGCGAGATTTGCGTCTCTCCAGTAGGTCAATCCGCGTCGCCTTGCGCCAGCGGGCAACATCGCGGGCCTGTGCAGGATCAACGCCGGACGGGTCCAGATGGGCCGAGCAGGGGGAGGACGCGTATCCGTTCGTTGGTGTGGCGGTGTTGCTCATGTCTGATGGTCCTGTGGCGGGGTTGCGTTCAGGCAGGTCAGTGCCTCGCTCACCATCTGTTGCATCCGTTGGCCTGCCGGGGTGATGTCACGGATCAGCCCTGCGCCTTGGCCTGCGAAACTGGGCATCGCCTCAAGATCGCCAGTGGTGCAGCGCAGGGGGGAATCGGTGCTGAACCGATAGCGCGGCTGATCGTCGTCCCACGCGATCACGTCGCGCGGTAGTGTGTCGGGATCATGCCCCATCAACGCGCCGTTTAGTTCGTGGGTGATGCTATTGGCCAGCACCCGCACCGCCGCGCCCTTGGGCCAGTTCAGCACAAACACATCGGTCAAAACCGTATCCGCCCCGTCGGCCTGTACAACGCGTTGCTTGTGATAGGCATGGGCAAAAGATTCGTCCGTTGCCAAAAACGCCGTGCCACATTGCACGCCTTCGGCCCCCAAGGTCAGCGCCGCCGCCAGCCCCTTGCCCGACGATACACCACCGGCGATGACGACAGGCAGGGATGTTTGTTGCAGTATCGTTTCGGCTAGCGGGTATGAGCCGATGCGGCCGTGAACATGGCCACCCGCCTCGATTCCCTGCGCGATGATCACGTCCGCGCCGGCGTCCTCGGCCAGTTGCGCCTGTTGGGGTGTGCCAACCTGATGCAAGACCAGCGCGCCGTGGTTTTTGACCCGCGCGACCACCTCGGGCAGCACATCCCAAAAGAACGAAAACGCGGTGACGCCCAAGTCCAGACACTGGCGAATCTGCGCATCCAGCAAGGCGGGATCGGTTGCCGCCGGGATCAGGTTGACCGCAAAGGGGCGGTCCGTCGCGGCCCTGAGCGCCGTCACCTGCTGGGCTATCAGGGCAGGGGCTTCGCGCACCATGCCCAAAGCCGGATAACCGCCCGCATTTGCGATTGCCGCCGCCAGCTCCCATCGGGCAACACCGCCCATCCCGGCAAGCAGGATTGGAACATCGCATCCCAGCAGATCGCATAGCGGTGTGTGAAGCGTGTGATTCGGGTTAGTGGCCATATGATCAGCTCCCCCAGTATTGGCGCAGGCTAGGACGTTCGGAAGCGTTGGGCAATGTCAAGTTTAGGCGTGAGGTGTGGCATTGGCCCAGAGGTATAGGGCGGGTTGCAGGGAAAATACCCTAGCGAATTTCCGCGCAGTCTGCACCCGAACGCTTGCATTCCGCGCCCCTGCGGCGAAGGGTGATTTGTACCTTTAGGAGGATCCCCCATGCGTGTTTTACCCCTCATTCTTGCCGTGTTTCCTGTCACTTTGTGGGCAGGCGACATCCCCCTGACCAGTCATGTCACAGACGTGACGCTGTATCCGCAAGGCGCGACGATACACCGGCAGGTCCCGTTCAGTGCCCCAGCGGGTCAACATGATTTGATCCTGATCGATCTGCCTGCCAGAACTGACCTCAATTCGGTACGGGTGGCTGTGACCGGCGCGACATTGGGTGGTGTCACCGCGCGGCGCGATTTCGTTCCTCCCAGAGATGCGGCAGAATCGGTGGCCTATGAGGCAGCCGTCGAACGCGTGGAACGGTTGGAGCAAGCCTTGCAAGGGGAGCGGGCCAAGATTGCCCGGATGCGCCTTGCGCAGGATGCCGCCGAGGCGCAGGTGAGGTTTCTGGGTCAGTTGGGCAAAGGGGACGGCGCGGCGCAAATGGATGTCGCGGCCCTACGAGACTTGACCCAGATGATCGGGGAGCAGACCCTTGCCGCCCGACAGGCTGCGCATGACGCGATGCAGACAGCCGAAGAGGCCGAGCGCGCATTGAAAGACACAATAGAGGCGCTGGAACAGGCACGTCAGGCGCGCGATGCTCTGGTGCAGGACACGCCCGAGCGCGCCATGCTTGCAGTATCAATTACCGCTGATGGGGCCACAGAAGGGCAACTCGACATCAGCTATCAGGCGCATGAGGCGGGTTGGAGCCCGGTTTATGACGTGAAGCTGGATCGCGCAAACTCCGCGGTCAGCATGACGCGCGGTGCGATGATTCACCAATTCACAGGCGAAAGTTGGAAAGATGTGTCGCTGACCCTGTCCACCGTGCGTCCCAGCGGGCGGTCCGCACCCAGCGAGATCGGCCCATTGTTGCGCCGTATCGAAGACCCGGCCAAACTGATGCGCAAAGAGGCGGTTGGCGCGGCTTATGACCAAGGCGCCTTGCTCGCCGCGCCGATGGCAGAACCGATCATGGCCGACGAGGTGGTCACTATGGCCACTGCCGCTTTTGACGGCTTGTCGGTGACCTATCGTTATCCCGGAACGGTAAATGTGACGACAGGCGCGGATGCGTTGCGCATCGCGCTGGGCGATCTGGAGACCTCTGCCACGCTCGAGGCCCGCGCCGTGCCGTTGTTTGATGAAACGGCCTATCTGGTCGCCAAATTCACCAATGACACCGGGGAATTGATCCTGCCCGGACACAGCAGCCTGTATCTGGACGGGACGTTGATTGGTCAGATGCAAACTGATCTGATGCCTGCGGGGGGGGAGGCGGAACTCCCGTTTGGGCCGATTGAGGGGCTTACCCTGACGCGTTTGGTTCTGGAACGTGAAGAAGGCGGCAGCGGCTTGATCAGCAAGTCCAGTGATCTGAGCGAACGCGTACGGATTGAGGCCAAGAACCTGACCGCCCAGACATGGCCCCTGCGCGTGCTGGACCGTGTCCCGTATTCGGAGCAGGAAGATCTGAAGATTACGTGGAAAGCTGATCCAAGCCCGACTGAAATCGATGTTGATGATCAACGTGGCGTTTTGAGCTGGAGTGTGGATCTGGCCCCCGGTGACAGTCAGCTGATTACTGTCGATCGCGCACTGCAATGGCCCGAGGATAAGGTGCTGCGATAGGCCAGGTTTTCCGGCAATCGCCTGACGGTCGGCTTTAGGGGCTGACCGATGGGGGCGCTGCCCCCGACGGTGAAAACGCGGGGCGTTTTCACCGTCTCCCCCGGGATATTTTTAGCCAGAAGATGCGATCAGGGGCTTTATGGGACGCCTTACAAAGGCTCGAACTTGTTCTTGGCAGGGGTGAATTGTTCGACCACGCCTTCGGCAATATCGAGCCAGAGCCCGTGCAATGTCAGATCGCCTGCCTCGACCCGTTGCGCCACAAAGGGGAAGGTCATCAGGTTGTTGAGCGAAATCAGCACGGATTCCTGTTCCAGAGCGCGGGTGCGTTCAGCCTCGTCTTCGATATGTGCGACGCGCTCGACGCCGGGGCGCAGGATGTCCATCCAGCGGCCGACGAAACTGCCTTTTTCTTCAAGTTCGGGGGCTTCGCCTGCACACATCGCCGCACAGCCGCTGACGCCTCCGCAACTGGAATGCCCCATCACGATCACATGCGCGACGCGCAGGTTGCGCACGGCGTATTCGAGCGCTGCGGACGTGCCATGCTGGCCGCCGTCACCCTCGAACGGGGGGACCAGATTGGCGATATTGCGGTGAATGAAAAACTCGCCTTGGTCTGCCCCGAAGATCGAGGTGACATGCACGCGACTGTCACAGCATGAGATCATCATGGCGCGCGGGTGCTGGCCCTCGTTTGCCAAGTGGCGGTACCAGCTTTTGTTTTCGGAAAACGCGGTTGCCTTCCAGCCAAGATAGCGCTGGGTCAAGTAAGTCGGCAGGGCCGAGACATGCTGCATGACGTCCCTCATTTTTCAGATTCAAGTGACACGTGGGATAGACTGTATTGTCTGAGAATTCGAGAGAGAAATAGGACGTGGCGAAACCTTTTGGAAGGGTTCGCAGATCAAAAGACATCTGCCGGGGTGCGCTGGGGGCGTGCAAACGGGAACTTGATGCTTTTGGGGTGAGACCGTGGAGCAGGTGACTTTGTTGAAACAAGATGAGGTGGTCGGGCTCAATTCGGACCGATTGGAAGAGCTGTATGTGCAGCTGGGCGAAAGGGGGGCCGAAAACGTGGTCTGCCGAGCGCTGGAGGAACTGGCGGTGCGGCTGTCGCATACCGAAAAATGTCACCGCGAGGGGGGAGATGCTGACGTGCAGAAAACCGCCCGCGGCCTTGTGGCGATTGCAGAGCAGATCGGGATGCAGATGCTGGCCCGCGTCGCCGCCGATGTGGCCGTCTGCGCAGGTAAGGGTGACGCAGTGGCACTGGCGGCGACCATGTCGCGCCTGCTGCGTATAGGCGAGCGTTCACTGAGCGAGATATGGGATATTCAGGACCTGTCTATCTAAGCCGAAACTCTTTTGGCAATTGATGGCTTGCGGGTGGCGCGCATGCGGGTAGGCTGTGCGTGATTGTTCATAACCCTAGGTACATCGCCCATGACCCATAGCCCCAAAACACCCCGTTTTGCCCAAGCGAGTGCAGAATCTGTGCCTGTTCACGTGATCGAAGGCGCGGCTCTGGGGGAGTGGCTGGAGGGTCAGTCACAGGTGACGCGGACGTGGGTTGACGCGAACGGGTTTAACGCCGCATTGGGCAGTGTCTTGGTCGTCCCCGGGGATGACGGCGCGGCATTGATGGTCTTGGCCGGATATGGAACGAAAGAGGCCCGCGCGCGCGGGCGCTTCCATTTGGCTGCAGTGGCCAGCAGCCTGCCCGCAGGCGTCTATCATTTGTTAGGGTTGGACGCGGCTGCTGCCGAAGAGGAGGCGCTGGGATGGTTGCTGGCGGCTTATACGTTTGACCGCTATCGGGCCCAGTCCGGAAGCAAGGCGCGGCTTATTGCGCCCGCAGGCGTGGATGCCAATCGGTTGGAGGTGATTGCGGCGGGGGAATGTCTGACCCGCGATTTGATCAATACACCGGCCAATGACATGGGGCCTGATGCGTTAGAAGCTGCCTGCGCCGATCTGGCTGCTCTGCACGGGGCGTCTATCAAGGTAATCACGGGCGAGGCCCTGCTGACGCAGAATTTGCCAATAATACATGCGGTAGGGCGGGCCGCAGCGCAGGCCCCGCGCCTGATTGACATGGCATGGGGGGCTGAAGGGCCCACCTTGACGCTGGTTGGCAAGGGGGTGTGTTTTGATACCGGCGGGCTGAACCTCAAGCCGGGCGCCTCGATGGGGTTGATGAAAAAGGACATGGGCGGCGCAGCCACGGTGCTGGGCCTTGCGCATATGATCATGGGGTTGGGTCTGGCGTTGCAGTTGCGTGTGCTGATCCCGGCGGTTGAAAATTCGGTCAGCGCGACGGCAATGCGCCCCGGCGATATTCTGACGGCGCGCAATGGTCTGACGATTGAGATCAACAATACCGATGCCGAAGGGCGTTTGGTGTTGGCCGATGCGCTGGCCTTGGGGGCCGAGGATACGCCCGACATGATGGTGTCGATGGCCACCTTGACCGGCGCGGCGCGCGTGGCCGTCGGGCCGGATCTGGCGCCCTTCTACACGGATGACAGTGCCCTGGCACAGGCGATCGAGAGCAGCGGTGCTTTGGTGGCGGATCCTGTCTGGCGGTTGCCGTTTTATACCCCTTATGAGGTGATGATCGAGCCGGGAATCGCAGATCTGGACAACGCGCCCAAGGGCGGTTTCGCGGGATCAATCACCGCTGCATTGTTCCTGCGTCGGTTCGCGGGGGATACGCGCTATGCGCATTTTGACATCTACGGCTGGAACCCGAACGCCGCACCCGCCCGCCCTAAGGGTGGCGTTGGTATGGGCGCGCGCGCGCTGCTGGCCGTTCTGCCGGACGCCTTGTGACAAGCGACCCGCGCCTGACCCCGGCCAACGACCGCGTGGCGGCCGTTGCCTTGCGCGGGGAGGTTGCCGCGCCGCGCTACACCCGCGGCGCGGCGCGTCTGCTGTCCGTGCCTGTGGCCGACCTTAGGAGCGCGCCGGGCGGCAAGCGCGAGCGCCAGTTGCTGATGGGCGCGCCTGTCACCTGTTTTGACACCCATGAGGGGTGGAGTTTCGTTCAGGCCGAGGACGGCTATGTTGGCTATCTTCCCGAGGAGGTGTTACAGGTTGCATGCGCACCGACCCATTGGGTTAACGCACGGGCCTCGCATATTTATCCAGCGCCCGATCTGAAAACTCCCGAACGTCTGGCGCTGAGCCATGGGGCGCGGCTGAGCGTTCTGTCGCGCGTCGGAAACTGGGCTGAAACGCCTTTCGGCTACGTACCGATGCAGCATCTCGCGCCTCTGGACGAATGCGCGACTGATCCTGTTACGGTCGCTGCGTTATTTCTTGGCACGCCCTATCTGTGGGGTGGTAATTCGGCCTACGGGATCGATTGCTCGGGGCTGGTTCAGGCGGGGTGCCGCGCCTGTGGCATCGCGTGCCCGGGTGACAGTGATCTGCAAGAGGCCTTGCTGGGCGACCGCTTGGCGATAGACGCCCCGTTGCAACGCGGTGATCTGATTTTCTGGCGCGGCCATGTCGCTTGGGTGCTGGATGCCGAGACCATCTTGCACGCCAACGCCCATGCTATGGCTGTCAGCATAGAGCCACTCGGACCCGCAATCGCGCGTATTTCGGCCGCGGGTGACCCGGTCACGTCGCGCAAACGCTTGCCCCAACTGTCAGGACCGAATGCATGAAAGATCCGTTTTTTCAACCGCCGTCAGGCTCGCAATTGCCGCGCTTTGCCGGGGTGCCAACCTTTATGCGCCTGCCGCATATTCCGCCGGGACATGCGCGTTTCGGCGACGTGCAATTGGGTCTGATCGGGGTGCCTTGGGACAGCGGAACGACGAATCGTCCCGGCCCGCGCCATGGGCCTCGCCAGTTGCGCGACATGTCCTCGATGATGCGCGCTCAACATGCCACCAGCGGCATCCGCCCGTTCGAGGCCCTGCGTTGTGCCGATTTGGGCGATGTGCCGCCAAACCCGGCAGATATCATCGACAGCATGGAACGGATCACTGCGTTTTACGCGCGGGTGTTGGATGCGGGTATTCTACCGCTAACAGCGGGCGGCGATCATCTTAGCACGCTGCCAATCTTGCGCGCGGTGGCCCGGAATGGGCCGGTTGGTATGGTGCAATTCGACAGCCACACAGACCTGAATGACAGCTATTTCGGCGGTACAAAATTTACCCACGGCACCCCGTTTCGGCGCGCGGTCGAAGAGGGCCTGGTTGATCCCAAGCGCTTCGTTCAGGTGGGTATTCGCGGCACAATGTATGACGAGGACGACCGCGATTTTGCCGCCGCCAACGGCATCCGCCTGATCCTGATCGAAGAGTTCCATCAACGCGGCCCTGCCGATGTCATGGCCGAGGTGCGCGATATCGTCGGCTCGGATAATACCTATATCACCTATGATATTGATTTCGTCGATCCCGCCTTTGCCCCGGGCACGGGCACGCCCGAAACAGGCGGGCCGAACAGCTATCAGGCGCTTCAGGTGGTGCGCATGCTGGACGGCGTCAACATTGTTGGCGCTGATCTGGTCGAGGTTTCGCCCCCCTTTGATGCCTCCGGCGGTACCGCGTTTCTGGGGATTTCGATCATGTTCGAACTGCTGTGCCAAATGGCGGCGCAACATGGCTGAACACGCCAACAGCCCCTGAATTGCGCCGCCCTTACTGACTTTTCTTGGTGAAAATACCCAACTGCACCGACCTGTCGGTTACAGCATATGGCCCGACTTTGCCGCCTTGGTTGCCAGATAGGCGCGGTTTTGCTCTGTTTGGCCTACTTTCAGGGGCACGCGTTCGGCAACGTCGATGCCGCAGCGGGTCATCATGTCGATCTTGGCCGGATTATTGGTCAGCAGGCGCACCGAGGAAAACCCCAACCGGCCAAGGATGTCGGCACCAATGCGAAAATCCCTTTCATCATCTTCAAAACCCAGACGGTGGTTTGCCTCTACGGTGTCAAACCCCTGATCCTGAAGCGAATAGGCCCGCATCTTGTTGGCCAGCCCGATTCCACGCCCCTCTTGGTTCAAATAGAGCAAGATGCCCGCGCCTTCTGACCCCATCTGGGCAAGGGCGGCCTGCAATTGCGGTCCGCAATCACATTTGAGACTGCCCAGAACATCTCCGGTGAAACAGGCGGAATGCAATCGCGCCAGAACGGGTGCATTGCGGTCCGGGCGGCCGATTTCCATCGCGTAATGCTCTTCGCCGCCATCCTCGGGGCGAAACACATGCAGCCGTCCGGCTTGTGATACGGTCAGGGGAAGGCGCGCGGATACAACCGGGTGCAGCGGGCTGGATGCCGCCATCGCGGCGGCTGCGGCCTCGGCAGGCAATGCTGTCAGCATGTTGTCTTTGGCAAGGGCGCTGGCATCACACTGCTCAAGTACCAGTGCCGAAGGCAGCAATCGTGCGGATTTGCACAAGGTCAGGGCAAGGCGGTGCAGGTCGGTCGACCCTCCGCGCTGGGTAGAAAAGGGCCCCTTCATGGGCGACATCAGATCGCCTTCGGGGGCGGCGGTGGCGTGCACCCATGCCAGATCGGCCGTTGCAGGCAAGGTGATACGTGCCAGATCGCCGTCATAAACTCGCGCCTTCAGGGTTTCTGCACGTCGTGCGGTCACTGTCAGGCTTAGGTCGCCTTTGATGCTGCGCAGCGTGGACAACCGTGCCGCGCTCAGGGTTTCTGCCGAGGTGATCAACACCCCGGCAGACCGATTTGCTCCAATCAACGCCACTGGCAGGCCCATACGCAGGTCGGCGTGGGCGCGGGCCAGAAGGTCAGTGATGGTGGGTAGCAGGCTCATCCCAAGATCTCCGAAACTTTGTTGGGTCGGGTTTAGAGGGTTTGACCAGAGAGTTGAAACAAAACCTTGCCGATTGACACTTGGGCGTGATCTCCTGTCGCAGAGCTTGCCCCCGCAGTCCCCGAAGCGCATGTGTAGGGCACCTAAGGCAAGGATGTACAAATGGGACAAATGAAGAAAATTCTGCTGGTCGACGATGATGAGGACCTGCGCGAGGCCCTGTCCGAGCAGTTGATCATGACCGAAGATTTCGATGTCTTTGAGGCCGGGAACGGCGCCGAGGCCATGACGCACGTCAAGGACGCGCTGTATGATCTGGTGATTTTGGATGTCGGCCTGCCCGACACAGACGGGCGCGAGCTGTGCCGCTTGATGCGCAAGCAAGGCGTAAAGTCTCCCATCCTGATGCTGACGGGTCATGACGGTGACGCGGATACCATTCTGGGGCTGGACGCAGGCGCAAATGACTATGTGACCAAACCGTTCAAGTTTCCTGTTCTTCTGGCCCGTATCCGTGCGCAATTGCGTCAGCACGAGCAATCTGAAGACGCGGTGTTCCAATTGGGGCCATACACGTTCAAACCCGCCGCAAAGATGCTGGTTGACGAGGACGATCGCAAAATTCGCCTGACCGAGAAAGAGGCGAATATCCTGAAGTTCCTCTATCGCGCCACCGATGGTGTTGTTGCCCGTGATGTGCTGCTGCATGAGGTCTGGGGCTATAACGCAGGCGTCACTACCCACACGCTAGAGACCCATATCTATCGTTTGCGTCAAAAAATCGAACCCGATCCCTCAAACGCCCGGCTGCTGGTCACGGAAAGCGGCGGATACCGTTTGCTGCCCTAAGGGCAAAGAACAACCTGTATTTGAATGGCCCCGCCATGCTATTGGCAGGGCCATTCATGCGGTTAGTGCCCCGTCATGTGGGCCGGTATCATGTGGGCTGGTGCCATTCAGGTCAACGTCTTTGGCTCTGTGTTTCCGATGGGTTCACCGCGTCGCGATCGCCAGAGGCCTTATGAATATGCGCCGTTGGAATATGTCAGCTCATAGCTGTGGCTATATAGCTCAAACACAATCCCGAAGGGGTCTTCGACATAGACCATGCGATAGGGTTTGTCGTTGGGGAAGTATTCACGGACCGGCATCCGTTGTTTTCCACCCGCTGCCACGATTTTTTCCAGCAGGTCCTCAAGGTTCGGATCCTGTATCGCAAAATGAAATGTTCCATGCTGTCTGAACTTTAGGTTGTCCTTGGGGGCCACGTGGCCCTCGAACTCGAAGAGTTCGAACCCGATGCGATCTGCCGTCGCAAGGTGGGCGATACGAAATTTGCCCCAACCTTTGCCAAAAACGTCGGAACACATTTGGCCAATGTCGCTGTCGTCTTCTACAATCTCTGTGGGTTCCAAGATGACGTAAAACCCAAGAACGTCACCGTAAAACCGGATTGCCGCCTCTAGGTCCGGAACGGACAGGCCGATATGCGAAAATGTGCGTGGTGTCGGTGTCATAGTCTTTCCTTTCAAGTCTGTTGAAAGGGGATATAGATGGACATTATCAGCATTAAAAATTATCATATATCATGATTTTGATAATTTTTTGGAGTAGATATGTTGAATGCTACGTGGTTGGAAACCTTCACCACGCTGTGTGACATTGGCCATTTCACGCGAACGGCAGAGCAGTTGGCGATGACGCAACCTGGCGTGTCGCAGCATTTGCGCAAGCTGGAGGCGCAGGTTGGAAAACCATTGATCACGCAGGTCGGAAAATCCTTTGATCTTACCGCCGCTGGCGAGGCCGTTTTGGCCGTCGGTCTCGCGCGGCGCGAGCAAGAGCGCGATCTTGAGGCGCGCATCCAAGTCGATGATCCAGACAAGGGCGAAATCAATATCGCGTGCTCGGGCAGTTTTGCGATGTGGGTCTATCCGCATCTTCTTGACCGTATGCACAGCGCCCCTGATCTGGTTATTCGTGTTACGGCCATGCCGCACTCGAGCATCGTAAAAGGTGTTTTGAGCGGCGATATTGATCTGGGCGTGGTGGCTGAACATGTGGATCACCCTAGGCTGGAGGCAACCCGGATCGGAAGTGAAGAACTGTGTTTGGTCGCCCCGGCGGCATTTGACGAACACAACGTTGATCTAAAGGCGCTGAATGCGCTTGGATTTGTTGCGCATCCTGACGGGTATGCCTATGCGGATGATCTGTTTACGCCAAATTTTGCCGAGGAGTACCGAGGTGCGGATCGCCTGAAAATACGTACCTTCATCAACCAGATCGGGCAGATTCCGATTCCCGTGGCACAGGGGCTTGGATATACAATTTTGCCGCAATCGGGGGTGGATGCGTTTGCCGCAAAGCAGGATTTGAAGATAGTGCAATTGCCCATCCCGCGGCGTCACGATCTGTGGCTCGTTTCGATGCAGGGCCGAGCAGAATTTGCGCGCGTCGCCGCGATTGGTGAGTTGATCAAACGTGCCTCACTCGCGCTAGGGGGCGTTTGAAGGGCGCGATCCGGCCCCTACCGTATGAAGGATCATCAGGGTGTGCGCCGTATCTTGTGTCCTGGACACGCGCGCGCCGACCGGAAGGGAACCCACATTTGCGCCTGTCGACAGGTGATCATCAAAAGCGCGGATTGATTTCCCAACCAATTGCGCTTAGGCACGCGTCACAAGGCTGCTGAACTCGTCCAAGCAGACATCCCTTTATAAAAGCAGGCACATGCCCCAAAATTGCGACGCCCCTCTGCGCCACCCGGAAACCAGAGCTGCCAAAGACTGGGTCATGATCCTATCCAAGTATCGCGAACCCAACGTGGCGCGCAGTTCGTTTGAATTGGCAGTCACTGTTGGTCCATTCCTGATTCTATGGGCGCTGGCGTGGTGGTCGTTGTCGTACAGCTATTGGCTTACCTTGCTGATTTCTATCTGTAATTCGGCATTCTTGCTGCGCCTGTTCTGCATTCAGCATGATTGCGGCCACGGCGCATTCTTTCACAACCGTACCGTCAGTGACTGGCTGGGACGGGTATTGGGTGTGCTGACCCTGACGCCCTATGATGTGTGGCGGCGTACCCATTCGATCCATCACAGTTCATCGGGCAATCTTGAGCGGCGCGGGATCGGCGATATTCATACGCTGACCGTGTCCGAATACAGTGCCCTGACGCCGCTGAACCGTTTGATGTATCGCCTCTATCGTAATCCGGTCGTGTTGTTCGGAGTCGGGCCGGGGTATCTGTTCTTTGTGCAAAACCGCCTGCCATTGGGATTGATGGGCAAGGCCCGGTATTGGGTCAGTGCGATGGGCACCAATGCCGCGATTTTGATCGCATTGGGGCTGATGCTGCATTTCGGTGGGTTAATGCCCATTCTGCTGATTTTCCTGCCCTCTACCCTTCTGGCGGCAACCGCAGGTATGTGGCTGTTTTACGTTCAGCACCAGTTCGAGACGACACATTGGGTCGAAGACGAGGATTGGCAATTGCATGATGCCGCGCTGAAGGGCAGTTCGCATTATGTTTTGCCTGCGTGGCTGCAATGGTTAAGCGCGAATATTGGCATTCACCATGTGCATCACGTCCACAGCCGGATTCCGTTTTATCGACTGCCCGAAGTGTTACGCGACCATCTTGAACTGGCGATCACAAACCGCATGACGATCCGTGAAAGTCTGGTGAATGCGCGCCTGCATCTCTGGGATGAACAATCAAAACGCCTGCTGTCTTTTGCGCAGGCCCGTGACGGGATCGCCGCTGCTGTCGCCAAGCGGTAAGCACTGCCACTGGTCTGTGGGGGGCTAGCTGCGGATTGATCGGGAAGTGTCGGGTGCAGCGCATTGCGCAGATCACTCTGGCCCACGCCCGGCGGCTCTGATAGGTCCAAGGTCTGCCCCTGACGCCGGAGAACCACCATGACATTTTCCCTTGCCACCTGGAACATCAACTCGGTTCGGTTGCGCGCCCCTATCGTGTGTAAACTGCTGTCCGAGGAGGCGCCGGATGTGCTGTGCCTGCAGGAATGCAAAAGCCCGATTGACAAAATCCCGGTCGAGGATTTCGCAGCACTTGGCTATACCCACATGGTTGCGCGCGGGCAAAAGGGCTATAACGGGGTTGCGATCCTGTCGCGTTTGCCGATTGAGGATGTGGGCGACAAGGATTTTGCCGGGCTTGGCCATGCGCGTCACGTCGCGGCACGGCTGGAAAACGGCGTGACGATTCACAACTTTTATGTGCCCGCGGGCGGCGATGTTCCTGACCGCGAGGTGAATGAGAAATTCGGCCAAAAGCTGGATTACCTGACCGAGATGCGCGACTGGTTCCGCGATGAGGCCCCCGCGCGGTCGATCCTTGTCGGTGATCTGAACATCGCTCCGCGCGAGGATGATGTGTGGAATCACAAGCAATTGCTGAAAATTGTCAGCCACACCCCGATCGAGGTGGACCATTTCCATCAGGTGATGGAAGCGGGCAAGTGGCAGGATGTGACGCGCGCCGATATCCCCGAAGGATTGCTATATAGCTGGTGGTCGTATCGGGCCAAGGATTGGGACGCGGCTGACAAGGGGCGCCGTCTGGACCATGTTTGGGCGACCAGTGATATCGCGTCGGCGGGGCATTCCAGCCGCGTTTTGCGTCCCGCGCGCGGCTGGGAAAAACCCAGTGACCACGCACCTGTGTTTGCGTCTTTCGATCTGTAAGGTCAGGATCGGTAATGGCGGCCCCCTTGCAACCGCGTCGGGGCTGCGCCATGTAAATGGCACTTGATGAATGCAACGAAAAAAGGCGAAGAACATGATTGAACTGGGCGGCGGACCGGTAGCGGCGGATCTGATCAAAGACGTCTCCGAGGCCGGATTTATGGCCGACGTGGTCGAACTGTCTCAGACTGTGCCGGTGATCGTGGATTTCTGGGCCCCTTGGTGTGGCCCCTGCAAGACACTGGGCCCGCAACTGGAGGCCGCAGTCACAAAGGCCAAAGGCGCTGTGCGCATGGCCAAGGTGAATGTCGACGAGGCACAAAACATCGCGGGCCAGTTGCAGGTACAATCCATCCCCACCGTCTATGCCTTTTGGAAGGGTCAGCCGATTGACGGGTTTCAGGGCGCTGTGCCACCGTCGGAAATCGACGCATTCGTGGCGCGGGTCGTCAAGGCCGCGGGTGGGGACGCTTCGGGCGGGCTGGATGACGCCATTGCCGCTG
The DNA here is from genome assembly GCA_027214255.1 of Roseovarius aestuarii. Classification (GTDB taxonomy): domain Bacteria; phylum Pseudomonadota; class Alphaproteobacteria; order Rhodobacterales; family Rhodobacteraceae; genus Roseovarius; species Roseovarius aestuarii_A. The sequence goes on from JAPWHL010000005.1 coordinate 133,686, forward strand.
CCGAAGAAATGCTGGATGAAGGCGCGGCCTCGGATGCGGCCCAGACCTTTGCGGCGATTCTTGAAGAAGATCCCGCCAACGCCGCTGCCTATGGCGGCATGGCGCGTGCCTATATCGCGCTGAACGAGCTGGATCAGGCCGAAGCAATTCTGAACGGTGCCCCTGCCGAGATCAGCACCACCCCCCCGATCGAAGCGGCGCATGCGCAACTGGCGCTGGCGCGTCAGGCTGCTGACGCAGGCCCCTTGGCCGACCTGACCGCCGCCGTCGAGGCGAGCCCCGATGACCTTCAGGCGCGCTTTGACCTGGCTCTGGCACTGCAGGCGAACGGGCAGTCCGGCGAAGCGGTGGATCAGTTGCTGGAAATTTTCCGGCGCGACCGTGAATGGAATGACGACGCGGCCAAGCAGCAGTTGTTCACTATTTTCGAGGCACTCAAGCCCAACGATCCGGTGGCATTGCATGGGCGTCGTAAATTAAGCTCGATGATATTTGCCTAGCCCGTGGTGCGGGCTAGGTGGAAAGGCATGATGAAACAGGCCGACCTTCCTGACGTGATACCACTCTTTCCTCTGGCGGGGGCGCTGTTGTTGCCGCGTGCCCGTCTGCCGCTGCATTTGTTTGAGCCGCGCTATCTGGCGATGCTGGAGGATGCGCTGAAAACGCCGCAGCGTTTGATCGGGATGATCCAGCCGAACAAAGTGCCGGGTCGTGACGGGCCGGGCCTGTTCTCGATTGGCTGCGCGGGGCGCGTGACCCAGTTTTCGGAAACCGAGGATGGGCGTTACATGCTGACCCTGACAGGCGTGTCACGTTTTCGTCTGGGCGAGGAAATCGAAGGGTTCACCCCCTATCGCCGCGCCCGCGTCAGTTGGGTGGGGTTTGATCAGGACATGGGCGACGAGGAAAGCGATCCGGCCTTTGAGCGCACCGAGTTTCTAAAAGGTCTGGCGCAGTTTTTTGAGGCGCAGGAGCTGGAAACCGACTGGGACAGTCTGAAAGAAGCCGATGATGAATTGCTGATAAATTCGCTGTCGATGTTACTGGGGTTTGAACCCGAGGACAAACAGGCGTTGCTGGAGGCGCCATCGCTGTCGACCCGACGTGAGACTCTGGTGACGTTGATCCAATTTGCCCTGCGGGGCGGTGACGAGGATATGATGCAATGAGCGAGCCTGAATTTGACCGCCGCATGTTAGAGGCGTTGATTTGCCCCCAGACCAAGGACACGCTGACCTATGACGCGGATGCTCAAGAGCTGATCAGCCGTCGCGCCGGTCTGGCGTTTCCGATCCGCAGCGGGATACCGATCCTTCTGGTGGATGAGGCGCGCCGGCTGGGGTGAAGGAGCCGGCCCGAAGCAATGCGCCCCCAGGGCATACATTCTGGCGATGGTGCGCCTGATGCAGGTGCGGTGCATGAGGTATTTTTAGAAAGATGAAAGCAGGGTCAGGGGATTAAGGCCTTGATGCCTGCGGCGTGTTCGGCCGTGGCGGCGAGGGAGTCGGCGGCCAGCGCGTGGGCTGTGTCGATCAGGCTGTCGGGATTGGCCAGCGTGTCGAACAGGCCCCACGCATGGGCTGTATCGGTGTCGATCTTTTGTCCGGCCATGAGGATCAGTTTGCTGCGTGCGGGGCCAATCAGGGCGACCATGCGGGCCGGGTCCGAAGGTTGTGGCAGGAACCCGAGTTTCATCACCGGATAAAAAATCTTGGTGCCGGGCACCGCGATTCGCAGATCGCAGGCCAGAACCATGCCAATCGAGCCGCCGGCGACGGTGCCGTTCAAGGCGGCAATGGTCAGGCAGGGCAGGGCGGCCAATGCGCCGGACAACCGTTCCCACAGCGGGCTTTGGGCCAGACCGGCACGGGCGGCGTCCAGATCCGCCCCGGCAGAAAAGACGCGCCCGACGCCCGTCAGGATCAGGACGCGGGGCGGTGTGGGCGCGGCCGTTGCGGCCTCGGCCATTTCCGCAAGGTCAGTCAGCATTTCCTTGGTCAGGGAGTTCGCCTTGTCGGGGCGGTCGATGGTGATGGTCCAGATGCCGTCCTGTTTGTCCAATGTGATCATGTCAAACCTACCTTTTTACGAAGTTCTAAGTCGCGCAGCGACAGTTCCTGTCCCAAACAAGGGTCGGCCTGAGCAGAGCACATCCACAATAGGGCGCGTGCCGGCCAATCGGGTGGAATGTGGTCACTCCAGTCCAGTTGGCTGACAGGGTTTATACCACTGGCCCTGATATCATGCTGCATCTGGGTGGCGACGGTGCCCGGGGACAGGCCCATGGCGCGCAGGCCATATGCGGCACCTTCCAGATGTGCGCTTGCGGTCAGCATGGCCGCCCCGGCCTTGGAGGCGCAATAATGGCTCCAGCCGTCCAGAGCGCGGTGTGCCGCCCCTGATGATACCGTCAGGATGGTGCCGCCGCCTTGGGTCTGCATCACGGGCATGGCCGCGCGCAACCCGTGATAGACGCCCTTGAGATTGATATCGATGGCCTGACCCCATGCGGTGGGGTCGGAGGTGGCCAGCGGTGCGATGGGGGCAATCACGCCGGCATTGTTGATCAGAACGTCCAGCCGGCCGAAGGCGGTGACGGCGGTTTGCACGGCCGCGGCCATGTCATCAAAGTTGGCCACGTCTCCGGTCACGGCGCAGGCGCGATCCCCTATGGCATCGGCCAGCGTGTTAATGGCGTTGCTGTTGCGCGCCATAAGGACGACAGACGCCCCGGCGTCGGCAAATATCCGCGCAGTTTCCGCCCCGATTCCGCGGCTTGCCCCGGTGATTATAACGCTTTTGCCGTACATGGTGGATTCTGATACCTTCCTTTTCACGTCTATATGCCTATCTTTCACCCGTGGGCAGGTCCAGTGCGAAGGCCACTTGACCCCCCCACGCATAGGAATAATGCTATGCGCGAATTGAAAAAGAAGGGGTTCACTGTGAACACGCTTAAACCCGCAGGGCTGATGCTGACTGCGACAAGTTTTTTAATGACGACCGGGGCCGCTTTGGCCGATGTGACGCCCGCCGACGTTTGGAGCGACTGGCGCGGGTACATGGCCGATTTTGGCTATAGTGTGACGGCTGACGAGTCTCTGTCGGGCAATGATTTGACCGTTCGCAATCTGGTTCTGGGTATTCCCATGGCCGAACTGGAGGGCGACGTTACGATGACGCTGCCCGAAATCCAGTTCAGCGACAATGGCGATGGCACCGTGTCTATCTCTATGCCTGAGGTGATGCCGATCTCGGTGAATGTGTCCGGTTCGGAGCCTGTTTCGGTGGATGTTATTTATACCACCAAGGGACTGGACGTGGATGTGTCCGGTGACATGGACGACATGACTTATGTGTACAGTGCCGCTATGATGGCAATGGAGCTGGGCGAGTTTACGGTTGATGGCGAAACACTCAAGCTCGGCACCGCCAAGTTTGAGATGGCTGATGTTGCCGGAAACACCCGTCAGCAAGCCGGGGCGATCCGCAAGGTAGATCAGACCGTTACGACAGGGCCTTTCAGCTATGCGATGGATTTTGCCGATCCAGACAGCACCGAAACCCGTTTTGTGCTGAATGGTGCCACCCAAAACCTGTCGATGAATGCCAAGATGGCCATTCCCAAAGAGATGGATCCCGAGAACATGGCCGAGGGCCTTAAGGCGGGGTTTGCCATTGACGGCGGCTATACGTTTGGCCCCGGCAATATGAACTTCAACGTGAACGACCGAGGCGAGGTGACGCAGGGCAAGACCAGCAGTCAAGGTGGTTCGTTCACTGTGGCCATGGATGAGGGGCGTCTGCTGTATGGCGTGAAGAACGATCAGGTCGACGTCGAGATCGTCTCGCCCGATCTTCCGTTCCCGATCTCTGCGCAAATGCGCGAATTGGGCTTTGAATTCCTGACACCGGTCCTTCAAAGCGACGCGGCGCAGGATTTCGGTCTGAGCATGATCTTGGGCGATTTCACCATGAGCGATATGATCTGGGGTCAGTTCGATCCGTCCGGGCAGTTGCCACGCGATCCGGCGACAATTGCGCTGGATCTTGCGGGGCAGGCGCGCCTGTTGTTTGACCTGTTTGACCCTGATCAGATGATGGCCGTTGAAAATGGTGAAAAAGCACCGGGTGAACTGCTGGCCTTGACGATGAAAAACCTAGTCCTGCGGGTCGCTGGTGCCGAATTGACGGGCCAGGGTGATTTCACCTTTGATAACACGGATATGAGCACTTATGACGGCATGCCCAAGCCGGTTGGCAGTATTGACCTGAGCCTGCTGGGCGGCAACGGCCTGCTGGACCGCTTGGTTGCGATGGGGCTGTTTTCGGAAGACGACGCGATGGGCATTCGTATGATGTCTGCTGCCTTTGTCAAACCCGGCGAAGGTGACGACCATATGACATCGACGCTTGAGTTCAACGAACAGGGTCATGTTCTGGCCAACGGACAGCGTTTGAAATAACGCACCCCCAGCCGGAAATCGGTGAAAGGTGATTTGTGTCGGGCCGCAGGGGGTAACCCTTGCGGCCCTTTGCATTGCGACAGCGGGTCGCGGTGCTTGCACCGGGAGGGCGTGCGGTCTACCTCAGGGGAGAAACAACGAAGGGGCAGTGACGATGCAGGATCAGAAAACCGGGGCGCATGGCGATCTGGCAGAGGCATTGTTGCGCGCGGCAAAACGTGCCGGTGCGGATGGGGCCGATGCGATGGTGGCCAGTGGCACCAGTCAGGTGATTGACGTGCGCGGAGGTGTTCTGGAGCAAGCCGAACGATCTGAAGGGCTGGATGTTGGGCTGCGCGTTCTTGTGGGACGACGGCAGGCCAACGTGTCGTCGTCGGATGCGCGCCCTGAAACGCTGGATATTCTGGCCGAACGGGCGGTGGCCATGGCGCGCGAAGCCCCGGAAGACCCTTACGCGGGTTTGGCAGACCCCGATCAATTGGCGCGGAATTGGGATATTGCGGCGCTTGACCTGTCCGACCCCACGCCCGAGCCGGACCCGGCCGAATTGCAACGTCGCGCGGCCAGCGCCGAGGCCGCCGCGTTGGCGGTGGATGGCGTCGAGCAGGTTCAGGCCGCAACCGCCGGCTATCAGGCGCAGCATGTGTGGATGGCGGCCAGCAACGGCTTTGCCGCCGATCACACGCGTACTGACTGGTACGTGTCCTGTGCCGCCATCGCCGGGACGGGCGCGGGAATGGAGCGTGACAGCGATGGCGACGCCCGCATTCATGACGCCGATTTGCGCAGCGCCGATGAAATTGGCGCGCGTGCAGGCCGTCGTGCGGTTGAACGTCTGGGCGCGCGCAAGCCACCCACCGGGGCCTATCCGGTGCTCTTTGACGAACGAATCTCGACCTCGCTGATTGGCCATCTCTTGAGTGCTGCAAACGGCGCTGCCGTGGCACGCGGGGCGACGTGGTTGCGTGACAAGCTGGGCGAGCAGGTGTTGCCGTCGGGGCTGAGCGTTTTGGAAGACCCGCACCGCCCGCGCGTTGCCGGATCACGCCCCTATGACGGAGAAGGCTTGCCGACGCACCGCCGCGCCATTGTTGAGGATGGAGTATTGACCGGCTGGATTCTGGATTTGGCCAGCGCCCGCCAACTGGGCATGGCTTCGACCGGAAATGCCCGACGCGGGGTGGGCGGTACGCCCCGGCCCGGAACGTGGAACATCGCGCTGACCCAAGGCGATCACAGCCGCGACGACCTGCTGTCTGACATGGGCACGGGGCTGTTGGTGACATCGATGATCGGCTCGACAATTAACCCCAACACAGGGGATTATTCGCGTGGGGCCTCGGGGTTTTGGGTGGAGAACGGCGAAATCACCTATCCGGTGAACGAATGCACCATCGCGGGCAACCTGCATGACATGTTGATGCGCCTGACGCCCGCCAATGACGCACGCGCCTATCTAAGTTCGGTCGTGCCGTCGCTTTTGGTCGAAGGGATGACCCTTGCCGGCAACTGATCTGCCCCTGCTGATTGAAGCAGCCCGCGCGGCGGGTGTGATTGCGTGCGGATTTACTGGCGCGACGGCGCGCCGTTGGGACAAGGCGGATGGTGCAGGCCCAGTAACCGAGGCCGATCTGGCGGTCAATGACGCGCTGGAAGCGCATTTGCGCGGAGCGCGGGTTGATTATGGCTGGTTGAGTGAGGAAAGCGCGGATGACCCCGAGCGCTTGCACGCGGCACGGACGTTCATCGTCGACCCGATTGACGGCACCCGTAGTTTTATCGAGGGCAGCCGCGCCTGGGCGCATGCATTGGCCGTTGCAGAACAGGGTGTTGTGACGGCGGCGGTGGTCTATCTGCCGATGATGGACAAGCTATATGCCGCAGCCGTGGGGCAGGGGGCGACACTGAATGGTGTGCCGATTCACGCCAGTTCTTATGCGGGCGTCGAGGGGGCGTCGTTGCTGGCGGCGCGTCCGATGATGGATCCGGTCCATTGGCGCGGTGCGGTGCCATCGTTTAAACGCGCGCACCGCCCGTCGCTGGCCTATCGGTTGTCACTGGTGGCAGAGGGGCGGTTTGATGCGATGCTGACCCTGCGCCGGACATGGGAATGGGATGTGGCGGCGGGGGATTTGATCCTGCGCGAGGCTGGGGCGCTGACCTCGGATCGGCGCGGGGGCCGGTTACGCTTTAATAATGCGGTGCCCCAGGTGGATGGAATGGTTGCTGCCAATCCAAAACTGCATGGCGCGTTAACGGGATCGCTGGCGTAAGGTGCGCTTAAGCGCACCTTACTTGCACGGGACGACTATTTTTGACCAATTTTAGGCTCAGTGCCGGCGCGCAACCGTGTAATATTCTCGCTGTGGCGCCACAGGATCAGCGCCGTCAGAACGGCGCCCAGAACAACCGCCTGACCATAGCCCAGCAGCAGCAACCATATCGTCGAACTACAGGCTGCCACGATGGCCGACAGAGACGAGATACGGGTGATCGCCGCAGTGAGCGCCCACATGGCACAGCATACCAGCCCCGCAGGCCATGCCAGTGCCAGCATCAGCCCCAAAAATGTTGCAACACCTTTACCGCCTTTGAAACCGACCCAAACCGGAAAACAGTGCCCGACGAACGCCATTAACCCTGCCAGCTGTGCCGCATCTTCGCCCGCCAGACAGCGCGCCAACAGCACCGCAACCGCACCTTTCCCGCCATCCAGCACCAGCGTACCAAAGGCCGCGCTTTTGTTACCAGTGCGCAAGACATTCGTGGCTCCGATATTGCCCGAGCCGATATCGCGCAGATTTCCCAGACCCATTACCCGCGCCAGAATCAAACCAAACGGAACCGATCCCAAGCCATACCCGATTAGCGCCCAGAAAATCAGAAATGCGGTAGAGGTTTCAATGGGGGGCATCAGGACGCCTCGTATACTGGTATGCCGGAAACAAACGTGCTCAGAACTTTACCCTGAAGGCGCGCGCCGTCAAAGGGCGTGTTCTTGGACTTTGACTGGAGCTTGGCCCGGTCAAGTACCAAGGGGCGGTCGGCATCAAACAGCACCAAATCGGCAGGCGCACCCACAGCAAGCCGGCCGGCAGACAGGCCCAGACGGCGCGCGGGGTTCAGCGACATGGCCCGAAACAGTGTCGGCAGGTCCAGCGCCCCCGAATGATACAGGCGCAGGGCAGCCGGCAGAAGAGTTTCCAAGGCAACAGCACCGCTCGCGGCCTCTTCAAAGGGCAGGCGTTTGCTTTCTTCGTCTTGGGGGGTGTGCATCGAGCAGATGATGTCGATAAGCCCCGAGCGTACCGCCTCGATCACCGCTTGGCGGTCTTCTTCGCTGCGCAAGGGCGGCTTGACCTTGAAAAAGGTGCGATAGCCCGACACGTCCAATTCGTTCAGCGTCAGGTGATGGATCGACGTGCCTGCCGTGATGTCCAGCCCGTTTCGTTTGGCGCGTTCCAATGCGGGCAGGGCGCGGGCGGTGGTGATCTGGTCCGCGTGATAGCGCGCGCCGGTCATTTCCAGCAGGGCAATATCGCGGTCCAACCCCATCCGTTCGGCCATAGGGGACACAGCCGGAAGGCCATAAAGCGAGGCAAACTTGCCCGAGGTCGCTGCTGCTCCGGCGGACAGGATGGGTTCTTGCGGGTGGGCGATAACCAACGCACCACAGGCGCGGGCATAGGTCAGGGCACGCGAGAAGACCTTGGTGTTTTGCACGACATGGTCGCAATCGGTAAAGGCGATGGCCCCTGCATCCATCAAGAACCCGATCTCGGTCATTTCCTTGCCTGCCCGTCCCTTGGTCAGCGCCGCCATAGGCAGAACGTTGACCGGCGCGGCTTCATTCGCGCGTCGTGCAACGAATTCCAGCACTTCGGGGCTGTCGATTGCAGGCAGGGTGTCGGGGCGTGTGGCGATGGTGGTGACACCACCCGCCGCCGCTGCCAGACCGGCCGAGCGATAGGATTCCTTGTGTCGTTCACCCGGTTCACAGACCTTGACACCGATGTCGACGATCCCGGGGGCAAGACATTTTCCACCCGCATCAATGACCTGCCAATCGACGTGGCAATCAGGCATGTTCGTCTGGTCATAAATCGCAGTGATACACCCATTGCGGATCAGAAGCGCGCCAAGGCTGTCGGTGCCCTGCTCGGGATCAATCAGGCGGGCATTGGTGATGAAGGTCTGTGTCATGTCATCTGAATCCGGCAATGTCAGGGGCATGCTGTCGCATATCCGGCTGGAAAAGGCGATGCAATTGCGGTTGGGCAGGGCCCTGTGCCACGGATCGCGGCGTGCTTTGCAGCGGCCAAGCCTTGGGAGACGGCAGGGTAATCATACCGCGCCAGCCTGTATTTTTTGCATCAAATCGAAAACATGCGGGGCATCGTGGATACGCTCAAACCCTGTACAACTGGTGCGCGTCCGGGGGCGGCGGCTGAATTGTCTGGCACTGTACGTACCGGGGCGAGTGCCGCGCGCGTGCGGTTGGTTGGGGCTTGCGCGAAATGTCGTTCTTAGGGAATGAAACATGACCGAGCCAGAGGGACCGTCGATAAGGCGCAGCTTTGTGCTGTGCGTAATGGGATAGCTGTACAGGTTGCGCCCGATCACCGGCAGATCCGTGGCGATAAAAGCGCGCTTGTTGCTAAGGGAATACCAACTGTGCCGCCTTTGATAGCTGGGCCAAAACAGGCTACTTAGGATTACGCCCGCTCCGACGCTGAAATGCAGCAGGCCGAATGCCCAAAGGAATGACCCTTTGTGTATCATGTGAACCATCCAGATCACGGCGAAACCTGCGAAGATAGCGCCAAACAGGGCGGCGGCAATATCGGAGCCTCGAATGATGAATGTTGGGTCAGGGCGACCCTGCCACAAGATCCGCTCGTTATCGCCCAGAATGTCGTTCCAGCTGGAGGAATCGGTCATGTCTCGCGCGCCCCTGAACGGCCCATGGTGTCGTCAAGCAGTGCGGTTACGCCCGCGCGGTCGGCCTGATACTTGATCAGGTGTTTGTCACCGGTTTTTGTGATGACTTGAACCGCCGATCCTAGACTGCGCACGCGCATGATCTGCGACAAAGCTATGGCGCGTCCGCCGGGCCCCAACAGGCGACGGTCAGTCAAATCCCAGCGTGCGGACAGCTCGTCCGAGGCCAGATAAAAGGCGCGCACCGCAATCGCTGTCAGCCCGCCAACTGCGCCGGTCCAGACATGCGGGTTGCCCGCCGCTGCCAACAGGCCCATGCCCACCGCCATGGCCAGCGCAGCCATCCAAGCGTGATCGCGCCAATAGGTCGCGCGGTCGGAGGCAAAGCTGTGTTCAACGCGTTCGCCCGGCATCAATGGGGTCGTGGGGGTCATTTCGCCGTGGATCGCTGTCATGCCGCGATCCAGACCATTACCCCGACCAATGCGAACAGCACCAGCAAAACCAGCGTAGCGATTCGCCCCGACATGGCCGCATCAGACGGGCGTTTGCGTGTCGATTCGGTGACGGGGGGCTGTGTCTCATGGGGGCCGGGATTGGGCAGTGGATCAAAGCTGACCGGCGCGCGGTCTTCGGAAAAACTGGCGATAAGGTTCAGTGGCGCACGCGGCGTGATTGTCTGGGCTTGCCCGGTGAACGCACGCGAGGTGATGACCATGACCGTACCGCGCAGCGCCTCCAAGCGCGGGCGCATCGGGACCAGTTGATCCTCGGGCACGCCGTGGCCATCCGCCAAGAAAGTGCATAGCCCCAGCCCCTGTAGGTCGCCCAGATCAAATACGTCGATGTATTCGGGGTCCAGCGCGTCCGCGCCCAAAGATTCGGCCAACGGCCAGCGGCCATTTCGGGCGGTGAATGTCGTGATCTCGTCTGCGGTAAGATCAACGGTGAACAGTCGGACGATGCCAGATTCGGTGTTGCTGATCTTTATTGGCGTGCTCATGCCATCACCGGGCGTTTAACCGCGCGCGCTGCGCGCAGGTTGCGCGCCAGCAAATCCATCGCAGCCATGCGGACGGCCACGCCCATTTCAACCTGTTCGCGGATCACGCTGCGGCGCAGGTCATCGGCCAGCTCTCCGTCAATTTCCACGCCGCGGTTCATCGGGCCGGGGTGCATGACAATGGCGTCGGGCTTTGCATAGGCCAGTTTTTCGGCATCCAGCCCGTAGCGGTGGTAATATTCACGCTCGGACGGGATGAATCCGCCGTCCATCCGTTCGCGTTGAAGGCGCAGCATCATGACGACGTCAACGTCCTTTAGGCCTTCGGCCATACTGTCATAAATCTCGACGCCGAATTCACCGATGCCTGATGGCATCAAAGTTGGAGGGCCAACCAGACGAATGCGGTTTTCCATTTTACCCAAAAGGATGATGTTGCTGCGCGCCACGCGGCTATGGGCAATATCGCCGCAGATCGCGATGTTCAGCCTGTGTAGGCGGCCCTTGGCGCGTCGGATGGTCAACGCATCCAGCAAGGCCTGCGTGGGATGCTCGTGCCGCCCGTCGCCCGCATTCAGAACAGCGCAGTTCACTTTTTGAGACAGCAGATCAACCGCGCCGGAATGAGGGTGACGCACGACCAGAAGGTCAGGATGCATGGCGTTCAGCGTCATCGCGGTGTCGATCAGGGTTTCCCCCTTCTTGATGCTGCTGGCCTGCATGCCCATGCTCATCACATCTGCGCCCAGACGTTTTCCGGCCAGTTCAAAACTGGCTTGCGTGCGGGTGGAATTCTCAAAGAACATGTTGATCTGTGTAAGACCAGCCAGAGCATCACTGTGTTTTACGGCGCTTCGACCCTGTTCGGCATACTGCCCGGCCAGATCCAGCAGGGTGGTAATATCAGCAGGTGACAGGGGCTCGATCCCCAGAAGATGTGTATGGGCGAAACTCACTCCGGTCTCCTGTCGGCAACTTTGGCCAGTTTATTGCACCCTTCGCGCGTGGGTTCAACGGTCAAGCCGGGTGTAGAGGTCGGCAGAACATTGACGTTGCGGCATCAAGAGCGCGTTCATCTGCTTGACGACCGGAGGGACGTGAAATATGTACGCAATTGGCCGGGCGGGTATGGTGAAATGGTATCATAAGAGCCTTCCAAGCTTAAGGCGCGGGTTCGATTCCCGCTACCCGCTCCAGCCGCTATTTTCCGCTAACGTCCGTTACGGTAATCCACCCAATCTACCACGGTTTTGTACCATAGGTTCGCCGCCTGCAAAAAATGCGGGCGTGTGCCCGGATGCAGCCAGTGACGTGCGAGCGTTGTCGCGCTATAGGCCGTGTCGCCGCGCGCATCGCCCATGGCCTGATACGCGGCCTTGGCCCCCAGATATGGGGCCATGACGGTGCCGGAGCCGGAATATCCCAACGAATAATGTAGGCCCCGATCCACGCCGACATGCGGCATATGGGTGAAACTATAACCGGTGTTGCCGACCCATGCGTGGCTAAGGCGGGTGTCGCGCAACTCGGGCCAGACCTCGCACATGGTTGCGTGCTGGCGGGCTGCGGCGGTTTCAAGGTCGATATGGACCATCGCGGCGCGCCCCCCAAACAGGATTCGGCTGTGGTCCGGGGACAGGCGGAAATAGCTGTGGCGTGCACGGGTTTCGACCATCATCCGCTGACCGGGGGCCAGCCGCGCGATCAGGTCTTCGGGCAGGTGTTCGGTGGCGATGATGTAACTGGGTAGGGGAAAGATCCGCTGCGTTTGCCATTTGAACGGGGCGGTTGTGTAACCATTCGTGGCCAACAGCACCTTGTCCGCCCGGATCGTTCCCTTGGGCGTGTGGGCGACAAAGGTTGCGCCGCTGCGTTCAAGTTGCGTAACGCGGGCATGGCCCGTGATGGAAACACCTTTGGCGGCGGCAGTTTGTAACAGGCCCTGATGGAGTTTCGCTGGCTGAATTGCGCCGTGACCGGGAAAAAACAACCCGCCAAAATATTGTTCGGTGGTGATGTGGCGGGATAGATCGGCGCGTTCGATAATCTCGGTGCGGACCGTGCTTTTGGCGCGGACAACCTCGGAAAGACGCTTTTGACCCTCAAAATGGCTGGCGCTCCAGGCCAGCTGAATGCGGCCGGTATGCTGGAAATCGCAGTCGATCTTGTTTGATTCTATCAGATCATGGACGAAATCAAATGCGGGCTGTGCCTCGGCGAACAGGGCGTCGGCAACATCTGTGCCGAATCTGGTCTTTAGCGTGCCCCACGGCAGGCGGGGATGGGCTCCGAACATACCGCCATTGCGGGTTGAGGCCCCTTTGCCCGGATCATCCGCATCGACTATGGCGACAGTGGCCCCACAACCAGCAGCGGCAATCGCGCCCGACAGGCCAGTAAAGCCTGCGCCGATGATCAACAGATCGACATGGGCGGGCAGCGGATCATCCGGGGCGGACAGGGCAAGACCCTCCCACCAATAGGGCGTACCGGGGGTGGCGTCGGGGGTCCAGTTTACCATGCGCGGTCTCCTTTGCGGAATATGCGTGGCACGAGGGCGACGATTGGGCAAGAGGGATGCGCAGGCCCTGCACAGATGCCTTGCAGCGAATCATATCCCAAGGCCGCCTCGCGGTCGCGCCAGATGTCATTGGCCCGAACGCCAAGCGCGACTACCCTGAGAAGGGCGCACAGTGCCGTTCGACCCAAGGCCCGAAATGCGGACAAAGTTGTCGTTCGCTGCGGCTTCGCCAATGTCCGCTTTCGGGAAAACTTTCCATAAACGGTGGTTTCTGGAACGAGTATCTAGCAACGACAAATCAATTCCAGCCTATAATGACATAGGTTGCGCCATGGTTTACGTTTAATTTTGAACGAACCTTTTGTTTGGCGGCGATGAAAGAACTGATTAGTGGATTTTTTAATTCATACCGCAGGGATATTGGTAGTCCCATGTATTATGTTCTCTTTTTGGAGGACAACGCGCCGCAGTGAGTATAAGCAACTTAGGGAAAGCGGCCAAAAGCTCAATCTCAACATGCATAATCTTCGATCAGCGTTTTCGCGTAAAATAGACGATCCCCTGCGGGAGAGCCATATAAAACTGGCTAAGATAGGCTTTGTTCATTGGGCGTTGATCCCGATTGGATTCCTTACGGTTATTCTTTTCGGGATGGGAGCCATATTGCTTAGTAGCCATTGAGAGAGATCAACAAACCCTCGTTTTTGGAGGGGCTGACCGTCACGAAGCGGACCCTCGGTTCTGGGAGCGCTGAGGTCCGCTATGCGGGACGAAGCTGCCATTAAACTTCAGGCATGTTTCCCCATGATAAACGCAAATTCTTACCTGGTTTTCTTGGTAGATCGGCCCGTTTCACAAGACGTCCTGAAACCTCGAAATTGTCGCTGATTTTCACCATGAGAAGTTTGCTGAAATGCCTGTCGAGACGTACGTTGGTTTGCTCTTTCTGGTTGACCGGGGAGATTGTCTTTATCTCAATGAAATCATTACCCAGCCTGCCATCAGAACCCTGGGCATAATTCTTGTGAAGCTTAATTCCGTACATAATCGCGCCAAAAAGCTCTCCGATGTCACCGTAAACGTTAAGATGCTGCCCAGTTTCGTGAAAGTAAGATTCAGCTAGGAGCAACAGGTCTCGAAAATATGGGATTAAAGTTATGTCAGCGTTCGGATACTCTTGGCGAAGATGGGATTCCCGCTCCAGCTCTGCAAGCCTGCTATACGTCCTTTCTTCTGGGTCGATAATGCTATCCCAATCAAGCCATTCTCCGTCGATCCAAAAAGCATTGTCCGGGCCAAGTTCTTTCATTGTTGCTCCGAGTTGCGATTTGTGAAGCTTTAGTGGTCTACTTTGGCAGAAATGTGACTGCTGCAAAGGGGTCTCAAGCAGGTTCCAGTAAGCAGCACTTTGGGCTCGAACCGGACCTTCGCTATCCGTGCAAGAGAGTTCAGTTACCCCCCCCCCCGGAATCCGCTGAGTTCTTTCATATCGAAACGATGCCGAAGTCTTGTGAAATCGCTTGGCTGCCTATGACGCTAGAGCGGAAGCAGGCGGCACAAACCGAATGTCTCCTTCGGTGATTGTTGCTCCGTTGGTCAGTTGAATCACCAGATCGGGCCGGCCCGCAAAGGACATGCGTATGTCTGTCGGATTGGCGTCATCGCCCTGAGTAATATCAATGCTCTCAGGCTCTTGGCTTGTGACCTGCAGGATATCCTGGGCGGCGTCGAAGTCGGCTATAGCGATGGCGGCGGTTGTCTCGATGGGGGCGCCTTCTGCCTCGTGGGCGATGTTGAACACATCAGCCCCATCGCCGCCGGTGAGTAGGCTTTCCGCGCTGTCTGTGAAATCTGTTGAAGTCGTGAGTGTTAGCAAATCATCCCCCGCACCACCAAAGAGGGTTGCCCCTGAAAATGCCGATAGCGTGTCATCATCGCCTCCCCCATAGAGAGTCGCTTCGCTTTCGGCCTCAGCGCTTAGCGTGTCATTGCCCGCGCCGCCATGGGCCACGGCACTGTCTGCCACGGTTAACAGGTCGTTCCCGTTGCCACCAAAGCCCGTTGCTGCGCCTGCCAGCGTGAGTTCATCATTACCGTCGCCCGCCAAAAGCCGAGCGGTCCCTTCCCCCAAGAGCGTGTCGTCGCCTTCCTCACCACTAGCGCGAGCGTCGTCAGAGGCGTTCAGTGTGTCATCGCCAAAGCCACCATAGCCACGAGCATTGTCATCGAGAGCTATAGAATCGTCGCCGCTTCCACCATAAGCATGTGAATTGTCGGTTGCAGTAAGCATGTCGCTGCCACTTCCGCCGGAAATGGTGGCCTGATGTGTGCTAAGGAGAGAATCGTCTCCCAGGTGGCCCGAGCCCTGAGATTGATGAGCCGCCGAAATCGTATCATCGCCTTGACCGCCATAGCCGGTGGCGGAATCGGACAAAGTGATGTCGTCATCTCCTCCGCGGCCAAGCACCATCGAATTGCCGGTGCCGACAATCGTATCGTCGCCCATTGTCGCATGCACGATCTCGAACGCATTGCCGACTATGACATCTTCGTCTTCTTCAGGCGTTTCGACGTCTTCGCTGGCCGTATCATCATCGCTCACCCAGTCGTCAACAAGAACGAAAGCGCCTGCGAACATCGCCAAGCTGGCCAATAGAAGTAAACCCATCAAACTTCCCCCACAAGAGTTTGCCGGCCGGCCCCTAAAATTGGGTCCGGCACAGATTAATGGTAGCAAAGTATAAGCGTTTGGTGCGTGTCAACCTTCTGCCACATTTCGGCGCCAACTACCGATCGAAGCGCGGACAATGCGGGAAGCGGGGCGATATTGTTTCCAATGTGGAGGCGTCGAGCGCATTTGGCAGAGCAAGCAGAGGGCCATGACATCTCAAGTTTCATGGCTTGAAACCCGGCCGTGTTCAGGCCCGCTTCTGCAGGATCGAGAATGCAATCGCCCCTATTGCTGCCCATTCGCATTGGGTGCAGCAAACGATCTGCCCCGGCACTCAGGGCTTAAGCCGCCGTCGGCCGCGCACCGCGTGATCGACGGCAAAGTTTACCTATCGAGATTGGGTCAGGCAGGTGGCGTGGAGGTCAAATCCAACTGACGCTCCACGCCTGAATCATCCGGCGCTTTAGGATACGTTTTCCAGCGACAATTCCACCGCATGGGCGAATGACTTGGCCGATGAACTGGCCGAGAGCAGCAGGTAGGTATCAGCGTCCGTGCGGGCCACGATTGCGCCCATGTGCTCCATCACCGTGCGGGCGATGGCGTTGATGGCAAAGCTATCGGGATGCAGATCAACCATGCAAATCCGCTCTAGTGCCGGACGCGCCAAGGGACCAGACAGTTCCAACGCGCACCACGCATCGGTCTGATCGGTCGTATAGGCAGCCCCCTTCAACTTGGCCGCGATCTGGCGTTCTGCGTCGGGTGTGGGGCACGCAAACAGTACAAAGGCCTGATCATTGGCCAGACGCATGAGTGTGGTGGATTTGTCCGACGTCACGTCCGAGGTGCCCATTGCGGGCAGGGCGATGTCAAAGGCCGTCTTGATCGCCTTTTCCGCCTTGGTCTCGTCACCCAGAGGCAGGGCGATGGACACAATGGCCAGATCCTTGGGTGCTTTTAGAACGGTGTCGCCAAAACGGCGGTCAAAACCGGCCAGTGGTGGCTCTGAGGTGAGGATGAAATCAGACACGCAGGCGGCTCCCTTCGGGGTCGATGAAGTGGGCCGAGACGATCTCGACCTCCATCTCTTTGTCGTGGACGGGGCTGACAGCGCGCACGATTTCGCCCATGCGCGTATCGCCCGATTTTATAAAGCCCAGTGCGATTGAATGCCCGAGGCTGGGCGAATAGGCGACCGAGCTAAGCCAGCCTTGATCGTTGGCCATATTGACCGCGTCCCCTTTGTTGATCAGATGCGCGCCCGCAATCAATGGGATCGCACGATCCACAGGGCGGAAGCCGACCAGTTTCACCGCGTCGTCGCGGTTCATTTCGGGGCGTTGAGACAAGGTGTTGCCGATGCAATCCTTGGCCTTGCTGACCATGCGGCCCATGCCAAGGTTGTGCGCGGTGATGCGCCCGTCCAGTTCGTTACCCGCAGCGTGGCCCTTTTCGATCCGCATGACGCCCAGTGCTTCGGTCCCATAGGGGGTGGCGCCAAATTCGCGGCCTGCCTCCATCAGGGCACCCATCATGGAATTGCCATACCGTGCAGGTACGGCGATTTCATAGGCGAGTTCGCCCGAGAACGAGATACGGAACAGGCGCGCGGGTGTTCCACCACACACGGTAACCTCGCCACAAGCCATAAAGGGGAAACCTTCGTTGCTCATATCCTGACTGTCGGCATCGACGATTTTTTCCAACAGCTTGCGCGCGTTGGGACCGGCGACAGCAAACTGTGCCCATGCGTCGGTGGTCGAGATCAGGTGTACGTCCATATCCGGGAACAAGCACTGGCGGGCAAATTCCATCCGTCGGAACACCAGAACCGCGTTGGCGGTGGTGGTGGTCATCACAAAGTGATTTTCCCCCATCCGCGCGGTGGTGCCATCATCATAGCAAATCCCGTCCTCACGTAGCATGATACCATAGCGCACGCGCCCCACGGCCAGCTTGGCAAAGCCGTTGGCGTAGATCTTGTTCAAAAAGGCCGCCGCGTCGCGGCCCTGCACGTCGATCTTGCCCAAGGTGGTCACGTCGCAGATGCCAACGCTGCCACGGGTGGCCAGAACTTCGCGGTCGACACTGTCGCGCCAGCCTTTTTCGCCGGGACGTGCGAACCATTGCGCCCGCATCCAGTTGCCAACCTCGACAAAAGTCGCGCCGTTGGCCGATGCCCATTCATGACTGGGGGTCAGGCGGGTCGGGCGGAATTCCTGCCCGCGAGCGCGCCCGCCCAATGCGCCGATAGGCACAGGGGTATAGGGTGGACGAAAGATGGTCGTGCCGGTTTCAGGGATCGTTCTGCCGGTGCATTCCGCCATGATCGCCAAGGCGGGGATGTTGGCCGTTTTGCCCTGATCAGTGGCCATACCCAGCGTGGTATAGCGTTTCATATGCTCGACCGAGCGGAAGCCTTCTTGGTGGCTTTGCTTGATGTCCTTGACCGTGACGTCGTTTTGCAGATCAAGCCACGCCCGCTTTTTGGATTGCGGGATGTGCCAGACAGCAGCGCCGTCGCGGGCTTCGTCCTCGGCACGGGGCAGGTCGATGGGGCTGGCTTTCAGGCCCAGATCAGCCAGTTGCGCCAAAGCAGCGTCGCGGCCTTCGGCCATGGCCGAGGCCAGTGTCAGCGCGCCGTTGGCGGCCCCTGCAACGGCCATGCCTGTGGGCAGGGTGTCACCCGGCACAAAGGCGTTCAGATCGTCGCGCCAAGTGGGGCGGCCGCGTTGGTGGCAGGTCAGATGCACGTTGGGGTTCCATCCGCCCGATACGGCCAATGCGTCACAATCAATCATCTGGCCATCGGTCAGGGTGATGGATTTCAACTGATGACGTCCCTTGGTATCGACCACGCCGGCGCCGCGAATGTGACGCATGCCGGGAATGTCCTGCGCGGGGGCCTGATTGCGGGTATCTATGACGGCTGCGACGGTCACGCCCTTGGCCGCAAGATCGGCGGCGGTGCGATAGCCGTCGTCGTTGTTGGTGAATACGGCCACACGCGTGCCCGGTGTCACGCCGTATCGGTTGACATAGGTGCGCACGGCCCCTGCGAGCATGATGCCGGGACGGTCATTGTTGCCAAATGCGATGGGACGTTCGGTGGCACCTGCGGTCAGCACAGCGCGTTTGGAGTAGATCCTCCACAGGATCTGACGGGGCTTGCCATTGGCACTGGCCAGATGGTCGGTACAGCGCTCAAGTGCGCCATATGTGCCGTGGTCATAGGCACCATAAACTGTGGTGCGGGACATCAGGCGCACATTGTCCATCGACGCCAATTCGGCCATGGCCTGTGCGGCCCAAGCCTGACCGGACATATCGCCAATCTCGAGCGTTTCGCCATTCAGCCGCCCGCCGGGGGTGAAATCCTCGTCGGCCAGAATGACGCGCGCGCCGCTGCGCCCGGCGGTCAGCGCGGCCATGATCCCGGCAGGGCCCGCTCCGATAACCAACAGGTCACAATGCAGATAGCCCTTGTCATAGCTGTCGGGGTCTTCCTGCATCGACAAGCGGCCCAGACCGGCGGACATGCGGATGGCTGGTTCGTACAGTTTTTCCCAGAACGCCTTGGGCCACATGAAGGTCTTGTAATAGAACCCGGCGCTGAGAAAGGGCGACATCAGGTCGGTGATGGCCATCAGGTCATGTTTTAGCGAGCCGCGGTGGTTCTGGCTGGTGGCAGTCAGACCGTCGAACAGCTCGGCCACGGTGGCGCGGGTATTGGGCTCTTGATGGGCGCCGCTGCGCAGTTGAACCAACGCGTTGGGTTCTTCTGACCCGGCGGTAAAGATGCCGCGCGGGCGGTGATACTTAAACGACCGACCGACCAGTGTCTGGCCATTGGCCAACAATGCCGAGGCCAGAGTGTCGCCCGCGTAGCCCTGCATCTGGGTGCCGTTGAATTGGAAGCTGAACGTCTGACTGCGGTCAATCAGTCCGCCCTTGATACGGTTAACCTGACTCATACGCTGCGCCCCCGGTTGCGGGCCACATCGCGGGCCAGTTCGACATTGGTGATTTCATGGGTCAACGTATCTCGCGTTACAACCAGCCAGCTGCGATCCCCTTGTTCGTGATACCACAATTCCTGCATCGGTCCGGCGACGTTGTCGCGCAGATAGCCGTAAGCGTGGAATTGTTCGGCGGCATCTTCTGCCTGCCAGTCAGGGCGGTCGATCAGAGCGGCATCGCCTAGATAGATGAATTCGGCGGCGTCGCGCGGGCCGAGAAGAGGGTGGTTGATGATCATATCGTCGGCTCCGGTGCGGCAGGTGGTGTGCCTGCGGCTGTGGGTGTGCAATGGGTATTTGGACCAAGAAAAAGCATGACAGGCCTTAGTGGAGATTGGGCTGGTTGCCCTGACCTTTTTCGTCGATCATATGGCCGCTGATGAAGCGGTCGAGGCGCATTTCGCGGGCCACTTCGTGAGGCGTGTCCTTGGCCAGCAGATGGGCGTAGCACAGACCGCTGGCGGGGGTTGCCTTGAAACCGCCGTAGCACCAGCCACCGTTGAAATAGAGGCCCTTGATGTCGGTGCGGTCGATGAAGGGTGAGCCGTCCATCGACATGTCCATGACGCCGCCCCAGCTGCGCAGCAGGCGGGCGCGGCCAATGATGGGCATGATCGCCATACCGCCTTCGGCCACGTCCTCGACCACGGGCAGGTTGCCACGCTGGGCGTAGGAATTGTACCCGTCGATGTCACCGCCAAAGACCAGGCCGCCCTTGTCGGACTGGCTAACATAGAAGTGACCCGCGCCAAAAGTGATGACGCCGGGAATCACGGGTTTCAGCCCTTCGGTGACGAAGGCCTGAAGGACGTGGGATTCGATCGGAAGGCGCATACCGGCCATGGCCGCAACGCGACCGGAGGAACCGGCCACGCACATTGCAACCTTGCGCGCGCGGATTGCGCCACGTGACGTTTGCACGCCGCGACAGCTGCCGTTTTCAATGTCGATGCCGGTGACTTCGCAGTTCTGGATGATGTCTACGCCCATTGCATCCGCACCGCGCGCAAAACCCCAGGCCACCGCATCGTGGCGCACCGTACCGCCGCGCCGCTGAAACAGCCCGCCCTTGATTGGGAAGCGGGCGTTGTCGTAATCCAGAAACGGCAGTTCGGCGCGCAATTGATCGGCCGTGGCATATTCCGCGTCGGCGCCGGCAAGGAACATCGCGTTGGCGCGGCGGATGAAGGCATCGCGTTGATTGTCGGAATGCACAAGATTGAGGATAGACCGCTGCGAGATCATCGCATTGTAGTTGAAATCCTGTTCCAACCCCTCCCACAATTTCAATGAGAGTTCATAGAACGGTTCGTTTCCAGGCAGCATGTAGTTGGAGCGGATAATGGTGGTGTTGCGCCCCACGTTGCCGCCGCCGATCCAGCCCTTTTCGAGGACCGCGATGTTTTTGATTCCGTAGGTTTTTGCCAGATAATAGGCTGTGGCCAGACCGTGTCCGCCGCCACCGATAATGATGATGTCATATTCGGGCTTGGGATCCGGCTCGCGCCAGACGGGTTTCCAGCCTTTGTTGCCGGTTAGACCCTCTTTGAGGATGCGAAGTGCGGAATAGCGCATGGGTGACGGTGTCCGATCGTTGAAAGGTTGCGCGCATCATTGCGCGGCTTGTCCGAATCGACTTTCGTAAAATGGTCGGATACTGTTGTGAAATGGACATTGATCAAACACGCCCCTCAACGCCACTGCGGGTTGGCATTCTGCCGATCGCGGAGTTTGCCGTGATGTCCTATGCGGCGACCGTGGAACCGCTGCGCGCGGCCAATCTGTTGGCCGGGGCCCCATTATACGAGGTTGTCCATATCGGGCAGGGGCGGGCCTCGGTTCCCAGTTCCGGCGCGGCCGAAGTCTGTACGCAGGCACAGGTCGGTGATGTGCTGAAGCTGGATATGTTGTTCGTGATTGCAGGAGGTGAGTTGCGGACGCATTCTGACCCGTCGCTGTATCGTTGGCTGTCGCGCATGGGGCGGCAAGGGACGCAATTGGCCGGTGTGTCCGGTGGACCACTAATTCTGGCGCGGGCTGGTTTGATGGCGGGGCGGCGCATGACGGTGCATTGGGAATATGCCGAAGCCTTGGCCGAGAGGGCGCCGGAATTGTTACTGGAGCGCACGCTTTATGTGATCGACCGGGATCGCATGACCTGCGCGGGGGGCACGGCGCCGCTGGATATGATGCATGCGCTGATCGCGCGTCAGCATGGTGCCGGATTTGCGCGCCGTGTCAGCGACTGGTTCATGCATACCGATATCCGTCCTGCCGTCGGGCCGCAACGGGCGGGTCTGGTAGAGCGGGTGGGATCGCATAATGCGGCAATTCTGGACGCGGTCGAGGCGATGGACAATCATATCGCCGATCCGTTGGACCTGACCCAGTTGGCGGGCATCGCGGGCCTGTCGGCGCGTCAGTTGAACCGGCTGTTTGCGGATCATCTGGGCCAGACAGTGATGCGTTACTACCGTGTCTTGCGCCTAGAGCGCGCGCAAAGCCTGCTGCGCAATTCGACTCTGCCGTTGACTCAGATCGCGCTGGCAACCGGGTTTGCCAGTTCGTCCCATTTCAGTCAGGCCTACTTGGCGCAATTCGGCCATGCGCCGTCGAGTTATCGGTAAACGGGTTGGCAATGGGGACGGTGGCGGATTAGGTTGCGGCTGGATCACAGGAGGTTCCGCCCATGTCCCGACCCTTGCACATCGCCTGTCTGCAAACGCGCGCCATGCCCAGTTTCGACGCCGCGTTGGGGGAATGCCTGCCCTTGGCCGAGCAGGCGATTTCACAAGGCGCTCAGATGGTGTTTTTGCCTGAATACTGTGGTGGTTTGATGACGGATGGCCCGGCGGTGACGCCGCCTTGTGCGCCTGCAGATGCGCATCCGTTTTTGCAGGCGATGCAGGCATTTGCAGCCGAACGCGGTATATGGCTAAACCTTGGATCAATCGCGGTGGACGGGCCGGACGGGCGGATCCTGAACCGAGGATTTATGATCGGACCCGAGGGTCAGATTGTCGGGCAGTACGACAAAATCCACCTGTTCGATATCCAGTTGTCGGAAACCGAGGTGTTCCGTGAAAGTGCGCATGTCAGCCCCGGTGAATGCGCGGTGATCCATGATACCCCGCTTGGGCTGATCGGGCATACGATTTGCTATGACCTGCGGTTTGCGCATCTATACCGCGCCTTGGCGCAGGGTGGGGCGGATATTCTGTGCTGTCCAGCGGCCTTTACGGCCAAGACCGGCGCGGCGCATTGGCATGTCTTGAACCGTGCCCGGGCCATTGAAACCACGCGGTTCGTCGTGTCGGCTGGCATGACGGGCCCGGTTCCGGGGGGGGGCGAGACATATGGCCATTCCCTGATCGTTGATCCATGGGGCAAGGTTTTGGCCGATGCGGGCGATGCGCCGGGGGTGATCAGCGCGGTGATCGATTTGGATCAGGTGGCCGAGGTTCAAGGGCGCATTCCCAGTTTGATGAACACCGCCGAGTTTGCTCCCGTCAGCTAGGCGGTCGCTGCTTGGCGCGATATTTTTGGGCCAGATCATGTGGATCGACCCCACCTAGGTAACGCAATAACAGCAACAGGTTGCGCGCACCACGGCTTAGCCAGCCTTCGCTTTGATACCGTGCCGCGCTGGTCCGAATCGACAAAGGCAAAGCCACAGGGCGTGCGCCCGGCATCCGGTCAAGAATGCGGGCCAGCGCAACATCCTCCATCAATGGAATGTCTTGATACCCGCCCGCTGCGTCATACATCTTGCGCGATATCAACAGGCCCTGATCGCCATAGGGCAGCGCACACCGGGCCGCGCGCAGATTGGCCCAACCGGCCACCAGACGCGAGGCCAACCCGCTCGCATCAAAAGATAGTTTGAAATAGGCTGGTGTGCCCTGCGCAATTTGCGCCAGCACGGCTTTGGACCAGCCTTCCGGCAGGCGGCTGTCAGCATGGATGAACAGTAACCATGCCCCCTGCGCGGCGTCGGCCCCTCGGCGCAGTTGCCCGCCGCGTGACGCTGACCCTTTGATCACTTCTGCGCCGATGGATTGGGCAATGTGCACAGTGGCGTCTTGTGATCCGCCATCTGAAACCACCAGTTCGCGGATCAACCCGGCCTCGACCCCCTCCATCAAGTCAGCAGCCAGCGCGGGCAGGGTGTCTTCGGCGTTCCATGTCGGAATCACTACCGATAGCTGTGCGCGCATAACCCGTCCCCTGTTGTCACTCGAAGAGCATCCTATATACCACCTACAACACCAAGAGGAGGCCCTGATATGCGCGCTATTTACCGGATCACCGGGACCGATGCCGACAGTTTTCTGCAAGGGCTGATAACAACCGACATCAAGGGGTTGAACAACGGGCTGATCTATACCGCTTTGCTGACTCCCCAAGGCAAGTATCTGGCTGATTTTTTCCTGTTGCGGGACGATCAGGGGATTTTGCTGGATGTTGCGGCCAGCCATGCAGCGGGATTGATTCAACGCCTGAATATGTACCGTTTGCGCGCTGATGTCGTGATTTCCGAAACGGGCGTGACGCTGGCGCGCGGCACCGGCCCGGCGCCTGCCGGCGCGTTGCTTGATCCGCGCCATCCCGATATGGGCTGGCGGGTTTACAGTGATGGTTCGGATCGTGCTGCACAGGACGATGACGGCACCGATTGGGATGCCATCCGCGTGGCCCATTGTATCCCCGAAACCGGGATTGAGTTGACGCCTGATAGCTACATTCTTGAAGCCGGGTTCGAGCGTTTGAACGGCGTTGATTTTCGCAAAGGCTGTTATGTCGGCCAAGAGGTAACCGCCCGGATGAAGCACAAAACCGAGCTGCGCAAAGGTTTGGCCACCGTGCGGGTCAACGGCGCGGCAGAACCGGGCACAAACATCACGGCTGAAGGCAAACCTGTGGGCGTGCTCTATACGCAATCAGGCGGGCAGGGCATCGCCTATTTGCGGTTTGATCGCGCGCAAGGCGTGATGCAGGCTGGTGGTGCTACGGTGACGTATGACGCGGCTTAGAACCGCGGTTTGAAGTTTTCCTGAAACGCGGACTGAATGGTCTCGTTGTCATATTCGGTTTCGATCCAGTCTTCAAAACTGATCGGGCCTTGCTGCGTGCGGGCCTCGTAGAGGTCCAGAATATAGTCCAGCACACCTGTTTTTGAGCTTTTGATATGCAGATATTTAAACGCCAGCATGCGCCGCGCATCGGACACGGGCCGCCCCTCCATCACCATCAGATAGATAGCCGAGGCAAAGCCGGCGCGATCCGCCCCCGATTTGCAATGCATCACAAAGGGCCGATCGATTGTGCGAAACGCTTGGATCAGCGTGCGGATATCTTCGCGCGGGGCCGCATAGCGCGCGTGCAGCGTGCAATTGACCAAGGTGAGGCCCAAGCGGGCACAGCTTTCTTCCTCGACCAGATAATGCGCGGCCCCCGCCGCGCCGCGCAGGTTCAAAATGGTGTTGATGCCGCGCGCCTTTAGGTTCTCAAAGCGGCGGTGCGTCGGCTGGTTCGAGCGATAGACCCCCGGCGCAACCGGATAGAAATTGGTCCAGAACGTGCGCAACACCGCATGGTCAAACCACAAATTGTAAATATGGGCCCGACGGCGGTTTTCCGGCGTAGACAGGTCCGTATTGTAGGATTGGCGCAGCGTGCGCTCCCAAGTCGTAGCTCGTTGGGCCAGTCGTTTAATAAGGGTCATATCGGCCTTGCACATGTTCAGACGCCCTCATGTATGCGGGCGGGCGTCTCGGCGCAAGCATGGCGGGGGGCGCGTGGGGTGGATTGACGCGGATGGGGGCGTTGATAGGGTGCGCAAATCACCCTTTGCGGAGCCCAAGCATGACACATTCTACCGGACGCCCCATTCTGGCCATTCCCGGTCCATCGATTGTGCCTGACAAGGTGCTGTCGGCCATGCACCGCCCGGCGCCCAACATTTATGAACAGGACATTCAGGACCTCACGGACGGCTTGGTCTGTGATCTCAAGCGGGTGGCACTGACCGCGTATCATGCGGCAATCTACATTTCCAACGGTCACGGCGCATGGGAGGCGGCGCTGGCCAATGTTGTGGCCCCCGGCGATGCGGTTTTGGCATTGGCCACCGGGCATTTCGGGCATGGCTGGGCGACGATGGCACGCACGCTGGGCGCGGATGTCACGGTGATCGATTTCGGTACGCAAGCTCCGGTCGATCCCGACCGGGTCGAGACCGCATTGCGCGCCGATACCACACAGAGGATCAAGGCGGTGATGGTCACGCATGCGGACACGTCCAGCTCGATCCTCAGCGATCTCCCCACTTTGCGCGCCGCCATCGACCGGGCGGGGCATCCGGCATTGCTGCTGGTAGATTGTATCGCGTCTTTTGGATGTGACCGGTTTGAAATGGACAACTGGGGCGTCGATATCGCGGTCACGGCCAGCCAGAAAGGGCTGATGATGCCGCCCGGACTGGGCTTTGTCTTCTTTTCGGAACGCGCAGCCAAGGCGCGCGTGGCTTTGCCCCGTGTCAGCCCCTATTGGGATTGGACGCTGCGCGCTGATCCGCAGATGTTCTATCAGTATTTCTTTGGCACGGCCCCCACCCATCATCTGTTTGGACTGCGCGCGGCGCTGGACCTGATCCTTGAAGAAGGCATGCCCGCCGTCTGGGCGCGCCACGATGTGCTGGCCCGCGCTATCTGGGCGGCCTGCTCGGCATGGTCATGCGAGGGGGGCTTGCGTATGAACCTGTCCAATCCGGACCAGCGCAGCCGCGCGGTGACGGCCTTGTCCTTGCCTGCGCCCCTTGGCACCCAGCTGCGCAAATGGTGTGAAATACAGGCCGGTGTCACTCTGGGCATCGGTTTGGGTATGGCACCTTCGGATGACCCGGCGTGGCATGGGCATTTTCGCATCGGTCATATGGGCCATATCAACGCACATTCAATTCTGGGAGTGCTGGGGGCGATTGAGGCAGGGCTAAGCGCGTTGGACATCCCCCACGGTGCCGGTGCCTTGTCCGCGGCAGCCACAGTCATCGCCGAGGGCTGACACGGCTTCAGACCGGGCCATTGCGTTTACTCCAGCCCGTCTTTTTCTTGGTAAAAATACCCATTGCGCCCCTTGGCCGGGGCGCGACCCGTCGTCATGCCGCCTGATGTGCCTCGGCCAGAGCGTCAGGTAACGCCTCTGACAACAGGTCCAGATCTTCGGACCGGCCACAGCTGACGCGGATGCAACGATCCTGAGGGGCAACAAAAGGCATGCGCACGAACAGTCCGCGCACCAGAAGGGCAGCTAGGACAGCACGGGCGAAATCGCCGTCTTGCCCGCAATCGATCGCCACGAAATTGGTCGCGGATGGCAAGGCCCGCAGCCCGTTTGCGGCGGCAATTTCGCCAATACGATCCCGCGCAGCCGCGATCTTGGCGCATGTCTGCGTCAGCCAGCCGGTGTCGTGCAGCGCGGCCAGTGCCCCGGCCTGTGCGGCACGGTTCATGCCGAAATGATTGCGCACCTTCTCAAACTCGCCAATCAGCTCGGCCGGGCCCATGGCATAGCCCACCCGCGCCCCTGCCATGCCATGGGCCTTGGAAAAGGTGCGCATGCGGATCACGCGGGGATCATGGATGTCGATCTCGGCGGCGGTTCCCGGTGGGGCGCATTCGACATAGGCCTCATCCAACAACAGCAGACAGCGCTTAGGCAGTCTGTCCAGCGCGCGCGCGACATCCGCGCCTGAATGCCAGCTGCCCATCGGGTTGTCGGGATTGGCAAAGTAGATCAGCTTGGCCCCGGTGGTTTGGGCGGTGTCGATCAATGCGCCCAGATCCTCGTGATCGTCGCGATAGGCGACCTTGTGCAGAGCGCCGCCATAGCCCGTGACGTGGTAGTTGAATGTCGGATAGGCTCCGTTCGATGTGACCACACGATCTCCGGGCGCAATCAGCAAGTGCACCAGATAACCCAGCAACCCGTCGATGCCTTCGCCAACAACGATGTTGTCCATGGGCACGCCATGATGCGCGGCCAAGGCGCTGCGCAAGTCATGGCTGGTCGGGTCGCCATATTGCCAGATGTCGCCCGCTGCCGCCTGCATCGCGGCGATAGCGCGCGGTGACGGGCCAAAAACGTTTTCGTTGGCTCCTATCCGCGCGGCAAACGGCGCGCCGCGCTGGCGTTCTTGCGCTTCGGGGCCGACAAACGGCACGCTGGCGGGCAGGGATTGAACAAGAGGGGTGGTGCGTGGATCTGACATGCGCTCAGATAAGGCCAAGCAGCGCCACAGCGCAAGCTCTTGAAACGGGCTGTTGGTCCGCCTACATGATAATTGCTCGCAACTAGGCCGTTGCACTCTAACAGGAGGGCTGATTATACCCGTTCTTACCCGCCGCGGCTTCATCGCCGCCTCTCTGGCCGCTGCCAGCACACGCGCCTTGCCCACATTGGCCACACGCCCTGCTGCGCGGCGTGTATTGACGGTGGTTTACGACAAATCCCTTGGCATGATGCGCGCGATTGACCGCGTCGTCCCCTGACGTCTGGCGCCCAAGCGTATTCCGAAACACAGCCCGCTGTCAGGCCGGACCGCCACCCCGGGAAAGGGCACGGTCCGGCAATACCGTCAGCCCAGCTCGGCCAGACGGGCGAGAGCGGCGCGCATCTTGGCGGCTTCGTCTTCGCGCAGGGCCAGATTGTCGCGCGCTTCGTCTACGACTTCGGGCGGGGCTGAGGCTACGAATTTGGGGTTGTTCACCCGGCCTTTCAGCCCACCGATTTCCTTGTCCAGCTTGCCCAGTGTCTTTTCCAGTCGTGCCTTTTCAGCATCGATATCAATGATATCTGCCAAAGGCAGGCCAAAGCTGCCGCCTTCCACCGCGACAGTGGCGCAGCCTTTGGGCAGGGTTTGCACATGCTCCAGGCTTTCGACACGCGTCAGGCGTTTGATCATCACCTCGTTGCGGTCCCATGCGGCCTGTCCGGCCTCGTCCAGCGCTGTTACCAGCATCGGGATGTGCAAACCGGCAGGCACATGCATCTGCGCGCGCGCACTGCGTACGGCCTCGATCAAAGAAATCGCCCAGTTCATTTCACGGTCAGCCGCCGGGTCAATCAGGTCGTCGCCATAGGTGGGCCATTCGGCCAGAACCAGCATCTGCTGACGTTCACCCAACGTGCCCCACAGTTCTTCGGTGATGAAGGGCATGATCGGGTGCAGCAGGATCAGACATTGGTCGATCACCCATGCCATCACCTCTTGTGTTTCTTGCTTTGCCGCGCCGTCGCCGTCCAGCAACAGAGGCTTTGAGAATTCAACATACCAGTCACAGACCTTGCCCCAGACAAACGCATAAAGCGCGCTGGCGGCATCGTTGAAACGATAGCCCTCCAGAGCTGCGTCCACCTCGACGCGGACCTTGGCGGTTTCGCCCATGATCCAGCGGTTGACGGTCTGCGTGGGTGTTGGCATCCCGCCCGCGACATCGCGCGCAGTCGCCCCGTTCATTTCGGCAAAGCGCGAGGCATTCCAAAGTTTGGTCCCGAAATTGCGATAGCCCGCGATGCGCTGCATATCCAGTTTCAGGACGCCACCAAGGCTGGCCATCGACGCATTGGTAAAGCGCAGCGCGTCGGTGCCGTATTCATCGATGATGTCCAGCGGGTCGACGACATTGCCCAATGATTTTGACATCTTCTTGCCTTTGGCATCGCGCACAAGGCCGTGTAGATAGACGGTATCGAACGGGATTTTATCGACGACAGCCAATTGCATCATCATCATCCGTGCGACCCAGAAAAACAGGATGTCCTGCCCTGTGACCAGCGTGGAGGTGGGGAAATATTTGGCCAGTTCCGGCGTGTCTTCGGGCCAACCCAGAGTGCCAATGGGCCAAAGACCAGACGAAAACCATGTGTCCAGAACGTCGGGGTCACGGACAAGTTGGAGTTCCGTTTGCAATTCCCGATCCAATGCATCGTAGCTTGCCACTTCGCGAGTCTGGGAAAATTCCATTCCATGGTTATTGTAATATGCTTTCGCAAGCGCCTCCGCCTCTTGAAAAGAAGAGGCACAAAATGGAACGTCGTGAAAGCCACTGAAGTCGTGGTTGTCTCCATTGTGTTCGAGACCTGGCCCATACCAAACCGGTATCTGATGCCCCCACCACAGCTGACGCGAAATGCACCAAGGCTCGATATTGTCCAGCCAGTGGTAATAGGTCTTTTCACCACTTTCAGGCATGATTTTGACCGTGCCATCGCGCACTGCATCCAAGGCGGGTTTGACGATCTGGTCGGTGTCGACAAACCATTGATCGGTCAGCATCGGCTCGATCACCACTTTTGAACGGTCGCCAAAGGGTTGCATGATCGGCTTGTTCTCGACCAGCGGGATCATTGCAGGCGCAGCCTCATCTTCATCAGCGGCCGGGTTGGGCACCATCACGGCCAGACCTTCGTCGGTGATCTGCTGCACCACCAGTGCACGCGCCTCGAACCGGTCCAGACCACGTAGGTCATCGGGGACTAAGTTAAGCAAATCTACGGTGGCTTCATCTGGGTTGCCGGTGTCAATGTATAAGCCATCGGGCTTTTTCTTGAAACCGTGACGGACAAGCCATGCGTTAGAGTGATCCTGAGCTATCGTTGCGGTCTTTTCATATGGCTCTCCGTCGTCGCGCATCCGCCCCTTCGTGTCCATCAGGCGATAGCACGGGATGCCGCCGCGCTTGGCGACCTCATAATCGTTGAAATCATGCGCGCCGGTGATCTTTACCGCGCCCGAGCCGAAGTCGGGGTCGGGGTATTCGTCCGTGATGATCGGAATCAGGCGACGGTGGTCTTTCGGGCCTACCGGAATTTCGCACATCTGCCCGACAATCGGGGCATAGCGTGCATCGTCAGGGTGTACCGCAACGGCCCCATCGCCCAGCATGGTTTCGGGGCGGGTCGTGGCGATTGAGATGTAATCGCGCGTCTCGCGCAGGGTAACGGTGCCGTCCTCGTCTTTTTCGACATACTCATAGGTGGCGCCACCGGCCAGCGGGTATTTGAAATGCCACATATGGCCCGGCGTTTCGATGTTCTCGACTTCCAGATCGGAAATTGCCGTCTCGAAATGGGGGTCCCAATTGACCAGCCGCTTGCCGCGATAGATCAACCCCTTGTTGTACATATCAACAAAGACCTTGATTACGGCATCGTGGAAGTTGCCTTCTTCGCCTTCGGGCGCAGATGGGGCGCCGGACATGGTAAAGGCCTCACGCGACCAATCACAGGACGCCCCGAGGCGTTTCAGCTGACCAATAATCGTTCCGCGCGACTTGATCTTTTGCTCCCATACACGGCGCTCAAACGCGTCGCGGCCCATTTCAGCGCGGGTCGGTTCGCCATTGGCGGCCATCTCGCGTTCTGTCACCATCTGCGTGGCGATCCCTGCGTGGTCCGTGCCCGGCTGCCACAGAGTGTCGAACCCGCGCATCCGGTGCCAGCGGATCAAAATATCCTGAAGCGTGTTGTTGAATGCATGGCCCATGTGCAGGCTGCCCGTCACGTTGGGCGGAGGGATCATGATACTGAAAGGCTTGGCCCCCGGAGCGGCCCCTGCTCCGGCTGCAAACGCCCCGGCCTCTTCCCATGTTTTATAGAGGCGCGCTTCGGCCTCTTTGGCATCAAATGTCTTATCCATCGCCATGATACGGTCCTGCCTTTTCCACTTGGCTAAGGGAGTATCCAATTGCGCATCAAAGGGGAAGGCGGCGCGCGCAAAAAGGGGGCTGGTCATGACGCGTGCACTGCCGTTTTATGGTGGCAGGCAGGTTAGGGGCGCAGGAATGCAACAAATCACGGCATGGATGCTTGACGGCAAGGGCAATGCACAGTTGCTGCCTGTTGATCAGGCCGCAGGGGCGGTCGTGCCCGAGGGCGGGTTTCTATGGGTCCATTCACGCCAAAGCAGCGGCGAGGATGACACTTGGCTGACCAATCTGGGCGGTGATGCCATGGTGGCGGCGGCGTTATTGGCCGACGAAACGCGCCCAAGATGCACCTTGCATCTTGGCGGTGTCTTGATGAACCTGCGAGGGGTGAACCTTAACCCCGGCGCACAGCCCGAAGATATGGTCAGCCTGCGTATCTGGGCCGGGCCGGACAAAATCGTGATGCTGACACGGCGGCCGGTTCTGGCGCTCAGTGACATCGAGGCACGCAGTGCGAACGGAAACGCTCCGACCAGTGTGGCCGATATGATCGCCCAGCTGGCTCTGCGCCTTGCCGACCGAACCGAACCCGTGGTGGCGGAACTGAACGAACAAATAGATGATCTGGAAGACAGCGTCACTGGGGGAACCAGCGTCGCGTCGCGTAGCGCTCTTAGCAATATCCGGCGCGTGTCGATTATGTTGCGGCGTTACATGTTCCCCCAACGGGACGCCCTGAGCACGCTTGAGATCGAGGCGCTGGCTTGGGTTTCGCCTGGACAACGCGCCACCCTGCGCGAAGCGACCGAACGGGTCACCCGGCTGGCCGAGGAATTGGACGCGATCCGGGACCGCGCGCAGGTCGTACATGACCACCTGATGGACGTGCGCGCCGAAGCGATGAACCGTCAGATGTTGGTGCTGTCGGTGGTGACGGCTGTGTTCCTGCCGCTTGGGCTGATAACTGGACTTTTGGGGATAAACGTCGGAGGCATCCCGGGCGCAGAAATGGCTCAGGCGTTCTGGATCGTTTGCGCCGTGTTGCTGGGGATCGGCGCGGTGCAGCTTTGGCTTTTTGCGCGTTTGGGATGGCTGGGACGGCGTTAAGGCGCCAGCGATTCGCAATGGGTATTTAAACCAAGAAAAAACGCAGGTTCGCAGAAATAACTTTTGGCCGCCTTGCGAGCCTTATGATTTTTTCTTGGTGAAAATACCCAGATCCAACGGCCAGCTTCAATCGCGCGCTTTGCCGGTTAGTGGGACGCGATCACCGGGGCGAATGACCTTGGGGTCATAAGCGGTGCGGGCAAAGACCTCGTCGACCATAGGAACAAAGAAATCCAGCGGCAACGTGTCATAGGCTGGATCAAAGCTGGCCTGATCCCAGCGTTCGCAGAATTCGGCGCAGTCGTCGAAATATGGGCTGTCGCGATGGCGCTCGCGCTTGTGTTGATCGGCGCCGTCCAGATGTTGACCATAGTACAGCATTTGAAAGTCGCCATGTGTGGCGACCACCCATGTGCACTGCTCGCGCACGAATGGCTTCAGGATGGTCGCTGCGTATTCGTCGTGATTGTAGGGCGCATAGATGTCGCCGATGTCATGCAGCAGCGCCGCCACGATCCAGTCCGTGTCTGCCCCGTCGCGCCATGCGCGCGTGGCGGATTGCACCGAATGCCCTAACCGGGTGATTTGATATCCGGACAGGCTTTCATCCAGCTCGACCAGCGCCTTGAGCAACCGGCGTGACGTATGTTTGGTGTGATCAATTTCATGCGCGGTCAGAAATTCATAGTCTTCCTTGGTGCCATCTTTCATTTGGGTGAAACTGACGTGCTCCATTTCGAATCTCCGTGCCGCTATGTGGGTTGAGGAAAGATGGCGACTTTTGGCCGCTGAATGCAAGAAGTTTGGGTGGTTTTGGTCTCGTTCAAAGAGGCGTACCACCGGATTTGGACGAATGCACAGCTTTGTGGCTGGAGTTCGGTAAGAGATGCAATATCAATGGTTATGTAGACCAAGGCGCTGACGCGGTGCCGGCCATGCCATGCCCCGCTCCGAAACGAGGCACAGATGTCCCTTCAATACTGGGCTAAATCGCTGATCGACACATTGTTGCCGGGCCTGCGCCGGGGGCAGGCGGCTGCGCCGCCGCGCGGGCGCGGGCCGGTCACGCATGTCCTTATACTGGATGGTACTATGTCGACCCTGACGCCCGGGGCGGAAAGCAATGCGGGCATGGCTTTTCGTCTGTTAAGCGAGTTGCGCGGTGTACAACAGTCGGTGTTTTACGAGGCTGGATTGCAGTGGCAGGATTGGCGGCATCTGGGTGGCGTTCTGATGGGGCAGGGCATCAATCACCAGATACAGAGGGCCTACGGACATCTGTGCAGCAGATACCATCCGGGCGACAGGGTGGTGCTTTTGGGGTATTCGCGCGGAGCCTATGCCATTCGATCCCTTGCCGGATTGATCGACCGTGTGGGCCTTTTACGCGCCGAACATGCAACACAGCGCAACGTGGATTTGGCGTGGCGACATTACCATCGTTCGCCCAACAGTTCTGCGGCAAGAGCGTATCATGCGGCGTTCTGCCACCCTGACGTTCCGATTGCCTTTGTGGGTGTTTGGGACACCGTCAAGGCGCTGGGCCTGCGTCTGCCTTGGGTATGGAAACTGGGCGCGCCGGCGCATGCGTTTCATTCCCATCAACTGGGCGCTTCGGTCCAGCGGGGCTGTCATGCATTGGCCTTGGATGAAACGCGCGTCGTGATGGAGCCCGTATTGTGGCGCACCGACGGTGACGCTGCAGATCATGTCGTTCAAATGTGGTTTCGCGGCAGTCACGGAGACGTGGGCGGGCAATTGGCTGGTTTTTTGCGGGCGCGTCCATTGGCCAATATTCCATTGGTCTGGATGCTGGAAGAGGCCGAGCAGGCCGGATTGGCCTTGCCGCGCGATTGGCGGGCGCGATTTGTATGTGACCCTGACGCGCCGTCGATGGGGACATGGAGAGGGTGGGGCAAACTGTTCTGGCTGCGCCGCCCACGAGTGGTGGGGCGTGATCCTTCGGAACGGGTGCATAACAGCGTGGACCGTTCCGCAAGGGCAGATCAATTGAGCGGTTTATCCGCCGCCCCAGACGAGCGACATGCGCAAGGAAAGGGCTATGATCACAACTTTGCCCGGTCTACGTTGTCTGATCCGGGACGGGGACAGGAAGGGCCATGATCATGCACGTGGTCGATCCCGAGGCATAAAGTTTGCCGTCGTCCAGACCGCGTACTTCGCCGGTTGCCACACCGGTTGATCGTCCGGCATGTGTGACCAGACCGGTGGCGCGCACGGGCACGCCGACAGGGGCGGCGCGGGTGATGTTGATCTTGTATTCCAGCGTCGTGCAGGTGCTGCCCTTTGGGACACAGGTTAAAATGGCACTGGCCATGCAGCTGTCCAAAAGCGCACCGTACCAGCCGCCGTGCACCGCATGCAGCGCATTGCAGCAATCAAAATCGGGGGTGCCTTCGAATTCGACGCGTCCCTCTTCGGCCTGAATAGGCCAAAATCCCAGCGTCGCGCCAATGGGCGGGCCAGCCAGAACGCCCGCGATCGTATCGCGCATGAATTCAAGGCCCGAGCGGTGCAAAAGAACATCCGTGGCAGGCAATTCGGCAAAGGTGCGGGCAATGGTGCGTTTGGTCATGCGCAAGGTTCTGGGCATGTGGCGCGCAACTGTCAAGCAGGCGCGCCGCACGTCAGATCAGGACGGCATCAGGCGACGTCGCGCAAGGCCACTTGTGGCGTCACACCCAATGCATGACAGATATCGCGAGTCAATTCGGGGCGGTTGAGCGTGTAAAAATGCAGATCTTTCACGCCTTGCTCCATCAATGTGCTGCATTGTTCGGTTGCGATGGCCGTCGCCAAAAGATCACAATGCCCGTCACGTTGGGCATTGTGGAATGCTGTGTCCATCCAAGCCGGAATGCTGGTCCCGCATGACACTGCAAAACGGCGCGCAGCGGCCCAGTTTTCAATTGGCAAGATGCCTGGGATGATCGGCTTGTCTATGCCAGCAGCCGCGCAGCGGTCGCGAAAACGCAAGAAGGAATCGGTGTCAAAGAAGAACTGGGTGATGGCCTCGTCCGCGCCTGCGTCGAATTTGCGCTTGAGCCAGCGCACATCGGCCTGATCGTCGGTGGCTTCGGGGTGCGCTTCGGGATAGGCGCCGACGCGCAGGGTGAAATCACCACGCTCGGCCAATGCTTGGACCAAGGCACAGCTATCGGCGAAACCTTCGGGGTGGGGTTGGAAAGGCCCGCTGCCCTTGGCCGGATCACCGCGCAGGGCAACGATTTCACGCACGCCAGCGGCCGCGAACTGATCGGCAATGGCCAATGTTTCGCTGCGTGTGGCGTCAACGCAGGTTAGATGCGCTGCCACGTTCAGACCTGAGTGACCTTGCAGCGTTTCCACTGCCTCGCGTGTCAACTGGCGGGTGGTGCCGCCCGCGCCATAGGTGACCGAGACAAAGCGCGGCTCGAGCGGGGCGAGTGTTTGAACCGTGTCCCACAGGCGAAACGACGCCTCAAGTGTCTTGGGGGGGAAGAATTCGAACGAAACCTTGGGCGGGTGCATGACAAAAGTCCTAAGCGATGTGATTTGCTTGATGTTGCACTGCAGCGCGACTAGAGACAAATTCATAATATTCACAAAGAACATGAGGCGCGTTGCAATATGCATATCGAGTTTCGACATTTGCGCACGATCCGGGCCATTCACGCGGCAGGCGGGCTGGCGCGGGCGGCCGATGTTTTGAATATCACGCAATCTGCGCTGAGCCATCAGATCAAAGGATTAGAGGATCAGGCCGGGATCGAGCTGTTCGTGCGCCGCTCCAAGCCGATGACATTGACAGCGGCGGGGCTGCGGCTGTTGCGCGTAGCCGAAAAGGTGCTGCCCGAGATCGAAGCGTTAGAGGCAGAATTCAGCGGATTGCGCGACGGCAGCAGCGGGCGGTTGCATATCGCGATTGAGTGTCACGCCTGTTTCGAATGGCTGTTTCCGGTTCTGGAGGCTTTTCGCCATGGCTGGGGAGAGGTCGATGTTGATATTCGCCCGGGTCTGGCCTTTGATGCGTTGCCCGCCTTGCAAAAGGAAGAGGTGGATCTGGTGGTGTCGTCAGACCCGGAATCCCTGCGCGGAATCACGTTTAAACCCCTGTTTGATTATGAACCGGTGTTTCTGGCGGCCGCGTCGCATCCGTTGGCCAACAAACCCTTCATCGAGGCCGAGGATTTTCGCGGGGAAACCTTGATTACCTATCCTGTTGATCGCGCGCGGCTGGATGTGTTCACCGAATTGTTGACCCCCGCCAAAGTTGAGCCCGCATCCGTACGTCAGGTCGAATTGACAGCAGTGATCCTGATGTTGGTTGCATCGAACCGGGGGGTTGCTGTCTTGCCTGATTGGGTCGTGCGCGAGGCGCGTTACAACAGCGATTACGTGGTGCGTCCGCTGACCGAAACCGGCCTTACCAAACGTCTTTATGCGGCGATACGTGACGAAGATGCGGCCAAACCCTATATGGCGCATCTTATGAAACTGGCGCGTGAAATCCCTGTGCGGCTGCAACGCCGCGGCGTGACGTAAGCGTGGATGCGCCCCTGCCCCTTGTGCGAAGGGCGCTGTGGGCCTATACGCGCCACCTGACCGGGGGCATTGCACGCCCCAATTATGTGGGAATCGATGGCCATGGCACTCAGCGCAAATATGAACGTGATTATGAAGGCCGCCCGCAAGGCAGGCCGGGCGCTGGCCAAGGATTTTCGCGAGGTTGAAAACCTTCAGGTAAGCCGCAAGGGTGCGGGCGATTTCGTCAGCAAAGCCGATATTCAGGCGGAACAGATCATCAAGTCGGAATTGATGAACGCGCGCCCGACCTATGGTTGGCTGGCCGAAGAAGGCGGCGAAGAGCCGGGCACAGACCCGACCCGCCGCTGGATTGTTGATCCGCTGGATGGCACCACCAATTTTTTGCATGGTCTGCCGCATTGGGCCGTGTCTATTGCGTTGGAACACAAGGGGCAGATTGTGTCGGCAGCGGTCTATGACCCGTCCAAGGACGAACTGTTCTTTGCTGAGAAAGGCGAAGGTGCATGGATGAACGAATCACGCATCCGCGTGTCTGGGCGTGCTGCCCTGATCGAAAGCATTTTTGCCACCGGCCTGCCCTTTGGCGGGCGCACTGACCTGCCGCAGACACTGCAGGATCTGGCCCGGCTATTGCCCGCAACGGCGGGCGTGCGCCGGTTTGGTGCGGCGTCTCTGGATCTCGCCTATGTGGCGGCGGGGCGCTATGACGGGTTTTGGGAGCGACGCTTGCAACGCTGGGATGTTGCGGCAGGCCTGCTGATCGCCCGCGAGGCGGGCGCGTTGGTTGAGCCGATGGTTGAAGGGCAGGATATTCTGGATACGGGCGGAATTATCTGCGCGAACGAACCTATTTTTGGTAAGTTCTCGAAAATTATCCGCAACGCGTAATCCGCAGCATTCCCTGAACCGGAATTGACGGGCGCAGTCTTTATTGATCCGACGGATGATTCACGCCGTCCACCCAGCCGATTTCGCCCAGATCACGCGGATTCACGCCCTCAAGTGCGCCAAGGTTGACGCCGAATTCATTCGGGTTCGAGCGGCGTTGATGGTGTGTGTAAATTCCGCAAATCGAACAGAAATAGTGCTTGGCCGTTTTGGTGCCCCAGCTGTATCGCGACAACTTGTCTGCGCCGCGCACCACCGTGACCCCGCCCATTGGCGCGGTGACTGCTGCCGCTCCGCGCCGCGCGCAAAAGCTGCAATCGCATCGACGCGCTGTGGCCAGCCCTTCGGATAGCTCTACGCGCAGTTCGACGGCGCCGCAGTGACAGCTTGCCTTCATTTTCGCCTCACTTTCGGAATGCGCGAACGCGCAAAATTGTCGGGCGCTTCGGGGTGGGGAGGATGGCCGTCTGTGCGCGCCCAGAATTGTCGCCCGCCCAGCCGCAAAAACAGCGGCACGGTCAGGCCCACGCCGATCACGAATCCGCCAGCATGGGCCCAGTACGCCACACCTCCGCCGCCCGTCGGCAAGAAAAGCCCGTTAAACAATTGAAACGCGAACCAAATGCCCAGCATGAGCCACGCGGGGATTGGCAGGATGCGAAAAATGAAGACGATGATGATCAGGATATCCACACGGGCTTTGGGAAACAGAAGCAGATAGCCCCCCATGACGCCTGCAATCGCGCCCGAGGCCCCA
Organism: Roseovarius aestuarii; assembly: GCA_027214255.1. Taxonomy (GTDB): domain Bacteria; phylum Pseudomonadota; class Alphaproteobacteria; order Rhodobacterales; family Rhodobacteraceae; genus Roseovarius; species Roseovarius aestuarii_A. Next base: position 172,318 of record JAPWHL010000005.1, read on the forward strand.
ACTGTGGGAACGTTGGAATAAGGTTCACTGACCAGCTGAGCCAGACCCGCACCGACACCAGCCAATAGATAGAAGACAAGAAAGCCCGAGTGGCCCATCTCATCCTCCATGTTGTCGCCAAAAATCCACAAAAACAGCATGTTGCCTGCCAGATGCAACCATCCACCATGCAGGAACATTGAGGTAACCAGTGTGTCCCATCTGCCGTATTGAAGGACCTTGGCGGGTGTCATCGCCCAGTCGGAATAGAATTGAAACAGCGCCCGCTCGTTTTCAAACAGGGGCCAATAGCTGAGAAATACCGCGATGTTCACGGCAATCAGCGCATAGGTCACATAAGGCGTGGACCCCGAGGGGTTATGATCGCGGATCGGCAGCATGGGGCCACGTTGGCCCCATGCTTTGCCAGCGTCAAGCGGCGCCGCCCAACAGCGCTGCGTTTCCGCCCGCGGCCGTGGTATCCACGCACACATGACGTTCGTGCAGAACATGGCCCGTATCGGGCAGGCCGGTGATCAGCGGCAGGATCGGGCCATCGCGTTGCGACAGGGCCTTGGCGCAGGCGCGTGCGGTGTCGTCATCGCCCCAGTAGAGTGCGCCGGACAGGCCCGTCAGGCTGGTCAGCGCTTCGGGGGGCAACGTGCCCGTGCATTCGATGGCCATACCGCCCAGAGCCGTGACAGCCTGCGCCTGTGCCTGTGCGGCGGCGCGTCCCGGACCCATGCACAGCAGAGGCGGGCGGGCGTGGGCGGTCAGGCGGTTTGATTCGCCTGTCGGTCCCGGCAAAACCAGCGCGGAGCGTGGGGCGACAGGCACGTCATCGGCCTTGTCCAGAGCGGCCTGCGCCGCCTGCGCTGTCATATCGCCGCTCCAGTTTACCGCTTCGGCCTTGGCCGCATGGCGTACAAACCGGGCCAGATAGTGCGGACCGCCTGCCTTGGGGCCGGTGCCCGACAGGCCTTCGCCGCCGAACGGTTGACTGCCGACAATCGCGCCGATCTGGTTGCGGTTTACATAAAGGTTGCCGGCTTGAACACGCTCGGTCACGTGTTGAACACGATCATCGATGCGAGTCATCAACCCGAAGGTCAGGCCATAGCCCGTAGCGTTGATTGCGTCGATCACCTGATCCAACTCGGTCGCGCCAAAGGTGACGAGATGCAAGACGGGGCCGAAAATCTCGCGTTTCATGTCGCTGATGCTGGAAACCCGGATGAGCGTTGGTGCGATAAATGTGCCGGCGTTGGGTGTTTTCAATTCGTGAATCAGACGCCCTTCGGCGCGCGCGGTCTGGATGTGTTCAGCGATGCCTTTACGGGCCTCTTCGTCAATGACGGGGCCGACATCCGTGCTGATATGCCAAGGCGCGGCAACATTCATCATGTCCATCTCGCCGGTCAGCATCGTGATCAAACTGTCGGCGATGTCTTCTTGGACATAGAGGCAGCGCAGCGCCGAGCATCGCTGACCGGCGGATTGGAACGCCGATTCAACGATGGCTTGCACGGCTTGTTCGGGCAGGGCGGTGCTGTCGACGATCATCGCATTCATCCCGCCGGTTTCGGCCAGCAAAGGCGCACCGGGGGCCAGATGTTCGGCCATGGTGGCGCGGATTTTCAACGCCGTTTCGGTCGAGCCGGTAAAGGCCACGCCGCCGACACGCGCATCGCGGGTCAAGGCCGCGCCCACGTCTCCGGCACCGGGGAGCAGTTGCACCGCAGATGTGGGCACGCCCGCTTTGTGCATCAGCGATATCGCGACATGCGCGATCAAGGGTGTTTGTTCGGCAGGTTTGGACAACACTGCATTGCCTGCGGCCAGCGCCGCCGCGATTTGACCCGTGAAAATTGCCAAAGGGAAGTTCCAAGGGCTGATGCAAGTGAACACGCCAACGGCGGGTTGGGACGGTGCGTGTGCGCCGTAATAGCGTAGGAAATCAACCGCTTCGCGCAGTTCCGCCACGGCATCAGGCAGGGTTTTTCCGGCCTCGCGTGTCAGGATGGCGAACAATTCGCCATAGTTTTCCTCGTACAAGTCGGCCACGCGGTTCAAAACTTTGCCGCGCTCCTCGGGGGAGGCATCCCACGGCAAGGCTTTGCCAAGTGCGGTTTCGATGTCGGCGGCACTGGCCGTAGCGACAGTGCCGGGAACATCCGCCGGATCGGCGGGGTTCGTCACGTTCTCTGGTTTGTTCGGCTTGGCCTTGCCTGCCACAAGCGGGGCCGCGGCCCATTTATGGCTGGCAAACGGGGCGCGGGCTGTTTCGATTGTGTCCAAAGTGGACTGATGTTTTAGATCGAACCCGATCGAGTTGATCCGTTCGGGCAGGAATAGCTCGGGCCCGGTTGGCAGTTTGCTGTGGGTCTGTTCGACGGTGGTAAACGGGTCGCTGGCCACCTCTTCGGGGCTGACATCCTCGTCTACGATCTGGTTGACGAAGCTGGAGTTGGCACCGTTTTCCAACAGGCGACGCACCAGATAGGCCAGCAGGTCGCGGTGTGCGCCGACAGGGGCATAGATGCGACAATGCGTGCCTTCGTTCTTCAAGATGATGTCGTGCATCGCCTCGCCCATGCCATGCAGGCGTTGGAATTCAAACGCTTCTTTGTCAGTGGCCATGTCCAGAATGGCGGCTGCCGTGTGCGCATTATGTGTGGCAAACTGTGGATAGATACGATCGGTCATCGACAGCAGTTTGCGCGCGTTCGCGATGTAAGACACATCCGTCGCTGATTTGGTCGTGAAGACGGGGAACCCGTCAACGCCGTCAACCTGTGCTTTCTTGATTTCTGTATCCCAATAGGCCCCTTTGACAAGGCGTACCATGATGCGGCGATCCAGACGTGTTGCCAAAGCGTGCAGATAGTCCAGAACATATCCCGCACGCTGTCCGTAGGCCTGTACGACCACGCCAAACCCATCCCATCCAGCCAGTGCAGGTTCGCTAAGCACTGTTTCGATTACATCTATTGACAGCGACAGGCGGGCGGCCTCTTCGGCGTCGATGTTCAGGCCCATGCGGGCGGATTTGGCCAGCAAGGCAAGGCTGCGCAGGCGTGGCACCAGAACCTCCATTACCTGATCATGTTGGGCGATTTCATAACGGGCATAAAGCGCCGACAGCTTGACCGAGATACCGGGGTTCTTTCGGATATCGTCATGCGTGCAGGCGGTGGCAATCGCTGTGATCGCGCGGCTATAGCTGAGATGATAGCGGGTCGCGTCCTTGTCGGTGCGCGCAGCCTCGCCCAGCATGTCGTAGGAATAGGTATAGCCCTTGGCCTCCATCTTGGAGGCGCGGTCCATCGCGTTGTTGATGTTTTCACCCAAGACGAACTGGCGGCCCATTTCTTTCATCGCTCGCGCGACAGCGGTACGAATGACAGGTTCGCCTAGACGTTTGATAGCACCACGCAAATGGCCAACCGGGCCTTTGCGATCTTCTTTGAGCACCTTTCCGGTCAGCATCAGCGCCCAAGTCGACGCATTCACCAGTGACGACGCCGAATGGCCCATATGCTTGCCCCAGTCACTGGGGGCGATCTTGTCCTCGATCAAAGCGTCAATGGTTTCGGCGTCGGGCACACGCAACAGCGCCTCGGCCAGACACATCAATGCGATGCCTTCGTCAGTGGACAGGCCGTATTCGGCCAAAAACACTTCCATCATGCCGGGATCGGACTGCCCGCGGATATCACGGACCAATTGCGCCCCGCGAGCACAGATGCGGGCGCGGTCTTCTTCGCTTAACCCGGCCTCTTGGCGCAGGCGTGCGACGGTGGCGGCCTCGTCGGCATAAGTGTGGTTTTCGATGGTGCGGACGATGTCGGAACGAATTGGCATTTTGGATTCTCCCGGAATGAATTCTCGCCGTATACCATTGTATGTGCGGGCGGTTGTCCTAATAGTATGCGAAGTTCAGTCCTTTTGGACGGAAAAACGAGGTGAAATGATGCCAAATGATTTGGATCGGTTTGATCAGGCGATTCTGCGGGTTTTGGCCGGGGACGGGCGCATCAGTATTGCGGATCTGGCACGGCGCATCGGCCTGTCCAAATCGCCCACGCAGGCGCGGTTACGTCGGTTAGAGGCTGACGGCGTGATCACGGGCTATCGCGCATTGGTTGATCCCATACGTCTGGGTTTGGATCATGTCAGCTTTGTTGAGGTGCGACTGACCGACACGCGAGAGGCGGCCCTGTCGGCGTTTAACGCCGCTGTCATTGGTATCCCCGAGATCGAGCAGGTTCACCTGATTGCAGGAAATTTCGACTATCTGATGAAAATCCGCACCCAAAGTATGAGCGAATATCGCCGTGTTCTGGCCGAGCAAATTTCGACCCTGCCGTATGTCGCGGGCACCAGTACCTATGTCGCGATGCAGGCGGTCAAGGAAACCATGGTTGCAGAAGTGATTTGACTGATCGGCGGTCCACGCCATTATGATGTGCTATGAAACCTTGTGTGATTGCCTTGCTTTTAGGCCTGTTTTTGGGTGTGCCCGCACTGGCGCAGGTGTGCCCGGATGCGCCGGATCATTCCACGGCACTAACCGAGTTGATTGATGCGGCTCAACGGGCCGAAAATGCCAGCGCCGCGTTGGAAATTTCAAACCAGATGTGGGGGCTGTGGGCCGATGCCCCTGATCGCTATGCACAGGAATTGCTGGACGAAGGCATGTCGAGGCGCAGATCGCATGACTACGCAGGTGCGCTGAAAGCGATTGAGGCACTTATAGAATACTGTCCTGACTATGCCGAGGGGTACAATCAACGGGCTTTCGTCAACTTTCTGCGCGCAGATTATGCCGCTGCCCTGCCCGATCTGGAACGGGCGGTGGCTTTGTCTCCGCGTCATATCGCGGCGATGACGGGGCAAGCGATGACGCTTATGGCGTTAGAGCGAAATGCCGAGGCGGCCTTAACCCTGCGTGGGGCGCTCAAGCTGAACCCGTGGTTGAGCGAACGCAACTTGCTGCCAATTTTAGAGCAGTATGAGGATTCACTTTGAGGCGAAACACATGCATCTGTCATAGTTTTTCTAAAAACGCCTTAGCCCACTGCTTTACACCGCCCGCCTATGGGATAATGTCGCCGCCGATGCGGGCGTGATGGAATGGTAGACATACCAGACTTAAAATCTGTTGGGCCTTGTGCCCGTGTGGGTTCGAGTCCCACCGCCCGCACCAATTTTCCTGACGCTTGCGCCTTCGTGGATGGGGCAGTTCAACTGCAGTTGGTTGACTGTGGGTAAATCTGTGGTTCAGCTTTGACGTAAAACGGATTACCACAGATCATATACGCAGCCGAGGATTGCCATGCTGATCGAAGAGACCAAACTGCCCGGGGTTCTGATCCTGACACCTACGCGACATGGCGATGTGCGCGGGTTCTTCAGTGAAAGCTGGAATCGAGCCACTTTGGCCGCCCATGGGATCGAGATTGATTTCGTTCAGGACAACCATTCATTGTCGGCGCGCATTGGAACGGTGCGCGGGCTGCACTATCAAACGCCGCCGCATGCACAAGCCAAGCTGGTGCGCTGTGGGCGCGGGGCATTGTTGGATGTTGCTGTCGATATTCGCGCTGGCAGTCCGACGTATGGGCAATGGGTCGGGGTTGATCTGAGCTTTGAGAACGGTCGCCAGTTGTTGATTCCGGCGGGGTTTGCGCATGGGTTCGTAACGCGGGTGGCCGACACCGAGATTGTCTATAAATGCTCTGACGTTTACGCGCCCCACTGTGACGCGGCATTGCAATGGGATGACCCCGAGATCGGCATTGATTGGGGCGTGACGCGCGCCGAGGCCCTACTGTCGGATAAAGATGCAAAGGCGCCCCCGCTTGGTATGTTGAACAGCCCGTTTGAGTGGAACGCGCCATGAAGTTGCTGGTGACGGGGGGCGCGGGGTTCATCGGATCGGCGGTTGTGCGACAGGCGGTAGCGGCGGGCCATGCGGTGATCAATCTAGATGCGCTGACCTATGCGGCCTGTCTGGACAATGTGGCCAGTGTGGTCGAAGCCCCCGGTTACGTGTTTGAACAGGCGGATATTTGCGATCCCGCCGCGTTGGCCCAAGTGTTTGCGCGCCACAGGCCTGATGCGGTGATGCACCTTGCGGCCGAAAGTCACGTGGACCGTTCGATTGACGGGCCGGGGGCGTTTGTCCAAACCAACGTGACCGGCACCTATAATATGTTGCAAGCCGCGCGCGCCCATTGGGACGGCGCGGGACGGCCGGACAGGTTTCGGTTTCACCATATTTCTACTGATGAGGTTTATGGCTCGCTCGGGGCGACGGGGCTGTTTACCGAGGACACGGGGTATGCGCCGAACTCGCCTTATTCGGCATCCAAGGCCGCCAGTGACCATTTGGTGCGGGCGTGGGGCGAAACCTATGGTTTACCTGTGGTGATGACCAACTGTTCCAACAATTACGGGCCGTTTCATTTCCCCGAAAAACTGATCCCGGTGGTGATTTTGAACGCTTTGGCCGGACAACCCATACCGGTTTATGGCGCGGGCAAGAATGTGCGCGATTGGTTGTATGTCGAGGATCACGCCGATGCGTTGCTGACCGTGTTGGAGCGCGGGCAGGTCGGGCGCAGTTATAACATCGGTGGCGAGAACGAGGCGCGCAACATTGATCTGGTGCGCATGATTTGCGCCATTCTGGATCGGTTGCGCCCGGATGGGGCACCGCATGAGCGGTTGATCACCTTTGTTGCGGATCGCCCGGGTCACGATCTGCGCTATGCGATTGATCCGTCCCGTATCCGCACCGAGCTGGGCTGGCGGCCCTCGGTCACATTGGAAGAGGGGTTGGAGCGCACTGTGCGCTGGTATCTGGATAACGAGGCGTGGTGGCGCGCCCTGCAGGATCGTGATGGCGTTGGCCAGCGTTTGGGAACCGCGCCGTGACGGTATTGGTGTTCGGGCGCACCGGACAGGTCGCGCTGGAATTGCAGGCACAGGGCGATGTGGTGGCCTTGGGGCGGGATGGTGCCGACCTCTGCGAGCCAGCGTCGATAGAAGCGGCGATTGCCGCTCAGGCACCGCAGGTGGTGATCAATGCGGCGGCCTATACAGCCGTGGATCGCGCCGAAGATGACGAACCGACGGCCCATGCGGTTAACGCCGTCGCGCCTGGCACGATGGCACGGGCCTGTGCCGCACGGGGCATACCGTTGGTGCATATATCGACCGACTATGTGTTTTCCGGGGGCGGATCGGCACCTTGGAAAGTGACAGACGCGACAGACCCGCAAAATGCCTATGGCCGAACCAAGCTGGCCGGTGAAAATGCGATACGTGCGGCTGGTGGCTGTCACGCGATCTTGCGAACGTCGTGGGTATTTTCGGCCCATGGGGCTAATTTTGTGAAAACCATGTTGCGCCTAAGCGAAACCCGCGATGCCCTGAGTATTGTGGCGGATCAAATCGGCGGACCGACACCGGCGGCCGACATTGCGGCAGCGGTTCTGCGGATCAGCAGCGCGTTAGAGAATGGCGCAAAGGGCGGCACCTATCATTTCAGCGGTGCGCCCGATGTCAGCTGGGCCGATTTCGCGCGCGAAATATTCCAACAGGCAGGCCGAAAAGTGGCCGTGACGGATATTGCCACTGTTGACTATCCAACACCTGCAAAACGCCCGTTTAATTCGCGTATGGATTGCAGTGCACTGGAAACGGAGTTCGCCATTCCCCGGCCTGACTGGCGCATGGGGCTGGCAGATGTGTTGGCGCGAATTGCGCCGTGAGGCATTCGTTTCATACGGGGGTGGCCCCCGGTTGTGACGCAGGGAAGGGCCATGCAGGTTAACAGATGATTACGGCGCGGCACGTGGGTGCAGGGGGTAGTTTACGCTTGCACCTTTATACCCCTGCCAGCCGAACTGTAATCAAAGGAAACCTTCATGTCTGACAACTCGCCCCGACTGGGTTTGCCCTATCTGCAACCCTCGCAAGCACAAAAGCACGTCACCCATAACGAGGCGCTGCAACGTCTGGACGCGCTGGTTCAGTTAAGTGTTGTCGCACTGAATGTCGAAACGCCCCCGCCAGTCCGGCTGCGGGTGATATCTATGGCATCGGGGCGTCTCCCGTTGGGGTCTGGGCCGGACAGGCCGGGGCACTGGCCTATTGGGATGGTGCCGCATGGCTGCACACTGCGCCCCAGACGGGATGGCAGGTATGGGACAGCGCGGCGGGGGCGCGTTTTGTTTTTGATGGCAGTGTCTGGCAGGCGGATACACCCGCGTTGGACAATCTGGACGGCGTAGGGATCAATACGACCGCAGATGGAACGAACAAACTGGCAATCGCATCGGAGGCCAGCCTGTTTAGCCATGATGGGGCCGGACACCAAATCAAAGTGAACAAAGCCAGCACGGCTGACACTGCCGCGCTGTTGTTTCAAACCAACTGGAGCGGGCGTGCCGAAATGGGCCTGACCGGGCAGAATGAGTTTACGGTCAAGGTCAGTGACGATGGCAGCGTCTGGACCGAAGCATTGCGTATCAACGGGGTCACAGGGTCGCTGACGGGCGCTGCTGTGGTTTCAGCCGAGGATGATACGACACCGGGCAAGCTGATGGTGACCGGCACCCATGGGTTGGGCAATGCCTCCATGCGGCTGAGTGATGCGGATGACGCCGGGGGGCGAACGACATTCTTTGCCCTGCAAAGCAGCAGTTCTCATGCGCCCAGCAGTGCGTCGACCTGGATGGGCGTGAACTTTTACCGTGGATACTCTAACACCGACGCCCAATTCATGGTGCGCGCCTCAGACCCGCCCGAGGCCGTGATCCGCGGGCATGATGGCAGTTCATTCACCGATTGGGCTGCGATTTATCACGCGGCCAACGTGGTGGGGAATGTCAGCGAAAGCGGAGGCGTGCCCACAGGCGCCATCGTTGAGGAAGGCAGCAATGCGGACGGGCGTTACGTGCGCTATGCCGACGGCACGCAAATCGCGTGGGTGCATGATCTGGACGGGCATGCCAGTGGCATTGTCACATGGGATTTCCCCATAGGTTTCGCCGAACCTCCCACCGTGACTGCAACAGCGCTTAGCACATCGGCACGTATCGTGACGGTATCGGGTATCGGCACCGGGTCGGTCGATGTGCGTGGCTGGCAGGCCAACGGAACGGTCGAGGATGTCACGACACAGGTCACGGCAACCGGGCGCTGGTTCTAAGACACATCCCTGCGCCCGAGGTCGCGGGGCTGCGAAACATCATGCAATAACGCAAAGCGGCCCCAAATGAGGGGCCGCTTGTCGTGGTTACGTTCATATCAGATCAGTAAGAGGCTGCTGTATCTGCAATCCCAAAGATCGACCCGACCAGCCCCAGAACCGTGCGTACCGATGTGACAGTCGATTCGGTTGCGACAACAGTATCTTGCGGTTGGATTTCGAATTTGCGCGCGGCAAACAGGCCATCGGCACTGGTCACGTCAAAGGCAAAGATCACCTGTTGATTGGTCGGCCCCGAGCCGTCGGTGCGCAGTGCCTTTGGGCTGTAGTCGCGCAGTACCAGAACGCCCTTGGGGTTGGCGCGAGAGTCAGACAGACCGCCGATCAGCGACAGGGCCTCAAGCGCTGTGATCTCTTCTTGCTCAAAACGGATCAACTGCTCGGTCCCTGTTGCACCGAAAGCCGTGAAATACCGTTGATCTTCCAAGACCATAACGCTGTCGCCACCGCGCAGGGTGATGTTGTGGCTGGCATTGGCAAACAGTCTGTCCGCGCGAATATTGTAGGTTTTGCTGCCACGTTGCAATTGCACCAGTGGATTGCGCAAGTCAGGGGAAATACCGCCGCCCTGCGCAATCAGCGTTAGGACACGATAGTTGCGATCAGGCAGCGGGAATGATCCGGGCTTGGCAACGCCAGACACCAGATTGACCGAGTTCTTCTGGCCAGCGGTCATTTCCAACTGAACCTGCGCGGATGGAATGATCGAGTTCATCGCGTTCTGGATCTGGCTGCGGGCCTGCGCCGGGGTCTGCCCGGTGACGACCACCTCTTCCAGATAGGGTACGAAAATCGTGCCGGCTGGTGACACTGTCAGGCCAGGCATGCTGACGGTTTTTACCTCAACCGAGGTCAATAGAGAGTTTTCCTGATTGTCCCAGATGACCAGATCAACCTTGTCGCCGGTACGGATCACCTGACTGTCAGGGCCGCGTCCGCCTTCGGGCCAGTGGTATTGTGAGTTCGTGCCGCTGGTGGGCCATTTCTGAACACGGCTAAGTTCTGCGCGTGAAACCCTCACAACCTGAAAGGTAGGAGATTCGGAGGTCTCTTCTTTGACGATCTGCGATGTCAGGCCGACGCCTCCGGGTAGCTCGCAGGCCGCCAGCGCCATGATCCCAAGTGCTGTAAGCATCCATTTTATCAGCGTTGTCGCTGGCTTTACCGTCTTGCTCACCTTGGCTCCCCCGCCCCGATTACCCGACTGCGTGACGGCACATTTCTGGTGTTGGTCTATGTGCCATCTTATTTGTTGCAGTGCGATCATCTACAGGGATGGGCGCGCGGCAAACAACCTAAAAAAGCGGATTTTCAGGATATCGGCGGAAACTGATCCGGGTATGTCACACGGATCGGATCAGGAGGGGACTGTAAAGGGTGCAAAAGGCCCCAGCCACCATATTTAGTGGCCATAATTGTCGGCGCTACCGGCTATGGATGCGCTCTAAAACAGAATCAGCTGGCATGTCAGGTCTGATGCGCCCCCGGATTCGCACCCGAACGGGGCGGCGTATCAGTAATCCACGGATGCGCCCATGTTCGCCTCGTGCTGGGCGATAGCGTCTTTGATGTTGTCAAAATACGTCAGCTGGCCATGCTCCAGAACCACGCCCGCCGTGCATAGCCGCCTTAGGTTCGGCATGGAGTGCGAGACGACAATTGCACCGGAATTGCCGATGCGCTGGCGGAACACCTTGTGGCTTTTGGCCTTGAACGCCGCGTCGCCCACGCTGGTGACTTCATCGACCAGATAGGCATCAAAGTGGATGCCCATCGATACGGCGAAAGATAGTCGCGAGCGCATGCCCGATGAATAAGTGCGCAGTGGCATGTGATAATGCGCCCCAAGCTCCGAGAAATCTTCGACAAAGGAGCATAGCATGCCGGTGTCCACGCCATAGACCCGTGCAACGAACCGGGTGTTTTGCAGGCCTGTCAGATCACGGTGAAAGCTGCCCTTGAACCCGACAGGCCACGAAATGGTGCCGTCCGACCAGATATGGCCGCTGTCTGGTGAAACCGTGCCGGCAATCATCGACAACAGGGTTGATTTTCCCGCCCCGTTGCGTCCCAGCAAGGCCATGCTGATCCCGCTGGGGAAGGTAAAGTTCAGATTGTCTGCAACGACCGTCTGTACCCCGTCCCGCCAGAAGCTTTTGCACAGGTTTTGAAGGTGAATCATGGTCTTAACGGCGGTCGCGAATACTGTAGAAAATCAGGATACCAATCGCCCAGAGCACCAGAAGAAAGGCAAAGGCGATGCCCAGTATCATGGTGATGCGTGGGTACTCGCTGCTTTCGGCAAGGGTGGGGCGGATATGCGCGGCCAAATAGCGGCTTTGCCGCTGGGCCTCGGCCAATGCGCCGTCAAATGCGGATAGGGCCGATTTATAGGCTTGTTCGGCGAATTCGCGGTCAACATTCAGCCGTTCGAATTCGGCGATCAGGGTGGCGTAATCCTCGCCTCCGGGGCCTTGGCCACCAATCCCAAATTTGGCCCGCTCGCCAGCGATCTGAACGCGGATAACGCGGATGCGCCGCTCGGCCTGAACAATGCGCGGATCGTTGTCCGATGCGGTTTCGCGCAACAGGCCCAATTCGATAAGCGCCGTTGCCAGCTCGGCTTGCAATGTGTTCAGCAGACCTTGCTGGCCCTGAAAATCCGCAAACGGGTCAACGATCTGGGTGGTCAGCCGAAATTCGGTCATAGCTTGGCGCGCGGCGGTCATGCGCTGCACGGCAAGGTTCAGCTCTTCTTGGGCGTAGCGCATCGTGTCTTCGCGGGCGATCGCTGACAGGCGGTTGATTTGATCGGCACTGTGCTTGAGGATCGATTCCGCGATCCTGCGGGCGTCTTGTGCATCAAACGCCAGCACGCGCAATTCGATGATACCGGCGGTGCGGTCATAATGCATGCGCACAACGCGCGGCCAATAGCTTACCAGTTCTTCGATGGTCGCGCCGGGCTTCAGGGCAAAGACCCGATCCTGTTCATGCGGAGCCGAATAGAGCGACCGCAGATTCAGATCCTCGTCGACCTGTTCGATCAGTTCCTGACTTTGGATGTATTGGTACAAGATATCGGTGTCGCTGGAACTGCCGCCGGATATCTGTGACAGCCCGCCCAGAATGTCGGCTGCTGATTGGGTTTGTTCCTTGCGGACGGAAAAGCTCATCAGTGAGTGGTATTGATCCACCGTATGCGTGCGCGCGTACCAAAATGCGATGGCCATCGGCAGGAGCACACATAAAACGAAACTGATCAATATGACCCGGTGACGTTTGCGCACGCGTGTTGGCCCCGCGATGGAGGGCACGCCCGGTGCAGGTTGGGGCTTGGGTTGAGCTTTTGGTTTGGGTGCGGGCTTGGTGGCGGTTGCTGTCGCAGTGCTCGTCGCTGCCGCGGCCTTGGGTTTTGCCTTGGTCGCAGGTTTCGCGGGCGCTTTGGCAGTTTTTTTGGCGGGCGCAGCTTTGGGCTTGGCATCTTTGGACGTGGACACTTTTGTGTCAGTCTTTTTGGCACCAGCGTCCTTCGCATCAGATGCTTTGGTGGCGTTTTTATCTGTATCAGGCGCGCTGTCGGCCTTGGTCTGGTCCGATTTGCGCGCGGCTGCGCTATCGTCGCTCATGCGCTGCGGCCTTTGGAAAAATCGACTTGCGGCATGGTCAGCATCGGTAGGGCCCTCAATTCTGGACCCGCCTACGGGGGCGGGCTCATTGATCTTGTATTCTATCTCTTACATAAAGGCGCAGCACAAATCCATATGGGCCAGGCGGAACAGATATGACAGGCCTCATGAGCAAATCCGAGCTGGACGCCCTGCGTGCACGCAAGTTTCGCACGTCGCGCACTGTGGGCGCATTGATGCTGCGCGAGATGACAACCACTTATGGCCGAACACCGGGCGGGTATTTGTGGGCATTGCTGGAACCTATTGGCGCGGTAGGGATGATCACGCTGGTTCTTGGGGTTGGTCTGCGCCTGCGTGCCCCATCGCTGGGCACCAGTTTTGTATTGTTTTACGCGACCGGGATGCTGACCTATCTGATGTACCATCGGGTGCAGGTTAAAGTTGCTAAATCGTTGACGTTTTCGCGCGCGTTATTGTTTTATCCGGGCGTGACCTTTGTCGATACGATTATCGCGCGGTTTTTCCTGAACGGATTAACGCAATGCATGGCTTTTGGCATGGTGATTGGCGGAATCTTGATGTTTTTTGATACGCGCGCCGTGCTGGATGTGCCGCCGATCCTGACAGCCATGGCGATGTCGCTTGCGTTGGCTTTGGGGATTGGCGCGCTGAATGCGTTTCTGATGCCGCGCTTTCCCTTGTGGGAATCTGTCTGGTCGATCCTGACCGCGCCATTGTTTCTGATCTCGTCCATTTTTTACACGTTCGAGGATCTGCCTGATCTTGGGCAGACGATTCTGTGGTACAATCCGATTGTCCATGCGGTCGCGATCATGCGGAAGGGGTTCTATCCCAGCTATGATGCGACATGGGCCTCGCCGCTTTATGTATTCGGTCTGTCGATGATCTGTATGTTCTTGGGAATCGTCTTTCTGGGGCGGTATCACCGCGACATCATCAATCAGGACTTTTGAGCGTGGCACAATCAAGGGGAACCGGGCGGATCGTTGTTATTGGCGGGGGGGCATGGGGCACCGCGCTAGCCTGTGTTTCGGCGCGGGCGGGGCGTGATACGACGCTGCTGTGCCGGGACGCGTCGGTGGCCAAGGCACTGGACACCGGACAGGGTAATCCGCGGTATCTGCCGGGCCTGCCCCTGGCCGAGCAGTTCGCAGCCACCACCAATCCAGAAGTTCTGCACGAGGCTGATGTCGTTGTTCTGGCCGTCCCCGCGCAAAGCCTGCGTGCCGCCTTGCCCGTCTATCATGCACTGATCCGCTCAGATGCCGTTCTGATCAACACGGCCAAAGGGATCGAGCGTGACACCGGCCTGACGCTAAGCCACGCGATTGCGGATAGCCTGCCGGGGCGCGCTCAGGCCATTCTGTCGGGTCCCAGTTTTGCGGTGGATGTGGCTGCGGGCAAGCCGACGGCGGTGACGCTGGCCACGCCGGATCTCGCGCAGGCGTTGGGCCTGTGCGAGATGCTGAGCTCGGACACGTTCCGCGCTTATGCCAGTACGGATATGACCGGAGTTGAAACCGGCGGGGCCCTGAAAAACGTCTATGCCATCGCAGCGGGGGTCGCCATTGGCATGGGCTTTGGTGAAAGTGCCAAGGCCGCGCTGATCACTCGTGCTTTTGTGGAACTGCGCGCGCTGGGGCGGGCTATGGGCGGGCAGGGCGAGACCTATATGGGCTTGTCCGGTTTTGGCGACCTGATGTTGACCTGCGCCTCGCCTTTGTCACGTAATTTTAGCTACGGCATGGCCTTGGGGAGGGGCGAAGACCTGACCGGCAGGCCCTTGGCCGAAGGTGTGGCCACCACCGGAATCGCGGCGCGTATCGCCATCGACAAGGGGGTGGAGGCACCGATCTTGCAAGCAACCCAAAAGATTCTGACTCACGAGCTGACGCCTGAACACGCGATGAAAAGCCTGTTGTCGCGCCCCATCAAGGAAGAGTTGTAATTGGATGCGGCGCGTGGCTCGTTTTGCGCCATAGCTTTGCCACACTGCTGATTTAGGACGCAAAAAATTAGATAGGGCACGCAGGATATGACAATACGCAAGGGTATCATTTTGGCTGGTGGCACCGGTTCGCGGTTGTTTCCGATAACGGGGGCTGTGTCCAAACAGTTGATGCCGATTTATGACAAGCCGATGATCTACTTTCCGCTGTCGGTGCTGATGCTAACCGGTATCCGCGAGATTGCAATCATAACCACCCCCGAGGATCAGCCCCAGTTCCGCCGCCTGTTGAAGGATGGCAGCGATTGGGGCTTGTCGCTGACCTATATCGAACAACCGTCGCCCGACGGGCTGGCGCAGGCCTATCTGTTGGCCGAGCATTTTCTGGATGGTGCGCCCTCGGCCATGGTGTTGGGGGACAACATCTTTTTCGGCCATGGCCTGCCCGAGCTTCTGGCGGATGCGGATGCGCAGGCAGGCGGGGGGACGGTGTTTGGCTATCGCGTGGTGGATCCCGAGCGCTACGGCGTGGTGGCAATGGATAAATCCGGCGCTGTGACGGACATCATCGAAAAACCCGCTGTGCCACCGTCAAACTATGCGGTGACAGGCCTGTATTTTCTGGACGGAAGCGCGCCGGAACGCGCGCGCAGCATCACCCCGTCGGCGCGAGGCGAGCTTGAAATTACATCGCTGTTGCAAAGCTACCTGAGTGACGGAACGTTGCGCGTGCAGCAGATGGGCCGTGGATATGCGTGGCTGGATACCGGCACACATGGAAGCTTGTTGGATGCGGGTAACTTTGTGCGCACCTTGCAAAGCCGTCAGGGCCTTCAGGCGGGCTGCCCCGAGGAGATCGCGTTCGAGCAAGGCTGGATTGACACCGCCGCGTTGCGCGCGCTGGCCTCGCGCCACAGTAAAACGGATTATGGCACCTACCTGACCCGGTTGGCCGACGGGGCCTGACGCGGGCTGAATATTGGTCGGCCCAACGGCGCGTGTGAGGCAGCGGCCCCAGAGCACATCCGGGGCGGCGACTGATCCTAGCGCAAGCGGCGGAAAACCGTTTTCACCATCAGTTCAATGTCAAAACATACCGATTGCCTGCGCTGGTACATCAGGTCCAGACGGGCTTTGCGCGGGATACAGCGGCGCGCATAGACGCGGTCGGTTTCTTCGGCATTCGCGCAGGAGGCCAACAAATGTTCCTCGTGTTGATGAAAATAGATCGTGGCCAGCCCGGTAATGCCGGGGCGTGATTTCAGTACCTCACGATAGATGTCGGGGAACCGATCGACATAACTGCGCAGGGGCGGGCGGGGCCCAACAAAGCTGATGTCGCCTTTCAGCACGTTAAAGACCTGTGGCAGCTCATCCAGACGGGTCCGGCGCAGCATTGGTCCGGTGTTGGTAAAGCTGGCGGTTTTGTCGCCGCCGGTGACGCCGCTACGCCCCTGCTGTACCGTCATTGTGCGGAATTTCAGCAGGGCAAAGGCCTGATCCGGTGACTTCATGCGTTCGGACACATATAGCACGGGGCCCCCGTCGCGGATCAGAATGATCAACGCGACTATCCCCATAACGGGCAGTAAAACCAACGCCAGTATCAGGGCGATAACCAGATCAAAGACGCGTTTCAAGGGGGTCATGTACGGTCCTTCACGGCGTCCCATTGCGCCAACATGGCGTCGGGCAAGGATGCGGTTTCGTCAAACGGGTGGCGCGCCTTTAGTGCATCACAGTTCAGAGTGATATGCTGCACGGCATCATCGGGTGCAACACTCCACTCAAACGCAGTACCGCCAGCCTCCAGCAATGCCTGCATCGTAACCGGCGTCGGAGCGGCGATGTTCACAATGTCGGGCAGGTCATCTTCTCGCAGCAGATCGCCCAGCACCCGCGCCAAATCCACCGGCCCGATATACGAGCGCACCGGCCCCCCACCATCGGCGAACTGGTGCAACTGCATGGGCCTCCCCTGCGCAACATTCAAAAGCAAAGCATCCGCTCCCGCGACATTGCCAATCCTAAGCGCGGTAACGCCCAGGCCCGGGGGGGCGGCGGCGCTGCAGGCCTGTTCCATCTTCAGTTTCGCCGCGCCATAGGGCGCATCGGGGTTGGCCGGGTCATCTTCGCGACAGGCGCGCGTCCCTCTCGTGCCATAGACCGCCTGACTGGAGGCCAGCAAAACGCGTCTTGCCCCGGTGGCTTGCGCGGCGCGCACGCCAGCCAGGCCTAATGACGTGTTCAACGACACGTCAGCACCGGGCCCCGGCACAACCCCGGCCAGAGACAGAACCCTGTCAAACCTTCCTTCGGGCACGCTGTTCCCCAAAGGGTCCCACAGGATATCTCCCGCCTCGGCCCGTCCAGCGTCGCGCGTCTGATAGCGCAGGGTCAGCCCGTCGGGCGGTGCGGCCTGCCACGCGCGCCGCACCATCCGGCCCACCCGGCCCGTTGCGCCCATGACCAATACACTCAAGGTTGCTTTGGTCACGGTCTTATCCGTTTTGGCACATCAGCCCCACTTTCATCTTTCCAAAAATACCTTAAATCGCAAGGTCCGCTAAACGGGGGCCCTATCGGACAGGGCCAAACGCAAAACACCCGCGCCGAAACGCGGGTGCCTTTATTTTCGTTACTTCTGACCCAAGATCAATGCTTGTAGGGTTTGATCTCACCGGACGACAGGCGCGCGGCATAGGATTGCAACTCGCGCTTGACCAGTTTCATCAGGAAATACAGTGCAAAGATGTTGACCACGGCCATGGCAAAGATCGCCGCATCCGAGAAGTCAATCACAGGGCCAAGGCTGGCGGCTGCGCCGATGACAATAAAGATACAGAAGATGATCTTGAACGTCATTTCGGATGCCTTGCCCTCACCAAACAGATAGGTCCATGCCTTCAGGCCGTAATAGCTCCATGAAATCATGGTGGAGAAGGCAAACAGAACAACTGCGATGGCCAGAACATAGGGGAACCAGCTGATCGAGGCCCCGAACGCGGCCGACGTCAGGGCGACACCGCTTGTTCCGCCGACTGTGGCAATTGCCGTACCGGCATCGTTCAGGATGAATTTACCGGTTTCGGCATCCATCATCAGCTGACCCGAGATGGTGATGACCAACGCGGTCATTGTGCAGATGACAACCGTATCGATCAGTGGTTCCAGCAGGGAAACAAAACCTTCGGTAATTGGTTCTTTGGTGCGAACCGCCGAGTGGGCAATCGCCGCCGAGCCAACGCCCGCTTCGTTCGAGAATGCAGCCCGTTTGAAGCCTTGGATCAATGCGCCGACAAAGCCGCCCGCAACACCCAGACCGGTAAAGGCCCCGGCAAAGATCTGACCAAAGGCCCAACCGATCATGTTGAAGTTGACCAGCAGGATAACCAGTGCTGCGCCGACATACAGGATACCCATGAACGGCACGATTTTTTCGGTGACGTTGGCGATGGATTTGATGCCGCCCACGATCACGGCAAACACAACTGCCGCAAAAATGATGCCAGTAATCCAGCCGGGATAGTCGCCGACAATGCCAGCAATCTGCGCATGCGCCTGATTGGCCTGGAACATGTTGCCGCCGCCCAATGCACCAAGGATACAGAAAATCGAGAACATAACCGCCAGAATTTTACCGCCCGGCAGGCCCAGTTCCGAGAACCCTTTAGACATGTAATACATCGGGCCACCCGATACGGTGCCGTCTGGATATTCGTTACGATACTTCACGCCCAACGTACATTCGGTGAACTTGGACGCCATACCCAGAAGACCCGCAAGGATCATCCAAAACGTCGCGCCCGGTCCGCCAATGCCCACGGCCACCGCGACACCTGCGATATTACCAAGGCCCACAGTGCCCGACAGCGCGGTTGCAAGCGCCTGAAAATGGCTCACCTCGCCTGCGTCATTGGGGTCAGAATAGTCACCTTTGACCAACCGGATGGCATGGCCAAAGAATTTGAACTGAACAAATCCAAAATAGAGGGTGAAAATAGATGCCGCGACGACCAGCCACAGCACGATCCAAGGAAAGCTGGTGCCCGGTAGGGGCGCGAAAATTAGGTTGACGAAGGGGCCAGTTGTTGTGGCGAAAACCTCATTCACTTTTTGATCTAGCGTCATCGCTTCTTGAGCCAATGCGCCAGTAGGAGCCAGCGCGGCCAGCGCGGCTAAGGCTTTGTGTTTCAAGTTCATGATCTACTCCTTAGCTGACGACAGTGACGGGCACGTTCGAGCTCATCACAAGGTTGGAGGTCGAGCTACCGAACAAACGCTGGGCAAAGCCGCCTTCGGATGCGCGGGCGACGATGATTTGCTCGGCGCCTTCATCGGTTGAAACAGCAATCAACGCCTGAGAGACATCGCCGTGGCGAACCACGCCACGCACTTGGATGCCGGCCTTGGCCACTGTGGCAACGGCCGGTTCAACAACCCGTTCGTTCGCGGTCGCGATTTCTTGTTCGCGACGCTTGTGGCGCTGGGCGTTTTCTTCGGCGGTCTGGAAAGAGAATGGGGACCATTCCACGATATAGGCCACGACTATTTCGCATTCGCCGATCAACTTGGCCAACCGACACGCATGATCCAGCGCGCGTTGACCAGATGCGTGGCCATCAAGACCCACAACCAGTTTTGTCGTCATTTTCTGTCTCCTCTACCGGACTTTTTGCGACCTGCTGCGATCCAGAAAGCGCTTGTTTATTGGCGTGGACCGGTCAGGTGCTCATTTTCAAAATTAAAATTCAGCGCTTTCTATACGTAACAGTATAGGCGAAAAGACTGGGATTAGCACCTAAAATTAGGTAAACATCGGGCTTGATGGCTGTATTGTAGGAAAAAACAGGAAAAAAGACCAAGTGAAGAGGATTCTGGATGCGATTGATCGACGAATACTGACAGCTTTGCAGACGCATGGGCGGTTGTCGATTGTTGATCTGGCCGAAAAGGTCCACCTGACCAAGACGCCCTGCTCCGAGAGGGTCCGTCGTCTGGAACGTGAGGGCGTGATCACCGGATACACGGCACTTGTCGATCCGGGGCAGGTGGCGCAGGATCATGTCACGATCGTTCATGTCACCCTGTCGCAGACTGCCGACAACGCGCTTGACGATTTCAACCGCGCGGTGCGCCGCCTTCCCGAGGTCCAGAGCTGTCTGATGATCGCGGGGTCATTTGATTACATGTTAAAGGTGCGCACCCGCGACATTACGCAGTACCGCGAATTGTTGGGCGAAAAGATTTCCAAACTGCCGGGCGTGATGCAGACCCATTCCTATGCCGTGATGGAAACGGTCAAAGAGACAACCGTGATTACGCTGAACACATAGCCGAGATGTTCCAGCAATCCGGCCGGTGTCCTGTCGCGGCCATCACAGGGTGGATCTGGCTTGTGCACGGCGCGTTTCCTGCGCGTCCTTCCAGCGATACCACGCAACAGCGGCGGGCAAGAACCAAGGTTTGCCACGATAAAACGGGCGCGTGGGATGCGCCAAACCATCAAAGGCCGTCCGCCCTTCGGGCAGGCCCAGCACCTGCTGGCCCAGACGCATGCCCAGATAGCTTCCCATCATCACACCGACGCCACAGTAACCCATTGCGTAATGCACCCCGTCATGGGTGCCGATATGGGGCAGCTCGTCGAATGTGTAGGCGACGGTCCCGCTCCAGCTGTGACTGATTTTCGTCCCGCGCAATTGTGGGAAAATTCGGCACATTGAGTCGTAAAGCGGGCCTGCACTGGCTCCTGATGACGTTTCGCTGGCCGATACGCGTCCGCCAAACAACACGCGCTGACGGTCGGGCGAGGCGCGATAGTAGTAAACAACTTTGCAGGTGTCGCTGACCACGCGGTCGGTTGGAAATGCGGTGTCGATCACATCCTGCGGCAATGGCTCGGTTGCGATGATATAGCTGCCAATCGGGATGACGCGGCGTTGCAGCCACGGCGTAAGGCCGGTGGTATAGCCATTGGTCGCGACGATGACATCGCGTGCGCGCACTGGTCCCTTGGCCGTCTGGATGTCAAACTGTGCGCCGTCACGACTGATGGCATGCGCGGCACAATGGCCGACCACATGCACCCCCGCCTTGATCGCCGCATTCAGCAGCCCGCGGTGATATTTTCCGGCATGAAGCGATGCATCGCGCGGGAAAACCGCGCCGCCGTAATAGGTGTCAGAGCCCAGTTCGCGGCGCTGTTCGGCGCGGGGGACCATATGTGCGGTGCCGCCGCGCTTGGTCTTGGTCAGGCTTTGTGCCAATGCTTCGTAATGCCGTGGTGTATGGGCCGCATGAAAACGGCCGTTGCGGCGATAGTCGCAGTCAATGCCCTCGTCCTTGATGCGCTGTTCTATCCAGTCCTGTGCGGCGCTGTCCTCGGCCAGAATGGCCTGGGCACGGGTGGCCCCCAACCGGGCGGTCAATGTGCCCAGATCTGCCTTGATGCCGCTGCCGATTTGTCCGCCGTTGCGCGTGCTGCACCCATGACCGGGATCCTCGGCGTCAATCACCATCACCTGTCGTCCACCGCGTGCCAGTTCCAGCGCGGCGTTCAGCCCGGTATAGCCCGACCCGATAATGACAACATCGGCCGCGCTTAATGGCGTCGCGGGCAGGGTGGGGAGGGGAGGCAATTGATCCAGCCAGAAACTGTGATGGATGAAATCGGTCATGGTATTGTGAATCCCTGCGGTGAATGCACTGCACAGTGATCTGCGATTTTTGCGGCTTTGCAAGGGCTGGATGGACAGAACCGGCGAAAACGCCTATCGCAAAGCGATCTTTTCATAGTGATCGAGTGCCCCCATGCCCCATACATCAGCATTTGAAATCGGCGGTCAGGCGATTGCTCCGGGCAGCCGGGCAACGGTGGATATCCCAGTAAGCACGCTGCCGGATCAAACGCCGGTTGCCCTGTCGATACATGTCATTCACGGGCGGCGCCCCGGTCCGGTGATGTTCGTTAGCGCAGCGGTGCATGGCGACGAGGTGATTGGCGTTGAAATCGTGCGCCGCCTGCTGCGGGCCAGCCCGTTGCGCGCGATGGCCGGCACCCTGTTGGCCGTGCCGATTGTGAACACCTATGGGTTCCTCAATCACACCCGCTATCTGCCCGACCGGCGTGACCTGAACCGTTGCTTTCCGGGCGGCTCTGAGGGGTCGATGGCGTCGCGCTTGGCTGATATCTTCATGCGCGAGGTGGTGTTGCGCGCCAGTGTCGGTATCGACCTGCATTCGGCTGCGATCCATCGCACCAACCTGCCACAGCTGCGCCTCAGCCCCGGCAATGCGCGCCTTGCTGAATTGGGGCGCGCCTTTGCGGCCCCCGTGATGCTAAGTTCGAAACTGCGTGACGGATCGTTGCGTATGGCGGCCGAAAGCAAAGGCATTGACGTGTTGCTGTACGAGGCGGGCGAAGGATTGCGATTTGATGAGTTGGCGGCGCGTTCGGGGGTGTCGGGTATTTTGCGGGTGATGCATGCGCTGGGCATGGTGGGGCAAAAAGGCGTGCCGAAGGCGCGCCATGCCAGCGTGTTCTGCGACAGTTCGCGCTGGTTTCGCGCTCCGGCGGGCGGGTTGTTTCGCGGTTATCGCGCCACTGGTGACGCGGTCGAGGAGGGCACTGTCATGGGCGCGATATCCGACCCGTTCGGCGAGACGGAAACCGAGGTGGTCTGTGACGCACCGGGAATCGTTATCGGGCGCACCAACATGCCGGTGGTCTATGAGGGCGAGGCGCTGTTTCACATCGCTCAGACGGCACGCGCCGAGGCCGCCGCGGACGGTGTCACGGCCCAGCTTGAGGCCGCGCCATTGTTTGACGAAGATGAGATTATCTAACCGGGTGGCCCAAAACGTTACGCCCCGGATCAGGTCCGGGGCGTTAGAGTTTTGCGTTAGCTGACCTTGGATTTGTTTTGCGGCAGCACAAAGATCGCGACCGACAGTATGGAAAAGATCAACTCGTACACTTCCCAACGACGATTGACGTCCAGCACGGCAATAATGATGCTGGCAATCAATGCGATAATCCCATGGCGCAGCCACGGCACGGGCACCGCCATACGGTCCGCCAGCGCGGCAATGCGCCCACCCTGCCGATAGAGTATCGGCAACGCCACCAGATACAACAGAATGCACAGGGTCAGGACCGGGCCAAACAAGGTTTTGGCCAGATGAAAATCCCCAACGACCAGATTATGGAAATTGGTTTCGTCCTGCTTGTTGTTCTCTTGGAAGAATTCGCCTGATTCCCAGCCAAAGATGCGTTGGCCCCATGATACTTCTTCGCCTGAGGCCAGAAAGAACATCAGTGCATAGACCAAAGTGAATGCCGCCGCCGCACGCCGTCCGCTGGCGGACAGTGACATCGCGTGACGCAGCAATACGCCGCTGGCAATCAGCAAGCCTAAGGCCGTGCCATATTCCACCAGTTGGTCCTCGGCGGCAAAGACCTGTGAAAAATACGTGGGCGACACAAACGCGATCACCACGGATGCGGCGAGAACGGCTGCGATTAGCGCCATCAAGGCACGATCAATCTGTTGGGCAATGCTCATCTGGAAATCCTTGGGTTGGGCAATCTGTGCGGAAATAGGCGCGCATGCGCCTGCTATCAAGGCTTATCCGTACGGTCGGCGCACCCCCGCCTGTCAAAAACGACAAACCCCCGCGGCCAAGCCTCGGGGGTCGTCAATTTTCTGTGCTGATAAAGCCGGAAGGAAATGCTTAGAGCATGCCTTCGCGCTGAGCTTTTTTACGCGCCAGTTTCCGGGCACGGCGAATCGCTTCAGCTTTCTCGCGCGCTTTTTTCTCGGACGGTTTCTCGAAATGTTGCTTGAGCTTCATTTCGCGGAAAACGCCTTCGCGCTGCAGCTTTTTCTTCAGGGCACGAAGCGCCTGATCGACATTGTTGTCGCGAACACTAACCTGCATGTGGTGTCACCACCTTCCTAAGTTGGAGTTGCAATAGATTGCAGGAGGTGCGCGTATAGCAAAGGCCCGGGGTTTTGTCTAGACTGTGGGTAAGGATAAGGAGATTGCCGTGCTGGACGCCGAAATTCGCCACAAAATGCTGGATGCTGCCGCTGCGCACGTACCGTTTGACGGCTGGTCACGGGCAACCTTTGAGGCCTGTGCGGTCGATGCGGGAATCGACATGGCGCTGGCGCTGGCGGTGTTTCCACGTGGGCCTGTCGATCTGGCGCTGGGCTATCACGCGGCCGGGGACGAGGCCATGTTGAAACGGCTGGCCGACTCCGAGACCGCGCTAGGCGATATGCGCTTTTCCCAACGGGTTGCCGCCGCCGTGCGATTTCGCCTTGAGGCCAGCGACGACAAGGAAATGGTACGTCGGGGCACGGCCCTGTTCGCGCTGCCCCACCACGGAGCAGACGGTGCCCGCGCCATCTGGCAGACGGCAGATCATATTTGGACCGCGTTGGGGGATACCTCGGATGATATCAATTGGTATACGAAACGCGCCACACTCTCGGGCGTTTACAGCGCAACAGTGCTGTATTGGTTAGGAGATACCAGTGACGGTGATGCGGATACATGGGCGTTTTTGGACCGGCGCATTGGCGATGTCATGCAGATCGAGACGATGAAGGCCAAGCTGCGCGACAATAAGGCGCTCACCGGATTGCTGGCGGGGCCATTGTCCCTGCTGGGCCGCATCCGTGCCCCTCGTGCGGCGCGCGCGGATGATCTGCCGGGGCATTGGCACCACTCCTGACAGACAGATACGCCTTCCACCCAATTTTTAAGACTGAAACGGAGACACGCATGAGCGAGACGATGACCGCTGTGGAAATCACGGCCCCCGGTGGCCCCGAGGTTTTGCGCCCCTGTACACGCCCCCGCCCCACCCCCCGTCCGGGCGAAGTTCTGATCCGTCTGGCCTATGCTGGTGTCAATCGCCCCGATGCGCTGCAACGCGCAGGTCAATACGCGCCGCCTCCGACGGCCAGCGACCTGCCGGGGCTTGAGGGCGCGGGCGAAATTGTCGCGCTGGGGGAGGGCGTCAGCGAATGGGCGCTGGGTGATCAGGTGTGCGCGCTGTTGCCCGGAGGCGGTTACGCCGAATATGTCGCGACTCCGGCCGCGCATTGCCTGCCGGTGCCCAAAGGCGTGGATATGGCACAGGCCGCCTGCTTGCCCGAGACATATTTCACTGTCTGGTCCAACGTGTTCCTGCGTGGCGGGCTGAAGGCGGGCGAACGGTTCTTGGTGCACGGCGGCACATCCGGTATCGGCACGACAGCTATTCAGCTGGCCCACGTGATGGGTGCGCGGGTATTCACCACCGCCGGATCGGATGCCAAATGCAAGGTTTGTAAAGATCTGGGTGCGGAACAGGCGATCAATTATCATGACGCGGATTTCGTCGAGAGATTGAAAGCCGAAGGTGGCGCGGACCTGATCCTTGACATGGTCGGGGGTGAGTACCTGCCACGCAACGTACGCGCGCTGGCCAATGACGGGCGGCTGGTTCAGATCGCTTTCTTGCAAGGCCCCAAAGTGACGCTGAATTTTGCGCAGGTGATGATGCGCCGCCTGACGATCACCGGATCAACCCTGCGCCCGCAAAGTGATTTGGCCAAGGCGCAGATTGCCCAAGACCTGCGCGCCAAGGTCTGGCCATTGCTGGAGGCAGGGCGGCTGGGGCCGGTCATGGACAGCACCTATTCCCTTGCGCAGGCAAGTGAGGCGCACGCCCATATGGAATCCAGCCGCCATATCGGCAAGATCGTTTTGAAGGTCGCATAATCCATGCTTGGCTCGGTGCATCTTGCGATTCTCGGCCTTGCTGTGCTCAGCCTTGGTCTGAGCGGGTGGGCACTGCGCCGTGATGCGCCGTTGGATTGGCGTCTGGCCCCGCCTGCGCCGGTCGATATGGCCGCGCCGCGGGCCTTCGAGACGATACTGGATTACACGGCGGCATCGGGACAGGCCCATTCGCCGGCGGTGATCCTGCGCCCCGGAGGGGTGCGCATCGCTTGGTTTGAAGGATCGCAAGAGGCACGGGCCGATGTCGATATCTTCGCGGTGGATATTTTGCGCGAAAGCAGTCCTAACGCGCCAGCGCGGCTGATCACGCGGGGCCGTCTGGGTAAGGTGTTCACGCCGCGTCAGGCGGTGATTACGCTGGGCAATACAATTCAAAACGATACCGCCGAGGATGCCGCCTATGCGACGGTTGTGTCGGTTGGTGGTTGGGCGATGGCATCGATCGCTGATGTCCGCCTGGGCGTCTCGGGGCCGATCTCTGCGCGCAAGCTGAACCTGTCGCCATTTTTGAACCGGTCCTTTTTGGTGAAATCCCCGATGTTGGGCTATGCCGATGGAAGTCAGGCCCTGCCCGCTTATTTCGAGATGGGCCAAACCTATGGTGCGCTGATCCGGCTGGATGCCGCAGGCAGGGTACGCGATATGCGCCGTATGCCGGGCCGGTTTAAAGCCATTCAGCCAATGATCGTTCCCATGGATGATCAGCGCGCTGTGGCATTCTTGCGCAATTTTCAAACGGGATCCGACCGCCTGCTGATCAGTCGCACGACGGATGGCGGGCAGAGTTGGAGTGAAGTACAGGAAACCAACATCCCCAATCTAAGTGCGCCAGTCGCGGCGCTTGCATTGGGAGAGGGGCGTATCCTGATGGCGGTTAATGATGACGCTGCAGATGGCGGGATCCTGCGCCTGACCATATCCGAAGATGAAGGGCGCAGTTGGAGACGGCTTCGCACATTGGAAGATGCAGGCGGACAAGCGCGCTATCCTATGATGCGTGCCCTGCCAGACGGGCAGATCGTTCTGGCCTATTCGCACGGGGGCAAAGGCGGCATCCGGGCGCATCGTTTC
This sequence comes from Roseovarius aestuarii, assembly GCA_027214255.1. Classification (GTDB taxonomy): domain Bacteria; phylum Pseudomonadota; class Alphaproteobacteria; order Rhodobacterales; family Rhodobacteraceae; genus Roseovarius; species Roseovarius aestuarii_A. The sequence continues at coordinate 199,052 of JAPWHL010000005.1, forward strand.
ACCGCTGAATGGGCGTTGAGCGAATGACTGGCGTGGTCTCTACAATCTGGTTGGCGGTGCTGCTTGGTTGGGTGGCGTGGGGGGCACTGAGCCTCGGTCTGTCCTTACCGATCAGTCTGGCGTTGGGGCTGGGCTTCGGGGTGATCGGTGCGGTCGGGTTGCAATCCACATTGCCGGTAGGAGCGCTCATGGCGGTCTTAGACCCCATCGCGGTGGTTCTGCCGCTTTTGGCGTTGCGTCACATGGCGGCGACGCTGGGTATGCCGGTGCAGCCATTCGGCACCGGACCTCTTTTGGTGTTCTTACTTTTGTACCTGACCTTTTTGGCTACAGCGATTGGAATACTACCTTGGGAGATCTACCGACTGGGCTATGCCCCGTTGCCTGTGGCTTTGATAGCGTTGACACTTTGCGCGGTTGGGATGTGGCAAGGCGCGCTGTTTGTTCCGGTGGTGGCAATCGCGGGGCAGTTTCTTTGGGTGCTGGGCTGGGGCAGCAGTAATTACTTCGATCATATCCTGCATGCAGCGTTGGTGCCGGTTGTGATTGTCGTCCTTCTGCTTCGCTTGACCTAAGGTTTTGCGCCGCGCTTTGCGCGTCGCCGGGCGCGGCCCTGCGGGCCGCCACATCTCTGAATTTGCAAGGTTGCGGTGTGGGGTAATCGGCACGAGTGGGTATTTTCACCAAGAAAAAGTAATGGATAGTCTCTGATTTTTTCTTGGTGAAAATACCCAATTCTGACGGTTATCCTGGGCGGCTAGGTGCCATGTGTTAGCGAATCGGGTCAAACAGGGCGTTTTTCAGGCGGCAGTCGCGGACGGTGTCCTGTCCGCAGGGGACTGGTGTAAGAGATTTTGACAGGCACAGGCGTGCTTCTTGGATACGTCCGTTGCGGCAGGTGATAGTCAGCATGTCGGGGTCCCAATCGGGGTTGGCTTTCAGGAACGCTTCTTCGATGACGCGCGGGGGCAGGGTGACGGGGGTTGTCAGTTTCCGCAGAACCTGTGGGCGGTTGACCTGAGCAAAGGCCTTACGGGCGAGGGCGTAATAGGCCCGGGCCGATAGGCCCGAGCATGACCCGTGTTTTTTCCATTGGTACCACGCCAGACCGGAACTGCCCATGATATCGGCCATTTCATTGGTCATGGCGCGCGTCGGCGGGCGTTCGCTTGTGGCGCAATGGGTGGGCCAGCCGCGATGATATTGCGGCCAAAGCCCGTGCAGGACCCAACCGGAATTGGCATTGTCATCGCATTGAGGTGCGTCGCGCGCGTCGCCTTCCAGCGCGCACCATGTGGGCGACCAACTGAGGGCGAGAACGTAGTAATCGAATTGTCCGGCGCGCTGGCCGTCAGCGATTGCAGCGGTGGCGCTGAGCAGCAGGGCAAGAAGCGTGCGCATGTTTTGGTCTTTCTTTTCGGGCCGAGGATGAGTATAGACGCCCCAAGTTCCCCGACAACGGAAACCTGCCCCGGCATCCACCGAGGCCGCCCTTTCAGGCGACGGGGAAGATATGGCTGATGCGTTTGCCTGCCTTTAAGGCATAGGGCGGGTCATTGGCGAACAGGACATCGTATGGGTGTGGGCTTGGTTTTGCCCTGCCTGTTTCAGACAAGACGCATAAGGCTTTTTAGGAGACGTGACATGGCAAAACCGTTGATGGCCAAGGCGACCGCAGTCTGGCTGGTGGACAACACCACGCTGAGCTTCAAACAGATCGCCGATTTCACAGAAATGCATGAGTTGGAAATCCAAGGCATTGCCGATGGCGATGTTGCTGCGGGCGTGAAGGGGTTTGACCCTGTCGCCAACAACCAGTTGACGCAGGAAGAGATCGACGAAGCCGAGAAAGATCCGCTGCGCAAGTTGAAGCTGAAATTCAACGCGTCGGCTGTGGGCGAAGAAAAACGCCGTGGCCCGCGCTATACGCCGCTGAGCAAGCGTCAGGACCGGCCTGCTTCTATTCTGTGGTTGGTCAAGTTTCACCCGGAACTGGCCGACAGCCAGATTTCCAAGCTGGTAGGCACAACCAAGCCGACCATTCAGGCCATCCGCGAGCGGACCCACTGGAACATCAGCAACATTCAACCGATCGATCCCGTTGCCTTGGGGCTGTGCAAGCAGACCGAGTTGGACGCCGCCGTACAAAAGGCCGCCGCCAAGAAAGCCCGTGATGGTGAAGCGCTGAGTGATGATGATCGTCGCAAGCTGCTGAGCACCGAGCAAAGCCTTGGTCAGGATAGTGAAGCCAAAATCCCAACCGCAATTGAGGGGCTTGAGACCTTTACCTTGGGCGACAGCGAGCCTGAGGAAGTGGAAAAGGAATTCGACGCCGAGAGCCTGTTCAAACAGCCGGAAACGCCTGTTGAGGATGACGAAGATGACGATATCTGATCTGTTCTGACAGATCAGCCGTTTTGGCCCCCGATAGAGCTGATCTGTCGGGGGCTTTTCTTTGACGTTTTGATGGGGGCCGTGCGGGTTTGGCTGCGCAGTCAGGCTAGGTCGCAAAAAAACTATTGGGGCAAGCCGCCCAATGCCGTGCAGCAGGCACATCCCGACCGGCGTGCGATGTCGTCGATGCCGGGAAGTGGAGAAAACGCTTGCGCGAATCTGGGATCAGTGTAAATGCGCGGTTAAGACGCCAACGCACGCGCCTCTGGCCGGTCCGCCATTTCTGGGCTGACCCCGCGTTTATGTAGCGACGGTAACGTCTCTGACTGCTGTACCAGCCCCGCACCGCCGGGCCCGTTCCTTTTGGAGATGACCATGACTGCATTTACCCCCGGCGCTTTTGGCGCCCCGTCCCCTGTTGCATTCGATGACCTGCTGGATTGCATTCACGCCAGCAATTTTGACCGCCCGACGCTGGTGGTCAGCCGAGCGCGCGTGGCGGAGCAATATGATGCACTGGCCGCTGGATTGGGCCGCGCGCGCATTCACTATGCCGTCAAAGCCAACCCTGCGCCCCAGATCATTCGCACATTGGTGGAAAAGGGGTCGCGCTTTGACGCGGCCAGCCGGGGTGAGATTGAATTGTGCCTGTCGCAAGGTGCAAAGGGCTGTGACATCTCCTTTGGCAATACGGTGAAGCGCCCATCGGATATTGCGTTTGCCCATGCGGCGGGGGTGACCCTGTTCGCGGCCGACAGCGAAGCCGAAGTTGACAAAATCGCGGCCAATGCCCCCGGTGCGCAGGTTTATCTGCGCGTGATCGTCGAGAATTCGAACGCTGACTGGCCGCTGTCACGCAAGTTTGGATGTGCGCATACCGCGCTGCCTGAACTGCTTAACTATGCCCGCGATGCGGGCGTGAACGTCGTGGGCCTGTCCTTTCATGTCGGAAGCCAGACCCGGCAAGCCGCGTTCTGGACCCCTGTTCTGGACGCGATTTCCCGGTTGTGGCACGCAGCCCGCGCTGCGGGTCATGACCTGAGCGTTTTGAACCTGGGCGGCGGATTTCCAGCGCAGTATGACACTGCTGTTGAGGGCGCGACGTCTTACGCGGCTGCCGTCATGCGCGCTGTGAGCGAACGGTTCGGTGACGTGCCCTATATCATGGCAGAGCCGGGCCGGGGGCTGGTGGCCGAAGCGGGGCATATTGCCGCCGAGGTCATGTTGGTGTCGCGCAAGTCTGCCGATGACCTGCACCGTTGGGTGTTTCTGGATATCGGCATGTTCTCGGGACTGGCCGAAACGATGGGCGAGGCGGTACGCTATGCCATCACAACCCTTCGTGACGGGGAAGAAGCAGGCCCCTGCGTTCTGGCCGGGCCGTCCTGTGACAGTGCTGATATCTTGTACGAGCACCGGCCGGTGATGTTGCCATTGTCTTTGACCCATGGCGACAAGGTGATCATCCGCAACTGTGGAGCCTACACAAGCAGCTATTCATCGGTCGGGTTCAACGGATTTCCGCCACTGGCTGTGGTGGTGATCTGATATGCTAGGTCTGTTATCTGCGACAGCTTGCAAGCCCGTCATGGCGCAACGGCGCAATGGTGCGGCCTATGGCCATCAACCTGTGCAAAAGGCCAGTGATGCACTGGTCTACAGTAAAAGATCCGGTTCTGGGCGACGGGAGGCGCGCTGAGCCGGCAATCGCCATGGTGGCCTGTCCTGCATAGGCCCGGTCCCGGCCCGTCATGATCCGGCAGGCCACCATGAGCGCGTTAGGTCGTTCGGGTCATGCCGTGCAAAAGGGCGATCTGAGGTATCACAGAGCTTTGCGGGCATTGAGGGCTGCGCTGATTGTGCCGTCGTCCAGATAGTCCAGCTCCCCCCCGATAGGCACGCCTTGGGCCAACGAAGTCAGGCGAACGCGGTCTTCGATCTGATCGGCGATGTAATGCGCTGTGGTCTGCCCGTCGATCGTGGCGTTGAGAGCCAGGATGACTTCGCTGATGGATTCGTCTTCGATACGCTGGATCAGGCGCGGGATGCGCAGCTGTTCCGGCCCGATCTGATCGAGCGCGCTCAGCGTGCCGCCAAGAACGTGATAGCGCCCCTTGAACGCCCCGCCGCGTTCCATCGCCCAAAGATCGGCCACATCCTCGACCACACAGAGCAGACCATTGGCGCGTTTGGGCGCAAGGCAGATGTCGCAGACCTCGGTGGTGCCGACATTGCCACAATTGGCGCATTCGCGCGCGGTGGCAGCGACGATTTGCATAAGATCCGCCAAAGGGATCAGCTTTAGCTCGCGTTTGCGGATCAAATGCAGCACCGCGCGACGCGCTGAGCGCGGACCAAGGCCGGGCAGGCGGGCCATCATCTCGATCAGGGAGTCTATGTCGCGGGTGCTGCTCAAGGGTGGGTGTCCGGTGTTTTGTCAAGCACAAGCTCCGGGGTCAGGCGCGGGGCGTGGGCTGTGGTCTGGCGGCGCCCAGTCCGCAGCGTGGTAGAGGCCGGGACGGGGCGCATAGGTATTTTCAGGAAAGATGAAAGGCGGGGGTCAGAAGGGGAGTTTCATATCCTTTGGCAGGCCCATGCCCTCGGTGATTTTACTCATCTCTGATTGGGCGCGGTCGCTGGCCTTGCCTTGGGCATCTTTGATCGCGGCAAGGATCAGGTCTTCGACGACTTCTTTGTCGTCACCCGAAAAGATGCTGGGGTCGATATCGAGGCTTTTGAGTTCACCCTTGCAGGTTGCCACCGCTTTGACCAAACCCGCGCCGGATTCACCGGTGACGGTCAGCGTGTGCATCTCTTCTTGTAATGCGGCCATCTTGCCCTGCATTTCCTGCGCGGCCTTCATCATTTTGGCCATGTCGCCCATTTGGCCGAGTCCCTTGAACATGTTTTGTCTCCTTGATGGTGTCGGTCATGCGCTGTCACGGCGCAGTGTATCATTTATCTATATCGCAACGCTGAGGGGTGGGAACAAGGGCAGGGCCCTGTCTTGTGGTTAGTCTTCTTCGAACGGGTCCCATTCTTCGTCGACTTCGGGGAGCGCGTCGGCCTGCGCGGCAGTGGCAATTTGTTGGGGGGTCTTGATGTCGATGATCTGTGCGCCGGGAAATGACAGCATTACGGCCTGAACCAGCGGGTGGGTTTCGGCCTCGGCGCGCAGGGCCATTTCGGCGGCGTCGCGTCGTTCCGCGATGGTGGCGGTACCGCCGTCATTGACCAGCGTCACCGCCCAGCGCGTGCCGGTCCAGCGTTGCAAGGCACTGCCGAGGCGCGCGGCCAGATCACCGGGGGCGTTGTCGGTAGGGACGAATTCGATGCGACCGGGCTTGAACGAGGCCAGTTGAACGCAGGTTTCCACCTCGACCAGCAGTTTGACGTCGCGGTTGGCGCGGATCAGTTCGACGACATGCTCGAACGTTGGATAGCGCTCCAGCGCTGCGTCATTGGCAAGGGCCAGCGAGTGGCCCTGACCAGATGCGGTCGGGCTGTTTTGTGGCTGCGAAGGCGCGGCGGAGGATTGCACAGGGGCGTGGCTTGTCTGGCTGGCCTGACCGGTGGGGGATGGTATGCCGCCACCCGTTGGGGCGGGAGGGGCGGGCGTGTCCTGTAGCTTGCGCAACAGTTCTTCGGGGGAGGGCAGGTCGGCGACATGGGTCAGGCGGATCACGGCCATTTCGGCGGCCATCATCGCGTTGGGCGCGGCGGACACTTCTTCCAGCGCCTTGAGCAGCATTTGCCACATGCGGGTCAGCACACGCATGGGCAGGGCCTCGGCCATGTGCAGGCCGCGGGCGCGTTCGTCGGGGCCGATGGTGGGGTCTTCGGCTGCTTCGGGCGTGATTTTCACAACCGAGGTCCAATGTGTCACTTCGGCCAGATCACGTAGCACCGCCAGCGGGTCGGCCCCGTCGGCGTATTGGCTGCTGAGTTCTGTCAGCGCGCCCGCCGCGTCGCCCTTGAGGATCATGTCAAACAGGTCCAGCACACGGCCCCGGTCGGCCAGCCCCAGCATCGCGCGCACCTGATCGGCGCCGGTTTCGCCCGCGCCGTGGCTGATTGCCTGATCCAGCAGGGAGGTCGCATCGCGCGCCGAGCCTTCGGCGGCGCGGGTGATCAGCGCCAGCGCATCATCGCTGATGTCGGCCTTTTCGGCATCAGCGATCTTGCGCATCAACGCGATCATCACTTCGGGTTCGATCCGGCGCAAGTCGAACCGTTGACAGCGGCTTAGTACGGTGACAGGCACTTTGCGGATTTCGGTGGTTGCAAAGATGAATTTGACGTGGCCGGGGGGTTCTTCCAGTGTTTTCAACAGTGCGTTGAAGGCCGAGGTGCTAAGCATGTGCACCTCATCGATGATGTAGATCTTGTAGCGCGCGCTGGCGGCGCGATAGGCGACGGAATCGATGATTTCGCGGATGTCACCGACACCCGTGCGTGACGCGGCGTCCATTTCCAGCACATCGACATGGCGGCCTTCCATGATGGCTGTGCAATGTTCGCAGATGCCGCAGGGTTCTGTGGTGGGGCCGCCATTGCCGTCTGGGCCGATACAGTTGATGCCCTTTGCGATGATCCGTGCCGTTGTGGTTTTCCCGGTGCCGCGGATGCCGGTCATGATAAAAGCCTGCGCAATGCGGTCGGCCTCAAACGCGTTTTTTAACGTGCGCACCATTGGATCTTGTCCAACCAGATCGGCGAATGTCTCGGGCCGATATTTTCGGGCCAGAACCTGATAGCCGGATGGAGGGGTGTCGGTCATGGGGCGCCTTCGTGCGGGAAACGGGATTCGGGTGCTGTGGCCAAGCTAATGGGTGCCGCGGGCGGCGTCTATGGGGCGAGTCGAATTCGCGTTGAATGATCGGGGCTGCGTTGGGTCAGGGTCGATGCGAATTCGGGCCGCGCATGCCCGTTTCGGCACTGGTGCCGCTTCGCATCGTCAGCCTGTCGAGGGGGCGCGGCGCTTGTGAAGGGGCTGGCGGGCGCATCGAAGCACGCTATATTCAGGCAGAGTTCATGGGTGTAAAGGGCAGGGTATGAAGCTGAAGGGTATTCGCAAAAGCCGCAATATCGAGGATCGCCGCCGGTCGGGCGGTGGTACTGGTGGGCGCGGTGCGGGCATCGGTGGCGTCGGTCTGCTGGTGGTGTTGGCTATCGGATATTTCGCCGGGATCGATGTGACGCCCTTGTTGCAAGGCGGCGGGCCGATGGGCCAAGTCAGTGAACCGCGCAACCTGACCCCGGCTGAAGAACGCGCGGCAGACTTTAGCGCGCAGGTGTTGTCGACGACAGAAGAGGTCTGGGCCGCCGTGCTGCCCGCGCAGTTGGGGCGGGAATACACACCGCCGGTGATGGTTCTCTATTCCGGCGTCACGCAAAGCCCCTGTGGCGGGGCATCGGGCGCGACGGGGCCGTTTTATTGTCCGGCAGATCAAAAGGCCTATCTGGACACGTCGTTCTTTGTGACCTTGTCACAGCGCCTCGGTGCAGAAGGTGACTTCGCAGCCGCTTATGTGGTTGCGCATGAGGTGGCGCACCATGTCCAGAACCAGTTGGGCATTCTGGGGCAGGTCAATGAGCGCCGTCAGGCCGTCAGCCAGACCGAGGCGAACGCCCTGACTGTGCGTCTGGAGTTACAGGCCGATTGTCTGAGTGGTGTCTGGGCCGAGGCCGTGGGCGAGCTTCTGGAACCCGGCGATATAGACGAGGCGTTGAATGCTGCGCGCCGGATCGGTGACGACCACTTGCAAAGTCAGGCCGGGCGCGTGCCCCAGCCTCATACGTTTACCCATGGCACATCCGAACAGCGCGCGCGCTGGTTCGCCAAGGGCTATGAAAGCGGCGACATGCGCAGTTGCGACACGTTCGGCGCGGCCCGGTTGTAAGGTGGCAAGGTGACGGATTTTGTCATCTACGCTGTTCCGGTTGCGGGGGGGATTGTGGGGATCGCCCCGCTGCCTGGAGGCGGCGATGCAGCGGCCTACAAGGATGATCTGCTGCACATGAAAGACTGGCGGCCCGCTCTTGTTTTGTCGATGACGACGCAGGCCGAAATGGTCGCAGGCGGTGCCGAGCGTCTGGGCGGGGATCTTCAGGATTTGGGCACGCGATGGGTGCATCTTCCTGTGCCGGACTTTGGTGTGCCCGAAGGGCGCGCCGTTGCGGACTGGGCCGCGGCCAGCCACGCAGCGCTGGCCGCGTTGCGTGGTCGTGGGCGGGTGTTGGTTCATTGCCGGGGAGGGTGCGGGCGGTCCGGCATGGTGGCCTTGCGTCTGATGATCGAAGCAGGCGAAGCCCCCGAGGCTGCGTTGACCCGCTTGCGTGCGATACGCCCCTGTGCGGTGGAAACCAGCGCGCAATTGCGCTGGGCCAGCGACGTATCTGACGCAAAGCACTAGGTCGCGGTCGGGTGTTCGGCCTAGCCGCTCGCCATGCCTGCCAGCATGGCACCCAAAGCGACCAAATGCACCAGCATCAGCGCCTTGTCATTCCAGAATGCCCCCACCGCGAACCAGCCGACCACGCCGATCAGGAACAGATACAGGTTCCATGGGGTCCACCCAAATCCGGTGGCGGTATACCCCATGATTTGGATGGCGGACGCGCCCCATTTGATCGCAAAAACCAGACGGTCACGCGAATGCGTCATGGCCGCGATGTCAGACGGCACGGGTTAATCCCCCGTCTACGCGCAGGTTCTGTCCTGTCATGTAGCCACCGCTGTCTGACGCCAGAAACGCAATGAGTGCCGACACCTCTTCGGTGTGGCCATACCGGCCCATCGGAATACGCGCCATGCGGTCCGCGGTCTTTGGCAGGCTGTCGATAAAACCAGGCAGCACATTGTTCATGCGAATGATCTGTGCGGCGTAAGAATCCGAATAGAGTTTTGTGAAAGCCGCGAGGCCCGCACGAAAGACACCTGAAGTTGGGAACAATGGGTCAGGCTCGAACGCAGCGAAGGTCGAAATGTTGATGATCACGCCGCCGCCTTGGTCCTGCATCAGTGGCGTGACAAGACGCGTTGGGCGGATCACATTCATCAGGTACACTTCCATGCCGCGATGCCAGTCATCGTCGCTGATGTCCAGAACCGGACCATTTGGCCCGTGTCCTGCGGAATTGACCAATACATCCACGCGCCCCCAACGACGTTTTGCACCGTCTACCAGCGCGCCCAATGCCTCCGCATCCAGGTTTGAGCCGGTGACGCCGAAACCGCCAAGCTCCTTACCCAAAGCTTCGCCTTTGCCCGAGCTCGAAAGAACTCCGACCTTGAAGCCATCCGCGGCAAGCCTGCGGGCTGCATCGGCACCCATTCCGCTGCCTCCGGCCGTTACGAGCGCTACTTTTTCTACAGACATGTTGAACTCCTTCGTGTTTCAGAGAGCAGAATATTCGTTTTTCTAATTGTGCGCGAATGAGAATTGACGCTGCATGACAGTAGAAATACTATACCCTTATGACGGACCTTCCTCCCCTTAACGGTTTACGTGCCTTTGACGTATCTGGCCGGCGCCTGAGCTTTCGCGCCGCAGCCGACGCCATGGGAGTTACTCAGGGGGCCGTTGCACAGCAGGTGCGCCAGCTCGAGGCGCATTTGGGCGTGACACTGTTTGACAGACTGCCCAAGGGATTGGCCCTGACGGCTGAAGGGCGGCGCTATCACAACAGGATCGCACCGGCGTTTGAGGAATTGCGCGCCGCAACTGCCCAGCTCAAGCCGGAGCCGGGAAAGATACTAATCAGTGTCACACCGACGTTTGCGGCCAAATGGTTGATCCCAAACCTTCCGGATTTTTCGGCGACACACCCTGACATCGACCTGCGGATTCTCGCGACCGAGAAGGTGTCCAGTTTTTATAGTGATGGAATTGATTTGGCTGTTCGGCAGGGCAAGCCGCCCTTTGGGGCCTCGTTGGAGGCAAGGATGCTGTTTAAGCAGGACATACGTGCGGTGGCTGCACCGTCGTTGATCAAAGAGCACATGTGCCCGATCAGTTCGGGCGCGTTGTCACGCCTCCCCAAAATACATGATACGCATGATCTTTGGCCCAAACTGTTGTCCCAAGAAGGCGTTCGGGATCAAGGCAAGCGCGGCCTTCAACTCAACCAAACGGCGTTGGCTGTTGATGCGGCTGTGTCGGGGCAAGGGGTTGCTCTGGTCAGCCGCTTTTTGGTGCAAAATGAATTGAGGGACGGCAAGCTGATTGATCTCGGGTATTCCATTTCCACCGGCGAGACTGATTTCTACCTTTTGTCGCTACGAAAGGCCGCCCCGGAAAAGGCGCTTGGTGAAGTGATTTTCTGGCTTGAAGCGCAAGCCGGGCAAACGGGTTAGACTGTGCGTTTCCCTCTGGATTGGTGGTGTTATGAGGGGCACCTAGGATGTATCGGCCATGACACGAATGAAAATTATATATGACCATTGTGGGCGTAGATCGGGCGCAGCCAGCGTTCGCCACGTTACATCGTCGCTGTGAGCAGGTTTGACATTGCGCCCTTGCATCTTGGGGCGCTGACACTGACGCCGCTTGTCTTGGGCGTGATTGAGGATACACCACAAGCCTGGTTTGCAGATGCGCCCTTCGGGGTGTCTTCGGATCGCATGCAAATGCCTGTCTTTTGCCTCCATATCGCTGGTCCAGAGTGTTCGGTCTTGATTGATGCGTGCGATCCATCGGTTTACCCGATTGCACATTCAAAACATGTGACGATCCAGACCGCGCTGGAAGACGCCGGAATTTCACCGGATGCGATCTCTCATGTGCTTCTGACGCACGGGCATCATGATCATTTTTGCGGAGTGTGGGACCACGTCCGCGACAGGCCGAATTTCCCGCGTGCGCGCCATGTCTTGTCGTCGCGGGATTGGGGCGACGGCACGCTGAGCTACTCCCCAATGTTTGGACGAGACCTGGCGTAAATTAAGCTACTCGTTGCGCCTGCTGATCAGGTTGGGTTG
>JAPWHL010000060.1 GCA_027214255.1 Roseovarius aestuarii
TCTTATGTGGCAAGCGCCTTGAAACCGATCAGGCGCGGGTCAGCCCCACTTCATCTCGCCGGTCAGAACCTTGGCGCCGACATTCAAGGCCACGCCCATTTCAAGATCGGGATAGCGGGCGGTCATTGCTGCGATTAACGCTTCCGAACCATCTGCCTTGGCGAGCTCTTCCTCGATGGCCAGAAGATACCCTTTCGTGAACTCCACCGCATCGAGACCCATCGGCGCGTCCAGCGCCATATGACCGGGCACGACAACCAAGGGATTGCGGGCGATGATCGCGTCAAGGTTGGCGATCCATGCGGCGCGCTGTTCCTTGGTCGGGGTGTCTGCGGTCCAGACATGCGTGCCGGAAAAGACCATCACGCCGCCGAACACGGCCTTCAGATCCTCGACCCACAGATAGCGGCGGTTGGCCAGCCCTTCGGCGGGGACGATTTCGATGGCGTGGCCGTCTACCGTCAGGGTGGTGCTGACATCGGCTTCAGGAATGATCACCTCTGCCACCGTCGCGGGGCCGTTCTCGCCCAGTTGCGGCCCCCATGTTTCGACCTTTTTCGCCACGTTGGCATTGATGGCCGCAACGGTTTCGCTGTCTGCGATGACGCGGGCCTCGGGGAAGGTTTCGACGATCGGGCGCAGGCTGAAGTAGAAATCAGGATCGCTCTGGCTGATATAGATCGTGGTCAGGGTCTTGCCCGTCGCCTTGATTTTTTCGGCCAATGCGCGGCCATCGGGGAGGGTGAAGCCGCCGTCAATCAACACGGCCTCGGTTTCGCCCTGGATCAGAACGGGCGCGCGGAAAAAGCCGTTCTCGCCTGCGGGGAAATGGGTCCAGGTCAAGCCAATCGCATCTGCAAACGAGATGCCGGGTGCGATCAGGGCGGCTGCACCTGCTGCGGTGGAGAGTTTCAGAAGATCTCTGCGGTTCATGTTTTTT
>JAPWHL010000061.1 GCA_027214255.1 Roseovarius aestuarii
TGAGCTACTCCCCAATGTTTGGACGAGACCTGGCGTAAATTAAGCTACTCGTTGCGCCTGCTGATCAGGTTGGGTTGTTTCATTTCTCAGCCAATAGACCACGGCTGGTGGCCTGCCGCCAAGGGCTGAATGTGGGCGCTGATGGTTGTAGAAGGTCATCCATTTCCGGATGGCCGCCTTCGTCTCTGATCCGGTCTCCCAGGCATGCAGGTAGACGCACTCATATTTGAGGGTGCGCCACAGTCTCTCGATGAAGATGTTGTCGAGGAAGCGGCCCTTGCCATCCATCGAGATGCGGACGCCCGTTCGGCGGAGCCGGTCCGTCCAGGCAAAAGATGTGAACTGAGATCCTTGATCGGTATTCATGATCTCCGGCGGCCCGAACTTGTGGATGGCCTCGTTCAATGCTTCGACGCAGAAGTCGACCTCCAGTGTATTCGAGATGCGCCATGCCAGCACCTTGCGGGTGTGCCAGTCCATAATGGCGACCAGATAAAGGAACCCTCGCCGCATGGGCAGATAGGTGATGTCCGAGCACCAGACTTGGTTGGGGCGATCCACCCGAAGACCTCTCAGCAGATAAGGGTAAATCTTATGCCCCTTCGCGGCCTTGCTGGTATTGGGCTTCTGGTAGATCGGCATCAAACCCATGAGCCGCATGAGACGGCGGATGCGCTTCTCGTTCACGAGATGATCCTCATTGCGCAGGTGCCACGTCATCTGACGCACGCCATAAAAAGGCGTTTCCAAGAACTGCTTATCAATCACGCGCATCAGATCGAGGTTCATCTCGCTCTCGCCTTTGGGTTCATAGTAAAATGACGAC
>JAPWHL010000062.1 GCA_027214255.1 Roseovarius aestuarii
TTTACCGACTGAATTGTCGCAAGGTGTATCAGGCCAGACCCTTGCGACAAAGCGCGACAAACGGGAGGTCGCGCTGACAAACCTTTCGGGGCAAAACCTCCTAAGTGATGTTCACCGGGGCGATGAAAGCCTCCAAGGAACTCTGAAAGGAAACGACATGAACACCTCCAAATTTCTCGTCGGCAGCTTTGTCACCACCGCCGCCCTGTTGTCTGGTCTGACCATCGCAACCGCGCAGTCAAGCACCGCGACAGCCCCGGTTGATGCGCCTATGTCGGCCGATGCGCCCGAGGGCAAGCCCGGTTTTTGCGGCGATAAAGGTGAGCACCGCGAGGGCCGCGAACATGGCAAGAAGGGCGGCAAGCATGGCGGTAAACACGGCATGATGCGCCAGATCATGAAGCAGGTTGACGCCAATGGCGACCGCGCCGTGACACAGGCCGAGGTGGATGCGTTCCGCGCGGCGGTTGTGGCCGAGGCTGATGTGTCGGGCGACGGCAATCTCTCGCTGGACGAATTCGAGACGATCTATGCCAAGATGACCCGCGAGCGGATGGTCGATGCGTTCCAGCGGCTGGATGCGGATGGTGACGGCGTGGTGACACAGGCCGAATCCGATGACAGGTTTGCCAATATCGTCGAGCGGATGGACCGCAACGGCGACGGTCAATTGGACCGCGCGGACCACGGCGGCAAGGGCAAGAAGGGCAAGAAAGCACGCGACGGCAAAGGCCACGACAAAAAGCCCTGCGATTAATCCAAACGCGGCGGGGGCCACTCTGGCCCCCGCTTGTGTGTTGCC
>JAPWHL010000063.1 GCA_027214255.1 Roseovarius aestuarii
GAGGGAAAGGTGAAAAGCACCCCGACGAGGGGAGTGAAACAGTACCTGAAACCGAACGCCTACAATCAGTCGGAGCTTGACTGGACTCTAATGACAATCTGCTCCATTTAGTTAGTCAAACGATTAACCTAGGAAGAGCAAAATGTCGGATTTAGCATTCATTACGGATGGAGCAGCAGGTGTGTTGTTCCTTGTCGCTGGCCTTATTGACGCCGGTGTCAACCATTGTCCGAATGAAGGATGCCTCGCTAGGAATGATGTTCAGGCGTACAACAGCCTTTCCGTCGGAACGACAACGTTCCAAAAGAAAGATGTTGGCGAAGAAATCTATTTTCGGCGAGACACGGGAGTTGCCAACGGTCCATTTCAATGGATCTGGGGCGCCTCTGCTACGACGGATGGAGAATTATGGGCGGGCCTAGGTCAGGCCGTGACATTTTCCACCGCTAACGATCGGTTTTACACACAACTTCATGCAATGGCTGGCCTGTACGAGCAGGGTAGCGGTGTGGATTTGGGTGGGCCAATCGAATTCAGATCCGGCATCGAGTTTGGATATCAAAACAAAATGGGCACACGCATGGCTCTGAGTTTCGATCACCGCTCGAATGCAGGGATTTACAGTTTGAACCCCGGTCTTGAGACCGTTCAGTTCAGAGTGTCGATCCCAACCAAATGATTGTTATCAGTGTCCAGTCTTGTGACGGCGTACCTTTTGTATAATGGGTCATCGACTTGGTCTATCTAGCAAGCTTAAGCCGTTAGGTGTAGGCGCAG
>JAPWHL010000064.1 GCA_027214255.1 Roseovarius aestuarii
GCTCCCCGCAGGTCAGGACCTGCGGGGGCTGTTTTCATCAAACGATGTCGATGTCGTTCGCAAGCTGCGCCATTGTGGCGTTCTCGACCAGAACCATTCCGTCTTCGCCAAAGTCGAACACAACGTCGCCATCCACTTCGGTGGCGTATCCAAGGGCATCGGATGCTGTGCTGAGATAGCTGAAGTTGTCGAAGGCAATCGTGTCGATATCATCCTCGAAATCCTTGATGATGTCATAGCCTTCGCCACGGTCGAAGTGGAACTCGTCCTCATCCGCGCCACCATAGAGATAGTCCGTTCCGGTGCCGCTGCCGCCGTCAAGATAGTCCTGACCGCTGCCGCCCTTCATCGTGTCGGACCCCGAAGCGCCATAGAGCGAGTCATTGCCGGCACCACCAACCAGACTGTCGTCACCGCCGCGTCCGTGCAGTTTGTCGTCACCACCGTAGGTCTGGATTTTGTTCGCGCCATCCGTTCCCTTGATGATGTCGTCACCAACATTGGACCCCGACGCGCCTTCAAAGCCCTCGACAACGTCGTTGTTGGCCCAGCCATGCGACGCGGTGTTGGCCTCAAAGTCCAGACGGACACCACCCGTGCTGTCGTAATAGCTGATGTAGTCAACCCCGTCGCCACCA
>JAPWHL010000065.1 GCA_027214255.1 Roseovarius aestuarii
GCGCCAAGGTTCTGACCGGCGAGATGAAGTGGGGCTGACCCGCGCCTGATCGGTTTCAAGGCGCTTGCCACATAAGACACCCGTCAAACGAGAGCGGCCGAGAAACCTTGGCCGCTCTCCCATCCACTTCGCAACTGAGACGCGGGTGCCTTCAGAAATCTCGAACCGTACCGGTTTTTGGGTTTTGCTTTGCAGCACCGATGCTCGTTCTTTAATCTGTCCGCCACGCCCTCCCACATCGACAACCGGACGTTGACGTTCCACTATGTCACAAAATTCCGCGCCGCATCCGAGGTCGGCTTTGAGCCCAGAGAGACTGATGCTGCGGGGCGCACAAAAGGCAGTTAAGACGCTGATTTTCCAATTTCAGCACCGGGTGCATGAAGGCCCTTAGTTGAATTGGTGAAGATTTCGAACCCATCAGCGGTCACACCTACCGAATGCTCAAACTGAGCTGACAAGGACTTGTCGCGGGTCACCGCCGTCCAGTCATCCGCCAG
>JAPWHL010000066.1 GCA_027214255.1 Roseovarius aestuarii
CAGGGTCACCACCGTACCCCCCGTCTGCGACCAGGTATAGCTCAGCGTCTGGCCCGTATCCGGATCGCTGGACCCCGTTCCATCCAGCGTCACCGCCGCGCCGGAATTCACCGTCTGCGCTGGCCCGGCTTCCGCCGTGGGGGCCGTGTTGGCCGGGGCATTAACCGTGATCTCAACCGTGTCCGTATCCGTCGCGATGCCGTCGCCAAAACTCAGCTGGAACGTCAAGGTCTCGGGGCCGGACCCCGCCACCCGTGTCGGCGCGGTAAAGCCGGGCTTGTCTGCGTTGACATCCGACAGGGTCACCACCGTACCCCCCGTCTGCGACCAGGTATAGCTCAGCGTCTGGCCCGTATCCGGATCGCTGGACCCCGTTCCATCCAGCGTCACCGCCGCGCCGGAATTCACCGTCTGCGCTGGCCCGGCTTCCGCCGT
>JAPWHL010000067.1 GCA_027214255.1 Roseovarius aestuarii
GGGTCATGGCAGACCTCCAAGGCAATGGAATGCAGGCCACGTCGATGTGCCGTGACCCTATGAAGGGGGAGGGGGGCGATCAGGCGGCGTTCAGCTGCGCGGGAGCCTCATTAAGCGTTTCGCTCAACGCGAGTGCGCCTAACGCACTGCGCAAGCTCTCAAACGGGTGGTCCCGCAGGTGTGGGATCTCCGACAACGCGATCTGCTGCTGTGCGGCCTTGGAGGCGCTGAACTTGACCACATTATGATGCAGGATCACAAGCGCCAGCAGATCGAAGGCATCGTGGCGATAACCGCGCACCCCACTGGCGTGGCGCGGGTTGCCATGGGCGACCTTGAACCAGAAGGCGTTGTTCTCGGCGCTCAAACGGACCTTGATCTGCAACCGCAGAGGTCGGTCGTTCAGATAGATCAGGCGGTCGAA
>JAPWHL010000068.1 GCA_027214255.1 Roseovarius aestuarii
CACGCTCAACAACCTGCGCCACAGCGTCCTGTTTGAACTCGTCTGTAAACCGTATTCCTTTGGTCATATCCGTCTCTACTTGGTTCCAAAATTACCAAGCAAACCGTCTACAAATCTAGGGGCACCTCATTACCGAGGCACCTACCAATGCGAACCGCGGTTACGAGGTGAGGGTAGGCGCGCTTATCGACAGCATTACGATCCGTCACGATGCGGAGCGGGGCCACACGGCGCAGCTGGAAGGTAAGTTGTTGGGATTGTTAAGCTTAGCGGACAAAATAAAAGCCGCGTCCCATAAGGACGCGGCTTGTTCGCTAAATCTGGTTGCGGGAGTAGGATTTGAACCTACGACCTTCAGGTTATGAGCCTGACGAGCTACCGGGCTGCTCCATCCC
>JAPWHL010000069.1 GCA_027214255.1 Roseovarius aestuarii
CATTCAGACAGCGCGCTATGTCGACGGCAAAGACGTGACCTCTTCCTCAGTTGTCGCAGGCTTGCTGACCGAGCTCGGCCTTGCAGAGGCGGCCGCGCGTATTCTGACCCCCGATGCAGCCCTCACGGGCCTAGCGCGGACGCGCAGCGCGAAAGCAAGCGATCTGATGATGTCTCACAACCTGCAAGGCGTCCCCGCTCTGATTGCCGAGGTCGACGGCACGCAGTTCGGGCTGGATGCAAGCAAACTCTATTCCGGACCTGATGCAATACTGGCGACCCTCGGGCGTGCCTGATCCCACCATACTGAAAGGACAAAAAAACATGAACCGCAGAGATCTTCTGAAACTCTCCACCGCAGCAGGTGCAGCCGCCCTGATCGCACCCGGCATCT
>JAPWHL010000006.1 GCA_027214255.1 Roseovarius aestuarii
TCCCACCTGCTCGAGCATGCCCTGACTGTCAGTGATCTCTTTGAGCGGATCAGTCACGTCGATGATGACGTGCCGGGATGGCCCGAGCCCGAAGCTGCCCCCGATGACGCGCCAATGAGCGGTCCGCCGGCGCCCGCGCCGCTCAACGGCACACATTGCCTGCAGGCTCTGGCGATCTTGCAGCTCGCCAAGACCTTTGAGGATCGCGCCCTGACAGCGCTGATGCGGGATGGACGGCCAGTCTGTCTCACCTTGCCCGATCACGATATGGGTGAGATCGTCGAGACTG
This sequence comes from Roseovarius aestuarii, assembly GCA_027214255.1. GTDB lineage: Bacteria > Pseudomonadota > Alphaproteobacteria > Rhodobacterales > Rhodobacteraceae > Roseovarius > Roseovarius aestuarii_A. Next base: position 290 of record JAPWHL010000006.1, read on the forward strand.
CGGCTCAGGCGCTATATCCGGAGGCTTTTGCGGTTGGGCGCTCCGGTAAAATCTGGCGCGCCCCTGAGGCGGCCTCCAGCGGCAAGACCATCATCGCGCTTGCGGAAGTCAAACTGCGCAGCTTCCTGCATGAGGGGCACAGCGTCTTGATACTCACCCCCTCCGAACAGATCACCTCTCCCCAAGTGCAGGATCTGGTTGGGTATGACCTACATCTCGCGCCCCTCAGCCATGACATGATCCTCGCGGTGCTGTCACTGACGCATACGCCGATCAGCCCGGGTGTCCACGAACGGCTTCACATCTCGACCCACCGGTACGCGCGGATTGTGCGAGAATGGGTAGCAGTCGATGACAACTGCACTTTGACACACTCGATGCCGGTGGAGCAGGAGCCATCCACCTCATCCGCTTAGGGCAGAGTAACTAAACCTAAGTCAGTTTGGCGCTTTCGCTCCTCGCATCTTGATGCAAGACTGCTGAGGCGCCTGCGCATTATTTTCGAGAATCGAGTGACGGCAAAGCAAGCAGAGTAGACATTGCTAAAACTGATCTAGCTCGTAAGTTCGCACCAACTGGCGTCCAGCCAGCACTCCCGGAGGCCTCAACATGAAACATTTTTTAAGACTAGCAACCGCATTTATCAGCGTCATGTGTTTCGCTGGCACTCACCTAGCTTTTGCTCAAGATATTCGCGCGATAGGAAATGGTCGTTTTGCAGAATTATCTGGCCCGATCGACGCCGATGGCAACGAACTATTTGTCCAATTTTTGAACTCACATCCCGAAGTTATCGGTATCCGCCTTAACAGCCCAGGTGGCGTCGTTGTTAGCGCACTTTTAATAGCTGATGAAATATTCGAAAGAAAACTGAGCACCTATATCGCAAAGGAACATACTTGCGCATCCGCATGCGCGCTGCTCTTTTTTGCTGGGCACGACCGGCTTGCAGAAGGACGGCTTGGTGTGCACCAGATGGATGACGGCGGACGTGCTGACGCTTCAACCCTGCAATTTGTGCTCGCTTATCAGCTAGACGCTTTTCAAAGGTTTGGTGTTCCTTGGACGGTCGCGAATTACATGCTGACCACACCACCTTGGGACATGCATTGGATCAGCAATTTCGATAAAGAAGAGTTTGCCCTAAATCGTGATCTTCATGGGGATGCGACTGCTCTTTCAATTTCTGAAGCTAATCCGGCGGCAACAAAGCAAGGCTTCGATTTCTCCGACTTCCCAGCGAAGGTCTTTTTGGCTAGCACACCTCGTTTTCCGGATTTTTCCGGGCGCGACGAAGCTTACAGAATGTATCGAACCCGCATCAGAGGTGGGGTGGCACAAGGAACTAATTTCGCTGGCCACTTTTCGATGATTGAGATTGGTTGCGGAACATCTTGTCGATTTGCGTTTGTCGTTGATCTCCGAACAGGAGAGGTCGGATCCTTTCCCTATGGCGGCGAAGAGCAATATCAAATGAGATTGTTGTATTCACCTGACAGCCAATTGCTGAAAGTTCGTTGGAAGGGCGATTGGGATCGTGAGTTTTGTACTGAGCAGGACATGCTTATTGAAGGCTTGGTCTGGAAGGTTCTAGCGGAACGCACAGTGCCGACCATCAATGGATATTGCGATTACTAACAAAGTTCGCCCGTGAATTTTGACCGATGACTTCGCGCTTCAACGCTGTTGATAGCTAAGTCTGTAGTGGGCTATTTGCGGTCATGCGGCGGTGCAGATTGAAAACATGTTTCAGTGTCGCCTGAACGTCGGCTTCCAATTTCTTGGTAGGGTTGGTTCGCGCCCGTAGCGAAGGTCCTGAGACCGCCTTTGGTGTTGATGGACACGAACGGCCCATAGCTGCTCCACATCGGTGGCGACCTTGCCGCGCCGCAGCATCACCGAAACGGCCGTTCGTCTGTCGTGCAGCATTAAGGGATGCTGAGGGGTTTCGAGTATACTCTCTCCTCAAGACCATGCAAAACTGAACCTTCTTCGCCAATCGCGCGCGGTCGCAACATAGCTGCACCCGTCTGGTTGACAGCCAAATATCTCAACTGCTTTTCCCGAATTCAAGGCGCCGCGCAGGAGACGGGCAAAATGGTGATGGCGATCTCTGTTTCCCGACCGCTGCCACCAGTGGGCCGATTGTTGCATAGTTCGCGTATCAGCGCCGGTAAAGCGCGCAATCTCGCCGTCGACAATCAACATCCAAACACCGGGTTGATCTGCGAACTGGTTCAGTTTCAGTTTCACGGCGCCATCCAGAAGCTTAAGGTCGCCCAATTTGATACATTCGGTTGGAAAGTCAGATATTTTCATCGGGTTATCCCTCTCAAGTAGTCCAATTTTATTATTAGACCATGATCGGGTCTTGATCCATTGGAGTGGTGCTTTCAGACTCCGGTGGAAGCGTCGGACGACTGAAGCCGTGCTTACGACAAACCTCCGCTGTAAGCATCCCGGCTTCCTGTTCTTTGATCATCCCAATGATTTGGGCTTCCGTGAAACGGCTCTTTCGCATTCGTTTGCTCCTTCAAAAGGTTGAGCAAACTCTACATCAGAACGAGGGAAGTTTCGGGGGCAGGTCACTCGCGCGGACTCTTCCTATGACTGCGCAGTGCTAACGCATCTGCTATCTGAGTTTGTCTAACTTCTCCGCGCGGGTTTTCGCGAGCAGAGTAAGATTTTCAACTGTCTCCAAGTCTGGCGCAATGTGCAGTTTTCGATGACAATTTGGGCACACCGCTACCACGTTTTCACGAGTGTCGGCTCCTCCATTTCGTAAGAACACGATATGGTGGCAGTCTAGAAACTGCATAGGATCTAGCTCAGTGTTGCGGCCACATAGGGAGCAGACCCCATCCGCGACTGCTTTTGCATATGTAAGAACATCGTTACTCCGACTAAACCTAGTTACAGGAGACAGTTCCTTTGTCGGAGAGGATTGGCCTGAAAATATGGCCCGTTTAGACAACTCGTGTAACGAAAGATTGGGAGAAGTGTCCCTTTCGGAATTTGTGCCATATGGCAACTCAGAGACAGACGGGTCAATGAATCTGGCACAGCACCTCGATATCTTGGGCCTATGCGCCCTTCCATGATTTCTAGAATATTCAAACAATTCAGACGGATTCATCGAACATATCTTGATAAACCCCTCTGCGGTGAATGGAGACGGCTTTGTCGAATTAGTTGGCTTGCTGATCATTTTGCACTTTGCTGAGTGCAAATTCATGTATTCGGGATCAAGCTTTTTGCTTGTCTGTAGCACAAACCCTTCAGGATTATTTTTCAACCAATTTAGGTAAGGAACGTCGCCCTCATTGTCTTTGTTCTCAAATACAATCATCGGAGGTCTTTCATGAAAAGTGCCAAATGGCTCAACAAAAATCTGGCTTTACGGCGCGGTTGACCTGGTTGGCTCACAGTAAGTATGGAATCAAAGCCGACTTTAACCGTGCCCGAGAAAACCAACAAGAAGAGCTCATAGCTGCCTTGCAGTGGTGCGTCTGCACATCAGCAGCGAAACCGCCAGGTCTCCGTCACCAAAAGGCGCCGGCCAGCCCGAAGTAGACACGCCCATCGTTGCGACTGGCAGATTCTGGCTTTGCAACTTCTACCCGAGAGCCAAATTGTAGCGATTTCTTAGTTCCTCGGTCCACGTGTTCCAAAGGTTGCACTTGGACAAAATTAGAAATCTTGCTACTTGCTGAACGTTGTAGACCTCATAAGGCCCGAGACGGTTGGTCTCTGACGAAAATGCGTGGGCAGTCATTTTGCTGCGCAAGAACTCGCTAAAATTGATGGCGTCCGGCACTGAAATCTGACGATCTCGAACCTCAACACCATCCGAATGTTCCGAAAGCTGGTTAAGCATTTCATATACCGGCACTTCGGATTGATCACCACGGGTCACCCAATCAATCGTTCTTTCGGGATCAATCCCAGCATTTCGCAAACGTGCCTTGAACGGCTCCAAAACCTTCGGGTTCCATACAAAAGTCCCTTTTCCAATAGATCGCGGCTTCTCACGGCTTGCTTTCACGCCGAGATCAAGTTCTTCGGTGGCCGAATATGCAAGGTTTATCGCCACAGACGTTCCCACGTGCGAGGCAAAATCGTCGGTGTGTTTTTCAAACACCTGCCCATACCGAGGATGCATTGACCACGGCGTTACACACTCGGTTTCATAGCTCCTTGCCAACTTGTGAATGGCATAGACAAGATTCTTATCCCGCCAAGCTTCAGCAGCGATGGCGACAGCGACTGGTAGCGTCTGACGGTAGGTAAACCATTGAAAGAGGCCATCGCTTCGAAAAACGTTCTCAAACGTTATTTGCCGATCTGCTTCGTCGTCAGAAAGCTCGAACCCGCACGTGGGCGGGGTCTTATCAAAGGGGAATCCCTCAAGAATGATATTTGCTGCGCAGACGAGTTGAATAATGTTGTCAGCTTCGGTTTGCCCTGACTCCAGTAGAAGCAACCTCCCAGATTCTTGCCCTTCGCGGCGGATACCAATGTCCTTCAACGCACTGGCTTGAGATAGCTCGCTCATACCTCTTTCGAAAAAGGCATATCGCATCGAAGGGTCAGGAATATCTCGTGTGGACCAGTTCGCGGCAGCGCAAATTGAATGGATTAAATCAATTTCACTGGGTCTAAACACAAGGAAGCTACAAAACTCTGGCATTGGTTCCCCTCGAAATACATATGATCTTTAAGCGTTCGGTCCAATATTTGCAAAGTCCTCTGCCTGCACACAGCCGACCTTGGCGTGCAGCGCAGCATGGGAGCTTCGGACTGCTATGGCTTGAATGGCCGCTTTTGCAATTCTGACACATAACCTTCGCAGTTGCAGCGAAGGTCCGGTTTCCGCCCTTCGCGCACTGGCGCTTGTTTCTCGCCGTGGCAAATCGCCGCGAGGCGAACCCTGCGCATCAACACATCCAAGCTTCTTGCGCCTGCCCCTTTATCAAGAGAACTGAATTCCTCGTCTACGCGCCGTATGGCCGGGCGGGAGGGGGCGTTGGAAGTGTCAGGGCGGCGATATTCAGGACCGGCGGGGGAAGGCAAAAACCCGCTTCCACAATTCAGGGATTTGAACAGGGGGAGGGGGAGGTTCAATCTTTAGAGCGCTTCCGGTGGGACCGGCGCGGGTAGCCAGATTCTTGCGCGGCCAAATCAGAGACAAAAAGTTGAGTCCGGTAAAATCCGCTACCAGCTGAAATAGAATGGGGGAAATTTTGTGGGAAGCGTGCAGCCACTAATTCGCCAAGTCTTTGATATTAAATGAAGATACGATATATCATGGCGGAGGAGGTGGGATTCGAACCCACGGAGGACTTTCACCCTCGTCGGTTTTCAAGACCGGTGCATTCGACCACTCTGCCACTCCTCCGACGCGGATGTCACTAGCGCGCCTTGATTGATTCTGAAAGTACCTGTTTTCACCCTTTCGTGCATCTGGTGTGCTTTGGTGAGCTGGTCGATTGTGGGCTTGCGCCCTCATCTTGGGGAAATCCGCCGAATATAGGCCATCGGACTTTTCTTGACATTCTTAAATGGATAGAGTGTCGGCACGCGGCAAAGACTGCGGGGTCGAGCAAAATATCCGGCATAAACCGGAGCGGGCCAAACACGGCGCGCGTAACAGGCAAGGGGCATTGAATGGTCAGTTTTCGGGTAAGCAGGACAATCGGTTGGCGCAAAATTGCGTTGGGCGGCACGGCACTGGTGTTTCTGGCTGGCTGTCAGGGGCTTGAGGGGGCCAACCCGTTCAAGGCAAAGCCAGTTGATGAGCCCAGCTCGATCAGCGGCGATTCCTCTTCGGTCAGATTGGTCGAACGCGATGTCGAGGCGCCGGATGTGTTTCAGGTAACAGACAAAGGCCTTTGGGACGGGCGCCCGTCGCTGGGAGGTGTTTGGGTGGCGCATCCGGATGTGACCGATCCTGAGCGTGTGATCATTCGCAACACGGCCAACAACAAATTCGTCATCGGGGCGTTGTTCCGGCGCGAGCGCGTCAACCCGGGGCCAGCCTTTCAGGTGTCTTCGGATGCGGCTTCGGCCTTGGGGATGCTGGCAGGTGCACCTGCGCAGTTGAACGTTACGGCCCTGCGCCGCGAAGCCGCGCCTGCTGCCGCAACGCCGGATGCCGCCGCCAGTGCGCTGGCCACGGATGAAATCGAGGCAACACCGCTGGATCCCATTGCCGGGGCAGCCGCCGCAATTGATGCCGCCGAGGCCTCTACCACACCCAGCCCGGCACCGGCCAAGGCCGCGCCCAAGTCGAGTTCCAAGCTGAGCAAACCATATATCCAGATCGGCATCTTTTCGGTCGAGCAAAATGCCCGCGACACAGCGACCGCGATGCGCACGTCCGGAATGGTTCCGTCGGTTCTGGAGCAAACCAGCCAAGGTAAGAAATTCTGGCGTGTCATTGTCGGGCCCGCCGCCACCTCATCCGAGCGCAGTGCGCTGTTAAAGAAAATCAAAGGCGTGGGTTTTGACGATGCATATCCTGTGTCGAACTAATCCACCCCTGACCTGAAATAGTCATTGGACCTTGCCATGATCTCTGCCTGCCGTGCCATTCTGATTGCTGCTTTTGTCGCATTTGCGAGCTTGCCTGCGCTGGCCTTCGACACCAACGCTAAGGCCGCATTCGTGATGGATGTGGGCACGGGAACGGTCCTGTTAAGCAAGAACGCGGATCAGCCGCTTCCGCCTGCGTCCATGTCCAAGTTGATGACGCTTTATGTGGCGTTTGAGGCCGTGCGTGACGGGCGTCTATCGTTGGATGAAAAGCTGCCGGTATCACAACATGCGATGAGCTATGGCGGCTCGACCATGTTTCTGGACACCACGGACCGCGTACGTGTCGAGGACCTATTGCGCGGCATCATCGTGTTGTCGGGCAATGACGCCTGCGCGGTCGTGGCTGAGGCGCTTAGCCCGGATGGCACCGAGGCGGGGTTTGCCCGGTTTATGACGCAACGCGCGCAAAAGATGGGGATGACTAACTCGGTCTTCGCCAATTCCAACGGCTGGCCAGCGCCGGGGCATCGGATGAGCATGCGCGATCTGGCCCTTTTGGCGCGCCATCTAATACAAGACTTCCCCGAGTTCTATTCGATGTTCGCGGAAACCGAGTTTAAATTCGACGGGCGCGCGCCGCAGAACACGCAGAACCGTAACCCACTGCTAAAGCTGAACATCGGCGCGGACGGCCTGAAGACAGGGCATACCAACGAGGCCGGCTATGGTCTGGTCGGATCTGCCCGTCAGGGTGCGCGGCGGGTTATCTTTGTTATTTCGGGGCTGGATACCGCGCAGCAACGCGCCCAAGAGGCTGAGGCCATCGTGTCCTGGAGCTTTCGTCAGTTTAGTGAAAATACCGTCATCAAAAGCGGGTCCGAGATTGCGCGCGCTGATGTGTGGATGGGCTCTGCCCCCAGTGTGGGGTTGATCGCCGACAGTGATATCACAATGCTGTTGCCCGTTTTGGGCGGTGATACCGTTCCTGCCGAGGTGATTTATACCGGCCCGGTTGAGGCGCCAATCTCGAAGGGTACACAATTGGCCGAATTGGTGATTTCGCCTGACGGTATGCCCGAGACACGCGTGCCCTTGCTGGCGGCCGAAGACGTGCTGCGCGGCGGTTTCGTTAATCGTTTGAAAACCGTGTCAGGCCTGCTTTTGACGCGGCTACAACAGGGGCCTGAGGGCGCCTTGTGAGCGCGGACGTATCTGTGTCAGAACCATCGCGCACAACAGGGCTGTTCATCAGCTTTGAGGGCATCGACGGGTCGGGAAAAACAACTCAGGCCAATCTGTTGGTCGAGCATCTGCGCAGTATCGGTCACAACGTCACGCGCACCCGTGAACCGGGTGGTAGCCCCGGCGGCGAGCAAATCCGCGCGCTTGTGTTAGAGGGCGACGCGGGACGGTGGTCACCACAAACCGAATTGTTGTTGTTTACGGCTGCGCGTCGCGATCATTTGGAACGGATCATTCGCCCGGCGTTGGCCAATGGAGAAATCGTGATCTGCGATCGATTCGCCGACAGCACCCGCATTTATCAGGGCCAGCGTGGGGCTGATCTGCGCGCGGCGGTTGAGGCGCTTCATGATCTGATGATCGGTCAGGACCCTGATCTGACACTGCTGATCGACATGGATCCGGCCATTGGCCTGTCACGCGCGCATCAGCGCGGCACGGGCGAGGACCGCTTTGAGAGTTTCGGTGAAGAGTTGCAGCGCACCAACCGCGCGGGCTTTTTAGCTTTGGCCAAGCAGTTTCCCAAGCGTATTCGCGTTATCGACGGTACTCAGGACATTGATGCCGTGCAGGACGATATCCGTGCAGTTGTCATGGCGGCTTTGACATGACGGATGAGGCCCCTCAGGCGGATGCGATCCCCGGCGCGCCACATCCGCGAGAAACACCACTTCTGATCGGGCAGGGCGTGGCCGAGGCCGCGTTTCTTGAGGCCTTTACATCAGGGCGGATGCATCACGGCTGGCTGATCACAGGACCGCGCGGTGTGGGTAAGGCGACACTGGCATGGCGCATTGCGCGCTTTTTGTTGGCAACCCCGCCGGATGACAATGACGGCGGAATGTTCGGTGCGCCGCCACCGCCCGACAGCCTTGATATTGCGCCGGATCATCCGGTTTCGCACCGCCTATTGGCAGGGTCGGACCCGGGGCTGTTCCATATCATCCGTCGTGTGAACGAAAAAACCGGACGATTGCGTGATCGGATATTGGCCGAAGACGTACGCACGTTGAATAACTTCCTGCATCTTAGTGCAACGAACGGGGGACGGCGCGTGGTGATCATAGACACCGCCGACGACATGAATGTGCAGGCGGCCAACGCCTTGTTGAAAATGCTGGAAGAACCACCCGCGCGCATCACCTTGTTACTAATCAGCCATCAACCCTCAAGCCTTCTGCCGACCATCCGGTCGCGGTGCCGCGAATTGCGTTTGCCGCCTTTGGGGGCCGATGACATGGCCGCCGCTTTGACGCAGGCAGGGATTGAAACAGGGGGCAATGCACCCGCCTTGGCCGCGCTTTCAGGTGGCTCTGTGGGCGAATCTGTGCGCCTCATCAATCTGGACGGGTTGAAAATCTATGCCGAGCTGATCGCGCTCTTTGCAGATTTGCCCCGTATAGATCGCCCGCGCGCCTTGGCTCTGGCCAATGCGGCTGCTACGCGCGGGGCCGAGGACAAGCTGGATTTGTTGATCTGGTTGATTGATCTGATGCTAAGCCGCATGGCGCGCACGGGCGCAATGGGGGCCCCCCCCGCGCCCGAGGCCGCCCCGAACGAGGCGCAGATGCTGTTGCGCTGCGCACCGAATGCGTCGCGCGCCCGTATTTGGGCCGCTTGCGCCGAAGAGGTCGGTGCACGGTTGCGACATGGGCGGGCGGTCAACCTTGACCCTGCCGCGCTGGTCCTAGATACCGTGTTCAAGATACGCGATACGGCGGCGGGCTAGCCCCGCCTGAAGAGGGAAAAGATGAACAGTTCGATCCAGATTACCGACAGTCATTGCCACCTCGATTTCCCCGATTTCGCCGAAGAACTGCCTGATGTGATCGACCGCGCGGTTGCGGCTGGCGTGACGCGGATGGTCACGATCTGCACCAAGCTGCGATTGGTTGATCAGGTCCGCGCCATTTCGGACGCGCATGCCCCGGTTTTTTGGGCCGCCGGCACCCATCCGATGAGTGCGGCGGACGAACCTTTGGCGAATCTGGATGATCTTCTGGCGCTGGCGGCGCACCCGAAATTCGTGGGCATCGGTGAAACCGGGCTGGATTACCACTATACCGCCGACAGTGCCCCAATACAGCAAGACAGCCTGCGCATTCATATCGAGGCTGCGCGCCGGACGGAGCTGCCTTTGATCATCCATGCGCGGGCGGCCGACATTGATATGGCGCGTATCTTGACCGAGGAATATGCAAACGGCGCCTATTCCTGTGTCATGCATTGTTTTTCTTCCAGTGCGGAATTGGCACGCGCGGCGCTGGATCTTGGGTTTTACCTGTCCATGTCGGGCATCGCGGCCTTCCCTAAATCACAGGAATTGCGCGACATTTTTGCCAATGCGCCGGTAGAGCGAATTCTGGTGGAAACTGACGCGCCCTATCTTGCGCCGCCACCTTATCGCGGGAAACGCAACGAACCCGCCTATACCGCCCACACCGCGCAAAAGGGTGCCGAGGTGTTCGGCATGGACTGGCCCGCGTTCGCGGCGCAAACCCAAGCCAATTTTGACCGGCTGTTTTCTAAAGCCGCACAGTACAAGGTGGCCGCATAATGACCGAACGCCGTTTCATCATTCTGGGCTGTGGATCATCGGGCGGGGTGCCGCGGATTGGCGGGCTGTGGGGCGATTGCGACCCCACTGAGCCACGCAACACCCGAACACGGTGCTCGATGTTGATCGAGCAGGAAGGCCCGGACGGGATGACCCGTGTTTTGATCGACACGACACCGGATATGCGCGCACAGCTACTGCGCGAAGGCATCGGCACGTTGGATGCAGTCGTGTTTACGCACAGCCATGCGGATCATGTGCACGGGATCGACGATTTGCGCATGGTTGTCTTTAATATGAAGCACCGCCTGCCGGTCTGGGCAGATGGCGACACGCAAAACGAACTCTATTCGCGGTTCGGATATGCCTTTACGCAACCCGAGACATCGCCTTATCCACCTATTCTGGATATGCATACGATTAATGGCGACGTGACCATTGATGGGGCAGGCGGGCCGATCACGCTAACGCCTTTTCAGGTCGGACATGGTGCGATCGACGCGCTGGGGTTTCGTGTCGGCGATCTGGCCTATCTGCCGGATGTGGCCAATATTCCCGAAACGTCATGGGCTGTGCTGAAGGATTTGGATTGCTGGATTTTGGATGCGCTGCGCCGCACACCGCACCCGACGCATTCCCATCTGGCCTTGGCGCTGGAATGGATGGAACGCGCCGCGCCGCGCCGCGGGGTGCTGACCAACATGCATATTGATATGGATTATCGCACGCTGGAGGCGGAATTACCTGCCCATATTCGCCCGGCCTATGACGGCATGACCCTGACCTACGAGGTCTAGTTACATGCAAGCCTTGATAGACATCATCCTGCCCGTATTCGTGGTAATCGGGGCTGGATATCTTGCGGCATGGAAAGGGTGGTTTACCCAGGCCAACGTGCAAGGCCTGATGGTTTTTGCCCAAGTTTTCGCCATTCCCTGCATGTTGTTTCTGGCCATGACGCGGCTGGATCTGGCGCATAGTTTTGACGTTGATTTGTTAATCAGCTTTTACGCCGGGGCGCTGTCTGGCTTTCTTTTGGGATTGATTGGCGCGCGCGCGTTATTCGGACGCTCGTGGGAGGATTCGATTGCAATTGGGTTTTGTTGCCTCTTTTCGAACTCGGCCCTGACCGGTCTTGCCCTGACAGAACGCGCATATGGTGTCGAGGCACTGGCGGCGAACTACGCCATTATCGCATTGCATTCGCCGATTTGTTACGGGGTTGGGATCACTGCGATGGAGGTGGCGCGCGCGCGGGGGCAGGCCGTGGGCAAGGTGGCGCTGCGGGTCTTGCGCGCAATGTTTTCCAACGCGCTAATCATCGGCATCGTTCTGGGCCTCATTGTAAACCTGAGCGGCCTGTCGCTGCCCGGTTCATTGACGGACGGGCTGAGTCTGCTGTCCCGCGCGGCCGTGCCTGCGGCGCTGTTCGGCTTGGGCGGGGTTTTGGTGCAGTATCGCCCCGAAGGTGACATGCGTGTGATTGCCTATGTGTGTGTCATCGCGTTGATTATTCATCCGCTGATTACATTCAGTTTGGGAAATGTTCTGGAAGTGCCCGACTCCGGCATGCGCTCGGCGGTGATCACCGCAGCTATGGCGCCGGGGATCAATGCCTATCTGTTTTCCAATATGTACGGCGCGGCGCGGCGTGTGGCGGCCTCATCGGTTTTGGTGGCGACGGGCCTGTCGGTCCTGACCGCGTGGGTCTGGCTGGGACTGCTGCCATGATCGGGGCGGCAACGGTACGAGTGCGGGGGCTGAGTTATGCGCACAACACGTGACAGAATGCGCCACGCGCTGACGTTCGAGGGGCTGGGCCTTGTTTTGATCATCCCGATGGGTGTGTGGCTCTTTGGTATTCCGGCGCATGACTTTGGGGTTGTGGCCGTTGTCAGTAGCATGATCGCGACGATCTGGACCTATGTGTATAATCTGGGGTTTGATCGTGTGATGCAGGCGCGCGTGGGACACACCCGCAAGTCACTGACGCTGCGGGTGTTTCACACGGTGTTATTTGAGGTCGGTCTGCTGACGGCGTTGATCCCGTTTTTGGCCTGGTATCTGTCGGTATCGCTTTATGACGCGATGATCATGGATATCGCGATCACGGTGTTCTACCTGGTCTATGCCTTCGTCTATAATTGGGCTTATGATCTGATTTTCCCGATCCCTGATGCCCGACCTCACAGCGCGCCTTAACCTTCCTCGGGCGGCGCGCCACCGGTAAAGCCGTTGGGCCGCTGATAGTTACAGGGCTCTTCGGTCATTTCCAGATGTAAGCCTTCGCCGCGCCATGGATGCGCGCGCGCCAGAGCTTCGTCCACCTCGATACCCAATCCGGGCGCGTCAGGCAGGGTGATATAGCCCTGTTCAATCTGGATGCCGTTGCAGATCAGATCGTTGTGGAAATCGGTTTCGATGGTTTCGGCCATCAACAGGTTGGGGATGGACGCGGCCAGCTGGACGTTAGCCGCCCATTCCACCGGGCCGGCATAAAGATGCGGAGCCATTTGCGCGTTATAGACCTCGGCCATTGCGGCTATTTTCTTGACCTCCCAAATGCCGCCGGCACGTCCCAACGCCGGTTGCAAGATCTTGGCGGCACCATCGCGTAGGATGGGGGCAAACTCGGCCTTGGTGGTCAGGCGTTCGCCGGTGGCGATGGGAATGCCTGTTGCGGTTGCGACCTTGGCCATCGAGCCGACATTGTCCGGTGGCACGGGTTCTTCGAACCACAGCGGATCATACGGAGCAATGGCGCGTCCCATGCGAATTGCGCCATCGGTGGTGAATTGGCCATGGGTGCCAAACAACAGATCGGCGCGATTCCCGACTGCGTTTCGGATCGCCTTGCAAAAGGCCACGCTCAGCTCGATATCCATCAGCGCGGGCATGTGCCCGCCCCGCAACGTATAAGGGCCTGCCGGGTCGAATTTGACGGCCGTATAGCCCGCCTCAACCAGCGCCAGCGCACTTTCGGCGGCCATATCGGGTGAGGACCAGAATTCTGTGATATCGTGATGGGGCAGGGGATAGAGATAGCTATAGGCGCGAATGCGGTCATTCATGCGCCCCCCCAGCAGGGCGTGAACAGGACGCCCGCGTGCTTTGCCCAGAATATCCCAACAGGCGATTTCCAGACCTGAAAAAGCCCCCATGACCGTAAGGTCCGGCCTCTGCGTGAAACCCGCGGAATAGGCACGGCGGAACATCATTTCGATGTTTTCGGGGTTTTCTCCGGCCATATGGCGTTCGAACACGTCTTCGATGACGGCGCGCATGGCCTCGGGGCCGATGGTCGCAGCATAGCATTCACCCCAGCCGATGATGCCATTGTCTGTGCTTAACTTGACCAAAATCCAGTACCGCCCGCCCCATCCGGGAGCGGGGGGCGCGGTTACAATGATGTCGAGGTTTTGCAAGCGCATAGATGGGCCTTTCGTCGGGGGATGTGGTCAGGCGGGGTCAGTGAAACCGCGCCTCGTGTGGCAGGTGTGATGCGCGCCCTGTTTCGGGGGGCCTTGATCTAAGGCTGACCCGGATTCGGCGGGTGGTGCAAGGGCAATCCGCCCAAATGCTTCGACTTATGCGTCACAGTAGCCGCATATGCGCAACGATTTGCCCGTGATCCGAGGCCAGCTTGTTATACGGGGCCTCGGGGTGGCTGCCGTCGGTCAGGTGATCGTTCAACGCGCTGAAATAGGTCATCTCTCCGATACGTGTCGGTGTGTCGGGGTGAAAATGGCGCGACATGAATATCTGGTCAATGGATTCATAAACGCCCCCGAAGGCCGAGGTATAAACCATGTCCCGCAAGGATTTGCGCACGAACAGCTTTTCGGCAGAATGCAGGCGCACAGCCTCGACATCTTCGGTGATCTGGCGATGTTCCTCGGCGCTATAGCGATCGCCAGAATGCTGCGCGTCGTGGCGTAGCATCCACTGGTAGTTTTTGAAGGGCACTTCGCCTGCGATGATTTCTGAACTGACCGCGTGTTCTCCGTCGTTGAAATCACCCAGCACCATGACGGGATGGCCGGCCTGCAATTCGGCCACGATTTCGCGGCGCAATACCCACGCTTCGGCCATGCGGCGCAGCGAGCTGCGCAGTGATCCCATGGCGCGTCCCACCGGATCGTAATCCGTCAGGTTTGCCTCGGGTGCGAATTCGGCCCCCTCGGGGGTTATGTAATCGCCCAGTTTGGATTTGAGGTGGCAATTGAACACGGTGATCACTTGCCCGCCTACAGGGATGCGCGCCTTGATCACGGGTCGACTGAGGCGGCGTAGAGTAAAAGAGCCAGCGTCAGGCGCATCTAATCCGCGCAAGGGAGAAAACGGGATCACCAAAGGTTGATCCAAATCCTGAATGATCTCCGGTGCACCTTCAAAACCAAAGCGCGACAGGATCGCCAGACCGGGGCGACGTTTACCGGGGGTGCCGTCGTCGGCGGCATTTGGTGCAAAGGCCAGCGCGGCCCCGGCATAAGGTTCAAACGCCAGTTTGCGAAAAATTACCTTGCGATGATAGCGCTTGGATTTGTCAGGTACGGCGGCTGCGTTCAGCACTTCGGCGCGGCGGCTGGCCTCATCTATGACCGAACGCAGAGGGGATTCGTCGAAAATTTCCTGAAAGCCAACGATATCAGCGTTCATCGACAACAGTTGGTTGGCGAGCCAATCCTCTTTCCACGCGTATTCTTCGGGTGTGTAGGTTTGGAACCGATAATATTCCTGATCCGGGCCGATCAGGTTTTTGACGTTGAAGCTGCCAATGGTGAACTCAATGGGGCTATCGTTCATGTTAGGTCGCCATAGCTGTTGAGGGCGCGCTGGAAAATTGCGGCGTCCACATTGCCACCTGATATGGTTGCGATCACGGTATCGCCGTCAATCTCGTCTGGCCGAAACAGCGCCGCTGCCAGCGCCGCAGCGCCGCCGGGTTCGGCCACCAGTTTCAACCGCCCCCAGGCCAGCGCCATGGCGTGCAGGCATTCTTCTTCACTGACGCTCAGACCTGCCCCGCACAAGCGCTGCATGATCGGGAATGTCAACTGGCCCGGTGCGGGCGTCAGGATCGCGTCGCACAGGTTGCCCGACTGGGCGCTGTTCGTTTCGATTTGCCCTGACGCGAGCGATCGTTTGGCATCGTCAAACCCGTCGGGTTCGCAGGTACGGGCGGTCAAACCCGGTGCGTCAGCCTCAAGTGCCAGCGCGATCCCCGAGGTCAGGCCGCCACCGCCGCAACA
Source organism: Roseovarius aestuarii (assembly GCA_027214255.1). Taxonomy (GTDB): domain Bacteria; phylum Pseudomonadota; class Alphaproteobacteria; order Rhodobacterales; family Rhodobacteraceae; genus Roseovarius; species Roseovarius aestuarii_A. The sequence continues at coordinate 15,878 of JAPWHL010000006.1, forward strand.
GACCAGAACATCGGCGCGACTGATGCCAAGGGCGTTTGCATCTTCGGCGATCTCCAGCCCGGTTGTGCCTTGGCCGGCGATCACCTGAGGATCGTCAAAGGGTTTGATCAAGGTCATGCCGCGCTCGGATTCGATCTTGTTACCAATGGCTTCGCGGCTATCACCGCCCGCGCGATCATACAGGACCACCTCGGCGCCCAAGGCACGGGTGTTGGCGATTTTCAGATCGGGTGCATCAGCAGGCATGATGATGACCGAAGGCACGCCGAACTCACGTGCGGCCAATGCGACGCCTTGGGCGTGGTTCCCTGACGAATACGCAAGAACGCCGCGGGCTCGTGCGGCCCCTTCCAATGCCGAAACTGCCGAGCGCCCGCCGCGATACTTGAAGCTGCCGGTGTGTTGCAGGCATTCAGGTTTGATCAATACACGTCGTCCGGCGATCTCATCCAGAAAGGGTGATGACAGTAACGGCGTGCGCCGCGCATGCCCCTTCAGGCGGGCGGCTGCGGCGCGGATCATATCGATGGTGGTCATTCGGGGAACTCCTGCAAATGGGCGTGGATCGCGGCCAGCGATGGGGCCTCGTCCAGAAAGGGAACGTGGGCGCGGTTTGGCACTGTGACGGCGCGCATGGTGGGGGCGCGGGCCTGCATGGCCGACAGGGACGTAGCACTCAGAAGGTCCGAATTGGCCCCGCGGATGACCGTCAAAGGTTTGGCGGCTGCGGCGTCAAACAACGGCCAGAGGTCAGGAACAGGGCCTGCCGCGGCTTGGTCTAGCATCGCGTCGCGCAGATGCGGATCATAGCGCAGGTCAAGTCCTTGAGGCGTTTCTCGCCACATCAGTTGCGCCTGCAAGCGCCAGCGCAGTTCGGGCACATCTGGAAACGTCGTGACGTAGGCTGCACGCAGGGCAGCGGCTGCCGCTGCATAGTCGGCATAGGGGGGGCGCTTGCCCAAGTAATCCATGATCCGGTCCAGCCCGCCGGGATCGATTTCGGGACCGATATCATTCAGGATCGCACCCGCTACGCGATCCGGGTGTGTTGCAGCCAACAGCATCGCAATTAGCCCACCGCGCGATGTGCCCAAAATGGTCACGCGCGCCACCTCCAGATGGTCTAGAAGTGCAATGGCGTCTGCGGCTTCTTGGGCAATGGTATAGGTCGTGTGATCTTTGGCATAGTCCGATTGTCCGCGCCCGCGATAATCCATGCGGATCACGCGATGGCCGGCCAAGAATGGCAGCATGAAGTTGAAATCGCCCGAGTTGCGGGTGAGCCCAGCCAAACACAGGATGGGCGCTGCACGACCTTCGGATGTGCCTTCATCTTCAAAATATAGGTCCAGCCCGTCGGACGTGGTGAAACGTGCCATCAGATCGTCCTTGTTAATTCCGCAACGCCGTTCAGGTCGGTCAAAACATGTCCGGGCGAGGCGGGCAGGCGGTCCATCGGCGCCCCGGCGCGGTTGATCCATACGGTGTGAAAACCGTATCCCGCTGCGCCCGCCGCATCCCATCCGTTGGAGGAGACAAACAGCACCTCGTCAGGCGGGCATGAGAACCGCTGGCCGACCAGATCATAAACCGCTCGCGCCGGTTTAAAACGCCGCAAACCATCGACCGATAAAACATCGTCCAAAAGGTCGCCAACCCCTGCCGATTGGACGGCCGTATTCAGCATGTCGAGCGACCCGTTAGACAAGATTGCCGTGGTCAGCCCGGCGTCCTTTAGGGTGCGTAGGGTGGCGGGCACTTCGACATAGGCCTGCAACTCGCGGTACAGTTGCAACAGGCGGGCGCGCAGGGCAGGATCGTTATCCATACCTTCGGCCTCCAGCGCCCAATCCAGGGCGTGTTCTGTCACCTCCCAGAACGAAACGTAATCATGGGTGATCGTGCGGTGCCATGTGTACTGCAATTGCTTTGCGCGCCAATGCTCGGCGATCATGGGCCAGCAGGCGGAAAAGGCCTCGCGTCCCGGTTCGTCGGCCGCGATCCGCGCTGCAGCGGCGACGTCAAACAAAGTGCCATAGGCGTCGAAAATGCAGGTTGTGATTGCCATGGCGGCCTCGCAAGGTTGAAACAGGACGGTCGGGTTCACAGGGTTGCATGAATGGCAAACCCGCGAAAGGCCCGAATCGCGGCCTGTTTGCAATCCGGTGCCTGCCTTGTTAGCGTCCTGTGGATTCGCACAAGAACTCGCGCGCGCCGCGACCTTGCCACCCATTTTCCCAACACATGACTGGAGTCATCATGACCGAAGTAAAAACGGGCGACACCGTCCATATCCACTATACTGGCACGCTGAAGGACGGGACCGTCTTTGACAGCAGCGAAGGCCGTGACCCGCTGAAATTTGAGGTCGGCTCGGGCCAGATCATCCCCGGTCTCGATGTCGCAATCCCCGGCATGGTCTTGGGTGATAAGAAATCCGTCGAAGTGCCCGCCGATCAGGCCTATGGGCCGATTGATCCGAACGCGCGCCAACAGGTGCCGCGTGAAGGTATTCCCGCAGACATCCCTCTGGACCCGGGCACTCAGTTGCAGGTTCAGACCGAGAACGGTCAGGTCTTGCCCGTGACCGTGGTCGAAGTGACCGAGGAACATGTTACGCTGGATGCCAACCACGCGTTGGCCGGGCAGGATCTGAAATTCGACATCGAACTGGTCGCTGTCGGATAAGCTTGCCACAGCGCTTGATATCAAGGCCCGCCGCGCTGTGTCGCGGCGGGCCATTTTGTTGTGTATTCTGAAAATTGGATGAATTTCATGGAGCAAAAGGTTGTCATTGTGCAAATCTGAGCGAACAATGCATTGATGATACGCGCGACGATTGCCTCTCTTGTTGATACCCTTCGGGCTTTGACGGCGCAGGCCGGGCGCCGTTTACGGGTCATTATCTGATTGGGTTTGATCACTGGTGCGGTGACTTTTTCCAGTTTTGCGCCGGATTACTTATCGCTTCGTCAAACCCGACAGCCGTTTGCTTTGGCGCGCGAAGAGACGCCGAATTGGGTGTTCCTGTTTTTAGGTTATTCGTTGCTGAACTTTGACACGATTGGGCCGATGATCACTGGCGATTGGCAGCATGATCGCGTGGATACTCTGGATCGTATGCTGGGCTTTGAACCGTCGAAGGGCGCCCAGTTCCGTATCGCACCCACCTCGACCGACAGTCGGGTGCACATCGGGCCGCATTCGCTGGCCATGCCATATTTCTGTAACGACAGAGGCTATGTCTATCGGGCGCAGCAAACCGTCGAGTTCAATGGTGGGACATGGTTCGTTGTACATCTGGACGACGGCCAATACACCTTGGCCAACGTGTCAGAATTCCAAGTGGCCTAAAGCGTCTCGATACCGGCCGTAGCCAGGAGATCCGATGGTCCGCGGACCCGAAAACTGTTGTTCAGGCCTTATCCGTGTTCGGCCAGTGGGGGCAGAGGGTGTGCGTTATACCCGCAACAATACGGCCCCCGAACGGCCCGGCGTCATCACCGCATCGTGCGCCTTGGCACAATCGGCCAGATCAAAGATGGTATCAATCTCGGGACGCAGCGCCCCTGCGTTTAGCGCAGCATGCAGGCGCGTAATTGCTGCGGTGCGCTGTGGCGCAGGAAGGATGTAGATCAAGGTGATCTGCAACGTCAGCGCCTTGAACAGGTAGGGGCCAAACGGAAGGTTCGGGGCCATGTCCTTGCCCGAGCCATAGGCGGCGATCACGCCGTTGGGGCGCATCACTTCGCCCAGTAGGGCGGCGTTTACACCGAACTCTACCTCGATTGCACGGTCGATGCCATCAGGATTCAGCGACAGGATTTGCGCCGTCAGATCGGGGTCGCTGTAATTCAGCACATGATCCGCCCCCGCCGCGCGCACGCGCTCCATCGCTCCGGCACTGCATGTGGCGATCACCGTGGCGCCACCCCATTTGGCCAGTTGCACGGCACTGTGGCCCACGGCACCAGCCCCACCGCTGATCAGCAGGGTCTGGCCGGTCACATCTCCGCCGCCGAACACGGTTTGCGTTGCGGTTAAGCCCGGAATGCCCAGTGTGGCACCGATTTTCGTCGAAACACCTTCTGGCAGGTCAACGGCCTGCGCGTCTGGCAGGCAGATGTGGGTTGCAGCAGTCCCAAAGGCGCGTTGCCACTGACCGTTCCAGATCCACACGCGTTGACCAATGCGCGCAGGATCCACCCCTTCGCCGACCGCGTCGATAACGCCCGCGCCATCGGAATGTGGGATGACTTGCGCAAACGGAGGTTTGGTTACACCGGGTCGAGACCCCGCACGCGCCTTGGCATCCGAAGGGTTCACGCCCGAATATTCCTGCGCCACGCGCACATCGCCCGGGCCTGGGGTTGGCGTGTCGATTTCACAAAGTTCCAAGACATCGGCGGCAGGGCCGAAATGATTATAAGTCATGGCGCGCATGGCAGGGCCTCTCGTTCAGAAATACTAGATTGGCTGTGGCAAGGGCAGGAGGCAAGCGTTGCCACGGTAGCGAGGCATACGAACATCCAATGTTCTGCCGGTTCAACGCGTACTCAATGCCCGCACGCCTCGGCACGGGTGCAAACTATGGCTCAGGAGCGGGTTTTGCGGCGCAAACGGATCACCACATCAACCGAGGCGATCTCGGCCCCGTCAGGGGCGTCGGGCAGACGCGTGATCTGCAGCTCGTCGGCGGGCGCATCGCTGAGACGGTTTTCATCTTCCCAGAAAAAATGCGGGTGGTCATGCGTGTTGGTGTCAAAATAACTTTTGGCACCGTCGACCATCACCTCTTGCATCAATCCGGCATCGCAGAAGGCACGCAACGTATTATAGACCGTGGCCAGCGAAACCTTGTCACCCATGCGTTGCACATCTGCAAACAGGCTTTCTGCCGTAACATGGCGATGTTGCCCGTCACCAATCAGCAGCGCGGCCAGTGCCACGCGTTGACGCGTCGGGCGCACACCGGCATTGCACAGCCAGTTTGCTCCGGTTTGCTCAGCGGGGGATGGTGTCGTGGATGTCATGTTCTCTGCGAGCCATTCTCATGTGTTCACTATATATAAAGGCCGATGCCCCCGGAATTCAATTCAAATCCACCAGATGCCACTGAAATGCCCATGTATTGCGCGCAATGATGTGCCAGTGTTCCGTGGGCTTGCACCCGCGCAGGCACGAATGTTAGAGAAGATGGCGCGATCCCCGGTCACGGCCTAGGTTACATCATGGGGCGCCGAAGGATCAAATTTATCTTCCAGTTTCAAGGGGACCGTCTGAATGGCTGACTATCCGACACAGTTCGCAAAAGAAGACCTGCTGAAATGTGCCCGAGGGGAGCTGTTTGGCCCCGGCAATGCGCAATTGCCCGAGCCGCCGATGCTGATGATGGACCGGATCACCGACATTTCCGGTGATGGCGGCGCACATGGCAAAGGGCATGTTGTGGCCGAATTCGATATCACGCCTGACTTATGGTTCTTTGGATGCCACTTTCCCGGCAACCCAATCATGCCGGGCTGTCTGGGGCTGGACGGCCTGTGGCAGCTGACGGGGTTCAATCTGGGCTGGCGCGGCTGGCAGGGGCGTGGATATGCGTTGGGCGTAGGCGAGGTCAAGCTGACCGGTATGGTTCGCCCGGATCGCAAGATGTTGACCTACAAGATTGATTTCACCAAAGCGATTCAGACCCGCCGTCTGACCATGGGTGTTGCTGATGGCACTGTCGAGGCGGATGGCGAAGTGATCTATATGGTCAAGGACATGAAGGTCGCACTGAGCGAAAGCTAAGCCGATCTGGAGCTTGCGCAAGGTTCCCTTTGGGCGCGGAAGCGTTAGGCATAGACGATTTCGCGCCGATCGGTGAGACCGAAATCTTCACTATGCACGATCACGCCATCCGTGCCCAAAAGCAACACGCCATAGGCACCCGGCTCATCGACCGAGGCATGTGCGCTTGCGTCGGTCAACATCATGGGGGCCTGATGGCAGGTGCTTTTGAAGATGGCCGTTGGAATGCCTGCTGCTGTACCCGAGATCGTGCGATGCACATGGCCGCTGACAATCTGGCAGGTGTTGGCGTGGGAATTCAACAGTTTCAATACCGCGTCTTTGTTGCTTAGACCAATTTCGTCCATGGCGGGAAAGCCGACATCCATCGGCGGATGGTGCATGAAGATGATCACGCGGCGCTGCCCTGCATCGCCGAGTGCACGATCCAGCCAATTGAGGCGCGCGGCGCACAAGCGCCCGGAATGGGGCACCTCGTGCGTTTCTTCCAACGTGTCCAGCAGGATCAGGCGATAATCGTCGCTGTCAATGATCTGTTGGACAAAACCATTAGGTGTCAGCGGCGCGTCGGGAAACACCGCGCGGAAGTTGGCGCGCGTGTCATGGTTGCCCAGCATCAGGTGAACGGGAAGGGGACAATCCGTCAATGTATCGCGCAGGCGTTCAAACTGCGCGATGTGGCCGTGGTGGGTCAGGTCACCGGTGATGATAACGCGCTCGGCATCGCCGAACTGGGCCAAAGCATGGGTTAGACCGTCGCGAAACCGCGTTGCAGGGTCCAAATGGCCGATCCCTTGGCCGGCTTCGGTGAAATGGAGGTCTGTAAACACCAGAATTTTGCGCATTGTGCGATGCCCTTCTGTATGGCGGTCTCAGGTCGGCCCTAGGGACAGCGGTTCGTTGGAAACTGTGCAGGCATGGAGCGTGCAGTGCAAGTGCAGGTTCGCCTCGGCGTGACCATTAAAGTCTGAAAAAGGTGCTTCCATCGCTCTGGGTTTTCTCGACACAAGCCGGAGTGCCCAGAGCGGTGGCACGGCCAGCTTAGGGATGCAACACGCCCTCAAACGACGGTGTCAACGTTAACCGTTTTTTCGTGTCGGTAGGCTGTTCAAATTTTCGTTCAGTCGGGGTGCGCAACCCGAAAGCCGGCGCGCATAATCAGGTATCACGCGGCCCCGAATGTGATCCGGGGGCGCGTATTTGGTTTTGCGGGTCGATTATTCCAGTTCGATCAGCAGATCTTTGGCGTCGATCTGACCTCCGGGACTGATGTGGATGGCTTTGACCACAGCGTCCCGTTCGGCATGGATGCCGGTTTCCATCTTCATCGCTTCGATGGTTAGCAACAAATCGCCCTCTTTGATCGCCTGCCCAACGGATGTTGAAACTGTCGCCACCACACCGGGCATCGGTGCGCCGATATGGTTCGGATTGCCCGCCTCGGCCTTGGGGCTCGCAGCGGTTTGCGAGGCCACCAAGCGGTTGGGCACTCGGATGACGCGAGGCTGGCCGTTGAGTTCGAAAAATACCTTAACTTCGCCGTCAGCCGTGGTGTCGGCCACCGCTTGCAGACGAATTTCCAGCGTCTTACCGGGGTCAATTTCGGCCGTGATCTCATCGCCAGGTTTCATGCCGTAAAAGAAGGTCTTGGTCGGCAGGCTGCGCACCGGACCATAGACGCGGTGGCGGCCCATGTAGTCCAGAAATACCTTGGGGTACATCAGATACCCCGACAGGTCCTCGTCATCGACGGATTTACCTTCCATCTGCGCGACCAGCTCGGCGCGTGTGGCATCCAGATCAACGGGGGGCAGGTGTTTGCCCGGGCGTTCGGTGTCGGGGGCTTCACCTTTCAGAACCTTGGATACCAGTGCCTGGGGGAAACCGCCCGGAGGTTGGCCCAGATTACCGCGCATCATGTCCACGACAGAATCGGGAAAGGCCAGGTCGCGGTTGGGATCTTCGACCTCGGCGCGGCTGAGGCCCTGACTGACCATCATCAAGGCCATGTCGCCGACAACCTTGGAGCTGGGCGTAACCTTGACGATATCGCCGAACATCTGGTTCACATCCGCATAGGTCTGCGCCACTTCGGGCCAACGGTCATCCAACCCCAGCGAACGGGCCTGTGCCTTGAGGTTGGTGAACTGCCCGCCGGGCATTTCGTGCAAATACACTTCGGACGAGGGGGCCTGCATGCCACTTTCGAAGGCGGCATAATGCGCGCGTACCGCATCCCAATAATCCGAAATCTCGCGGATCGCGCCGATATCCAGCCCGGTATCGCGATCCGTATGGGCCAGTGCCTCGACAACCGAGCCAAGTGTCGCCTGCGAGGTGTTGCCCGACAGCGCGTCCATGGCGCAATCAACCGCATCCACGCCGGCATCGGCGGCGGCCAGAATGGTCGCGCTTGCGATTCCGGCGGTGTCATGAGTGTGGAAATGGATCGGCAGGCCGACTTCCTGTTTCAGGGCTTTGATCAGCACCTTTGCCGCGGCGGGTTTCAGCAATCCCGCCATATCCTTGAGGCCCAGCACATGCGCGCCAGCCGCTTCCAACTCGCGCGCCATACCGACATAGTACTTTAGGTCATACTTGGCCCGTTCGGGGTTCAGGATGTCGCCTGTGTAACAGATTGTACCTTCGCAAACCTTGTCAGACGCGATGACGGCATCCATGGCCACGCGCATGTTTTCAACCCAGTTAAGCGAATCAAACACGCGGAACACATCGACACCGGTGTTGGCGGCGACGCGTACAAATTCCTGCACCACGTTGTCAGGATAGTTGGTATAGCCAACGCCGTTTGAGGCGCGCAGCAGCATCTGTGTCATCACGTTGGGCATGGCCGCGCGCAGATCGCGCAGGCGCTGCCATGGACATTCCTGCAAGAAACGATAGGCGACATCAAAGGTCGCGCCACCCCAGCACTCGACGCTGAACAGCCCGCCAAGATTGGCGGCATAGGCAGGGGCAACCTTGATCATGTCATGGCTGCGCATCCGGGTGGCGAGCAGCGATTGATGCCCGTCGCGCATCGTCGTGTCGGTGATCAGCACCTGTTTTTGCTTGCGCATCCATTCGGCCACGGCGGCGGGGCCTTTTTGCTCTAGCAAGTTGCGAGTGCCCATCATCGGCTCGCCGCGCAGGGCGGGGGGCTTGGGGTCTTTGAGGTCGGGGCGTGGCTGCGGGCGGTCCTTGACTTCGGGATGGCCGTTTACGGTGATGTCCGCAATATAAGTCAGAACCTTGGTTCCGCGGTCGCGGCGACGGCTGAACTGGAACAAGTCCGGCGTCTGGTCAATGAACTTGGTGTGGTAGGTGTTGTCCAGAAACGTCGGATGCTTCAGCAGGTTTTCGACAAAGGCGATGTTGGTGCTGACGCCGCGAATACGGAATTCGCGCAGGGCGCGGTCCATCCGCGCAATCGCGGCTTCGGGGGTTTGCGCATGCGCCGTCACCTTGACCAACAGACTGTCGTAAAAACGGGTAATCACGCCACCCGAATAGGCGGTGCCTCCGTCGAGACGAATACCCATGCCGGTGGCCTCACGGAACGCGGTGATGCGGCCATAATCGGGGATAAAGTTGTTTTGCGGATCTTCGGTGGTGATCCGGGTTTGCAGCGCATGCCCGTTCAGACGCACATCGGCTTGTGAGGGTTTACCCGTTGCTTCGGCAATGCTGCGCCCTTCGGCGATCTTGATCTGGGCCTGAACGATGTCGATGCCTGTCACCTCTTCGGTGACGGTATGTTCGACCTGCACGCGGGGATTGACCTCGATGAAATAAAATTCCTCGGTGTCCATATCCATCAGGAATTCGACTGTGCCCGCGCATTCGTAATTGACGTGCTTGCAGATTTTGTAACCCAACTGGCAGATTTCTTCGCGCTGCGCGTCCGACAGGTACGGCGCAGGCGCACGTTCCACGACCTTCTGGTTGCGGCGCTGAACAGAGCAATCACGCTCGTACAGGTGATACATGTCCCCATGCGTATCGCCCAGAATCTGGACTTCGACATGGCGGGCGCGCAGGATCATCTTTTCCAGATACCCCTCGCCATTGCCAAACGCGGCCTCTGCCTCGCGGCGGCCTTCCAGTACCTTTTCTTCCAGCTCTTTCTCGGACTGGATCGGGCGCATCCCGCGTCCGCCGCCGCCCCATGATGCCTTGAGCATCAGGGGATAGCCGACCTCGGCCGCCTGGGCGCGGATTTTGTCCATGTCATCGCCCAATACCTCGGTGGCGGGGATGACGGGCACGCCGGCCTCAATGGCGACGCGACGCGCGCTGGCCTTGTCGCCAAGGGCGCGCATCGTATCGGCCTTGGGGCCGATGAAGGTGATGCCATTGTTGGTGCAGGCGTCGACAAAATCGGGATTTTCCGACAACAACCCATAGCCGGGGTGGATCGCATCTGCGCCACATTCCAGAGCGACACGAATGATTTCGTCAATGCTGAGATAGGCCGCGACAGGGCCCATGCCTTCACCAATCCGATAGGCCTCATCGGCCTTGAAGCGGTGCAAGCCCAGCTTGTCCTCTTCGGCGAAAACGGCAACCGTGCGTTTGCCTAATTCGTTGGCAGCACGCATGATGCGAATGGCGATCTCGCCGCGGTTGGCAATGAGGATTTTCTTGAAATCTCTCGCGGACTGGGTCTTGGTCACAGGCTGGTCCCCCCGAAATGTTATCTGTTACGCAGCCTGGCGTGATTTGGCTGAATTTTGCCGCAGTGCAGCGCAACTGTCTGGCGTTGTAAGAATTGTAAAGCGTTTGCGCAATGATTTCCCGCGCGCCCCTACCCGATTGCGAGAAAATCTACCCGCGTGGGACCTGCCGCGCCCGCACATCAGGTAAGCTCCGTGTCCCCAACTGGCCCATGTTGGACAGCAAATCCAGACGCAGCATATCCACCAGATGCGGCAGACCGCGCGGGCCAAGTGCTGCCAACGCGTAATGCCACGGGCGCGCCATCATTACGAAATCAGCGCCTTGTGCAATTGCGCGCAAAATGTCCAAACCACCAGTGATACCGCCGTCCATGATCAGCGGCAGCGACGTCGCAGCGCGCAGGCCGGGCAGCATTGTGATGGGGGCCGGGGCGGCGTCGAACTGTCGCCCGCCGTGATTGCTGACCCAGATTGCGTCGATGCCAGCGTTTTCCAGACGGGGTGCAACGGCAGGGTCCAGCACGCCTTTGACCACCATCGGTCCGTCCCACGCATCACGAAGCCAGTGCAAATAGTCCCAATCCGGCGCCGTACGCAGCAGGTATCCGGCGTGGGCGGCGCTGGGCAACCCACTGGTTTCGCCCGCGTATTCATCGATGAGTCGCATCCGGGGAAGCCCCATCCGCGCCATCCCCCGTGCCCAGGCGGGGCGTATTGCGACCTGCGCCATCAGGCGCGGTGTCAAGCGCGGCGGCTGTGTCAGCCCCGAGCGGGCCTGCCGTTCGCGGCGGGACGCAACGGGCACGTCCACAGTCAACACAAGGACCTTAAAGCCTGCATTGCGTGCGCGGTTCAACATGTCTGTGCGGATCTCGGGATTGCGCGGCGGATACATCTGAAACCACGCGTGATCGCCTGCAAGTGGGCCGATTGTGTCGGGGGTCTGGCTGGCAACGGTGGATAGGGTATAGGGCAATCCGGCCTCGGCAGCTGCACGGGCCAGATGACGTTCAGCATCGGGCCAGATCAGCCCCGACATGCCTACCGGCCCAATTCCAAAGGGCAGGGGGAGCGTGTCTCCGAACAACGACACCGACGTGTCGGGCGTAAATTCTCCGTGTAGGACCGAGGGCATCAGGTCGACATCCCGAAACGCCTGTGCCTGTGCATTGCGGGCATGTTCGGCACCGGTGCCTGCGTCTAGATATTCCCAAACAAACCGGGGCAAGCGGCGGCGCGCCCGGGATTTAAGATCGCTAATAGCGGGGTATGTGGCGTGCAAATCCATCGGGCTATCTGGCGCAACGCGTAAGGATTTGTCCAGTGCTTGCAAACGGTATAAACAGGGTTCCCTCCAAGTATGCCATGCCTGACCTGCAAGCCAACCTGTCGCATTGATTTCGCCGGATTTTTTGCAGAAAGCACCGGGCCAAGTTCTATTCGGTACAAATCACCATGGACAATCGTGTCAGATTGATCTTTGGATGTTCGCATGAGCGCAGAGCAGGTATCACGCCCGGGCAGGGGCATTTTTTGGATGGTCGTGACAGGGCTGTTGTTCGTAGGCGTGACTGCAATGGTCAAGATCATGGGCACACGCATCCCTGCGGCGGAATCGGCATTTTTACGGTATGTTCTGGGGCTGGTGTTTCTTATCCCTATGTTGCGCCCGATGATGCGCGCGCCGCTGACTCCGCGCTTGTGGGGCCTGTTCGCCCTGCGCGGTGGGGTGCATACGATTGGCGTAGTATGCTGGTTTTTTGCAATGGCGCGCATTCCGATGGCGGATGTCACGGCAATAAATTACCTCTCGCCGATCTACGTTACATTGGGGGCGGCCGTTTTTCTGGGCGAGCGTTTGGCCTTGCGGCGCGTTCTGGCGATTTTGATCGCGTTGGTCGGAGCGCTCATTATCCTGCGCCCTGGTTTCCGCGAGATAGGAACAGGGCATATGGCGATGATGGTGACGGCCCTGTTTTTCGGAGCGTCCTATCTGTTGGCCAAACGTGGCACTCAAGAGGTTTCGCCGATTGTTGTGGTGGGAATGCTATCGATCACGGTGACGATCGGGCTAGCGCCGTTGGCGGCAGCGGTCTGGATAACGCCCACCGCGTTTGAGCTTGCCATGCTGTTCGGAGTGGCCTGTTTGGCGACCGTTGGGCATTATACTATGACGCTGGCCTTCAGCTCGGCCCCGCTTGCCGTCACGCAGCCGATGGTTTTTCTTCAACTGGTCTGGGCTGTAACGATGGGCGCAGTGGTCTTTGGAGAAGGAGTTGATCCCTATGTCATACTGGGCGGGATGATCATCATCGCTTCGGTTAGTTTTATCAGTTGGCGTGAATCCGTTCTCAAACGTAAAAACGTGACGCCGTCGGTGCATCAAACCAAAGTTTGATGGTTCCTGCGGGCGCGGCAATCGCGAATTACGAACAGCCGTGCTTCGACTTGCCTTGAAATTGGTTCAATGGATGCAATCGCGACATTTGCACATAAAGAAACCCCGGTGCGGATGCACCGGGGTTTCGTTGTTTAGCCCCGTCAGGTGACGCTATTGCCAGCGCCACCCGTGGTTATCAGGCGAACCACCAGCGTTCGGCCCAACGCTCGCCGTCAAGATCCCAGTTGGATGCGAAGTTTTCAGGCGTGCCGATTTTATCGGTCGTGGCAAAGACAAAGTTCGCAAACATCGGGATGATGATCGAACCTTGGTTCGAAACGATGTCCTGCATCTCGTGATACAAGGCGGTACGTTTGTCCTGATCCAGTTCGGCACGCGCCGAAACCAGCAGTTCGTCAAAGCGTTCATTGCACCAGAACCCGTCGTTCCATTCGGCACCGCATTTGAACGCGGTCGAATACATCTGGTCCTGCGTGGGACGCCCGCCCCAATAAACAGCGGTAAAGGGTTTCTTCATCCACACGTCCGACCAGTAGCCATCGTTGGGTTCACGTACGACCTTTAGGTCGATTCCCGCCCCCTTGGCCGAGTTCTGGAACAGTGTGGCTGCGTCGACCGCGCCGCTAAAGGCCGCATCGGATGCCGACAGGCTGACTTCCAGTTTGTCGATGCCGGCCTCTTTCATATACCACTTGGCTTTGTCGGGATCGTAGGTCTTTTGCGCCAGTTCACTGTCGTAATACTGTTGGTTGGGGCCGATTGGAACATCGTTCCCGACCGAGCCATAGCCGAACAGGATTTTCTCGACCAGTTCTTCACGGTTCACGGCATATTTCAACGCCTGACGGACGTTGTTGTCATCAAAAGGTGCCTTGTTCGAGGACATCGCAAAGGTAAAGTGCTGCGTTCCCGCGACCGAGTTGATCTTGATCTTGGGGTTGCGTGCCATCATGCCGACGGTCTTGAGGTCCAGCTTGTCGATGATGTCGACATCGCCAGAAATCAGGGCGGTAGTACGTGCGTTTTGGTCAACCAGTGCAAGCATTTCAATCGTGTCGAACCACGCCACATCGTCGCGCCAGTGGTTGGGGTTGCGCTCCATCACGACAGACACGCCGAAGTTAACAGATTTCAACATGTAGCTGCCGCAGCCGTCGCCAGATTGCCAGTCGATGCTGCCGTCTTTGGCTGGATGGATCGACAGGTGATAGTCGGTCAGAGCGAATGGGAAGTCGGCATTGCCGCCCTCCAGTTCGAACACAACTGTGTCGCCTTCGATCGTGATGTCCTGAATGGGCGAAACCAGTGGTCCGGCCGCCGAGGTTGAGTCAGCACCGCGGTGGAAGTTGATCGAAGCAACAACATCTTCTGGTGTCAATGGTTTGCCAGAGTGGAAAGACACGCCGGAACGGATTTTGAAACGCCATGTTTTGGCGTCCGGAGACGCTTCCCAGCTTTCTGCCAGTTCTGGAACCAGCGAGCCGTCGGGGGCGACTTCGGTCAAGTGACCATGGACAGCGTAGGCAATGGAGATGGTAAAGCCATTTTCCCAAGTGCCGGGGTTCAATGTGTCTGTTGTCTGGCCGTGGCCTTTGCCGACGCGCAGGTGCCCGCCGCGTTTGGGCGCAGCAAATGCACCGCCCATTGGAAGGGTGGCCGCAAGCGCGGTGGCAGCTGATGTTTTGAGGAAACCGCGGCGGTTAAGGCCGCTGGTGATCAAGTTGGACATTCATGTCTCCCTGTTGTTGTCAGTCGTCGTGAGTATTGGTCTTGCGGCGGGGCTACCGGAATGTAGGGCGTGCTGGAGGGGGGCGTGTCAGGCATGTCCTCCTGTGTCACAGGCGCCGAAAGCCAAATAAATTTGGTTGCTGTGATTTTCTCCCGGACATTGTGCAGGGGCGTTTGTGCGAACCAATTCATGGCGCAAGGGTATTATGCCATCCCCCGTGGGCGCAACGGCTAAGTTTGGAATGTCATTTATTTGTGCATCCTCCAAACCTTACGCGCGCTTGGATCATTCGTGTTGTCGATTGACGAGTCAACACTGAAACTGTTAGCGCGGAAAGTGTGGGCCTTCGGTGCTGTGGCAACCAACGGGCACTTGGCATTGTAGACGCAGAGCGCGCGGAATGCCCTGTTTTATGTCAAAACGCTTAGGGAAAGATTTAGATATGACCCGACCCAATATCCTGATTTTCATGGTGGATCAGCTAAACGGTACATTCTTTCCCGACGGTCCTGCCGACTGGCTGCATGCGCCAAACCTGAAAAAACTAGCGGCACGATCAACCCGCTTTGCCAATGCCTATACGGCCAGCCCGCTGTGCGCGCCGGGGCGGGCCAGCTTTATGTCTGGCCTGCTGCCGTCGCGCAGTCGGGTCTATGACAACGCTGCCGAATTTGCCGCCGATATTCCTACCTATGCGCACCATCTGCGTCGTGCGGGGTATCAGACTTGCTTGTCGGGCAAGATGCATTTTGTCGGCCCCGATCAGATGCACGGGTTTGAACAGCGTCTGACGACCGACATCTACCCGGCCGATTTCGGTTGGACGCCTGACTATCGTAAACCCGGTGAGCGGATCGACTGGTGGTATCACAACATGGGATCCGTCACGGGCGCAGGCGTGGCCGAGATTTCCAACCAGATGGAATATGACGACGAGGTCGCCTATCACGCCACCCGCAAGGTGTATGATTTGGCACGTGGCCATGATGATCGTCCGTGGTGCCTGACCGTCAGTTTCACGCACCCGCATGACCCGTACGTGGCGCGTCGCAAGTATTGGGACCTATACGAGGATTGTAAGTATCTGGATCCGGTTATTCCGGCCATGGATTACAATGATCACGATCCTCACTCGCGCCGCATATTTGACGCCAATGACTGGCGCAGTTTTGATATTTCGGCCGAGGACATTCGCCGTTCGCGCCGGGCGTATTTTGCGAACATCAGCTATCTGGACGACAAAATAGGCGAAGTGATGGAGGCGCTGGAGGGCACGCGGCAGGTCGATAATACGATCATCCTGTTCGTGTCGGACCATGGCGACATGTTGGGCGAGCGGGGTCTGTGGTTCAAGATGTCCTTCTTTGAAGGATCCGCGCGCGTTCCGATGATGATCGCCGCTCCGGAGATGTCTGTGGGGTTGGTCACCGATCCGGTCAGCAATATCGATGTCTGCCCGACGCTGTGTGATCTGGCGGGCGTGGATATGGCCGAAGTATCCCCATGGGTGGCAGGTGAGTCACTGCGGCCTTTGGGGAAGGGGGGGGCACGCACAACGCCTGTTGCTATGGAATACGCCGCCGAGGCGTCATATGCGCCGATGGTTGCCCTGCGTCAGGGGCAATGGAAATATACCCAATGCGCGCTGGACCCTGATCAACTGTTCGATCTGGCGGCTGATCCGCATGAACTGACCAATCTGGCACCTGACCCCGCGCATGCAGATACGCTGGCCGAATTTAAGGCCAAGGCCGAAAAACGTTGGGATCTTGCCGCGTTTGACGGGCAAGTCCGAGAAAGCCAGGCCCGCCGCTGGGTGGTGTATGAGGCCCTGCGCAAGGGGGGCTATTACCCGTGGGAATACCAGCCACTGCAACTGGCGTCCGAGCGTTACATGCGCAATCACATGGACCTGAACGAGGTCGAAACCAATCAGCGCTTTCCGCGCGGCGAATAAAACAATCTCCCGCCTCGGCGTGAACCGCGGGATTGTGGCTTTGGGGTGAGGTCCCGGCGCGGGCGCGGGGGGCTGGTTGATCCTGATCAATGCCGATTGGACAGGGTATGTATATCCTCGGGTAGAACCCAACCTGAATGAGGCTGACATGACCCATACCCCCCATGAATTGTCCGAAGAATTTCCCGAGCTCGCCGAACGGATCAGTGTGCTGAAGGGGGAGAATGCGCATTTTTCCAAGCTGGCAGATGCATATCACGAGGTAAATCGCGCGGTGCACCGCGCCGAAACCAATGTCGAGCCGGTCGAAGAACTGACCGAGGTGGAGATGCGCAAGAAACGCAGCGCCTTGAAGGATGAAATTTACCGGATGTTGAGTGCTGACTGATGACACCTTCCGCTTCACCGGCGGCCATAGGTCTCTATAAAGCGCCATATGCGGGGCAAAACATCCCCTCGCCAAATGTCATGATGGCCCGCGCCGTTAATTGCAACGATCTGTTTTGTGGTTGATCGCGCGGCGTTCAGAACGGCTCGGCCCTGCGCAATCGGAATCAGGGTGTCGTCGGTACCATGCAGCACCAACAACGGCGCGCGCAGCTTTTCGGCGTGGTGCGCGCTGTCCCAGATACTGGTCATACGTGGGATCAGGGGCGTCATACGTGGAACGCTGGCTCGCACCACATCGGGCAGCGAGGTAAATGGTGCCTCCAGCACCACGGCGGCAGGGCGGGCACCGCTGGCAACCAGTTTCAGCGCCACCCCCGTTCCCAGACTTTCTCCATAGATCACCACCGCGTTCGGGTTCAGTCCCGGCACGTAATCCCCCAAAGAATTGTAAAGACTGATCATATCACCGGTGATCGCGGTCTCGGACGGTGTTCCTGTACTGCCGGATGATCCGCGATAGGCTGGCGCGATGACACCATAGCCACGGTCGATAAAACGTTGCAGCCGCCCGGCGCGCGTAGCCAAATTGCCTGCATTGCCATGGAGATAAAGCACCACGGGCGCCCGCGCGCGTGGCTGCGCAACCCACAGAACCATCGTCTGGTTGTCATGCACATGGGTCATTTCACGCGCTTTGACACCGAGCGTTGCAGGCAAGATGCGTGTGCTGTCAAACGGATAGACCGCCCGCGTTTCCAGCGCCCCCAAACCCAGCCAGCCACCGCTTCCCAGAACGGCGATCAACAAAAACGCCTTCATCATCCGCTTAGCCGACGTCATAGGGCAGCAACCCGCGCCCGTCTGGACGGATCGTCAGCCGCCGTTCCAACGGCGGGATCGAGCGTTGATGGCAATTCGTACGCTCGCAAATGCGGCAGGAAATACCGATGGGCTCGAATGCGGCGGGAGTGACGAGGTCCAGATTGTCGGCATAAACCAATGCGTCCGCGTGTTTCACTTCGCATCCCAATGCGATGGCAAAGCGGCGCACAGGAGCGCCGAAATGGCCGCCCGATTTTGACACGTCCCGCGCAAGGTTGATGTATCGGACACCATCCGGTGTTTCGGCCAACTGGCGCAGGAACCGTCCGGGTGTTTCAAACGCGCGATGGACATTCCACAGCGGGCAGGCCCCGCCATAGCGGGCAAATTGCAGCCGCGTGGCCGAGTGGCGTTTGGTGATCGTGCCTGCCTGATCAACACGCACAAAGAAAAACGGAATACCTTTGGCGCCCGGACGTTGCAGGGTGGACAGGCGGTGTGCGACTTGCTCAATCGACGCGCCAAAACGATGCGCGAGTATTTCAAGGTCATGTCGACAACTGCGTGCGGCCTGTTGAAACAAGCCATAGGGCATCATCGCGGCCCCGGCATAGTAATTGGCCAGCCCGATTTTTGCGATGGCGCGGGCTTCTTCGGATTGGAACCGGGCCAGGTCAAGCGTTGCCTCAAACAATTGCTCTTGCGACAGCAGAGCCAGTTGCAGCAGCATCTGGAAGCTGCGCGTTTCCGGTGCGGCACGTGACGACAGATAGAGCACACCATTGCTGCGATCCAGACGGCGCAACGCGTCGGTGTCATCGGTATTGACCACGCTGATGCCGATCTGGGACAGCCCCTTTAACGCGCGCGCCTCGGCGCTAAGTTGCGCGCTGCCGTCGGTGCCGAACCTTTCGGCGGCGCGGTCGACCGCGTCTATGTAGTTGTCGCAATAGTGAAAGAAATCGCGCACTTCGGTCCACGGGCTTTGCTGAGTGCCCGCATCGTCGCGGCCCAACGCCTCGTCCAGCGAGGCAAGGCGCTCGTGCGTCTGGCGATAGGCGCTGTGCAACTCTAGAAACGCGCGAGCCAAAGCCGGGGCGTTTGAGGCGGTCAGGCGCAGATCGGCCAGTGGAGGCGGGTCGGCAAAGATCGGATCGGCCAAGGCCTCGCGCATGTCGCTGACCATCCTCTCGGCGTCCCCGGTGCTTAGCTCGGTCACGTCAAATCCGAACTCCTGCGCCAGCGCCAGAACCACCGTCGTACTGACGGGGCGGTTGTTGTTTTCCATCTGATTCAGATAGGGCAGGGACACGCCCAACCGGGCGGCAAAGTCCTTTTGCGTGAGGGCTAATCTCTGACGCGTTTCGCGCAGCTTGGCCCCGGCATAGAGTTTTTTCGTGGCCATGGGTGGGCCCCTTTGCAGATTAGCTAACGACAAGTTTAGCGTTTGCAAAGCTAGGCGTGCAAGCGACTTAGGCCAGACCCAGCCGTACCTCGCGCCGCATCACCAAAAGGATAGTGATAACCGCGCCGATTGCCGTGATCAACATGATCCACAACAGCGCCATTGCGCCACCTTCGGGGGTCATCCACACACCGGCTAGCGCTGACAGGGCCGCGCCGCCGCCGATCATCAATGCGCCGGACAGACCGCTGGCTGTGCCCGCCAGTTCAGGGCGCACAGATAGCGCCCCTGCGGTGGCGTTGGGGATTGTCATTCCGTTGCCCAATCCCATGAAGATCATGAAGCCAAAGAAGACGAAGGCGCTGCCATGCCCAGCATAGAACAGGGCAAGATTTACACCGATTCCCAAAGCGTTGATCAAAGTGCCCCAATAGACCATGCGGTTGACGCCGACCCGGACGGAAAACTTGCCGGTGATGAAATTGCCAATGAAATACCCGACGGCAGGCGCACCAAAATATAGGCCCACCTGCGCAGGTGTCAGGCCAAAAACGTGGTCACCGATGTATGGGGCCCCGCCGAGGTAGGCGAAAAAAGCACCTGACGACAGTGCCGAGGAACCTGCATAGCCCCAGAACCGCAGCGAGCGGAACAATTGCGGGTATTCGCTGAACTGTTGAGCATAGCTCAGCCCGCTGCGCCCAGAGGTTTCGCCCAAATCGGCCCAGACGAGAAAGGCCACCAACCCGCCAAGCACCAGTAACGCCCAGAAATTCGCTTGCCAGCCAAAGGCTTGGTCCAGAATTCCGCCGAGGGCAGGGCCAATCATCGGCACCACGGCCATGCCCATCGTGACATAACCGATCATGCTGGCGGCCTGATCCTGTGGCACCATATCGCGTACAATTGCCCGCCCCAGAACCATCGCCGCGACGATGGTCGCTTGCATCATCCGGAAAAACAAGAACATCAACGCTGATTGCGACAGCGCGCAGCCTACTGTCGCCAGCAAGAACAACCCCAATCCCCACAACACGACGGGACGGCGGCCCACTTGATCTGCGAGAGGCCCCAGCAGGATTTGAAACACGGCGTTGACGGCCAGATAAACGGCCACCGATAGCTGCAAAAGTCGGTAATCCGCGTCGAAGTACAAGGCCATGCCGGGCAGGGACGGCAAGAAGATGTTCATTGCCAGAGCCGCCAATCCTGTCATCAGAATAAGCGTTACAATATGCGGTGGAGTCGTGCGATCCAGAAAGATTGGCTTGCGAGTCATATCCTTACGTCTGACATTCTGCGTGCCTGTGCAAGGGGCTGTATGCATCTATGTGCGCAGGTCCGGTGGCAAAAAGCCTCTGGGTCGCAGCCTGGGGGGCGCGCGGGGGCGGAATGAATGTGATTACATTTGCATTTATTCAAATTAGCTGAACAAGTTATGCATAAATTTGCAAATTAGCCAGTTTGATCTTCCCCTCAACCATGGTGAGCCCTAGTTTGCGAATAAATCCGAGGGGAGCCGACCATGAAAGATATCCTACAACAACTCGAAGACCGCCGCGATTTGGCCCGTATGGGCGGCGGCGAGCGCCGCGTTGCGGCCCAGCACGCCAAGGGAAAGCTGACCGCGCGTGAACGGGTTGAATTGCTGTTGGACGAGGGCAGCTTTGAAGAATTCGACATGTTCGTCGGTCATCGCTGTGTTGACTTCGGGATGGAACAGGACCGCCCGTATGGTGACGGTGTGGTCACGGGCTGGGGCACGATCAATGGTCGGATGGTCTATGTGTTCAGTCAGGATTTCACTGTATTGGGTGGCTCGGTGTCGGAAACCCATGCCAAGAAAATCTGCAAGATCATGGATATGGCAGTAGAAAACGGCGCGCCTGTGATCGGAATCAACGATTCCGGTGGTGCGCGTATTCAGGAAGGCGTGGACAGCCTTGCGGGATATGGCGAGGTGTTTCAGCGCAATATTCAGGCCAGTGGCGTGGTTCCCCAGATCAGCGTGATCATGGGCCCCTGCGCGGGGGGCGCGGTCTATTCTCCGGCGATGACCGATTTCATTTTCATGGTCAAAGACAGCTCGTATATGTTTGTGACCGGCCCTGACGTGGTCAAAACCGTGACAAACGAACAGGTCACGGCCGAAGAATTGGGCGGGGCCTCGACGCATACGCGCAAGTCGTCCGTTGCGGATGCGGCGTTTGAAAATGACGTTGAAGCGCTGGCCGAGGTCCGTCGCCTTGTGGATTTCCTGCCGCTCAGCAACCGCGAGAAGCCGCCGGTACGCCCGTTTTTCGACACGCCCGACCGGATTGAGCCATCGTTGGATACATTGATCCCCGACAACCCAAACACACCTTATGATATGAAAGAGCTGATCGAAAAGCTGGCGGATGAGGGCGATTTCTACGAAATTCAGGCCGAGTTCGCCAAGAATATGATCACCGGCTTTATTCGGCTGGAAGGGCAGACCGTCGGCGTTGTCGCCAACCAGCCGATGGTTCTGGCCGGGTGTCTGGACATCGACAGTTCTCGCAAGGCCGCACGGTTCGTAAGGTTCTGCGACTGTTTCGAGATTCCCTTGCTGACGCTGGTTGATGTTCCGGGTTTCTTGCCCGGCGTCACACAGGAATATAACGGCGTGATTAAACACGGTGCCAAGCTGTTGTTTGCCTATGGCGAGGCGACCGTGCCAAAAATTACGGTGATCACGCGCAAGGCCTATGGAGGGGCCTATGTGGTGATGTCCTCCAAACACTTGCGAGGCGATTTCAATTATGCCTGGCCCACGTCCGAGATTGCCGTGATGGGTGCCAAGGGGGCAACCGAAATTATTCACCGTAAAGATCGCGATGATCCCGAAAAACTGGCCGCGCATACAAAGGATTATGAGGATCGCTTTGCCAATCCGTTTGTCGCTGCCGAGCGTGGATTTGTCGATGAGGTGATCATGCCCCACTCCACTCGCAAGCGGATCAGCCGCGCTTTTGCCTCGTTGCGCAGCAAGAATGTTCAAATGCCGTGGAAAAAACACGACAACATTCCGCTGTGATGTCATGATCGCGCCCCCACGGACGGGTCCATGCGCCGCCCCTTGCCGAAAGGGCGGCGTGGGATCAAACCCCAAACTCTCGGAACCCAGGGTGACGCGGCCTGTCATGCGCTTTGCGGGGACGGCGGGCGGATCAATATTGCGCAGCCTTGGAGTGGTATTTGCGGTGGTTTTCCTGTGCACGATTCAAGGGCGCGCGGACACGACTTTGGATGAAGGCGCAGGGGGGAGCACCAGCGAAGCCGCAATTGCCTTGCCATCCGGTGGGCAAGTCAGTTTGCAAGAGATCATCACCGATTATTCTGTCAGTGGCCTGATTCTTCGATTTCGGTTTGTTCAGGACAGATTCGACCCCGCGAGGATCGATCAGGATGCGCTAAGCGAAGATTTATTGCATCTCTGTGATGCTCTTGCGGTGCCTCATGTGGCATCTACGGGCATATCTCCGGGACAGATTGTTATCTCGCTGGCGGATCAACCAAGTGAGTTTGCGGTGGCGGACCCTAACATTCGTCAGGTATTTGAGGCCTTTACGATCCGTGATGATCGCTGCATCTGGGAGATGTTTTAATGAGCACACAATATCTTGCGGGCCAAAGCTCAGGCTTGCGTCATAGTGAGGCTTTGCCGCCACAGCGGCTCTACAACCTTGCGATTTGGTATCAATTCAGCCAAAAACCCGATATCGTTGGCGACGATTGCACCCAAGCAATCCATACCTCGAAAGTGTGGACCGTTGTCGGAACCAATCCGGCGCGGCCATTAGGAAGTGACAGGAGTTATAAATGTCGAAAGTTATCAAGAGCGTTCTGGCCCTCGGTCTGGTTGCCACGTTCGCTGCTTGCGCTCAGCAAGCACCCGAAGACGACTATGTTGTTGTCGAGCCTATCACAGTTGAGCCCGTCTCGACTGGCAAGTACGGCGGCAAATACTAAGCTACCGCGCCTTTTAGGCACGTCAGGGCAGGCGTCAACACCTGCCCTGACATCCTCGCATCTGATGCGAGAGCGTCTATCGCTCCGCCATATCCGGCCGGGCAGGACGCAGGTTAAAACACCTCGAAATTCGGTTGTGACACGCTTTGGCGATATGTCCACTCGGGCTTGCGCCGGAGGTGACGTATGATCAAGCACCGCGGATTTCCGGGCCGTTTGCCCAGTACGGATTACCAATTCACGATCAGGCGCGCGAATCCCAAGGGCGCGACACCTTTGACCCGGCGCGAGCGCTATGCAGATCGGCGTCCTGCTGACAGGCGCGCTGACGCGGGTTTTCTACGCGCGCTGTGGGAGAATTTCGGGGATCAACCTTTTGAGCGCGGCAATCTGGACGCCGGGCGGTTGAGTTGGCTGTTTGGACGCGAGGTTCTGCCCGTAGATGACCCGTTTGATCCG
Source organism: Roseovarius aestuarii (assembly GCA_027214255.1). Lineage (GTDB taxonomy): Bacteria > Pseudomonadota > Alphaproteobacteria > Rhodobacterales > Rhodobacteraceae > Roseovarius > Roseovarius aestuarii_A. Next base: position 39,506 of record JAPWHL010000006.1, read on the forward strand.
ACAGATTACGAGGCGCTTTTGGTGCTGGATCTGGATGCTGCACAACGCAATTTCCCTGACGTGTTCGACGAACGGGGGCGATGATGCAGGGGCGCGGCACATCACAGCACGATTTTGCGCGGATCAACGCCGGTAAAACGCCGTTTGGCGCAAACTTGCGCATGTGTGGGCCATATACGCGGAATGCAGCCGAAGGGCGAGTGGCGTGTGATTCATCCTTGGTGAATGCAGCTTTGACTGGCACCATGAAACACGTAGTGGCGGGTCTTCCCCAAGGATCCAGGACATCATGTCTAAACCGTTACCCTTCCTCTGTAGGGCGGTGTCGTGCTGATCAGCGCGCACCGCTCTTTTTTCGATTTATAACAAATATTTGCGCATTTAGGCGGCAGGCCGCGCATATGCGCTTTGCGCTGGGGCGGCGCTTTGACGTTTGGTGGAATTTGCCGTCAGATAGGGGGTATATCCCCCACTCTGACATACAAGGCGACTTCACATGCAGATCTCATTTGTTATTCAACCCAAGGTGGTATCAGCCGCTGCGCTTATTGCGACACTCGCAGGTTGCGGCGGGTCGGCGCCCGAGCAGGCGATCTTTGGCGCAGGTGCCGGGGCAGGAACCGCGGCCGTTTTGGACGGCAACATCGCAACCGGTGCACTCGTCGGCGCGGCAGGCAACGTTGCCTACTGTCAGACCTTCCCGGACCGCTGCCTTAAATAGCACGCGCCACCGCGCGCTTTCCGTGTTCGCAGAACCATCCGTGCCATTTGGCACGGATGGTTTTGTTGTTTTTACGACCCGGGGTGGGTTGCCCGCTGCCGGGCACGCTAAACTGCCCGCCGCCGGGCACGATACAACGCCCGCCGTCGGGCATGCATAACTGAAGGGGACAAGACATGTTCAAGAAGATCCTGATCGCCAACCGTGGCGAGATTGCCTGCCGGGTCATCAAGACCGCGAAAAAGATGGGAATCCAGACGGTGGCGATCTATTCCGACGCCGACCGCAATGCGCTGCATGTGCGTATGGCCGACGAAGCGGTGCATATCGGACCACCCCCTGCGAACGAGTCGTATATCGTCATCGACAAGGTCATGGATGCCATCCGTCAAACCGGCGCCGAGGCGGTGCATCCGGGCTATGGTTTCTTGTCAGAAAATGCCAAATTCGCCGAGGCTCTGGAGGCCGCAGGCGTCGCGTTTATCGGCCCCCCCAAGGGGGCAATCATGTCGATGGGTGACAAGATCACCTCCAAGAAAATTGCCCAAGAAGCGGATGTCTCGACCGTGCCCGGCTATATGGGGTTGATCGAAGATGCAGAAGAGGCGGTGAAAATCTCGAACGAAATCGGCTATCCGGTGATGATCAAGGCCAGCGCCGGGGGCGGCGGCAAAGGCATGCGCATCGCGTGGAACGACGACGAGGCGCGCGAAGGATTCCAAAGCTCCAAGAACGAAGCCGCCAGCAGCTTTGGCGACGATCGTATCTTTATCGAGAAATTCGTGACACAACCGCGCCACATCGAAATTCAGGTGCTGTGTGATAGCCATGGCAACGGGATTTATCTGGGCGAGAGGGAATGCTCGATCCAGCGCCGTAACCAGAAAGTTATCGAAGAAGCACCCAGCCCGTTTTTGGACGAAGCGACACGCAAGGCGATGGGCGAACAGGCGGTCGCGCTGGCACAGGCTGTGGATTATTCCAGTGCCGGCACGGTTGAATTCATCGTTGACGGTAATCGCAAGTTCTATTTCCTTGAAATGAACACGCGTCTTCAGGTGGAACACCCGGTGACCGAACTGATCACCGGTGTCGATCTGGTCGAGCAGATGATCCGCGTGGCATACGGCGAAAAACTGTCGATCACTCAGGATGATGTCAAACTGAACGGTTGGGCAATGGAAAGCCGTCTTTATGCTGAGGATCCGTATCGTAATTTCCTGCCCTCGATTGGCCGCCTGACACGGTATCGCCCACCCGAAGAGGTGGCTGTTAAGGGCGCGGTCGTGCGCAATGATACCGGTGTCTATGAAGGCGGCGAGATCAGCATGTTTTATGACCCGATGATCGCCAAACTATGCACATGGGGGCCCACCCGTGCCGAGGCGATTGAAGGCATGCGTGTGGCGCTGGACAGTTTCGAGGTCGAGGGCATCGGACATAACCTGCCGTTTTTGGCGGCTGTATATGACCATCCGAAATTCGTGTCGGGCAACATCACCACCGCGTTCATCGAAGAAGAATATCCCGAAGGCTTCACCGGAGTTGATTTGGATGATGCGGCCTTGCGCCGTATCGCAGCCTCATGCGCGGCGATGCACCGTGTCGCCGAGATCCGGCGCACACGCGTGTCAGGGCGGATGGACAATCACGAACGTACGGTTGGCGATGATTGGGTTGTGACCTTGCAGGGCCAAAGCCACGCGGTACGTATCGCGGCCTATCGGGGGGGCGCGACTGTGACGTTCCCTGATGGGGAAGAGGTCAAGGTTGAGAGTGATTGGACACCGGGCCAGCAATTGGCCAGGGTTCAGGTCGACGGGGCGCCACTGGTGCTGAAGGTTGGCAAAGTGTCCGGCGGCTTCCGTATCCGCAGCCGTGGTGCGGACCTAAAGGTGCATGTGCGCAGTCCGCGTCAGGCTGAACTGGCCCTGTTGATGCCGGAAAAACTCCCCCCGGATACATCGCGTCTGTTGCTGTGTCCGATGCCGGGGCTGATCGTCAAGGTCAACGTGGAGGTCGGTGACGAGGTTCAGGAAGGGCAGGCGCTATGCACTGTCGAGGCGATGAAGATGGAAAACATCCTGCGCGCCGAGAAGAAAGCCATTGTGACGAAAATCAACGCGGCAGCAGGCGACAGTCTGGCGGTTGACGACATCATCATGGAATTCGAGTGAATTGATGCTCGGGCGCGCCCACACCATTTTTTCTGGGGGCTGGCGGCGCGGCGCGGTGGTGACTGTGCTGGCTGGCTGTCTGGTGTTGGGCGGGTGCAAACGAACCGATGAGACCGCCGTGCGCGAGCGTCTGGAGCAGTGGTTCGCATTGGGCGAAACCATGAGTTTTCAGGCGCAACGCGGCTGCGCTGCGGGGGCCATCAAGCTGGTGGATGAACGGATCGCATCAAAACTGCCTGTTGCCACCAACGTCCCGCAGGCCCTGATCACCCTGCGCAAGCGCGGGGCGGTCGCGATTGATGACACGCGCCAGTCCCCCGATCAGGCCTTGTTGCAGATCGTCAATGCCGCCCGGCCAATTGGGATGCGTATGCGCATTGCCGGATTGGAGGGGCGGGCGTGTATGGATTCCGCCGTGAAGGATGCGTTTGGCCGTGCACTGGTCAATCCACGCGCCGTTTTGGTTCTGGACCGAGACTTTGGTGCGTTGATCTTGATGGATGCCGACGAGCGGCAGCTGATTGTGTCCATGGGGGCCGAATGATGGGTTACGAGGCCGGATTCGCGCTTTCGCGGCGCTCCTTGATTTCTTGCTGGCGCATGGGCAGTTTGTCGATGGATCGGCTGATTTCACGCACGTCCCAAGGAAGCGGTTTACGCAGTGATACCGTTCCATCCTTGGCAATTAACGCCAGCATGAAACCGCGTGGGCGCAACCTTTCGCGCAGCGGGCCCTGGGCTGCGGGATCCGTGTCGGTCAACACCACCACATCACGCACCGCCAGATCGTCCAAGCGGGCGTTCAGCATCTCCATCTGCTGCACGAAACGTGGGTCGGCAGGGCTGTCTGCAAAGACCACAAGGGGGCGTTTAATCCAAACAAATTGGCTCAAATCGATATTGCTACCGTCCAGTATGACCCCTGTTTCGGGAGGGGGCGGGGGGGTATTCAAAGTATCATCTGCCGCGGCGGGAAGGCCTATAATACCAGCAAAAACAATGGCTAGAATGGATTTCATGCGGTCTCCTCTCAGCCTTGATATAAGCAGCCTTACACCGAATGCGAAGAGCATTGTGCCGCAAGGGGTGGAAAAATCAACGTTAATCGCCTGCTCAGGATTGCGCGCTAGCCACAGGGTATCTTCCCCCGCCGGCGGCCATTTGCCCCGCAATCCTTTGAAAGGCGCGTCACATTATGGATATTACTCTGCATCTTGGGGCGCATCGCTGTGCCTCGACCAGCTTTCAGTTCTACCTGCGCAAGAATGTGAACCGCCTGTACCGGCAAGGTGTCGGCGTCTGGGGACCTGGTCAAACGCGCAAGGGGCTGTTTTCGGGTGTGTTTCCGTTGCCGGGCCATATTCCTGCATCCCGCCAATTCGAGCGCGCGCGCGGGCGTGTGTCATTAGCCTTGACCAAGATGGAGGCCGCAGGGTTGCGCAAATTGATCGTGTCGGACGAAAACATGATCGGTGCACCGCGCAGCAACCTGCGCGATATGCGGCTATATCCGGGTATCGGCGAACGTATGGCGCGCCATGGAGCGTTGCTGGGCGGGCGGGTTGGACGTGTCGTTTTGTCCATCCGCGCGCAGGATTCGTATTGGGCATCCTGTCTGGCCTACAAAGTGACGCGTGGCGGGACAATCCCGCCGCAGAATGCTCTGGCGCAGATTGCCAACTCGGCGCGCGGGTGGCGCGAAGTAATCACCGATTTGGCCTGCGCCTTGCCCGAGGCCGAAATTATTGTGATGCCGCACGAAACCTATGGGGCCACTCCGGAACGCAAACTGGCGGTCATGTTGGGCACGGGCGACGTGCCGCGCGGGCATGCGCGCGAGTGGCTGAACCGCTCGCCCATGCTGCCGGAATTGCGCCGCGCTGTGACGAGCCGTGGGGGTGCGGCGACGGAGCTGCCACCGCAGGACGGGGTGTGGCGGCCGTTTTTGCCATCCCAAACGGCGGCAATGGCCGAGGCATATCTCGACGATTTGTTTTGGCTGCGTGCCGGGGCGGATGGTCTGGCGACACTGACTGAGGAAACCGATCTGGCACGCGTGGGGCAAACATCACGCGGTCCGAGACAGACAAGAGGACGACAACATGGCAAAGAAGACACCCGACGATTGGCGTGACCTGGCCGCAAAAGAGTTGCGCGGGCGCAGCGTTGATGACCTGACGTGGAACACGTTGGAGGGGATCGCGGTCAAACCGCTTTACACCGCCGAGGATATCGAAGGGCTGGACCATCTGGGGTCAATTCCGGGGTTTGCTCCGTTCACACGCGGCCCCAAGGCGACGATGTATGCCGGACGCCCATGGACAATCCGCCAGTATGCCGGGTTCTCGACCGCCGAGGAATCCAACGCGTTTTACCGGCGCAATCTGGCGGCCGGACAACAGGGGGTCAGCGTGGCCTTCGATCTGGCCACACACCGTGGCTATGACAGCGATCACGAACGGGTTGTCGGCGATGTCGGCAAGGCAGGCGTGGCCATCGACAGCGTCGAGGATATGAAAATCCTGTTTGACGGTATTCCGCTGGATAAGGTCAGCGTGTCGATGACGATGAATGGCGCGGTGATCCCGATCTTGGCGAGTTTCATTGTCGCGGGCGAAGAGCAGGGGCACGACCGCAGCCTGCTGTCAGGAACCATTCAGAATGACATTCTGAAAGAGTTCATGGTCCGCAATACATATATCTACCCGCCGGAACCTTCGATGAAGATCGTCAGCGACATCATCGGATATACCTCTGAACATATGCCGAAATTTAACTCGATCTCGATTTCGGGTTATCACATGCAAGAGGCTGGTGCGAACCTTGTTCAGGAGCTGGCCTTTACCCTTGCTGATGGCAAGGAATACGTGCGGGCCGCCATCGAGGCCGGCATGGACGTGGACAAATTTGCGGGGCGGTTAAGCTTTTTCTTTGCGATCGGGATGAACTTTTTCATGGAGGCGGCGAAACTGCGCGCCGCGCGACTTCTATGGCACCGCATCATGACCGAGTTTGACGCAAAATCGGACCGCTCGAAAATGCTGCGCACCCATTGCCAGACCAGCGGCGTCAGCCTGCAAGAGGCCGACCCCTACAACAACGTGATCCGCACCGCCTATGAGGCGATGAGCGCGGTTTTGGGTGGCACGCAATCCCTGCACACCAATGCCTTGGACGAGGCAATTGCCCTGCCCACCGATTTCAGTGCCCGTATTGCGCGCAACACGCAGTTGGTGCTGCAAGAAGAAACAGGCGTGACCAATGTGGTCGATCCGCTGGCGGGATCGTATTATGTCGAAAGCCTGACCGCTGAACTGGCTGATGCGGCGTGGAAAATCATTAAAGAAGTCGATGACATGGGCGGCATGACCAAGGCTGTTGCCTCGGGGATGCCAAAGCTGCGCATCGAAGAATCCGCCGCGACCCGTCAGGCAATGATCGACCGGGGCGATGAGGTGGTTGTTGGTGTCAACAAATACCGCAAGGACAATGAGGACCCGATCGATATTCTGGATGTCGATAATGTTGCGGTGCGCGTCAGCCAGATTGCCCGGCTGGAGAAAATCCGTGCCTCGCGCGATCAGGCCGCGTGTGACGCAGCCTTGAGTGAACTTGAACGCCGCGCTCGTGAGGGCGGTAATCTTCTGGATGCGGCGGTCGAAGCCGCGCGCGCGCGCGCAACTGTTGGGGAAATCAGCATGAGTATGGAAAAGGTATTTGGCCGTCACCGCGCCGAGGTCAAAACTCTGGCTGGGGTCTATGGTGCCGCCTATGAGGGTGATGAAGACTTCGCCGCGATTCAGAAATCGGTCGAGGATTTTGCCGAGGCCGAAGGGCGCCGTCCCCGTATGCTGGTGGTCAAGATGGGGCAGGATGGCCATGATCGCGGGGCCAAGGTGATCGCGACTGCCTTTGCTGATATCGGGTTTGATGTTGATGTCGGACCACTGTTCCAGACCCCCGAAGAGGCGGCGCAGGATGCAATCGACAATGACGTGCATGTCATCGGCATTTCCAGTCAGGCGGCAGGGCACAAAACACTGGCCCCCAAGCTGATCGAATCCCTGCGATCGCAGGGGGCGGGGGATATTTTGGTGATCTGCGGCGGTGTGATTCCGCAACAGGATTACGACTTCCTGACCAAGGCCGGCGTCAAGGCCATCTTTGGTCCGGGTACAAACATTCCGACTGCGGCGCAGGATATTTTACGCCTGATCCGCGAGGCGCGCGGTTAAGCTGCGTGGCGGCGGATGCAGCAGGGAGTTGCGACCGTCGCCAGTCCACTTTAGGTCATCAGGTGACATGCGATGAGATGCCATCCAAGGGCATTTTTACGCGCTTACTTGGACTTTGGAGAATTCTGATGCACTGGACCGGTAACACCTCTGACTGCGGGCTAACACAATGAGGCCGGTCGGAATCTTGGGAGGGATGGGGCCAGAGGCCACGATCTTGTTGATGCAAAAGGTCCTGAATGCCGTACCTGCTGCGGATGATAGTGACCATGTGCCTTTGATCGTTCATCAAAATCCGCAGGTGCCTAGCCGGATCAAGGCATTGATCGAAGGGACGGGGCAAGACCCTGCGCCCGCTCTGGCACAAATGGCGTGTGATTTGCAGGCAGCAGGCGCTCAGGCGTTGGCGATGCCATGTAACACGGCGCATCACTATGCGCATGCGGTCACCAAAGCGTGCGATCTGGCCTTTCTCAATATGTTGGATTTGACGGCTGAAACCTTGGTCGGGCAGGGCGCGCGGCGCATTGGAATGCTGGCGTCGCCCGCAACGCGCCTGGCGGGTGTGTTTGATGTGCCTTTTTCGGCGTCTGGGCTGACTCCGGTCTGGACCACGGACGAAGATGCGTTGCTGCGTATTATCCAGGCCGTCAAGGCCGGGCAGGCGGGCGCAGTCAAAGACGATCTGCGCGCCGTGGCCGACGATGTTCTGGCTCAAGGCGCGGACCGGTTGATGGTGGCCTGCACTGAACTGTCGCTGCTGACAGATGTGCTGCCAGACGGGGTCGCGTGGACAGATAGTCTGGACTGTTTGACAGACGGGATTGTCGCCTTTGCGCAAGGCTAGCCCCCTTGCCGCAGCAGGCCTGCGCCCAACCCGGGGCGTGATTTCACTGGCCGACTTGCGCTAACAAAACCGAATAAACCGGCAAACACGCGTTCAGGGGCAGGCAGTCCGCGTTGGTCGGCAAGCAGAAAGTTTAACCGCAGGTGGCAGCCGCTTGTTTGGCATAGCCTGAATAGGCCTCCCAAAACCGTTCGTCGCTGGAGCGATCCGATTGACGGATGTCCTGCGCCATTTGCGGGTTGGAATAGAATTTGGCCGCGCGGGCCTGATCGCCGTTGGACAGGTTTCTATCGGCCACCGCCTGCACACAGCCACATAACTGGCGCGAGCGTGCCTTGCGATCCGAGGCCATGCAGGCGTTGTTGATCGGGCCACTGGCATATGGGGTTGCGGCGGAAGCGGTGCTGCGCGCGGGGGCGGGTTTGCTTTTGTTTTTGAATTTGTTGACACCACCACAGCCGGCAAGTGTCACGACCAAGCCTAAAATAACGATGTTTTTCATTGCTTTTGCCTCATCTGCGTTGGGTCACCGGGGTTTGCCCCCCGTTTTAAATCGACCGTCACGCTTGTTTGCCTGATCCGCGAGGGTTTTTCAATTCACAAGATGGTCGGGCGCGTGTCAGGCAGGCTGTGTGGCTTGCATGCGTATCCGTCTTGACCGCTCCCTCAAACCCCTTCATATCCCACGTATGACAGAGCTTTCGCATATCCGTAATTTCTCGATCGTGGCCCATATTGACCACGGTAAATCCACGCTTGCTGATCGCCTGATCCAGCAGACCAACACGGTCGCGGAACGGGACATGAAAGAGCAGATGCTGGACAGCATGGATATCGAGCGCGAGCGCGGTATCACCATCAAGGCACAGACCGTGCGCATCAACTATACCGCGCAGAACGGCGAAGAATATGTGTTGAATTTGATCGACACGCCGGGTCACGTTGATTTCGCCTATGAAGTCAGCCGCTCGATGCGGGCTGTTGAAGGATCGCTTTTGGTGGTGGACAGCACCCAAGGGGTCGAGGCGCAGACATTGGCCAATGTCTATCATGCGCTGGATGCAGACCATGAGATTGTGCCGGTCCTGAACAAGATCGATCTGCCCGCCACCGATTGCGACCGCGTGGCAGAACAGATCGAGGATGTGATTGGAATCGATGCCTCCGAGGCGATCCGAGTCAGCGCCAAGACCGGGCAGGGGATCACCGAAACCCTCGAAGCAATCATCACCCATCTGCCCGCCCCCAAAGGTGATCGGGATGCACCGCTTAAGGCGATGTTGGTGGACAGCTGGTATGACGCCTATCTGGGCGTGATCGTTCTGGTGCGCATTATGGACGGTTACCTGAAAAAGGGGGACCGCGTACGCATGATGCAAAACGGGTCCGTGCATCAGGTCGAACGCATCGGCGTGTTTCGCCCTGCGATGACTGTCGTTGACGGGCTGGGCCCCGGTGAGATCGGGTTTATCACCGCATCCATCAAACAAGTCCGCGATACCAAGGTCGGGGACACGATCACCTTGGACAAAGCGCCCTGTGCGGCGCCACTGCCGGGGTTCAAACCTTCGGTTCCGGTGGTGTTTTGTGGGTTGTTCCCTGTCGATTCAGCTGAATTCGAAGACCTGCGCGATGCGATTGAAAAGCTGGCGCTGAACGACGCCTCATTTAGCTATGAGATGGAAACATCAGCCGCGCTTGGTTTCGGCTTTCGTTGTGGGTTCTTGGGGCTGTTGCACCTTGAAGTCATCCGCGACCGCGTCGAGCGCGAGTATAACATCGAGCTGATCACCACTGCGCCTTCGGTGATTTACAACATCTACATGAAGGATGGCACAATGGCCCCCCTTCATAACCCCGCCGATATGCCTGACATGAGCACGGTCGACCATCTGGAAGAGCCGCGCATCAAAGCGACGATTCTGGTGCCTGATGAGTATCTGGGTGATGTTTTGAAACTGTGCCAGGACCGGCGCGGCATTCAAATGGATCTGACCTATGCGGGCAGCCGCGCAATGGTCGTCTATGATCTGCCCTTGAACGAGGTGGTGTTTGACTTCTACGACCGTTTGAAATCGGTGACCAAGGGCTATGCGTCGTTCGACTATCAGATGACCGGCTATCGCGAAGACAATCTGGTCAAGATGTCTATCCTTGTGAATGACGAACCGGTCGATGCCTTGTCGATGATGGTACACCGCGACCGTGCCGAAATGCGGGGCCGGGCCATGGTTGAAAAACTCAAAGACCTGATCCCGCGCCACATGTTCAAGATTCCGATTCAGGCCGCTATCGGCGGCAAGGTCATTGCGCGTGAAACCCTGTCTGCAATGCGCAAAGATGTGACGGCCAAATGCTACGGCGGCGACGCGACCCGCAAGAAAAAGCTGCTGGAAAAGCAGAAAGCGGGTAAAAAGAAAATGCGTCAGTTCGGCAAGGTCGACATCCCACAAGAGGCGTTTATTTCGGCGCTGAAGATGGACAACTAGGCTGACTTCGCCTTGGGGTTGTCTTGGGCGCGGCTGAAGGGGCTTGGTGTCGTCAGTGGGTGAGGCCGTGTTGTGCGCTTCCTTGCTCCAAAATCTGATTTTGGTACAGTGTTCAGCAACCGGATGAGCCATTTTTAGACCAATTCCGTCACTCGAAACTGTCCGGTCCTTGATTTTATGTCTTGGCCGAGCGCAAACCGGGTATAAAAGGCAGCATGGATACTTCAAGTTTTGCACAGCGGCTGGCCGTGACAGGTGCCATGCCCCGTCTGTCGGTCGGAATGGCGAAAACCGTTGATATTGGATTTCTTGCTCCGCTTTCAGGGCAGGTTGAATCCTGGGGATTACCGGGGCTGAATGGGTGCCGCATCTGGGAGGATTGGCTGAATCGCGCGGGGGGGCTCTTGATCGGTGGGCGTCGATATCCGATTTCGATTCACGCTTATGATTGCGGCGGTGATCCCGCCGAAGCCCGGAAGGGTGCGCAGCATCTGGTTCAGGCCCATGACATCCAACTGATGATGATGCTGGGCGGGGATAGCTTTGCCGCCGTAGGCGATTTTTTACGAAGCCGCCGTATCCTGACATCGACGTTGCTGCCCAGCGACCTGTCGCCGGATACGCCATATGTCATTGCCCCCAGCGAGGTGCACCCGATCTATGTTGTCACCGGGGTAGACTGGTTGGCGCGCACCCGACCTGACCTGAAAACCGTGGCAATGTGCGCGCAATCCGACGGGATGGGCCTGCCATCACTGGCGACTTATCGTGCCGCGTTCAAGGCCGCAGGGATCACTGCGGTCAAAGAGGTGCAATACCCCGCCGAGGGTGGCGATGTGGCGCAAATTGTTCAACCGATGCTGGATCAGAACCCGGATATCCTGTGCTGGTGTACCAGCTATACGCCGATGGTTCATGCGATGACGGAATACGCCTATGGGCAAGGTTACCAAGGGCAAATCCTGTCATGTACGCTGGATCAATATGATGTGTTGATGGCCCGTACCAGCGCAGAGTTCATGGATGGGTTGGTGTTCCAATTCCCGGACTTTGACGACCCGGCGTTGCGCGAAAAGGCGTTCTTTTTCAACCAACCCAATGCGTTTTACAAGGAATATAACCTGCGCTTTCCGGGCAGCTGGAGCGCGGTCAGCTGGGAATATGCTGCCATTCTGGATATCTGGCATGCGGCGGTGGAAAAGGCCGACACCGTGCGCCCGATGTCTGTTCTGGCAGCCATGAAACAACTGGGGCAGGTAACGCATGCGTTTGGCCCCGCCGAATGGTGGGGGCAGGATTTCTTTGGGATCGACAATGCGTTGGTCGGGGATTGGCCTGTGGTCACGATGCAAAAAGGCAAGGCGCGGATTGTGGAATTTGGATCGGTGCCCAAGTGGTTGGCCACCCATAGCGGGCTGTTAAAGGCCGAAATGCAAGATTTGGGACAGATGTGGGATCAACGTTTGGGGCGCACCCGTCAAAGCCCGGCCTTGGGCGCGCGCAATATCGACGTCTGATGCCTCACCTTAGATATCTTGCATCAACAGTTGCTGCTCTTCGACCAGATGCAATTTGATGAACTCTACGGCAGAAGCTACGTCGCGGGACGCGATGGCGTTGAACAGTGTATTGTAGCGCTTCTGATAGTCCTGCAAGCGTTTGGGCGTCAGGGAACGGCGGCGCAATTTGGTGCGGAAACTCTGACGATACGTGGTGAGGGCCAGTTGATAACACGATGCCAAAAGGGGGTTGCCTGTGCCTTCGGCAATCTGGGTATAAAGTTTGTCTTCCAGTTCGATGAAGCCATCCACGTCGGTTTGGATGGCTTCTATCTGGGATAGGGTTTCGGACAGGGCCGCGATCAGGCGGGGGGTCATGTTGATCACCGCCAGACGCACGATTTCAGGTTCCAGAATGCCGCGCACCACCAGATGATCCAAAGGGCTGGTATCGTCCGCAACAGTGTCGGCAGGGGCGCTGCGCGGGGTGTTCGATCGATAGGTGACAAAGCTGCCCGATCCGGCGCGGCGGCGAATGACGTTGTGGGTCTCCAGAACGTCCAGCGCCTCGCGCACCGTGTTGCGTGCGACACCCAGTTCAGATGCTAAGGTGCGTTCCGAGGGCATGCGCGTGTCCAGCGGATACTCGTCCGATTTGATGCGGGCAAACAGTGTGTCGACCACAATTTGCACAGTTGCACCGACCGGCTGAACAGGGGCGAGTGTGATGTCGTCGTCGATCTGGTGAGTCATTTTCACTCCGTAAGAGAGGGTGCACTGCCCGTCCAAGAGGGCGTTAACCCCCAAAGATGAGCCAAATATAGACCAATGGGCAAAAAAATGGCAGGTTCATCTTAGCCCAACCAAGTGGACCCGCCAATGGGTGTAACTGGCGGAATGCAAAGCTAATTTTGAACGAATTGGTACTTTGGTCTGAACCAGATGCAGACCAAATCGACCAAAATATCGTCAAAAGGAACCGAATTTCTTTGCGGAATGGCGGATGTCTGTTAGCTTTTGGACCAAGGGCAAACCAATTTGCGCGAACTGGTCCTGTTTTGTGAAGGGTGTGTGGTGTCCCGCGGCGATTGGTCCTGAATAAAGCATCCCCCCGGTCAACGGGTGGGCCAATAGGGAGATATGATATGTTATCCAAGATTGCCAAAACGGGTCTAACCCGCCGGACGTTTCTACGTTCGACAGCGGCTGCCACCGCCGTCGGTGCGTTGCCGCGTGCATCTCTGGCCGCTGACAAGGTCATCAAAATCGGCTTTCTCGCGCCGCTAACGGGCGCTGTCGCAGCTTGGGGCAAGCCGGGTCTGGACGGGTGCGAAATTTGGGCCGAGCGCGTAAACGCCGCTGGCGGGGTCAAATTGGCCGACGGCAATTACATGGTCGAGTTTGTCGCCTATGATAACGAATACGACCCGGCCAAGGCGCGCACCGGTGCGACGAAATTGATCCGCGAAGATGGCGTCAGCTTTATCATGATGTTGGGCGGAGACACGTGGCCGGGGGTCCAACCGGTCGCCGACAAGACCGGCATGTTGTTCTCGACCCTGCTGCCGTCGGACCTTAGCCCTGACACAACAACATTGATCGCCCCGACCGAGGTGCATCCTGTTTATGTGGTCACCGGTGTCGAATGGCTGGCCGAGAACAAGCCCGAATTGAAAACCGCCGTGATGTGCGCGCAGGACGACGCATTGGGCCTGCCATCGGTCGCGACCTATTTAGCCGCGTTTGAGGCCGCTGGGATTGAAATGCTGGACGAACCCCTGTTGTTTGACCCGGCCACTACCGATTTCGCGCCGGTCGTCACGCGCCTGATCTCGGGTAACCCTGATATCGTTTGCCTAGACACCTGCTATTCCGACTATGTCCACCCGATCGCGGAACAGCTGTTTCAGCAAGGATTCAAAGGCCAGATCATTTCAGCCACCGCTGATTTTTACGACCAGATGATCGCGAAAACGTCTGAGGAATTCATGGAAGGTTTCATCTTCAACTTCCCGGATTTCGATGATCCGGCGCTGAACTCGGATCAGATCAACTTTGACGATCCCAACGGGTTCTTTGCCGAATACAACGAAAAATTCCCCGGTCAGTGGGGCGCGGTCAGCTGGGAATACGCCTCGATCATGGACCTGTGGAAGGCCGCTGCCGAAAAGGCCGGCTCGGCCGAGCCGGACGCCGTTATTACCGCCATGAAGGACGGCAAGGGCAAACACGCCTTTGGTGATGCGGATTGGTGGGGCAAGGATCTGTTCGGAATCGATAACGCGCTGGTCGGCGATTGGCCCGTCGTGGCGATTGAGAGCGGCAAGGCCACGATCAAGGAATTCCGCAACATGCCCGCTTGGTATGACAAGCACGGTGATTTGTTGATCAAACACATGAAGGCCTATGACCAGATGTGGGATCAACGCAGCTAAGACAGCATGACGGGGTGTCGCCATGCGCTACCCTGCAATGCCCTGTGATGAACAGGTCTTGCGCATGAACCGCATACTGGCGTGCCTGCAGGCCAAATCGGACATGCCACGTCATGAACGCCACGAATGGCGGCACATACTCCTGTGCCGCCTTACCACCCAATTATTTGAGATGTATGACTATGGACCTTCTCGCCCAGACTGGCCTGAATGCTGTTTACGCTGCGAGTTATATCTCGCTGATCGCTGTCGGCCTTGTGCTGATTTTCGGCGTGATGGGCGTGATCAATTTTGCGCATGGTGAACTTTACATGGCCGGCGCGTATAGCGTCGTCTTGATCTATTCCGATTTCCAATTGCCTTTCATGGTGGCCGTGGCCGTCGGGCTGTTGTTTGTCGGGTGTCTGGGGTTGTTGATGGAGAGGGCGCTGTTTCGTCCCCTAAAGGACAATCCGCTGGGCGGTTTGGTGGCCTCAATAGGGTTCTTGATGATCATGCAGGCGTTGGCCAGCATGGGATTTGGGGTCCGGATGGAACATATTCCCCCCGTTACCCAACATGTGATCGAGTTTTCCGAACGGGTGCGTCTGCCGCTGTCGCGCCTGTATGTGATCATCGCGGCTGTGGTGCTGTTGACGGTGCTGTGGGTCTTCCTAAAGAAGACGCGCTTTGGTTGGGCTTTGCGGGCTGCGGCCCAAGACCCCGAGGCGGCGGCCCTGCAAGGGATATCCATCAAACAGACTGCGCGGATTGCCATGTTCATCGGGGCTGGATTGGCCGGAATCGCGGGCGCTCTGACAGCACCGCTTGTGTCCGTTAATCCGCATATGGGCCATTCGGTCATCGTGACGGCCTTTATCGTGATCATCGTGGGCGGTGTTGGGTCGCTGGAAGGGGCGGTTATTGCCTCGGTGGTCTATGCCATCGTGCACACGTTCGTGACGACGTTCTTTGACGGGGTTGTGGCGGATATCACTGGGCTATCGTTGATGCTGCTGGTGTTGATCGTAAAACCCACGGGCCTGTTCGGGAGTGCGGATCGTGCGTAATTTACTGATATTCATCGTCGGTGCCGCCGCGCTGATTACCCTTCCGCATTTCCTGAGTTTCTCACAACAGGAAATTCTGGTCTTTCTGACCATCAACATTCTGCTGGTGTCTTCTTACCGTTTGCTGACGTTGACGGGGGAATGGTCGCTGGGTCATGTCGTGATCATGGGGGTAGGGGCCTATGCCAGCGCCCTTTTCTCGAAAGAGCTGGGACTCTATGTGCCCGTTTCAATCTTGCTGGGCGGCATTGTTGCTGCGTTGCTTGCGGTGCTGCTGTCCTTTCCGCTGTTTCGCATGAAAGGGTTTTACTTCCTGATTGGCAGCTTTGCCGCGGGCGAGATCATCCGGCTGCTGTGGAAGCGCTTTCGCGATCCGTTCGGTGGGGCCAAGGGGATCAAGGGTATTGATCCAATGCCCGACTTTTCCATCGGCATTTATGACTTCGATTTTTTTGAGCCGATCAGCTATTACTATCTGTCGGCTATGATCGTCGCCGCTTGCCTGTGGATCTTGTGGCGGATTGAACGCAGCCCGGTTGGCCTGACATTCCATGCGGTGCATTGGCAGGACAAACTGGCCGAAGCGTCGGGGGTAAACCTGCGCGCCTATCGGACGCTTGCCTTCGCCATTTCCAGTGGTTTCGCCGGGATCGCGGGCGCGCTTCTGGCGCATTACATTGGTACGATCAACCCCAACAGCTTTGATGTCGAGGTGATGGTGTTTGTGCTGACATGGGCCATTGTCGGCGGTACGGGCACGTTTTACGGCCCCATTCTGGGCTGTATCGTCTTGACCGTGCTGAACGAAATTGTGCTGCGCGAATTGGGATTCGAACAGATGCGCCCGCTGATCTATGGCGCGATTATGATCCTGTCGATCCTGTTCATGCCAAAGGGCCTTGAAAGCGTCGTACAACGGATAATCAGCCGGAGGGCCAAGACATGACTACATTTTTGGAAGTCGACAACCTGACCATGCGGTTCGGTGGCCTGACGGCCGTGGATGGCCTGAGTTTCAAGGTGGAGCATGGTGAAATCCATGGATTGATCGGCCCTAACGGGGCGGGCAAAACCACGACGTTCAATATGATCTCGGGGTTTTACACTCCCACATCCGGGCAGGTACGTTTGCGCGGCGAAGATATCTCGGGGTTGAAAATGCACGAGGTGGCACGGCGCGGCGTTGTACGAACGTTTCAGCACTCGACTTTGTTTGCGGAACTGAGTGTCATGGACAATGCGTTGGTCGGCACGCACATGCCGTTCCGCCCCAATATCTTTGCTGCCATCATTGGTTGGGACAAGGAAGACCGCGAAGGTGCGCGCGCCCGTGCCAGTGAGGCGTTGGAATTCTTTGGACTAGACCACCTAAAAGATGATCTGGCCGGAGATCTGAGCCACGGACATCAGCGCGCGCTGGGTATGGCGGTGGCCTATGCCAGTCATCCCGATGTTATGCTGCTGGACGAACCGTTTACCGGCATGAACCCCGAGGAAACCCGCCAGATGATGGAACTGATGCGCAAACTGCGTGACAACGGCATCACTATTTTGTTGGTCGAACATGACATGCAGGCCATCATGGGGCTGTGCGACAAGATCACCTGTATGAGCTTTGGCAAGTTTCTGGCCGAAGGTGGACCCAAGGAAATCCGTAATCACCCTGCGGTGATTGAGGCCTATCTGGGAGGCGCACGCCATGTTGCTTGAGATGAAGGACATTTCGATCAGCTACGGCAAGGTGTCCGCCGTGCGCAACCTGTCATTGAATGTGCCTGAAGGGGGCATTGTGACGATCATCGGCGGCAATGGCGCGGGCAAAACCAGCATTTTGCGCGCTATGTCAGGCATGGTTCCTTTGGCTGGGGGCGAAATCCATTTTGACGGCAGCCGCATTGACGGGCTAACCTCGGACCGGATCGTCGCCAAAGGCATGGCCCATGTCCCCGAAGGCCGTCGCGTTTTTCCCGACATGACAGTCGAGGAAAACCTGCGCACCGGGGCGTTTTTGCGTCGCGACAAGGACGGTGTGGAAAACGATCTGGAAAAGGTGTTTCAACGCTTTGTTCGCCTGCGTGAACGCCGCCGCCAATTGGCCAAGACAATGTCGGGCGGCGAACAGCAGATGCTGGCAATTGGGCGCGCTTTGATGAGCGCGCCTAAGCTGCTGTTGATGGATGAGCCTTCAATGGGCTTGGCACCTGTCATCGTTGAAGAGATTGCCGTCATCATCGAGGAAATCAACGCACAGGGCCTGTCTGTTGTGCTGGTGGAACAAAACGCTGAACTGGCGCTGGAACTGGCCAATCACGCCTATGTTCTGGAGACCGGAAATCTTGCACTGGAGGGGCCCGCAGATGAGCTTCACGACAACGAACATGTTCGCGCCGCGTATCTGGGGATTTGATCCCACCTCGGCGCAGTCGCGGATCGCGCTTCAGGCGGGTTGGCGGCAGTCAGATATCCTGTGGGAAAAGTTGATGGAAGATGCCAATGCCGCGTGGGTCAGCGGTGATGTACCCCGTGCCGCCCGGTTTTTCCGGCGCGCCTACTGGGTGGCAAAACTGTGGTTTGGTCGCAGCGACCTGCGCCAGGCAACCGTACAGGCGAATCTTGGCGTTTTGGCACGCCACGCGGGGCGCGCAGACCGCGCCACAGCGTATTTTCGACGCGCAGCTGCGGTGTGGGACGCACAGGCTCATTCTGCCATCGACACAATGCAGATTGCGCCGCGCGCGCGCAGCTCGCTGTTTCATCTGCGCATGGAGGCCCGCCACCGCGCAACTTATCACAATAATTTCCGCCTGCGGCTTGGCCGGATAGGGGCCGAAGTGCGTACTGCCATTGGTGAAATGGAGCGGGGGCGCCAGCCCAGTTGCCGTCTCTACACCCGTTGGCGCGGCGAACGCCCCAACGTCTATGACGATACGCGTAAGGTGCTGGGCGCATGTTTACTGATCGCAGAGCCGATTGGTTAAAGCGCAGTGCGCAAAACTTGCTGTTTCACTGGCGTCATGCCGCTTCCAGCGCATTCATGTGACGCCTAGTCTGCGCACGCCTGCGCTGTCGCATTTGGCCCGCGCCTCGCAAAATTGGATTGGTTTTGGTAAAATGAAAAGTGGTGGGCGACCCTGGAATCGAACCAGGCGTGCGTCTCCGCGAGGGAGTTACAGTCCCCTGCCACACCTTGCGGCCTGTCGCCCACTACATCTGGACAACGTCCTGATGTGAGGGGCTGATTACTAGTGCACTGGCCACCCGTCAACCCGAAAATGCCTTGCACCGCTCTGGTCGACGGCGCATTCTGCGCGGCTCAGGATAGGGGACGAAAATGACGGTTAAAAAGCCCCAGTGGGTGATTGACAAAGAACAGGCCAAAAAGGCCATGGCGGCGCAAACGGTTTGGATGTTTGGCCTGCATGCGGTTCGCGACGCGCTACTTAACCCGGCGCGAGAAAAGTTGCGGTTGATCGTTACGCTGAATGCTCAGACAAAACTGGCCGAGGCGATTGCCGAGGCGGGAATCACCCCCGAGGTCGTAGATGCCCGCCGATTCTCGGCGCCTCTGGATCCGGGATCGGTCCATCAGGGGGCGGCGTTAGAGGTCAAACCGCTGGATTGGGGTGATTTGGAAACGCTGGCTTTGGGTGACGGGCTGCGTCCGCCACGTATCGTCTTGTTGGACCGGGTGACGGATCCACATAACGTGGGGGCGATTCTACGCTCGGCCGAGGTATTCGGTGCATGCGCCGTTGTTGCGCCGCGTCACCACAGTGCGCCGGAAACCGGGGCATTGGCGAAAACAGCCAGTGGGGCACTTGAACGGCAGCCTTATGTGCAGGTGCGCAACCTGTCGGATGCCATTCAGCAACTTCAACGTATGGGTTATCTGGTGCTGGGACTGGATGGCGAGGCCGAGGTGGATATCGAAACCGCTGTTGAGGGGCGGCGGGATCGTCCTGTTGCTCTGGTGTTGGGGGCCGAAGGGCCAGGATTGCGCCAAAAGACCCGCGAGACCTGCGACCAATTGGTCAAAATTCGCTATTTTGGTGCTTTTGGATCGCTCAACGTCTCAAATGCGGCGGCTGTCGCCCTATATGCTAGTCAGGGCCGGGACTGAGCCGGGGCAAACAGGGCGGGCGTGATGCATAAGATTGCGACATGTTGTTATTGCGGTACGCGCGCCGCACTGGTGATGCGGTCAGAAGGCCGCCACGAGCTGTCCTGCGCGGCCTGTGGTGCGCCATTGCACAACATGAAGGCCATTCCGGCCCGTGCTCACCCGGCGCAGGAGACGTCCACCACGGGCAAACCTGAACGCCGCGCCGCAACCCCGCGCAAGATGAGCAAGCCGCGCAAGGCACCCCGCCGCGATACTGCACCCGAACCGGCACCGCATCGCCCATCCAAGCGGCGTAAGCCGCGCCGAGGCTTGATGAAAAAGGTGTTCGAAGAAATCTGGGATGTCGTCGAGGATGTTTTCGATTGAACGTGGTCTTTCCCGAATCTCGGACGTGTTTGGGCAGGCGTAAGCATCCGCTTGATCGGCGGGAAATCGCCGTGAATTGTTACAAAAACGGCCCCGGCGTTCACGCATCTATTACATCCTCTTTATACGCTGGGCTGGCTACCTATCTCTATGAGCAGAGGCGCCGGTCTGGAACTCCGGTGCTTTAATTCACTGTCCCTCGTTCCGCACTGGCGCCCGAAGGTCCCCCTTCGGGCGTTTTTTTGTGCCATCCCATGCGTATAGGCGGGTGTGAGGTAACTTGCGCCAACTAGTCGGTTTTCCAGTCTCCGGTGGTGTTCCACCAGCGATTGGGATTGTCAGAATCGTCCAAACCCTTGCACAGGCTTCGCAAGGCTTCGGTTACTATGATGACTGGCTCGTAATAGCTGTGGCTTTGATAGATGGCCTGAATGACATCTTTCAACAGCTGCGTGTCGCGCGGGATGCAGATCCGCATGTCGTCAACGTTCGGCCTGTGGCGTATTCCCTGCTCGGCTCCGGTGGGGGTGCCTTCTTGCGGGCGGTAATACTCTACGCCGTCACGGCTAAGATACCCGTTTTGATCTGTCTTACCGTGTTCTAGCGTCGAGACAGCAAGAATGGCGTCAAAGATTCTGTCTACGTCTGGTGCGGGGGCAATGAACGCAAGTTGCCAAACCGGCTGCATGATGATTGCATCGGTTTCGAGCCCTGTTTGAAGTATGGTCATGTCGCTCTCCAAGGTTTGTCCTTGAATGACCATGGCATAAGGCAATGACCGAACCTGTCAGCAGGCCATCAACGCGTTTTGATAACTTTGTCGCTTTGGAGACTGTTCTGGTGTTCAGCTTGATGTGAAAAGGCTGTATCCACGTGGTATGACTGAACACTATTCCGATGCTGTACTGAAAGACATCTTGACCCGCACGCGCCGCGTGGCGGTGGTGGGGGTATCGATGAATCCGGTACGTCCCAGCTATTATGTGGCGCGCTATCTGGCGCTTAAGGGCTTTCAGGTGGTGCCGGTCAATCCGGGTCACGCAGGGCAGATGCTGTTTGGTCAGCAGGTTGTTGCCTCACTAAGCGATATCGAGGGCGGGGTGGATATGGTGGATATTTTCCGCCGCTCCGAGCATGTGCCCCCGATTGTGGACGAAGCTTTGACGCAATTTCCCGACCTCGGGACGATCTGGATGCAGATTGGTGTGGTGCATGAAGGCGCAGCGGCCAGCGCACGTGCGCGCGGTGTAGATGTGATCATGAACCGGTGTCCCAAGATCGAATACCAGCGTCTGTTTGGCGAATTGCGCATGGGCGGCTTTAACACCGGCGTCATCAGCTCAAAACTTTAGCGGTTCGACGGAAATCGCGCGGTCCGGGCCCGCCCCGAAAGGGGGCGGCCTCGTTCGTGGCGCGGGGTGATATCCATCGGTTTCAGTCGTCGGTGTGATAATCCGCTGCGATTCGCATTTCACGCATCGGGCGCACATGGGCCGTGCAGGCCGGATATGTCGGATGGGCCTTGAACGCGGCCAAAGCGGCCTCGTCCTCAAATTCGGCATACACCACCAGATCGGGCGCATCCGGGCTGATCACATCGGTTTGCAGGTTGCGCCCCACTTCGAAATGCTTGGAATGGGGGATTTCCGCCAGCATCATCAGGCCTTTGCGGACTGTCTCGACATCCACGCCCGGCGCGGCAGAGAAAAACACGATATGACGGATCATTTGGCAGACCCCTTGCGCGCGGCCTTTTCGGCCAGTCCGGATTGACCCTGACGGCGGGCCAGTTCGGCCATGACATCGGCCAATGGCACATTGCGCGATTGCAACATCACCAACAGGTGAAATAAAACATCGGCGGCCTCGCTGGTGAGGGCATCTTGATCGCCCTTGACCGCCTCAATTATGGCTTCAATAGCTTCTTCGCCGAATTTCTCGGCGCATTTTTCCGGGCCTAGGGCCAATAGCTTGGCGGTCCAGCTGCTGGATGGGTCGCCATCGGCGCGGGCGGCAATGATGCCTGCCAGATCATCGAGTGTCATGCACGATTCCTGCGTCATCGGTCTTTAGCGTCCTGTTCTCATGGGAATACCCGCGGCGGCCATATGCTGTTTGGCTTCGGCAATCGTATAGTCGCCAAAGTGAAAGATTGATGCAGCCAGTACCGCGCTGGCCCCGCCTTGCAGCACTCCATCAACCAAATGATCCAATGTACCCACCCCGCCAGAGGCAATCACCGGTACGTCCACAGCATCCGAGATTGCTCGTGTCAGCGGCAGGTTGAACCCGGCCCGCGTTCCGTCGCGATCCATTGAGGTCAGCAGGATTTCACCAGCACCCTTGGCGGCAACCAGTTGAGCAAATTCTACCGCGTCAATTCCGGTGGGCTTGCGCCCGCCGTGGGTGAAAATCTCCCACTTGCCGGGGCTGACTGTCTTGGCGTCTATCGCCACAACGATGCATTGGCTGCCAAACTGCGCAGATGCGGCGGCCACCACCTCTGGGTCGGCGACGGCAGCTGAATTAAAGCTGACCTTGTCGGCCCCCGCCAGCAGCAGGGCGCGTACGTCTGCGGGCGTGCGCACGCCGCCGCCCACCGTCAGAGGGATATAGCATTGTTCGGCCGTTCGGCGGACGACGTCAAACATGGTGCCACGATTTTCATGCGTGGCATGAATGTCCAGAAAACACAGCTCATCCGCGCCAGCAGCGTCATAAGCGCGGGCCGCATCGACCGGATCGCCCGCATCGCGCAGGTCAACGAAATTCACGCCTTTGACGACGCGGCCATCGGCCACGTCGAGGCAGGGAATAATTCGGGTTTTCAACATGGGATCAGCGCCCTTCATGAGTCACGCGATTGTTTATGGGCATTCGCACCAAGATGCCAGAGTATGGGTGTGGATTAAGGCAAAGGAGATGAACATGAAAACATGGATCGCAGCCGCAGCACTCAGCGTGATGGCGAGTGTTGGCGTGGCCGGGGACGCTGGCATTACACAGGTAAAGGCGGCAGGCGACGTGAGCAGCACCATGGATGCTTTGGAAGCGGCCGTCACCGGGGCAGGGGCCCAGGTCTTTGCGCGGGTTGACCATGCGGGCGGCGCCAAAGCCGTTGGAGAGGATCTGGCACCATCGCAACTGCTGATCTTTGGCAATCCCAAGCTAGGCACGCCCGCGATGCAAGACGATGCGCTGGCCGGTCTCTTCCTGCCTTTGAAGGTGTTGGTCTATCGCGACGGTGACGGTCAGGTCTGGTTGGCTTACGAATCACCGGCCAAGACATTCGAGGGGCTTAGCGGCGTGCCCGCGGATGCGGCTTATGTGCAAACGATGACCGGTGCATTGGCAAAATTGACGGGCAAGGCATCGGGTATGTAGGACAGGTCGGGCGCAACGGCACCCTCAGACGCATTCGGGGTGCTGTTGTGCCGGTCTTTCCGTCGGGGATATCTGTGAGCCTGCCTTATGTCGATCTGCCGCGCCTTAATCCTTAAGCGCGGTTAGTGCGGCCCCCAAATCCAATGCACCATCATACAATGCACGCCCCGATATGGCGCCGTTCAGTGCGGCTCCACAATCGCGCAAGGCGATCAGATCTTCCAGCGAACTGACCCCGCCCGACGCGATCACCGGGATACTGACGGCGCGGGCCAACGCCGCTGTTGCGTCGATATTCGGACCCTGCATCGCGCCGTCGCGATTGATATCGGTATAGATGATGGCCGACACGCCTGCGTCTTCAAACGAACGTGCCAGATCGGTCACTTCGACATCGGTTTCCTCGGCCCAGCCTTTGGTTGCCACGCGACCGCCGCGTGCATCGATGCCCACAGCCACGTGACCGGGAAATGCGCGCGCCGCGTCGCGCACAAGCGTCGGATTTTCGACTGCCACAGTGCCCAGAATGACGCGCGCCAGCCCCTTGTCCAGCCATTGTTCAATCGTGGCCATATCGCGAATGCCGCCGCCAAGCTGAGCAGGCACCTTGCAGCGCTTCAAGATCGCCTCGACCGGGGCCGCGTTAACCGGTGTGCCCGCGAATGCGCCGTTCAGATCCACCAGATGCAGCCATTCACAGCCCGCAGCGACAAAGGCCTCGGCCTGCGCGGCGGGATCGTCATTGAATACGGTCGCGGCGTCCATTTCACCGCGCAAAAGGCGCACGGCCTGTCCATCCTTGAGGTCGATTGCGGGGTAGAGGATCATGGGTCTCGCTTTCCTATAGGCCTATGCGCCCTAAAAGCACGGCGGCCCGGAATTTGCAACGCGACCCAACGTCATTGTTGATCCAAAGGCCTTGATTGCGCCACCATCGCCGCAGCGTTTACGGAGGTTATGAACGCTTAGGGAGGATATGAAGATGAAACGAATTTTACTGGCCGGGATGGTCGTGTTTTTGAGTGCAGGCATTGCCGCTGCGGCGGACCCTTTGGAAGGGACGTGGCGCACTGCACAGGACGACAACGGTAATTCTGGGCTGATCAAGGTCGCGCCATGCGGGGCGAAACTGTGCGGCACACTGATCAAAGCCTTTGATCCGGCAGGCAAAGAAATGGCCAGCAATAACGTCGGGCGTCAAATTATTTCCGACACCGTCAACAATGGTGGAGGCAAATATTCGGGCAAGGTTTATTCGCCAGATCGGGGCAAAACCTACAAGTCCAAGCTGGTGCTAAGAGGTGACATGGTCACGGTCAACGGCTGCGTCATGGGGATTTGCCGCACGGGCGGGACTTGGAAAAAGGTCAAGTAAAACGCATTAATCCGGCGTTGGGCTTCGGTCCACGGTTGGTGTTCAGCCGCGATTATCGTGCGGCTGAACATAGATTTAGACCCCAGCCCGTTCAGGCAGGCCAGTTGTGTGCGGCGGGTGCTTGACGAACTGGTTATGCTTTTCTGAAGGGCAATGTCAGGGTGCCCAGCGTAGGAAATTGGCGATGATGCTCAGGCCGGTTGTCTGGCTTTTCTCGGGGTGGAATTGGGTGCCGATCATTGTGTCGCGCCCGACCACCGCCGTGACTGGCTCGCCGTATTCGGCGTGGGCCAGCAGATGGGCGGGGTTGTCCACGCGAAACTGATAGGAATGGACGAAATAGGCATGATCTCCGGTTTGGATGCCGTCCAGAACGGGGTGCGTGCCATGCAAAACCAGATCGTTCCATCCCATATGGGGGACTTTTAGCGTAGGATCACTGGGGGCAATCGGGCCAACTGTCCCGCCGATCCAGTCAAAGCCGGGGGTCTCGCTGTATTCCAGACCGCGCGAGGCCAGCATCTGCATCCCGATGCAAATTCCCATAAAGGGGCGGCCATGGGTGCGAACGACCTCGTCGATGGCCTCAAACACGCCGCGATGGTCAAACAGGGCCTCTCGACAGGCCGGGAACGCGCCATCACCAGGCAACACGACACGATCGGCCTGACGTATCACATCAGGGTCAGAAGTCACTGTGACGGGGCCGTGCCCGCCCTCGCGGGCCATGCGTTGAAACGCCTTCTCGGCCGAGTGGAGATTGCCGCTCTCGTAATCGACGATGACCGTGCCCATTGCGTTCAAATCCTCATTGAAAGTCGCGAGATGCGGCAGGAATAACCCGCACCGCTTTGATATTGCGATTATTCTTCATCACGTCGGCGGCCAGCCTTCGGCGCGCCGAAGGCCTAAAGGCTGCCTTTGGTCGACGGGATTGCATCGGCCTTGCGCGGGTCAGTTTCCAACGCGTCACGCAGGGCGCGGGCGACGGATTTGAATGCGGCCTCGGCCATGTGGTGGCTGTTGATCCCATGCAGTGCATCCAGATGCAGCGTCATACCGGAATGCGTGGTGAAGGCCTGAAAAAACTCGCGCACCAATTCGGTGTCGAACGTGCCGATCTTGGCCGTGGGCAGGTCCATGTTCCACACCAGATAGGGCCGCCCGCTTAGGTCAAGGGCGCTGCGCACCAATGCATCGTCCATCGCCAGCAAACATGCACCATACCGGCGGATGCCACGCTTGTCTCCCATTGCCTCGGCCAATGCCTGACCCAATGCGATGCCGACGTCCTCGACTGTGTGGTGGTCATCGATATGCAGATCGCCCGAGCAACGGACCGACATGTCCATCAACGCATGGCGCGCCAATTGATCCAGCATGTGGTCGAAAAACCCGACCCCCGTCTGGTTGTCATAATTGCCGTTGCCGTCCAACGTCAGTGTAACGTTGATGTCGGTTTCGGCAGTCTTGCGGGTAATCGTCGCGCTGCGCATTGGCGGTCCTTTGGCTGTGATATGGCCGAGCATATGCGCACCTTATAGGGCGGGTGTGGTTCTGCGCCAAGGGGGCAGGGAGTGCAACATGCAATGGCGGATAAGGCTGGAGCGCATTGCGGGCGTTAGGGCAGCCAAATAAGCAAAAAAATTGACACAGGACACCGGTTCTATACCATAGGTGCCAATGCAAGGCTTCTGGCCAACCATATAATGAGGGATACGATGCGCATTCTGCCAACATTCGCCACCGGGATCGCATTTGCGGTTCTTACAGCAACTTCGACGCTGGCGCAGGACGCCAAGACCTACGCGGTTCCATCCAAGGAAAACTACTGCCCCGCTGGCTTGCAGCCTGTGACAGTAGATGGTTCGATCTGCTGTGGTGTGCCCAACCAGAGCATCAGCTATCAGCAAGCCATGCAGCACCCTGTTCGTGTGAAACATGTCAAAAAACAGCGCAGCTATAGCGCGCGCGCGCATTGCCCTGCCGGCACCAAAGGCTGTTCCTGACTTCAGGCTAGACCGTTTGCTAGCGACTTAGGCAACAAAGGCGCGCCAATGGGTGCGCCTTTGTTGTATGTGGCGTTCAGTGGGGTTGGCCGTTGGCTGGTGTCATCCACTTCAAGCATCAATACCCGTTTGATGGCCTTGATTGGCTGACATCGATGGCCCAGCGATAAAGAGGTGGAAACAACAAGCCTCTTGGTTTTTGCTCGAATCTATTCAGGCCTTACGCCGGCCTTGATGCGTCCCAACCAGAGATGACGCCAGTCCGGAAATGAAAACCGCCCCGCACGGGGATAACCGAGCGGGGCGATGTTTCACAGCCGATCTGTCAAACATGACAGGGCGGATTATTCTTTAGGCTTGGCGGGCTTTGCCTCAAGATCGTCGGCCTTGGCTTTCGATTTGGGGGTCAAAGGATCGTCCTGACGCTGGACCGAACCTTCGAAATGCGCACCGCTCTCGATTGCGATTGTTTTGTGGATGATGTCGCCTTCAACACGTGCCGAAGATGTCAGGCGCACTTTCAAGCCACGCACGCGACCAATGATTCGGCCGTTGATCACAACGTCATCTGCGATGATCTCGCCTTTGATCGTGGCGGTTTCGCCGATGGTCAGCAGGTGGGCGCGAATGTCGCCTTCCACCACGCCTTCGACTTGAATGTCACCGGTGGTTTTCAAGTTGCCGGTGATATGCAAATCGGAGGAAAGAACCGACGCTGGCGGCTTGGCCTTGGGCGCTGCAGCCTTAAAATCACCGCCCGACGAGGGGACGGCAGGCTTTGGTGCGTCCAGTGGTTTGTCACCACTGGTGGGCTTTGCCGCATCTGGGCGGGGGCTTGGGTCGTTGATTTTGCTTTTAGAAAACATCTCTCGCAGCCTTGATATAGATCATTGGGTTAATGGCCTTGCCGTTTACCCGCACCTCATAGTGTAGATGCGTCCCGGTTGAGCGTCCAGTGCTTCCCATATCACCAATACGATCGCCGCGCGAGACCCTTTGGCCTACCTTCACGCGAAGTTTGGATTGATGGGCGTACCGGGTCTCGATTCCAAAGGCGTGCTGGATCTTTACCAAACGCCCATAACCGGACTGCCAGCCAGCGTGTGTGACGACGCCGTCGGCGGTGGCATAAATAGGAGTTCCATGCGGGCCAGCGAAATCCGTGCCGCTGTGCATCCGGCCCCAGCGCTTGCCGAATCCCGAGGTGAACCGGAAGGCCGATTTGATCGGTATGTCAAACGGCGCCTTCTCTGCGGCGATCCGGTACAGGTTCAATCGATCCATCTGATTAAGGATGCGATTGGCGCGCAACGTATCAGGGGATGGGTCTTCGCCGCGGGTGGAAAAACTTAGCGGAGTCAACGGGCCGCCCTGTCCGGAATAGCCTTTCCGTACAGTGTTCAACATGGACTTCGTGTTCATCCCGGCGGCGCTGAACATTTTTTCCAATGGCTCGACCGAAATGGTCATCGCGTCTTCCAATTGACGGAAGATTGCGTCGTTTTGATCCTGCATCAGGCGGATTTGATGCTGCATCTCTTCGGCATAAAGGATGGCATCTTGCGCGTTGGCTGTGATTTGGTCGCGCTCTTCGGCTGTGTCGGCCAAGGCGGCGGTCAGGAAGTCCAGCGTGTTGGAGCCCGCGGAATCCTCGTTGGCCAGCGAATCGTGTGCGCCGGAATTGTCTATCGCGGCGGTCAGTGTTTCGGCCTTATCGCGCGCGGCCTCGCGTTCGCGCATGGTGGTCTGGATAACCTCAATGCCGGTTTCCATCTCGCGACGCCGGGTTTCGGAGGCCAGCAATTCGGATTGCATGACCGAAATTTGTTGCAAGGCCGAATTGAAGCGCTCTTGCGCCTCAAGGGCTTCGCGGGCCCGGGTGTCACGCTCGCTGCTGAGGGCGTTTAAACGGGCCTCGTATGTGCGTTGATCACGTTTAGCTTGTTCGCGAAAGTTGCCCGAACCGATGCTGTCCATCAGTAGGATCGCGGTTGCAATGATGGCCCAAGCTACGATGGCTGAGGCACCCGTGAACGCGAGAAGTTGCGTTGCAGGGCGCAAACGGATGAAGCGTGTATCTGTATCCGAACGAAGAAAAACCCGACGCTCTGGGAAATGGCGCTCAAGGATGGCGTGTGTTTTTATTGCGATACGTGTGCGCAAGTGTCCCTATCCCTTAGTTAGTCCCGTCCCGGCCCATTAGGGCGTAGCGCTTGTATTGGCGTGAGCTGCCTGCACCTTGGTCATTTGCTTACCCACAGCTTTATGGATGGGCAACTGTTTTGACGATTACTGTGTTCGAATCATGGCGTATATCCGCTAAACGGCGAATTATTGCCGATATGCAACGGCTTGGACGTGGTCCTTGAGGTGATTGATGCGCGCGAATGTCGCAGTTTCAGACTGATGAAATGTCTCGGGGCCGCTCTGTTGTCGCGAACGTAAGGTGCGCTTAAGCGCACCTTACGTATCGGATTTACAGTTCGCGTGCCGCTGTCAGTACAGCCGCCGCGTGATCGGGCACTTTGACTTTACGCCAGATCTGCGCGATCCGTCCGTCCGCTCCGATCAGATATGTCGTCCGCTCAATGCCCATAAAGGTCTTGCCGTACATGCTTTTCTCTTTCCAAACGCCATAATCTTCGCAGGTCGAGCCATGCTCATCTGACAGCAGGGCCATGCCCAACTGATGCTTGGTGCGAAACTTGTCATGTTTGGCGACTGAATCTTTGGAAATACCAAACACCCTGACGCCCGCTGCCTCAAATTCGGGAATGAGTGCGGTAAACTCCACCGCTTCCTTGGTACACCCCGCGGTGTCGTCGCGCGGGTAAAAGAACAAAACGACAGGCGCGCCTTTCAGCGCGCTCAGCGTAATGTCGCCGTCTCCGTCGCGTGGTAGGGTGAAATCCGGGGCGATATCAGCGATTTCCAGCATGGTCAGTCCTTGGTCAGGGAAATGTGAGTGTTATATTAGAGCGTATCGACATATTGTCGAACCACGGCATTATGCGATGACGCCGATGACACATACGTGTTGCTCGGAGTTCATAATCAGGCCGTGATTTACCAGTAACATGAAGCGCCTCAAGGGATGGCGGCAAGGATTGAACTTATCACGCGCAAGACCGCAGGACCGGACAGTGCCGGCCGTTTGACCCACATATGAGTACGGACTCACCTCAATTGTCGTCTGCGACTCCTGACGAGCATGCCATTCGGCAGGGTCGCAAGCGGCGGCGGCGTAAGGCCGGGCTGTGGTCATTGCTGAGCATGGCAGTCTTGGCTGGCGTCCCGACATTGTGGGTCCTGTCCTATTTGGGAACACCTATTGTCGTTCCGGATTGGCTGCGCGCACGGATCACCGAGCGGATCAATGAGCAGACTGGCCCGGTGCAGGTTGAACTCGGGCGCATGGTGGTGATCATCGAGAAAGGTTGGCAACCGCGTCTAGCCTTGCGCAACGTTGTGTTGCGGGGGCCGGACGGGGTGCCATTGGCGCGGCTTTCCGAGTTGGGCGGAACAATTGCGCCGCAGCCGCTGTTGCGCGGCGAAGTTCAACCCGGATCGATCCGATTGTCCGGGCTGCAATTGAATGTGCGGCGCGAACGGGCAGGGCAAGTTGGGGTTCGCCTCAGCGATGCCACAAGGGCGGGCCCTAGCGCCAAGGTGGATGCGGGGCCAAAAACAACGCTTGGCCTGCAGACGTTGATCGAACAGCTGGATACAGCGCTTCAACGCCCTGAATTGGCGGCTTTGACCAATATCCAGGCCGATAACTTGACCCTCAGGTTCGAGGATGCACGGGCAGGTCGCGCATGGAATGTCGATGGTGGTCAAGTCACTCTTGCGCGGGCCGGTGATGACCTCAGCATTCGTGGCGACTTTTTTCTATTGGGCGAGCGGTCCTACGCGACCTCTTTGGAAGTCAGTTACGCCAGCCGGATAGGCGTTGATGCGGCAGAAATCGGCGTGAATTTCGAGGATGTTCCTGCGGCTGAACTGGCATTGCAATCACCCGCGTTGGCATGGTTGGGGGCGCTGGATGCGCCGATTTCGGGCGCGCTGCGTGTCGGAGTGGACAGCGCGGGGGCGCTGGGACCGCTGAACGCAACCTTGCAGATCGGGCAGGGCGTATTGCAGCCAACCGAGGCAACGACCCCCATCGCGTTTGATGCGGCGCGCAGTTATTTTACCTACGACCCCAAGGCCCAAACTATCGAATTTGAAAGCTTGTCTTTGGACAGTCAGTGGGTCTCGGCCGAGGCCGAGGGTAAGGCGTTTCTGGTTGGGTTGGAGGACGGTTGGCCACGCGAATTGCAGGCGCAGATCCGCATCCGCAACATCGTTGCTGATCCGGCTGAACTTTACCCTGAACCCATCCAGATCGACGGTGCGCGCATGGATATGCGTTTGGTGTTGGATCCATTCCGCCTTAGCGTCGGGCAATTCAGCCTTTCGGATCAGGGGCGCAACCTTGTGTTCACGGGGGAACTGCGTGGTGAGGACACAGGTTGGGATTTGGCGCTGGATGGTCGGATGGATGGGCTAGGCAGTGATCGGCTGATGCAGCTTTGGCCAGAGAAGGCCGTTCCCAACACCCGCAAATGGGTAGGTGAGAATGTGGTTTCTGGCCAAATGAGTAACATTCAACTGGCTGTGCGGTCACGCCCCAAACACCGCCCGGACCTGTTTTTGGGTTTTGACTATGACCAGTTATCGACGCGGTTCATGAAACAGATGCCACTGATCGAAGGCGCGTCTGGGCATGCATCGCTCTATGATCAGAGGTTTGTGATCCGCGCGGATCAGGGGCAGGTGACACCGCCTGAAGGCGGAGCAATCGCAATTGCGGGGACCAGCTTTGTGGTGCCGGATGTGACGCACCCTGACCCGCCCGCGCAGGTGTTATTGTCTGTCGAGTCTCAGATTACAGCGGCCCTTTCGTTGTTGGATCAAGAACCGTTTGAGTTTCTCAAGAAACAAGGCCGCCCGGTGACATTGGCCGAGGGGCGGGCCGCGTTGAATGGTGTTCTTGAATTTCCGTTGAAAAAGAACCTCCTGACCGAGGATGTGGACTTTGCCATTTCAGGCAGGTTGTCGAACATGCGCAGTACGTCGCTTGTCCCCGGGCGTATTCTGCAAGGCGACGCGTTGCGTGTCAGCGTTGACAGCGAAACGTTGGAGGTGCGCGGCGATGGCCGTTTGGACAATGTGCCATTTTCCGGAAGCTGGCGTGCACCACTGGCGCAAAATGGCGGGCCCAGCCGGGTCAGTGGCACGGTTGATATTAACCAATCATTTGCGGACGAATTCGGCGTCGGCCTGCCCAAAGGCAGTTTGAGTGGCAAGGCCAAGGGCAAGATCGACATTTCTTTGGCCAAGGACGGCAAGGGCGAATTCTCGCTGACCTCGGACTTGGCCGGTCTGGGCCTGTCGTTGCCGCAACTGGATTGGAGCCTTGCCCCCGCGACGCGCGGCGAACTCAAGGTGCGCGGGCGGCTGGATACCCCGCCCCAGATTGACCAGATTGCCCTGACCGCCCCAGGATTAAGCGCCAGTGGTGCGGTCAGCCTGCATGCTGACGGTCAACTGGACCGTGCCACATTTAAACGCGTGCAGGTGGGTGGATGGCTGGACGCGCCAGTGACGCTGATTGGGCGTGGTGCAGGGCAGACGCCGGGCGTCGAAGTGCGCGGCGGGACTGTGGATATGCGCCAGACAACGCTTAGCAGCGGGCGCGAAACAGGGCAGGGTGCAGGGCAGAAACAGGGTGGCCCCGTGGATTTGGCGCTGGACCGGCTGACCATTTCGGACGGGCTGGCGCTGACTGATTTTCGCGCACAGCTGGACACGTCTCGTGGGGCGGATGGTAATTTTTCCGGGCGGGTAAATGGTGGCGCGCCGATTACCGGACGGGTTGTGCCCAAAAACGGGCGCAGTGCATTTCGCATTCAGTCGCAGGCAGCCGGGCAGGTTCTGGGATCTTCGGGGCTGTTAAAAGGTGCGCGCGGAGGCACGATGGACCTGATCCTGTCGCCGACCGAGGCGGCTGGCACGTATGACGGCCAGCTTGAGGCCAGCGATGTCTGGCTGACGGATGCGCCCGCGCTGGCTGCTCTTCTCAGCTCGTTGAGTGTTGTCGGCCTATTAGAGCAAATGTCGGGGCATGGGATTCAGTTCAACGAGATTGATGCGCGTTTCCGCCTGTCGCCGGACCGGGTCACGCTGTATTCCGGCAGTGCCGTCGGCGCCTCGATGGGGATATCCATGGATGGGTATTACTTTATGAATGAGGGGCGGATGGATATGCAGGGTGTGGTCAGTCCGATTTATGTCCTGAACCAGATCGGTGGCATCCTGACCCGTCAGGGGGAAGGGCTGGTTGGGTTTAACTATACATTGAAAGGGTCGGCAGCCAAACCACGGGTCAACGTCAATCCTTTGTCGCTGCTGACACCGGGGATGTTCCGTGAACTGTTTCGCCGCCCGCCACCAGCGCAAGTGTCGCGCGGCGAAACCGGGGCGACAATACCTCCTACACCCGCCCCTGAAACTGAAGTCACGACACCGCGCCAGATTGACAATCGCCGCCGCCCCTGAGAGGCCGCCATTTCCGTTAACACCAGTTGAGGCCCTGAAAATGCAGTTGAGCGATTTTGATTTTGACCTGCCAGAAGAGCTGATCGCAACACGGCCTGCGCGCCCGCGCAGTTCGGCGCGCCTGTTGGTGGCGCAAGGCAGGGCCATCACCGATGCACGTGTGTCAGACCTGACTCGGTGGCTGCGTCCGGGGGACCGTCTGGTGTTAAATGACACCAAGGTCATCCCCGCGCGCCTGTCCGGTCTGCGCAATCGCCAAAGCGCGCAAGGTCACACCGAGGCTCGGATCGAGGTCACATTGCTGGAGCCGCACGCAAACGGCTGTTGGAGTGCAATGGTAAAGCCATTGAAAAAGCTGAAACCTGGCGAGGAGGTCCGCTTTTCGGATATTTTGAGTGCGGTGTTGGAAGATAAGGTCGACGGCCACGGTTTGTTGCGGTTCAATCTGACAGGCGATGATTTCGATGCGGCTCTGGCGCAGGCGGGCGCGATGCCGTTGCCGCCCTATATCGCCGCGCGTCGGGCTGCAGATGCACAGGATGCGCAGGACTATCAGACCGTTTGGGCCCGCCACGCAGGGGCCGTTGCGGCCCCCACGGCGTCTCTGCATTTTGATGACGCATTGTTGGCGGCGCTGACCGCGCAGGGGGTCGATTTCACCCATGTAACCTTGCATGTCGGCGCGGGCACGTTTCTGCCCGTCAAGGTCGAGGATGTCACGACCCATAAAATGCACGCTGAATGGGGCGAGGTAACGCCTCAAGCTGCGTCCGAGATTGCTCAAACCCGCGCGGCAGGTGGGCGGATTGTTCCGGTTGGTACAACTGCCCTGAGGCTGATCGAAAGTGCGGCGGCGGCCACAGGGCAGATTGCGCCGTGGCAGGGCGAAACAGAGATTTTCATCTACCCCGGGTTTACATTCCATGTCACCGACGCGCTGATGACCAATTTCCATTTGCCAAAGTCTACATTGATGATGTTGGTCGCGGCCTTGATGGGGCAGGGCACGTTGCACAGCATTTATACGCATGCGGTTGCGGAAAAGTACCGATTTTTCAGCTATGGTGACGCATCCCTGTTGATCCCGGATTGAAACGCTGTCACGGGGGCGCAGGCGGGGCCCACTGCGTCGCAAAACAGACGGACAGCGCGGCACCTGACGGGCCACACTCGCGGTCAAGCCAAGGAGTTCCACGATGATCAAAGTCCTGTCGAGTGCCTGGGCGCTATTACTGGGAATGATGTTGCTGCAGGTCGGAAACGGCATGCAGGGTACGTTGCTGGGGGTGCGCGGCGAAATCGAAGGTTTTTCGACGCTTGAGATATCGTTGGTGATGTCGGGCTATTTCGTCGGCTTCCTGTTCGGATCGCGCATGGCGCCCGAGATGATCCGACGGGTCGGGCATGTGCGGGTGTTTGCCGCTCTCGGATCGATGATTTCTGCGGTCATGCTGCTTTATCCGTCGCTGACGGACCCTTGGATCTGGGGGGCGGGCCGTATTTTGATCGGGTTCTGTTTTTCCGGCGTTTACGTGACGGCAGAATCTTGGCTGAACAACGCGGCCAGCAACGAAAACCGGGGCAAGGCGCTGTCGCTATACATGATCGTGCAGATGATCGGCATCGTATCGGCGCAAGGCTTGATGGTGGTGGCAGATCCGGGCGGGTTTATCCTGTTTATTATTCCATCGGTTCTGATTTCCATCTCGTTTGCGCCCATTTTGCTGTCGATCAGCCCTACGCCCGCGTTTGACACGACTAAACCGATGTCTTTGCGTGAAATCATGACGATTTCGCCGCTGGGCTGTGTGGGGATGTTCCTTTTGGGGGGGATTTTCTCGGCCCAGTTCGGCATGGCGGCGGTATATGGCGCGCGCGCGGGGCTGAGCGTGGGGCAAATTTCGATGTTTGTGTCGGCGTTCTATATCGGAGCCTTGTTGGTCCAATATCCGCTGGGCTGGCTGTCGGATCGTATGGATCGACGGATGCTGATTATGATTTCGGCGGCTGTCATGTCGATTGGATCACTGTTCGGCATGGTTTTGGGCGGATGGTTCCCGGCCTTGTTGGTCTCGGCCTTTGTGGTAGGCGGATTGTCGAATCCGCTTTACTCGCTGTTGATCGCTTACACCTGCGACTTTCTCGAGCACGAAGACATGGCCGCGGCATCGGGGGGTATGGTGTTCATCAACGGACTGGGGGCCGTGGCCGGACCTGTGATTACCGGCTGGATGATGGGTGTGATCGGGCCGCACGGGTTCTTTTTGTTCATCGGTGGGCTTGGGGCGGCAATGGCCCTTTACGCGGGGTATCGGATGACACAACGGTCTGCACCATCGGTTGAGGACACCGACAGTTTTGCAACGGTTATGCCCTCGTCGTCTCCTATGGCGGTCAGCTATGCGCAGGAATATGCGATTGATGTTGCGCAAGAAGACGCCGAAGAGGCCGAAAGCAGTGACAATGTGAATTGATATGACGCGTTTGTAGCAATACGTGACTGTCAAAGCAGAGCGGAATGGACCTATCCTGAACAGGCTGCGAACACGGAGCGCATTAAGGAGCTAAGGTTGTGGTGACACCTGAGGACGTATTGAGTTTTTGGCTGGACGATGTTGGTCCCGGTGGATGGTATGAAGCCTCGGACGCACTGGATCAGAAGGTTCGAAACCTGTTCGAAGACGCATGGTACAAGGCACGCGAAGGCACGCTGGGCCTGTGGCTGACCTATCCCAGTGGCACGTTGGCCTATATTCTTTTGATGGATCAGTTTCCGCGCAATATGTTTCGTGGAAACGGCAATGCGTTCGTTACGGATAAATACGCTTTGGCGGCGGCAAAATCCGCCATCGGCCGTAAATGGGATTTGCGTATAGCGGAACCCGCGCGTCAGTTCTTTTACATGCCGCTGATGCATTCTGAAAACCTATGCGATCAAGAGCGTTGTATCCGTTTGGTGTGTGAACGCATGCCGGAAGGCGGGGCCAGCACCTTGTTTCACGCGCGTGCCCACCGCGAAGTGATCCGCCAATTTGGCCGCTTCCCCTATCGCAATCTGGCGCTGGAACGCGCCTCGACCCAGCCCGAAGACAGTTATGTTCAAGCCGGGGGCTATGGCCATACATTGCGCCAGCTGCAATTGCAGGACGCGGCCTGATCGGCAAGGTCGATACAAACCACGGTCA
Organism: Roseovarius aestuarii; assembly: GCA_027214255.1. Lineage (GTDB taxonomy): Bacteria > Pseudomonadota > Alphaproteobacteria > Rhodobacterales > Rhodobacteraceae > Roseovarius > Roseovarius aestuarii_A. The sequence goes on from JAPWHL010000006.1 coordinate 76,003, forward strand.
TTGATGGCTACTTTGTCATGCCGCTGCGCCAAGGGTGCAGCGGTTTTGTCGTTTGCGCATTGGCTTGGTTGCATGCCACAGTGAAACGGTGTGGCGAATGTGGCGTGCATTGAACGGTGCTGGTAGATAGTTTAATATCAAACTAAATCGAAATTCGGAGAGAATAATGGCCCCCAAATCCTTTGACTTGATCGTGATCGGCGCAGGCCCCGGTGGCTATGTTGCCGCCATCCGTGGTGCCCAATTGGGCCTGAGTGTGGCCATCGTTGAGCGTGAAAATCTGGGCGGTATCTGCCTGAACTGGGGATGCATTCCAACCAAGGCGTTGCTGCGCAGCTCGGAAGTGTTCCATTTGATGCACCGGGCCAAGGAATTTGGGCTGAAGGCCGACAATATCGGGTACGATCTGGACGCGGTGGTCAAACGCTCGCGCGGGGTTGCGGGGCAATTGTCGGGGGGAATTGGCCACCTGATGAAGAAGAACAAGATCACCGTGTTCATGGGCGCGGCCACGCTACCCGGTCGGGGCCGTGTTCGTGTGAGTACCGACAAAGGTACCGAAGATCTGAGCGCGAAGAACATCGTATTGGCCACCGGAGCGCGAGCGCGTGAATTACCTGGCTTGGAGGCCGACGGTGATCTGGTCTGGACCTATCGCCACGCGTTGCAGCCCGTGCGCATGCCCAAAAAGCTGTTGGTCATTGGATCGGGCGCGATTGGTATCGAGTTTGCCAGCTTCTACAATACCTTGGGCGCGGATACGACCGTGGTCGAAGTAATGGATCGGGTGCTGCCCGTCGAGGACGAAGAAATCTCGAAATTCGCCAAGAAACAGTTTGAAAAGCAAGGCATGAAAATCATGCAAAAGGCGATGGTCAAGAAGCTGGACCGCGCCAAGGGCAAAGTGACCGCGCATATTGAAACTGGCGGCAAGGTCGAACAGCACGAGTTCGATACCGTCATCAGCGCTGTCGGTATTGTTGGCAATGTTGAAAACTTGGGGCTAGAGGCGCTGGGTGTGAAAATCGACCGGACACATGTAGTTACGGATGAATACTGCCGCACGGGCGTGGATGGTCTCTATGCGATTGGCGACATCGCTGGCGCACCTTGGTTGGCACATAAAGCCAGCCATGAAGGTGTGATGGTTGCCGATTTGATCGCGGGCAAACACGCCCATCCGGTCAAACCCGAAAGCATCGCAGGCTGTACCTATTGCCACCCTCAGGTTGCCAGCGTCGGCTATTCCGAAGCCAAGGCCAAAGAGCTGGGCTATGATGTCAAAGTGGGCCGTTTTCCTTTCATCGGCAATGGCAAGGCGATTGCGCTGGGCGAGGCCGAGGGGCTGGTGAAAACCGTGTTTGATGCCAAAACCGGCGAGTTGCTGGGCGCACATATGATCGGGGCCGAAGTCACCGAGCTTATTCAGGGGTATGTCGTCGGGCGTCAGTTGGAAACTACCGAGGAAGACCTGATGAACACGGTTTTCCCGCATCCGACCCTCAGCGAAATGATGCACGAAAGCGTGCTGGATGCCTATGGCCGCGTTATCCATATGTAGGCCAATGGCCGGGGATCGCCTTTTGTGACAAGCCTGAATCGCATCGTTATGCAGCGTAGTACGCGCGAGTGGTTGAACGCATTGCCGCTCGATCAAATGGAAGCTGCCGAAATCTCGGGTAAGCACGGGCGACGCTTTGCGTTTCGCAGCTATGAGAGGTTTCGCTATCCCAAGCAGGATATCTGCGAGGGCCCGTTTCTGGATGACGATGGGATGGTCCGGAAATTCGACATCGTGATGGCCAATCAGGTGTGGGAACATCTGGAACGGCCATACCGGGCCACGCGGAATGTTCTGCGCATGCTGCGCGTGGGGGGCTATTTCTGGGTGGCGGTGCCATTTTTCATCCGCCATCACGCCTCGCCGGTTGATTGTTCGCGCTGGAATGCGCGGGGGCTGAAAAACTTGCTGATCGAGTGCGGTTTTGACGAGGAAAACATCCGTGCCGAGCAATGGGGAAATCGAAACGCCGCACTGCGCAATCTGGAGGACACATGGCCCCCGGTCTATGATCCCGAGCGTGACGACCTGACCAACGACCCCAATTTCCCGATTTGTGCGTGGGCTTTGGCGCGCAAATAGAATGGGGGGCGCTCGATGGATGGGCCGCCGCCTTCAAATCCTTATCTGTGCTGCATCAAGGACAGGATAGGTCGCAAAACTGCGCTGAAAATACACAGTTCACACTTTGTTCACATATTTTAGTTGGAGACTCGGGCGACAGCGCCTATTTGTAGCGAACTGATCCGGGGGATGCCTGCATGGCCGAACAGAAACACATCGAAGTGCGCGGCGCGCGCGAGCATAATCTGAAAAATATCGACGTGGATATTCCACGCGATCAACTGGTGGTGATCACCGGCCTGTCGGGGTCGGGCAAGTCTAGTTTGGCTTTTGACACGATCTATGCTGAAGGGCAGCGTCGCTATGTCGAGTCTCTGTCGGCCTATGCCCGTCAATTCCTTGATATGATGCAGAAACCTGACGTGGATCACATCAGCGGCCTGTCTCCGGCGATCAGTATCGAACAAAAAACCACCAGCAAGAATCCTCGCTCGACCGTCGGCACTGTGACGGAAATCTATGACTACCTGCGCTTGTTATTTGCACGGGCAGGGACACCCTATTCGCCCACCACCGGCAAGCCGATCGAGGCCCAGCAGGTGCAGGATATGGTTGATCGCATCATGGCGATGGAGGAAGGCACGCGCGCCTATTTGCTGGCCCCGATCGTACGCGACCGGAAGGGCGAATATCGCAAGGAATTTCTGGAACTGCGCAAAACTGGGTTCCAGCGGGTCAAGGTCAACGGCGAGTTTTATGAGCTGGACGAGCCGCCGACGCTGGACAAGAAATTCCGACATGACATTGATGTGGTCGTTGATCGGATCGTGGTGCGCGAAGGGTTGGAGACGCGGCTGGCCGACAGCCTGCGCACCGCGCTGGATCTGGCCGACGGTATCGCAATCCTTGAAACGGCTCCGACAGACGCCGAACCCGAACGCCTGACGTTTTCGGAAAAATTTGCGTGTCCGGTTAGTGGCTTTACCATTCCGGAAATCGAACCGCGCCTGTTCTCGTTCAACGCACCCTTCGGGGCATGCCCGGTTTGTGATGGTCTGGGGATGGAGCTGTTTTTTGATGAACGGCTGGTTGTTCCAGATCAAAGCCTAAAGATTTATGACGGCGCGCTGGCCCCGTGGCGCAAAGGCAAAAGCCCCTATTTTCTGCAAACCATCGAAGCCATCGCCAAGCATTACGAGTTTGACCAGAATACCCGATGGAAAGATCTGGATGCGCATGTGCAGCAGGTGTTCTTGTATGGGTCCGGCACAGAGGAAATCCCGTTTCGATATGACGAAGGCGGCCGCGTTTATCAGGTGACCCGCGTGTTCGAGGGCGTGATTCCGAACATGGAGCGGCGCTATCGCGAGACAGACAGCAATTGGGTGCGCGAAGAATTTGAACGCTATCAGAACAACCGCCCCTGCGGCGCCTGCGAAGGATATCGTTTGCGGGACGAGGCGCTGGCGGTCAAGATTGGCCCGGCGGATGGTGGCAAGGATGAATTGCTGCACGTGGGGCAGGTGGTTCGGATGTCTATTCGCGAAGCGTTGGAATGGGTACAGGATGCCCCTAACCATCTGACCAATCAAAAGGTCGAAATCGCCCGAGCCATCCTTAAGGAAATCCGCGAGAGGCTGGGCTTTTTGAACAACGTCGGGCTGGAGTATCTGACGCTCAGCCGTAATGCTGGCACGCTGTCGGGAGGGGAATCGCAACGCATTCGGCTGGCTTCGCAAATTGGCAGCGGATTGACCGGCGTTCTTTACGTGTTGGACGAGCCGTCGATCGGTCTGCATCAACGCGACAATGATCGTCTGCTGGGCACGCTGAAGAACCTGCGGGATCAGGGCAATACAGTGATCGTTGTAGAGCACGACGAAGAGGCGATCCGCGAGGCGGATTACGTTTTCGATATAGGACCGGGCGCGGGCGTGCATGGCGGACGCGTGGTCAGTCACGGGGTGCCCTCCGTCGTTGCCGCCGACGAGAACTCGATCACCGGGCAATATCTGTCCGGCGTTCGTGAGATCGCTGTGCCAGCCAAACGCCGCAAGGGGAATGGAAAAAAGATTAAGGTTATCAAGGCGACAGGGAATAATCTTAAATCAGTGACTGCGGAATTCCCGTTGGGAAAATTTGTCTGCGTTACGGGCGTGTCGGGCGGTGGAAAGTCGACGCTGACGATCGAGACCCTGTTCAAAACGGCGTCGATGCGCCTGAACGGAGCGCGCCAAACCCCGGCCCCCTGCGAGACCATCAAAGGGCTAGAGCATCTGGATAAGGTGATTGATATCGATCAGCGCCCTATCGGGCGGACTCCGCGTTCAAATCCAGCAACTTACACCGGGGCCTTCACCCCAATTCGCGATTGGTTCGCAGGCTTGCCTGAATCCAAGGCGCGCGGATATAAACCCGGCCGGTTCAGTTTTAACGTCAAAGGTGGTCGGTGCGAGGCTTGCCAGGGCGATGGCGTGATCAAGATCGAGATGCATTTTCTGCCGGATGTTTATGTGACCTGCGAAACCTGCCAGGGCGCGCGCTATAACCGGGAGACGCTGGAAATTAGGTTTAAAGGCAAAAGCATAGCGGACGTTCTTGATATGACGGTTGAAGATGCGCAGACCTTTTTCAAGGCTGTGCCCAGCATCCGCGAGAAAATGGATGCGTTGATGCGCGTTGGTCTGGGGTACATTAAGGTGGGACAACAGGCCACGACGCTATCGGGCGGTGAGGCGCAGCGCGTCAAGCTGTCCAAGGAACTGGCCAAACGTTCGACCGGGCGGACATTGTATATTCTGGATGAGCCCACGACGGGTCTACATTTTGAGGATGTGCGCAAGCTTTTAGAAGTCCTGCATGAACTGGTTGAAACCGGCAACACGGTGATTGTGATCGAGCATAATCTCGATGTGATCAAGACCGCGGACTGGTTGATCGACATCGGCCCCGAAGGGGGGGATGGCGGCGGGCAGATCGTTGCTGTCGGACCGCCCGAAAAGGTTGCCGAAGTAAGCGAGAGCCACACGGGACACTATCTGAAACCGATGTTACGGCCCCGCAAAGTTGCGGCGGAATAACGGCCAGCGGCGGGGCGCTGTAAGGTGGGCTTTAGCCCACCATCTATGGCTTGTGCCGGTTTTCGGGGCACTCACAAGCCGTCGTGAAACTCCTCGGTCAGGTGGCGCACCACGGCGCGCAGGGCGCTGGCGGTGTCTTGGCCGGCGTTGATCGCATCTGCCATCACGTGGCGTTGCCTGTCGGCACTGGTGCCATTCGCAGCGATGTCGCGGGCGCGGCCCAATTCGTGAGCGGATTGAAGCGCCACGCTGTCCTCGGCGACCAGTTCCAGTAATTCATCGACCAGTACAGGCATGCCAACTACCTCGCCAAGGCCGAAATCAATCAGCCCTTCGCGCACGCCATAGCGCTGTGCGCGCCAACGGTTTTCTGACACAAGAAACGGGTCATAGCTGCGCCAGCGTTGGTTGCGAACGGCCAACCGCCACAGCATCCGCGCCAGTGCTTGCGTCATCGCGGCAAGCGTCAGCGCGTCTTCCATGCGCGGTTGGACATCGCAGATGCGCGACTCGATAGTCGGGAATTTGGACGATGGGCGTAAATCCCACCAGATTTTCGAACAGTCCTGAATGACGCCCAGATCAACCAGCACCTGCACCGCGCGTTCAAACTCTCCAAAGCTGGTCATTTGCGGGGGCAGCCCGGTGCGGGGCAGGTTGTCAAACACGGTCAGGCGATAGCTGTCCAAGCCAGTATCGCGCCCCTGCCAAAACGGCGATGAACAGCTAAGCGCCAACAGGTGGGGCAGGAAGTAACTTAGTTGGTTCATCAGGTCGACGCGGCGGTCCGGAGCGTCAATGCCAACATGTACATGCATCCCACAGATCAACATGCGCTGCACCACGCCGGCCAGATCGCTGGACAGGGCGTTGTAGCGGTCTTTGTCAGTGTGTCGCTGATTTCGCCAATCCGAGAACGGATGACACGAGGCAGCGATCGGCGCGAGGTTGTACTTGGCCGCCTGTGTCGCAATGCAGGCGCGCAGGTGTTTCAACTCTTCGCGGGCCTCGGCGATAGTGGCGCAGACTTTGGTCCCGATCTCAATCTGGCAATTCAGGAATTCAGGACTGACCTGATCCTGCAATTCCTGTTGGCAGGCGTCCATCAATGCCGCAGGAGCCTCGGTCAGGTCCAGACTGTCGCGGTCAACCAGCAGGTATTCTTCCTCGATCCCGATGGTAAAGGGCGGTTCGGTGATGGCCATAGACGAACTTCCTTAACTCTACCCGTTTAGAGTGCATATCTGCTTACTCTGTGGCAAGTGGCGTGTATTAATTTGGCACTGGCCACCACGATGGGCAACAGCCACTGAAGGCATGTGAGGTTGGACGGAAGGCCGGATCACTGGGGCTGTCAAAAACGCCTACGGCCAAGGCCACGACGGGCGCGACATCAATCGCGCCCAGTGTGCTACCGCAGGTTGGGCAAAACGCGCGGCTGGTCACATCGGACGAGCGGTAAGTTGCAGGGGGCCCGCCGGGGCCTGTCCATGATACGGATTCAGCGGGAAATTCGACCCAGGCCACGGAGGGAGCGCCGGAATGGCGTTGGCACATGCTGCACGAACATGTGTGCGGATTGCCCGCTTGCGCGTCGGCCTGAAACCGGATCGCACCGCAAAGACAGCCGCCAGTGAATGGTTTTGACATATGTTTCCCGCACGTAAAAAGGGCCACGCGGATATGCGCGGCCCTTTTAAGGCTAGTCTGCGTCGACGGCTGGTGGCAAGTTTCTTGATGTCAATCCGCCCTGCTGCGATGGATCAATCCATCGCTTTAAAGTTGAATTCGCCGCCTTCCTTGATGCCCGAAGGCCAGCGCGAGGTGACGGTTTTGGTCCGCGTATAGAACTTGAAGCTGTCCGGACCGTGCTGGTTCAGATCGCCAAACATGGATTTTTTCCAGCCGCCAAAGGTGTGATAGGCCAATGGCACAGGGATCGGGACGTTGATGCCGACCATGCCGATGTTGACGCGGTGCGCAAAATCACGTGCCGTATCGCCGTCACGCGTAAAGATCGCGGTGCCGTTGCCGTATTCGTGGTCCATCGCCAGTTTCAATGCGTCTTCGTAGGTCTTGGCACGCACGGTTGCCAAAACGGGGCCGAAAATCTCTTGCTTGTAGATTTCCATGTCAGGTGTGACATGGTCGAACAGGTGGGGACCAACAAAGAAACCGTTCTCATAGCCCTGAAGCGAGAAATCACGGTTGTCCACAACCAGTGTGGCACCTTCTTCGACGCCCTTGTCGATCAGGCTTAGGATGCGTTTCTTGGCTTCGGCGGTCACGACAGGGCCATAGTCCACATCATCGCCGTCTGTATAGGGCGCCACGCGCAGTTTCTCGATACGTGGCACCAGTGCCTCGACCAGACGGTCGGCGGTTTCGTCGCCCACGGGAACAGCCACGGAAATCGCCATGCAGCGTTCGCCAGCTGCGCCAAAGCCCGCACCGATCAGCGCGTCTGCGGCCTGATCCATGTCGGCGTCGGGCATGACGATCATGTGGTTCTTGGCTCCGCCAAAGCACTGCGCGCGTTTGCCGTTCGCGGTTGCACGGGCATAGATATATTGCGCGATCGGAGTTGACCCTACAAAGGATACGCCGCCGATTGTTTCGTTGTCCAACAAGGCATCCACGGCATCTTTGTCGCCGTTGACGACCTGAAAACACCCAGCAGGCAAACCAGCCTCGATAAACAGTTCGGCCAGCATCAAGGGCACCGAAGGGTCACGCTCGGACGGTTTCAAGACCACCGAGTTGCCACACACCAAGGCAGGGCCAACGTGCCACAGGGGCATCATTGCAGGAAAATTGAAGGGCATGATGGCGGCAACGACGCCAACAGGTTGACGCATCGAAAAGATGTCGATGCCGGGGCCTGCGCCGTCGGTGTATTCGCCCTTCAGCATCTGGGGCGCGCCGATGCAATATTCGATCACTTCCAGACCACGTTGCAGATCGCCCTTGGCGTCCGGCAAGGTCTTGCCGTGTTCACGGCTAAGGGCTTCGGCCAGTTTGTCCATATCGCGGTTCATCAGGCCGACCATGGCCATCATCACTCGGGCGCGTCTTTGTGGGTTGGTGTTTCCCCAGGCAACCTGAGCCTTGGCGGCACTGGCGACGACATCATCAACCTCGTCCTTGGTGGCGATGGGCAATTTGGCCTGCACTTCGCCTGTGGCCGGGTTGAATACATCGGAAAAACGTCCGGAGGTACCTTTGGTCATGGCACCGTCGATGAAATGGGTCAGTTCTTGCATGCGTTGTCTCCCTAAATGGTTGGTCGCACCATACTCTTGCAATTTTGATCGCAACAGGGGCAATGTTTCAAAGAGGTTTTGCAAAAATGCAAAGGGGGGCAGATGGAACCGCAGTGGGATGATCTAAAGGTATTTTTGGCCGTGGCCCGAAATGAAAGCCTGTCAGCCGCCGGGCGGGTTCTCAAGGTTGATCCGGCGACTGTGGGGCGGCGCATCGCGCGTCTGGAAGAGGCCCTGAACGCGCCGTTGTTTGTCAAATCCCCGCAAGGCTATGCCCTGAGCAACGAGGGAGCGCGTCTGTTGCAGAATGCCGAGCGCGCCGAGCAAGAGATGAACACCGCATTTCAGGACCTGTCGGGGCAGGGGCAACAACTGAGCGGGCAGATCCGTCTGGGCGCACCTGATGGATCTGCTAACTTCCTTCTGCCACAGGTCTGTGCAGAGATTGTTGAACGCAACCCAGACTTGGAAGTTCAGATCGTCGCACTGCCTCGTGTCATAAACCTGTCTCGGCGCGAAGCGGATATGGCCGTCGCCGTCAGTGCACCCACCGCGGGGCGGTTGAGCGTGCAGAAGATCACTGATTACAAACTGCATCTGGTGGCATCCACCAATTACCTCCGCAACGCGGCCCCGATCCATTCTCGCGACGATCTGCGCCATCACCGGATTGTCGGCTATATTCAGGACATGATTTTCGATAAAGAGCTGGATTATCTGGCCGAAGCAGGGCTGGAGCGGGTGGATTTGTCGTCAAATTCGGTTGCGGTTCAGTTCAACTGGATACGACAGGGGGCTGGGATTGGAATCATGCATGACTTTTCGATGCGTTTTGCGCGTGGATTGGTCAAAGTTCTGGAGAATGACATCAGCCTGACCCGCAGTTTCTATTTGATCCGCCATGCCGACGACCGCCGGATAGTACGTCTCAACCGGTTTGCCGAAGAGCTGACCAACGGCATGCGCCGCGAAATCGCGCGTTTGGAAGGGTTGGTGTAGGTCCACGTCCGGGGGCATGCGATCCACGGGCTTGTGCCGACGTGCCACGCAGGTGCGATTGGTGCTGTGTGACGCCTGTTTGGTGGGCGCGGGGCATAAAACGGCATTCATCCGCTCCAAGCCCAGCCACTTGACAGGTTGCCCCGTATCGCGGACCCTGAATTAACATAGAAGGAATAGGGGGGGATACGCGATGCTGGTGCAACAAATCCTAAAGGCTAGGGGCAATAACCCGGTGATTACCGTCAAACCCGGCACGTTGGTCGCAGATGCTGTAAGTACCCTTGCAGAACGGCGCATCGGTGTACTGGTCGTCTCCCCGGACGCGGAGCGTGCCGTCGGAATTCTGTCCGAACGTGATATCGTGCGTTCACTTGCGCTGCGCGGTGCCGGATGTTTGACGGAAGCAGTGGATCAAATGATGACCCGTAACCCTGTCTGTGCATCGCCGGGCGACAGTTCGGATGCTGTCCTGAAAAGAATGACCGAAGGCCGGTTTCGGCACATGCCCGTCACCGAGGACGGTAAAATGATCGGAATCGTCACCATTGGCGACGTTGTGCACGCTCGGCTTAGTGAACTGTCGATGGAAAAGGATGCGCTGCAAGGGATGATCATGGGGCATTGATCCGATTGGTTGACCACTTATAGGACCGCACGCACGTAATGGGCCGCGTGTTGCCTAGTGTGCCGCACGATTCTTGGCGAGCGATGTAGGCTTGCAATTCATGGAGTAGTCGTGCTGATTGAGACCCTAATTTACGACGGAGGGCGCCATGCGCATCGGCCTGTACCCTGGTACATTTGATCCCATAACTTTGGGGCATAGCGACATTGTTCGCCGCGCTTGTGCGCTGGTGGATCGATTGGTGATTGGCGTTGCAATCAACCGCGACAAGGGGCCGTTGTTCTCGCTGGAAGACCGCGTGGCGATGATCGAACATGAATGTAAATCGCTAAGCGCGCAAACGGGGACCGAGATCATCGTGCATCCGTTCGAGAATTTGTTGATCGATTGCGCACGCGATGTCGGGGCGCAGTTGATCATCCGTGGTCTGCGTGCCGTGGCAGACTTTGAGTATGAATATCAGATGGTTGGAATGAACCGAGTTCTGGATGACAGCGTCGAGACGGTATTTCTGATGGCCGAAGCGCGCCATCAGGCGATCGCCAGCAAGTTGGTCAAGGAAATTGCTCGTCTGGGGGGGGATGTGAGCAAATTCGTCGCGCCAGCGGTCAACGACGCCCTGCGTGCTAAACTGGATTGAACGGAGCAGGGCGCCGGGCCTTGCGCCCAGTGCCCGTATGTATGGCGAGGGGCGGCGTTTCGATTAAATTCGCCGCCTTAGACATGTCGCAAGGCGCTTTAGCGCCAGAATGCCAGCCACTCGATCAGTTCGTTCATTTTGTGGCCTAGGAAAAGTGTCGCCTGCCAATCCTGAAAAAACCAATCTAACCCAAGGGCGATCGCGATTATCAAGGCCAGCCAAACGGCGATTGAATTGGTCATAAGGCGCTCTTTTCCTTGCCACCGGGACAACATGCAAACGGCCCCGCCGGTATGCCCGACGAGGCCGCATTTCGCAAGAACCAGTGCAAGCCGTGGTTTAGCCCAGCTTGCCCATCAATGCGGCCAGATCGGCCATGCGCACCGAAAAACCCCACTCGTTGTCATACCATGCCAGCACACGCACCAACGTGCCGCCAATCACCTTGGTCTGGGCGGGTGCAAAGATGCTGCTTTCCTCGGTATGGCTGAAATCAATGCTGACCTTGGGCTCGGCATCATACGCCAGAATGCCTTTCATCGGGCCGGCTGCGGCCTCGGCCACCAATGCGTTTACCTCGGCTTCGGTCACGGCTTTGCTGGCGACAAAGGTCAGGTCAACAGCCGAAACATTGGGCGTGGGCACACGAATGGCGGATCCGTCCAGCTTGCCTTTCAAGGCAGGCAGCACCTCACCCAAGGCTTTGGCCGCACCGGTAGAGGTGGGGATCATGCTCATCGCGGCGGCGCGGGCGCGATACAGGTCTTTGTGTCGCCGGTCCAGCGTGGGCTGATCGCCGGTATAGGCGTGGATCGTGGTCATGATGCCGCTCTCGATGCCGATGCCCTCGTGCAGCACCTTTGCCAGCGGCGCCAGACAGTTCGTGGTGCACGACCCGTTGGAAATCATCCGCTCACCGGCTTGTAACTCGGTGTGGTTGACACCCATAACGACTGTGCGATCCACGTTCTTGCCGGGGGCGGACAGCAAAACCTTGCCCGCGCCGCGCTCTAGGTGTTTTTTCGCCTTTTCCCCGTCGTTGAAATTGCCGGTGCATTCCAGAACAACGTCAACTCCGGACCAGTCCAACTCGTCCATATTATAGGTCGAAAACATCTGCATCGGGCCTTTGCCCAGATCCATTGTGCCATCGCCCAGAGTGATTTCATTTGCGAAACGGCCATGCACGCTGTCATACTTGATCAGGTGTGCCGCTGTTTCCAAAGGGCCGGTGGCGTTCACCTTTACGACCTCGATATCGCTGCGAGTGCTTTGGGCAATATGGGCCAGGGTGCAACGGCCAATACGGCCGAACCCGTTAATGCCGACTTTGATGGTCATGGGGCGTCTCCTTGTCGTGCGGGGCGTGAAGGTTGCCCCCGCTATAATGCGAGGGCTCTGGGGCGAAAAGGGGGAAAGCGGCGCATGCGCGCGTGGTGGCGGTAACAGTTGCAGCTATGTTAAGATGCGGGCTAACGTTGCGGACACTTCCGCAAAAACCTCAGCGATGAGAGGCAGAAATGAATCAGGATGATATTGCAACCAAGGCGCGCGCCTTCGTGCAGGCAACAGCGGCTGCCTACGGCGGACATGTCCAAGACACAGCGTCGCGCCAATCAATCACACGTGTATTCGACGCGCTGGACGGGTCAGAGACTATTCAGCCGCAGCCTCCGGTCAGATACGATGTCTGCAAATGGGTGAATGACGTCACCGTGCCAGAGGGACTGCTTGGCGATGTGCTGGACAGTTTTCGCGCGTTAGAGCCTCACCTCTTATGGTCTCGCCGTACCGGGAGCCGCGCTAATGCCGGGCCCGGTTTTGAGGACGGGCACGCTAACGCCATGGTCGTTGGTAAAAACGCCCTGATCCGTCATGATCGCGTGTCGCTGGGCGTATCTTTACTGGCCCCCAATATTCGCTACCCCGATCACAATCACCCGCCCGAAGAAACCTATCTGGTCCTGACTGAAGGCGATTTTTTCCACGGTGACAGCGATTGGTTTACACCCGGTGTGGGGGGCTCGTTTCACAACACGCCCATGATCCAACATGCAATGCGGTCCGGCGACACGCCATTGTTTGCAATCTGGGCGCTTTGGTATTGACGGTGATAACTGGCATGAGGCCCTGTATCTTCTGGCCCGAAATATCCCGGGGGAGGCGGTGACACCCGCAAGGGTGTCACCGTCGGGGGCAGCGCCCCCTTCTTTACCTGGCGTATCGCATCAACGCAGGTACGCAAACGCGCACCTTACAGAAGCGCGCGCACCTTGTCGGCCACCGCTTCGGCGGTGATGCCAAAGGTTTCGAACAATGTTTCGGCTGGGGCCGAGGCACCGAACCGGTCCATCCCGACGAAATCCGCCTTGGCTTCGCGGCCCCGTTCCCCCAGCAACCAACGGTCCCAGCCCTGACGCACAGCGGCCTCGACACCGACACGCACCGGGCCTGCGGGCAGCACACGTTTGCGGTACTTTTCGTCCTGCTCGGCAAACAACTCCATACACGGCATCGACACGACGCGTGTTCCGATGCCTTCGGCTTGCAATAGATCACGCGCCTTCATCGCGATTTCAACCTCCGAGCCGGTCGCAATCAGGATCGCCTGACGCTTGCCCGTTGCATCGGCAAGAACATACGCGCCTTGGGCCGAGATGTTCTTGGTCTTGTGCTCGCGGCGCAGGGTCGGCAGCCCCTGACGGGTCAGTGACAGAACCGATGGCGTGCCTTTGGACGTCAGGGCCAGTTCCCATGCCTCGGCAGTTTCAACCGTATCGCAGGGGCGGAAGACATACGTGTTTGGCGTTGCACGTGAAATTGCCAGATGCTCGACCGGTTGGTGGGTCGGTCCATCTTCGCCCAGACCGATGCTGTCATGGGTCATGACAAAGACGGTCGGCACCTGCATCAGCGCGGCGAGGCGCATCGCGGGGCGGGCATAGTCGGTGAAACACATGAATGTGCCGCCGTAAGGGCGGATGCCGCCATGCAATACCATACCATTCATCGCGGCGGCCATGCCATGTTCGCGAATGCCCCAATAGACATACCGCCCTTTGCGGTTGTCGATATCAAACACGCCCAGATCGCCGGTCTTGGTATTGTTCGAGCCGGTCAGATCTGCCGAGCCACCAACGGTTTCCGGCAGGATCGGATTGACCACTTCCAGCACCATTTCACTGGATTTTCGGGTGGCAACCTTGGGGCCTTCTTCGCTGATTTGTTTTTTCAACGCGCGAATGCGGGAGGACAGGGATTTGGGCACGTCGCGGGCAAAGATGCGGGCGAATTCTTCCTGGCGGCGCGGCGATGCGTCGGCCAGCCGCGCTTCCCAAGCGGCGCGATCTGTGGCACCGCGCTGGCCGATGGTTTCCCACTGGGCCTTGATGTCGGCGGGGACTTCGAAGGGGCCAGTGGTCCAACCATAGCGGGCCTTGGCTTCGGCCATCTGGGCCTCGTCCGTCAATGCACCGTGACCCTTGGAGGTGTCCTGTGCCGCGTGGCCCAATGCAATATGCGTCTTGCAGGCGATCATTGAAGGCTTCTTGCTGGCCTTGGCCTTGGTGATGGCCGCATCGATTTCTTCGGGGTTGTGACCGTCGATCTCGATGACCTGCCATTTGGCGGCGCGGAATCGTTTGACTTGATTGGTACGGTCCGACAGCGAAACCTTGCCGTCGATGGTGATGTCGTTGTTATCCCAGAACGCGATCAGCTTGCCCAGCTGGTGGCGGCCGGCAAGGGTGATCGCCTCTTGGCTGATACCTTCCATCAGGCAGCCGTCGCCAGCGATAACATATGTGTAGTGATCTACCAGTTTACGCCCATAACGTGCGCGCAGGATCTCTTCGGCCATGGCAAAGCCGACGGCGTTGGAAATGCCCTGACCCAGAGGGCCGGTGGTGGTTTCAATCGCATCGGCCAGAAAATTTTCGGGGTGACCCGCGGTCCGTGCGCCGGGTTGGCGGAAATTCTTGATCTCGCTAAGCGGGAATTGCGCGTCGCCAACCAGATGCAGCAGCGAATAAAGCAGCATCGATCCGTGCCCGGCACTTAGGATGAAACGGTCCCGGTCGGGCCATGTCGGCGCGGAGGCGTCGAATTTCAGGTGCTTTTCAAAAAGCACCGTGGCCACATCGGCCATGCCCATGGGCATGCCGGAGTGTCCGGAGTTGGCGGCATGTACGGCGTCCAGCGTCAGCGCGCGGATGGCGGCGGCCTTGAACCAGTGATCGGGATGGGCAGTGCGCAGCGTGTCGATATCCACGGGGTCAGCTTCCTTGGCTATGCTATGATCTGCGTGCTGAATAACAGTCCGGGGCCAAAGATCAAGTCAGGCGATCCATACAGGCCCTAACCTATTCAACCCGGGGGGAGTATTTTCCTGTGGCATTGGTTAGACTCACCCCTAATCAGGCCGGGCAGCGATTCGCGCGCACCGGTCGCGACCCAAAAAGAGGACATGCGCGGATGAGTGATATCAACGCAATGCAGGGCCGGATCATGGCTGCGTTAGAGCGGATTGGCCAAGGGCTTGACGGGTTGGGGCCACAAGCCTCCCCCGATGAAACAGGTGAGCTGAAGGTGCTGCGTCAGCAACTGGATGATGAGCAATTGGCCAACGCCCAATTGGAAGAGCGTGTCAAATCCCTTAGCAAGCGCGTCAAGGAGGCCGAAGAGGCCGCCGAAACCGCCCGCGCCGCAGAAACCACGCGTCAGGATGCACTGCGTAAGCTGGACCGTGAATTGCAATCCATGCGACGCGCCAATCAGCAGCTGCGCGATAACAATGCCGCTTTGCGTCAAGCGGGCGAGTCAGGCTCAGTGGAAGCGCATCTGATCAACAAGGCAATGTTGGCCGAACTGGAAGGGTTGCGCGCTGCGCAGGCCACGGACCGGGCTGAAATGGATGTTATCTTGGCAGAACTGGGCCAGATTGCGGGTGGACAGGCCAACGGCCATGATAGGTCTGACGCAAATGATGTGGATCAGAAGGGGGATATCTGATGCCAGAGGTTGATATCGAAATTGGCGGGCGCACCTTCGAAGTTTCGTGTCAGAAGGGTGAAGAGCACTATCTGCACTCGGCAGCCAAAATGCTGGACGACGAAGCGGCGGTTCTGGCTGCACAGATCGGACGTATCCCCGAAGCACGTATGTTGTTGATGGCAGGATTGATGCTGGCTGATAAAACGGCTGGCCTTCAGGACAAGCTACGCGAAATCGAAGATAAACTGGCCGAGCGTGATGCCGAGCTTGCGCAGTTGCGCGACGCGCCGCCCCCCGCACCCGAACGGGTCGAGGTGCCAGTGGTGCCCGCATCCGTAACGGATACGATGGCTGAAATCGCTGCCCGCGCCGAGGCGCTGGCCGACGAGTTGGATGCCAAGAAAGCGGGCTAGGATAAATCCGCTCGGCTTGGGCTGTGGTGTCTGTCAACAGGGTCCACAGGCCACAAACAAATTCGGGCGAGACAAGAATAAGGCCGGGGTATTATTCCCCGGCCTTTGACACATTCCCACATGACTACATGCGGATCGGGTTTATTGACCTGCTTCTGGACGCTCGATGCGCGTGATCTCGCTCATCTCGTCTTCTGTATAGCTGACCATGTAACGTGGACCATCCACATCATTGACGGTGATCACTTCGCTGGCCGGGAAAAACCACATGGATTCGTCCGCGTTGTCGGCCGGGTCAACCACGATACCGCGTAGCGTACCTTCGTTGGTCATCAGGACGTCGTTGACGTTCCCGATTTTCGTAACCTTTGCCGGGTCAACGTTGTCAACGTCCAGCACAGTACGGCCCATATTGGTCGTATAAACGTCGCTCCCCATCAAGGTTGCGGCACCATACCAGCTAAAATCGGGGCTCAGCGGTTTTTCTTGATAGTTTTCGGCGCTGGGTGTGTTGATATCTTTGGTCGCTTGGTCTGCCAGTGCGGGTGCAGCAACCAGTGCAAGGGCGGCGGTCAATGTTGCAAAGCGTTTCATGTCATTTCCTTCCGATTGTTCATTCGTTGGTCTCGATGGTGACACAACGGCCAGCAATGGTTGCGGTTCCTGAGGTTATTTTGATTTTTCGGATGAAGAGGGTGGGAGTGTGTAAATAACTAGTTATAAATCAACTGGTTGTCTTGAATGTGATTTCCCGATCTTTCTTTTTACCTATCCTGCGTTTGCTGCCGGTGGGAAATAATCTGTCAGAACATAGCCTGAACATCTTTCCCTTGTTTCAAACCCGCGCTACCCTGCACCGCATGAGCGGTTACAGCGAATCTGACGCCTTTGAAGGCGCATCCTTGTCTGCGCGAGCGGTTGCCGCGCGCCCGGCCCCCTATCTTGACGGTCTGAATCCAGAACAGCGCCTCGCGGTGGAAACAATGGATGGCCCCGTCCTGATGCTTGCCGGGGCAGGGACGGGCAAAACCAAGGCCCTGACAACGCGGATCGTGCATCTTTTGAACACCGGGCGCGCCAGCCCGAATGAAGTGCTTGCCGTGACCTTTACCAACAAGGCCGCGCGCGAGATGAAAAACCGCGTTGGCACGTTACTGGGGCAGACCGTTGAAGGGATGCCGTGGCTGGGCACGTTTCACTCGATCTGTGTCAAATTGCTGCGCCGCCACGCCGAACTGATCAGCGGGCAGGGGGGCGGTAACGCCGAGGATGTGATCGAAGGCCCCGCGCGTGAAATTACGCTGAAATCGAATTTCACTATTCTGGACACGGATGATCAGTTGCGCCTGCTAAAGCAATTGGTGCAGGCCGCCGGAATAGATGACAAACGATGGCCTGCGCGCCAATTGGCCAGCATTATCGACAATTGGAAGAACCGCGCCTGGACACCAACGAGCGTCCCCGCCGCCGAGGTCGGGGCCTATAATGGCAAGGCAGCAGCGCTTTATGCGCAGTACCAACAACGCCTGATCGAACTGAATGCGGTGGATTTCGGGGACCTTCTGTTACATGTCGTCACGATTTTTCAGACCCATGACGATATCCTGCGTCAGTATCAGCGTTGGTTCAAATACATCCTTGTCGACGAATATCAGGATACCAATGTCGCCCAATATCTCTGGCTGCGTCTTCTTGCGGGAGGACATAAAAATATCTGCTGTGTCGGGGATGACGATCAGTCGATTTATGGCTGGCGCGGCGCCGAAGTGGGCAATATCCTGAGGTTTGAAAAGGATTTTCCCGGCGCGCATGTGGTGCGGCTGGAGCAAAACTACCGCTCGACCCCGCATATTCTGGCGGCGGCTTCGGGCGTGATTGCCGGTAACGAAGGACGTTTGGGCAAAGAGCTGTGGACCGAGGCACAAGAGGGCGAAAAACTGCGCCTGATCGGCCATTGGGACGGCGAGGAAGAGGCCCGCTGGATCGGTGAGGAGATAGAGGCGATGCAGCGCGGAACCCGCGGTATGCGCGCCTTTGGTCTTGATTCTATGGCGATCCTCGTGCGGGCCAGCCATCAGATGCGGGCGTTCGAGGACCGTTTTCTGACCATCGGCCTGCCATATCGCGTGATTGGTGGCCCGCGCTTTTACGAACGTTTGGAAATTCGCGATGCAATGGCCTATTTTCGCTGCGTGACCAGTCCCAGCGACGATTTGGCGTTTGAGCGGATCGTTAACACGCCCAAACGCGGCCTTGGCGATAAGGCCCAACAAAAAATCCAGACGATGGCGCGCCAGAATTTTGTACCTTTGATCGAGGGCGCGCGCCTGTTGCTGGAGTCCAAGGGGCTGACCGGTAAGGGGGCTGCGGAACTTTCAAAACTGTTGGACGGGTTAGGGCGCTGGAGCCGCTTGGCCGGGGATGCAACGCTTAGCCACGTTGAACTGGCCGAGATCATCTTGGACGAATCCGGTTATACGGGTATGTGGCAGGCCGACAAGACGCCCGAGGCGCCGGGGCGGTTGGAAAACTTGAAAGAGCTGGTCAAGGCATTAGAATCCTTTGAAAACCTGACTGGGTTTTTGGAACATGTCAGCCTGATCATGGATAACGAACAAGGCGGCGACGAAGAAAAAGTCAGCATCATGACCCTGCACGCGGCCAAGGGGCTGGAATTTCCCGCGGTGTTCTTGCCGGGTTGGGAGGATGGCTTGTTTCCCTCGCAACGCTCGATGGACGAATCGGGACTGAAGGGCGTCGAAGAAGAACGGCGTCTGGCGTATGTCGGTATCACCCGCGCAGAAGAGCTGTGTACCATTTCGTTTGCGGGCAATCGGCGTGTGTTTGGTCAGTGGCAATCGTCGCTGCCATCCCGGTTTATCGATGAATTGCCCGAACAACATGTCGAGGTGTTAACGCCACCAGGCTTGTACGGTGGCGGATATGGCGCCGCAGGCGGGGTGCAAAACAGCATCGATGCGCGTGTTGCAGATGCAAATGTCTATAATTCGCCGGGCTGGAAGCGGATGCAGGCCCGCGCCAGCCAGCGACCCGCTGCTCAGCCGCGCGCGGCCAAGGCGCCGGTGATTGATCTGGCGGTAACCAGCGCGCATACCGTGGGCGAAAGGGTGTTCCATCAAAAGTTCGGTTATGGCGAAATTATTGGCGTTGAAGGCGACAAGTTGGAGATCGCGTTCGACAAGGCCGGAACCAAGAAAGTCGTGGCCCGATTTGTGTCTGGTGCCGGGGATGTGCCGTTCTGAAGGCTTGGCACCGTAAAAATGCGCCCAATGACACCGCAGTCAGTGGCGATGGTGCTTTTGCCGATGTGACCACAATACCCTTAATGCATGGCACGGGAAAAATGAATGGGCGGGAAATATGGTAGGCCCGGCAGGACTTGAACCCGCAACCAAAGCGTTATGAGCGCTCTGCTCTAACCAGTTGAGCTACAGGCCCCCCATGAGCAGCGGGATAATCAGACGAACGCGCCGCGTCAAGGTTCCAGATTGCGCGCGGGGCGGTGATGGGGTAACTCCGCGCCATAGCTTGGAGGGCCGTACATTGACCGAGAAAAAGAACGGGATCACCTATGCCGATGCAGGCGTGGATATCGACGCGGGTAATGCGTTGGTGGATCGGATCAAACCTGCGGCCAAACGCACGGCGCGCCCAGGTGTCATGTCGGGCCTTGGGGGATTCGGCGCGTTGTTCGATCTGAAAGGCGCGGGGTATGACGATCCGATACTAGTCGCCGCGACCGACGGCGTCGGCACCAAGCTGCGCATTGCGATTGATACAGGCAACGTCGATGGTGTTGGCATTGATCTGGTGGCGATGTGCGTCAACGATCTGGTCTGCCAAGGCGCAGAGCCCCTGTTTTTCTTGGATTACTTTGCGACCGGAAAATTGGAACTGGACACCGCGGCGCGCATTATCGAGGGCATCGCCGAGGGGTGTGCGCGCTCAAACACAGCGTTAATTGGCGGGGAAACGGCGGAAATGCCGGGGATGTATCCGGCAGGTGATTTCGATCTGGCGGGCTTTGCCGTTGGCGCGATGGAGCGCGGTTCGGCTTTGCCTGACGGTGTGGTTGCGGGCGATGTGTTGTTGGGGCTGGCCAGCGACGGGGTGCATTCCAACGGTTATTCACTGGTGCGCAAGCTGGTCGAGGTCTCGGGCTTGGGCTGGGAGGCGCAATGCCCTTGGGCGGACGGTGATCTGGGCGCGGCTCTGCTGGCGCCAACGCGGCTTTATGTCAAACCGGCACTGTCAGCGATTCGCGCAGGTGGAGTGCATGCCTTGGCGCACATCACCGGGGGCGGATTGACGGAAAACCTGCCGCGCGTTCTGCCTGATGGGCTGGGCGCGGATATCGATCTGAATGCGTGGGATTTGCCGGGTGTGTTCCAATGGCTGCAAAAGACAGGCGGCATGGATCAGGGCGAGTTGCTAAAGACATTCAACTGCGGGATTGGCATGATCCTGTCAGTGGATGCGGCACGGGCCGATGACCTGCGGTCGGTGCTTCAGGCCGAGGGCGAAACAGTGGTCACATTGGGCCATATCTCGCAGGGTACTGGAATGCGTTACACAGGTTCCTTGTGAGCAAGCGGGTCGCCATCCTGATTTCGGGCGGCGGCTCGAACATGATGTCACTATTGGACAGTATGACGGGTGATCATCCTGCACGTCCCGTTCTGGTACTGTCAAACCGGGCCGATGCGGGGGGATTGGCCAAGGCAGAGGCCCAAGGCGTGCCGACGGCGGTCGTGGATCACAGACCGCACAAGGGCGACCGAGCAGCGTTTGATGCGCTGATTGATGAACAATTGCGCCGCGCTGGAGCCGATATTGTGTGCACTGCCGGTTTTATGCGGATTTTGACCGCGCCGTTTGTCGAACGTTGGGCCGGGCAGATCATCAATATCCACCCGTCGCTCTTGCCAAAGTATCCGGGATTGCACACGCATCAACGTGCGCTGGATGCCGGTGATGCCGAGGCAGGGTGTAGCGTGCATGAATTGACCGCCGATCTGGATGCAGGCCCGTTGTTGGGTCAGGCAAGGGTGCCGGTGCTGCCCGGAGATACTGCGGACAGTTTGGCCGCGCGCGTATTGACAGCCGAACATCAGTTGTATCCGGCGGTGTTACGCCGCTTTGCCAGTGGGGATCGCACGCCGGTGATGCTGCCTTAACAGGCATCCATGGGCTTGTGACGCACGCCAAACATTTTAATTCCCGACGGGCTGTCCTATAGCTGGGTTAAGCGGTTCGTAGTGTTTAGGACTCCTCAGCAATCCGACACGCTGTAAGACCTACATTCCTTGTGGGCGATATCCGCCCGAGATAAGTGAGACGCACGCGCGATGAAAGAAATTACCACAACCCAAGATCTTGCCGATTTTTGCGCCCGAGCCGCGCAGCACCCTTATGTGACCGTCGATACGGAATTTCTGCGCGAACGAACGTATTATTCCAAGCTGTGCCTGGCGCAATTGGCCTATCCGGGCGAAGGCGACGAAACCGCCGTTCTGGTTGATCCATTAGCCGGCGGGTTGTCTCTGGAACCCCTTTACGAACTGTTTCGCAATAAATCCGTGGTTAAGGTGTTTCACGCCGCAAGGCAGGATTTGGAGATTTTCTATGTCGACGCGGGGCTGATCCCGACGCCGTTGTTTGACACTCAGGTCGCGGCAATGGTCTGTGGATTTGGCGAGCAGGTGGGATATGAAACGCTGGTGCGCAAAATCGCCAAGCAAGCGCTGGACAAAACATCCCGCTTTACGGATTGGTCTCGCCGTCCTCTGACCGACGCGCAGAAAACCTATGCGTTGGCGGATGTGACGCATTTGCGCAAGATTTATGAGTATCTGGCGAAAGAGCTGGAAAAGGGTGGGCGCGACAAATGGGTGGCTGAAGAGATGGCCGTCCTGACGGCGCCGGAAACCTATGTGACCCTGCCAGAGGATGCGTGGAAGCGGATCAAGACACGCAACACATCGGGCAAGTTCCTGTCCATCGTGCGCGAACTAGCCCGATTTCGCGAAAGCTATGCTCAGGCGCGAAATATACCGCGTAACCGGGTTTATAAAGACGATGCATTGGTCGAACTGGCCTCGACCAAACCCGCGAATGCACAGGATTTGGGGCGCTCGCGGCTGCTTTTGCGTGAGGCGCGCAAGGGCGAAATCGCCGATGGTATCCTAAAGGCCGTGGCCGATGGTCTGGCCGTGCGCCCCGAGGATCAGCCCAAGCCGGACCTGAGCCGTGAAAAGATGCAGGTGAACCCGGCCATCGCAGATATGTTGCGCGTGTTGCTGAAAGGAATTGCCGATCGCGAAGGAGTCGCGTCGAAACTAATCGCAACCGCGGCCGATCTGGATGCTATCGCGGCAGGGCATCGGGATGTGGATGCGCTGAAGGGGTGGCGTAAGACCGTATTTGGCGATGACGCCTTGCGCTTGTGCGACGGAAAAATCGCCTTGCGCGTCAAGGGCAGCGTCATTGAAACGGTTGAACTGGACGACTGAGACTTTTACGCGATGCCAGCCGGACAGATTGATCCTGTCCGGCGGTGCATTTCAAATTTACACAGAGCGCTTTTAACCAAACAAGGCGCCGGGCATGTCGCCTTGTTTCTGCGCGGGATTAACGCCGGGTCGTTGCCGTGTTTGTCTGACCCAGCACGCGGATCACGCGGACCGATTCCAAAGTCTGCGTTGTCACGAATGTCCCTGCACTGACACGTCGCGTGCGCTCGGGGCCTTGGGGCGTGTCGGTGCGTTGTACCGCGCGCAGGGTATAGGTTAGCACGCCATCCACCGGCTTTTCGTCTTTGTTTTCTGGCCAGAGCCGGACATCAAATGCGCCCTGACGCAGGGACAGGCCCGTGGCCTTGATGATGGCCCCACCCGAGGAGCGTTCGACAGCCACGCCCTCAACGGCATAGATCGGCGTGCCCTCATAGGTTTCTTCCTCGGACTTGCGCTGAAAGATGCTGTCGCGCTTTTCGGGGATAAGCGGGTTATAGGCCTCGGCCTCGACAGGGGCTGTGCGCCGTTCGATCTTGGAGCCGCCGAACCAGTTGGCCGGATTGGCCCGACTATCACGCAAGCCGCCGCAGGCCGAAAGGGTCAGGCTGGAAACCATCAGAAAGGTTATCGCAAATCGCATCTTTGGGGTCCTTTGCCCGGAGTGTTGCGCGGACTGTATCAGGCCAAAGCGCGCGGGCGCAAGGCGGCAGGCGCACCCGGACTGGACCTTTGCGCGCGGTGGGCCTACCTGTAACATCACCGCGCAGACCTACAGGAGGAAATATGGCCCAGCCCGCCTTTGAAGACATCGTCGAAGATTTCGAGTTTCTGGAGGATTGGGAGGATCGCTATCGCCATGTGATCGAGCAGGGCAAGGCATTGCCCGCGCTGGATGAAGCGTTGAAAGTGCCGGCAACCAAGGTTGACGGCTGTGCCAGTCAGGTGTGGTTGCATCCGCGTATCGAAGACGGCGTGTTTTCGTTTCAGGGCGACAGCGACGCGTTGATCGTGCGCGGATTGATCGCGGTATTGCACGCGCTGTATGACGGGCTGCCCGTGGGGGAGGTGGCGGGCGTTGACGCCGGTGGCGAACTGGCCCGACTGGGATTGAATGACCACCTGTCGGCGCAACGATCAAACGGTCTGCGCGCAATGATCGAGCGAATCCGGCTGGTGGCCAGCAACGAAGCCTGAGGGCGCGTTAAAATTGAGAGGCCGGGTGGAGACGCGAATGGAGGAGTCTGGGTATTTTGACCAAGAAAAAATCAGGATGACAAGGTTTCCAGCGTTGTGGCCAGATCGCCGTAACCGGTAAAACGATATTCGTAGTCCAGCCCAAGTCGCCTGGCGCAGTCTTCGGCGCGGGCGCGCAGGGCAGGGTTGTCTGTTTGGGCCTGATAGACCAGCTTGGTATAGTTTCCAAAAATCATATCACGCAGTTGGGGATGGCGATCCAGCCCCATCGGTTTCCAGACGAAAGCGTCAAACTGTTTCACTAGAAAATCAGTGAGGTAGAAGGCCGTGATTTCATCATCGAGTTCCTTGAACGCTTCGTTGCCTTCAAAGAATGAGTAACAGTGCGGCCCCGCGACCATCTGCACGCCCAACTCGCGACATTTGGCCTGTAACAATCCGCCCGTGCCGCAATCTGCGTAGACGATAAAAATCTGGTCGTAAGCATCGCGATGTTCTTTGACGGCTTTCTCGACCTCTTCGGTTATCTTGTCGGGATAGAGATGCAATTTCGCCGGAAGGCAGGTAAGCGTCATATGGGACCAGCCATTGAGGCGGATCAGGGCTAAAATTTCACGCGCCAGCGCGCCGCAAGCGATCAGGAGAATGCGCCCTGGTTTCGCCGGGTCGGGGGCAAGCCCTTGTTCGGTTAGGATGTCATCGGGGGGCAAGTCAGTCATTTGGGCCTCGGGCCGGATGGGTTGTGGGGCTAGTTTATGTTGACCGTGCCCGTGTGGCGATGCACAAACGCGGCAGGTTGGGTTGAATTACGCCATGTAGCGGCATGAGATTGGAGCAAAGCCTGCGACCTTTTGCGATTGATCACCGTCGCAGGCCCGGCCAAAGCAATAGCGAACACAGCAATCCAACAGGGATCAATGCGGCCCAGATTGGTGGGGGGGGGGGCATTGTTGCAATCCCCCAAATCGTTGCGCCAGCGGCGGCAATGACACAGATTAGTAATGTGGCGAATGTCCGTTTTGGCATATCGGCCCCTCCGTTGCCTCAGATATAGGCATGATTGGGGTATTAAAAAACCCTGCCTCAGTCAGGGGCAGGGTTTTGGGATCATGACATGATCGGGAAAGTATTAGCCGGTTGCACCTTGGTTGTGCTTGCGGCCGACCCATTCCTTGGCAGTTTCCACGGCAACGGCCGCATCACGGCAATAGGCATCGGCCCCGATCGCTTTGCCGAATTCTTCGTTCAGGGGGGCGCCGCCGACCAGAACGATGTAATCGTCGCGAATGCCCTGTTCGACCATCGTGTCGATGACGACCTTCATATAGGGCATCGTGGTGGTTAGCAGGGCCGACATGCCCAGAATATCAGGCTCTTCTGCCTCAAGTGCCGCCAAGTACCCCTCGACCGGGTTGTTGATGCCCAGATCGACGACCTCGAATCCTGCGCCTTCCATCATCATGCCGACAAGGTTCTTGCCGATGTCGTGAATGTCGCCCTTGACCGTGCCGATGACCATTTTGCCAACGCGAGGAGCACCGGTTTCGGCCAGAAGTGGCTTGAGGATGAACATGCCGCCCTTCATGGCGTTAGCTGCCAGAAGTACCTCGGGGACGAACAGGATGCCGTCGCGGAAATCCTTGCCGACGATTGTCATGCCACCAACCAACGCCTTGGTCAGAATGTCATAAGGCGCCCAGTCGCGGCTGAGCAGGATGTTTACGCCCTCTTCGATCTCTTCCTTGAGGCCATCGTACAGGTCGTCAAACATCTGTTGAACCAGTTCGTCGTCGTCCAGTTCCGACAGGATGATTTCGTCTTCTTCGTCTGACATGAATGCAATCCCTGTAGTTGCGGCACCATGGAGGGGCCTAGTGTTGCTAGAGTCCCGTTTGGGCAATTTGGCGCAAACGCACTGTCCAAATTACGACACTGGCCGCGTCGCTACCGACGTATAGCGCGGTTTTGAATTGAAAACCTCGACAAATGACGATGCCGTGATGGAAAAATGGGCATGTAGATCATGAGGTGCTTGCTTATGTTCTCTTTTTGTTCCATATTGATGGAATGAGCTATCATGCATCATTCCCTTTAAGTCAGCGCCATCCCGGCCGCGGGGTGGGCAGCAACCATACGGGACGGTATGAAGCACATGAGCGGCTGTATCAGCCCGACGGGTGGGAGGCCCCGGACGAGGGTGCGGTTTTGCGGACGCAAACCACGCTGGAGGTGCCGCGTCGCGTGATCAGCTATAACCGCTCGCCCGATTTGCCATTTGATCGTTCCATCAATCCGTATCGCGGGTGCGAGCATGGTTGTGTCTATTGTTTTGCGCGCCCGACACATGCCTGGCTGGGGCTGTCGGCAGGGCTGGATTTTGAAACGCGATTGGTTGCACGCCCCGAAGCGCCAGCGCGTCTGCGGGAAGAATTGCGCCACCGCGCCTATACGCCTCGCACGATTGCAATCGGGACGAACACCGATCCGTACCAGCCTATTGAGAAAGAGCATCGGATCACGCGCCGATTACTAAAAACCCTGCGCGAATTTCAACATCCTGTCGCCGTCGTGACCAAGGGCACGTTGATCGAACGTGACATCGATATCCTGGCCGATATGGCCCGGGATCGTCTGGTGCGGGTTGGTGTTTCGATCACCACGTTGGACCCGCAGTTGTCGCGCCGCCTAGAGCCGCGTGCGCCCAGCCCAGCACGTCGGTTGCAGATCATTCGCGCGCTCAGCGATGCCGGGATTGACGTGCGGATTATGACCTCGCCTTTGATTCCGGGCCTGACCGATCATGAGCTGGAAGGTCTGTTGGAGGCCGGGCGCGACGCGGGCGCGATTGCGGCCAGTTGGATCATGCTGCGCCTGCCGCAGGAAGTATCTGGATTGTTCAAGGAATGGCTGGCCACGCATTACCCGGACCGGGCTGGCCGTGTGATGGGCCTGTTGCGCGATATGCATGGTGGTCAGGAATACGATGCGGCGTGGGGGCGTCGCATGCGCGGGCAGGGGCCTTACGCCGAGATGATTGCTCAGCGGTTTGCGGTGGCGGTCAAGCGATTGGGATTCGCCGCCCGGCTGCCCGACCTGCGCACAGATTTGTTTCGCAAACCTGCCGAGGTCGGGGATCAGCTGACATTGTTCTGACTGCGGCCAAGTGTGGCCTTAGCCGCCACGGCGACGTGTGCGGCGGGGCTGTGGGGTGTCGTCGCCAGTGCCGTCTGCGGTTGATGAGAATGGCCCCAACGCGTCAACAATCTGATCCAGAGTGGGGCGCGGTCCCCGCTCGCGGCTTTCGAGTGCAGCGCGCATATGGCTAAGATGTTCAGGCATCGTGCCACAGCACCCACCGATGATTGTTGCACCTGCATCACGTGCAAGGCAGGCGTAGTCGGCCATCAATTCGGGCGTACCGTCGTAATGGATGTGACCTTCGACGAATTTGGGGATGCCTGCGTTGCCTTTGGCTACGATGGGCCGCCCGGTGCCCTGTGCGGCAAACCCCAGAACTGTGCGCATCAGGTCGGACGCACCAACACCGCAATTGGCGCCGTAGGCGAGTGGCGGGTTTGAGAGGGTTTCCACCATATCCGCCATCGCAGAAGAAGTAACACCCATCATGGTGCGACCGGCTGTGTCAAAGCTCATCGTGCCGACCCATGGCATGTCCACCAGCGAAAAGGCCTCGGCGGCGGCTTTGTATTCTTCTGGGGCCGAGATTGTCTCGAGCCACAGCACGTCCGCGCCGCCTTCTTTTAGGCCCTCGGCCTGTTCGTGAAAGATTTCGACGGCCAATTCGTGAGTGAGAGCACCCATCGGAGCCATGATTTCGCCGGTCGGACCGACCGAACCGGCAACGATCACGTCGCGATCCTGACGGTCGGCCACGTCGCGGCCCAGTTCCGCCGCGATACGTGACAATTCACGCGCGCGTTTTTGAGCGCCGTGCAATTTCAGTCGCGCGGCGTTGCCTCCGAACGAGTTGGTCAGAAACAGATCGCTGCCTGCATCCACTGCCATGCGATAGAGTTTGGTGATCCGGTCGGGGTGCTTGTCATTCCAGAACTCAGGCGGGTCGCCTGATTCCAGTCCCATGTTAAACAGGTTGGTGCCCGTGGCCCCGTCGGCCAGAATCCAGTCGCGCTGCGACATCATGCGGGAAAGTGCGTTGCTCATATGCCCGTCCTTTTTAGGTTTGTTGCCTTGTTTCATGGGTGCGGGTGGGCCGCAATTGCATAATATGCATTAAAATGATGCGCCACAGTCCATCAAACGTGCCAAAGGCGCACCGTTTCCAGCGCGCCTTTGGGAAAAAACAATCGGTTGAACGGTTATGCCTCGTCGACCAGTTGCGCTTTGGCTTGCGTCATCAATTCGGCGCGTTTGGCGCGGATTGTGTCGGCGTCGGCCTTGTCGCCCAGATCGGCGGCGACTTTGCGCACAACATCTTCGTGCCCTGCTTCTTCGAAATCCGCTTTGATCACTTCGCGCGCATAGGCGTCTGCATCTTCGCCGGTTTTGCCCATCAGTTCCGCAGCCCATAGGCCCAACAGCTTGTTACAGCGGGCGTCGGCCTTGAATTTCATTGTTTCGTCATGGGCAAATTTGTTCTCGAACGCGTTCTCGCGGTCATCAAAAGTGGTCACGGGTCAGTTCCCCTTTGCATGTTACATGGTCGATATCAGATATGACGTCGCACTGCGTGCTGTGCAAGGGCTGCGTGTGTGCTTGCGGCAAAGCGGCCCATGATCTAAGGATGCGCGCAGGTGCAAGGGGGAGTCGCCCCCGCGCGCCTCAGGGCAATCGGGTGGAGACATCATGGCACGTCGCAAAAAGATTTACGAAGGCAAGGCCAAGACCCTTTATGAAGGGCCAGAGCCGGGCACGATTGTCCAATACTTCAAGGATGATGCTACTGCCTTTAACGCCGAGAAGAAGGCAGTGATCGAGGGCAAGGGGGTGTTGAACAACATCCTGTCCGAATATTTCATGACCGGACTTGGCAATATTGGCGTTCCGACGCATTTCATCAAACGACTGAATATGCGCGAGCAACTGGTCCGGGCCTGTGAAATCATTCCGCTGGAAGTGATCGTGCGCAACTATGCCGCAGGCTCGATGGCGAAACGTTTGGGCATGGACGAGGGCACGCAGCTGCCCCGGCCCATCGTGGAATACTGCCTGAAAGACGACAAGCTGGGCGATCCGCTGGTGACAGAAGAACATATTGCGGCCTTTGGTTGGGCCAGCCAGCAGGACATGGACGATATCTTGTCGCTTGCGCTGCGCGTCAACGATTTTCTGGGCGGCGTTATGTATGGCGTGGGAATCAAGCTGATTGATTTCAAAATCGAGATTGGCCGCGTCTATGATGGCGATTTCCAACGCTTGATCCTTGCCGACGAAATCAGCCCCGATAGCTGTCGTTTGTGGGATATTGAGACGGGCCAGAAACTGGACAAGGACGTGTTCCGCCGTGATCTGGGCAGCCTGACGGATGCCTATACAGAAGTCGCTAAACGTCTGGGCGTTCTGCCCAAAGGGGCCACCCCGATGGCCCGCCCGACACTGATTAACTAAGCTGAAACCCGACAAAGCCCCACCGGCAAAGCCTTAAGGAGACCCCGATATGAAAGCGCGCGTGCATATCATGTTGAAAACCGGCGTTCTGGACCCGCAGGGCGAGGCCGTGCGCCACGCATTGGGCTCGTTGGGCTTTGAAGGCGTTAACGGGGTTCGTCAGGGCAAGGTGATCGAACTGGATCTTGCCGACGGCGCGACCGAGGCGCAGGTAAAAGAGATGTGCGAAAAGCTGCTCGCGAATACGGTCATCGAAAGTTACTCGGTGGAGATGTCCTGATGCACGCCGCTGTCATCGTTTTTCCGGGATCAAACTGTGACCGTGATCTGGCTGTCGCGCTGAAAGCGGCGGGGGCCAAGGTCTCGATGGTCTGGCACAAGGATACAAGCCTGCCGGATGGGGTTGATCTGATCGCCATTCCGGGTGGGTTTTCCTTTGGTGACTATCTGCGCTGCGGTGCGATTGCTGCCAACTCCCCGATTTGTCGCGCCGTTGTCGCGCATGGCGAAAAGGGCGGATATGTCTTGGGTATTTGCAACGGGTTTCAGGTGTTGACCGAAACCGGTCTGTTGCCCGGCGCGTTGTTGCGCAATGCGGGATTGAAATACATTTGCCGCCCCGTGGGGTTGCGCGTTGAGACCACCGATAGCCCCTATACCGCGCGTTACAGTGACGGGCAGGAAATCACGATTCCGATCGCTCATCATGATGGGAACTATCATTGTGATGCGGACACTCTGGCGCAATTGCGCGGCGAGAATCGCGTGGCGTTCCGCTATGTCGACACGCCGAACGGTGCACTGGATGACATTGCCGGGATATTGTCGCCCAACCGTAGGGTGCTGGGTATGATGCCTCACCCGGAACGGATGGCGGAACCTGCCCATGGAGGGACTGATGGTGCGCCTATGTTTGCCGGGCTGGTCGACGATCTGGTGAGCGCCTAGGCCTGTCGGGGACTTGAGCCGCGCGCCCGCCCGCCGTACCTTAACGCCATGAGCCGCTCGAACGCCCCAACTGTTGCGCGTCGCCCCCGCCGTGTCAAAGGCACCGGTTGGCGTGTGCGTCTGGCCTTGGTGCTGTTGACTGCGCTGGCCATTGCGACTGTGTTCGTAACCAACAAGCTGCTGTCTGACCGATTTACGGAAACCACGCGCAATCGTGCTGAATTACGGTTGGTGCTGTATTCGGGGAACCTGCTGAGCGAATTGCGTCAGAACGCCATCGTGCCGCAGTTGCTGGCGCGGGATCCGGCGCTGATCAGCGCATTGGATTCCAAGGATTACACCCAGTCCACGCAACGCTTGATTTCGTTCATCGGCGAAATCGGCGCGGCCTCGCTGACCTTGTTGGACAAAGATGGGCGCGCTGTTGCGACAACGGATCGCAACCGATTGGGTGAAACACACCGTGCCGCGCCATATTTTGTTGATGCATTGCGGTCTCGGGATACGGTTTTCACCTTGCTTCAACGCGACACAGGCAAGTTTGATTTCTTTTATTCGCGCCGGATCGACAGCCAGAATAACCCGGCTGGCGTGATCTTGGTCGAGGTGGATTTGAACAAATACGAACGCGCATGGGCGGGTATTTCGGATGCGGTGGTGGTCACTGACAGTGCCGGTGAAATCATCCTGTCGACCGAGCCACGCTGGCGTGGCCTGTCCGAGGCCGAGGCATTGGCGCGCGAACCCGTTTCATCTGCGATTGAACGCGCCATTCAGGCGACTGCGGATTGGACGACGTTGCCCGCTGATGCCTATGTCCGCGGCGAGGCGGTGATGCGGGTCGAGGGCAGGGTGGCGTTTCGCGGTTGGCGCATTGCCAATTTTTCCACCTACACCAGCGTCCGTGAAAAAGTGAACGGGTTTTTGGCGCTTGAGATTATGGGATTCGCGATCCTGCTGGCGCTGGCCTTCTATTTTTTGAACCGTAAGACGGCGGTGCGTATGGCCCTGTTTCAGCGCGAGTCGGCAGAGCTTCGCGCATTGAACATGCGTCTACAGCGGGAAATCGCCGAGCGTGAACGGGTTCAGGAGAACCTTGCCGTGGCCGAGCAGACCTTGGCCCAAAGCTCAAAACTGGCTGCCTTGGGGGAAATGTCGGCCGCTGTCAGTCACGAATTGAATCAGCCTTTGGCGGCGATGAAAACCTATCTGGCGGGGGCGCGTTTGTTGCTTAGCCGAAACCGCCCCGAAGAGGCGGTCAGCAGCTTTCAGCGGATTGATGACCTGATTGAGCGTATGGGGGCGATCACCCGGCAATTGAAATCCTATGCACGCCATTCAGGCGACACGTTTGAGCCTGTAAATCTGGGAGATTCGCTGGCCTCGGCGCTTGCAATGATGGAGCCCCAACTGCGTCAGCGCCGCGTGACGATCAATCGGATTTTACCGGAAACGCCGGTCATGGTGATGGGCGACAGGGTGCGCATCGAACAGGTGATGATCAACCTTTTGCGCAATGCGATGGATGCCACCCAAGGCGTGGCCGAAGCCCAGATTGATCTGGTGCTGGCGGCCGGAGATACGGCCATTTTTACCGTGCGCGACAATGGTCACGGATTGGAGGGGATCGAGAACCTGTTTGAACCATTCTATACCACCAAACTGCCCGGTGACGGTGTTGGTCTGGGGCTTGCCATTTCATCGGGGATCGTGAACGACCTAGGAGGACGCCTGACTGCGCGAAATGCTGCGGGCGGGGGGGCTGTATTTGAAATGCGCCTTCCTATCTTGACCAAGGACCAACAGGCAGCCGAGTAACCTTTGAGAGGGACATCATGGCCAATGCAATGAAAATCGCGATTGTCGACGACGAAAAAGACATGCGCCAATCCATCAGCCAATGGCTGGCTTTATCGGGCTATGACACCGAAACATTCCCCAGCGCGGAAGACGCGTTAAAGGCGCTGGGACCGGATTATCCCGGTATCGTGGTCAGCGACATTCGTATGCCGGGCATGGATGGCATGCAGTTTCTAAAAAAACTGATGGGCGCGGACAGCTCGCTTCCGGTGATCATGATTACCGGCCACGGGGATGTTCCTATGGCTGTCGAAGCGATGCGCGTCGGGGCTTATGATTTTCTGGAAAAGCCGTTCAATCCGGACCGTATGACCGAATTGGCCAAAAAGGCGACGAATGCGCGCCGTCTTACTTTGGACAACCGTGCGTTGCGTCGAGAGTTGTCGGATGGCGGACAGTTGATGAAAAAGCTGATCGGGTCCAGCCCGGTTATGGAACGTCTGAAAGAAGATATTCTGGATCTGGGGCAGGCCGATGGCCACGTCCTGATCGACGGAGAAACCGGCACCGGCAAGACGCTTGTGGCGCATGCGTTGCACGCTGTTGGCGCACGCGCAGGGAAGAAATTCGTACTGGTGTCATGCGCCGCGATGGAAGAAGACGCACTGATGCGCCGCCTGTTTGGCCCTATGTTGCCCGAGGACAGCCGCCTGCCAGCGGTTGAAGAGGCTCGCGGTGGCACTTTGGTGGTGGAAGACATCGAGGCTTTGACCGACGCAGGGCAAGCGCGGCTGCTGACATATCTTAACGACGAGGGCACCCCTCCCGAAACCCGGTTGGTCGCAATCAGTAACTTGCAAGACGAAGGCCGCACCAGCGAGGATGCCTTGCGCCCCGACCTGTTTTATCGCCTTGCGTCCTTGCGCATCACGGTGCCGCCACTGCGCCAGCGAGGCGAGGATATTCTGACGCTGTTCACGCGATTTGCGGATCAGTTTGCCGATGACTACGGCTGCGACGCGCCCAAAGTCAGCGCGCAAGAGGCGGCGCAGCTTTTGCAGGCCCCGTGGCCCGGCAACGTGCGACAGCTATACAATGTTGCCGAACGCGCCGTGCTACAATCACGACGCGGGTCCGGCACCATCGTGTCGTTACTTCTCAGTGATCATCAGGAAATGCAGCCGGTCATGACGACTGAGGGCAAGCCACTGAAAGAATACGTCGAGGCGTTCGAGCGGATGTTGATCGACAATACGATGCGTCGCCACAAAGGTTCTATCGCCTCCGTCATGGATGAACTGTGCCTGCCCCGCAGGACGCTGAACGAAAAGATGGCCAAGTACGGCTTGCAACGCTCGGACTACCTGTAAGCAGGGGTAGAGGCGTTGTGACGTCTCACCTGCTTGGTTGCGATAGCACGCAAACGACAAAAGGGGCCGAAGTCATATTCGGCCCCGCGCAGTCGGGTCGGCCGATCCTGCGTCGCTCGTTCGAGGCGTGCTGCCTCTGACAGTACCGGAAAAACTGGTCGGGTAAGTGGTACTGGACATCCACAACTTAAGAATGCAACCGCAGTGTAACAATTTGCCCATTGTCATTGCGCCCCTTCCGGCCTTACTGTGCCTTATGGAGGGCCAATCGGCCCAAGCCGACCTCCTATGAGTTTCGCTGTCAGGGGTTCCTCCTGTGTGCCACACCGTGCACCAGACCCCCGACAGACCGATTGGGCGCTGCTTTTCTATGTAGTGCCATCTGAATGCCCGGTCCCCCGAAAGGGGCAGGCCGGGACTTGAATGGGCGCCGCGACGCGGTGCCGGAGAACCAACGCGATGACGCGCGCGCGACATGACAGACAGTCTTTGGGGGTCCTTCTGGGCCCCCGTCTGCCTGCGCGGACCATTGCCAATGACAGACACCCCTTGCAACGCAGCATCGCCCCCCCGGGGCGCTCAGGCTTGCCCGGGTGCATACGGACAACATGGCCAAAAAAATGCTTATCGATGCCACCCACGCGGAAGAAACCCGCGTTGTTGTGGTCGATGGAAACAAAGTTGAAGAGTTCGATTTTGAATCTGAAAACAAACGGCAGATCGCCGGAAATATCTATCTCGCCAAGGTCACACGGGTAGAACCGTCGCTGCAGGCAGCCTTTGTAGACTATGGCGGAAACCGCCACGGATTTCTGGCGTTTTCAGAAATCCACCCGGACTATTACCAGATTCCCGTCGCTGACCGCGAAGCGCTTATGGAAGAAGAGCGCGCCTATGCCGAAGCGGCCAAGGCCGATTCAGACGAGGAAAGTAAACCCAAGCGCCGCTCGCGCGGGGGGCGTGGTCGTGCCAAGGCCGAATCCACCGTTTCTGAGGACGCAGTGGAAACCGCTGATGTTTCGGGGATGGAAACCATCGATCTGGACGGCGATGATGATGCCAGGACAGACGAGGGTAGCTCGCCCATGGAGCGGGTCGCCGAGACCCCGGTAGAAGAGCCGGCCGATGCGGCTGACGCTTCGGGCACCGAGGCCGAAGTTCAAGACTCGGATGATGCCGACGCCCATGACGATACCACGGATGGTGGCGACAACGACGGTGACGAAAACACCCGCGCCGCCCGCAAGGATAACACGATTGAGGTTGTTGCGGATGAGGATGAGCCCGAGGATATCCGGCCTCCACGCAAACCGCGTCCCAAGCGTTATAAAATCCAAGAAGTCGTCAAGGTTCGCCAAATCTTGCTGGTTCAGGTCGTCAAAGAAGAACGCGGCAACAAAGGTGCGGCTCTGACAACCTATCTGTCCCTCGCGGGCCGCTATTGCGTTTTGATGCCCAACACCGCGCGCGGCGGTGGTATCTCGCGCAAGATTACCAACGCGCCAGACCGCAAGAAACTGAAGGAAATCGCGAACGAGATCGACGTGCCTAAGGGCGCGGGCCTGATCGTACGCACCGCTGGCGCCAAGCGGACCAAGTCCGAGATCAAGCGCGACTATGAGTATTTGCAACGCCTGTGGGAGCAAATTCGCGCTCTGACATTGCAATCCATTGCCCCTGCGAAAATCTATGAAGAGGGCGATCTGATCAAACGCTCGATCCGCGATTTGTATAATCGCGACATCGACGAGGTTCTGGTCGAGGGCGAGCGTGGCTACCGCATCGCCAAGGACTTCATGAAGATGATCATGCCGTCCCATGCCAAGAACGTGCGCCACTATGCGGAAACCATGCCGCTGTTCGCGCGCTTTCAGGTCGAATCTTATCTGTCAGGCATGTTCAACCCCACGGTTCAGCTGAAATCGGGCGGATACATCGTGATTGGTGTTACCGAGGCGCTGGTTGCCATCGATGTGAACTCGGGTCGTGCCACGAAGGAAGGCTCGATCGAGGAAACCGCGACCAAAACCAACCTTGAGGCGGCCGAAGAAGTGGCCCGCCAATTGCGTCTGCGCGATCTGGCCGGGCTGATCGTGATCGACTTTATCGATATGGACGAGCGCAAGAACAACGCCGCCGTCGAAAAGCGCATGAAGGACAAGCTCAAGACCGATCGCGCGCGCATTCAGGTGAGTCGGATTTCCGGGTTTGGCCTGATGGAGATGAGTCGCCAGCGTCTGCGCCCGGGCATGATTGAGGCCACGACACAGCCGTGCCCGTCGTGCCACGGTACCGGCTTGATCCGGTCAGATGACAATCTGGCGTTGAATATCTTGCGTCAAATCGAAGAGGAAGGCGTACGCAACCGCTCGCGCGAGGTGTTGGTGCGCGCACCTGTTGGCATCTCGAACTTCCTGATGAACCAAAAACGCGAACATATCGCTCAGATTGAGGTCCGGTACGGCCTGTCTGTACGTATCGAAGGTGATCCCAGCCTGATCAGCCCCGATTTCGCGATGGAAAAGTTCAAGACAGCCACTCGTGCCGTGCCCGAGCAGGTGTCGCCGGTCGTGTCTGTTGACAGCTCGATCATGGACGATGTTGACGACGCGATTGAAGCAGATCCGGATGAACTGCCCGCCGCCGAAGATGACGACCGCGCCAGCGCCAACGACCAATCCCGGAACGCAAGCAACGATCGCGGGTCGGAAGACGATGAAGACAAGCCCAAAAAGCGCCGTCGGCGCCGGCGTCGGCGGTCCAAGTCGCGCGACGGCGAAGGATCGGATGAAAACGGAAATGGCGAAAACCGTTCGGAAGATGCGGCTGCCGATGCGCCTGCGCCTGATGGCGACGCTTCTGACGACAAGGCTGGCGATGACAAAACCGCGTCGGATGACGGTCATCAGGATGAGAAACCGAAACGTCGCACACGTTCGCGGACGCCAAGGACCAAGCAACCCGCACAGGCCGAGGCAATCGAGGCCGAAGTGAAAACCGAGTCCACTCCTGAAGGGGAGGCTCCGGCGGAAACGGTGGCCGAAACGCCCGTTGAGGCGGAAGAAAAGCCCAAGCCCAAGCGTACTCGTAAACCACGGGCGAAAAAGTCGGACGTGGTTGAGGCCGCCCCGGCCGAGGCTGAAGCCAAGCCTGACGATGCCGCCGCTGCGGATGCGCCCGAGGCCGAGGCAAAGCCCAAACCCAAACGCGTGCGCAAACCACGGGCGAAAAAAGCCGATGTCGCGCCTGCCGCTGAGGTTGCTGACGAATCGGCAAGCACCGAAGCAACGCCAGAGCCTGCTGCAGCTGCGGTTGAAACACCTGTCGTGGTGGCTGAAGCCGCACCGCAAGAGGCAACGCCAGAGCCGACTCCTGAGCCCAAGGTAGAAGAGCCCAAGGCAGCACCTGAGCCAGTGGCCGAAGCAACGCCAGAGCCCGCCGCCGAACCCGAACCGCCCAAGCGCCGAGGGTGGTGGTCACTGGGCCGCTGATCTTAACGCCCGCCCTGTAGAACAGGGCGGGCGATTTTATTTTCTCGAAGTGCTGTCACCGAAAACGACGGGCCACGCGCGTGCATCGACGCGCGTTCGGCTTTACAGGTTCCTTGCGGTAGGTGTTGCCCTTAACCGCCTTTGCGAATGCGATAGATCTGCACCGCGCCGGTCTCTTGGACGCTGACCAATGTATGCCCGGCTTCGGCGCAAAAGTGCGGAACGTCGATTACGGCTGCGGGGTCATCCGCGTGCAGCAACACCTCACCGCCAGCTGGCAGGCCGGACAGGCGTTTGCGCAGTTTCAAAACAGGCAGGGGGCATAGCAGCCCAAGGGCGTCAATCTCTTCCATATGAATGGCAGATAAGCCGCACGCGCGCTTGTGTCCACCAATCATCGCGCGCCCTGCGGCACCTTGCCCGCCTTTACATACGCAAATGTGAGCATGTGCCCGGTGACGTCGCCGCCCAACTGGGGTATGCGAACGACATGTTTGAATTCGAAATCATGACGGCCGCCTTGGCCCCCGCCCTGATCGTCTCGCTGCTTGCGGGGCTAGTGTCGTTTCTTAGCCCTTGCGTGCTGCCGATCGTGCCGCCCTATCTGGCCTATATGAGCGGTGTCACCCTGTCGGAGCTGTCCGAAAACGGTACTACGCGGGGGCGCGCGATCATTCCGGCCCTGTTCTTTGTCATGGGCTTGTCGACGATATTCTTGCTGCTCGGAGCTGCGGCATCGGCCATAGGTATTGCATTTTTGCAGTACCAAGACACGTTCAACACCATCGCGGGCGTATTGGTCATGGTGTTCGGTCTGCATTTTTTGGGCATCATTCGGGTTGGTTTCCTGAACCAAGAGGCGCGGATGGATGCAGGCGACAGAGGAGGGAGCGCCTTTGGAGCCTATATTCTGGGCTTGGCTTTTGCTTTTGGTTGGACGCCCTGTATCGGGCCGCAATTGGGGGCGATCCTGTCGCTGGCGGCCTCGGAAGGTTCCGTCGCGCGCGGCACTCTTTTGTTGGCGGTCTATGCCGTGGGGCTTGGCGTGCCATTCCTGCTGGTCGCGATATTCCTGCCACGTCTGACGGGGTTCATGGGGTGGATGAAACGGCATATGGACCGGATCGAACGGGTTATGGGCCTGTTGCTGTGGACCATCGGGTTGATGATGTTGACCGGTGGGTTCTCGGCCTTTGCGTTTTGGCTGCTTGAGGTGTTTCCAGCGCTGGCGCGGCTGGGCTGATCCTGCCACCTAAGGGTCTTACTGTGGCCCTACTCCTGCGCTAGGGTTGCCTCAAACGACCCCGCAGGACTGGCTAGGCAACTGGCCAAACAGGTATGGCATGACCGTTCAGACTCCCAATCCCGTCGCGCGCCGCCGGGTGTTCTATATTCCCGGCTACGATCCGATCCATCCGCGGCGCTATCGCGAACTGTATCGTAGTGAAAGCGCGGCGCAGGCTGAAATTTCGGGTTATGCTGTGACGTTGCGCCCCAAGGAAGGCAAGGGCGGGCGCTATGGCTGGCAGGTTGAAGGGCTGATAGATGGGCAACGCTGCGAGACGCGCGTTGATGTGCTGGTCTGGTCAGATATTGTCCGCGTTTCCATGGGGTTGGGAATTTTCGCCACCTATATGCAACTGATCCGAACGGCGTGGGTCTATATTGCCAGTGGCGCGTTGGGACGGTTGATGCGATTGCGCAAAGGGCCGGTCATTGCTGCGCTTTACCCTGTTGGTTTTTTGCTGGTGCAATTGCTGATCGCGCTGGGGGTGGCATGGGGTCTGGGGCAGGTCATGGCATTGGCGCATCCGTGGCTGGCATGGGGCGGGTTGGGTGCCGTGCCATTTGTGCTGGAGTGGTTTCGCAAGCGAGACGGCAAGTTTTTCGCCTATTACCTGATGCATGACTATGCCTATTCTGCACGCCATAAAGGGGTAAATCCACCCGAGTTGGAGGCGCGCATGACCGAATTTACCGAAGAAATCGCCACGGCCATGGCCTCGGACGTGGATGAGGTTCTGGTGGTCGGGCATTCTTCGGGGGCCCATCTGGCAGTATCGATCCTGTCGGATTTGATCCGTTTGGGCCGTATACCTGAAAACGGCCCGGCCCTGTCCTTTCTGTCGCTGGGGCAGGTGGTGCCGATGGTTTCCTTCCTGCCCAATGCGCACCGGTTGCGGGCTGATCTGCAATTTTTGAGCGAAAGCGAGGCATTAACATGGGTGGATGTGACCGCGCCCGGTGATGGCTGTGCCTTTGCGCTGTGCGATCCTGTTGCCGTGTCTGGTGTGGCGCGCGATACAAAATGCTGGCCGCTTGTGATTTCGGCGGCGTTCACCCAAACGCTAAGCCCCGCACGCTGGAAGGAATTGCGATGGAAGTTCTTTCGTCTGCATTTTCAGTATATGTGCGCTTTTGATCGCCCTGGTGATTATGATTATTTTCAGATCACCGCCGGGCCGCGGACACTTGGCGACCGGTTTGCAGGGCGCGCGCCCTCGGGCAGTCGCATTGAGGCTCCGGTGAATAAATTCACGGAATTGGCCGCGTGACGATTCCGGTTCTGC
Organism: Roseovarius aestuarii; assembly: GCA_027214255.1. Classification (GTDB taxonomy): domain Bacteria; phylum Pseudomonadota; class Alphaproteobacteria; order Rhodobacterales; family Rhodobacteraceae; genus Roseovarius; species Roseovarius aestuarii_A. Next base: position 115,638 of record JAPWHL010000006.1, read on the forward strand.
CTCCCAAACCACCATCGCGGGATGGGCGCGTGTCGCTTTGGCGGTATTTGAAGCTGTTCAAGGCAGACATTCTGTCGGCACAACCGTCGCGTCTTTATCGCGCGTGGATGGCCGAATTTCGCACGCCGTTTTTCCGCTCGTATCTGTGCAATCAACCTGAACTGGTCGATCTGGTCCTAAAGGGACGCCCCGATGACTTTCCCAAATCCAACCGTATTCGCGAGGGGTTGAACCCGCTTTTGGGAAACTCGGTTTTTGTGACCAACGGTGAGGTGTGGAAACGCCAACGCCGGATCATCGACCCAGCTTTTGAGGGGGGACGCTTGCGCGATGTGTTTCCGGCTATGTACGCGGCAGGGCTGGGCGCGGTTGCGCGTCTGGCCCCGCTGGCGGACGGGCAACCGCGCGAGATTGAGGGCGAGGCAAGCCACGTCGCGGCCGACGTCATTTTTCGCACATTGTTTTCGATCCCGATTGAAAACGATGTCGCCGCCCGTGTGTTTAACGAGTTTCGCGACCATCAGCGCACACAGCCTGTGGTCAACATCGGTGCGTTGATCCCATTGCCCCGATGGATGCCCCGGTTCCACAAGCGCAAGACCAAGGCGACAGCCGCCGTTATTCGCGATCTGATCACGCAACTGACGGCCAGCCGCCAACGCGACATCACTGCAGGCACCGCGCCGGACGATCTGGCGACCAAGATAATGACCACCGCAGACCCAGAAACAGGTCAGAGGTTTGGCACCGATGAAATGGTCGATCAGGTTGCGATATTTTTTCTGGCCGGGCATGAAACCAGTGCTTCGGGCTTGGCGTGGGCGCTGTATCTTCTGGCGCTCTATCCCGAATGGCAAGAGCGCGTCGCCGCCGAGGCAGAGGCAGCCTTTGGGGGCAGTGAACCGCAGTTTTCACATATGTCAAAACTGGGTATCACGCGGGACGTATTTCGTGAAACGCTGCGCCTGTACCCACCCGTCCCGATGATGGTGCGCGAAGCGTCTTGCCCAGAGACCTTTCGCAACCGTCCGGTCGCCAAAGGCGCGCAGATCGTGCTGAGCCCGTGGCACCTGCATCGTCACGAACGCATTTGGGGCAATCCCGACGGGTTTGATCCTGCGCGCTATGGGACCGAGGAAGGGCGTGCTGCGATGCGTTGCGCCTATATGCCGTTCTCTGCCGGACAGCGTGTCTGCCCCGGTGCAGGGTTCGCGATGATCGAGGGGGTCTTGTTGTTGGCCATGTTGACCCGCGCCTATCGGTTTGAGACTGTGGCCGAGCGCCCCGCGATGCCTGTCGCGCACCTGACGGTGCGCGGCAAGGACGGGATTTGGCTGAAGATCACACCGCGTTAAGGGCTATCCGCGCATTCTGCTGCCATCAGGATCAAACAATGGTTGACAGATCAGTGTTGCGTCACACATCTGGCCCAGAATTTCGATTTTCACCTGCAAGTCTTCCTTGGCCAATGCGCGCGGGATCAGAGCCAGCGCGATGGATTTTTCGGCATGGTGTGAATAACCGCCAGAGGTACAGAACCCTTGTACCTCTCCGTCGATCCAGACCGGTTCATAGCCCGCAACATCGGTATCGTTGGCGTTGACTACAAACGCCACCAACTGACGTTTGGCCCCCGTGTCGCGCTCGGCCTCGGCGGCGGCACGGCCGATGAAATCGGTGTTTTTCGCCCACTGGATAAACCTGTCCATACCCGTCTCGCCGGGGGTGTAATCGGGCGAAAATTCGTTCAGCCACGACCCAAAGAACTTGTCCAATCGCAGGCTCATCATCGCGCGCATGCCAAAGGGGCGCATGCCATGTGGCTGACCCGCTTGCCACAGCTCCTCCCAAAGGGCGCGCTGTGCCATCGGATCGCAATAGATTTCGTAACCCAGATCACCTGTATAGCTGACGCGCTGCACCAGACAATCGACCTTGCCCACGGTGGCATGGCGCAGGTCCATGAAACGCATGTCGCCAATCGTATCGCGCGTGCAGGCCATCAACACCTCGCGCGCCTTGGGTCCTGCAATCTGGAACCCGTTCAGGCGGTCCGAGATATTTTCAACCGCGACGCCCTCGGCTTCGTTGCGCTCGAACCAGCGCATATGCACGGCCTGCGCACCATAAGACGCGGTTAACTGGAATGCCTCGGGGCCCATGCAGGACACGGTGAAATCACCGATCAGTCGCCCAGCGTGCGACAGCATCGGTGTCAGGCTAAGCCGCCCGGGGGTGGGGATGCGCCCCGCCATGATTCGATCCAGCCAGCTGCGGGCATTCGGCCCCGTGACCAGATATTTACCAAAGTTATGCACCTCGTTTATGCCGACGGCGGTGCGCACGGACGAAACCTCGCGCGCGGTGGCCTCAAAGGCATTCGAGCGGCGAAACGATGGTGTTTCAAAGCGCGGCTCATCTCCGGTGGCAAAGTAATTGACCACTTCTAGCCCGAATTGCTGACCCCAGACCGCGCCCATGGCGTCAAACACATCATACATCGGCGTCTGTCGAAACGGGCGCGCCGCGGGCAACTCTTCGTTAGGGTAGCTTACCGAGAACCGTTTTTGATAGTTCTCAATAACCTTGGGACGGGTATAGCCGGGTGTGATCCAGTCGCCAAACCGGGCGACATCCATTGCGGTTACGTCGCGCTCGCATTCGCCTTCGATCATCCATTGGGCCAGCATGAGGCCCACGCCGCCCCCTTGGCTAAAGCCAGCCATCACGCCGCAGGCCGACCAGTAATTGCGCATGCCTGCCACGGGCCCGACCAAGGGGTTCCCATCAGGCGCAAAGGTGAAGGGGCCGTGAATGACCGATTTGACCCCTGCACGTTCCAATGCGGGAAAACGCCTGTAGGCAAATTCGATCGAGGCTTCGATCTTGTCCAGATTGTCGGGCAGCAATTCGTGTCCGAAATCCCAAGGTGTGCCGTCCACGGCCCAAGGTTTGCAGGGTTGTTCGTAAAACCCGATGCACAATCCGCGCCCTTCTTGGCGCAGATAGGATTCGCCCGCCGGGTCCATTACATGTGGATGTTCGGACGTGCGTTCGTAAATTTCGGGGATGTCATCCGTGACGATATACTGATGCTCCATCGGGTGAAGGGGCAGGTACACGCCTGCCATCGCGCCCACCTCGCGCGCCCATAGCCCGCCGGCATTCACTACGTGCTCGGCATGCACGACGCCTTTTTCGGTCACAACATCCCAAGTGCCGTCAGCGCGCTGGTTGGTTTCAACCACTTTGCAGTGGGTTTCGATCGTGGCCCCGCCCATCCGCGCGGCTTTGGCATAGGCGTGGGTGGTGCCGGATGGATCAAGATGCCCGTCCAGCGGATCATAAAGCCCGCCAAGGATGCCGTCGACATTGGTGACAGGAGCTAGTTTCTTGATCTCTTCGGGGCCGATAACCTCGGTGTCCAGACCCATGTAGCGATGCTTGGCACGCTCGGCCAACAGCATATCCAGACGATCGCGATTGTCGGCCAGTGTGACGCCGCCGACATGGTGCAACCCGCAGGACATACCGGTAATGTCCTCAAGTTCTTTGTACAGCTTGATCGTATAGCCCTGAAGTGCGGCCATGTTGGTGTCGCCGTTCAACGTATGAAACCCGCCCGCCGCGTGCCATGTGCTGCCACTGGTCAGCTCCGAGCGCTCGATCAGCATCACATCTGACCAACCAAGCTTGGTCAGATGATATAGCACCGAACAGCCAACAACGCCGCCGCCGATCACGGCAACTCGGGTGGTGGTTTTCATGGCGGCTCTCCTTTTGCCCATGTGCACAACATGTCTCTCACTGATCGTGATGCAGTCAGTTGAGGCTTGTCCATATGCGACAAGATGTGTCGCCCGCGTTATGTCAGTCCCCCGTCACGTTCTGAAATTTGGTGGATTGAAGGCATGTGTGGTAAAGTAAGGCATAATTCACAGATTTTGGGAGTATTTGACATGTTTCGATTGCTCATCCCAGTCGTGTTAATCATTGCCTTTTTGATGCCGGGATTTCCGGTTTTGGTTTCAGAAGTTGCGGGGGCCGCTTTTGCCGAAGGTGGGCGTGGGCCCGTTGACAAAATCGACACGAAAAAGCCCGGCAAAAAGGTGAAAAAAGCAGCAAAAAAGGGCGCCAAGAAAAAGCAGGATCCGAAAACGTTTGTGCCCGCAACCTTGATTTCAAAACACGACTCGGTCAACTATATTCAAGAAGACTTGGAGGCCGAGGCCAAGCGCGACAATCTCAAACGCATGGCGACCAGCCGCAAGCATATTAGTGCCCTTCGGGCCCATATCGACACTGCTTTTATCGCCACCCAAGGCAGCACAGCCAGAAACGAACCCAATCGCATCAATCAGCAGTTGGCGAAATACCGCAGCCAAAAAACCAACACCGTATTGCGCGGATACGCCCGTGCATTGATCGGTGCCATCGCCGCGGATCGCGCGGATATGCTGGCGCGTGATCTGCTTACCCGATACCGGGCCGCGGAGAAGGCTGGCGAGGACCTGAAGGCGGCCCTGATCAAAAGCGATTATGAAGAAGCGCGGCGGCATTACTATGGTAAAGTACGTCAATTACCCGAGCCGTCCCGGAAGTTGTTCAAGGGCTTGCCACAAGATCCTTCTGTTAAAAACTAGGCCGGGTTAGCGCAATTTAGGTCGGGTGTGGTTCCTTTAGGGGAATGTCGCTGCGGGCACCGTATTTTGTATATTGTGGCAACATCGTTTATTTCTTGAACGATCAATCTAGCTTAGACAATGGATGGGTCTACTAACGGAATGATCGTTCATGTTTAAATCTATCCGCTTGCTGCCTGCCACGTTATGGCGTCGTGCGCGTGCCCTGTCGCGTGAACTGTGGGTGCGTGTTGTGCTGATGGGATTGCTGTCAATCCTGTCGCTGGGCGTCACGCAATTGGTCGACGATTTCGTGCCCACCGAGATGGCCTCGCGGATGTCGGGGGAGGCGGCCGACCGGTTGCTGAACCTGATCGCCAACGCAATGTTGGCTGTCACGATTTTTTCCATGACGGTTATGGTCTCGGTCTATCAAAGCTCGGCATCTCAATGGACGCCGCGCGTGCATCAGTTGATCATGCAGGATCAAGTCACGCAAAAGACGCTAGCCGCGTTTATTGGCACCTATCTTTATGCCCTTGTCGCGATCATTCTGCGCGAACTGGGCGTGTTCGTGGATGATCATGCGTTTGTCCTGTTCTGGGTGACAGTTCTGGTTCTGGCCTTTGTCGTCTGGTCATTGGTGCGCTGGACGCTACATTTGCAAACATTCGGAAGCCTTCTGGACACTACCCGCCAACTGGAAAGCCAGACGCGCGAACAGTTCAAAGAACGTTTGAAGACGCCGTGTCTGGGGGCCAATCCATTGGTCGGGGGGATTCCCGACGATGCTTGGCCCGTCCGCGCGCGCGAAAGCGGGTATGTGCAACATCTCTATCCGGAGGGTCTGCAAGAAGCGGCCAAGCAATTTGACGTACAGATCTATCTAAACCACGCGGTCGGTAGTTTCGTGTTCCTCAACCAACCGCTTTTGTGGGTGGAGGGTGCGTTCAAAGCCAAGAAGAAATCTGACAAGGACGATGAGCCGATGGATCAGGATGGATTCGAGGATTTGCTACGCGATCATGTGAAACTGGGCGATTTGCGCACCTATGATCAAGATCCACGGTTCGGACTGACAGTGATGGGGGAAATTGCCTCCAAGGCCCTGTCACCGGGGATTAACGATCCGGGCACCGCGATTGACGTGATCACCCGCGTCGGGCGTATCTTGTCCAGCTATAGCGATGAAACCGAATGCGGCGATGCACCTGCGCTGGATCGTTTGTGGGTGCCGCCGCTGGATCCGTGGGATTTGTTGGATGACGGGTATGGCGCGCTGATGCGCGACGGGGCCGGGGTGTTGGAGGTACAGCACCGGTTGCAGCGCACATTGGACGGATTGATGAGCCATCCGGACAAAGGGCTGCGCCGGGCAGCACAGCAGACCGCAGAACTGGGCCTGCGCCGCGCATTAGAGGCTATGAATTTTGAACCCGATCGCGACCGCCTGATGAACGCGGCGCATTCAGACGTACGCGCGGCTATAACAAAAGATCAGGGTGCGGCCTGAGGGGAACGGATAATTCAGGGCTTTGTAAACTTGCGACGCAAAATGTCGCTGCAAGGCAACTGGAACTTGGCGGCCCTGCCAATGTGCACTGGTTTTTGCAGCCAAGGAAAGTGCCATGAAAACCCACGCACAGGCCGTCGTAATCGGCGGCGGCGTTATCGGTTGTTCGATCCTCTATCACCTGACAAAATTGGGCTGGAGCGATGTCGTCCTGTTGGAACGCGATGAACTGACCAGCGGATCGACCTGGCACGCAGCGGCCAATATCCATGGGCTGCATGACAGCGCCAATATCAGCCGGATTCAACACTACACGATGAACCTCTATAATGCGCTTGAGGCTGAAACCGGCCAAAGCTGTGGGGTGTTTCAGCCCGGCTCGCTGTATTTGGCGCAGACCGAGGCGCGCGAGCATCAGCTGCGCCTACAGGCCGCCAAGGCCAAGCTCTATGGCATGAACTTTGCCGAGATCGACCGCGATCATGCGCAAGAGCTGCATCCGCTGGTCAATTTTGACGGCATCCGCTGCATCATGTGGGAACCCGACGGCGGCAATGTGGACCCCTCGGGTGTGACCAATGCCTATGCATCCGGCGCGCGTCAGAACGGGGCCGAGATTCACCGTTTTACCCCAGTTACGGCGACAACTCCCCAATCTGATGGCACGTGGATCGTTGAGACGCCCAAGGGCAATATTGCCACGCCCTGGGTGATCAATGCCGCTGGTTTGTGGGGGCGCGAGGTGGCCGCGCTGGCGGGCATCACCCTGCCGTTGCAGCCGACAGAGCATCAGTATTTTGTGACCGAAACCATTGCCGAGATCGCCGCATTGGATCGCCGGCTGCCGTCGGTGGCGGATCGTGACGGCGAATATTATCTACGCCAAGAGGGCAAAGGGCTGTTGATCGGGGCATATGAGCGCGACATGCGGTTCTGGGCCGAAGAAGGTACGCCGCTGGACTTTGCGCATGAGCTGTTTGCCGATGATCTGGACCGGATCGAAGACAATATGATGCGTGCGATCGACCGCGTCCCAGCGGTGGGCGAGGCGGGAATCAAACGGGTCATCAACGGCCCGATGATCTGGTCCCCCGACAGCAACGTGATTCTTGGTCCCGTGCCTGAACTCAAGGGGTATTTCTGTTGCAATGGTATCATCCCGGGCTTTAGCCAATCGGCTGGCATGGGCTTGATGGTGGCGGATTGGATCGTGACCGGTGAGATGCGCTATGACATGTTCGCATGGGATATGGCGCGCTTTGGTGATTGGGCGGACAAGGCCTTTACCAAGGCCAAGGTGGGCGACCAATACGCGCATAGGTTCGCCATTCATTTCCCCAATGAAGAACGCAGCGCAGGACGGCCCTGCCGCGTGCGCCCTGCCTATCAGCGTCAAAAAGAACTGGGCGCGGTGATGGGTCTGAATTATGGCTGGGAGCATCCTTTGTGGTTTGCCGACACGCCCGGCGTGTCAGACACCAACGGGTTTACGCGCCAGAACTGGTGGGGGCCGGTGGGGCGTGAATGCAAGATGCTGCGCGAGTCTGCGGGCATAATCGATATCTCAAACTTCGCCAAATACCGCTGCGCGGGGACTGGGGCAGAAGGATGGTTGAACGCAGTGTTTGCCAACCGGATGCCCAAGGCCATTGGGCGTTCTTGCCTGACGCCACTGATCTCGGTGCGGGGGGGGATCGCAGGGGATTTTACCGTCACGCGCACCGGCGAGGACGAATTCTGGATCATCGGATCGGGCATGGCCGAGCGTTATCACAAGCGGTTCTTCAACATGGTGCCGCTGCCTGAGGGTACGGTATTTGAAAGCCACACAGAGGCGATGTGTGGCTTTAACGTGGCTGGACCCAAGTCGCGCGAAATGCTGGCGCGTATGACCAACGCGTCGCTCGACACGGCAGATTGGCCCTTTATGCGTTCGGCGCAGATTGAGCTGGGTGGCATCAAGTGCTTGGCTCTCAGGGTCAGCTTTACGGGTGATTTGGGCTGGGAGCTGCACTGCGCTGAGGCCGATCAGCTAAAGCTGTATGATGCCTTGATCGCGGCGGGCAAACCCTTTGGCGCGGGGCCGGTGGGCGGGCGCGCATTGATGAGCCTGCGTGTCGAAAAAGGCTATGGCAGTTGGAGCCGCGAATACAGCCCAGAATACTGGCCGCAAGAGGTGGGCTTGGCGGGGCTGTGCAAGATGGACAAAGAGTTTTTGCACAAATCCGCTGCCGCGTCAGTGATGGATAAGGCACCACGCGAAACGTTGGTTTTGTTGCATCTGGACGAGGCACAAACCGCCGCATCCAACGCAGACGCAACCGGTGGCGAACCGATCTTTAAAGACGGTGTTGGCATCGGCCGTGTCACATCGGGCACCTATGGTTATAGCGTGGGCATGAGTCTGGCGCTGGGCTATGTCAAAGGGGCCGAGGCCGGTGACACGGTTGACGTGATGGTGTTGGGCCGCCCGCACAAGGCAGTGATTTTAGCCGAGCCGCCATTCGATCCAAAGGGCGAGCGGCTGCGCGGGTAGGGCCGATATGTGGCGGGGTGGGGGCCCTGCCATGTTGCAAAGGTTGCTGGCGCGCTTGATGACAGGCGTCAGATTGTATTCTGGCGCCCTGTCATACTGGCAAGAACATCATCTTTCTTGATCATGTGATGCCAGATGACGGCCATGAAAATATGCCCGAGAACCAGCAGAGCCAGAATCCAGCCCATTTCGCCGTGCCATTCTGCGGGGGCTTGCATCCATGCAATTTCGGTCTCTTGCGGGGCAAAGATCTCCACGCCGAAATAGCTTAGGCCACGCGTCCCCCCCGCCGCAGACAGAAGCCGGACCGCAGGCACGATCACCATAAGGGCGTATAGTGCGGCGTGCCCTGCAACAGCGGCTTGCCCACTTAATCCGGCATGTTTCGGCCGTCGGGGTAAATTCGCCAATCCCCAAGCCCCGCGAAATAGAACCAACGCAAACAGGGTGACGCCCAGCGTTGTGTGATAGCTCCAAAGCGCTTCGCGCACCGCGTTTTCGCGCGGCAGGGCCCAATGTGCGGCGGCTGAGAGAAACTGTGCACCAAACAGGATGGCCATGCCCCAATGAAGCGAACGGCTTACAAGGCCATAGCGGTTGGAACTGTCTATTATTTGGGCCATGTTTGTCTCCGTTGCGCTTCTGTTTCGATTTGGTGATCTGCATTTGCGACACGATCAGGCAGGCAAAACCTGCCAGCGCGGATCGGTAATATTCGGGCCGTTCAACAGGGGCAATCCGCCCCACCTTTCACAGCTTTTTGATCTTTAGCTTTGTTATCCGGTTGTCCTTACGGGCCAGAACCTCAAAGCGAAAGCCGTGGAAATTGAACACTTGATTCACTTTGGGGATCATCTGGGCCTCGTGGATAACCAGACCGGCGATGGTGTTGGCCGCGTCATCGGGCAGGGTCCAGTCGGTTGCGCGGTTGAGATCGCGGATGGTCATCGCGCCTTCGACCACAAACTGACCATCATCGGTGCGTTTGATGGTGAACTCGGCGTCCGGATCAAATTCGTCGGTGATTTCGCCCACGATTTCTTCAAGGATGTCTTCCAGCGTGATCAGCCCTTGGAGAGAGCCGTACTCATCCACGACCAGTGCAAAATGCGTGCGCATGCGCAGAAACTGGCGCATCTGTTCATCCAGCGTGGTGGTTTCGGGCACGAAATAAGGCTTCATCACCACGGATGCTATGTCAAAATCCTGCAAGGCCTTGGCGCTGCCGTTTGCGCCCAGAACCAGCTTGTGCATGGCGCGCAGCAGGTCCTTGGCATGCACGATGCCGATGATGTTGTCCGGGTCATCGCGGTAGATCGGTAGGCGAGTGTGGCTGGATTTCAGACATTGTTCCAAAATGGCCTCGGGCGGTTGTGTGCCGTCGATCATTTCAATGCGCGAGCGGTGCAACATGATTTCCTCGACCGCGCGGTCGCCCAGATCCAAAGCGCCCAAGATGCGGTCACGATCTTCTTTTTCCACCACGCCTTCGGAATGGCCCAGATAAAGCGCGCCTGCGATTTCTTCGCGCACGGCCAAGATGTGGCTGTCTGGGTCGGTCTTAACCCCGAACAGGCCCAGAACGCCACGCACAAAGAACCGCACGGCGGACACCACAGGTGAAAACACGCGGATTACCAGCCGGATCATCGGTGCCGCGCGGCTGGCGGCGGTTTCGGCATTGGTGATCGCGTAGGTTTTCGGCAGAACCTCGGCAAAGACAAGCACAAGGATGGTCATAACCAGCGTGGCCAGCGCGACGCCCGACTCGCCCAACATGCGGGTGAACAGGGCAGTGGCCAGCGATGTCGCCAGAATATTCACCAAATTGTTGCCCAGCAGGACCGAGCCGATCAGCCGTTCGTTATCTTCGGTAATGGCCAGTGCGCCTGCGGCCCCGGTATCGCCCTTGTCCGCGCGCGCGCGCAGCTTGCCGCGTGATGCTGCGGTCAATGCCGTTTCGCTGCCTGAAAACAGGCCTGACAGCACCAATAGCAAAAGAATGCAAGCGCAGGTGATCCAGAATGCGGTGTCGAAAATCCCGCTGGTGACGTCCATGTGATCCGGTGTCCTTCGTGTCTGGATGGTTTATGGGGTGTGCTGCGCAAGCGATCAAGGGATCACACGCGCTGATACTGTTAGATTCATTCAATGTAGTGCTTTTCTGGCAGGGTTTTAGGCACGCAAAGCTCTAATCGAGGTCCACAGCAGCAGTGTCTGTCTGGGCCAGCGGGTGATGTTGTAAAACCAATGCTTGCAGGCGGGCCTCAAGCACATGGGTATAAATTTCGGTCGTGGCGACATCGGCATGGCCCAGCAAGGTCTGGATCGCCATCAAATCGGCGCCATTGGCCAATAAATGCGTGGCAAAGGCGTGGCGCAGGGTGTGGGGCGTGACCTTGGCAGGCGAGACTCCCCCCGCAACGGCCAGCTCCTTGATTAGCGCGTAAAAACGGTGACGCGTCAGGTGTCCCAGTTTGGCGGTCGAAGCAAACAAGTAAGGGGACGGAGGATGGCCCTTGGTGCGTGCGGTTTCAGCGTCCTCGTCCAATAGGGTTAACCATTCGCTCAACGCTGTGCGGGCCGGTGGTGACAAAGGGACCATGCGCTCTTTGCCGCCCTTGCCCCGGATCAACAACATCTGAGGATTGCCGCGCGCCGCCGCCACAGGCAGGGAAACCAGCTCGCTAACGCGCATGCCGGTGGCGTATAAAAGTTCCATCAAACAGGTGTTGCGGACACGGTCCTTTTGCGAGCGCCCATGGGTGCGCGCGGCGTCTAAAAGGCGGTCGACCTCATCCTCGCTAAGTGTTTTGGGCAGGCGGGTTTCGCGCCCCGGTCCCTTGATGCGCATTGCGGGATTGTCGGCGCGCAGGCGGTCTTCAAACGCGAACCGGTACAGTTGTTTAACTGCCGACAGGCGCCGTGCGCGGGTGGATTTGGCCAACCCTTGGGCATCCAAATGCACTAGATAGCGTTCGATATCAGTCTGTTGCGCGTTGGACGGTGTTAGCCCCGTATTTGCCAGCCAGTCCGCGAAATCTGCCAGATCTCGCGCATAGGCAGCCAGCGTGTTGTCGGCCGCGCCTTGCTCCGCAGCTTGCGCTTGCAAAAACGCCGATATCCAATGGGCGTCGGATGGTGTGTTTGCACTCATCCAGAGCGATCCAGAATCAACAGTTGCAACGCGCCACGCCGGGCAGTGTCTTCCAATCCGACCGCGCGCAGAATGGTCAACGCTTCGCCCAGATGCCCCACATCCACAACCGCCCGATCCAACTGTTGCGCGGCCATCAAAATCGCTTCGCCCAGCTTGCCGTTCTTGATCAGGCGCGCATAGTCCGGCGTAGCGACAGGTGCGGTTGCAAATACTTCGGCAATCGCTTTTTCGCGTGCACTTACGGCCAAGGCCGGATCGGGCGCACCCCGCGCGACGCTGGCCAGAAACTGCACATCGCGTTCGGGGCCGGCGTGCGCGGCTGCGGATTCGTAATTGGCGCCCAAAAGCGCAATCCGCAAGGCCAAGTCGCGCGCGGCGCCGGTCAACGGAATGTCATACAGGTCTTCGCCAAAAAGGGTGGCAAAGGGAATCTCCAATTGGGCGGCCCGGATATAGCGCCATGCAACGGGCAGGGTGTCGGCAACGGCATTTGCGTCCTGCACGCTTAGGGCGCGATCAAACTTCTGGATTGCTTCGACGCGGTCCCAGATGCCCCCGGATGCAGCGGGGCGTCTATCGGTATAAAGCCCCAACAGGCGGTTTTCCGACAATGCGCCGGTGCGCACCAGTCGCTCGGCGGCTTCGATTTCGGTGCGCCAACCTGAGGTGCTACGCAGGTCAGAAATTGCATATGCCAAGGGCAAGCTACGTGTCGACAACGGCGTGCCAATTGCTTCGTAGAGGCGAAAGACCAAAGGGGACGGGTTGGCGACCGGGGCCAGTTCTGGTGAGGTTTCGGCCGCCTCCGGGTCCAGAAACAACCCCAAAAGATGCTCTTCAGCATGGGCGAGAACCTTTAACGCCACGGCCGTGTCATAAAGCAGAGCCGCTGTGCGCCAATCCCCGGTTAGGGCCGTACAGTAAATTTGCGCGCCATAACTGGGATGCAATGCGGGCCGCTCATGTAAAACTGGACACACCAGTGTTTCGTCTCCGCTCAGCAGCGCCAGGTCAAACCACAGAGGAAACAAATCCGTTGTTGTCGGCCCTGCGCGGGACAATAGCGCCTGTGCCGGCTCGACGGCCCCATATTGCATCAACGCTTCTACCCGCGCCTTCAGATATGCTCCATCTGCGCCTTTGGGGGGATCGGCTTCGGCCAACAGCAAGGTATAATACAACGCCTGCACGGCCGGCAACGGTTCGGATGACGCGCGCGACCAAAGGGCCAGCAACGTGTCGACATCACTTTGCGACCATAGTGACGCAGGCAAGCCTGTCACCGCCGCGGGCAACAAACCAACCGCTTCTTGGGTTGCCGCATCCAGTGTCATGACCGTGACGTCCGGAATGCTGACGCCCTTGGATACCGGGGGCTCTTGGGGCAATGGCACGCGCGGGGCGGCCACTGGAACCGGATCGTTCAGCCAGTCGATCGCGGATAATGGGGATTGCGCCTTGGCGGGCAGCGCCATCAGCGCCCCGCCCAACAGGGCAAGCCGCAAAATGGTGTTAACCGACGTCAAGAAGGATCTCCTGACGAATCTCGTGAGGCGGTGGGGAAAAGTCAGCGCCGAAAAACGGGCCGACATAAGCATAGCCGATCAGCCCAATCAGCGCTATTATTGATAGATATATCAGCCATTTAATGATTTTTAGCACGCTCTGCCCGTCCGTGTCCTTGTTTTGAGGAAACTATAACTGGCCTTTTGCCCAAGATCACGTCATTCAATGCAAGAAATTTGGATTTGGGCGGGGGAGTGCCGACCGTGGCCAAGAGCAAGGCCTGGAAACTGAAGAAAACCGTCGTGCTCGTGGGCATGATGGGGGCAGGCAAAACAGCCGTGGGCAAGTCGCTGGCCTCCCGGTTGGGGGTGCCTTTTTTGGATTCTGATGTTGAAATTGAATCCGCCGCCGCAATGACCATTGCCGAGATATTCGCCCGCGATGGCGAAGCCTTCTTTCGCAATCGCGAAACCGAGGTGATTGATCGGCTGCTGGATGCAGGCTGCGGTATTCTGTCCACGGGCGGGGGCGCGTTTTTGACGGCCCGCAACCGTGATCTGATCTCGACCAAAGGTGTGTCTGTCTGGCTGAATGCCGATCTAAAACTGTTGTGGAATCGTGTGAAAAACAAAGATACCAGACCTTTGTTGCGCACGGAAAACCCCTATCAAACATTGAAATCTATCTATGATGCCCGCGTGCCGATCTATGCACAGGCGGATCTAAACGTCGCGTCCCGCGCAGAGTATTCGATCGACAAAATGACTGATCAGGTTCTTGCTGCTCTGGAAGGGCGCAAAGATGTTTTGGAGGTTTTGCATGACTGAACGTGTTCACGTCCCGTTGGGGGATCGCGCCTATGATGTACATGTGGGCCCCGGCCTGCTGGCGCAATCCGGAGCATTGATCTCGCCGTTGTTACGTCGCCGCCATGTGGCCGTTGTGACAGATGAAACCGTCGCAGCGACACATCTAAATGCGCTTCGTAACGGTTTGGAAACGCATGAAATTACCGTTACGCATCTTGCCCTTCCGCCGGGTGAATCGACCAAGTGCTGGGCACAATTGGAGCGCACGGTGGAATGGCTGCTGTCCGCGCAGGTTGAACGCAACGATGTGGTCATCGCGTTGGGCGGCGGGGTGATTGGTGATCTGGCGGGTTTTGCAGCGGCGATCTTGCGCCGGGGCGTGCGCTTTGTGCAAATCCCCACCAGCCTTCTGGCACAGGTCGACAGTTCGGTAGGCGGCAAAACGGGGATTAACTCGGCCCAAGGCAAAAACCTGGTTGGCGCCTTTCATCAACCCAGCCTGGTTTTGGCCGATACTGACGTGCTGAATACCATGAAAAGTCGCGATTTTCTATCCGGTTACGGCGAGGTCGTGAAGTACGGGTTGTTGGGGGATGCGGCGTTTTTTGACTGGTTAGAGCAAAACGGACCACTCATGGCCGCAGGGGATATGACGGCGCGCATTCACGCGGTCAAACGCTCGGTCCAGATGAAGTCCGATATCGTGGCCCGTGATGAGACGGAACAGGGCGATCGCGCGTTGCTGAACCTTGGCCACACATTCTGTCACGCACTAGAGGCCGCGACAGGCTATTCAGAGCGTCTGTTGCACGGCGAAGGTGTCGCCATTGGTTGCGCATTGGCGTTTGAGTTGTCGGCCCGCCTGGGACTGTGCAGCCAGGAAGATCCCAGTCGCGTCCGCGCCCATCTGCGCGACATGAAGATGATGGTTGATCTTTCTGATATCAAAGGAGACTTACCTGATGCAGATGCGCTGGTGGCGCTCATGGCCCAAGACAAAAAGATGAAGGACAACCGGCTGCATTTTGTCCTCGCGCGCGGTATCGGTGAGGCCTTCGTCACAGCGGATGTGCCCCCGGATGCGGTGCGCGACATGCTGCGCGACGCCTTGGCGCAGCGTTAAACGCAGCGCTACCCTGTATTTTTTCTTGGTCTAAATACCCAAACTCAACCGAATGAGCCGGCGCGCCGTTTGAAAGGGCGCGCCCGACGACCGTGCGGTTCAGGCGCCCCGTTTGAGCAATGCATGGCGCTTTTTACCGGCGCTCAAGCGGATAGGATCGCTCAACATATCGCTCGTCACCATCAGGCCTGCATCAGTGAGAGGCGCGTCATCCATCCGCGCGCCGTTTTCTGAAATCAGGCGTTTGGCTTCTTTGCCGGATTTGGCCAAGCCCGAGCGCACCAGAACCTGCACGATAGACACGCCCTCGGCCAATTCATCCGCACTCAGTTCCAAAGTGGGCAGGTCATCGCCCATGCCGCCCTTTTCAAACACTTCGCGCGCGGTCAGCTCGGCGGCCTTGGCCGCTTCAACGCCGTGCAGCAAGCCTGTGACTTCGTTTGCCAAAATGACTTTTGCTGCGTTGATTTCTGACCCTTCCAGCGCGCCCAGACGGTCGCATTCCTCTACCGGCAATTCGGTGTAGAGCTTGAGGAATTTACCGGTGTCTGCATCTGTTGTATTGCGCCAGAATTGCCAGAACTCATAGGGCGACAACATATCGGCGTTCAGCCACACGGCGCCCCCCGCTGATTTGCCCATTTTGCGCCCGTCCGATGTGGTCAGCAATGGCGAGGTCAGTCCGAAAATTTGCCCGTCCAATACCCGGCGTGTCAGGTCGATCCCATTGATGATATTGCCCCATTGATCCGAACCGCCCATTTGCAACAAGCAACCGTAACGGCGGTTAAGTTCAAGAAAATCATAGGCTTGCAGGATCATGTAGTTGAATTCGAGAAAGCTGAGCGATTGTTCGCGATCCAGTCGCGATTTGACCGACTCAAAGCTCAGCATCCGGTTGACCGAAAAATGCCGCCCAATGTCGCGCAGGAATTCCAGATAGTTCAGCCCATCCAGCCATTCGGCGTTGTTCAGCATCACGGCGTCGGTCGCATCCTCGCCATAGTCCAGATAGCGTGCGAAAACCTGCCCCATTCCGGCGATGTTTTCGGCGATCTGTTCGGGGCCCAGCAGTGGGCGCTCGTCCGCACGAAAGCTGGGGTCGCCGACCTTGGTCGTGCCGCCGCCCATCAGGGTAATCGGTTTGTGGCCGGTCTTTTGCAGCCAGCGCAGCATCATGATGTTCAGTAGATGCCCGACATGCAGGGATTTGGCCGTGGCGTCATATCCAATATAGGCAGGAACAACGCCGGCGTTCAGCGCGTCATCCAACCCCTGATAATCCGTGCAATCGGCAAGAAAGCCGCGCTGCATCATTACGGTCATGAATTCGGATTTTGGGTGGTAGGTCATATCGCTTGTCCCGCTTGCATTTGCGCGGCATGTATATGGGGGGAATGGACGAAGGAAAAGGCCATGAATAGGGCCATCTCGAATAGTGGGCGTGTTTGGGCGCTGGGGGCGATGTCGGGCACGTCTCTGGACGGGGTTGATGCGGCATTGATAGACACGGATGGTCGGCGCATCCACGGGTTTGGCGCGTCGCATTATCGCGGGTACACTGCAGACGAACAGGCAGTGCTGAGTGCCGCATTGGGCCGATGGCCCGGCGATGATCTGAGCGCCGCCGAAAAGGTGGTGTTGCGTGCGCATATCGAGGCACTGGGAGCGGTAGAAGGCGCGGCGCTGATCGGGTTTCACGGCCAGACTCTGGCGCATGATCCGGGCGGGCGTGGAACGCATCAGATCGGTGACGGGGCGGCGTTGGCCGAGGCATTGGGCGTTCCGGTGGTTTGGGATTTCCGCAGTGCCGATGTGCGGCTGGGCGGGCAGGGTGCGCCACTGGCTCCGTTTTTCCACCATGCTTGTGCGCAGTTTATCGGGGCGACGGCGCCCGTGGCATTTTTAAACCTTGGCGGGGTCGGAAACCTTACATGGGTCGATCCAACCTGTCCCAATCCTGAGGACACGGGTGCATTGCTGGCCTTTGACACCGGCCCGGCCAATGCGCCGATCAATGATTTGATGATGGCCCGGCGTGGCCTGCCCTTTGACGACGGCGGACGCGTCGCCAAGACAGGTACGGTTGCCGAAGGCGCCCTCGAAATGTTTCTGGACGAGGGATATTTTCTGCGCATGCCACCCAAATCTCTGGATCGTGATGCGTTCAAGGATATGATCGATCTGGTTGGTGAACTTAGCGATGCCGATGCCGCAGCCACCCTGACCGCGATGAGCGCCACAGCAGTTTTGCGGGGCATGGAGCATTGCCCGACACCGCCTTCGCAGGTGCTGGTCACAGGCGGTGGGCGGCACAATCCGGTGATGATGGACATGCTGCGCGCAGCGCTGGATTGTCCGGTGGCTCCCGTAGAGCAGGTCGGTCTGGACGGCGATATGTTGGAGGCGCAGGCGTTTGGGTATCTTGCCGTGCGTGTCGCGCGTGGCCTACCCACTTCCGCGCCAGGCACCACCGGGGTGCGCGCGGCCGTGTCCGGCGGCACAATCAGCAGACCAAAGGAGGTCATGTGATGGACTACCTGTCCAACAACGGCGCAGCGGGCGGTAAACGTCTGGGGCTGATCGTTCTGCAAACCGATGAGACGCTGGAGTTTGAGGCCCGCCAGCTGTTGGCAGGGCATGACACCGCGTTGTTTCATGCGCGCATCCCCAACGCGCTGGATGTCACGCCCGAAACATTGGCCGCAATGGAGGCGGAAATGCCACGCACCGCGGCCTTGCTGCCCGACGGATTGGACGCGATTGGTTATGCTTGCACGTCCGGCGCGACGGTGATCGGCCCTGAAACGGTCGAGGATTGCGTACAGAGTGCGCATCCCGACACCCCGGTCACCAACCCGATCAGCGCCATCATTGCCGCGTTGGACGCGTTAAATGCGCGGCGTATCGCGATGGTCACACCCTATGTGGTGGACGTGACTGCGCCGATGCGTGCCTTGTTGGCCGAATGCGGTGTTGAGGTGATCAGCGAAGTCAGTTTCCAAGAGGTTGATGACAGCAAGGTGGCGCGGATCGATCCCGCCTCGACCCATGCTGCGATGATCGAGGCCGGACACGCGCCGGGCGTCGAGGCCGTGTTTGCAAGTTGCACGAATCTTCAGACATTCCCGATAATCGACGCGGTCGAGCATGTTCTGGACCTGCCGGTCGTGACGTCCAATCAGGCATTGCTTTGGCACATGCTGCGCCTGTCTGGGCAAGAGTGCTCCGGCTGGGGGCCAGGGCGGCTGTTTTCGACCTGAACGGGGACTGGCGCGGACCTGTTTCAGGGCATCTGGCTTTGTGTTTCGAGTGTGTGCCCCCATATATATCCCAAATCAGCCGTGGGAGGGCTTATGTCAGAGCAAACTGAGGCGCATTCGCGCGCAACCACAGACGGGATGCGCTATGCAGCCGAGTTGTCTGGCCATGTACGATGGCTGGATGGAATCACCGGCGCTGCCTTGGGTGTTCTGGCGGTCGCGTCGGGGATTTACACCTATCTGGGGGTGTCCTCCCTGCTCGACGATACGGGCGCGCTGAGCTTTTTTGCGGCAGCGTCGTACTCGATTGCGGTGTCGGTGGGGATTTTTGTTTTCTGGTCCTACCTCCTGCGACTGTTGCCCGCCGTGCGTACCATGGGCGCGCGTATTGGTCTGATGGTGTCCATGGGCATTGGCTCGATGGCGATTATTGCGATGTCATCTTGGCTGAACGCGGCGGCGCTTGCCGGGTCTGCGGCGGTCGAACAACATCTGGCCAAGACCGTGCAGGGCTATCAAGGCGCGTTGGAGCAAGCCAATCTGGTTGCCGTGTCTGCACAAGGGTTAGAGCGCGACGTGGCCCGTGTGCGCCAGTCGTTTGAGGATCTGAGCGAGCAAGAGGCCAATGGTGATCTGTCCGGTCTGGCGGGCCGCGGGGCCGTGTTTCGGGTATTGCGTCAAAAGTCGGACGAGCTGCGCGGTCTCGAAGCGCAGATTGCCACCCAAGCACCCTTGGTGGCCGAGGGATTTGCCGAAGGCAACGCGATCTTGTCGCGCATGCGTGCCTTGACTGTGGAACCGGGGCCGGTCGAACCGCGCTCGGTCCAGTTCTCGGAAGAGGCCGTGCGCCTTGCCGGGATCATCACGCATCTGCGCCAGCTATCGGTCGCGCCGCTGGTCGCGCGCGCGGCGCAGGATCTGTCCGCATCGGTCGTACTGCCCGAACTGGACGGGCGCACCGGAGCAGCACGGGGCGAACAACAAACCACCATCACCTCGGTTTTGGCTGTATTGGGGCAGCGCGCAGATACGCTGGGCCGGGCGGCGCAGGCCGTCATTGCTATGCCCGCGCCAGCGGATACAATCTATACGCCGATTTCTGCGGCGGATGCGGTGATCCTTTATGCGGGCAATTTTGCGCCGTCTTGGGCGGGGGCGATCGCCATTGATCTGCTGCCGGGGGTTCTGGTGTTGATTCTTTCGGTGGTTCAGGCCGCGATCCGAACCGGACGCGATGGTGTGCGACTGGAAGACACCATGACCCTTGCCGAGCTGCGTGGTGCGGTTCTGGCGCTGCGCGAGATGGAGGATATCCACCATCCGCAAACCTCGCAGCAGCCTGAAACATCTGCGCCCACCAAGGGCACAGCCCTGCATCCCGTCGGCGACGCCGGGAAAATGGGGTGAGTATGGATTCCGATCCGCCCCCGCAGCAAGGCGCGCGTCAATGGGACACGCGTCGGGTTCTTTACGCGGTTCTGGGCTTGCAGCTGGGCATTGCCGTGTTTTTGGGCGGGCGGGATATCTGGGCCACGCTGCCGCATCTGTCGCGTCCGTCGTCCCAACCTCAACTGACCAGCCCGATTGCGCCGGGCGATCAGACCCGCCGTTATGCCCCGCGCGACACCCCGTTGGAGCAAACCCGCCCCGGTGCGCCCCAACGCCCATATCAAAGCACGGGCGACATGCCGAGTCGGTTGGAATTCTTGCGCGCGGGGGATGTTCTGCGTGTGACCGGTACTATCGAGGACGGAGACAGTGTGCGATTTTCAAAGGCGCTGGAGGCCGAGGAAGGCATCAATGCCTTGCGTCTTAATAGTCCCGGAGGATCCGTGCGCGATGCGCTGGACATCGGGCGTGCCATTCGCGCGGCTGAACTGGATACAGTTATGGGGGCCGTTGATGTGTGCTTTTCCGCCTGTCCCTATATTCTGGCCGGTGGCCGCGAGCGCCGAGTGCATCCGGACGCGCAGGTTGGGGTGCATCAACACTACTTCGGAGCCAAAACCGTGTTGCCAGCGTTTCTGGCCGTGGAGTCCATCCAGCGCGGGCAGGGGGAAGTCATGACATTTCTGGATGATATGGGGGTTGATACGTTGATTATGCAGCACGCATTATCAACGCCACCGGATGAGATTTATATCCTGCTTCAGGATGAGTTGCTGTCGTATCGAATGGCGACCGAAGTGATGGAATAGCCGACCGGGCATCTGTGGCGACCGCGTGTTAGGTATTTTGGGAAAGATGAAAGTTGGCTGTGGCTGAGCGCATCTAGCCGCGAACAAGGGATTTCATGCCCTGATCAATACCTTCAAGGGTCATGGGGACCATTTGGCTCTCGAATATCTGGCGGATCATCTGTGTGGATTGGGTGTATTGCCAATGGGCCTCGCGCACGGGGTTGATCCATAGGTTGGCGGGCCATTGCGCGCGGGCGCGTTCCAGCCAGACCTGCCCGGATTCTGGGTTCCAATGCTCATTGGCACCACCGGGATAGGCGACCTCGTAGGGGGACATTGCCGCGTCGCCCACAAAGATGCATTTGTAGTCAGGCCCGTAGGTGTTTAGCACTTCCCAAGTGGGGGTTTGTGCCTCCCACCGGCGGCGGTTATCGCGCCAGACGCCTTCATAGAGACAATTGTGGAAATAGTAGTATTCCAGATGCTTAAATTCGGCGCGCGCTGCCGAGAACAACTCCTCTACCACCTGAATATGCGGATCCATTGAGCCGCCGACGTCCAGAAACAACAGTAGTTTGACCGCGTTGCGCCGTTCCGGACGGGTTTGTACGTCAAGATAGCCATGTTCGGCTGTGGCGCGGATGGTGCCGTCTAGATCCAGTTCCTCATGCGCCCCGTCCCGCACCCATTGGCGAAGACGTTTCAGCGCGACTTTGATGTTGCGCGTGCCCAGTTCGGTATCGCCATCTAGATTGCGAAACTCGCGCTTGTCCCAGACCTTGACCGCGCGTTGGTGGCGCGAAGTGTCCTGACCGATGCGGATTCCTTCGGGGTTGTAGCCATAGGCCCCAAAAGGAGATGTGCCGGCGGTGCCGATCCATTTGTTGCCGCCCTGATGGCGGCCTTGTTGCTCTTTCAGCCGTTCTTTCAGGGTTTCCATCAGCTTGTCAAAGCCACCAAGCGCTTCGATCTCGGCTTTCTCTTGCGCACTCAGGTGTTTCTCGGCCAGTTTTTCCAGCCACTCAGCGGGCAGATCGACCGCTTCTAGAACCTGTTCGGCGCTGATGGAGTCCAGCCCTTCGAACGCTGCGGCAAAGGCGCGGTCAAAACGGTCTATGTGGCGTTCGTCCTTGACCATTGCAGCGCGCGCCAGATAGTAAAATCCGGTCATGTCATAGGTGACCAACCCGGCGCTGACCGCTTCGAGAAAGGTCAGGTACTCCCGCAGAGAGACGGGGACGTTTGCTTTGCGCAAGCTGTCGAAGAACGGCAGGAACACAGTTTAATCGAAACGTAACTGGCGGTCGATCAGCAAGGTGGCAAACAGGCCCAACACCGTGAACATCAACGCGTGCACCGCTGCATATTGGAGAATATCCGACAGTTGGCCGTTGCGCTTTTTGGCCTTTACGGCCCCGAGTGCGGCGCCAGTCAATGCGGCAATCAAGATTATCATACGTTACCCATTCGATCCCTTTAGAGGGTTCAGTGCCGAAATCTCACGCAGTTTTGCGC
The DNA here is from genome assembly GCA_027214255.1 of Roseovarius aestuarii. GTDB lineage: Bacteria > Pseudomonadota > Alphaproteobacteria > Rhodobacterales > Rhodobacteraceae > Roseovarius > Roseovarius aestuarii_A. The sequence goes on from JAPWHL010000006.1 coordinate 137,865, forward strand.
GCACAGCCCAGTCTGCGCCGTATCCGTAACGTGCCCAGCCAAGGCTGTCCAGACGCACAGTGCGTGCTTCGGCCACACGGCCCGACAACTCAAGCGCTTCGGCACGCAGCATCATCATCGAGGCGAGAAGTGCGGCATTTTCGTGAGTTTCTGCCACATGCATCTGCGGCCCCAAAATGGATAGGGCAACGTCGCCGCGTCCCTGAGCGATTGCATAAGAGGCCAGTTGGGTCGCAGCATGGGCGCGGTGCAATGCTGTGCCGGGGCTGCGACGGTAATAGGCGTCAGCCGCAGCGAATTGGTTTTGGGCATAGGACGGGTCGGTGTTCTGGGCAATGCGGCCCATCGCGTAATGGCTAAAGGCGCGGCGGTGATCGGTCCAGCCGACAGTTTCGGCAATGTTCAGCGCTTTTTCGGCGGCGTTGCGCCGTTGAGCGAGGTTGGCACCGGGGCCAAGGGCGGTCTGGATCGCACGAATCCACGCCCGTGGGGTCGAGCTAACCTGACGGGGGGCGATTTTATCACCGGCTGGATTCAGGCGGCTGAGGATCGCGGGCAAACGGCTGGCCACGGCGCGGCGTGACATCCCCGAGCGCAGTTCGGGCGCGTAATAGGCCCGCAGGATCAGCATGTCGAACCCGGTTAAAACTGTATGGACGTTGTCATCATTGAACACCGAGTCCGGCAAGCGATAAAGATCATTCAGTGGGCCCAAAGCCTGCGCCAATTCTTCGTGCAGGCAATCACGCACTTCTTGGGGGCTGGTGTCATTTGGGATGAAAATCGCCAGCTTTTTACGGGTTTCCAAGGTGCTCCAGTTGGTCAGGCGGCTGCGCTTGGCCGCCTTGTATTCACTGAGCTTCGAGATGTTGGGCACCACAAAACAGGCGGCTTGGGGCAACTGACGGCGGATGTCGGCGCGGCTGACGGCCTCGATCGTGATATTCGCCGGGCCGTTGACCTGTGTAATGTTGATCCCGGCCTCGCTGCGCAGCCGATGCAGCAGGCGGGCCAGATCTGGCTGTAAGGTGGCCGAAGGTGCACCGGTGACGGTAACTGTGATGGGGGTTTCAAACCGCGACAGAACGTTCAAATCGCGCCCGGACTCCAACTGCATGGATAGGTCCAGAAAATCGCGGGCGATGTCGACGTTTGACCGGGTCGGGGCCTGGGGCCGGGGTGTTGAGAACACCTTCATCGAAGGCATTGTGCTGACTGAATGCAAGGCGGCGCGCGATGGGACGTCGCCGGAGGAACCGGGCATGCAGGCGCCGAGCATTAGGCAGATCGGTAGAATCATTCGGCGCATAGGGCCCCCGGATTACAATTCAGTCACAGGCTCTCCCGCCACCGGAATGGTGGGGGCAAACGTGATCTGCTGCGCGCGGTATGGGTGGCTTGATGGTCTGTCCTGTCCGGCAGACTGTCCGCACCCTGACCCGTTCACGGCAGGATCGAGGGGAATGTTGCGCCTCATCTGGTCCTGTGTAAGGAGCATTTGGGGCAAAAATGGGGCGCCCGATTTTTTGCGACAGCCGTGCGGGGATAAAACGCGAAGGTCGCGATTTATCTAATTGATAATGCTATAATAAGATCCGGATGGTGCCGCCGGGCGCGCGCGCAGTTTTATCGACCGCGGCGCGCCATAAAGGCCAGGCGTTCGAACAGATGCACGTCTTGCTCGTTCTTGAGCAACGCGCCATGCAAGCGTGGCAAGGCGTCGGTTGAAGACTTTTTCAAGTCTTCTGCGCTCAGGTCTTCGGCCAACAGCAGTTTCAACCAATCCAGAACTTCCGAGGTTGACGGCTTTTTCTTCAGGCCCTGCTGATCACGAATTTCATAGAATTGCGTCAGGGCAGTGGTCAGCAAGGCGTCCTTGATTCCCGGATGATGGACCTCGACGATCTTGCGCATCGTGTCCATGTCGGGAAACTGGATGTAGTGGAAAAAACACCGTCGCAGGAATGCATCGGGCAATTCCTTTTCGTTGTTTGAGGTGATGATCACGATAGGGCGATGTACGGCCCGGATCGTTTCGCCGGTCTCGTAAACGTGGAATTCCATCTTGTCCAATTCCTGTAACAGGTCATTGGGGAACTCGATGTCAGCCTTGTCAATTTCATCGATCAACAGCACCACTTTGGCGGGGGCGTCAAACGCCTGCCACAGTTTGCCGGGGCGGATGTAATTCTTGACGTCATGCACGCGTTCTTCGCCCAGCTGGCTGTCCCGTAGGCGGCTGACGGCGTCATATTCGTAAAGGCCCTGTTGCGCGCGGGTGGTTGATTTGATGTTCCACTCGATCATCGGCAGGTTCAGGGATGCGGCCACCTGACGGGCCAGCTCGGTTTTGCCTGTGCCGGGTTCGCCTTTGACCAGCAAGGGACGTTCCAACGTGACGGCGGCGTTGACCGCGATGGTCAGGTCATCGGTGGCGACATAACTGTCGGTGCCCTCAAATTTCATACTGGTTTCAATCCTTTTTTGGGCATGACGCATTCGAATTCGTCCGCAACCTAACGCCGGGGGCGAAACACATCAATGGGGTGTATTTGTGTAGTGACAATTCGATGTAGGTGCAGTAAGTGCAGCCTGAAAGGGAGCATAATGACACAGCAACCTGACGTCTCGGACCTTGACGAACCAAAGGATCAAACCATGAAAGCACACGTTTTTCTTCCGGATGACTATGTCCCGGTTGAGGATGAACCCTTCATGAATCCCCGTCAGAAAGAATATTTCCGACGCAAACTGAATGCATGGCGCAGCGACCTTCTGGCCGGCACCCGCGACACGATCGAAGGCCTGCAGGATGGCACCCGTGCCATTCCTGATGTCGCAGACCGCGCGAGCGAGGAAACCGACCGAGCGCTGGAACTGCGCACCCGTGACCGCCAGCGCAAGTTGGTCGCCAAGATCGATCAGGCCATTCGCCGTCTGGATGAGGGCGAGTTCGGCTATTGCGAAGTGACGGGCGAACCGATCAGCCTGAAGCGGCTGGATGCCCGGCCCATCGCAACGATGAGCCTAGAGGCGCAAGAACGCCACGAACGCCGCGAGAAAGTGCATCGCGACGATTGATCGTCCGGCAGATTGAATAGAGAGGGGTGGTCTGTCAGGACGCGCCCCTTTTTTGTGGCACGGCGCGGTGAACCACGCCTTACGGATTCTTCCATCGAAAGTTTCGCCAACAGGGCTGCTACGCGGGCCAAACTGCGCTACTTGAACGGTATGAACATAAGTCAGCTCAGAATCGCTGTCATTGGCGGTGGAATCGGCGGTTTGGCCGTCGCGCGGGCCTGTGCGTTGCGCGGCGCGCGTGTCTGTGTGCACGAGCAAGCCACCGATATCAGCGAGGTTGGAGCCGGCCTGCAAGTAAGCCCCAATGGGTTTGCCGTTCTGCGTGGTTTGGGACTAGGCGATACATTGCGCCAAACCGGCATGCGCGCGCAGCGGGTTGCCTTACATGATTATCGCCGCGGACCGGTTGTTCAGCTGGATCTGACAAGGTTGGTCAATCAGGATTATTGGTTTGTGCACCGCGCCGATCTGATCGACATCCTGCATCGCGGCGCATGTGCCGCCGGGGTGGAAATTCGCCTGAACGCGCGGGTCAACGATCCGTCGCATTTGGACGCGGATGTGATTATCGGCGCGGATGGGCTGCATTCGGTCATGCGCAAAGGGTTGAATGGAACACTTGCGCCGTTTTTCACCCGTCAGGTTGCATGGCGCGCCGTCGTACCCCATGACGGGAGCCGTTCGGGCGAGGCGCGTGTTCATATGGCGCCGTATCGGCATTTGGTGAGTTATCCATTGCGCGGCGGCAACGCGTTAAACCTGATTGCAGTCGAAGAACGGGCCGAGTGGTCAGAAGAAAGCTGGAGCGCGCCGGGCGACCCGAACGAGCTGCGCACGCGGTTTGCAGATTTTGGCGCAGACGCACAGTCAATCTTGGCCAAGGTGGAGCGCGTTGGGAAATGGGGCCTGTTTCGTCATCCAGTCGCGCCGGTCTGGGGACAGGGGAACCACGCGCTATTGGGCGACGCCGCACATCCCACCCTGCCATTCATGGCGCAGGGCGCGTCATTGGCGCTGGAGGATGCGTGGGTTCTGGCCCAGTCCTTGAGCGACGCGCCGAGTGTCGAAACCGCTCTGAGCCAGTACCAGGCCGTGCGCGTGCCGCGCGCAACCAAGATCGTGAATGCCGCCAGTGGCAATGCGTGGAAATACCACCTTTCGTCGCGCCCGTTGCGCTTTGCCGCGCATAGCGCGCTGCGGCTGGCAGGGGCCGTGGCACCGAGACGGATGATGGGACAATTCGCGTGGATTTATGATCATGATGTCACCGGCGGCCAAACCCTTGCGACGTCTGCTATTTCTTAACAGGGTTCTTGAGAGGCTCGCCGTAAAGTTCCATCTTGTGCCCCTTAAGGCGATAGCCCAGACGCGCCGCGATACGCTCTTGCAAGGCTTCGATCTCGGGGTCGAAAAATTCAATCACATCGCCCGTATTGAGATCAATCAGGTGGTCGTGATGGGCGCGTTCGGCGTCTTCATAACGTGCGCGTCCATCGCCAAAATCGACCCGATCAAGAATGCCGGATTCCTCAAACAGCTTGACGGTGCGATAGACCGTTGCGATGGATATGCCCGGATCACGCGCCACCGCGCGCGCAAACAGCTCATCCACGTCTGGATGGTCGTCGGCTTCCTCCAGCACAGCAGCAATGACGCGGCGTTGGCCAGTCATGCGCAGGCCCCGGGCGGCGCAGCGGTCGGTAATGGTGTCAGACATGTGCGGCCTCATCGGAACGTAGCATTAAGTTTACTGGACGACCGCGCGGGTTTCCACCGCTTTTCGGTCAGGGTGGTTGACTTTGGCAGGCAAGGGGCGCATATGCCCTTTAACCGATATGTCCTGCCGCGTGAGCAGTCGGGCCGCCTAATGCGCCGCCCATATCTTTGACATATCGCTGAATGATCCCAAAATCACGCGTGGGGCCAGCCGCCGGATCGGCGCGACAGGCATTCGGCCTGCGTGTCAGGGCTTGGCGGAACCACGACGGGCCGGGCGCAATGATGCGCGTGCGCCCCTTCGGGCCATTTGGGCCCGTGACTGGTGTGGGGCCACGCCCCGCGCTGAGAGGAATAAGAATTTGAATTTGTTTGAAGAAATGGGCCTGCCAACGGTCCTCGTGCGTAAACTGGGCCATATGGGTATTACCGAGCCTACCCCGATTCAGACCCATGCCATCCCCTATGCGCTGGATGGTCATGACGTGATGGGCCTGGCCCAGACCGGTACGGGCAAAACGGCGGCTTTCGGTTTGCCTTTGATCGCGCAGATGATGGAGGCGGACGAACGTCCAGCCCCGAAAACCGTCAGTTCGCTGATCCTTGCACCGACGCGCGAATTGGCCGGGCAGATCAAAGATACATTGATGCCGCTGGTCAAGGATACGCCGATGAAAATCGGGGTGGTTGTCGGTGGGGCTTCGATCAATCCACAGATCAAGCGGCTGGAAAAAGGCACGCATATCCTTGTGGCCACACCCGGCCGCCTGCTGGACCTGATTGACCGGCGCGCGATCCGTCTGGACGCGACCCGCTTTCTGGTGCTCGACGAGGCGGATCAGATGTTGGACATGGGGTTCATCCACGCGCTGCGCAAGATTTCCGCATTGGTACGTCCCGAGCGTCAGACCATGCTGTTTTCGGCCACCATGCCAAAACTGATGGAAGAAATCGCCGCCAGCTACCTGAAAAACCCAAAACGCGTGCAGGTTTCGCCTCCGGGCAAGGCTGCTGACAAGGTCACGCAAGAGGTGCATTTCGTTGCCAAGGCAGCCAAGCCTGATCTGTTGATCGAGCTGCTGGCCAAGCACCGGGACGAGCGCGCGTTGGTTTTTGGACGCACAAAACACGGGTCCGACAAACTGGCCCGCAAACTAGAAAGCGCCGGCTTCAAAGTGGCCGCGATTCACGGCAACAAAAGCCAAGGACAGCGCGAGCGCGCGTTGAGAGCGTTTCGTGACGGGGATGTCAAAATCCTTGTTGCCACCGATGTGGCCGCACGCGGACTGGATATTCCTGACGTGAAGCATGTCTACAACTTTGATCTGCCCAACGTGCCAGAAAACTATGTTCACCGCATCGGGCGGACCGCACGGGCGGGCAAGGATGGTGCGGCTATTGCCTTTTGCGCGCCTGACGAGATGGGTGAATTGAAAGATATCCAGAAAGTGATGGGCATTTCGATCCCGATCGCGTCGGGTCGTCCTTGGGAAGACCTGCCTGATCCCAAGGCCAAATCGGGCCGTGGTGGCGGTGGTGGCGGTGGTCGTGGCCGTGGTCGCGGTGGTAAGCCGGGCGGCGGTGGCGGCGGTGCCAAGGGTAACGCCCCTGCGGGTGACGGAGCAGCGAAGCCCCGTCGCCGGCGTCGCAGCGGCGGTGGTGGGGGCGGTCGCCCGAATGCCTCTCACGCGGCCTAAGGCGGCATCGGCCAACTGCATGTTTGGACATCGGGCAGGGGGAAACCCCTGACGCATTCCAAGCTTTGAGACATGAATTTAACGCCTGTCGGATTTTTGATCCGGCAGGCGTTTTGTTTTGGACCCAGCCGAGCGATTTGTGACAGTTGCGGACCAAACCGATGTTTTGAGTGCGACCGGACCTGCATCACGTCGAACAGTCCGAAACGGGATGGTTACACCGTGCGTTCAGGTGCCGCAGAAGGTTTGCTGAACCACCTCATGCGGGGCAGGTGGTGCCTGCAGGTCTTCTGCGCCGGGCTGGTCAGAATAGGGCATGGAGAGGACCTGTAACAGGCGCTCAAACGGGGCGTAATCACCGGCGACGGCCGATTGGATCATCTGTTCAATACGGTGGTTGCGTGGAATGAAGGCCGGATTGGCGGTTTTCATCCGCTCTTGCCAACCGTTTTCCTTCTTGATTCGCGCGCGCCAACGTGTGTCCCATACGTCAAAAACTTCAGGGTTTACAAACTGATCCCGTGCACCGGGGGATCCCAAGGCACGGAACGTATTGGTGAAATCGGCGCGGCCATCCTGCATGATGCTTAGCAGATCATTGATCAGGCTTCGGTCTGTTTCGTCGGCGTGTGTCACGCCGATCTTGGGCGCAAAGGCGGTCAGCCATTCCGCGTCGATCATGGCGGGCATGGCGTGAACAGCCTTGGTGAAATCAATAACCGCGGCGTCTTCATCCGGCGTCATCGGGATCAGCGCGCTTGCAAGTTGTGCCATGTTCCACACGATGACCTCGCGTTGATTGTCATAGGCATAACGCCCCTGCCGGTCGATGGAGCTGAACACCGTGACTGGGTGATAGCTATCCATAAAGGCGCAGGGGCCATAATCGATCGTTTCGCCCGAAATCGCGCTGTTGTCGGTGTTCATCACCCCGTGGATAAAGCCGACCGCCATCCAGCGCGCGACCAGATGCGCCTGGCGCGCAATCACTGCGCGCAAAAAGTCACCGGGTGTCTTGGTGTCGGGGTAATGCCGCGCGCGGGTGTATTCAAACAACTGCCGCAGTCCCTCAATATGTTGACGTGCCGCAAAGTACTGAAACGTGCCGACCCGGATATGGCTGGAGGCGACACGGGCCAAAACGGCACCGGGCAATCCGCCTTGCTGGCGAAACACCATCTCGCCTGTCAGGGTTGCGGCCAAGGCACGGGTGGTCGGGATGCCCAAGGCATGCATCGCTTCGCTGACCACATATTCGCGCAACACAGGCCCCAGCCACGCACGTCCGTCGCCATTGCGCGAGAAGGGTGTCGGCCCCGAACCTTTTAACTGAATGTCGCGCCGGTGCCCGTTAGGATCAACAATTTCGCCCAGCAAAACAGCGCGTCCATCGCCCAACTGTGGCGAGAAGCCGCCAAACTGGTGCCCTGCATAGGCCTGTGCCAAGGGAAACGCGCCTTTGGGCAGTGCATTTCCGGCGAATATGGTTGCCAGTTCGTCGCTCACACCGCCATCAATGCCGAGTTCGGACGCCAAGGCGGTGTTGAAACGGATCAATTGCGGGTGTTGTACCGGAACCGGGGCCTGACGCGCGTAGAATTCAGGCGGCAAGGTGGCGTAGGTATTGTCGAAGGGAATATTTATGCTCATGCGTTCTATCTAATCCCGGATGTGGCAATTGCCAGTGGCGGCGCGTGTCGAGGTGGGGGGATTTTGGGTATTTTCCCCAAGAAAAAGCCACTTGCGGTCGTTTTAAAGATAGCGCGACATGAGCGAATAGTGATCGCGTGCTTCAAAATGCAAGGATTGATAAAGGGCGCGTGCTTTGGAGTTGTCGCGGTGCACTTCAAGATGCAGCGCTTTCATGCCCGCGCCAGCCAGTGCCTTGGGTAAGCTGCGCAACACGTCGCTGCCAATACCGCGCCCGCGCACGCCGGGGCGGATATAGATTTCATCAAGGAAACCGTCCATTCCACCGAAGGCCAGCGACCAGCCAAAGCTGATACAGACATAACCGATGGGCGCACGCACCGGACCAATGATATAGATTGCCCCATGCGGCGAGCCATCCAGCAAGGGCGCGACCCCCGCGCGGCGGGTGGCATCATCGACATCGTCAATACCTTCTTCGGCATGAAAGGCCGCCACCAAGGGAAGCAGCCGTTCCAGATCGTCGGGTTTGGCAAGGGTCAGGGCAGTCATAGCCGGGCCAGCCTTTCTGTCATCAGGTTAAACAATGCTTCGGCGTCAACGTCGCCAAGAAACAATGCGTTTGCTGAGCGATCCGTAACCCCCCACCAGTCGGCGACGGTCATGCCCATTGTCAGCTCGGACGAGGTTTCGATTTCGACATTGATCTGTCGGCCCGAAAATAGGTGGGGGGCCAGCAGCCAGGCAATAACGCAGGGGTCATGTAACGGGGCACCGGGGGCGCCATACTTCGTGCTGTCATAACGGTCGGCAAATGCCGTGAGCTGTGCCACGGCGCGACCAACGGCTGTGCCGATCGCGTTAAAGGCGGCGTTACGTGCCGGTGTCACAAGAGCCTTGTGCGTGACATCCAGTGGCACCACCGTGAGTGCAACGCCCGAAGCAAAGACCATTGCGGCTGCGTCAGGATCAACATGGATGTTGAACTCGGCCGCGGGTGTGACATTGCCCGCCTTAAAATGAGAGCCACCCATCAAAACGATCTGGCGCACGCGGGTGACAATATCGGGGGCTCGGGCAAAAGCCGTTGCGATGTTGGTCAGCGGGCCCAAAGGGCACAGCGTGATGGTTTTGGGCGGGGCCGACCGAAGCGTGTCGATCAGGAAGCCCACCGCATGAACGGGTTGCAAAGGCATGTCGGGCAAAGGCAGGTCCGGCCCGTCCATCCCGCTGTGCCCGTGCACATGCTCGGCTGTGATCAAGGCGCGTCCCATAGGGCGGTCACACCCGCCGTAGACGGGGATGTCAGCGCGTCCCGCCAGTTCGCAAATCTTGCGTGCATTCAATGTGGTAAGGTTCAGCGCCACGTTGCCAGCCACACAGGTCAGGCCCAGAACCTGAAGTTCGGGGCTGGCCAAGGCCAAAAGGATCGCCACGGCGTCGTCTTGCCCCGGGTCCGTGTCTATGATGATCTGTTGCGTTTCCATTCACGGGGACAATGGCGTTCGCGCGCGGAATTGTCCATGCGTCGCCCGGTGTCCTGTGTCGCCTTATGCCTTGTCGCGGTAATGGTTCAGCACAAAGACGCGGATGGCCGAGGCCAGCCCGATGTCCGGCCCGCGCGCGGCGTCAATACGGGCCGCGAGCGCGTTGATCGGTGAGCCGGATTGTGCGGCAATGTCGCGAAAGGCCTGCCAGAACTCGGCCTCAAGCGAGACCGAAGTTCGGTGCCCGTGTAAGGTAAGCGAGTGTTTGACAGGCCGCTGTGACATGCGCGGTATGTTCAGGCCGTGCCGTTGCCGTCATCGCTCAGCTTTTTGCCACTGAGGTTTGCGGCAATTTTCGCCGCTTTGGCCTTGAGCAGGTCCTTTTGGGCCTTGCTTTGGCCAAAACCGACTGCGTTTTCATCCGCGCGGGCTTTGCGAGAGGCGCGATTACGCTCTTTCTTGACTTGGTTCAGGTTGATGGGGGCGCTCATTTGGGTCCTACCATGTTTTCGGGCCGCACAACGCGGTCGAATGTTTCGGCATCGACAAATCCAAGGGCAATTGCTTCGTCCTTGAGTGTCGTGCCATTCTTGTGGGCGGTTTTGGCCACCTTGGTGGCGTTGTCATAGCCGATTTCGGGGGCCAGTGCCGTGACCAGCATCAGGGATTCGCGCATCAGCTTGTCGATGCGAGGTTCGTCGGCTTGCAGGCCGTCGACGAGATTGTCAGTGAACGCGCTGGCCGCGTCGCCCAAAAGCTGCATGGATTGCAAGACGTTGTAAGCCATCATCGGCTTATACACGTTCAGTTCGAAATGCCCCTGAGACCCTGCAAAGCCGACAGCGGCGTCGTTACCCATGACATGGGCGCAGACTTGCGTCAGGGCCTCGCATTGGGTTGGGTTGACCTTACCGGGCATGATCGAGCTACCCGGTTCGTTCTCGGGCAGGATCAACTCGCCCAGACCACAGCGCGGGCCCGATCCCAATAGACGGATGTCGTTGGCGATTTTGAACAGTGAGCCCGCAACCACGCGCAGTGCGCCCGAGATTTCGACCATCGCGTCATGGGCGGCAAGCGCCTCAAACTTGTTGGGGGCCGTCACGAAGGGCAGGCCGGTGATCTGCGCCATATTACGCGCAACCATCACGTCCCAGCCTTTGGTGGTGTTCAGACCCGTGCCGACGGCCGTGCCGCCCTGCGCCAGTTCATAAATCCGTCCGAGCGCGTCTTTAATGCGTTGGATGCCCATGGCAACTTGGTGGGAGTAGCCGGAGAATTCCTGCCCCAACGTCAGCGGTGTGGCATCCTGTGTGTGGGTGCGGCCGATCTTGATGATGTGATCCCAATCCTTGGCCTTTTTGGCCAGCGCGCTGTGCAGTTTTTCGAGCCCGGGCAAGGTCACGTCATGCGCGGTCATTGCTGCGGCGATATGCATGGCAGTCGGGAACGTGTCGTTGCTGGATTGGCCCATGTTGCAATGGTCATTGGGGTGCACTGGATCTTTGGAGCCGATAGTGCCGCCCAACAGCTCAATCGCGCGGTTAGCGATCACTTCGTTGGCGTTCATGTTGGACTGTGTGCCTGATCCGGTTTGCCAGACCACGAGGGGAAAGTTGTCGTCCAGCTTGCCTGCGATCACCTCGCCAGCGGCTTCGATGATGGCGTTGGCGCGGGTATCGTCCAGTTTGCCCAGTTCCTGGTTGGCCTGGGCACAGGCCTTTTTGATCACGCCAAGGCCGCGCACGATGGCGATAGGCTGTTTTTCCCAACCGATGGGAAAGTTCAGGATCGAGCGTTGGGTTTGAGCGCCCCAATATTTGTCTGCGGGGACCTCAAGGGGGCCAAAGCTGTCGGTTTCTGTGCGTGTGGCGGTCATATGCGGCTCTCCTTGCGCGGCGTTGGCTCTGTCATAGCTATTGCAGCGGAAAGTGCAACATTATGGGCAACAAGGGGCAGGGCCTGAGCGCGAAGGCCCGGTGGCGGGCGCAGAGCGGAACATCCGACGGGATATCTGTCCACATTCCGATCCAAGGCCACGTTTGGCAGAAGCGCCAAGCAGGGTTGGGGGCGCGCAGTTGCGCAGGCTATTTGCGGAAACTGTCCAGACTCACGACTTCGCCATCGGTCTTTGCGGGAGTTGGAGCGGGCGGTTCGTCTGAGAATGCGTCGGCATCCAAATCATCGTCCAGATCGTCGTCATCCTCGGGTTGTGTTTCAAAACGCAATCCGAATTCGACGGAAGGGTCGACAAAAGTCTGAATGGCGTCATAGGGCACATAAAGATCTTCGGGTGCGTCTCCGAAATTCAGCGTGATGGCGAATCCGTCGTCGCCAACCTCAAGATTGTCGTACCAGTGCTGCATCACCACGGTCATTTCCGCCGGGTAACGTTCCCGTAGCCAATCGGCAAGCCGGGCATCGGGGTGTTTGGTATCAAACGTAATAAAGAAGTGATGCGCCCCCGGCAGGCCGTTTTCCAGCACGCCTTGCAATACTTCCTGAATCAGGCCCCGCATGGCCCTGTGCATCAGGTTTCCATAGTCGATGGTTTGAGACATCCGTGCCCTCGGTTTCTTGGTAGGTCAATCATACGGGATTCGGAGCAAAACAAAAGAGCCTGCGCGCAGGGATCAAAGGATCGTTTGCACCACGGCCCCTGCGATGGCCATTAATCCCAGTGAGACAAGTAGCCCTAGCCTGAAAATCAGCATCAACACAACGGCCAGAACGGTCAATCCAGCTGCTGTAGTATCAAAACTGGACCAGTCGGGTAACGGGCCAAAACGGGCGGGCGTGACACGGGAAAACAGCACATGCAGTGCGAACCAGATCGACAGATTGGCAATCACACCGACCACAGTCGCCGAAATTGCGCTTAATCCCCCCTTTAGGCGGGGTTGGGCCAACAGGCGCTCGAGATAGGGCGCACCAGTGAAAATCCATAGGAAACACGGAACAAATGTCACCCACAGCGTGATCGCTCCGGCCAACAGGGCCAGACTTAGCCCGCCGGCCTGATATCCGGCCAGATGCGCAACGAACTGTGTCACAAGGATCAGCGGGCCGGGGGTGGTCTCGGCCAATCCCAAAGCGTCGATCATCTGCGCGGTGCTGAGCCAGCCATGGGTTTGGGTGACCGTTTGGGTCATGTAGGCCAGAACGGCATAGGCCCCGCCAAAGGTGACGATCGCAAGTTTGCTGAAAAATAGGGCGACTTGCAGTAGAAAGTCTGCACCGGCGGCCCAAACAACCAAAATTGGCGCGCTCCACAGCGCACTCCAAATTGCGATGGTACGGATGGTTCGTCCGGTTTGTCCGGGTGGCGAGACGGCCGGTGCCATAGGCGCGGGATCACGTATCGTGACTGCGCCATAAACAGCGGCAACCGCAATGACGGCTGGAAAAGGCAGGCCAAGGGCAAAGATCGCAACAAAGCCCATCACAGCCAACGCCCAATGGGCCGCCCCCTTTAGCGCTTTTTGTGAAAGACGCCACAAGGCTTGAACGACAATCACCATAACGGCGGCTTTGATCCCCAGAAACGATGACTGCACCAAAGGCAGTTGGCCGAAACGGGCATAGGCCAGTGCCAGTGCCAAAATCACCACCGCGCCGGGTAGAACAAACAGCAGTCCGGCAATCAATCCGCCGATTGTGCCACGCAGCTTCCAGCCCGTATATGTGGCCAGCTGCATCGCCTCGGGGCCGGGAAGAAGCATGCAAAATGACAGCGCGCCCAGAAACTGTTGTTCGTTCAGCCAGCGACGTCTGTCGACCAGCTCGCTGTGCATCAACGATATCTGCGCCGCTGGCCCCCCGAAGGACAGCAGGCCTATCCGCGCAAAACTGCGCAAGAAGTCCGTCCAATTGTTATGCAATTTCAAGTCCTTTGAACTGCCGGTGGGCTGGGCCAGTCATGCCCTTCGCTGTGACCATCGCGCGCCCAACGATACAATGCATCATACAGCGCCAAGCCGGCCTCTAACTGGGCCTGATCGTTGCGAAACTGGCGTGACAATCCGACTGAAACCGCCAGCAATCCGGCAGCAACCGGATGCATGTCTTGTCGGTTGGTATCGGCTGCGCGAATGGCCAAGGCCATTCGGTCCAGCGCCGGGGTATGCAGGCAAAAACGGTCCAACATCACGTCAAAAGTACAATGATCCCCTTCGTGCGTGAAGGGCGCATCCTGCGTGTCAAAGGGCGTTGCGTTAAACATGGACGCTCCGGTTCCCACTTCGCTGTCTGCCACGAATAAAAAACGCGCGTTTGGGTCGACAAACCGCCGGATCAACCAAGGGCAGGCGATGCGGTCTATCTTGGGGCGGGTACGCGTGATCCAGCAGGTCTGCCCGTCAGGGTCGAACGGCACGGCAGCGACAGGTACCATGGGCGCGCCACTTTCGGCCCAGGCTTGAGCGCCACCCGACAGGTATTCACTTGTTAATCCTTCGGCTTGCAGGGCGCTGACCATCACTTGGCTAAGTTTCTGTCCTCGGTGACAGGCAATGACCGAGGGTCGCCCCTGTAAACGCCGCATCAATCCGGGAATATCAGTATGGCTGTGACGGATCGAGGAAGGGATCAGGCGTGGATCGACGGCAAAATCATCAACAAGACGCATATCCACGATAACAGGGCAGTGTGGCGTGCCGATCAAACGAAACAAGTGTTGGCAGGTGATCTCGTTCGGGGCCGGCATGATTGACACTTTGCATCCTGCGATAATCCGCGCAAAACGGATGTTGGATGCAACCTTGGGTCACAACCTTGCGGGGCAGTCGTCGTCGTCCCCATAGGTCAAAGATTGCTTTAGGCTGATTGAATTGTCAATCAGCGGATTGGAACGGGCTGGGCCAAAGGCAACGTGGCAGGACCCGCGATATGATCCAGAAATTGGGATATTGGCAGACCGTACCGCACGTCGCGCCAATTCCCATAATGAAATCCCCCGGTGTATATTTCACACCGGGGCATCAAGTGCGCGGGGGGCTAAGCTGCGGATGCTGCCGCTGCGCCTTCCGTGACCAGCGAACATGCCGTGCGACTTCGCAATCACATGCAACGTTACCGTGCGTTTATGAAATGAGGGGAAAGTGCAGGCTTCTGTTGCCAGGTGCCTGCGGACCCCGCCTTACGCGGCTAGGCGCAAGGGCTTAAGTTTCAGTCTCTCCGACCGCTTACGCGGCCATCGCTACTGGAGCACGATTGTCATTTGCAATTGTACTTTTCGGGCCGATACGGTGGCACCCCGCCGAAACAAAGCATAACCCCTTTAGACGTTCGTCGATCCTGTTTCGACCCCCTCCGCCGCCAAATGAACGGGTATTGGTGGAGTCGCCGGGTACCGCCCCCGGGTCCGATCCGCGTATTACGAGCGCGTTTATGTTCATAGTCCCCGAGGGGACACAGGCAATATAGGGGCACACAGCGTGAATGCAACGGGGCATGATCGTCAAAGAAGAAAATTCGTATATGGTGTCGCTGGCGTCGGTGGGGCGAAGGCCATAGAACGGCTGAGGCAGGGAAGCATGGATTACACAGAGGGGGCCGACATGACGCAACATTCGCTGGTTTCGGTCCTGATGCCCGTGTTCAACGATATCGCGACCTTATCTGCGTCGGTCGCGTCGGTGCGTGCCCAGAGCTATGCGGATTGGGAGCTCTTGCTGATTGATGACGGCTCGGATGATGACACGGTGGTGCTTGCGACGGCCCTTGCCGCCGAAGACCCGCGCATCCGGCTGTTACGCATGCCTGCCAACGCTGGTGCGGCGGCAGCGCGCAACATGGGGCTGGATCACAGCCGGGGGCGGTATATCGCGTTGCTGGATGCAGACGACATTTGGCACCCCGAGAAGTTGAGCCGCCAACTGGCGTTTATGGACAGGCGCGGTGCAGCGCTTAGTTTTACGGGCTATTCCCGCGTCTCGCCGGACGGTGCGCAGATCGAACGGGTGCATGTCCCCGATAGGGTTGAGTATCGGACACTGCTCAGGCGCAATATTATGGGTGCATTGACGGTGATTTATGACGCCGAGGCATTGGGCCGTGTACCGATGCCTGAGCTTGCACGTCAGCACGATTTCGCGCTGTGGCTGCGTTTGACGCGGTTGCACGGCCCTGCGCACGGATTGGACGAGGATCTGGCGACGTATTTGGTGCGGCCCGGATCGCTGTCAGGCAACAAGCGGCGCGCGGCCTGCGACGCATGGCGGGTCTATCGCCACTGCGAAGAGTTGCCGCTGTTTTCCGCGCTCAAGTATTTTGCATGCTACACCTACTACGGCCTGCGTTATAGGCTGTTTCAACGAGCCAAGCTCACACCAGAGACGGTGTCGCCTAAGGGATCAGTTGACGCAGATCTTCGGCGATAACTTCGGACGAGGGCGGACCGGGGGGCAGAACCAGCGCGATTTTCTCCTGTCGCAAATCGTGCAGGGGGTCGTCACCGTGCACAGCCACCCGTTCAAACTGCTGGCGCAGCTCGTCAGGGCTGTAGACTTGATAGAATGCTTGTTTCAGGTCCTGACCGATGTCGTTCAACGCCCCGGTGCCGGGGTTGCGCATACGGATGATCGGTGCCCCCGTCGGCAGGTATTCGGCTAGAAAACTTCCGCTGTCGGTGATCAGTAAATCTGATGTTCGGAAATGTTTGAAATATCGCCCGCCTTTGAAGACGGTGCAATTCTTCCGTGTTTCCCAGCCTTTGAACCACTTGTTAATGTCCGCTTGGGACATTTCGCCGTTCTGGCCAAGCGCATAGCGCATGTTGGGATGTGGTTTTAGCAGGAAGTCGATCTCGGGATGGGTGGTCGCCAACTCTTCCATCACCGGGCCGGACCATGCAAAGGTCGACAGGCCCAACGACGCTTCGCCGATGGCGTGGTGGGGGGCATAGATGACGCGGAGTCGGTCTGTATCTTTGCGATGTGACCAACGGCGCACGCTTTTGCGCTCGGGCGCGGGGCGGCGGTACATGTCCAACTTGGGATAGCCTCCCAGACGCAGGGACGTTTCGGGGGGGCGGCCGGGTGCATTGCTGGCGCGCATCAGGTCAAGATGGCGTTGGGTCTGTGCGTAGTACCGCCACAGATAGCCGTGAAAATATGGTTTTTGCCACTGCATGCTTTCGTTATCCAACACAACGAAACCATAGTGCATATGTGCGCCCAGAACATCGCGCGACAAATGACGGGGGAGCTCCTGCATACCCCATGGCTGCTGATAAAAGATGACATCACAGGGCGGATGGCGCGGAATACGAACCTCGTCCAAGGTGGGCTCATAGAAATCGGCCCAGATCGGGCCAATCTTTCTGAAAAACGCGCGCATCTTTGTATAGGCGCGGCGTCGTGCGTCGGGGCGCATGCGTAGGGCGGTGTCGGACAAGGCGGGAAAGAAACCGCATTGAAAGGCGGGGTCGCTGTCAAGCGCCTTGAACAGGGATCCGGCGCTCCACTTGGCACGTTCGCATACGACAAACCCGACGCGCAGGGGGTGATCCGGCGTGGCGTTTAATCGCGCACGGATTGTTGCCTCGGTTTTGGCAATGCGATGCGCGATACGGGCACGGCGATAGGACAAAGGCAGGATTCGATCCTGAAGGTGCCAGGCTAGTCGGCGAAGAAGAGATGTGATGCGATAGGGCAGAACGCTCATATCACCGGCTCGGCCTCGCTGGGTAGGGGGTAGAGGGGTTGCAAGGAAATCGGCAGGAAATGATCCCCCAGTCCGGCGGCCTCCAGCCGGTCAACCAATGCGCGCTGCTCGGCAAGGGTCAGGCAGGTTTGGTTCAGCATTTGCGCGGCACGGCGGGGCAACATGTGATTTGAATAGGTGAAATACGGATTGGGCGTCGCCCAGTCCTTGCCGTAGTAAGCCGCCAAAAACGAAGCGGTCTCGCGCGGCTTTTCCACGGGCATCGAGCACATGTCGACGGTGATACAATCGCGTAAACTGTCCAGTTCCAAAGGTAGGCACGCCATTTTATGCAGCAAAACGTGCCCATGACCGTCTGAAAAAATCGGCGTCACGTCAAGATGCAGCGCCGGGCCGGTTTCAGGAGCCGCGATGCGAAACGGTTTGCCTTCGCGATTGACCACCACGGTCAGACCAGCATGCGCCAGTTTTTCGATCCGCTCGATTGCATCCGCCTTGACCTCCGGGCCGGTGGTGGCGTCCGTAACATAACCCACGTCGAAATCATCATCACCGGGGATAAACCCGTCTTCACGGTGCTGACCCAAAAGCGTGCCGCACATCAGCAACAAGGGACGTCCCCAGACATGGTGAAAAACCTTGTTCGCCCGTTGGTACAGTTCAAGATAAGCTTTGTGTTTTTCAATTAAAAGCTCGGGGGGCGGGGGCAGGTTGCCCTTTTTGTCCAGTTTTCCACAGATCGCGACCTGTTCGGCCAATGTGCCGTCGCCGTGCGGAATGGTGAGGCAAACTTCGGCACCCAATTCGCGTGATTGTAGCAGCCTTCCGTCGCTGAAGCGCAGACGTAAACAGCATTCCCGTGGAAAATGGGCCAGTGTGTCGCGTTTTATCGTATAGT
Organism: Roseovarius aestuarii; assembly: GCA_027214255.1. Classification (GTDB taxonomy): domain Bacteria; phylum Pseudomonadota; class Alphaproteobacteria; order Rhodobacterales; family Rhodobacteraceae; genus Roseovarius; species Roseovarius aestuarii_A. Next base: position 156,059 of record JAPWHL010000006.1, read on the forward strand.
GGAATTCGGCCCGCCCATCGCGATAGGTCAGGCGGTTGCGGCGCAATGCAATGCCATCGACCTCAATCACCAGCGCGTCGGCAGGGGTTTCTGACAGGGCCAGAACCTTTAGGCCCATATAGCTGAATTCCAGGTGAAACTGCGCGGTTTTCAGCGTGGCAACACGTGGCGCGTCGCCATTTTTTGCGGCGGGGGCCATAGAGCAATGGAACAGCGGATCGACCAACGGCTGGCCGGGCTGGACGCCCTTACCCCGATGATAAAGCGCCCCGGCGCGATGTGCCTTGCCATGGCGCACAAGATAGCGGGCATGTTGAAACACCAGATCCGGATGCGGGTGCACCCGGTTCAATACGCCTGCGCCCAGCCCGATTACCATTTCCGGCACCAACCGCTTTAAGAACAGCGGCATGCGGCGCCGATAGAAGTTAAGTAATCTTCGTTTCATTCGGGTTCCAAGGCGCTTTATCGGGTTGCCAGACATGACGCAGGGGCGCGTCGCATGCAAGAGATTTCGGGTAGGGGCAGCACGCCGGACGGTGCTATGTTGCAGACTTCTGACCCTAGTGCGCGGCAACCATTGATCAAGTCCGGCTAACCATACTTTCGATAAAAACACGCGAAGGCCCGGTGTGGCACGATCCCGGTGGGATCATGCCAACCGGCGGTTATTATTTGCCAAACCCCAGTTCTTCTGGCGTGGACAGTTTAAGGCCGCCATCCTCCAGCCAGTAAATCCAATCCTCTTTTGGCACATCCCAATCCGCGCCATATCGGAGCGCCAGATAAGCCTCGGGGGCCTTGGGCATTGGCACGTTGATATCGTTCAACGTCAACTGGGACAGTTCCTCAAAATGGTGTGCGGGCAAGACCCAGCATGCCGTCCGGTGCAAAACGCGAAACGGATACCGTGTGCTCCAGACTTCGCGGGGATATCTGCTGCGGATCCGCACGAAGACACGCCAGATAAGGCTGAGAACTTTGCGCGCAAAGGGATGGCGAGAATTCTTGTGCTTGTGAACGGCATAGGTCAGCTGCATCGCGCGGCGCATGCGTTTGTTGCCCGGGAAGTGCTTTTCCATTTCGGGACGGTTGCGGCGGTAATAACTGATCGTTTGCGGCCGCCAGAGGGTGTCCCCCTGACGGTAGTTGATGTGCACATGAACGGTCTTCATTTTCGGCAATTTGATCGTGTAACCGAAATTGCGACCTTGATAGATGCGCTCTGTCACCCGGATGCCTTGGGCACGCAGGTCTTCGGCTAGCGCTTCCATCAATGGTAACTGATCGTCCCACGCCCCGAAATCAATATCACTGTCCCACGCGATAGGGCCGCCATCGCGCAAGGGCCCCAACAGTGATCCACTGTCCAGCCAGAAATGCGTCAGCTTTTGCGCCAGAACCACTGTTGCACGCAGGACGTTGCCGTGGGTGATCGCGGGATCGCACGGGGTAGTCAGAACCATTTTGAGCGCGAACGCCTCAAGATCCTGTGCCAATTTTACATCCACGCGCCCGCGTTGCTTTGGCAGGGCCTGTAGTTCGATCAGGAATCTGGGCCAATGACCAATCTGGGCAAGTAAAGCCAGTTGCGCCCAAGCCTCACGCGCGGTGGGCAGGGGGCCAACGGCCCCCCGTTTACCTGCCAGCAGATCGACCAGATAGGCGCGTGCTGGGCACGCCTTTACCCATCCTTGGGCAGACATCTACTGAGCGCCGTTTGCCGCGGCAGCAGCTGCTTTTGCCTGTTCTTTCTCGGCCAGCGCCTGCTCTGCTTCGATATCGATGGCTCGCTGGCGGTTGGCGATGATGCGCAGACGTTCCAGCCATGGGTTCTGGGCAAGAACTTCGGCATCCTTGTCGAGATACTTCAGGACCTTTTCCCAGTCGCGAACTTTGAGGCCTTCGAACATTTTCCGCCAGCGCGAGTAACGCAGGAAATCGTGACGCACGACTTCGACGTTAGGTGCGTCCGTGTAAACGTCAAACAGCGAGTAAGGGACGCGCCATTCCGTGCCATAGTTCCATTCCAGATACTTTTCGGTCTCTGCGGGGATCATGAACTCGGTGCCATCAACCTCATAGGGTTTCAGTTCGAACTCAGGGTGCCACCAACGGGCCACTGTTCCTGCGTGCCACTGACGGTCGCCTTCTTTGAAGTAGGGGAACACATCAATCCATACGCCATTGCGGTGAATGGCACGAATACGGTCGGCGTGATCGTCAACGCGTTTGATCTGGAAATTGCCGCTGTCACGCAGCAGGGTTTCAATTGCAGGACGATCCCAGTCTTTTTCAAAGACCCCGCAATCGACATCCTTGTCCCCAACCAGAAGTTGACCGTCTCGGATATAGCCCAGAACGGTGCCAGCCATCAGGAAGAATGGCACGTTGCCTGCTTCCAGAGCGCTTTTGAAATCTTTCAGGCAGGTTTCGCCTTTGCCACCGGCCAAATCGTTGGATTTTGCCTTGATGACCTTGGCAATCGGCGCGTCGATGCCGTTTTTGGCAACCTGCGCGGTCAGGGTCTGTGTTTGGGTCGCAATCAGGCGACGATAGATGCTGTAGGCCAGTTCGAAATCATCAACCAATGTCGCAGATTTGGCCACAGCACGTTCAATCGCATCGCTCAACTTCTTGGTGGCCAGCAGGTTACGCCAGCGGATGGCCAAGGCATCGTGATGCTCGGGCTTTTCGACCAGAGCGGCGTAATCCCACCACAATTGCCAAGCGGCCGGTTCACGGTCGATGGCCGCCAGCAGCAAGGCGCGGGCGCTGTCGCCTTGACCGGCACCATCCAGCGCCTCGGCCCAGTTGCGGCGGCGCGTGCGGTCGTATCCGGCAATCGCTTCCGCCTCGCCGAACAACATCGCGGCCTCGGCGGGGTCGTTTTGACGTAGGCGGCATGTTCCCAGCAACGTCAGGCATGGCGCGTCCAGCGGTTCTTCGGCCAAATAGGGGCGCAACAGACTTTCGACGCGTTCAAATTTACCTTCCTCCAATGCCTGCTTGTAAAGCGACATGTAAGGGTTTTTCACCTTGTTGCGGTTCGCTGCGGCGGCCTTGGCGGCGGCGGCTTTTTTCGTTGCGGCTGTTTTGGCAGCGGCTGCTTTTTTGGCAGCGGCGGTTTTGGCGGCAGCGGCCTTTTTAGCAGCAGCGGCTTTCTTGGCAGCGGCTGTTTTGGCAGCGGCTGTTTTGGCGGCTGTTGTGCTCATACTCGGTGCTTTCGTTGCGGATGTCGGTTTTTTTGCTGTGGCGGCTGTTTTTGAAGCGCTTTTGCGAGGTTGTGTTCCTGCAAGTTCGCGACCAACCCGCCCCTTTATTCTGGACATTAAACTCATGTTTGGTGCCTAACTCTTCTCGGTCTTAAAATGTCGCGTTAAATGCGAAAGATGCGGGACATGGCAGTGTCATCTAGCCCCACTGGATTATTGGACATCCGCTGCATGTTCACCTGTTGTGACAAAAAGCGGCGTTGTTCGGGCGTGTCCGCGCCCAATTTCTCCATATCAGGTTCGGTCCCGATCTTTATCATGAAATCGCGCAGAACCTGCGTGGCTTCGTCGGGGGAGCCCGCATTTAGCATAGGAAGTAGGCGATCCATGATGGCGCGCACATGCGCCGGGCCACGGGGATCCGTGATCTGATCATCCGTTGCGGCGGCGTGAATGCCTACGATTTCGGGCAGGGTCAGCCAAACTGCGTGTCCGTGGGGCACATCATGATGGCCCGTCAATCCATAGGCCCACGCATGGGCGGCTGTGGTTTTCGAGATGTTTATCGCACGCCCGGCAAGGTTGGCGGAAACGATCATGTCCTGAAACGCCTGATCGTCAGCCGATTTTGCCACGACAGCGGGTAAGTGGCGCATCACCTTTTCGATGGATTCCCACGAATATTCGCGGCTTTCCTCGGTCGAGCCTGCGGCCCATGCACTTTCTATGGCCTGTGCCAGCGCGTCCAGACCGTTACACGCCCGCTGATAGGGCGTGGACGAGGCAAGAAGGCTGCCATCGAGAATGATTTCTTCGGGCAACAACAATTGCGAGGCCAGCGAATATTTGTCCTTGCCGATATAGACCACGGCAAAATGGGTCGCCTCCGAGCCGGACCCGGCCGTTGTCGGAACGGCGATCAGGGGCAGGCCGGGATCGGTCATCTGAAGCTCACCCTTGGCCAATGCGTGTGATTGGCTGGGGTCGGCATAAAATGCCTTGATCAGTTTGGCCATGTCCATCGGGCTACCGCCGCCGACCGCCAGAATGAGGTCAACACCCTCTGCGCGTGCAAGGGCAGTGCCGCGCTCGGCGTCTTCGATCTTGGGGTTCACCGCAAAATCGCTGAACCGCACAACGCTGCCGTCCTCAAAAATCGGATCAATCACCGCTGCTGCGCCGCAGGCGGCATAGGATGCCTTGCCTGTCACCAGTAACGTTTTCTTAGCGTTGTATTTTTTCAAAAGCTGAGGCAGCTCGCTCAGGCTGCCAATCCCGCTCGTGTAATTTGGTGTCATCGCGTGTGTCCCCCCACGCATAAATTTTTAAGGTGCGGCCCCGGCGATCATTCAAACGCCGGGGCCGTATCTTTTAACCGCGCAAGCGGGCCATAAAGTTTGCCTTGTTTTCGGCAGGTGTTTCTTTTGGCCGCCCCAGATCGCTGCGCGATCCGGTATTTACGCGTACTTCTAGAAAACGACGGCCGGGCAGGGCGGTCAGACGCGCTACTTCTGAGGCAACTGCGTCTTTGTCCGTTACGGGGCCGACAATTTCATCGTATCCACAGGCGCGGGCGATATCGGTCATGGCGACGTCAAACCCGACGGTTGGCTGGCCACCGACACTGTCATGGGCACCGTTGTTCAACACAATGTGCAACAGGTTGCCGGTTTTGGACTGACCGATTGTCGCCATGCCGCCCATATGCATCAGAACCGCGCCGTCACCGTCGATGCAGGTCACGTCCTTTTCAGGGGCCGCGATGGCGATGCCCAATGCAATCTGGCTGGCGTGGCCCATACCGCCCACGGTCAGGAAGTCCGACGCGCGGTCCTGTCCTTTGAAGCCGCGCTGTTCATACAGTTCGCGGCTGATCATACCCGTCGTGGCAACGATGGTACTGTCGCTGCGCACGGTTTCCGTGACCAGCGAAATTGCCTCTTCGCGCTCCATGATCGACGGGTCTTTTTCGCGTGCGGGGCGTTTTTGCTCGGCTTTGCCGAAGGCGCCCTTATGGACCAGAAGGACAACGGGACCGTTGCGATCACGGGCTGTGTCGGCCGCCCATTTGGCGTTCTCGGCAGCAGCGGATTCGTCACCGTCCAGCTCACGATAGGGGATTTCCATAGCGTCCAACGAGGCAGGTGTGACCCGGCCCTGTTTAACGTGCTGGGGTTCGTCCTTGACGCCGGGCTTGCCGCGCCAGCCCACGAGGATGATCATCGGCAGGCCGTAAACCTCGGGGTCTGCAATCGACAAGGCGGGGTTCACGATGTTCCCCAACCCTGAGTTTTGCAGATAGACCATTGGCAGATCACCTGTCGCCAGATAATAGCCGGTCGCCAGACCCATGGCTGTGCCTTCGTTGGCTGCGATCACATGTTTTTCGGCAGGCAGAGCCGCGTCAACATAGGCGCAGAACTCTTTCAGCAGGCTGTCGGGAACCCCGGCCAGAAAGCTGACGCCTTCTGCCGCGAGGGATTCATGAAAGGATTTGGGCGAGATCATTATTTCGTCCCCGGGATCAGTTCGAGGATCTCCTTGATCGGCATCATGTTCTCGTCACATTCTTTCGAACGCTGGTGCGTCAGGATCGATTTGGCCGTGTTCATCATGGCCGGATAGGCCGAGCGCAGCAGTTGGTTGGCGTAAATCACGATGTTCGCGCCATGCTCTTTCAATTCGTCCTCGGTGACGTGGTTATAGGAGGACGGCACGACAACCAGCGGCTTGCGGTTCTCCAGCTTGTTGTATTCCTTGCAGAAATCAAAGATTTCCTGACCATCTTTGTGGCGGCTGTGGATCATGCAACCATCGGCGCCCGCTTCGATAAACGCCTTGGCGCGTTCCATCGCATGTTCAACGCTATGGCCAAGGATCAGGCTTTCCAGACGGGCGATGATCATGAAATCATCCGAATGCTGCGCGGCTTTACCGGCGCGGATCTTGTCGGAAAACTCTTCGATGCTGGCCTGCGTTTGGGCCACATCGGTGCCAAAAAGCGAGTTTTTCTTCAACCCGGTCTTATCTTCGATGATAACGGCCGAAACGCCCAGACGCTCCAATGTGCGCACGGTAAAGACGAAGTGCTCGGTTTTGCCGCCAGTGTCGCCGTCATAGATGATCGGTTTGGTGGTGACTTCGAGAACTTCGTTCAGCGTGATCGCACGGGCGGTGGTATCGACCGCTTCGATGTCGGGCTTGCCCTTGGACGTCGAGTCGGTCAGCGAGCTGGCCCACATGCCATCAAATTCGCGGGTGCCGTTCTCGGTTTCGACCTTGGCTTTTTCGATGATCAGGCCGGACAGACCGCTGTGCAAATCGGCAAAACGCACCAGTGGTTTGGCGGCCAACATGCGGCGCAGGCTGGCGCGGCGGATGTCAGGCGTGGTGCCGATTTCCTTCATCGCCTTGTGGAATTTGGTCGACGAAATGCCCTGGGTGTAGGGAACTTCTACCAGTTTTCCGCCCCATTCGCCCAACACGTCGATGACGCTTTGACGGACTTTGGCTTGAACGCCTGTCTGCCAGTCGTCACCGTGCACGACGATGTCGGGCTTGTAGGTGCGCAGGTTGGGGATATAGTCCAACGTTTCCTGAGGAACGACGCGTGAAACGCCCTTCAAGGCGCCAATAACGGCCCGGCGCTGTTCGAAGTCCATGAAAGGTACGCGTTTGTAGCTTGCGATGGCCTGATCGGTGAGCAGACCCACGGTGACGTCACCATGTTCAGCGGCCTGATTGATGATGTTGATGTGGCCCGGATGGATCAGGTCGGCGCTCATACCTACGTAGACGGATGCGGTCATGTTTATTCCCAATTGTGAGTACTCAAAGTGCGTTTGTCGTGACTGTATTAAAGTTTTTACAAATCAATGTTATCATCCAAGATAGGAATGAGTTTGCTTTGGCGAACTATAAATCCACAGCCCAGACTTCCGTGCGGCTTTTAATAGAGCGGCCCTGGTTTCGCAACCGTTTCTTCCTTGTGAAACGGGTTCGGATAGGTATCGGATGGTGGTATTTGCGTGGTATGTTGGTTCGATTTGGAAGCTGATGCTCTCAACGTCGATGTGCGCAAGTTGATTTGAATTCTGTCATTTGCTGGTCTTTTCGGTGATTTTGATTTGTTTTTTCTCATTAATGCAAGCGATTGCAGCATTAATGGAAGTGGTATTAGAAAACGGTTATCGGACGGCGGAATCCTGCCCGTCGAAGTTTAGCCGCCATTAGACATTATAAAACCGCCCCCCGAAGGGGCGGCTTTTTGGGTGTCTAAATTTTGTGCGGTCCTTGGTGCGCAGCCCCAAAAGTCAGGCTGATTGGCGAAACTCTGTTTCATCGGTGACGGCAAAGCGACCGCCTTTCAGTTTCTGCAACTTGCCCTGACGCAGAAGTTGACCGAACGAGCGCAGGCCCTCTTCGCGGGTAAATTCACTTTGATCTACCTCACGCAGCTTTTGCATCAGCATGGGGCGCGAAAACTGCTCCATACCTTCGACATCCGACATGTAGGCAGCGGCGGCCTCTAGCAGATCGGTCAGGCCGCGTGCGCCCATGTTCTCTGCAAATTCGCCAAAGCTGCCTTGGGCGGCTTGCGGTGTTTGTTTGGGCGATGATTTGGACGGTGCAGCGTCGTGTGCAGGCTCGTTTGGGGTGGGGCGGGCGGAAGCGGCACCGGTCGTGGGGCGTGCCCGGCTTTCCAGATCCGCACGCGAGATGCGGCGCGGGCGCACTGGCTGGGCCGGGGCGTCGATGCGCTGTTCGGCGACCAGTTTCAGTGGCGCGGGGCGCGTTGTCACCGGGCGCTCTGATCGCGATGCGTTGCTGGCAATTGCCTGTGGGCGACGGGGGCGCACGGCGCTTTCCAGATCCATCCTGTAGGGTTGATCGTCTACGTCGCGTGCCATCGCGCCACCTGCGTTGCGTTCGGCCTTGGTCGCGGCAACTGCGGCGCGCAAGTGTTGGATGGCGCTGCGCCGTTTGTTGGATTCGGGCTCTTCCAGTTGCGATGCAGCCTCGTCGAAAATGCGTGGTGCCTGCGCATCGGTGCCGATTTTGTCCAGACGAACGGCCCGCTTGGGGGTGATGATAACCTCGGGCGTGTCGTCGCCTTGGCTGTCGTCATCCTCGAGGGAGTCTGAATCCAGATCGTCGGCCTGACTGTCGATGTCGCTTGTTGCGGAAGTATTGGCGTCATCCGCCTGCTGAACATCTTCTGATTCTGGGGCCGTCAGGCTGGCGATGTTGGCGGTGATTGCGTCGATCTGATCAATGTCCGATGTGGCGTCTGGGGCGTCGTTCTCCAGAATTGTGCGGGTCTGGCGCAATTCGGCTTCGACTTCGGCCAGCTCACGCTGCAACTCGGCCTCGGCTTGCGGGCTGAGGCTGGACGTTACGTCGGAGTCGTCATCCTCTTCCGCGTCGAGCGTGTCACCGGCCAAAACGGCATCCAAATCGGCACGCTTCATTTTAACAACGCGGGCACGCAGCGGTGCAATGTCCGTTGTTTCGCTCGTGTCCTCGGATGGTTGATCGTCGTCCTGAACGTCGGCTGTTGGCTTATCCGCCGGGGCCGGGGCGTCTTGACCCAGCGCGTCGGCCAGCAACTGTGACAGCGTGTCTTCGGCGGAATCCGACGAATCCTGTTCGGCGATGTCATCGCCAAGCCCGTCGTCATCTGCGTCATTGTCGTCATGGCTTTGGGCCGAGATCGAGTTCAGAAGGTTTGTCAGTTCGTCGTCGGCGTCATCTGTGTCGGTGTCGTCCGCGTCTTCCATCTGAGCGCTGATTTCGGCGTTGTCCGTTTCATCCACCATATCGGATGCAGGCGTGGTTTCCTCTTGCGCAAAATCGTCATTGGACGCGCTAAACCGTGCCAGCATGTCGTGATCGTCATCGACCGCCTCGGCGCTTACGTCGGTTGAAGCGGCGGCAGTTGCGTCATCCTCCACAGCTTCCTGTGTTTGCCCCTGGTCAATGGGGACGTCGGTATCTGCTTTTAAATTGTCCTCGGACTCGTCGTCTTCGGCCAATGCGGCGTCCAGATCGGCAGCAGTTTCGCTGAGGAAGTCATGCGCATGTTCGTCTTCGGCGTAAAATGACTCCTCGGCCTCGGAATCTTCGGCGTCAAACTCGGACATCATGCTGCTTGCTGCGGTGGTTCCCAGTGCGGGCGTGGCGACGGCGCGGATACGGCGCAATTTGTCTGCGACGCTGTCGCCAAAGGGGGCGGCCTGTGGCGCGACGGGTTGGGCAGCAGGGGCTTCCATAGCTGGGGCGATGTTCGCGGCCTGTGCGGCAGGCTGTGCCGGTGCGGCAGGTGCCGGAGCGCGTTGCGCCTGAACCGGTTGAGCATTGGCCTGTTGTGTCGGGGAGGGTGTCGCAGGGGCCGGTGTGGCAGGGGCGTTCACGTCCGGCGTCACGACTGCCTCAGGGGCGCGTTCCTGAACGTCGGTCGGTGCCTGTGTCTCTTGTGGCAAAGCCGCTGCCATGTCCTGAGCAGTGGACATGGCAGGGTTTTCGACCGCTGCGCCGTTTTGAGCGGCAGCTTCAAGCGCAGGGGCCGGTCCGGCACGCAGGTGGATACGCCCATCAGTACTGTGGGCTTCGACACGGCGTGCAATTTCGCGTTCGGCAATACGAGCCAGCATTTCTGCGTCGGGCGATGGAGGTTCGGCACCAAAGTACCGGTCATCCGCTGCTAGGTCGCGAAAATACTCTGCAATCGCCTTCATGGTATCGAAGGAATCGTCGAACCCTTCCAAGGTGCACGAGAACGTGCCGTAGGAAACGGTAAGGATTTTACTTGTGCTAACCATCTTTTTGCTCACTTTGCTTTGCCTGCAAAGACAGGGTTTACCATGATCGACGCGTCTAAAGCGGCCCGAATCTGCGATGTTTACCGTATCATTTCATGGCGAGATTGTGATTTGTTTCCTATGTTGCCCCTAATGCGGAGAGTTTTATGAAGATTGTCCAGATTTCGGAGCCAATGACTCTGGTTGGCGGGGCGGATGTGAGTGCCGCGTTATTTCAGATGGCCTTTACCCGAGCACCGCGTCTGGTGGCTGCGGATGGCGGAGCGGACCGGGCCTTGGCCTGTGGCGCCGTGCCCGAGGCCGTTATCGGTGATTGCGATTCAATCAGCACCGCGGCACGGGCAGCACTGCCAGCGGAGCGACTGTATGAGGTTTCCGAGCAAGATAGCACTGATTTCGAGAAATGTCTGGCGCGAATTGATGCGCCTTTGATCCTTGGGGTCGGTTTCAGCGGCGCGCGGCTGGATCATCAGCTGGCTGTGTGTAATGCGCTGACGCGCGCGCCTGATCAACGATGTGTGTTGCTTGGATCGGACGATCTGGTCTTTCTGGCTCCAGCCTCCATGTTGCTGGATCTACCAGAAGGCTGTCGGGTGTCATTGTTTCCGATGGGCGCGGTCGAAGGGCATTCGGAGGGGTTGAAATGGCCTATTCGTGGCCTGAACTTTGCGCCTGACGGTCAGATTGGAACGTCCAACATGGCAACTGGGCCTGTGCAGCTGAGCGTGACGGCGCCCAAACTGTTGGTGATCGTGCCGCTGGCCCAGTTGGACGCGGTGATCGACGGTCTGCGTCAGGCAAAGGCGGGCTGGTAAGCGAGACGCCGCGGTTATGGCTGGGGCGGAATGCGCCGTTCCAGATGACGCTCGCGCAAGAATACATAAAGGCCCGAGGCAACAATCAATGCGATTCCGACCATGCTGAGCGGGCCGGGAAGATCGCCAAACGCCCAGAAACCCAGCAGTGTGGCGCTCACAATTTCAAGATAGTGAATGGGCGCAATGGTTGATGCAGGCGCAAAGCGCAGTGCATAGCTTAGGCAGATGTGGCTGATGGTCGCCATGCCGCCCAATCCCAGCAACAGCCAGATGTTGCGCATTTCGGGCCAATGAGCGTCCAGTTCGACAACACCGGATCCGTTGAACGCAAAAAGGATCGGAAGGGCCAGAAACAGCGCGGCCAGACTGGTATAGGTTTGCAGCGCGATAGGGTGCATGCGTGTCGCCATGCGCCGGGTCAAAATCATATAGCACGCAAACAACATCGCAGTTCCCAGCGGTGCCAATGCCACCAATCCGACGTCATCGAACTTTGGTTGGATGATCAGCAATGCGCCCAAGAAGCCTAATGTACAGGCGATGATCCGGCGCGGGCCGATGGCTTCGCCCAGAAACAATGCGCTCAGAAGGGTCAGGATGAAGGGCTCGACAAAAAAGATCGCCAAGGTATCGGCAATGGGCATGAACCGAAGCGCATAGAAAAAAAACGAAGTAGCGATCAGCGTAAGAGATGCCCGTACAAGATGAAGCCCCATTTCCGCCGCAGCGGGGCGGTGCAGACAGCGCAAGGCCAGCGCAAGCGGCAACAACAGTGAGGCCTGCACGCCAAAACGTATGGCCGTGACCTGCCCGACAGGGAGCGAGTCGCCAATGAACTTGGCGAACATGTCCATGACAGGGGCAAAAATGGCAAAGCCCAGCATCAATAGGATGCCTAAAGTGGCGCGATCAGTATTCATGCCGCGACGCTAGGCGGCGAGAATTAGGGTGTAAATGGGCAAAGTGACAAGTTGTCCAAATGCATGTGCAGCGCCACGCGCAGACGGCGCGTGACACGCGCAACATTCTGGCCATACACCGTGCGCGCAAGGTCAGCAGTTAGGGACGTTCACGGCCAACCCACCCAGAGATGTCTCTTTGTACTTGTCCATCATATCCGCCCCGGTTTGGCGCATGGTTTCGATGCAGGCGTCCAGCGGGACCAGATGCGTGCCATCCCCGCGCAGCGCCAGAGAGGCGGCGGAAACGGCCTTGATCGCGCCCAGACCATTACGTTCGATACAAGGCACCTGTACCAGACCCTTTACCGGATCACATGTCATGCCCAGATGGTGTTCCAGTGCGATCTCGGCCGCGTTTTCAATCTGTTGGGGGGTGCCGCCCAAAACGGCGCAAAGACCAGCAGCCCCCATGGCGGCGGCGCTGCCGACTTCGGCCTGACAGCCAGCCTCGGCGCCTGAGATCGAAGCGTTGAACTTGACGAGCCCGCCGATGGCAGCGGCAGTCAGAAGAAAATCCTCTACATGCGCCTGAGATGCACCGGGTACGTGATCAAGATAATAGCGGATGACAGCAGGCACGACACCGGCCGCGCCGTTGGTGGGCGCAGTGACGACCTGCCCACCGGCCGCGTTTTCTTCGTTTACCGCCATGGCATAGGCGCTCATCCAGTCGTTGATCTTGTGGGGGGCGTGCAGGTTGGTGCCCCGTTCGGCGATCAACGCATCATGGATGCCTTTGGCACGGCGTTTTACGTTCAGACCACCCGGCAATGTGCCGTCTGTGGTCATACCGCGATCAATGCAGTCGTTCATCACCTGCCAGATGCGTTTCACGCCGGCGGTCATGTCGACCTCGCCCTTGCGTGAGATTTCATTGGCGCGTTTCATTTGGGCGATGGATTTGCCTGACGTTTCGCACATCGTCAGCATTTCGGCGGCGGTTTTGAACGGGTAGGGCACAGGCGTGCCGTCGTCGGTATCGCGTCCGGCGGCCAGTTCGGCCTCGGTCAACACGAAACCGCCTCCGATAGAGTAATAGGTTTCTTGCAAGATCACATCGCCTTGGGCGTCCGTGGCCATCAGGACCATGCCATTGGCGTGCCCTGCCAGGTTAGGGCCAAAGTCAAACAAAAGGTCTTCTTTGGGATTGAACCGTAAGGGTGGCAGATCAGGGGGACAGACCGTGTGTGTGTCGCGGATCTGGTCCATGGCGGCCTCGGCCTTTTGGGCGTCATAAGTGTCGGGCACGAAACCGGCGAGTCCGAGAATGGTGGCGCGATCCGTTGCGTGCCCAACGCCAGTGAATGCCAGTGAGCCATGCAACGAGCCTTTGACGCCAGCAGGGGCAAAGGGGGCGGCGCGCATTTTGTCCAGAAATCGTGCAGCGGCTACCATTGGCCCCATCGTGTGCGACGATGACGGACCAATGCCCACTTTGAACATATCAAAGACTGAAAGGAACATAAGCGCCATCTCCATCGGGTTGGCCCTGCGCAAGGCAGGGGTGTTGTCGGCTGTATATAGGGCGGATTGAGCCGCACGTGTACCTAAAGCGACAGGAATAGATGAAAAACGCGTCCTCGCTACAGTCAGGAGATTGAACCCAGAGGGGCGGCTGCGCCGCGCAGTGTTGAGGGATGTGTCGCACGGTGCCGATGATCGTGCCGGGCGACGTTTGCTGCGCCGTGGGAATGGGTATTTGTCCCAAGAAAAAGAGGGGGCAGGGGTGTTTTTCCGTTGGCGCGTGAGGCAGGGAATAAGGGGGCGGATTGTGTGGTATGCGACAATTCGCGACGGGTTGGGCGCCGGAAATGTTACGCAATCCAGTTGGAACCGAGGCCCGATGGGCCTAGGTTTCTTGACAACGGATGGCCGGGAGGGCGATCCAGTGATCCAAAAGGAGTTCCCATGAAAAAGTGTATGGTTGCAATGACTGCCCTAATGTTGGCAGGACCCGTCTATGCCGACAGCGCTGCTGCGGATGCGATGATGGCTCCCAGCGGGGATAGTGCCGCTGGTGAAGCCGTGTTCAAGAAACAATGCGTGGCGTGTCATGTGGTGGTGAACGACGAGGGAGAGACCTTGGCCGGGCGTCGTGGCCGTCAGGGCCCAAACCTTTATGGCATTGCGATGCAGCATGTCTCGACAGTTGAAGGGTTTAAATACAGCAAGCCGATGATGGCTGCGTCAGACCTGCCAGATTTGCGGTGGAACGAGGCAAACTTTGCGGCGTTTGTTCAGGATCCAAGCGGGTGGTTGACGGAGCAACTGGGAGAAAAGTCGCGCAGCAAGATGACGCATAAGGTGCGCAAGGAACAAGATGCTTTGGATGTGTATGCCTTTATCTATTCGCTGGCTCCACCTGCGAACGAATAAACGTTTGGGTTGAATGGCGCTGTATTTCGGGGCCGAGGCAGGAAACTGCCTCGGCCTTACTTGTGTCTGCTCCCTGGTTTGCGGACAGGGGGCACGCTGCGTCAGATCAGCATTTCACCTTTTCCATGCGCGGATCATAAAGCGGCTTGAGATGTGCCTGGGCCGGGACACGTTGCGTAGCGACCTCGAGCTCGTAATTGCCCTCTAGTACGTAGTCGCGGCTGACGCCGTCGGCGTCGCGCACATACCCCATGCCAATGCTCTGATTGAGGGTGTGACCAAACCCTGCCGAGCTGAGCCAACCCACGCGCTTGCCGTTGCGATAGATCGTTTCACGCCCCGACAGGATGACATCCGGGCTGGCGGTAAATGTTACCATGCGTTTTTTGACGCCGCTGTCGCGCTGGGCCTGAACTGCGGCGCGGCCTTTGAAGTCGATGTTTTTCTTCAATTTGACAGCCCAGCCCAGCCCGGCCTCGTCGGGGGAGTGATCGGGGCCGATGTCGGAGGACCATGCGCGATACCCCTTTTCGAGGCGCAGTGTCTCAATCGCGCGGTAGCCTGCATTGCGCAGACCATGGGACGCACCTGCGGCGTGCAGGGCGGCATAGACCGTTTGGGCATATTCGACCGGCAGATGCAGCTCCCAGCCCAGTTCGCCGACATAGGTCACGCGCAGGGCATGGACCGGGCAGCCGGCGATGCCGATGGTTTGCGCCGTGCCAAAGGCAAAGGCCGCGTCGCTGACGTCATCGCGGGTGACGGCCTGAAGAATATCGCGAGCGCGTGGGCCAAACAACGACAGGACCGCGCTGCCCGAGGTGACATCGACCAATTGTGCGTTCATGCCGTCAGGGATGTTTTTGGCGATATGATCAAAGTCATGCGTGGCATAGCCTGTGCCAGTTACGATATAGAACTCGTTCTCGGCCACACGCACAACCGTCAGGTCACATTCGATCCCGCCGTTGTCGTTCAGCATCTGGGTATAGGTCAGTGTCCCGACCGGACCGGTCACGTCATTGGCCGCGATCCAGCTTAGGGCGTCTTCGGCGTCAGGACCTTTTAGCACGAACTTGGCAAAGCTGGTTTGATCGAACAGCACCGCTGCTTCGCGCGCGGCCTTATGTTCGCGTGCGACCGCCACATGCCAGTTGGGGCGGTCGAACGTGTAGATGTCGCGGGCCTCTTCGCCCGCGTTGGTGTCGGCAAACCAGTTGGGGCGCTCCCAACCCAGTTTTTCACCGAACACCGCGCCTTCCGCCTTGAGCGTGTCATAAAGCGGGGATTTTCGGCAGGGGCGGCCGCTGTCGTGTTCCTCGGAGGGCCAGGCCATGGTGTAATGTTTGCCATAGGCCTCGTACGTGCGCGCGCGGACCCAGTCGGTGTCGAAATGCGGACGACCAAAGCGGCGGATGTCGACGGCCCAAAGATCATAAGGCGGTTCGCCATTGGCGACCCATTCAGCCAGCGCCATGCCTGCGCCGCCCCCCGCCGCGATGCCATAGGCGTTAAAACCCGCGCCGACGTAGAAATTGCGCAGTTCGGGGGCCTCGCCCAGAATAAAGTTTCCGTCGGGGGTGAAACTCTCTGGGCCGTTGGTCAGCGTTTTGATGCCGGCGGTCTCCAATGCCGGAACGCGGCCCAAAGACAGCTCCATCAACTGTTCGAAATGGTCGAAATTACTGTCCAGCAAGGTATAGTGGAACCCCTTGGGGATGCCGTCTTGTGCCCACATGATCGGGTTTTTCTCATACCCGCCCATGACCAGCCCGCCGACTTCTTCCTTGTAATAGGTCAGGCGATCAGGATCGCGCAGCGTTGGCAGGTCGGATGTGACGCCGTCAATCTGTTCGGTGACCATGTACTGATGCTCGACTGATACCAGTGGTACGTTGACGCCCACCTGTTTGGCAAAGTCGCGGGTCCATTGACCGCAACAGGCAATAACCACGCCACATTCAATGCGGCCCTTGTCTGTTTCGACGCCTTTGATCACGCCCTTATCGACAATCACCTTGGTGACTTTGGTGTCTTCGAAGATTTGAGCACCCTTCATGCGTGCGCCTTTGGCCAGCGACAGGGTGATGTCGGATGGGTTGGCCTGACCGTCGGTGGGCATGAATGCGGCACCAACCACGTCGTCGACCTGCATCAGCGGCCACAGGTCCTGCGCCTCTTTCGGGGTCAGAAGCTCCATTTCAAGGCCAAAGGAATGCGCAGTGGTGGCTTGGCGTTTGACTTCGGTCCAGCGCTCTTCGTTACAGGCCAGACGCAGGCCGCCGTTCATCTTCCATCCCGTTGCCTGACCTGTTTCGGCCTCAAGCGTCTTGTAGAGATCCACCGAATAGCCCAGCAACTGGGTGATGTTTGCCGATGACCGCAACTGCCCGACCAAACCGGCGGCATGGAACGTGGTACCCGATGTCAGCTTCTTGCGCTCTAGCAGAACCACGTCCCAGCCAAGGCGGCTGAGGTGGTAGGCGGTGGAACAGCCGACGATACCGCCGCCGACGATGACCGCGCGGGCCGTTGTGGGAAAGTCGCTCATGTCTCAGATGTCCTTTGAAGTGAAGTCGGCCAGCGTGCTGCGGAACCGGTCCAGATTTTTGTCGGTATACTCACAATAGTCGAAATCAAGGGTCGAGCTTTGCTCGGATACCATCGACCACATTGTTTCGCGCAGAAGGGACGCGCATTTCATTGCCTCATAGCTGCGCCACAGGGGCGCGTCGGGTATATGGCCGTAATAACGCGTCAACATGGCCTCTTCGGCGTCATGCTCCAGCGCACAGTTGCTGGCCAAGCCGCCCAGATCAAACAGGGGCGAATTGAAGCCGCCATATTCCCAGTCAATCAGCCACATCCGGTCCGGCGTTCGCAGGATATTGGCGGGCAGTAGATCATTGTGCCCCGGAACCAATTGGACTGGCCCCACTGCGCGTTCCAACATGTCCGCCTGCTCTAACAGGGCGGGCAGGGCCGGGATGTGGCGGGACCCTTGGGCATGCAAGGTGGCAGCATAATCGCGCAAGATATGAAAGACCCAAAAGCTCAGGATTGGGCCGCGCAGATGTTTTGGCATGTCACGGTGCAACTGCGTGATCAGATCGGTGGCGGCCATCAACGTGGCAGGGTCGTGCAGATCGTCTTCGCCCAAGGCCTGACTGGGGATGAAATCCAGAACCAATGCGCCGGGTTCTGCATGATACACATCTGGCGACAGGCCCGCCGCTGCCGCCGCACGGCTGAGAGAAAGTTCATGCCAGCGCAGGATTCCGTGTTCAGGAATATCCTGACCCAGCCGCACGACAAAATCGCGCCCCTGGTCGGTCACGCGGATGTTGTGATTGGTGATGCCCCCATCCAACGGAACGGCCCGGATTGGCGCGGTCCAACACGACAGGGACAGCGCGGTGTCTATAGCCTCTTGGGGAGTCATGGCGCGTAACCCTTTCGTTAGCAGCGGAATCGGGGCCGAGTGGACGGTAATTTCCAACAAAATGCAACACAAAATGAGGTTTAATGTTGGAAAATGATCGAGGGCATGCCAGTGTCACCTCAGAGCGCAGGCTAAGACCTGTGTATTGAAAGCGCACAGCTAGAAGGTTTCCATGAACGTCGTTCATCCCAATCACCGTCAACAAGAGATACTTGACGCTTTGCGCCGTGCAGGGGGATCCCTGCGCGTGCAGCGGTTGGCGGCCGATCTGGACGTGTCCGAGGAAACAGTGCGCCGCAATCTGAAACGGTTATCCGACGCAGGCCTTGTCGAGAAAATGCATGGTGGGGCCTGTCTTGTAGGGCAATCAAGCGAAGGCGACTTTCAAGAACGATTGCGCCGCGCGCCCGAAGCCAAGCAATGCATCGCCCGTCATGTCGCAGCCCAGATCCGCGATGGCAGCTCGTTGTTCTTGGATGTCGGCAGCACCACGAGTTATATAGCCGATGCGCTGGGCGATCATAAGGATTTGATGGTTGTAACAAATTCGGTCTCGGTCGCTCACAAGCTGGCTATGCGGGGGGGGAACCGCGTCTATATGGCTGGGGGCGCATTGCGGGCGCATGATGGCGGCGCATTCGGTGCAGAAGCGCTGCGCTTTGCCAACAATTTCAATACCGATTTGGCGGTCTTGTCGATTGCCGGAATCAATGCCGATGCGGGCTTTATGCTGCATGATCTGGAAGAGGCTGAATTCAGCCGCGCGATCCTGAACAACGCAACCCGCCGAATGGTGGCGGCAGACAGCGCCAAAATGGGTCGCGAGGCGCCGATCACCCTGTGCGACCCGACGTTGATCGACGTGCTGGTTACTGATATCGCTCCCCCGGCGAGCCTCGCGTCAGCGGCAAAATTATGGAATACAACAATTGAGGTGGCACAGCCATGAGCGATACAGCACCAAGCCAGTTACAACATATCGCGACCATTGCCGCGCGTATCATCGAAGATGCCAGTGCCGTTCCGATGCGCCATTTTCGCAAAGGTGGGTTGGGGATCGAATCCAAGGCCGATGACAGCCCGGTTACGGTGGCAGATCGCGCAACGGAACAGGCCATCCGCGATGCGATCAAGGCCGAATTTCCAGATCACGGGGTCTTTGGCGAAGAATTTGGTATCAGCGGGTCACTGGAAGGGCCCGCGTGGATCATTGACCCGATTGACGGTACGCGGTTTTTCCTGTCGGGCTATCCGGGCTTTGGCATGTTGCTGGGTCATTTGGATTCCGGCGTGCCGCTGGTGGGCGTCGTGCGCATGCCCGCATTGAACGAAACCTTTGTCGGCATTCGCGGCGGCGGCGCCACCTTGAACGGTGCCCCTATTACCGTGCGTGAAACAACCGCATTGAATGACGCGGTGGTCTTTGTGAACGAGGCCGAGCGCACCCAAGCCTTGGACCCCGCATTGTTTGCCCGCCTGTGTGGCGTCGGGCATACGCGACGCATGTCATATGATTGCTATCCTCACGCATTGGTCGCGGCAGGTCAGATCGACGCGGTCACGGATATCGGTCTGGAACCCTATGATTTCTTACCCCTGACGCCGTTGATCGAAGCCGCTGGCGGAATCATCACGGATTGGAACGGTGCGCCCTTGGGCCTGAAATCTGACGGGCGCGTCGTGACGGCAGCGACACCTGAATTACATGCGCAACTTTTGGATGTACTGAACGGCTGACGCGTTTCGATGTAGACCTGAGGCGCGGCAACTTGCATGAGCTATTGGAACGTACCACGCTCATCATGGCTGGGCGTGACGGGCAGGTCGTGGTAAATTAATGAGTATGGAACATTCGCCCTTTATTCCCAAAGGCTCGGCCAGCTTTGCATTGCCCAAGGTGCCGGGCCCGAGGTCTTTTGATTTCGTGCTGCTGCCCAAGCTGACGATGCTGGCCTTGAGCGCCGCGATCGAGCCATTGCGCGTGGCAAACCAGATTTCGCAGCAAGAATTGTATCGTTGGTACACGATGACACGCGACGGCGCGCCAATCCGGTGCTCGAACAACCTGTCTCTGGTCCCTGACGGGCCGCTTGCGGTCCCGCCCAAAGGCACACGCGTGTTTATCTGCGCAGGTACAGAACCCGCCGAGACAATGGATACACATCTGGTGCGCTGGTGTGCACGTCAGGCCGCGCATGGGGTGCCGGTTGGCGCGATATGTACCGGTGCGTTCACCTTGGCCAAAGCGGGGCTGCTGACGGGGCGGCAGTTTACGCTGCACTGGGAAAACCAACCGGCCTTTATGGAGTGGTTCCCCGATTTGGTACCCAGTCCGAACCTCTATGAGGTGGATGGTGATCTGATGACTGCGGCGGGGGGGAGTGCGTCGACTGATTTGATGCTCAGCGTGATCGAGGATGACTTTGGGTCTGAATTTGCGCTGGTTGTGTCGGACATGTGCCTGCATGGGCGCAGCCATTCGGACCATGCACCGCAGAAAACGTCGCGATCGGCAGTTATGGGCAGCCGCAATCGCCATTTGATTGCAGCAATGCGGCTGATGCAGGAAAATCTGGAAGACCCGCTGACTGTATGTGATCTTGCCGATCAGGTCGGAATTTCTAAACGGCAGTTGGAGCGTAGCTTTACCAAGCACACCGGGCTGAGCCCGCGACGGTATTACACAGACCTTCGATTGGCCCGCGCCTATGCGTTGTTGGGCGAAACAGATCTTCCTATCGCAGAAATTGCAGCAGCAACAGGGTTTGGCGGTAGTTCCGCTTTTGCACGGGCATTTCGGGGGAAATTCGAAACTGCACCGGGGACGTTTCGCAAGCGGTGGTAAGGTGCGCTTAAGCGCACCTTACGCGGCAGTTTCCGGTGTGTAGATGACGCGCATGTCTTCGTGGAAGTCATGCAGTGCCAGTGGCCATTGCGCACGTGGCCAGCGTAGCTCCATCTGCAACTGACGGGGGCGGTAGATTGCTGTATAAAGCGTGCCAAACCCTTGATCGAACCGTGTCGAATAGAGCGGTGGGCGCAAGAAGGCATTGACGAATTTCTCTTCCGGTTCGACATGCAATGTCATGCGTTGCAGCAAAAACCGCTCTCGTTCGACAGTGGAGGTGAACCGGGCATGGCTGGCCCATTCGACGCGCTCTTGATGGTTTGTTGCAACCGCCTGATGGGTGATCTGAGTTTTGCGGTCCGGTGCCATAAAGGCTGTCAGAAACTTGCGCTGTGCGTCGACCACGGTGACATTATAGCTCATATGCGTGGGCACACGGGCCAATATGCGCCCGGCCTCGGCCGTGGTATCGCAGGTTTGCAGCACATAGCGCAGGATCAAGGGCACACCAAACCCGTCGCCCACAACGCGCCGCCCTCCAAATGTCAGGGATATGGCCAGCCCCGCGTCGTTGATCCCGTCAACCAGCCCCCATAGCCCATCGGACGTGCCCATCACGGCGCGGCCCTGCCAATTGGTGCGCAGCACCAGACTGTCAAACGCCTTGGGCGAATAATCATAATTGCGCACAAGTACGGGTTCTTCGCCGGGCCAGAGTGCTTGCGAGCAGGACGACAAATAGGGAGGCGGGCAATAAAAGCTGAGAAACCGTGCGGCGTGGTCCGTGCCGCCGGCCAAGTCGCACAGTTGGTCATAGAGCGGGATCAGCTCTGGCATATGGGCGCGTAGGGCCTTGTGGCTGTCCAGAAAGCCGGGGCGTGCCTCGGGACCTTCGCGCGCCCACCACCTATGGTAATCGGGCCAGTATTCATGGAAAAGCCCGGCCCATTTGGGGCCGGGTTGATCCTCGGATATGGCGCGCCAGTTTAGTTGCATGTCATCCGCTACATAATCTTAAAGGCAGGGTCGGCAAGCGCCGGACCTGCCTCGGCTGTTGGCATGGGGCGGCCGTGAACACCTTGCTTGATGCCGTGAATCCAGCGCTTCCCGCGCTCGTTCAGCTTGAAACCGGGCGTCATTGAACGTCCGCGCGTGACCAGAATACCAATGTCGGCCCCTTCATAGCGATAGTCGCCCGGTTGCAGGATACGCAAAAAGAACGCCTCGTTCTCGGATTCAACTGCACGTCGGTGATAGTCGAATCTGTCAAAGTCGATGCTGCCGTCTTCACGCATTTTGTAGATGCCCGTTTCGGGTACTTCTGTGGCAATGTCCACCGTGTCGTCAGTGTGTTTGATCACCATCTGGCTCCAGCTGTCGATCATCTTGGGATCGGCCCACCGCCCGTTCAGTTCTTCGACATCCAGCTTGAATTTCTTTTTGGAGAACTCCAGCAGGTGGAACAGAAACAGCGGTGCGTCGGCATGGGCAAAGGCGGCATGGTTGGTCATCGACGATGCGCCAGTGATGCGCGGATTAAGCTCGCCCAACCAGATGTCGCCGGTTTTCTTGTCGATCAGGAAATCCAGCTCGAAGTAACCACGATAGCCTTCCTTGCGCAGTTGCTCGCCGAACTTAAAGGTCAGCTCGCGGGCCTTTTGGCGCACTTTGGGGGGGAAGGCCGTGCTGAAAATTTCGTTTCCGCACCAACCACCGCGATAGGGTGTCAGCTCTTTGAAACCGACCAATTCGGTCATCAGCGGACCGACAATGGTGCCTTCCTTGGTGGCGCATCCCTCGATGGCAGAACCGCGGCAATCGATCCGTTTCATGATCTTGATTTCGCCTTCGCCGACGATCTCATGTTCGTGACGTCGGAAATCGGCCTCGGACTTGATGAAAAATGTGGTGTGCCCGCTGTCACCAAAGGCCGATTGCAGGACCAGATCATGCCCCAGACCGGCCTTGTCGCAAATCTTGTTCAGGTGTTCATAGCTGTCGACAACGCTCAGCGTGTTGGGCACCGATGGCACGCCAGCTTTGTTGCCAATGCGGACTGTTTCGATCTTGTTGTCCATCGCTGTGCGCAGTTTGGCCTTGGGAAACCAGACCTCGGCGCCCAGTTCTTTGGACAGGCGCTCGGTTTCTGCATCAAACATCAAGAACACGAACTTGGGCTTGCCGCCGCGTCGCTTGATCAGGTCGATCACCTCTTTATGCTGCAACAGATAGTTGTTGATGTCCTCGATTGACTGGAATTCCGCATGCGGTTGTTCCGAGGGGCAGAACACGTTGGGATGCTTGCCGCCATAACAGTCAATGTAGCAGATGTATTTGAAATTCTTGCACCATTCATCCAGCCCCAACAGGTTAAAGTTGGTGGCCGAGATGAAATAGATCGGGTCTTCGTTTCGGTGGAAATGGCGGCGGATTTCCGAAATGTTTTTTAGCTCTGCGGACATTTTTGTCTCCCTGTTTCCTGTCGGTATTTTGTTTTTTATTGTTGGGTTTGCTGGCGCGCGGCATTCAACTCCAGTCGGGCGGCGTTTGCATTGGCCTGATGTTTCAGGGACTCTTCGGTAAAGACCCTCAGACCCAGATCGGGGCGATAGCCGTGGATTTCGCTGACGTCCAACGCGCGCATAAAGGCCAGAATTTCTGCGCTGACCACCTGACCCGGAACCAGAATGGGAAAACCGGGCGGGTAGGGGATCACGAATTGCGCCGAGACCACTTCGCGACCCGACGACATGGCGTCGTTGATGGACCCGTCCAGCTCCAGATAGTCGCAATTGGCCTCATCATAGCTTAGAAAAAAGGCCGACCGAATATCACCTTCGGGGGTCATATCATCTGTGCGAAACGCGTCGTGAAAGCGTGAAAAATCGGGCAGGGGGGGCAAATCCTCCATCAGATTGGCCACACGTTTTTCAAACCCGCGTCGCTCCATTTTCGACGCATCATCCAGTAGATCGTCCAGCTCTTTGGCGATCTCGACCAACACTTCGATCAGATAGGCGACCGATGATCGCGTGGTCCCGATATTGGTCATGAACAAAACAGTGTTGCGCGAGGTCTTGTTGATCTGGATGCCGTATTTATCCATCAAAATATCTGTTTTGAATGTGTCACCATCCCATCCCGTACCGCCAACGGCCAGCGTGACGCGGGTGGCGTCCAGAACAAACTCGTCCTTTTCCCAGCAATCCCAGATGTCGGTCCATCCCTGTTCAGAGTCATAATAGCTTTGAACGCCGCTTTCGCGATGCTGTTCGGGAATCATGTCGCCCGCCGTGAGAACCGTAAAGTACTTTTGTAACAAAGGATGACTGGCAATCGCGCGGCGCATCGACATGGCGGCCTCGACCTGACGCTGGACGAATTCAAACCCTTCCAGTTCAACCTGACGACGCCCCACGTCAAGCGATGCGATGATCTGATAGTTGGGCGAGGTCGAGGTGTGCGTCATATAGGCCTCCTGAAACGAAGCTTCTACCTCGCCTTTGAAGTCCTGATCATTGACGTGAATCATGCTGCCCTGTCGTAGAGATGTCAGTGTTTTATGCGTTGATTGGGTGGCATAGACACGTACACGCGCATCCGGTGGCGGAAGCAGGCGCGTGTCCAGCAACGCGTCGGTATCGCAATCTTTCAATGCTTCTTGCTGCGCGGCATAGGCCTTTGCATGTTCAGGGCTGCGCAGACGTTCGCGCAGGTTGTTTGCGGCGCTCATTGCGGTGCGCTGGCGGTACGTGGGGCTGAACCGGGCAAAGGCGAACCATGCTTCGTCCCACAGGAAAATCAAATCGGGTTTGATCGCGAGACATTCTTCCATCATCCGTTCGACGTTATAAACTATGCCGTCAAACGTGCAGTTGGTCAAAAGCAGCATGCGAACGCGATCCAGTTTGCCCGCCGCCTTTAACTCCAACAACTGGTGCTTGATTTCGCGAAGTGGCACCGCGCCATACATCGAGTATTCGTTCAACGGATAGCTGTCCAAATAGCACACCTGCGCGCCTGAGAGGACCATTCCATAGTGGTGCGATTTGTGACAATCACGGTCGATCAAAACAATATCGCCGGGTTTGACCAGCGCCTGCACAACGATTTTGTTACAGGTAGAGGTGCCGTTGGTGGCGAAATAGGTTTGTTTTGAACCAAACGCCCGGCTGGCAAGACGTTGAGCCTCTTTGATCGGGCCATGCGGTTCCAGCAAGCTGTCCAGCCCCCCGGAAGTGGCCGAGGTTTCGGCCATAAAGATGTTGGGGCCATAAAACGCCCCCATGTCCTGAATCCAGTGGCTGCGGTTGATGGATTTTCCACGGCTGATGGGCATCGCATGAAACACACCCGTGGGCTGTTTTGAATACTCGACCAGTGCCGTGAAAAACGGTGTTTTATAGCGTGACTGAACGCCGCGAAGGATGTTCAGGTGCAGTTCAAGAAAATCTTCTTGGTTGTAAAAGACACGTCGGCAAATCCCCAGATCCAGACCGGCGATATCCTCGACCGAGCGATCGGTGATCAGGTAGGCGTCCAGTTCGGGGCGCACACGGGCGATCATCCTGCACAGTTCGGGGCCGTAATTTCCGGGATCCAGATTTTCCAATACCTCCAGCCCGCCAGCGCGGTTCAAATAGCGGGTCAGTATGTCCATTTCCACCCGCGACTCCATGCGGAGTCCGGGGCGTACGACGATGGCCTGAATGTTGTGATTGAACAGCACTGCGATCAACGCGTCCTGCAAACTGGGCACAACGACCGTTTCATAATGAAAGGGGTCTTCGCTGCGGCGCATACGGGAAAAGTTGGACTTCATCCACCGTTCCTGATGCTCGTTTAGATCATCAACGATCAGCACCTCGAAATAGGGCTTGGTCAGAGCACGCGCCTCCAGCGATTGCATCGCCTCGTCGTCATGTTCGTCATTGTCGGATGTGTCGCGATCCAAGGGAATGTGGCGGCGGCGATAGGCGCCCGTGGTCAATGCACGGGTGATGCGCTGCACGGAAAATGCCAGATCATCCAGTTTTCGATGTTCGAATTGTCGGCACAGGCTGTCAAAGGCGGGGATGCCCGGAAAGGCCCAATAGGCTTCGATCAAGGAGAGCGATTCAAGGAGATCATTGACCTTGGCAATCAACTTTTTGCTGTTGCGCCCGTCAGGTTCGCGCGACAAGGCATTGGTACATTCGCGCAATGCGCTCCAACGGTCGGCGCGCAATTGCACTGCCGAATAGTAGTCGCCCATGGACTGCATATCTTTTTCCCCGCTTGTGCAGCAGATCAGAACGCAAGGGTCGAAGTGCGCGGGTAGGCTCTGATCCTCCGCTTATTGTTTTAGTTGGTTAAAGGTGGTGTCTCCCGCGGCACTGTTTGTTCCCCAGAGACAACGGTTGTGTCCTTGGGATGTTCCACAAAGTTCGGTGTCGTTTGAGCGCCGGATTCAATCGGGCCCGATGTATGGGCGGCCGGATCGACGCCGGGCACTTGCGAATGCAGGCCCGCGCGGCTGCCTTGCTTGGGAATTTCAAGCGGGCCCAGCTGGTGCAGATAGGCGTCTGTGCCACTGGTGCGGTCATAGATTGGAAAATCGGTCGGGCGATCGCGAAAACTTTTCAGAACTTGGCCCAGCCCTTTCATGCCGATTTCACGTTGGCGACGGACGTAATCCAGATCCATTTCAATCGGGAACATGTCCTCTTGACCGGCAGATTGGTGCAGCACGGTGGCTGTCGGGTCAATCACACAGGATTTGCCCACGCCCCCTGCACCCAGACCGTTGACGTCGATCACATAGCATTGAAACTGGGCCGCTGTGGCGCGCGCAATAGCCAGTTCGGCATCGCGGTCCGTGGTGCCTGTCAGAACAGGATGCAACAGGACTTCGACGCCCTGTGACGTCAACTGGCGCGTGGTTTCGGGGAACCACATGTCATAACAGATCGACAGGCCAAAACGGCCCACGTCAGGCACGTCAAAAACGCAGAACCCTGTACCTGCTTCCACGCCCGCCTCGTAGGGGCGGAATGGAAACATCTTGCGGTAATTGCTGACAATTTCACCCGCCGGATTGATCACGGTTGAGGTGTTATAGATACGCCCGTCTTCGGCAGTCTCAAACATCGAGCCGGGAATCAGCCAGATGTTGTGTTTTACGGCTACGGCCTGAAACCGCTCAATCGCCTCGTTATGCAGCGGCAGTGAGAATTTTTCCAACGGGCCATACGGGGCCAGTTCGGAAAACAGCACCATTTGCGTCCAGGGAAACCGGGCCATCAGAATATCCAGCCGGTGGATCATACCGTCCACGTTTGGCTGTAGGGCGTTCACATACATCTGAACACCTGCGATGGCGAATGGCGTCATGGGAAGTTTTCTCCGGTCTTGAACTCGTCACATATACCGGGCCTTTTGGGCAGCGGTTCGATCACCATACGCCGAAGCCCGGAACAATCACAACCGGATAGGCGAGGGGGGCCGTAACGTCGCTTGCGAGCGTGCGGCACGGGTCAAATAATCGCGTGTTCGACGATGGGTTCGCCTGCTGGGATGCGATCCCAACTGAACGCGCCCAGATCCAGCGTCCGATAAGCGCCATACAGCATAATCTCTGCGATACCGCGCCCCATCGCCGGGGCCTGTTGCAGCCCGTGCCCCGAAAACCCGTTAAGGAAAAAGAAATTGTCCACGTGGTCATGCGGGCCAAGGACCGCGTTATGGTCCAACGTGTTCATGGCATAATGGCCGGTCCATTCCGATGTGACCTTGATTGCCTCGAATTGCGGAATGCGTGTGGCCAGAACTGGCCAGATATGATCCTGCCACAGGCTGTGATCCATGCCAAAGTCATCGGGTTCAACCGCCGGGTCGTAATCGCTGTGACCGCCGGCCTGATAGGTGCCGCCCCCGTTCTCGCGCACGTGAACCCCAGATGGGTCGATGGTCAGAGGCAGATCACGATCCAGCGGGGTTTCTGCTTTGAATATCCACGAATACCGTTTGCGTGGCTCAATCGGGATATCAATTCCTGCCATGCGGGCGGTCAGCGCCGCACGTGGGCCAGATGCGTTCAGAACCTGACCGCAGCTGATGGTCTGCCCATCCGACAGGGTGACGCTTGTCACTTTGGTCCCGGCGGCATTCAGGGTCATGCCCGTCACCTCGCCGTGCAAGTACTCGACGCCGGCTTCGCGTGATTGGCGGCGCAACCAATCAAACACCGCCCCGGAGTCAAAATATCCTTCATCTACGGTGTTGAGTGATCCCAACAGGATGTCGTCAACGTTGTAAAACGGATAGGCGGCGCGGATGTCATCGGCAGACATCAATTGGGTCGCTGCCCCGGCGGCACGTTGGATGTTGTGGTTGTGACGCAAAGTCTCGGAAAACTCAGGGGTGTCGGCCAGATACATATATCCGAAATTGCGGATGCTCAGCTCGGGCACGCGTGGATCATCGCCCATATGTCTGCGCAGGTTTTTGATGAAGTCAGCGCCGAATTGCGAAATGCGCACGTTCAGGTCAGTCGAGAACTGCTGACGGATGCAACTGGTTGTGTGCATGGTCGACGTGTCGCGATACGTCGGGTCGCGCTCAATCACCAAAATGCGCCCGTCAAAATCCGGGTTGCGCGATAGAAACCAAGCGGCAGATGCGCCCATGATGGCACCGCCGACAATCACGATGTCATAGGTGGTGTGGGCCGGTGTGTGTTGAGGCGACATGGACTGCTCCTTTCCGCATTTTCCTAAGTCGTAGCGCGCCCGATTGGCTTGGGGAAGAGGCAAAGAAACGCCACCTTGGATTATGTCGATGCAAGGATGATCCCTTGCCACTTGCCTGGGCATCGAGGCTCTGGGGAAAGGGCGCGTGTTGATATGTTAACTGGGCCCGAAACCGCGTGCGCGCCATTTGACGCAAGCAACATGTGTGGCTGCTTTTGCGGTACGCGCCTGCGTTGGGTCATCGGTAAGGGGGCTGACCCAGCTCAATGTCACGGACAACGCCAGCCCGCTCGAAAAATTCGGGCGGGCTAAGGATCTGTCATCTGGCGATGGCAATCTGATCTGCAGTCATTCCTGTGGTGCCATCCAGACGAATAACGGCCAGACCGGGGGGCAAGCCATGCAAGGATGTATAGGTGATCCGAACATCCGTATAGCTGCCGTCGCCCGCTTCTTCTAGCTGTACCTGATCCACCTCCACATCGGTTTGAAAGGCACCAATTTGTAGAACGTCCTCGGATGGATCAAAATCGGTGACGCGCAGATAGATATCGTCGGCTTCGCCGCGCAGAGGGTTCCAGACGCGCGCATCAATCAGATCATTGCCGGCACCGCCTGTAATGATCGCTGGTCCGGCTTCATCGCGAAACTGGTTCCATACAGTGAATGTATCGTCGCCATTGCCGCCGAACCCGACGGTTCCTGCGTCCATCTGCAACGTGTCATCGCCGCCACCGCCATATCCGGTGGCCCCATTGTTCAGCGCAACAAAGTCATCGCCCTGCCCACCATAGGCCTGTGTCTCGGCGCCGTAGGCACTGACGCGATCATCGCCCCTGTTTCCATACAATTGGGTAGGGCCGTCGCCATAGCCGGATACATAGTCTTCGCCGTCGCCCCCGGTGGCAGATCCGCTATGAATGACGATGTTGTCGTCACCTGCGCCGCCATCGACCGTGGCCGAGACCGCGGTGACTATATCGTCGCCCGTGCCGCCATCGATGATCACATCTGCCCCGCGCGATTCAAACACATCGTCCCCCGCGTCGCCGATCAGGGTCACGCCCGCATTGTCGGTTTCCAAAATGTCGTCGCCACCCGCGCCGCTTACGGTGATCCCGTCCGCATCGGCCGACAACCAGTCGCGACCGTCCGTGCCGGTTGTGTCAACAGAAACGGGCAATTCGGCCATGCCAAAGCGCGTGATCACGTAATCCTCGGGCAGAAATTCGACCAGTTGGTCACTGTCTGTCGTGGCTGTCAGGTAATATCCCGCCACCGGCGCGTTGGCCGTGATGACACCGACGCGATCCGCCAGATCATCGCCTTGTAGGTCGTCTTCGTCCACAGGAATGTCTTTGAGGTTCACGACACCCAGTAATTTCAGGCCAAACTGTTCTTCAAAATCGGGAAGTTCATATGCACGCGCCGCGCCGTCAAATTGATCTGCGCCGGGCACATCGTTGCGCGTTTCCCATGACGCCGCGGAAAAATCGACCCCTTCAGGGACCAGATAAAACCGGGCCTCTTGGGTCTCATAAAAGTCGTCCGGGTTATCTTCGGTGTCTTCGTAATAGATGACGGCCAAAGATCCTGTTTCGTCTTCACCAAGCTCCAGTTCAACTCCTTCCTCGGTCTGGGCAAAGGTTGCACCCGCATCGGCCGTGACGTCGGGGTCTTCGGGTTCTTGTGGTGTCTCTGGTTCTTCGTCGCCGTCCAATACAAGATCGTCATCATCCGAGCTGTTGACCATACTCATCATCAGACCAGAAAACAGTGCCAGCAATGCCAACGCACCCATACGGTATCCCCCCGGAAGCCATTTACTAATAAAATTAATCAAGTCTATTTCACAGGGTACAACCTTATGATGGAAATTGATTTTCAACTAACTTAATTTGCTAAGACCCAATCGCAGCCGGTTGCTGGTGATAGGGCAGGCACATCCCAGCATACGCTTTCAGAATTCAGGGCGCCTTGGGGATGGGGGGCTTGGCCCTAAAAGGGTCTGCGTCACGCGCCAACAATGCCCGCTCGGGCTGCGGTTGGTATCGGCACTGTTTTTAGGGAAAAGGCAGACGTGGGAAATGTCAGGGCGTTTCAACGCCCTGACATCAGATTTTTCGATTGATCAGACGATAGAGATATCGTTCATCAACTGTGCAATTGTCGCGTTCTCAACCAAGACTGTGCCGTCTGAGCCAAAGTCAAAGAACACGTCTCCGCCGCTTTCGGTGGCATAGCTGACGGCATCTGCCGCGCTGCTGAGATAGCTGAAATTGTCGAACGCGATCACATCGATGTTGTTCTCGAAATCCTTGATCACATCATCGCCTTCGCCGCGGTCAAAGTGGAACTCGTCCGCGCCACTGTTGCCATAGAGCAGGTCTGTGCCCGAGCCGCCGCCACCGTCCAGGTAATCGTCGCCCGAACCGCCGCGCATCGTATCCGCGCCACTGCCACCATAAAGGGAATCCTCGCCCGAGCCGCCGACCATGCTGTCGTCGCCGTCCCGCCCGTGCAGGCGGTCATCGCCGCCATATCCACGCAGGATGTTTTCGCCGTCCGTGCCTTGCAACGTGTCGTCGCCAGTGTTGGAGCCCGACGCACCCTCAAAGTTCACGACCGTGTCGTTATTGGCCCATGATCCGGTCGCGGTGTTGGCCTCGAAATCCAGATCGACCCCGCCCGAGCTGTCGTAGTAGCTGATGTAATCGGTGCCCGACCCGCCGTCATAATCGTCGGCGCCGCCGCCCGCGCGTACATAGTCATCACCCGATCCCAGATCGACCAGATCGTCGCCGCCAAGGTCATAAACCGAGTCGTCGCCGCCGTAGGTCTTGATCCGGTTGTCGCCCGAAGAGCCGGTGATCACGTCATCGTCGGATTTGGACCCGCCGACGCTTTCAAAGGCTTCGATGATATCCGTGCCGGTTGAGGCTCCTGTGGCTGTCCCTGCGTCAAGATCCACGGTGACCCCGGCGGTGGCATCATAATAGCTGATGTAGTCATCGCTGCCCGAGCCACCGTCATAGGTGTCGTCGCCCCCCAAACCGGCGCGCAGATAGTCGTCATCGCTGCCCAGATCGATGTCGTCATCACCGCCCCGGTCATAGACGTCATCTTCGCCGCCATAGGTTTTGATCTTGTTATACCCATCAGTGCCCTTGATCGTGTCATCGCCGTTTTTCGAGCCCGACGCACTTTCAAAGTTCAGCACGATATCGTTGCTGGCCCATGATCCGGAGGCGGTGTTGGCCTCGAAATCGAGGTTCACCCCTGCCGAGCTGTCATAATAGCTGATGTAATCGGTGCCCGAGCCGCCATCATAGGTGTCGGCCCCGCCGCCTGCGCGCACGTAATCGTCGCCGCTGCCCAGATCGATGTCATCGTCGCCGCCCCGATCATACACCCGGTCATCGCCGCCATAGGTGTTGATGCGGTTGTCCCCCGAGGTGCCACTGATTGTATCGTCGCCATTTTTCGAGCCACCGGCGGATTCGAAGTTCGCGATAGTGTCGTTACTGGCCCATGATCCGGCCGCGGTATTGGCCTCTAGGTCCAGTTCGACCCCGCCGGAGCTGTCATAATAGCTGATGTAGTCGTCAGTGCCGCCTTCACCGTCATAATCGTCGGCTCCACCACCGGCGCGGACATAGTCATCGCCATCGCCCAGACGGATGGTGTCATTCCCGCCCTCATCATAGACGTCATCATCGCCACTATAGGTGCGGATCATGTTATCAGCATCCGAGCCACGGATAACACTGTCGCCCGCGCGCGATCCGCGCACTTCTTCAATCCCCGATATGTCGCTGTCAAAGGACAGCCCATCCCACATGCCGCTGGCCGTTCCAGCCATCAAGTCAACGTCGAGATCCAGCACAAGGTTTTGGTCGAAACGCAGTCTGTCCCAGCCACCTCCGGCTGACAGCGTGTCGTTCCCGCTCATCAATATCCAAGATTCATAGTCATCGTCAGTGCCGGTCAGATCGTCGTCATATCTGGTTGCGCGCACTTCTGTGGCATGTTCGAAGCCAACCACCGTTTCAGCATTTCCCCAGCCATCGTCGCTGATCGTTCCTGTCGAGAAATCTGCAACCATACCCCCCGAGGAATCCCGGAAATCAAGCCGAATGGCCCCGGTGGATGCCAAAAGCGTATATGTGTCCGCCCCGTCAAGTCCGTTGATCGAAAGCCACCCATCGTCCTTTGACCGGATGTTGAAGGAATCTGCAACCATCGTTCCTAGGATCGCCAACCCACCGTCATTCGCGCCGGCGAGTATAGGGGCGCCAACGTCGGTCAATGTGGTGGTTCCGCTGGACCCTTTGCCGATGGTGCCGGTGTTCGCATTACCGTCAATGGTGACGGCAATACCTTCGGCCAGATCGGTATGGGCAATCATTACATAGCCCGTGACGACATCGCCCATATCGATGGTGTCATTGCCGCTCCCTGGCAGGATGTAATCCTCGCCGGTGTTGTCGCCGGGATTTAGCAGGTCATCGCCAGGCAGGCCAATCAGCGTGTCGTTGCCGATGCCGCCCAGTAGGATGTCATCACCGCTTGTGCCCAAAATGGAATCATCTTCGCTGGATGAAATGCCGGGGATCGCCGCCAGTGAAATCGCGGTGTTTGCCGCGAAGGGGCTGCCGGGGGGGACGTCTTCTGCAGAAAGCAACTGAGTGTTGTCAAACACGTCAAATTCAGCCGGGCTCGCGAATGATGGCAGTGGATGACCACCAAGGACAAAGACATAATCGCCGTCGATGTTTTCGTCGAAGGACAGGATATACGTGGTCCGTGTCGTGCCGCCATCATCCCATTTTACCTCGACGATGTTGCCTTCCAGATCGTCATAGATACCATCCAGCTTGTAACCGTACACGCTCGTTCCGACGTTATTCAAAAGAATGGGTGTTTGATCGCCGGTTTGAGGGCCATCATAGCTGTAACTGAATGAGGTTTGACCGGGAGCCATTGTCAAAGTCAGGGTTGCAGGATTCAGCGTGATGGTTGTGTCGTCGTCATCCGGGTCCGTGTCAAAAAAGAATCCGGTGAGTGTATACGTTGTCATGAAATTCCTCGTTTGAGATAATTTTCAGTTAATTGGCCATGTTCGACGGGTACTGTACGATGAGGGCCAAAAAACCGTCAATGCTGTTATTAATGGTAGTGATGAGCAATATTTTTTCATATTTATTATCAATATTTTATTGGTTTATCCTGATCTACTTTCTGTGTGAATCTTTGACGGGAAATTGATATATTTCATTTAGGGAAGTGTCACATATGAAAAGAAGTTTTAAATTCGGGTGCGTATGGTTTTTCGAAAAGTGAATTGATCCGATGCTAAAGAATTGCGTTTTCAGATTGTGAAACTCGACGTTCTCATAAAAATTACGGATGCTATTTTTTACTTGGTTTTAGTCCGAAATACTGAATGCGAGATGCGGATGTGTAATATGAAGGCGTTGATATGACCAAATTGGCTGGTTTGATATCGTAAGGCTCCTTGTCATTCACGTGCATTGGAAAGTGAGCAGTAAAAAACATCGAAAAGTCATGGCAGGATGATCGCCAAAGACATCAGGCGAACCACCGGCGGACCTATTCATCCGGCGTGTGATCCTGTCCATTTGGGACGATCTTTGCGATGCGACAGCATGGCTTTGCTCCGCCGCAGGCAGCCGTCCCCCGTCAGGGTCAGAGGACCCGCGCACGGCTTAAGCTGAAGGGACGTGTGACCCTACGGTTGGTTTGATTTCTTGGTCGGCAATGAGTCGCCAATGGTGGGACGGGCCTACGTAACCCTACTATAGACTTGATATATGTCGTGTCTCTAATGTGGCGCAAATTCGCAGCATTTCATGCGATTTTGTGTGTGCCATTCATTTGGAGTAATTTCATGTCTATCATTTTTGGAAGTTCTGCCAACCTTTTCAACATGGGTGATAACAACAACCCGCGCTTCAATCTGGACGGTGTCAAAGACGTAAAGACGGTAACAGTCGGAGACCGCACGTTTGTCTACACAGCAAGCCCTGATGAAGGCGGAATCAGCGGGTTCGAGGTGATGGCCGACGGGCAGTTGCTGGGGGTGGCCAATGTGTCGGGCCTTGATCAGGTAGAGAACGTGGCCTTTGCCATGATCGACGGGTCCACCTTTCTCTATGCCAACAGCGGGGACACAATCACTGTGTTTCAGATTGCGGCAGACGGCGACCTGAACCTTGTTCAAACCATGACGGGGGACGCTGCGCCCTACATCAACCAGATAGGAGGGCGGATGGACGTGGTCGAGGTGGCCGGAGTCAATTATCTGGTCGCAGCAGGTAACCAAACTGACCATACCGGTTCTGCCCTGGCAGCAGGGTGAGGTGCCCCTAGATTTGTAGACGGTTTGCTTGGTAATTTTGGAACCAAGTAGAGACGGATATGACCAAAGGAATACGGTTTACAGACGAGTTCAAACAGGACGCTGTGGCGCAGGTTGTTGAGCGTG
>JAPWHL010000070.1 GCA_027214255.1 Roseovarius aestuarii
CATTCAGACAGCGCGCTATGTCGACGGCAAAGACGTGACCTCTTCCTCAGTTGTCGCAGGCTTGCTGACCGAGCTCGACCTTGCAGAGGCGGCCGCGCGTATACTGACCCCCGATGCAGCCCTCACGGGCCTAGCGCAGACGCGCAGCGCGAAAGCACGCGATCTGATGACGTCTCACAACCTGCAAGGCGTCCCTGCTCTGATTGCCGAGGTCGACGGCAGGCAGTTCGGGCTGGATGCAAGCAAACTCTATTCCGGACCTGATGCAATACTGGCCACCCTCGGGCGTGCCTGATCCCACCATACTGAAAGGACAAAAAACATGAACCGCAGAGATCTTCTGAAACTCTCCACCGCAGCAGGTGCAGCCGCCCTGATCGCACCCGGCATCT
>JAPWHL010000071.1 GCA_027214255.1 Roseovarius aestuarii
GACGCCGACGCCGACGCGGATGCTGACGCCGATGCGGATGCCGACGCCGACGCCGACGCGGATGCCGACGCGGATGCTGACGCAGATGCGGATGCTGACGCAGATGCGGATGCTGACGCAGATGCGGATGCTGATGCCGACGCGGATGCCGACGCCGACGCCGACGCGGATGCCGACGCGGATGCTGATGCAGATGCCGACGCGGATGCTGACGCAGATGCGGATGCTGACGCAGATGCTGATGCCGACGCGGATGCCGACGCCGACGCCGACGCGGATGCTGACGCCGATGCGGATGCCGACGCCGACGCCGACGCGGATGCCGACGCGGATGC
>JAPWHL010000072.1 GCA_027214255.1 Roseovarius aestuarii
ACGGATGCGCTGGACGAAGGGCTTGAGGTTGTCGGCGCGCTGACCGATCCGGTTCTGGGCGACGGCGGTGTTGTTGACGGGCTGCTGGGCGATGATGGCCTTGTTGGCGGGCTGGTTGGGTCGCTGCTTGGCGGTGGGTCTGATGACGCATCGGCCGACGAGGATGTGATCCCCGAGGCCCTGCCGGATGTGACGGATGCGCTGGACGAAGGGCTTGAGGTTGTCGGCGCGCTGACCGATCCGGTTCTGGGCGACGGCGGTGTTGTTGACGGGCTGCTGGGCGATGATGGCCTTGTTGGCGGGCTGGTTGGGTCGCTGCTTGGCGGTGGGTC
>JAPWHL010000073.1 GCA_027214255.1 Roseovarius aestuarii
CTGAGTTTTGGCGACGGCATCGCGACGGATACGGACACGGTTGAGATCACGGTTAATGCCCCGGCCAACACGGCCCCCACGGCGGAAGCCGGGCCGGCGCAGACGGTTAATTCCGGCGCGGCGGTGACGCTGGACGGAACGGGCTCAACCGATCCGGATACGGGCCAGACGCTGAGCTATACCTGGTCGCAGACGGGGGGTACGGTGGTGACCCTGTCGGATGTCAACGCAGACAAGCCCGGCTTTACCGCGCCGACACGGGTGGCGGGGTCCGGCCCCGAGACCTTGACGTTCCAGCTGAGTTTTGGCGACGGCATCGCGACGGATAC
>JAPWHL010000074.1 GCA_027214255.1 Roseovarius aestuarii
TTGGATCCGTAGACCCGAGACAAAATCAACCGGAAGCGCTTAACTATCAAGCGCAACCCGCCTCTTCAACCCCTAAACTGTAGTACTTTCAACTTTTTGCCCCGAAGGGCGAAAAGCCGTCGATCCCCACCACCTTAGCGGTGGAAACCTATCCCAGCGTCGATCGCAAATCTGCGTATCTCAGCGTCGAATTCTGTTATAGCGACACGTCGCTATCTGGTTGCGGGAGTAGGATTTGAACCTACGACCTTCAGGTTATGAGCCTGACGAGCTACCGGGCTGCTCCATCCC
>JAPWHL010000075.1 GCA_027214255.1 Roseovarius aestuarii
GGCCAAGAGCCAGCAGGGCTGCACTTTTCATATCTATGACGAACGGATCAATCGCAGCGCTCGCAACCAGGCCGACCTGGAAAGCGAGCTGCGCCGCGCCTTACGACGTGATGAGCTGGAGCTGCATTACCAGCCGCGTCTGTGCCTGCAGAGCGGGCGCATCGTTGGCCTGGAGGCGCTGGTGCGCTGGCGCCATAGCGAGCATGGCCTGCTGGCCCCCAACGAATTTGTACCGCTGGCCGAGGAAAGCGGGCTGATCGTGCCGCTCGGCTACTGGG
>JAPWHL010000076.1 GCA_027214255.1 Roseovarius aestuarii
GTGCAGCAGTAGGCGGTGGTGCAGGCGTGCTCATCGGCCACAAAATGGATAAAAAAGCAGCCGAAGCCGCGAAAATAGAAGGTGCACAGGTGCAGGAAGTAACGGATGCTAACGGATTGAAAGCCGTACAGGTTACCTTCAACTCGGGTATTCTTTTTGGTTTCAACTCTTCGACATTGAGCAACACAGCCAAGCAATCGCTTGCCGATTTTGCCAAAATTCTAAAAAGTGACCCAACGATCGATATCGCCATCGTAGGTCATACCGATAAAGT
>JAPWHL010000077.1 GCA_027214255.1 Roseovarius aestuarii
TGCAGGCGCGTATCCCCTTGTCTTTCAACCATTCTCTGAACCAGTCGGCGTCGTAGCCTCGGTCGCCAAGAAGCCAATCGACCTTCGGCAAGCTGCTGAGCAGCGCCCGCGCTCCGATATAATCGCTGACCTGACCGGCGGTGACGAACAGATTGAGCGGGCGTCCCTGGCTGTCGCAGACGGCGTGTAGCTTCCTGAGGTGCCCCTAGATTTGTAGACGGTTTGCTTGGTAATTTTGGAACCAAGGAGAGACGGATATGACCAAAGGAATA
>JAPWHL010000078.1 GCA_027214255.1 Roseovarius aestuarii
GTCCCAGCGTACCCACAGCTCCACCGTCGAGATCCGCAGCATGATCGAAACCCTGCAGCGCAACACCCAGGGAGCCGTCAGCACCCTGCCCGAGGGTCAGTTGCTGGCCCAGAACAGCGTGGAAGATGCCAACGATGCCACCCAGGCACTGGAGCAGATCACCGCCTCCATCAACCAGATTTCCGACATGGCCACCCAGATCTCCAGCGCAGCCGAAGAGCAGCGGGCGGTAACCGACGAGGTCAGCCGCAACATCCAGGCGGTCAAGGAT
>JAPWHL010000079.1 GCA_027214255.1 Roseovarius aestuarii
GAGAAAAGGCCCGGCGCTGGGCTTTACCGGCGTGCATGGCTCACTGGATTTTCCGGCGGTGATGGAGCGCGAGCAGCGGGTGATTGCCGACATCGAACCGCATGATTCGGTGGAGCGTTACACCGGCCTGGGCGTCGAGGTAATCCAGGGCGAAGCGAAAATCCTCTCGCCCTGGAGCGTGGAGGTCAACGGCCAGACCCTGACCAGCCGCAACCTGATCATCGCTGCCGGCGCACGGGCACTGGTGCCGAAGTTTCCAGGCCTGGAGC
>JAPWHL010000007.1 GCA_027214255.1 Roseovarius aestuarii
TCAGCGCGACCTCCCGTTTGTCGCGCTTTGTCGCAAGGGTCTGGCCTGATACACCTTGCGACAATTCAGTCGGTAAAATATTAATTTAAAAAGTAATTTCACGCACCCACATGCGGATCAATGGCACCAAACGCCCCATTTTATCGCCCCGTCTTCGGATGAGATCAAGAGGTCGCCCAGTTGGCCATCTCGGGCAGCAACGTATCGAGGATCGCCTGAAAGGCAGCCACAACATTT
Source organism: Roseovarius aestuarii (assembly GCA_027214255.1). GTDB lineage: Bacteria > Pseudomonadota > Alphaproteobacteria > Rhodobacterales > Rhodobacteraceae > Roseovarius > Roseovarius aestuarii_A. The sequence continues at coordinate 238 of JAPWHL010000007.1, forward strand.
ACTGGAGCGTCACTGTCGGCAGTGGCCTGATTGCGAAACACGCGGGTCTTGATTACCCGTTGATCGCGATCACGCAGCACGGTCAGGCTGATGTCAACGCTGGCCGTCGTCGCCCCCTCGTTGATTTCCACCTGAAAGACATCGATACGCGTCAACAAGGCCAGATCGGGCACAGGGCCGCCTTCGCTGGGGCCGACATAACCCATGCGCCCGGTTCCCGCGATAGAGCGCACCAGCAAGGATTGCATAACCGCTGGCAGGTTATCGGCCCAGCGGGCATCAGGCAGATAGGTGATCGACGCTGCGTCGGGCTTTACCATGATGCGGTCGCTGGCGATGGCGGCAGGCGCTTCGGGCAGCGGCACCAACAAGGTCCGACCCGACCGGCCACCTGATGTCGCGCCCCGCGCGGGCGTCAGATCATAGGTGTCCAGCGGGCTGGCCGCCGAATTGATCGAGGACACGGCACTGCATCCACCAAGGGTAGCAACAGCGCCCAACAATGCAGCACGGCGCGTGAGGTTCATAGTTTTCGTCATGTCATTTCCGATACTCAGGGACGCGGCCATCCAACAGGAAGCGCGCAGGTTCTCGTTCAATCCGGCGCACGAGTTTATCCAGCGATTGGACCAACCCACGCGCCTCGCCACTCAGACGGCCCAACTCGTTCAAACCATTGCCGGTAAAGTTACGAATGCCGGGGGCGGCCTCGCTGACAGTGGTTTGCACCTGCGCCACCACCTGCTCGGCGCGTGCAATCAACGCACGAAGATCTGTCGTGATCTGCGGCAAATCATCTGAAACCTTGTCTGCCGCACTACCGATCCGGTTGGTCGCAGCCCGAATGTCGGCCAGAACCGGCCCCAGATCGGTCGAGATGGCCTTGTCCGCACTGTCAAATGCGCGTTCGGCCGATCCAAGCGCCGTATCAGCCGCTGCCATAGAACCGTCAATCGCATCCAATGTGACTGTCGCGCGCGTAAACAACTCTGTCGCAGTATTAACTGCTTTGCGCGTATCGGCAGCCAGCGGATCAAGCCCGTCAGTGAACCCCGCCAGATCCCGCGCTGCTTTGTCCACCGCACTAGAGGCGGCTGATACTGCGCTGCGGATATCCTTGACCACAGTTGGCACATCCGTGTCGATGATCACTTCGACCTTTGCGATCGTGCGTTGTGCCCCGGCCAGAACGCCGCGCGCATCTGCGACCATCTGCGCCCCGTCACCCGTGACCAGCGTGTCAACGCTGTTAGAGGCTGCCGTCACGGCCTCAAATGTGGTGCTGGCGTCGGCCAACGTGCGTTCCAATTCGGTCAGGCGGGCATTCAACAACGTCGCCGTCTCATCGAACCCATCCAGCGTGCTGACCGAGCGTGTAGAAACATCCCCCACCGCCTTGTTCAATGCTTCCACCGTCAGCGATATCTGCGCGACAATCCCCGGCACCTGTTCGCGCATCAAGGTTTCGGCCTCGGCAAAGGCCGCGCCGGCGCTATCGATGGCGGCGCTGGATGACATCATGGTTTGCTTTGCCGTATCAAACGCATCCGTGGCCGAAGTCAGGGTCTGATCTGCAGTTGCCAGCGTGTTTTCTGCGGCCGCCCCCAAGGTTTCCAGCCGGGCACTGAATCCAGATATCTGTGCCGTCGCTTCGGATACGGTCTGGGTAATGCTGGAAAAATCCGTCAGGGCCTGCTCTAGCCCGCCTGACGCCGTACTTAGATTGCTCAGGATATTGGCCACATAGGCCTGATTGTCTTCGCCTGCAATTTCCTTGAACCGGTTCAAAAGATCGGTCGCTTCAGTGATCAGGTCGGGGGCATCCTCGACCAATTGCTGCACAGTCGAGCGGCGTGACGGGATTATCGGCGGCTCACCGTTGGTGGATAACAGCGGCGTCTGCGCCCCCGGTGCGTCCCGCGTGGTCAACGAAATATAAGACACCCCCGTCACGCCAGATGAACTTAGCTGCGCCACGGTGCTTTCACGTACTGGCGTGGTAGCGTCCACCTCGATACCAACAAACACTTTGGACGGGTCCGGCCCATAGATAAACAGGTCGATGACACGTCCCACGTTGATCCCGTTGTACACAACATCCCCCGAGGCCGAGAGCCCCGAGACATCGTTAAACAATATGCCGTAATAGGCGTATTGACGATCCAGTTTCACACTGGACAGCCACACGGCAAAGATCAGACTGCCGATGACGCCCAGCACGGTAAAGGCCCCGATCAGGATGTAATTTGCCCGTGTTTCCATTACAGTCCCTTTGCATCCTGTTCCAACGCCGCGCGGGCGCGTGGGCCGTGAAAATACTCGCGGACCCATGGATGATCCAACTTTAACATGTCTTGCATCGTGCCGACCGCCAGCACTTTTTTCTCGGCCAGAACCGCGATCCTGTCACAGATAGCATGAAGTGAATCCAAGTCATGCGTGACCATGAATACAGTCAGGCCCAGCGTTGTCTGCAACTGCCGTACCAGCGCATCAAACGCCGCCGCGCCGATTGGGTCCAAGCCCGCCGTCGGTTCGTCCAGAAATACGATTTCGGGATCCAGCGCGATGGCGCGGGCGAATCCGGCGCGCTTGCGCATGCCTCCGGACAATTCAGACGGATACTTTGTCTGCGCGACCTCTTGCAGGCCGACCAGACGCACCTTGATCCCGGCCAATGTTTCGCGCAGGTCTGCGGGCAGGTCCAATTGCTCACGCATCGGGGCCTCGACATTCTGACGCACGGTCAGTGACGAAAACAGCGCCCCGTCCTGAAACATCACGCCCCATCGGCGGCGAAGCCTGCGATAATCGTCAGGCGACGTGTTTTGCACGCTTTGACCGAACACTTCGATACTGCCTGCGTCCGGCGTTACAAGGCCAACGATCTGTTGCAACAAAACCGATTTTCCGGTGCCTGATCCGCCGACGATACCGATGATCTCGCCGCGACGCACATCCAGATCCAGACCGTCATGCACAACCTGTTCGCCAAAGGCCTTGACCAGCCCGCGCACCTTGATGATCGGCGCATCCGTGTTCTGGTTCGCGTCAGCCATCATATCCCTATCAGTGCGAAAATGATTGAAAACAGGGCATCCGCCACGATCACCATAAAGATCGCCAATACGACCGACATCGAGGTTCGCTGCCCCAGGGATTCGGCGTTTCCGCCCACCTTTAGGCCCTGATAACAGCCGATGATGCCAATAATAACTGCGAAAAACGGCGCTTTGATCATTCCGACCAGAAAATGCCAGACGTCCGTATTGCTGACCAGCCGCGATTGGAACACGGCAGGCGACACGCCCAACTCGATCCACGACATGATCGCGCCACCAATCAGCCCGGACAGGTCCGAAATCAAGCCAAGAACCGGCAGCATCAACATCAACGCCAGAACACGCGGCACCACCAGAATTTCGACCGGATCAAGGCCAATGGTGCGCATCGCGTCCACCTCTTCGCGCATTTTCATAGATCCGACCGCAGCGGTATAGGCCGATCCCGACCGCCCAGCGACCACGATCGAGGTCAACAAGATGCCCAGTTCGCGCAGAACCGCGATAGAAATTAGGTCGACAACGAATACTTCCGCCCCGAACTGACGTAACTGGGTGGCCCCCTGAAAGGCCAGAACGACGCCGATCAAGAACGACATCAATGCGACGATCGGGATCGCGTTCCATCCGACTTCTTGCATATGATGCACCAGCGATGTCAGGCGCAATCTGCGCGGATGAATCGCCATGCTGGCCATCGAGGCGATGACCTGTCCCAGAAAACTGGTCAATTCCACCACGGCATGGCCCGAAGAGATCGTTTTGCGGCCGATTAGCTCCAGCCAGTCGGATATCGTCGGATTTCTATGAATAGCCGCGTCTTTGGGCGGCATGTTGCTTCGCACGGCGTCCAGAAGTTGTTCTTGAACAGTATCGGCCCCCGTTACGGCGATGGGCGCACCATCAGACCCTGTTGCCAGACGTTGCTGCATGTCGGCAACATACCATGCCCCGGCGGTATCCAGTCGGGTCACGTCGGTCATGTCTATACTGTCGGCTCGCTCAAACCTGCGGGGCAAGGCCGCAACGTTATCGATCAACAACTGGCCAGACAGGACAACGCGACCGTCAGAGACGGTTACTCTGGGCGCGCGTTGCGCCCCATCCGAACGGCCCTGATCCGGGGCCATTGCATCCTTGTGCCGTACCATGGCCCGCCCTTACCAAATACCCAACGCATCCCCAGATCGCCCAGTCGCGACGAAGCACCGAACCGATGCCGCTGGCGGCGCAATGGAATCGCCTAAGGGAGAACGGTATCATTAGATCAGTGCGTTTGACAGTTACACCGCGCGAAACTCCACCGAAAGCGCCGCGCATAACCTGCCGCCGCCCCCCTTGCGGAGTAACTCAACAATAACATTCACTTAAAACGCAATCAGCACGAACCCAGAGCAATTACATGTCACCCTTCGGTGCGATCCTTGGCCAGCCAGCGGAACAATTCGTCCCGGCGTGCGTCCAGCAATGCCGCACCATCGCGATTGGACCAGTCATGGGTGCCACGTTGGTTGGCAAACCCCCGTGCCCCGTCCGCGACCAGCGCGCTAACCTCGGCTGCGGGCACCTGATCGGCGTCAATATGGGGCAGTAGCGACTGCGCAAAGGCATGCAACGTGTCCAAACCGCCCAATTCGGCGGATTCAAGCGGCCCGGTAATGCCCAACCGCCGCCCCAACGTCTTTTTGACGACCGTAACAATGGCCTCGGCCGATGCCGCGCCCGAGGCCCACAGCGCCCATGCCTCGCGCAGGATGGCAAACTGAATGCGATTGCCAATCATACCGGGCAGTTCCTTCGTCACCTCGACCGGCTCCTTGCCAACGGAACGTAGGATTGCCATCGTGCGATCCACGACGTCGCGCGACGTTTGAGGGCCGGGACAGACCTCGACCACCGGGATCATCGGAGCCGGAAACCAAAAATGCGCGGCGATGACACGTTCGGGCGTTTTGACCTGTTCAATCAATGACGATGCGGGTCGTCCACTGGAAGAGGCCAGAATACAAGAAGGCGCACAAATCGCATCAAGCTGTCCGAAAATATCATTTTTCAGGGCCGCATCTTCAATCACCGCCTCGACGACGAATGAAGCATTTGCAGCATCTGCGATACCCGTCGATGTCGTGACCCGCGCCAATGCCCTCTCAACCGAGCCACCGGGCAGCAGATCATGCGCAGCAAACTCGGTCAGCCCCTGGGCGATTTTTTCACGGGCTGCTTGCAGGCTGTCGGCGTTGCGCCCGATGATCACGACTTCATCCCCCGCGGCGGCAAAAATCTGAGCAATGCCCGCCCCCATCAACCCATTCCCGATAACGGCTATTTTGCGTGCTGTGGTATCTGTCATGAACGGCCTCCCGTTAGGTTGATCACGTTATTTTTCCAACATCCTAAGCACAGCCAAACCTCAAAAGCCAGTAAATGGGCAGTGTTTTCGTTTAAGTTTGGAGCGCACGATGGCTACTGAAACAGTCTGTTAGTATTCGTGGCATAAGCGAACGCGCCCGTGCGATGGCTAAGATGACCAAAACCGGTTATGTTTGCATCCCCTCGAATATTGGTTTCTTTGGTGAGGATGTGGCGAAGTACGGCCTGCCCCGGCGACTTGAGCTGGATGACCCTGTGAAAGAGCTTGGCGACGCGAGCGCCCCGCTCGGCTTGGACACCCACGCTATGATTTATTCGGATGAAGCACCTGCCCTCGAAAGCCCCCCTCGCAAAGAGGCGCGGAAGGGAATGGCAAGACCATCAGACGAGTTACCGGAACTATATAATCGCGCAAGCAGCCATTGTCGCAACTACCAAAAACCAACAGTCTACGCCAGTCAGACCGATGTGGGTTCCGCGTCGAGCTTTTGAACGGTGAGGTTTTCGACGCGCTCGTTAAGGCCCAGATTCTGATCAAAACATGGCGCCGCCACGACAATACCGTCAGGCCGCACCGCGCTCTGAGATACGGTCCATCAGCGCCTGAAAGTACCGTTCCGATAGACCTCGGACTAACAATCAAACTGGACCACTCCACGGGCGCAGACCAGCGTTCATGCATTCACATCATCGAAACCGTTAAAATGTGAAACCTTGTGACCGGATCGCTTTGTAGGCACCTGCAAGGGTGATCACGAGCGCGGTTATCAGACATAGTGCAGTGATCGGCCGCGAAAGCATCACCGGGATTGAATAATCAGCTAATAGTGCAGCCTTCATAAACGCGGCCTCGCCGATCTTCCCAAGAATGAGCCCCAAAACCAGCCCTGCCAGAGAGTAGCCAAGTTCTCGCAATTTAAAGGCCAGAACTCCCGCGCCAAACATCACCCACACATCGATCATTAGATTGCGCTCTGCGTATGCCCCAATGGTCGACAAAATAAGAAGAAAGACCATTAGATAGCGAATATCAATCCGCCGTAGGTGTGTGACCGTGTGGGATTCGACCCAGCCCAAAGCGAGAATGCCGACATTGGCCAGCAACATCGCGGCAAAGACCAACCCGATAATTTCCGGTGACGTGACAAAAATCAGTGGCCCGGGTTCCAGCCCATGTAGCTGATACACAGCAATCATCATTGCCGTGAGCGCGCCACCCGGCAAGCCAAGCGCAAGAACCGGAATCATCGCCGCCCCTGTGGCCGCGTTATTTGCCGTTTCTGCCGCGATAACCCCACGAATGTTACCTTTACCGAAACCGGCATCAGGCCCGGCTACGTTTTTTTCTGTCCCATAGCTGACAAATGAAGCCAGCGTCGCCCCGACGCCCGGAACAAGCCCCGAAAGGAAACCGATCACCGTCGCACGACACACTGTCAGCCGGTGCGACCAGATCTCCCGCAGCCCCAACCCCGGCCCTTGCCCATTGGTTGAGGACATCAGCCCGCGCCCCGTGGCCTGAGCTAAAATTTCGGACATGGCAAAGACGCCCAACACCATCGGAACGGTCTGGATACCTGCGTAAAGATAGTATGAACCGAAAGTATAGCGCGGCACACTGTCAATCGGGTCAGTGCCCACGCATGCCAGAAGCATACCGAACAATACCGACAGCCAGCCCTTCCAGAATGACTTGGCACCGACACTGGCCGATATGGCCAGACCAACGGCAATGATGCCAAACACCTCGGCGGGTTGAATTGCCTTGATCGCCCATCTTGAGATTCCCTCTGCCGCGCCAATCATCACAAAGGTCGAGACGATACCGCCCAGCGCAGAGCATAAAATTGCGGCCCCGACAGCGCGTTTAGATTGCCCTCGCAGCGTCATTGGATAACCATCGATTGCGGTTGCAGCGTTTTCGGGGGCTCCGGGAATGTTGAACAAGATGGCGGTGATGGCTCCGCCAAAAACGCCGGAACAATAGATCACAGAATATAACATGATCGCGTGGCCGGCATCCATTTGGACCGAAAAGGGCAGCAACACAGCCCCAAGCGTCAGCATGTTAATCCCGGGGATCGCGCCAAAAAACGATCCCGCAACAAGGCCCAATAGAAAGAGGCCTATGGCAGCAGGATCTGTAAAAAGCTGGTTAAATCCAAGTGCAAGAAGATCGTAACCGGGCATCATTTTGATCCTTCGATGATAAATGCTTCTTGAATGGCGATATTGACGGCATGCAGCGCGTCGAATGAGCCGGTCGGCAGTGAGATGAACAGAAATGTTGTGAACGCGAGATAGAAAACGCCACTGACCACAATCGCGAACGGCACCAATCTGGATAGGCGTTTCTCGCCGAAAACCACAAGATACCCGCAAACGAAGAAAGGTGTGACCAGATAGAACCCACCCCACGTAATGCACTGGATATAAAGCGCCGACACCAACACCGCCGTCAGAACGCGCCGGAAAGGCGGGTGGTCCGCTTCGGGGGTATTGGAATCGCTTGCGACGGGATCGCCAATGATCAATTGCCCTATCGTGGCCAAAACGAGTCCTGCGGCGATGATCCTCGGCCATGTGGCCGAGGAGAATATCTTGTCAGACAACGAAGGGGCGAAACCGGAGCTTAGGACAACCGCCCCACTGGCAAGAGCGATCCAGACAAACGCCTCGAAAACATTTCGTGCCAAGACAGGTGAACGAGAATACATCCGGCGTCTCCTTTCGCGATCTGGTTACTTGATGAGACCAAGCGATTTGTAGGCTTCTGCGTAGGTGGCCAGTGCATCTTCAATCAAAGTCTTGGCACCATCGGCATCACGATAGCTGTCCATCAGGTCCATGTATTTGGACTTGTTAAAGGCTTGGAAACCTTCGGTGTCGTAGCCTGCTTTAATCGCCGCTTCGAGCCAGTCCTTGCGCTCTTGAGAAGTGCGCGGATCAACCCAAAAACCGCGGAAACGGTAAAGCGGCTTGAAATCGGCACCGATCGTGGTGAGGGTCGGCAGATCAGCGAAGAGTTCCGGCGCCTCCTCGACGAATGAAAAGATTGGCTTCATTTCTCCGGCTTTGACGAATGTCGCCACGTCCCCTGCCTGCTCGAACAGGACATCGACATGTTCGCCGATCAATGCGGCGTAACGTTCCGCCGGCGCTGGATAAGGGACTTGCACAGTTTGAACATCTATCGCCTCTTCCAGCTTGCTCATCATGATCCGCTCCATCGAGCCGGGATCGCCGACATTGGCCACTTTTACATCGCCGGGATGCGCGCGCATGTATTCAACCAGCGTGTCAAAGTCAGTAAAACGGGTCTCATCGGGACGGATAAGAAGCTGATTGAACGTGATGTTGACAATCGCCAGAGGCTCCATGTCAATGGCCGGGTTCACAGGGGAATTGCCCAGAAGATATCCCGAAACGACGGCATCATACCCTTGCAACACATTGTAGCCTTCAGGCTTCTTGGCAAGAAAATCGAGCGTTCCCGGCGTGCCATCCCCGCCGGGCTTGTTGACCACGGTGGTACGTACATCGGTTGCTTCGGCAAAGGCTTGGGCCATTGCGCGGGTAACCGCATCAGATCCGCCGCCCGGTTTGTACGGCGACGTAAAGGTAATCCCGCGTTCGGGATAATTATCGACCATAGGCAGGTCTTGGGCCAAGGCAGAACCTGCAACCAGGCTCGTGATGGTAGCGATGAGAAAGTGCTTCATGTTTCTTGTCCGATTTCTGAAGGGTGATGTTGGTTGGGTGGTTCAGGCCGATAGCAAAGATCTACCGTCCATTCCTTCGGTTGGTTCTCCGAGGAAATTGAGAATGGTTGGCGCGATGTCGACAAGGCAGGTGGGCGCGTCGACCCGGCCTTGCGCCAGGCTGGCGTGCTGCATCGTCAGGAAAGGACGGGTTTCATCCTGCCCCCAGCCGCCGTGCTGGCCAAAGCCGATACCGCTAAATGCAGGGCCTTCGAATGCAGCCACTCGTTGTCCCGGCACTCCGTAAGCATTGAGACCCTCGCGTCGTGCCATGTTGACTGCACCAACCAAAGCGCCGCCATGATGGGCATGCAAGCGCGTCAGGCCCTGCCCGGTGGCCACCTCGCCCGCCCACGGGGCCGCTTGAAGCGCATCAAGAAGGGGGCCTGACTGTTCGAGCGCATAAACCAGAACAGCCGTCCCTTGCGTCGCAAAGGCGATTTTCCCTTGTCGCAAAGCATCGCCAAAGCCCAAAGACTCCGCCCACGCATGAAGGTCCACCCCCGAGCCGACACATTCTTGCCCGTGGTCCGAACCGACAATCAGCAGAATATCCTCGCCAGCGCGCCTGCGATCTTCAATGGCCTCCTCGACTTGCGCCACGCATGCATCACTGCGCGCCAATGCGGCGAAATGTTCTGGCGATCCCAATGGTGCTCCGTGGAGTGTCAGATCTGGATTAGCGAGCCAAAGAACACAGGCCGCTGTATCCGAGCCCACTACATCGTCGATGAAGTGACGGGTCATCAATTCGTCGCCGGACATATCGTGGCTGACAGCTAATGGGGCCGCATCATGGCCGGATGCATGCCCAAAATCCCGATGGCGAACGGTGCCGTGGCGGTCCGGATCAAGGAATGCCGCAGCCCCGGCCGATACGTTGGAATACGCGGCAAAGCCGCCACTGTGGCGCAGACGCTGCGCCAGTGTTGGTACATTCAATGCATGGCCTGTGGCCTCTCGCAGGGTGCGCACAAAGCTATGGGGCGCGACGTCATGAACGGTCAACCTGCCCTCGAAATCAAGCGCCATCCGGTTCCCGTGCAACCCGTGCCGCTGCGGGTAACAGCCCGTCGCGACACTCGCCGCAGACACCCGGGTAACCGACGGCATGATGGCGCGATGGGAACTTGCGCTGCGCCCTTCGGACACAAGCCGTGCCAATGTGGGTGTATGTTGCGCGCTGATCCAATCAGGGGCCAACCCATCACAGTTTATGTATACGGCCCGCTTCATGACGCATTCCCCGCACCACGAACCAAGCCGTTCAACGCCACATCGAACGCATCAAAATTCCGCAAACCAGAGGTGTCAAACCCCGCAGCCACGTTGCGGTTCACAAGGAATGGCACGGGTGTTTCGGCAAACCCGCCATGCGAGCGCAATGCTCCGTCCAGTGCGTTCAGGTCGTGTTCGGCAGCGGTCGTTCCGAGAACATGCCCCGCATCGGTAATGACGACCAGATCCCCGATGCGATCCAAAGGCAGATCAAGCACAGTGGCGGCTTCGACCTTTTGCATGACGCGCTCGACGCCTTCCACTCTCCGCAGCATGTCCGCGAACCCGGCGACATCCGCGTCGTCCAAGTAAATGTGAGCCAATCCGCCCAGCGCGCCGTGGTGTTTCACATGTGGGTCTGTGATTGGCAAAATGATGTGCCCGTCAATGCCCTCGGCCACCAACAAATCCCTAAGCCAGACGGCTGCCGGAGAACCATCGCTGCGGCTTTTGCCATTCATACCGTGGTCCGCCGTCACGACGAGTCGCGCGCCCATATGATCCAGCGTGCGCAGGCAATCATCTATTGCCGCGTAAAAGGCCAACGCCTCGGGGGCTTCGGGGGCATATGTGTGCTGCATATAGTCGGTTGTTGACAAGTAAATCAGCTCGGGGCCGCGCTGTTCCAACAGGCGGATGCCGCTCTCGAAAACCGCTAATGTCGACTCGGGGCCATACATGTCCGGTGGTGTTTGGGGCAGCCACGTGTCGTCGCCACCGGTTTCGATCGCCCGACAATCAGCATCGTCCGGCAAACCATGCCCCAGCAACCGCAGCAGTTTGGCCTTTGCCGTTACAACGCCGACCTGCACGCCTGCAGCAGCCTGCGCCGCCAAAATCGTGCCGCACCGCAGGAACTCGGGTGAATTCATCATTACGTCCCGGCCGTTTTCGCTATCGTAAAAGTAATTTCCCGCGATGCCATGTACCGATGGCGCAACCCCCGTAGTGATCGATACATTGTTTGGGTTGGTAAAGCTGGGCATCGCACCTACCGCAGCAAGATCCTTCATTTCGCCGGTCATAAAGCCGGCGACACCAGCCTCTTTTGCGGCGGCAAGATAGGCCGGATCACTGCCGTCAAAACAGATGACGATGGTCGGCTCTTCAGGCCGTGCATAGCTGCGCCCGTTGATTTCAATCCTGCTCATATTTCCGCGAATCCTCGATGGCTCATTTGTTCACTCAAGGGACTAATGTGCCAATGTTACGTTTTCATGTCGTGTTGACGTTTTTGTGCCCCGAAGGCACAATTGTGCAAATCACAGGTCAATCACGTGCAGGTGCCCATGGTCCATGAATCTTCAGATGCTGGCGAAACGAGGCTTATCACCCGTGTTTGTTGGGCTTATTATCGTGAAGGTCTGACGCAAGAGCAGATTGCGGACCGGTTGGATCTGCCTAGAAAACGCGTCATCCAGCTTTTGGCCCGCGGCCGCAGCAATGGCATTGTCCATATTTCGGTCTCGGGTCGGGACGGGCTGTCACCTGAACTGGAACAGGCGTTATGCGAACGGTACGGCCTTCGGGCATCCATTGTGACACCCGCGCCACTTGAGGGCGGGGATATTCGAGAATTGGTCGGGGCCGCGCTCGGAGATTTTCTTTCAAACCACCTGCGCAATGGCGAACGGATCGGGCTCGGCTGGGGCGGGACAATCCACGCTGCAACGCGCAATCTTCGCCAAGGCTCTCTTCGGGATATAACAGTAGTGCAGCTGCTGGGCGGCCTTACCCGACGAGCCCGATTTAATCCTTTTGACAACCTATCGCGTTTTGCGTCTGCTCTGGGTGCAGATTGCAATTACCTACCTGCCCCGATGCTGGCCGATACGGTTGAACAAAAGCACATTTTTGCCGAGAGCCCCCAGATTGCCGAGGTCATGCGATTGGTCGAGACACTCGATGTGACCGTATTGACCGCAATTGACATGAGCGAGCGTTCGGGGGCGCTGGAATATGGCGTCATTACCAAAGAAGAGTGGCAATCCTTGAAGCAAGCGAATGTCGTCGGCGACATATGCGGTCACTATCTGGATAAGGACGGAAGACAGGTTGACCATTCCGTGGCCCGCCGAACGCTGAGATCACCATTTCAAACCCTTCAGAACGTTGACCGAAGGATTCTTGCGGCTGGGGGAATCCACAAAGCAGACATCGTGCGCGCGGCACTTAGGGCAAAGATGTGCAACTTTCTGATTACGGATGAAGCTCTGGCAAAGCACCTTCTTTGATTGAGCAATCAACGCAGCGTTTTGGCAGAACCCTGTTCTCGGGGGCCTCTTCGCCGAACCACGTCACCAGATAGGTTGAAAAGAGCAGGTCAACTCCCTGCCCTTTTGCTCGCGCGACAAACACCTTTAATGACGACACGCCTTTTGCAGTCAGGCGTCAGGAGTCGTGCATTCTCTAAGTAATGTTTCCTCTTCGGCAGTATGATCCGCAGCGAGGAAGGACAATGTCGCGTCATCACCCTTGGTATGCCAGCGATAGCTTGCTTGTTCATCAATGGATACATAGAGCACACCGGATCCAGCGCGCGCTTGCTCCATAGCGATCTGCCGCCCTTCGATCATGGCAACGGCATATGCGTTTGCGTCGGTCGAGATGTAGGTAACCGGGATTTCAACACCTCGTTCACAAACGTAAGTGACAGTGTCAAATTGCGCCTCGCCGGTCGTTTGCGCAAACACGGCGAGAGGCTGCGCAAGGAAAAACATGCCGAACAAATGGCAAGATTTCAGGACTTTCATTAGCGTATCTTCCAAACACTAACCGCCGCGACCAGCAGGCGGTTTTTATTACACAAAAACGGTACCAAAGAGGTTCCGACCTCTTCGGATACTACGACCTTAAGACCATAAAGACTCGCACGACAAGAGTGCATTTATTGACGTCAGGTCACCCCTAGGCATCCGCCGCCATCAGAGCATCAACATGGATGGCAGATGCGCACGCAAGTGCAGACAGGTCATACCCCCCTTCCAGACAGGACACGACGCGCCCCGATGCATGGGTGGCGGCCAGCGCGCAGATGGCGTGCGTCACCCAACCGAAATCGTCATCCGTCAGGTTCAACTCGGCCAGCGGATCATCCTGATGGGCGTCAAACCCCGCCGAGATCAGGATCAACTGGGGCGCGAACGCATCCACGGCTGGCAGAACCTGTGTCTCAAGCGCCCGCCGGAATGCAGCGCTGCCCGCGCCGCCTGACAGGGCGACATTCACCACATTTCCGGCAATTCCGGTCTCGGAAGGATCACCCGTTCCCGGAAACAGCGGCATCTGATGGGTCGAACAGAACAGGATGCGCTCATCGTTTTGCACCAGATCCTGTGTGCCATTGCCGTGATGCACGTCGAAATCCACGATGGCGACACGGTCCAGCCCATAATGCTCCAACGCATGTTTGGCCGCGATGGCAACCGTGCCCAGCAAGCAAAATCCCATCGGCATCTGTTCTTCCGCGTGATGGCCGGGCGGGCGCGTCGCGACAAAGGCGTTGCGCGCCTCGCCCGCCATGACCATATCCACGGCGCGCACTGCCCCCCCGACACCGCGCAACGCTGCGTTCAATGACGCAGGAGACATCCACGTATCAGGATCCAGCGGGGCAAGACCCTTGCGCGGCAAGCTGGCACGCAACCTGTCCAGATGCGCCTGCGGGTGGGCGCGCAGCACTTCGGCCTCCGTGGCCAACGGTGCCTCGACCCGCATCAGGGGCTTATCCGCCAGCGCGTCCAACACATGTTGCAACCGCGCCACTTGTTCGGGGTGCCCGTCCGGCATGATATGATTAAGACAATCCGCATGCGTAATCAGGGCAGTTGTCGGAACAGTCATGATGAAGCGGCCTTTAGGTTGGGTCATTCTGTGCGGTGGCATCCCGCACTCCAATCCAAACGCGAAACCGGTGGACTGTCCAGTGCAGGCTTGCCGCGAGGCGCGGGTCTGTGCCATCCTCGGCGTCATGTCGCAACTGATCATACCCGGCCTCGGTGCCCTGACCGCGAAAATTGCCGCGCAGGCCACGACCGAGGCCCCTAGCGAACTGGTACGGGAAATCGCCCTAGGCCTGTGGATTCAGGTCCATACCTTTGCCACTGGGCTGTTGCGGCCATGGAATGCGTATCAAATCTTGATCGCGATGGGCCTGTTTTTATTGGCGCATCTGCTACGTCAAGTACTGGCACCGCAATTACACGCATGGCTGCGCAAGCGCGAAGGCTGGCCAAAATGGCGCATTCGCTACCTTCTGTTGATCCACAAACGCCTGCGATTGATGCTGTTCGTCCTGCTGACATGGTCCACCTATGGCCTGATGCAGGCAATGACATGGCCCAGCCGCTCCTATCTGATTGGAATTATCGCCAGTTTGGCTTTGGCATGGCTGCTTATTGCTCTAGTCACCCGGCTGATCGCCAATAGCGCGCTGCGCGGCGTGGTGCGCTATGCCGGGTGGATTTGGGCCACATTGATCATCCTCGGCCTAACGGATGAGACACAAACCCTGCTGGACGGTCTGGCGGTACATTTGGGCGAGACCCGCCTGTCGGTATGGATACTGGTTCAGGCGATATTCGTTCTGGGTGTGCTGTTTTTCGGCGCGCGGATCATTTCAACCACCAGTTCCAGCCAAATACGACGCAACGACGAGATTTCACCCTCGATGCAGGTGCTGGCGGTCAAACTGTTGCAAACGGTTTTGTATGGCTCGGCCTTTTTTATCGGGCTACGCACCGTTGGCGTCGATCTGGGCGGGTTGGCGTTTTTGTCCGGTGCGATTGGTCTGGGCCTGGGTTTTGGCCTGCAAAAGGTCGTGTCCAATCTGGTCTCTGGCGTGATCATCCTGTTGGACAAATCGATCAAGCCCGGCGACGTCATCAGCCTGGGCGACACGTTTGGCTGGATCAATGCACTGGGCGCGCGCTATGTCAGTGTCGTCACCCGTGACGGTAAGGAATATCTGATCCCGAACGAAGATTTGATCACCGGGCAGGTGGTCAACTGGTCCCATTCCAACGAATTCGTGCGGTTGGATATCTTTTTTGGCACGGCTTATGACGACGACCCCCACAAGGTACGCGCCATCGCGATAGAAGCCGCCGCAAGCGTGCCTCGCGTCCTTAGCATGAAGGCCCCTGTGTGCCATATCGTCGGCTTTGGCGACAGTAGCGTGGATTACATCCTGCGATTCTGGATCACGGACCCCACGGGCGGGCTGACGAACATTCGCGGCAATGTCTATCTGGCCCTATGGGACGCATTTCAGGAAAACGGCATCTCGATTCCCTTCCCGCAGCGCGAGGTGCGCATGCTGCAAGACGGTGACAAAGCGGCGCAATCCCCCCGAAAACCAACGCCCGAAACTGGGCCGCCCCGCTCCAACCCGTGACCAAAGGGCCGCAGGCGGCGACTTGCCGCTATTACTTGGTGTCACGCTTCATTGAAAACCCCGGCTTGGGTTGCTATTTTAACTTATGCCCAGCGCCGGGGCATTGGCCGGTGCGCAACGCAGGAGGACATTGTCCTGTCCATGACAACCGACGCGGCCCGCGCCACCGATCCGGCGGCGCCCGCAATGGCACAACACAACGGCAACGTCACCCGCGCAAGCAGCGACGAACAGCTTACCCGAATTCTCAAATCGCTGGACGATGACAAGGCCGAGGAGATCATCCAGATCGACCTGCGCGGCAAGTCTTCGATCGGGGATTATATGGTGATCTGTTCAGGACGCTCGACGCGGCAAGTGAACGCCATCGCCGAAAAGCTGATGGATCGCCTCAAGCAAGAGCTGAACGTGCCCGCACGCAGCGAAGGCAAGGAAACCGGCGATTGGGTTCTGATTGATACCGGCGATGTTATCGTCCACGTCTTTCGCCCCGAAGTCCGCGACTTTTATCAGCTGGAAAAGATGTGGCTGCCTGCTGACGCGCAACCACAGTCCTGAATGCGGCTGCATATTTGTGCCGTAGGCCGGATGCGTCCGGGCCCCGAACGTGACCTTATCGACGATTATGTCACGCGGCTTGAACGCACCGGACGGGCGCTGGGGCTGGGGCCGGTCAGCATCACCGAAGTCGAAGACAAAAAGGGCGGCGGCATGTCCGCCGAGGCAACCCTATTGGAGCGCGCCTTGCCCCAAGGCGCGCTACGCGTGGCGCTGGATGAGCGCGGCACGGTGATGACGTCACCCAAGTTCGCCGATCGCCTTGCCGGATGGCGTGACGATGGGCGCGGCGATCTGGCCTTTGTTATCGGGGGCGCGGACGGGATCGCGCCAGACCTGCGAGCCAGTATGGATTTTTCGCTGTCTTTTGGCAAAATGGTCTGGCCGCATATGCTGGTACGCGTGATGCTCAGCGAACAATTGTACCGCGCCGCGACCATTCTGGCCGGTGGTCCCTATCACCGCACGTGAAACATAATGCGGGCCAGCCCGAGCAAACCGAATCGCAGTCTACCTGCTTAGCCCGAATGGGCCCAATCCAAAGCCGCCCTTGATGTCGCGCGGCAATCGCCAGCGAATTCGCCGCCCGTTACCAGATGGAAATCAACAAAAAGGCACGGCCCACGCCCCCTCCGTCCGGTCAAGCCTCATCACATTTTGATTGATTCCAAACTGTTAACGTTAACATAGTATCAACTCCCTCAGACCTTCTGTAGAGTGGCAATCCAAGGGGATGACTAAAGCTGTTTGCGCTGTCTTGGCTCAGGGAACGCGCAATGTGGCTTTAAATGCCGGGAGCAAATTATGAAAACCCCCAAGCCAGTCGTGCTGTGCATTCTGGACGGATGGGGCCTATCGTATACAGAAACGGGGAACGCTCCGCTTTTGGCCAATACGCCCAATTTTGACCGAATCATGAATGATTACCCGTCGTCGACCCTCTCCACGCACGGGTTAGACGTAGGCCTGCCACAGGGCCAGATGGGCAACTCCGAGGTCGGGCACCTGACCATCGGTGCAGGCCGCATCGTCGAGATGGACTTGCGCCGGATCGACCGCGCCATCGAATCCAAGACCTTCGACAAGCTTCCGGGCATGCTACGCTTTGCCGGAAAACTGCGCCTGTCGGGCGGCACGGCCCATTTGCTGGGGGTCTTAAGCGACGGCGGCGTGCATTCGCACATCAACCATATGATCGCTGCCGCCAATGCGTTGACGTTTTACGGGATTCCCGTGGCCATCCACGCCTTTACTGATGGGCGCGACGTGGCTCAGGTGTCGGCCAAGTCCTATTTGCAAAACCTCGAAGCAGCCCTGCCCAAGGGGGCCTATATCGCAACGGTTGCGGGGCGGTATTATGCGATGGATCGCGACAATCGTTGGGACCGGGTGCGACTGGCCTATAACGCCATCGCGCATGGGGATGGCTATCAGGCCCCTGACGCCACCCGTGCGATTGAAGACGCCTATGGCAAAGGGCGCACCGATGAGTTCATCAAACCCCGTGTTCTGGACGGTTACAGCGGCATTCAGGACGGTGATGGCCTGTTATGCCTTAATTTTCGGGCGGACCGGGCGCGCGAAATTCTGGACGCGTTTGCAGATCCGGAATTTGACGCATTTGATACCGGCAGGCGACCCGATTTTGCCATCGTGTCCGGGTTTGCCGAATATTCCGAGCGTCATTCAACCTTTATGGACTGCATTTTTCCTGATGAGGTGCCGGTCAACACGCTGGGCGCTTGGGTGGCCAAGGCAGGCCGGTCACAATTTCATCTGGCCGAAACCGAAAAATATCCGCACGTCACTTTCTTTCTGAACGGCGGCAAAGAATCCGCCGAACCGGGCGAAGACCGTTACATGGCCCAATCTCCGCATGTCGCCACCTATGATATGGCACCTGAAATGTCCTCGGCCGAGGTCACAGAGCAGTTGGTGCGCGCGATCGAGGCGCAGTATGACCTGATCGTGGTGAACTATGCCAATCCCGACATGGTCGGGCACACAGGCGATCTGGCTGCGGCAATTTCCGCATGTGAAGCCGTGGACGAGGGATTGGGCCGCGCCTTGAGCGCGCTGGAAAAAGTGGGCGGAACCATGATTGTCACGGCCGACCACGGCAATTGCGAGACGATGATTGATCCCGTCACCGAGACACCGCATACCGCGCATACAACCAATCCGGTGCCCGTCATTCTGGTCGGCGGCCCCCAAAACACAGAGCTGACCCCCGGACGATTAAGTGATCTGGCCCCGACCCTGCTAGAACTGATGGATCTGCCTGTACCTTCGGAAATGACCGGCAGTTCCCTGATGATGCGCGCGATCACCGCGCGCTCGGCATGATCCACAGGCCCGGCACGATGCCCCGACTGCGATCCATTCTGCTGGGTCTTGGTCTGGGCCTGTTTGCCGCGCCCGGTCTGGTCGCTGCCCAAAGCGATCCCGCAGCCGAGGCACAAGAAGCCGCCATCTTGTTAGAGGATGCAACCCGCGCATTGGACGCCGCCACGGGTGCGCGTAACAGGGTCAAGGCCCTGACCCAAACGGTGCGCGCCTACGAGGCTGGACTGCGCGCCATGCGTGAAGGTCTGCGTCAGGCCGCGATCCAACAGCAACGCCTTGAACAGGAACTGGCCGCCAGCGAAGACGACGTGGCCCAGCTTCTGGGGGTATTGCAATCTATGGGCAGCGCGCCCACACCCGTCTTGATGCTGCACCCCTCGGGGCCTTTGGGCACGGCACGTTCAGGCATGTTGCTGGCCGATGTCACCCCGGCATTGAATGCCCGCGCCGAAGCTTTGCGCGCCAAGCTGACCGAACTTGCGCAGTTGCGCAGCCTGCAACAAAGCGCCGCCGACACGTTGGCGCGCGGATTGTCTGGTGCTCAGACCGCCCGCACCGAACTCAGTCAGGCAATCGCTGATCGAACCGACCTGCCACGACGCTTTACCGAGGATCCGGTGAAAACCGCCCTGCTGATTGCTTCGACAGAAACTCTGGACGGGTTTGCCAGCGGGCTGTCACAGATCGCCCTTGGCGAGGTACCCGGCAGCTTGCCGGGCATCGAGGACCGACGCGGCAAACTACCCCTACCCGTCCAAGGCCGAATCCTGCGCCGCGCGGGCGAGGCCGACGCAGCCGGGATCGTCCGCCCCGGCATCGTCATGGCAGCCCCTCCGCGGGCCGTTGTCACCACCCCGGCCCCGGCAACTCTGCGTTATCATGGCCCGTTGCTGGACTATGGCAATGTTGCGATACTAGAGCCCCAATCAGGAATTCTTCTGGTACTTGCGGGTATGGACGTGGTCTATGGGCAGATAGGACAGGTGCTGCCGGGAGGCAGTCCCGTGGGCCTGATGGGTGGCATTGAAACCGCCGATGACGAAATCGTGCCCGCCGAGTTGCAACAGGCGGCTACCGAATGGACACAAACCCTCTATATTGAGGTCAGACAAGACAACGCGCCGGTCGATCCCGCGCTGTGGTTCAAGACAGACAAGGAACAGTGATCTATGAAGAAATTCCTGATGGCAGCGGCCGCAGGCAGCTTGGCAGGGGTTATAGTGACAACTCAGGTTGCAGCCCCCCTTCTGGCCCAAGAGGCGACGCGCAACACGAACGTTTACGAACAGCTGGACCTTTTTGGCGATATTTTCGAGCGAATCCGCGCTCAATATGTCGAAGAAGTAAACGAAGCCGATCTGATCGAGGCCGCGATCAATGGCATGCTGACCTCGCTTGACCCACACTCCAGCTATCTCAGCCCTGAAGATGCCGAAGACATGCAGGTGCAGACCCGCGGCGAGTTTGGCGGACTGGGCATCGAGGTCACGCAAGAAGATGGCTTTGTCAAAGTTGTCTCGCCCATCGATGGCACCCCGGCAGATAACGCCGGTGTCGAAGCCGGCGATTTCATTACGCATGTGAACAGCGAAAGCGTTCTGGGCCTGACCTTGGATGAAGCGGTGGAAATGATGCGTGGCCCTGTCGGCAGTGAGATCATCATCACCGTCGTGCGCGAAGGCGAGGCCGAACCGTTCGATCTGTCGATCATCCGCGACACGATCAAGCTGACCGCCGTGCGCGCCCGCACTGAACAGCAAACCGTTGTATTGCGTGTGACCACGTTCAACGACCAGACCTATCAAAATCTGGCCGATGGCCTGTCCGAACAAATCGAAGAGGCCGGCGGCAGCGATGCTGTGAACGGGATCGTTTTGGACCTGCGCAACAATCCCGGCGGCCTGTTGACACAAGCGATCAAAGTCTCGGACGCGTTCCTGGAAAAGGGCGAGATCGTTTCGACCCGCGGACGCAACCCGGCCGATGGAGATCGCTTTAACGCCACGCCAGGCGATCTGGCGATGGGGAAACCGATGGTCGTGTTGATCAACGGTGGTTCTGCCTCGGCCTCGGAAATTGTCGCAGGCGCGTTGCAAGATCACCACCGCGCAATCGTCGTCGGCACCAAGAGCTTTGGCAAAGGGTCGGTCCAAACTGTCATGCCGCTGCGAGGCGACGGTGCGATGCGCCTGACCACGGCGCGGTATTACACACCATCAGGCCGTTCGATTCAGGCGTTGGGCGTATCCCCCGATATTCTGGTGGCGCAGCCCCGCCGTGACCGCAGCGTTGACGAGAGCGAAGAAGAGACAAACGTCCTGATCCGCTCAGAGGCCGATTTGCGCGGCAGTCTGGACAACGACAGCCTGACCGAGGATGAAATCCGTCAGATCGAAGAAGACCGCGCCCGCGCCGAAGAAGTCGCCAAGCTGCGTGAAGAGGACTATCAGTTGGCCTATGCCATCGACATCCTCAAGGGGCTCAAAACCCTGAACGGCGCCAAGTAAGCGCCGCGCTGTGATGATGTAAGGTGCGCTCAAGCGCACCTTACGCCACCTCCCTGCGACCATCGGAGACCATATGACCCCCGATCAGATCAACGCCCTGCCCTATCGCCCCTGCGTTGGGGTGATGCTGGTCAATACGGCCGGTCGCGTTTTTGTCGGCCAACGTCTGGACAGCAGTGCCGACGCTTGGCAAATGCCGCAGGGCGGCATTGATCCTGGCGAGTCTCCGCATCAGGCCGCCCTGCGCGAGCTGGGCGAGGAAACCGGCGTCTCGCCCGATCTGGTCCGGATCGAGGCCGAAACCAAAGGCTGGGTGCGTTATGAACTACCCCATGATCTGGTTCCCAAGCTGTGGAAAGGCCGTTTTCGCGGGCAAGAGCAGAAATGGGTTCTCATGCGCTTTCTGGGACAGGATGCACAGGTCAATATTGCCACCGAACACCCCGAGTTTTCCAACTGGCGCTGGCTCCCCCCTGCAGATCTGGTGGCCAACATCGTCCCGTTCAAACGCGGCGTCTATACGGCCGTTCTGGATGAATTTAGCAGCTTGATATGATCCGCCCGCCCTTCCTTTCCGCGTTTTCAGCGTTTTGGATGTTCAGCGCGGGTGCCGCCAGCGCCCTGTCCTGTGTACCGGTCGACCCGCCTTTACTGTTCAAGCGCGTTCATTTGGCGGCTGAATCATATGTCGCCGTGTATGGCACGCTCACCTTTGATCCGGCGCTTTTGCCCAAAACGGATTGGGAGGCGCAGCACTCCACGCCACAAGACACCCGCATTCCGGCAGTTATGTCCGGCCATTCACTAGATCAAAACGGGTTCAAGACCCCGTTTGAGGCGCCCGTCACCCTGCGCGTTCTATGCTTCGGTCCATGGTGCGCACAGCCGCCAGCCAATCAACCTGTTATGGGCTTTGTTCAACAGAACGAAGGCAGTTTCACGCTAACCACCGATCCTTGCGGCGGAGACGCGTTTTTTCAACCCTCCTCCGAGATGCTACAGCAGATTCACACCTGTTTTATCGGCGGTGATTGCGAATCCAACCTCACGCGCGACATCCTCCCATCCGAGTAACGCAGGCTAATGCCTGCGCAAATTCCGACAAACTGAGGACTCGAAATGAGAACAAATAGTGAATATAGTGGGGTATATGACTCGCACAGCCCCAGATCCCCCTCTACGTCCGGCGCTTGATCCACTTTGCGTGGCGTGGGGCTGTCTGTGATGCCACATGCATTCGCTGAACTGTCGGCCACATCCAACTTTACCTTTCTGACCGGGGCCTCTCACCCCGAAGACTATATGCACCGCGCTGCCCTTCTGGGCCTGTCTGCCCTGGCGATTGCCGACGAGAATTCGGTCGCTGGAATCGTACGCGCCCATACCGCCGCCCGCGAGATTGCCCGACAAGTCGCCGAACGGCGCAGAATAGAAGCGCACACCGGCCCCATTGGCCCGCCCGCGCCCACCCCCCAGCCGCCCCCGGCATGGGCAAACACCCCCCGCTTGATCCCTGCCGCGCGGCTGGTCTTGGCCGACGGGCTTTGCCTGACCGCCCTGCCCGAGAATCGCAGCGGCTGGGGCAACTTATGTCGATTGCTGACCACGGGACGACGGCGGACCGACAAGGGCGCTTGCGATCTACGTCTTGATGATCTTTTCAAGCGCGCCGGTGGCCTGATCCTGTTGCTACACCCCCCCCATCAACAGCCCGGCGCGCGGGCATGGGCGCGACAGGCGCAACGGCTGACGCGCCGCCTTGGAGAGCAAATGCATCTGCTGATGGCCCCGCAATATGACGGTCAGGATGCCATGCGTTTTGACAGGCTGACAGCGCTCGCCACCCGATTGGGTCTGCCCGCCATTGCCAGCGCTGCACCGCGCATGCACCATGGACGGCAGCGCAGGTTGGCCGATGTGCTGACCGCGATCCGCACCGGCACGCGTGTCGATGCGTTAGGCCGCGCAGCACTAGCCAATAGCGAACAACGCCTGCGCAGCGGGGCGGAAATGCTCCGCCTCTTTGCCCGGCACGAACAGGCCGTCATACGCGCAGAAGATCTGGCCCAACGCCTGACCTTCTGCCTTGACAGCCTGCGCTATGAATACCCCAGCGAGGTTGCGCCGGGGGAAACCCCTGCTGCCCGCCTGCGCCGTCTGGCCGAAGAGGGGCTGGCATGGCGGTATCCACATGGAGCCAGCGCCCGCGTACGCAAATTACTGGAACATGAACTGGCCCTGATCGCCAAGCTACAGTACGAGCCCTATTTCCTGACCGTGCGCGATGTGGTCGCCTTTGCCCGCAGCCGTAACATCCTGTGTCAAGGGCGCGGATCGGCGGCCAATTCGGTGGTATGTTACTGCCTTGGCGTGACCTCGGTCAGCCCCGAAATCGGCACGATGGTGTTTGAACGCTTCGTCTCCGAAGCCCGTAACGAGCCCCCCGACATCGACGTTGATTTCGAGCACGAACGCCGCGAAGAAGTGATCCAGCACATCTATGAACGTTACGGGCGTCACCGTGCGGGGCTGTGCGCGACCGTGATCCATTATCGCGGCAAACGCGCAATCCGCGAGGTGGGCCGCGCCATGGGCCTGTCACAAGACACAATCGGCGCGCTAAGCTCACAGCTGTGGGGATTTTTCTCGACCGGCGCGGTGGAACGTCAACGCCTGCTCGAAATCGGGCTGGACCCAGACGATCCACGTCTGCGTCAAACCATGGCATTGGTGCATGACATCCAAGGCTTTCCTCGCCACCTCAGCCAACATGTTGGCGGGTTCATCATGACCGAAGGGCGGCTGGATGAACTGTGCCCGATTGAAAACGCCACGATGGAAGGGCGCACGGTGATTTGCTGGGATAAGGACGATATCGAGGCATTGGGCATCCTCAAGGTCGACATACTCAGCCTCGGGATGCTGACCTGTATCCGCAAGGCATTCGATCTGCTGAACACGCATCACGGGTTGGATTATTCACTGGCCAGCCTGCCGCCCGAAGATGCCCGCGTCTATGACATGCTGTGCCGAGCCGACAGTATCGGCGTCTTTCAGGTGGAAAGCCGCGCACAGATGAATTTCCTGCCCCGCATGCGCCCGCGGTGCTTTTATGATCTGGTAATCGAAGTGGCCATTATTCGCCCCGGACCTATTCAGGGCGATATGGTCCACCCTTACATCCGACGCCGCAATGGCGAAGAACAGGTCAGCTTTCCGTCCGACGCACTGGGCGAGGTTCTGGGAAAAACGCTCGGCGTGCCCCTGTTTCAGGAACAAGCCATGCAGATCGCCATCGTCGGTGCGGGCTTTAGCCCCGAACAGGCCGACCGGCTGCGCCGATCACTGGCAACGTTCAAAAAGCACGGTAACGTCAGCGAATTCCGCACGCTGTTTCTGCGCGGGATGAAGGCCAACGGCTATGACAACGACTTCGCCGCGCGCTGTTTTTCGCAAATCGAGGGGTTCGGCAGCTACGGCTTTCCCGAAAGCCACGCCGCCAGCTTTGCCTTGTTGGTCTATGCCTCGGCTTGGATCAAATGCCACCACCCCGGTATTTTTGCCTGCGCGCTGCTGAATGCACAACCCATGGGGTTTTACGCCCCGGCGCAAATCGTTCGCGATGCACGCGAACACGGTGTAACGGTGCGCCCGGTCTGTATCAACGCCAGCTTCTGGGACAATACGATGGAACCGGACGGCGCAGGAGGACTCGCGCTGCGCCTTGGATTTCGCCAGATCAAGGGCCTGGCCGAAGATGATGCCACATGGCTGACCGCCGCACGTGGCAATGGTTACCGCGCACCCGGCGATCTGTGGCGACGCGCCGGGCTCGCCCCGGCAACGATCACCAAACTGGCCGAAGCCGATTGTTTTGCCGATATCGGGCTGACCCGACGCCAGGCCCTGTGGCAATCCAAAGCCCTGACCGGCCCACAACAATTACCCCTGTTCGCCAATGACTTAGACGGCGAAGCGATCATCGAACCTCCCGCACATCTGCCCGCGATGACCCTGGCTGAAAACATGGTCGAGGATTACGTCGCCACCCGCCTCAGTCTGCGCACCCACCCCCTTGCACTGCTGCGCCCACGGTTGACATCAAAAGAAGTCCCACCACTCAGACCTGATATCCAGACCGCCCCTCGGCGAATGGATATTTAAGGCCAGAAGATACACAAACCGGCCCCTATTTTTTCTTGGCCCAAATACCCAAATTCCGACCTAGCCTTCATTCAGTGTCTGTAGCAATTGCTGGGACGGATAGCCATCAGGCGGCAGACCCTGAGATTTCTGGAAGGCGCGAATAGCCTTGATCGTGTTAGGGCCAATCAACCCGTCAATCGCACCGACATTAAATCCCCGGCGCTGGAGATGGGTCTGGATTTCCTTTTTCTGCCGAGACGTGGTCGATTGATACTGCCGAGGCCAACTGGCCTGAATGGCCGGACCGCCCTTCAAGCGGTCGGCCAGATGCCCGACACCGATGACATAAGCATCCGCCTTGTTGTACTTCTCGATCACGCCAAAGTTGTGAAAGATCATAAAGGCGGCACCTTGCGAACCGGCGGGCAGCAAGATCGACGCGTTTCCATGGTTCGCAACAGGCTTGCCCGACATGTCATAAACCCCTTCACGGGCCCAGACGGCGGGAGATTGTGTCAGCGACCGGCGCGCACGCGCCGGGTCAAACCCCGCTGACAATTGCACTTCGACGCCCCAAGGCTGGCCCTTTTTCCAGCCGAAATTGGCCAGATAGGCCGCAGTCGAGGCCAATGCATCGGTGGGATCATCAGACCAGATATCGCGTTTGCCATCACCGCTGAAATCCACAGCATAGGCCAGATAGGACGTGGGGATAAATTGCGTGTGCCCCATTGCCCCGGCCCAAGAACCCGTCATTTTGCGCGGCGCCACATCGCCCGCCTGAATGATTTTCAGCGCCGCGATCAACTGACTTTCAAAAAACTTCCCGCGCCGACCGTCATAGGCCAATGTCGCAAGGGATTCGATCAATGGGCGTCGGCCCCGGCTGGCACCATAAGCGCTTTCCATGCCCCAGATAGCCGCCACGATCTCTTTCTCGACACCAAAGCGCGCCTCGATCTGCTCTAACGTCGGCCCCATGTCACGCAGCGCGCGTTGACCATTGGATATACGTGTCGCCGATACAGCACTGTCTAGATATTCCCAAATCTGTTTGGTGAACTCTGACTGATTGCGGTCCAGTTTGACGACGCTGGCGTCATATTGCACGCCCTTGAACGCTTCATCGAACACAGAGCCCTTGATACCTGCGCCTTGGGCCCGGCCCCGAAATTCGGCAACCCATGCGCGAAAGTCGGGATCACTGGCCGATTGCGCATCCGGCGTGGTTGCCAAATCCGCAGGGCGCAGCACCGGACGCACCGGCGCGGTCAGAACTGTCCCCTGATTGGGGTCAATGGCGCTGCGCGACACCTCTTGCGCATCGGAAAGTACCTGTCGTTGCGACGACGCGTCGGTTTCGGCACGTGCCGATCCAAACGACTGACAGCTGAGCACGGCCAAGGCCGCACCCGTCAAAATCCTGTGATACATGACCTGCACCTTTTTATTTGCCTCACCTCTACCATAGCCAGATTCTGCAAAAATCGAAAGCGACCATCGCAACAGGCATGCAAGGAACCGCCGAAGGCCTAACCTGTCATCTGCGCCAGACAGTCGCGCAACATGGGCACCCGGCGAGGCCGGAACGAGATATCCAGCACCTCAAGCGCCTGCATGCGATCCAGCCGGAACATTCTGAAATCGTTACGCAAATGGCACCATGCCAGCAGAACATGAGATGTTTGCCAATAGACAATGGAAAGCGGATCCACCTCGCGGGTCGTGGCGCGATCTTCGGCATCGGCATAGTCAAAGCGCACCCGGCGTTCATCCCATGCGGCCTGCCGCAAGGCACGCACGTCTATCCCCGGCGCAGTCAACGGGCCATATCGGCGCGCAGTCAACACAGCATGCTCCAACCGATGCGCCTGCCCCGCGGGCAGGCGGGCGCGCAGCTTGCCCAATGCGGCGGAGGCGGCGCGGGCCAATGCCGGATCGCCAATCGCCTCGACCTCGCGCAGTCCCAGAACCAGCGCCTCCAGCTCCTCGGGATCAAAACCCAAAGGCGGCAGCGCCGCATCCTCGATCAGGGTATAGCCAAACCCAGCAGCCCCATCTATGACGGCCCCCAGACCGCGCAACGCATCAATATCACGGTACACGGTGCGCGTCGTCACGCCCAACGCATCCGCCAGAACGGCGGCAGTGGCCGGAGGTGGCGCGTTGCGCAAAGCTTGCATTAACTGGAAAAGGCGGTGGGTACGGGTCATCTATCGATTATGGTGCCACATGTTGACAGTTTCTGTCATCAGAAAACCTTGCCCCCGCATGCGGAGCAATCTGCCTCAACGCCCTCACACACCATGCGCGACCGGACCTGTCGTTGCCGCCCTTGTGCTCGCTGCCTGCGTCCTGTCGCACACAGACGCGGAGGTCAGATCACAAACCGTTCCGCCGCCGCACCGCTGAGATAGCTGAATCGCCCGCCCGACATACACGCGGCAACGCGGCGCGTTTCCGCCTCCAACACGACCAGATCAGCGCGCTGGCCCGGGGCCAGAACACCGCGATCCGTCAGCCCCAGCACCCGCGCGGGCCCGGCAGAAATCAGATGCCAAGCGGCTGCCAGATCACACACACCCGCGTCCGCCAGAAAAAACGCCGCCCGTTTCATCGAAGGATAATGATAGTCCGACGCCAAGGCATCGACCTGCCCCATCATCACCATCTCGGCGGCACTGGCATTTCCGTTATGTGAGCCACCACGCACGACATTGGGCGCACCCATGATTACCGGATCGCCCGATAGATGTGCGGCCTCGATCGCCTCGGGCGTTTCGGGGAATTCGGTGATCGCCACGCCGCGTGCCCGCCACGCCGCCCGGCCCGAGCCCGTACGGTCATCATGGCTGCCCATGCGGATACCGCCAGCCGCCAGATCGGCGCACAAACCGTCCAACGCGGCAGGAACAGCGTCCATGCCCGCATGCAATTCCTGCATCATCTCCAAATGCTTTTCGGGATTGCGCCCGATGCGCAAGGCCTGTCCGGTCAGGCGCGGCGGGCGTTTGCCCTTGTCCAGCGCGTCATGCGGCAGATGATCGTTGAACACGACATATCCGATATCGTGCTGCGCAACAAATCTGCGCATGTCGGCATAGGCATCCAGCATAGCGATTTCAAACCGAAGCTGGGTGAGCAGATCGGTCACGACTGCGCCGCGCACCTGAGCGATGCCTGCCATCACCCGCTGGGCAAACTCGGGGCCACGCATCCCCCCTTCCCAGCTGTAAAACTGGGCCAGAACGGCGGTGGTGATACCGTTGGCCGCCAATTCGGCCTCGGCGGCAATCAACCCTTGGTCGATATCCTTCATTGCGCCGCGACGCGGGGCCAGATGACGTTCAAACCCGTCGCCATGCGCATCAATGATACCGGGCAGAACCAAGTATCCGCTGAGATCCACTCGACGCCCGCCATCAGCCACAACAAAGCCCCCTGCAACGGACAGGGGCGCATCTCTAAGACCATCGGGATGCAGCACCTCGGCGCCAGTCAGACAAAACTCAAGCATCACTTGCTTCCCCGCCAAAATAGATCGGTCAACTCCAGATCGTGGTCAAAAACGCCGTTGCTCAGGAATTCTTCGACCTGTGCTATGACCATCGGGTTGTTCATCATATAGGTGTGAGTCACTGGCAACTCGATATGATCGGCCATGCCCTCAACCCGCGTGGAAGCGACGGAAACCTTGCCATCGTCCGGCCCCTCGATCAGCACCGAAAAATAGGGATTGAGCGAGCGCGTTCCGGCGATCACGCCCAGCGGAAAATCAACAGGGGGCAGGCCTTCAGTGAATGCGCCCTGCCCTGTCTCCAGCTGTTGCGCCGCCGGGCCGTTCAACCATGTAAACAGCTCCAGACCGCCCAATTCATCCACCACTTCGCTACCGTGGTTCGGCGGGCCCAGCATCACCACTCGCCCCAGATGTTCGGGGCGGTTGTCGCGCAGCCAGACCCGCAGCAACAGCCCTCCCATGGAGTGGGTAACAAAATGCACCGTCTTGTCGGCGCAGGTTGCCACGGCGCCCGGTAGAACCTCATCCGCAAGCGTCTTTATGCGCGCTTCGGTTGATGGATAGGTCGGCGATACGGCTTGCATTCCCCGCGCTTCCAGAACCTCCTGCAATACGAGAAACGAGGCATCGCTGCGCGCCAGACCATGCACAAGGATCACGCACTCCCCAGACACAGCTTCAGCAGACACAGCGCCCGTGCCAAGCATCAAGGCCATTATGATCGCGGGCATCTTCATGGGTTTCAAATATGCGTTTGTGCTTGCCTTAGAAAGCCCCCAACGCGACATTCGCCACGTCATACCCCGCTGCGGGATAGATGCGGGCGACGGCCACCTGCCGCCACGGGCACGGCAGACGTGCAATTCTCCCCCGACTCGGCTCAATTTAAACTAGGCTGTACAAACCCCCGCCACCCAATGAGGCCAAGATGAGCAAGGCATTCACCAAAGAAGAAGACAGCAGCGCCCCCCAGCGGCTGGATGATCTGGCAATTTCACCGCATCCCAACCATGTCACCCCGACCGGGCTGAGCCAGCTTGCTGCACGCAAAGATGCGCTAGAAGCACAGATCCTTAGCTTGCGCAAAAAGGGCGACGACCCCGAAACGCTGTATCCGCTGGCTGTGGCCGAAAGGGATTTGCGCTACGTTCAGGCACGTCTGGCGTCGGCGCAACTGGTGACCCCGGCCGAGTCGGGATACACCCGCGTGCAGTTTGGAGCGCTTGTCGATGTGCTGGACGAAGACGGCGTGCCCGCCACCTATCATATCGTAGGCGAAGACGAGGCCGACCCGTCACGCGGCCTGATCGCCGCGCCCTCGCCCTTGGCCCGCGCGCTCCTAGAAGCCGTGCCCGGCGACGTGGTGGATTGGCCCAAACCCAACGGCACTGTCGAACTGGAGATCGTCGCGATCCGCGTGGCCGAATGATGTGATGCCCGCTCGCCATTCAGCCCCCCCGGTCAGCCCCGGGGCACATCCATCCGGCGTTACAACCGTTCCTTGCCGCGAGACAACCCCGGTATCAGCGACAGCGCGACACCGCCCAGAACCAGCCCCGCCGCAAGAATGAACTGAGCTGTCACCTCCTCGCCCAGTATGACTGCACTAAGCGCCATGGCCATGACAGGAACGCTCAGTTGCACCACCGAGGCCACCGATGCGGCCAGATGCGGTAACACAGAATACCATAACGCATAGCCCAAGCCCGATGTGACAGCCCCTGACAGGATCGCCAATGCCACCCCCCGGCCGCCGGTGATCTGCATGGGCGCGTCATTCGGCAACAGTAGGCTCATCGCCAGGGCCGCCAGCGCGGCCAACAAAAAATTCGCCGCCGTGCCGATGATCGGATCGCCACCGGCCCGTCCGGCCAACGAATAGACACCCCAGCCCACTCCGGCAGCAGCCATCAACACCCCATGCGCTGTACTGATCTGCAAGCCCGCGCCGGGCCACAGCAACCAGATCAGCCCGCCAAAGGCCACCCCGGCCCCGATCCAGCGCAATGGCGGCAGCGGTTCACGTTGTACGACGCCGCCAACGAACATCGTCATCTGCACAACCCCAAACAGGATCAATGCACCCAACCCGGCATCCAGCGCCTGATGCGCCAATGAAAATCCGAAAATGTAAAGCAACAGCGATCCGACCCCGACCCAACGGGTCCAGCGATCCAGCCCCAGCATTCGCCAGTGCAACCCGCCCTGCAACACGGCCACCAACACCATCAAGGCAACCGCGCCCGCGCACAGGCGGACAATTCCAAAGCTAACCGGATCGATATCACCGCCCACCAACGCCATCCGGTTCAACACCGAGTTGGCCGCCAAGGGCACCATCGCCAATGCCGTTAAAACAACGATACGCATCACAAGGCCTTGAACGCTTTGGGATAGATTAATGCCAATTCGGGCGCGTCCTCTCCGGGGCCTGCCAAAAGGGTATGCGCAACCGGATAAGGTGATATCAAACGCGCCGCCCGCTCTGCGCTGAAACCGGCACGGCTGTAAAACGGCACCTGCCCCAACACGACGACATAGGTCTCGCTCAGCCGCGCCCATTCCGCCAACATACCGATCAAACGCCGCCCATGCCCGCTGCCCTGCCAATCCGGAGCGATGGCGACCGGTGCCAGACACAACCAGCCAACAGGCGCTTTCATCTGGCTCAACGCATAATATCCAACGACCCCGCCTTGAAACGGCAACACAACCTCGCCCGCGATATCGCCGCCCCGGCGCAAGGTCTTTATCAACTCGGCCTCGGCTACTCCGCCAAAGGCACGGCTCAGCAAATCCTCGACAGCAGGCTCATCGCCACGCCGCATCTCGCGGCTGAATTCTGGAAAACGCAGGGTCATAGCGCGCTCCATAGCATGCGCGCCAGAAGTTAACAGTCCCCCCTCATCTTCTGGAACCAAATATGCCCGCCGGAGGGTGTATCATCCATGTGTCTGAATAGACCCTGTCTGACGTCAGCATTTAGCAAACCGGGTGCAACTACTCACCACAGACGGCCCCAAGGCCTAGCTGAAAACGCTAGAGGGCACGCCTGACCAACGGCTTGAGCAAGAAGCTTCAGAAGCGCCAGCATATGGTGCGCCTGAATTTCGTGCATTACAATACTGTACGCATTCACAAGACGCTGAAATGCACACCTGCAATGACTAATGGCGCCAGCGAAACACTACACGACACAGCGTGGATCGTCGGCCCGATCGTCGCCCGTGCGCCAACCCTAAGAAGCGTGGACCAAATAGGAAAAAAGCTACTTCAAACTGAGACGCCATCAGTAAACGGCATTTATTCCCGATATCGGCGTTTCCCCTTAAACTGCGTCGCAAACCCGATTAGCCTTATGGTCAGACATCTTTGGATATCGCCATGCCCAGACCAACCTCGCCTCATATCGTCGTCATAGGTGCCGGAACCTTGGGCCTGTCCTGTGCGATCAATCTAAGCGAGCAAGGCGCACGCGTGACGGTTCTGGATGCGGGAGCCATTGCCTCCGGATCCAGCGGGCGGTCTGTCGGGGTCATCGGGACACAATATAGCGATGCATTCGACATCAAACTGCGCGTGCATGCCCTGCGCCAGTTTCGGCACTGGGAAACCTTGGGGTTGAACTTTCAACGTATCGGCTATTTGCGCCTTGCACGTACAGCTGATCAAATGGCGTTGCTGGCTCAGTCCGTGGAGCTACAGGACAGCGCCGGTTTCAAATCGCATCTTCATGAGGCAGGCGAACTGAAGAAAATCGTGCCCCACCTCAGCACCCAAGGATTGGCCGGCGGCATCCTTGGCCCGGACGACGGGTTTATTGATGCGCACCAAATGTGCAGCCTTCTGGCCCAGATGGTTCGAGAAAGCGGCGGTACTGTGCGCCAGTTCTGTCGTCTTTTGGATGTCACTCGCACGGGCGGCGGGTATCGTCTTGGGGTCAGTGATGACATCATCCGATGCGATATGGTCGTGAACGCTGCAGGGGCCTGGGCCCCCGCGGTGGCCGCTATGTTGGGGCAAACGTTGCATATCCACCCCGAACGCCACGAGGCCGTAACCATCCACCTAGATCACCCGCTGGCATATACCATGCCAATGGTGATGGATTTGGTAAATGGTCAAGGAACCGGCCTGAACTTTCGCCACGAGGCACCGACCGCTTTGATTGCTGAAATCCACAAGGTCGATACATCCTCGCCCGAAGATCCAGATGCTTACAACGACCAATGCAATGAGGACTCGAAAGTCGCCCTTGCCGAACTGCTTTTGGATCGCTTGCCGGACCTGCCGGGGGCCCGACTGGGTCGGGGATGGGCCGGACTGTATCCGGTCACGGCCGATGACCGTCCCTTTGTTGGCCCGGTTGATCCATCAGAGCCCACCGTCATCACGGCGGCGGGTGCGGGGGGGTATGGAATCCAGCTGGCCCCGGTCATTGGGCAACTGGCCGCAGACTGGGTGATGCAGGGCGCGCCAAACTCGATGCCCGAGGCGGAGGTGCTCACGCCCAATCAGGAGCGCAACCTCCCGCGCGTTTGACGCGCCGTGGATCAGACGATGTCGATATCGTTTGCCAATTGCGCTATCGTCGCATTTTCAACCAGAACAGTGCCATCCGCGCCAAAGTCAAACAAAACATCGCCAGAGATGTTGGTTGCATAGGCCAACGCATCCACCGCCGTGTTGAGATAACCGAAATTGTCGAACTCGATCACGTCCACATTGTTCTGGAAATCGGCAATCACATCATTGCCTTCACCCCGATCAAAGTGAAACTGGTCCGCGCCATCCCCGCCATAGAGCATATCTGTGCCCTCACCACCTCCGCCATCAAGGAAATCGGACCCGGCCCCGCCGCGCATCGTATCTCCGCCCGATCCGCCATAAAGTGAGTCATCGCCGTTGCCGCCAATCAAGCTGTCGTCGCCGTCGCGCCCATGCAACCGGTCATCACCGCCATAGCCGCGTAACCGATTGTCGCCGGATGTCCCGCGAAGCGTATCATCCCCGGTGTTAGACCCCGACGCGTTCTCGAATCCGGTGACATAATCATTGTTTGCCCAGGACCCCGTCGCGGTATTTCCCGCAAGCTCAAAGTCCAAATTCACACCACCCGAGCTGTCATAGTAGCTGATGTAGTCATCACCCGATCCACCTTCATAGGTATCGGCACCACCGCCTGCGCGGACATAGTCATCACCCGAACCCAGCTGAACCAAATCATCGCCACTTCCGTCGTAAACGTCATCATCGCCACCGTAGGTGCGAATCACATTCGCGCCGCTGCTGCCAGTGATGATGTCGTCACCGGTGCCAGAACCAGACACGCTCTCAAAATTGCTTACATCGTCATTGCTCGCCCATGACCCACTGGCAAGATTGTCCCCGGCTCCCAAAGTAAGTTGAATGCCACCCGTGCTGTCATAATAGCTGATGTAATCATTTCCCGCACCGCCATCATAGGTGTCGGCACCACCGCCCGCGCGAACATAGTCGTCACCACTCCCCAGTTCGACAACATCGTCACCGCTTCCGTCATACACGTCGTCATCGCCACCGTAGGTACGGATTACATTATCGCCCGAAGTGCCATAGATCGTATCATCGCCGGTCCTCGACCCCGATATGCCTTCGAAACCGCTGATCATGTCGTTGCTGGCCCATGATCCCGACACTGCGTTGGTTTCGAGATTCACATTCACGCCACCTGTGCTGTCGTAATAGCTGATGTAATCCGTGCCTCTGCCCCCGAGATACGAATCTTCGCCGCCCCCGGCGCGAACATAGTCATCGCCTTCACCCAGATTGACGAAATCGTCGCCACCCCGGTCATAAACCCGGTCATTGCCGCCACGTGCAATCAACTGATTGTCGCCATCAGTGCCACGCAACGTATCATCGCCATTGTCCGAGCCGCCGACGCTTTCGAAATCCTCAATCGTGTCATTATTGGCCCATGATCCTGTGGCACTATTCGCCGCCAGATCGATATCGATGCTACCCGAACTGTAGAAATAGTCGATAAAATCACTGCCGTCGCCGCCATGGTACTCATCCGCGCCGCCTCCGGCCACGATCAGATCGTCTCCGCCGCCCAGATAGACGGTATCGTCGCCGCGCCCGTCATAAACTGTGTCGTTGCCATCGTCGGCATGATCGCCACTGTCAAACGGGCTGATGGCGGGCAAAGCTCCACCACCGACAGCCCCACGGATTAATGGATCGCCGCCAACGGCGTCGACTATCGTCGTGGAATTGGCGGGATCGGGGCGCCAATTGGCATACATCCCGGCGACGGCGCCGGGGTTAAGAAGCTGGCCAAAGGCGTTCTGGGCGATTTCTTCTTCCGTGCGCGCATCAGACCAGACCCGTATATCAGCCAGATAGCCCTTCATCTCGCGGTTATTGTCATAAGGCGCGCCTTGCCCCTGCTGCTCCTGACCAAAGGTCAGCTGGCCGCCCGGTGCAATTCCCACCTCGTCGAATATTCGCTCGTAAACAAGCGCCCCATCGATAAAAAGCCGTATGGCGCTGTCTGCGAAATCCTGAACAAGGGACACGCGGTGCACCAAACCATCCTGAAGCATCGCGCTGGAAACACCTGTGTTGAAGGGCGTGCCCAGGCTGTAAATCCAGATATCCCTGTCATTGGTATGGCGCGCCAGCAATCCAAGATTATTGATTCCTGTACTCGTCTCGTAAGAAAAGAACGTGGTGCGATCCAGGGGTTCCTCGTCCATCGCCTGATACAAAAACTCAATGGTAATGTTGTTACCCGAAGTGAAATCCAAATCGTCCACAAACAGGAACTGGTTGCCGGTCGCGCCCGGGTTCAACTGCACGGCGGACATGGCAGGCACAGACGGATTGATACCGCCATAGATCAAGTCATCGCCGTCTTGTCCAAGTAAGGTGTCGTCGCCCGTACCGCCGTTAAGCGCATCGTCTCCGCGTCCGCCAAGAATGCTGTCGTCACCACCGCCGCCAATTATGGTGTCGTCGCCGCCCAGCCCCAGCATCGTGTCGTCTTCCAATGTACCCAGCAGCATATCTGCATTGCCGCCGACCTCGAAACTGGAGAAACCATCATCGCTGACCCCTGACACCAAAAGGATCGGCACACCATCCACCATGATGAAGTCATTGTTCGAAGCGCGCCCCAGTGCCAACCCCGGCACATTGTCCATCACCCGTTCGGTCTCGGTCAGCCGACCAAATCTATCCACGTGAAAAATAATAGCGCCCTGGTCTTCGGGCATTGCGGCTCCACCTGTCGCCACCGTCAAAAAGGTTTCCCCCTCCAACTCATAGGTGGTCATACTGCGCAGACCAAGCAGGCTTAATGCTTCGTAAGAGCCAGTATTGTAAACGTTGGTCAAATTTCCGCTACTGTCGATTCGAAAAACGCTGATACCTTGATCATTATGGCTGTTGGCAAAGACATAGCCCACTCCGTTGATCACCGCGGTCGCAGAGTACCAGGTTTGAGCCATTCTCAGCCCGCCTGAGTCAGTCACCTGATCAGTCACGCGGAACGTGCCACCGGCCTCAACTTGTAAAACGATTACGGAACTTGTGTTATAGCTCGGGACAATAACAAAGCTATTGCCGCCCACAGTCACGCTCGACAATTCCCCCGATCCACCCAAAAGCGAACCAGGCCCGGCCGTGGCATGGCTGATGTTATCGGTGTTGGTCAGGGTGCCATCCGCAGCAACCGCAAAGGCGCTAATGCCATCATCAGAATACCCTCCAGCCAGCAGATAGGTATCCCCCCCCACTTCTACCACCGCCATCTTCCTGTACCCGGCCGCGAGATTGAGCGTGGCATCGTCCAAAATCGTCTGTAGATGCGTCAACGTTCCATCATCCGCCACCTCAAAAGCGGTAACCCCATTCTGACTGTTGACATACACGAACGTCCCGGTGGCTGACGTAACCGACTGTACAGTGTACGGATCGCTTAACTCGCTCAGGTCGTTGTCACTCCAGTTTTCGACGTTGATCAGCGAACCATTGGGCAGCAGCTCAAAACTGCTGAATCCGCTATCACCTCCGCCGATGGCGTAAACGAAACTGCGCGATCCAACAGTTACCGCCCCAATCCCCCACACCGCATTCAGACGGAACAAGGGACTGATAAGGTCGTCTATGTTATAGCGATTGGCCAATGCGCCGGTAATGACTGCCATTTAAATTCTCCTAAAATAACAGATACATGCGCAAAATGGCGCGAATTATTGCACCAAGGTATCATAAATTTGGGGTAAATTCTATTATGGCAAACCTGACCCCCAGCCTGCCCGCGGCACTTTGTGTTCGACACAGTCACACGTGGTCATGCGGTACGGGCCGGGATAAAATGCCAGACAGGTTGCCGGTGTTAGGGCTTCGCACAGACCTGCACCGCCAAACCCTGTCTCATAGGCCGCGCACGAACCATGGCTCATATATCAGGTTGAGTAATACGCCCGATACCATTCCACGAACTGGGCGACGCCGTCTTTCACGGTTGTTTCGGGCTTATACCCGGTCAGCCGTTGCAACAGATCACTGTCGGCCCACGTTGCGGGCACGTCGCCTTTTTGCATGGGCATAAAGTTCTTTTTGATATCTATGCCCAAGGACGCCTCAATCTCGCGGATGAAATCCATCAACGCGACCTTGTTGTTGTTGCCGATGTTGACCGTCCGGAAAGGTGCCACGGGGCTTAGACTGTCACCCGGTGCGATATCTTCAGGCGTTTCGGGCTCCACCGGCGGCGTGTCGATCAACAGCCGGATACCCCGCACCAGATCGCTCACATATGTAAAATCGCGGGCCATGTCGCCGTTGTTATACACGTCAATCGCCTCACCATCCAACGCGGCACGCACAAATTTGAACAGCGCCAGATCGGGCCGCCCCCACGGGCCGTAAACAGTGAAGAACCGGAACATCGTGGTCGGAATTTTCCAAAGATGCGCATATGAATGGCCCATCTCTTCGTTGGCCTTTTTGGTGGCGGCATAAAGCGTCAACGGTGTTTCCGTCTTGTGGATTTCCTGAAACGGCATGTCCGTGTTGGCCCCATATACCGACGATGTCGAAGCCATCAACAGATGCTCGACACCGAACTCGCGCACGCATTCCATGATGTTAAATGTACCAACAATATTGGATTCAACGTAGGCGCGCGGATTTTCCAGTGAATAGCGCACGCCAGCCTGCGCGGCGAGATGCACGACAATATCCGGCTTTTCGCGCAGGAATAGTGCATGCAGCTTGTCCATGTCCTCCAACATACCTTCTTCGCAGGAGAAGTTCGGGTTCTGGAGCAATATCTGATGGCGGTGCCGCTTGAGTTGCACATCGTAGTAATCGGTCATGCCGTCATACCCGATGACGCGGAAGTTCTCCTTCAACAAAAGTTGGGAAAGGTGGAAACCGATAAATCCGGCGGTGCCAGTGATCAAAACGGTGCGCATCGAGGGCCGTCTCCTACAAAATTGTGAACCAACAGCGACGTCGCGCCTTCAAGAAATCAGCCCAGTACAGAGCGTTCCGTCGCAGGCGTTTTCGCAAGCGCGCCCGCGCGACGCAAGCATTCCCTGCCACTAACCCCATAGACATCCCCGCGCCGGACGTTCATTCGCCTCGCTTAAATGCAGGCCGATGGCGTAAGGTGCGCTTAAGCGCACCTTACTTGACCCAAATCGTCGCCCCCGTCAGTTCTTCACTGAACGGAACGGGGTGGGCCGGTTTCCCCAGCCGAGCGCGATAAATCGGCAGGCTTTCGGCGACGCGTTGCACGTAATTGCGTGTCTCATCAAAGGGGATCTGTTCGATCCAATCAATCATGTCGAGCTGCCCTCCGGCCGCGCTTGTTCGGGGATCTCCGCGTTCCTCCATCCAGCGTAACGGGCGGCCCGGACCGGCATTGTAACCGGCAGAAATCATCACGACATTCCCTGAAAACCGCTGAGACAACTGTGCCAGATAGGTTGATCCCAGTTGTGCATTGTATCGCCAGTCGCTCAAAACGCGGTCACGCTGGTGTTCCAGCCCCAAATCACGGGCAACATCGCTTGCCGTGCCCGGCATCAACTGCATCAGCCCTTGTGCCCCTGCCCCGCTGGCAACGCGGAAGTCGAATTCGCTTTCTCGCCGGGCGATAGCCAGCGCCATTTCCATTGGCACGGGCAGGTTCAGCTTGGTCATAGGGTGCAATGCATAATAATGTCGGGGCAAGACAATACCGCGCCGCGCTGCCGCCTTACCCAGCATAACCTGCAGATGCGGCTGTTCCAGCGCCTCCAGCGCCGCGCCCAATTGTCCTAATCCGGTCCGATCCAACGTATCGGCCAGCGCTACAAAGAACATCTCGGACAGGTTCAGCTCTCCGGCGCGCAGCAACAACGCGCCCGCCTGAAACAATGGCGTGTTCACGAAATCGGCCTGTTGCCACGGCGCAAATTCCTCTGCGCCCGCCAACTCGGAATCAAAGGGGATCCCTGCGCGCTCTGCGGCCAGAAGCCCATAGAAGCTGGTCTGGTGTTCGGCCCCTTGCGCATAGGCGATCTGCGCGCCTTCGGCATCGCCCAATGCCTCTTGCGCGCGACCGATCCAATACCCCGCCCGGCCCAATGAAATCGGCGTCTGAACGGCCGCGCGCAGGCGCTGGAAGTGATCCAGAGCCAATTCCGCATCTCCCAGATACCGTAACGCCAGAAATCCCGACAACCATTCAAGATCGGCATAGGCCGCGCCTTCGACCAGTTGATGGTGGGCCGCAAGGTCATATGCACGCTCGGGGTTGTCAGCGCGCATCATACGGCGGGCAAAATCGCGCCGCCATCCGGCCCAGCGCCACGCCTGCCCCAGACCGCCTGCGATCTGGCTTTGGCTTTGCATCAACTCCATGGCCTCTTCGGCCTTGTTCAGCTTGATAAAGCGGTTGAACTGATCGTAGGCCAGACCCGGATCATCGCGCAGCTCCTTGGGAAGGCTGGCAATCTTGGCTTCTAACCCGCGATGCCCGTCCTGCGCCATCAGGCGGATATCGGCAATCGCGCGCATTTCGTCGCTCACCATCGGTAGCATCAACGCACTGTCCTTCAGCCCGCGCCACAGGGTCATCCGCATCCGTGCGTCGTGATGCGGGGCCAAAAGCGAGCCATAGGCGTTCAAAAACGCGACATGCTCTTCGGTGGTCAAATCAAACGTCAACCATGCTTTGACTACGCTGGCCTCGGCCTCGCCTGTTTGGCCGTTCGCGCTCAGCGCCGCAGCGTAGCGCAGCACACCCTCGCCCGACTGAGGTTCGCCCCCCTTGTATAGCGCTAGAATCTGCGTGTCGCTGGCATCTTCAAACGCCTCTGCCGAGCGTTCGCGAATGCGTTCCAACCCCGGCCAGTCCGGGTGCGTCTCCAAAAATGTCAGGACCTCATCCGCACCGCCCCGTCCCGCCCGAAGACGATACCATTCGATCAAAGTCTGAGCGACCGGACCATCGCGTTCGGCCAACGCCTGCGCGCGCGCCCAGCGCCCGCCCTGCAATGCCTCCAGCGCACTGGACAATGGACGCGGTGCCGTGGCTGCGGGTGCTTCGGCCCGCCCAGGTAGACCGTGGCCGATCAGTATCACAAAAGACATCACAAATAGGGCCAAATTTCGCAACATCTATTGCATTTCCACTCATTGCAAAGGATAGACATCGCCAGCCTAAGCGCACCCAGCAACGGCGTCCATGGCCAATCCCGGCCAGTGGGCATCACACCAGACTGGAGCGTCCCCACGTCCCCGTATATATGGGGCCATACCACGAGAAAAAAAGGAGTGTCTCATGCTGAAAGGTTCAATGCCTGCCCTGGTCACACCGTTCAAGAACGGTGCCGTGGATTTCGAGACACTCAAGAAACTGGTCGAATGGCACATCGGCGAAGGCAGTGACGGATTGGTGCCGGTCGGAACATCAGGCGAAAGCCCCACACTGACCCATGAAGAACACGAAGCCGTCGTCGAAGAGGTCGTACGCGCCGCGAATGGCCGCATCCCGATCGTCGCCGGAGCCGGCAGTAACAACACTGTGGAATCGATGCGTTTTATGCAGCACGCCCACAAGGTCGGTGCTTCGGCCGCGCTGGTTGTCACACCCTATTACAACAAGCCCACGCAACGCGGGTTGATCGCGCATTTTACGGCCCTGCATGACTGTTGCGAGTTGCCGATCGTGATCTACAACATTCCCGGCCGCTCCGCCGTAGACATGTCCCCCGCAACAATGGGACAGTTGGCAAAGTTGCCACGCATTATTGCGGTCAAGGACGCAACAGGCGATCTGGCCCGCGTCTGCCAACAGCGCATCACATGCGGCCCTGACTTCATCCAACTGTCGGGCGAAGATGCGACCGCGCACGGGTTCAACGCCCAAGGCGGTGTTGGATGCATTTCGGTCACCGCCAACGTCGCCCCCAAGCTGTGCAGTCAATTGCAAGCCGCCTGTCAAGCGGGCGACTATGCCAAAGCATTGCAGTTGCAAGACCGCTTGATGCCCCTGCATCAGGCTATTTTCACTGAACCGGGGCTAGTTGGCGTGAAATACGCCATGTCCAAGCTGGGACTGTGCAACGAAGAGGTCCGCTCGCCCTTGACCGGCCTTGCCGATGAAACCAAAACCCTTGTCGAAGCAGGTCTGCGCCACGCCGGGTTGATGTCCTAAACCTATCTGACGGGGCATTCGCGACCCTTCCGATTTGCGACACACCTGCCCGCCCCAACCCTTGCCAAGCGGCCTTGGACCCCTTACATGAGGATTCGAGAGGTTGGCGCGGGCAGGCGCCTCGCCAACCCGGTCAGATCCGGAAGGAAGCAGCCGTAACGAGCTCCGCTTGGGTCGTTGTCCAGCCTCTCACCCTTTCCCTTTTTAATCTGAGCTTGCGCAATCGCTTTGCCGCCGGCGCAAATGGCCTGCGTCGCAAAACGGCCTGTTTGCTCCTTGCATAGAGCCAAGCCTGCCATCCTTTCAGGCACAGTTTTAACTGCTGCCTTACACGCTATTCCCAAAAACCATGAGCACGCTTTAGCGGCAATGGTTAGCATCGCGATGTTGGGTGGTATGCCTGTAGCAGTGGCTTGCGGTTCCTGGCATGCCGTTGAACTAACTTCTTTTGCATCACATTGGGCGGAATCAGACAGGCCGCTTTTGAGATGCGAGTGCCGCATGCCAATTCAGGAAAGATTTCGATAATCTCTTGGCGCGCTTCTGAAGACATCGTCTTTAGGGCTTCTTCACCAGCAAACAAGCTTTCAGATGGTGCAGCTTCGGCAAACACAACCTCGTGCTGATCAAACAGTATGTGGAAATATTCAACCTCGTCTATGCTAGCATCAACGAAAACCCCCGGCAGACCGACCAACTTGATCGCCGGTATCAACACTTCTCGCGTGCCAAACATCCGTTCCGCGATTTTTGAAGAGATCAACATTCGGTGCTGACGCGACACCAGCAAATCCTGCTGCGGAAGACCTTGGCCCAACGCCCCTGCCATAATGCGAACAGGGCGCAGTTTAGGGTTTGTGCGTAACTCAGCCGCTGTTATTTTGCGCGATCCGATCCACCGAACCGGCTGGCTTCCATTGTGGGACGTCATGATCCTATCGCCAACCTTGAG
Source organism: Roseovarius aestuarii (assembly GCA_027214255.1). GTDB lineage: Bacteria > Pseudomonadota > Alphaproteobacteria > Rhodobacterales > Rhodobacteraceae > Roseovarius > Roseovarius aestuarii_A. The sequence continues at coordinate 42,836 of JAPWHL010000007.1, forward strand.
GTCTTCTATTTTGGTTGGGCCTTTTTCAGCATCGATATGGCACCCTCGCGTGAAACAAGTGATGGATACGTTATCGACTTTACCGTCTGTATTTACTGAATTTGTCGCGTTGGTGTTGGTAATCCGGATGGTCGATGTCGCGGTTGTCGGGACAAAGGTAAAGTTCACATGCACAGTGCTGTTGTTCAGCACCGTATAATTTTGCGAAGCAATCACGGCCCCGTCGGAATCGATGATTTCAATAAGAAAGCTATGATTTGAAACACCAGTGTTGTTTTCAATCAGATCCATCTGAACGGTCTGAGTTCTGCCAATGGCCGCGGTAAAGCTTTGCTCTATGGAGTCCCCGTAGACGGATTCATTTGACGAGTTAAAGGAGACCTTTCCCGGGTCATGGATGACAGGCCCGGCCCCCCCTGTCGGGTTGTTTATTGTCCAACCGCCAAGCCCGGACGAAAAGTCACCATTTATAATTTTCTCGACCGGCACGTGAAACCTCAGGAGCCTAGAATACAAATTTATTCAAATTGCGTTTAAACTCAAAAATTGCGTCAAAATTCTGGCAGGCACTGCAAAATGGGGGGATTCGTGAACTGACGTATGACAATGCCTCGCGCTTATGCCTCTTTGACAGCATTAAGCGGGGCGAACATTCCGGCCCTCCCATCACTACAGACACGATTCAAAAATGACGATAAAACGCACCAATCATTGCCGGGGCGTAGGGGGCGTTATGGAAATCGAGCTCGACACTGGCGAGACAAAGAACGCACAGACCCATGTTGTCTTTGTGGTTGTACCCAAGTTCAACCTAGCAACGCTTATCACAATGATCGAAACCATGCGGGTAGCAAACTACCTGACATCAACCCCGCTATTTTCATGGGAGGTGGTCTCGTTCGACGGGCTAAAGATAACAGCCAGCAACGGTATGGGCGTGACGGTCAAGGCAGACACTTCGACCGTCGGACAGGTCGATCTAATCGTGGTACTGGGCAGTTGGGGGGCCGAGCATTACAATAATCGCGCCCTGATTTCGTGGCTTCGCCAGCGCGCACGCCGCGGTGATCGGATCTGCGCGGTCGAACTTGGGTGCTATATTGTGGCTCGCGCGGGGTTGTTACAGGACCGTCAAGCGACGACGCATTGGTCCTGGCTTCCGGGGTTTCAGGAGAGCCAGCCCGATATTGACGTATTGGAACAACTCTACACCATCAACGGTCGTATCATGAGCTGCGCAGGTGGATTGGCGGGGGTCGACCTGATGCTTTGCCTGATTAAAACATCTCACGGAGCCGGATTTGCAGGCGAGATCGCAGATCAGATGATCTATCATCCCATCCGCGCCCCCACTGCCCCCCAACGACGGTTGATGGGGCAAGAGAATGACAGCCTCGCCCCGATCCTGCGCAAAACAATCGAATTGATGGAACGCAACATGGATGACCCCCTGAGTGTGCCGGATATTGCAGCCTCTCTGGGAACGTCGCAACGTCAACTGGAACGTATTTTCAAGAAACATATCGGCTGCACTGTCGTGCAGTTCGGCCTGTTACTGCGGTTACAGCACGCGCGGGTGCTTTTGATCTCGACCTCGCTTAGCGTGCGCGAAATTGCCACTGCGTCAGGGTTCAACACGCTGTCGCATTTTGCCTTTTCGTTTCAAAAGTGTTTCGGCCGCCGCCCTTCCGAGTATCGCGAAAGCTGGCCCAACGATCAATCCGCGCCCAGTTGGCCCGGCACGTTGTCCGAGTTCCTGACATCGCTGCAAAAGAAACATCACCGCCAGACAGGTCCAAGCGACGACACCGCGTGATATCAACCTCGCCGCCGTCGCTTAGGCCTGTCCATCTGCTGTGAAAATTCTTTCTTTCGCCAATCTATTGAAAGGCAGGCATAACTTCGTCGCAGAACAATTTTAACGAACGTTGCTGCGTCTCATGGTCCAGCCCCATAGAGGCGTAGTAAATAAATTCATTCACGCCCAACGCCTCGTAACGCTTTAATTTGGCGATACAGGCATCCGGAGAGCCAAACATCAGGTTTTCCTCCAACATAGCGGGATCAAACTGTTCGCGACCTTCTAACTCGTCCAGCGGGGTCTGTTTGGGAAAGCCATTCACCACATCGCCAGCGTTTCGAAATAGGTTTTCGAATTGGCCCAAAAGGGTGCGGATGGATTTGAGTGCCGCCTCACGATCGCTGGAGTTGCCATAGACACAGGCGTGCCGCATCAGGGCAAAGCGCGGGGACCAACCGTTGTCCGCCTTGGCTATCGCTTCATCCAGTTGTTTTTTGTACAGCTCGGCCTCGGCAAATGGGCGCGTCAACGGCCAGCAATTGATGTGACACTTGTTGCGCACGGCGTAATCATAGGTGATGGGCGATCTGGCAGCGACCCAGACTGGCACATCGGCCTGCACGGGCTTGGGCACGGACGTAGAGGTTGGAAATTTCCAATAGTCGCCATCGTGCGCATAGTCGCCCTTCCACAATTCGCGCAGCGCGGGCAACATTTCCTGCATATATCGCCAGCCATCTGACTGCTTGAGGCCCGGTTTCATCCGGTCGAATTCGCGTTGATAGGCCCCCGAGCCGATACCAAATTCCAACCGCCCACCGCTGATCAGGTCCAGAAACGCGGCCTCACCCGCCAAATTGATCGGGTGCCAATAGGCCGCCGTCGCAACGGCTGTCCCCAGCCGAATTTTGTCCGTTTCTGACGCCCACCACGTTAAAATTTGCAACGGATTGGGCGCGATAGTCATTTCAAGCGCGTGATGTTCGGCCGACCATGCGATATCAAATCCGCCTTCTTCGGCCATCTGCACCATTTTGATCGTATGGCGTGCGACATCGGTCATATCCAGACTGTCATCCAGCCGTTCCAGATTGATTGCCAAGTGAAATTTCATCAAAGTTTCTCCCTTTTGTCGCAACGTTCAACGCATCACGAACGGATTGGAAATCGGGTCGTCCGAGGTATTCATCCAGATTGTCTTGGGGCGTGTGTAGTCATACATCGCCTGAAACCCGCTTTCGCGGCCATAGCCCGACCCTTTGACGCCGCCAAATTCTGCAATGGGCGACACGACACGATAGGTGTTCACCCAAACGATCCCGGCCCGAACAGCATTGGCCATACGCAATGATCGCGCGCTGTTTTGCGTGAAAATCCCGGCAGCCAGTCCGTGTTCTGATTGATTGGCCAGTTGGACAACCTGATCTTCGGTTTTAAACCGCTGAACACACAGGACAGGGCCAAACAGTTCCGTATCGACAATGCGCAAGTCCTGACGCGGGCACTCAATGATTGTTGGCTCAAAATACAAGCCGTCTTCCATACCCTCCGGCGGCTTACCACCAGTCAAAACGGCGCCGCCCTCGGATTGGGCATGAGCCACCTCGGCCTTGATGTGCTCCAGCTGTCCCTGAGTGCAAAGCGGGCCCATTTGCGTCTCATCTGCCAGCGGATCACCAATGCGAATGTCACGCGCCATCGCGATCATACTGTCAAGGAAATCATCCGCGATATCTTCGTGCAGATACAGGCGCGATCCCGCGACACAGCTTTGCCCCGCAGCGCCGAAAATCCCGGCAACCGAAGCGTTTACAGCGCTTTCGATATTGGCATCATCAAAGACGATAAATGGGGATTTTCCACCCAGTTCCAACGAGACTTCGGCGAAATTATTCTTGGAGTTTTCCAACACATGCCGGGCCGCATTTGCCCCTCCCGTAAAGGAAATGCGCGCCACCAGCGGATGCGCCGTCAAGCTACGCCCGCAAGGGTCGCCATGCCCGCATACGATATTCACCACACCGGGTGGAAATCCGGCCTCTTCAATCAAGCGACCAAAGTCCAGCAATGCCGCCGACGCATGCTCGGACGCCTTCAACACAACTGTATTGCCAGCCGCCAGCGCCGGTCCAATTTTGACGGCGACCAAAAACAGTTGCGAATTCCACGGCACCACCGCCGCAACCACACCTAGTGGCTCGCGCTTGGTGAATACAAACATGTCCGGCTTGTCGATGGGGAGGGTTTCACCGCAAATCTTATCCGCGCACCCCGCGTAGAATTGAAAAAACTCGGCAATATATGCCGCCTGCCAGCGCGTTTCCTTAAGCATCTTGCCCGTGTCGACCGCTTCGATGCGCCCCAACTCCTCGGACTTGTCGACAAGAAGATCAGCCAACCTTCTCAGGCATTTACCCCGCTCGGAAGGCATCATCCCAGCCCATGCACCTTCGCTAAATGAACGATGTGCCGCCTGAACGGCGCGGTTTACATCCTCTGCCGTTGCTTCGGGTATGCGAGCCCAAACCTGTCCGCTAGCAGGGTTCACGCTATCAAACATGCCTCCATCGGATGCATCGACCCATTGGCCGTCGATGAGCATCTGGTAGGTCTGGATGTCAGTCATACTGTGATCCTTTCGTTGGCCGCATGTCCTATTCTTTACGATCATTCTGGGTTGATCATCGAAATTTCGCCATGCTTTGTCGAAAATACGCAATACGGTGATCTCATAAGGATCATAACCTGCCTGCATGGGAGAAAACTTGATGTGCAAAGCAAAAATAATTTGGCCAGCGCGGGAAACCGTACCGGTGATAGGCGCCCTATGACTAGTCTGACAGCCCCCAATGGCACCGCCTATGAGCTGACCGGCCCCGACAACGCGCCTTGTATTGCTCTGATCCACGGGCTGGGGTTGAACCTGCACTGCTGGCAATGGACGCAGCCCGCATTAAGCGATCGTTACCGCGTTCTCAGCTTTGATTTATGGGGGCACGGCGAAAGCCCCGCGCCCAGAGAAACGCCGTCTTTATCCTTGTTCTCACAACAACTGTTTGACCTGCTGGATCATATCGGCGTCGACGCCGCGGGCATTGTCGGATTCTCTCTGGGCGGGATGATCGCACGCCGCGCAGCGCAAGCAGCGCCGGACCGAGTTACCGCGTTGGCCATTCTGCACTCTGCTTACAAACGTGATGAGGTGGCACAGGCGGCCATTTTGGAGCGCGTCGCGCAAGCCCGGTTTGACGGCCCTTCCTCCACGGTCGAGGCCGCGTTAAAACGTTGGTTCACGGACGACTTCCGAAACAAGAACCCCGAGATGATGGGGCTGGTGCGCTCTTGGGTTACCGCCAACGACAAAGACGTGTATCATACGATTTACGCCGTATTGGCGAATGGAACGGATGAAATCACCGTCCCCCAGCCCCCCATTACCTGCCCGACCCTCGTGATGACAGGTGACGAGGATCACGGAAACAACCCTGACATGACCCGCGCCATCGCCGCCGAGATCGCCGGGGCGCAGACCTGCATTTTGCCCGGTCTGCGCCACATGGCACTAGCGGAAAACCCCAAAGCGGTGAACACGCCCTTGCGCGCCTTTCTGGACAATGTCTTCACAGACCATGCTCCTTTCGCTGCAGATCACTGATATCAAGGATACAAAATGCTTCCGGAACTAAGAAAAATCGTCACATTCGATGAAGTCATCCACCGAGATGGTGCGCGTTCGGCCACACCTCCTTTGCGCATGATCGGTGTCGCCGCAGTGGTAACCTCACCGTGGGCGCGTCAAGGCTACGTCGAGGATTTGGCCCCCGAGATAAAACGCATGGCGCCGCCTTTGGGCAAGATGCTGACCGATCAGCTGATCGCGCTGGCGGGATCGGGGGACGCTATTCAGGCCTATGGCAAAGCCTGCATTGCAGGGATTGATTGCGAGATGGAGCATGCTTCGGCGCTCATTCATACGCTTCAGTTCGGAAACTTTTACCGCGAGGCCGTCGGCGCGAAAAGCTATCTGGGATTCACCAACACCCGCGGCCCGGCCAACACGCAAATCCAGATACCGTTGATGGACAAACACGATACCGGACGTCGGTCCCATTACCTGACGGTACAGATGTCGATCTATGACGCTCCTGCCGCAGATGAACTGGTCATCGCGCTGGGTGCGGCAACAGGTGGACGGCCACACCACCGGATCGGTGATCGCTATGCAGACCTTGCCGCCATGGGCCGGGACGTTGAAAACCCCGCGGATGTATCGTGATCCGACAGGTTAAAGCGTTTAGGAAAAACCCTTATCTTGTAACGCTTTAGTGTGACAGAATCTGGCTTAGGAACTGCTGGGTCCGATCCACTTTGGGATCGTCGAAAAATGCATCAGGTGTGTTTTCTTCGACGATCTCGCCACCATCCATGAAAATGACCCTATCCGCGACCGATCTGGCAAAAGACATCTCGTGGGTGACGCACAGCATGGTCATGCCCGTCCCCGCCAGCTCGATCATCACGTCCAGAACTTCCTTGATCATCTCAGGGTCCAGGGCCGAGGTCGGTTCGTCAAACAGCATGATCGACGGGCTCATGCACAAGGAGCGGGCGATGGCGACGCGTTGTTGTTGACCGCCGGACAACTGCCCCGGAAACTTGTCCTTCTGCTCCGCGATTCCGACCCGTTCCAGATACCGGTTGGCGATATCTTCGGCCTCGGCACGCGGCATATTGCGCGCCCAGACCGGCGCAAAACACAGGTTGTCCAAGATCGTCATATGCGGGAACAGGTTAAACTGCTGGAACACCATACCGACTTCGCGGCGGATCTGGGTGATGTTCTTGCTGTTCTTGTCCAACAACGTGCCATTGACCGTTATGGTGCCTTCTTGGTGCTCTTCCAGATGGTTGATACAACGGATCAACGTGGATTTCCCCGACCCCGAGGGGCCACAAATCACGATCCTTTCGCCTTCTGCGACGGTCAGATCGATATCCTTTAGAACATGGAAATCCCCGTACCATTTATTTACTCCGCGCATTTCGATGACGGATTTTTCAGCGGCAAGGTGGCTTTTGATTTTGGCGGACATAATCGTCTCCGGAATGTCGGTGTTAACGTTTTTGTCCGGCAGGACCGCGGCGTTCCAGCTCGCGACCATAAAGACTTAGACTATAGCAGATGGCCCAATAGACAAAGGCCGCGAAAACATAGGCTTCGGCCTGAAACCCCAGCCATGTGGTATCAAGGGCCGCGTTTTTGATCATGCCCAAGAAATCAAGAAGACCCACGATGATGACCAGAGATGTGTCCTTGAACAATGCAATGCAGCGCCCAACCAGTGGTGGCAAAACATGGCGCAGCGCCTGTGGAACCACGACAAACGCAATCGTATGCATCCGCGTCACACCCAGCGCCAGCGACGCCTCGGTCTGGCCTGTCGGAATGGCCTGAAGCCCGCCGCGCACCACTTCGGCCATATAGGCCGAGGAAAACATGATCATCGCGATCTGAATGCGTAGCAGGTTGTTGATCACCAGATCAGGTGGCAAAAACAACGGCATCATCACAGATGCCATAAACAAGATAGTGATCAAAGGCACACCGCGCAGCAGTTCAATAAACGCCACACAAAGCGATTTGACCACGGGCGAGCCATAATAGCGGCCAAGCGCCAACAGCACCCCTACCGGAATCGACACGATCACCCCGACAAGCGCCAACATGATGCTCAGCATCAGCCCCCCCCACAGGGACTGGTCGACCTCTTGCATACCGAACGCGCCACCGATCATGATCAACGCGAACACCGGCAAGATGGCCCAGGCGGCAATCAGAACAATCCCGCGAATCCGGTTGGTATAGGTCAGCCCCGCAAGAACAAGAAGTGCGATGGCACAAACGGCGGGGCGCCAACCAAGCTCCTGCGGGTAAACGCCAATCATCAAGACGTTGAACTTGTCGATAATAAAGGGCCAGCACGCCCCACCGTTCTGGCGGCACAACTCCGCGTTCCCGACGTAGGTTGCGCGTAGGAACAACCAATCTATCAGCTTTGGAACCGTCAGGATCAACAGCGCCAAAAGAACCACCGTCACCACGGTATCTTTCCAACCGCCAAACAGGTTTTCTCGCAACCATGCCACCGCACCGATCTTGCCTGACGGGGCGGGGCGCGCGGGGGTTGGCTGAAAAATTCGGGCTTCGTCTGTCATGTCATCACCTTTCGGCAAGCTGAACGCGCGCGTTCACAAAGTTCATGCCCATCGAAATGATGAGGTTAATCGTAAGATACACGGCCATCCACATCGCGATGATCTCAACCGCCTGCCCGTTTTGGCCGATGATCGTCCCGCCGATGGACACCATATCCGGATACCCGATTGCCACAGCAAGCGAGCTGTTTTTGACAAGGCTGGCATAGTCATTGGTGGTGGCAGGAATGGTCACGCGCAATGCCTGTGGCAACAACACCATCCGCGTCACGACCCCGCTGGACACGCCCAGTGCATTCGCCGCCTCGATCTGACCGGCCTGAACGGATTGAATGCCGCTGCGGACATTTTCACCAATATAGGCGGCAGTATAAAGAACCAGTCCGATCAACAGAGATGCGAACTCGGGCTTCATCGCGATGCCGCCCTTAAAGTTGAACCCAGCATAAACCGGCAGCTCACTGCCAACCGGGCGTCCTGTCAGCACATAGGCCAAGCCGGTCAGGACAACAAAAATTCCGATTCCGCCCCAAAACCCCGGCACCGATGTGCCGGTGCGTAATTTATGGATGACCGCCCACCGCCAAAACGCCAGCCCCAGTGCAAAAGCAACCAGAGCCGCGATGAAGAAAATCACAAAACCGTCTTCGGCCAATGGACGCGGCAAATAAAACCCACGCTTGGACAGGTAAACACCTTCCACCAATTCGAGTGCCGCGCGCGGATGCGGCAAGGCCGCCAATACAACGGAATAAATAAAGAACAGCGTCAGAAGCAGCGGCAGGTTGCGTAATGTTTCCACATAAATTGCCGCCACCTTTGCCAGCAGCCAGTTCTGCGATACACGCGCGATGCCAACAAACACACCCAGGATCGTGGAAAAGATAATTGCCAGAACCGAAACGAAAAGCGTGTTCAGGATACCGACCAAGAACGCATAGCCATAGCCCCGCGTCGGATCATAATCGATAAGGCTGTCCCCAATCGGCAGCCCAGCTTCTTTGCCTAGAAAATCAAACCCGCTTTCGATTCCGCGCAGCGCAAGGTTTTCCTGCGTATTGGAAAACAAAACATACACGATGCCCATGACAAGGGCCAAAACCGCCCCCTGTGACAGGACAGACCAAGCGGTCTGGGTCGAGAGGCGGGGTTTCGCCGCGCTTTTGGATTGGGACATTATACGTTCCGAACGTCACATTTGAGGACGGTTGGCTGAATCGCCAACCGCCAGTTTCAAGCCCGTAAAGCAGGGTTAGCGAATAGGCATCGCGTACATAATGCCGCCTTTGGTCCACAGCTCGTTCAGGCCGCGCTCCAGACCCAATGTCGCGGTCAGGTTGCGATCATAGATTTCGCCATAGTTGCCAACAGCGCTGATTGCATCAACCATCCAAGTGCTTTCCAAACCAATCAGCCCGCCGGTATCACCCGACGTGCCCAGCATACGCTGAACGTTTGGATCTTTGGATGTTTCCGCCATCTCGGCGACGTTGGCTTGGGTCACGCCCAGTTCTTCCGCCGAAATCAGGCCAAAGACCACCCATGTGACAATATCTTTCCACTGGTTGTCGCCGTGCGCGACCAGCGGTGACAAAGGCTCTTTGGAGATGACTTCTGGAAGAATTTTATGCGCGCTTGGATCGGCAAAGCTGGTTCGGAACGCGGCCAGCTGGCTCATGTCCGTGGTCAGAGCGTCACACCGGCCAGACGCATAGGCGTCAACCGCTTCGCGTTTGCCTTCAAAAACCACAGGCTCCAAGGACAGGCCGTTGGCGCGTCCGAAATCGGCAAGGTTCAACTCGGTCGTTGTGCCTGTCGTCACACATACGGTTGCGCCGTCCATTTCCTTGGCGCTTTCGATTCCGGCTTCGGCGCTGACCATGAAACCCTGACCATCGTAATAGACGACCGCAGTAAAATCGACGCCCTCGGCCGAGTCGCGTTTCATTGTCCATGTGGTTGTACGCGAGGTCATGTCAACTTGACCGCTGGACACGGCAAGAACCTTTTGTTTGGAGGCAAGCGGCACATAGCGCACGGCGTTAGCATCCCCCAGTACAGCTGCGGCAACCGCACGGCAAACGTCTGCATCAAGGCCAACCCAGTCACCGTCCGAGTTCGGGTTTGAAAACCCCGGAACGCCTTCGCTTACACCGCATGCCAGCTCGCCAGCGGCGCGCACATCATCCAATGTGGCAGCAGACGCGCCCGCCGCAGCAGTGACAGCTGCAGCAGTAAAAGCTCCGATTTTCATAAAGTCATGCATTTTTTCTTTCCTTCTGATTGTCACAAACAATGGACCAAGAATTTTTCCCGACCGGGTTACGCGGGCCAAACAACGTTACCCCGCGTTCATTCATCAAAATATGACAAATGCCCCCAATGAGATATGCCATAAATCTCATTCCCGGATTCATGGCTCAACATCGGCTCTATGATTTATCTTGCATTACGGCCCAGTGTCCCCCGTCTCAGGTGAGCAGTGCACCCCTGTTGAGCAATTATTAACGTACCAATCATAGAAAGGATGTAAACAACCAAACAGTTCGTTTTGCAAAATGGTCAGCGGGGCTTACCTTGGTTGTCAGGCAGCCCGCTTGGGGACTTCGATCCGACAATCAACGCGCCCTGTCACACGATGCCTACCTCGTTTTGCAACTGCGCAACCATTGCATGGTCGACCAACGGTGAACCATCACCTATAAATTCAAAGAACATGTCATCACATGAGTGTTCGGCAGGGGCCGATGCGTCATTTTCTACTGAAAATCGACAGAAATTGTCAAAAGCAATTGTGTCGATGCTGCTTTCGATATTCATGAACCTGTCGTTGTTCGCCCACGCCCTAATCACAGGGTCTGGCGGGAAATCCAGATCGGCCTCATGCAGAAATTTCACCCTGTTATTGGCGGCAACCGGTAGTCAGTTTTGGTCGCAATCACTCCAATCACCATGCCTCAATCCTCCAAGGCTTGGCCGTTGAAGTCGAACGGGATGCGCCCTTTCAGCGATTGACTTGCGTAAGCGCACAACAATTCTCAGCCAATGCACACCCATAGGGCAGCGTCTTGTTCATCTTTGATGAAATTGAAACTTGGACCACACAAAGAAGACCTCCGCCGCAAACAGCCATGCGTCCAGGGCAAACCGCAGGTTATAAGCCCAGCCTTTTACGCTGTTTTTCAGCCAACGCATTAACCACCCGATCCGCGATGATGGCGATAAAGGCCACAGACAAACCCGCCACGATGCCAGCGCCCGCATTGGCCTTGGTCAGTGCAATGTAAACTTCCTGCCCAAGATCACGCGTTCCGACAAGTGCGGTAATCACCAACATCGACAGGGCCAGCATCGTGGTCTGGTTCAACCCCAACAACAGATGCGGCGTTGCCAATGGCAGTTTGATCCGACGCAAAATCTGGCGTGGCGTGCACCCCGCCATCAATCCCGCTTCGATAATTTGTTCGGGAACCTCGCGCAGACCGTGGGCCGCATAGCGCACAGCGGGGGCAAGCGCATAGAGCACGACAGCAATCATCGCACTGAAATCTCCGACGCGAAACAGCATGATCACCGGGATCAGATAAACAAAACTGGGAAGGGTCTGAAGCGTGTCCATAAAACCAAGGATGATCTTGCCTGCGCGCGGCTTCTCGGCGGCCCAGATGCCCAAGGGGATGCCGATAACGGTTGCGATAAAGACGGAAACGCCGCACAGGTAAATCGTCACCATGGCCTTCGCCCAAAGGCCGCTTGCGGCAATGAATGCCATCATCAAGACAGCCATCAACCCAAGCGTCCAACCGCCCACGCGCCAGCCGATCAACCCCATTGCAATGATGCCCCAAGCCCATGGAATACCGGAAAAGAACCCTTTCACCGGCAAAAGCAGCCATTGCAGGATGACGACCTTGATTGCCTCGAAGGCGTCAAAGAAATTGATATTCACCCATTTCATTGCATCCGTCCAAAACGGGCCGGTCGTCACACTCCAACTATCCGGGTAAGTTTGAATAGCAGGAATAACCACCCCAAGGGCCGATGTGCCAAGGACCACCAGTAGCGCGGAAACAGCAAGCGGATGACGCTGGAAAAAATTGCCCGTAAGCGCCGCTTGGTATTTGCGCTCTGCAAAAGCCTGACTTGCACGATCAAGCGCGATGGCCATGACGACAATCGCCAACCCGGCCTCGATCCCGCCGCCGATATCTAGTCTGCGCAATGAAGCCAACACATCAAAGCCAAGCCCCCCGGCCCCAATCATGGACGCAATGATCACCATATTCAGCGACAGCATGATCACCTGATTGACACCTACCATCAGCGTAGGCGTGGCCGAGGGCACCAACACTTTCCACATGATCTGGCGCTGCGTACAGCCTGCCATACGCCCGGCCTCAAGCAATTCATCGGGTACTGATTGCAACGAAATAATTGTAATCCGTACCATCGGCGGCATTGCATAAATGACGGTCGCCACAAGCGCGGCCACCGGCCCAAAGCCGAACAGGATCAGGATCGGTACAAGATAGGCAAAAACCGGAACCGTCTGCATCAGGTCCAGAATCGGTCGCAACGCCCGGTTCACCCATTCGAAACGATAGGCCGCAATGCCCAGAAAGCCCCCTCCGACAACACCGATCGGCACGGCAATCAGGATAGAGGCCAAGGTGATCATGGCACTTTCCCACTGCCCGAAAACCGCAAGATATAAGAAACAAGCGCCGACCAATCCGGCCAATTTCCAATTGCGTGCGTACCGTCCGATTGCGGTCACGCAAACGATAACTGCAATCCAGCTAAGTGATGGCAAAATCTGTGTCGCCGTTTCGCCAATGCCGCTTGAAAACCCTTCGATCAAAAGGTTTCGGAAAAACTGATAGGGTGCCTCGATGACTGCGGCAATGGCGCGGGTGAGATCGCGAAACGAGAAAAAGTAAAAGCCCGCACTTTCGACCAACCAATCCAGAAACGTACTGATCTTGCCGTCCAGTTCAAGCTGCCATTGCTTTGGGAACCGGATGATCCAGCGGGCATCAAGCGCTTTGTAAAGCGCGAAGGAAAAAGTGGACAACGCCCATGTTATGGCGAATAGCGCGATCCAAAATACATATCCCGATTTGGCCAAGCGCCGCATTTACCGGCGCCCCACAAGCACATCAACCACAGTCTGACGCGTGATCTGCCCAATGACCTCGCCATCTTGCATCACCTGAAATGGCGTTTCTGACGACTCGACTTGGTCTGCGATACTGTCGATCAGGTCATTGTGTTGAACGCTGCCGGCAAAACTGTCGCCAGAAAGCGGCGTCGCAACAGACCCAGCCGTTATCACCTTTGAGCGGCTGACATGTCGCGTGAATTCGGCCACATATTCGGTTGCCGGGTTCAACACCAATTCTTCTGGCGTTGCGATTTGTTGGATAGCTCCGTCTTTCATCACAGCAATCCGGTCAGCAAGGCGGATGGCCTCGTCAAAATCGTGGGTGATGAAAACAATGGTCTTGTGCAGCATGTTTTGCAGGCGCATGAACTCGTCCTGCATCTCACGCCGGATCAAAGGATCAAGCGCCGAAAACGGTTCATCCAGAAACCACAGGTCAGGTTCAACAACCAAGGACCGGGCAATGCCAACACGTTGTTGTTGACCGCCGGACAGTTCGCGAGGGTAATAGTTTTCGCGACCTTTCAGACCAACCAGCTCAATAACCTCGCGCGCACGCGCCTCACGGGTCGTTCTGTCCACGCCTTGAACATCCAGCGGAAAGGCAGTGTTTTCAAGCACTGTCAAATGGGGAAGCAGCGCAAACTGCTGAAACACCATGCCCATTTTCGTGCGTCTAATTTCAATAAGTTCTTCGGCGCTCATGTCCAGAAGGTTCTTGCCTTCAAAGAAAATCTCGCCCGCAGTGGATTCAACCAACCGAGAAAGACACCGCACCAGCGTCGATTTCCCCGAGCCGGACAGGCCCATGATCACAAAAATTTCGCCTTGGCGTATTTCGACATTGGCCGCACGCACGGCACCAATCAGGCCAGCCTTCTTCAGATCATTCGAATCCGGACTTGGATTTTGGGATAGATAGCCGTCAGCCGCTGGGCCGTAGAGTTTCCATACATCCCGGCACTCTAGCAAGGTCGTCTTTTTCATTGGGGCCTCGGAAGAGAACAAGTGATGGAGATTGCGGCCAATGTCATGGCTGCAAATCGGAAATTAGCAGGGCCTGCGCGCATCCGGTATGAACACGCGCAGGCCCTCGTTTATAGATTACTTAACGATCCAAGAAGACCATGTATCGGTGTTGGCTGCCATCCATTCTGCAACCGTCTCGTCAACAGATTTCCCGTTCAGGTCGACTTCGGCAACCATGGCGCCCATTGCGGCATTATCGATATTGAAGTTTTCGATGGTCTTGGCCGCATTTGGCCATTTGTCAGCAAGACCCGCCCAAGCCACTTTCCAGATGGGTCCGGTGGGTTTGCCACAGTCATACGCCGCATCGGGATTCAGACCAACGGATGGGTCGTCATAGCATTCTGGGGAATAAGGGGGGAATTCAACAAAGCTGCCCTCGTATTTCGCGGGCGCCCAATGGGGTGAATAGATCCAAAGCATGATTGGATCTTGGCGCTGATATGCGGCCTCCAATTCGGCGAACAGGGCGGCATCCGTACCTGCGTGGATCACTTCAAAATCCAGCCCCAAGGCCTCGACACGTTCTTCGTCAAAGCCACCCCATGTGACCGGACCGCCAAGGTAACGACCAAAGGGAGCGGTTTCGGCCGTTGAAAACGCATCGGCACAATCCTTGAGCGCCTCCCAATTCGGAAGACCCGGGCACCGTTCTTCCATGTATTTGGGGTACCACCATTCTTCGATTGCCATCATTCCGGTTTCACCCAGGTTGACGACGTTGCCCGTAGCAAATGCTTCGTCCATCGCTTCGCGGCCTGTGGTTTCCCAGATTTCCATGGCAACATGCAGATCGCCCGTCTTCAGGCCCGCAAATTGCGCGATGTAATCGGCTTGAACGTATTCAATATTATAGCCTGCTTCCTTAAGCACTTCGCCCATGATCGTCGTTGTCACCAGCTGGCCGGACCAGTCATGCAACGTCAACTTGATCGGATCACTGGATTCTTGCGCCAAGGCCGGTGTGGCCGACAAAAGTGCCGCCGCCGCAATGGAAAGATATTTCATTATTTAGCTCCCTATTGTGATCCACTACTCCAGCATAGCATGGCTTTTGCTCCTACGGACATGGATCTTATCCCGGCATTCCATCAGTGTTCCGGCGTGAATTCAACAAAAATCAACAAAACTTCGTGAATATTGTAGTTTCCAGTCGCAGATGCTTGTCAAATGGCATGCCTAAGTAGCGCCAAGGCGCTACATTTGGTCCATGCTGCAATGAATGCCCCACAGGTGATCGGCTTGCCCCTACCGCGTTTTCCGCCAAGGGGCTACGGAGCTCAGCCCGCTCGCACAGCGTCTACATGCGCTTGAAATTCTGTGTCCTGCATCAGCGCCTTACAACGGTTGAATCGACCCGTTGCATAGGCCCAAAAATCCTCGGCAGGATTGTTATCGGCGTGTTGTATAAGTCCCCAGAGCGTCCACAACAGATCGCACATCGCCTTATGAATGACCACGCGCCCCACTTCGGCTGACGTCGGCTCGCGACCAAAGTAGGACCCGATCAATTCCGCCTCTTGCGCGGCGTCCATTTCTGCCTCAACCGAAAGATCGCCGACATCCCACAATGGGTCGCTCATGCCCGAGTATTCCCAATCGACGATCCACATCAAACGGCCGTCATCCAGAAAATTCTCACACAAAGGATCGCAATGGCAGGGGGCCAAAGTGATGTCCGCATTGGCCAGAACGTCTTTGATTGGCTCGGCCTCTGCAACGATTTCGTCGTACCCTTCGGGCAACGTCACATCCTTGGTCGAAAGGATCTTCAGGTATTCCTCGATCATTGCGAATGGCTCGAACCGGAATTCGAAAACCTCACCTGATCGGTGCAGCTTCGCCAAGGCGGCACCGGCCCTTGCAGGCGATCCTTTGCGCGATGCAAACAGCGCGGGGGTCATTGTTTCGATGTCGGGTACCGTTGCCGAAATCATCAGCCCAGAGTCAGGCTCGGCATAGATGACTTCGGGGGATACGCCTGCGACGGCGGCAGCACGGGCGTTATGCGCCTCGACCTTGCGATCAATATAGTCTTCGGTTCCTTCACCGGGTATTCGAACGATGACCGACACGTCACCCATGTCGACTCGGTGAACAAGGTTCGTCAGCCCGCCCAGACGGGTTATGCGATCCACGGTTTTGACACCTGCGAATGATGGCGCTTTGCGCAGGGCTGTCAGGACTTGATCTGCATGGTCTGTCATTTGGTTATCACCCTTTCAAAGCAGTGTTTTGCGGATCATACATCGGCCCCGCGACCTGCGTGATCGCATGATGCGCGCCAAAAACTTCCAACATGAAATCGGTCTTTTCCCAGTGCGCGCGCTCAAGATAACCGCGCAAGATTGTCTGGCCAACAGAATACCCAAACCCGACCGACGTTGCCAAAGACACCACCTCCCCCCCTAACAGGATCGTTTCACCGCCTGTCAGCGAGAGATGCTCGGGCGTCACAAACGTACACAGCTTGCGCGTAACGCCCTCGTTTTTTTGCGTCTCGATCACAGGGCGGCCGATGAAATCGGCTTTGGATTTCAGATGCACACGAAAGCCCAATCCCGCCTCGATGGGGGTATAATCCGGTGAGACATCACCAGACCAATAGACATAGCCCTTTTCCATCCGCAGGCTGTCTATCGCGCGATATCCAACATTGGTGATACCATGTCCCTGCCCCGCAGCCCAAAGCGTGTCATAAACGTGGACCGCGTATTCGGTGGGAATATGCAGCTCGTACCCGAGCTCACCCACATAGCCGATCCGCGCCGCGCGCACGGGTGCGGCGCCTATGAATATCTCGCGCGCTGTTGAAAACGGGATCGCCGCGTCGGACACATCACTTTCGGACGCGGCCGCCAGAACCTTTCGCGCCATTGGACCAACGATATTGATGACAGCGATGCCGCTGGTCACATCGATCACATGCACAGATCCGCCTTTGGGCAAGTGTTGCTTGATCCAGTCGCTATCATGCACCCCAAAGCCAGAGCCCGTGACCATATAGAACCGATCAAGCCCCAGACGGATAAAGGTAACATCCGCTTCGATCCCACCCGCGTCGTTACACATCTGCGTATAGATGACCGAGCCCAAGGGCTTGTCCATATTGGACACGCACAGGGTTTGTAACATGTCCAAGGTTCCGGGGCCGAGGATTTCGAACTTGGCAAAGCTTGATTGATCAATCAAGGCCACACGCTCGCGCACAGTCTTGTGTTCCTCTGCGGCAAAAGCCTTCCAACCTGGATTCAGGAAATCAAGTTGATCGACAGGCGGCACATCCTGTGGTGCGAACCAAAGCGGGCGTTCCCACCCATTCTTGGATCCATACACCGCCCCTTGATCCTTGAGCCGCTGATACAGCGGGGACAGACGCAACTGGCGAACGGTTTCATGCTCCTGCCCCGGATACCGCATTTTGTAATGATGCGCATAATGCTCAACCGCACGCGGGTACATGAATGCTCGCGATCCATGATGCGGTCCAAAACGGCGCACATCCAGTGGCCACAAATCCAGCGAGGGCTTTCCATCAACAACCCATTCAGCAATCATTTCACCGGCGCCGCCACCCGCCGCGATCCCATAAAGGAACCCGGTGGCCATCATCAGGTTCTTGATTCCCGGCTGCCAGCCCATGACGAAATCACCGTCTGCAGAGTAAGGGATCGGGCCGTTAATGACCTGCCGGATGCCGACCTCGTTAATGATTGGTGTCACCTTGCCGGCCAATTCGGCCAAAGGCAGGAAGCGATCCAGATTCTCGGGCAAAAGCTGCCGGACGAACTTGCCTGGGATACCGTTGTGACCAAAAGGCAGCGTGCCGTCTTCATAGCCACCGACAACGAGACGCCCGCCAACGTCGGGCTTGTAATAGACCAGCCTTTCAGGATCACGCAGGGTTGGATAATGCCCGATCTCGCTGCCGGTCGATTCGGTGACAATATACTGATGCTCCACCGCGCAGGCAGGAACCTGGATGCCCAGTTTAGCGCCCAGCTCTCTGCTCCACATTCCTGTCGCGAGGATCACATTTTGCGCGTCCCATCGACCTTCGGTGGTTTCAAGCGCGGTGATGCGACCATTCGAAATACTAAAATCCAGCACTTCGACGCCCTGACGGATATCCGCGCCTTGTTTGCGTGCCGCGCCTGCAATGGCCTGACACAAAGAGGCCGGATCGACATATCCATCCGAAGGAATGAACGCCGCCCCTTCCAGCCCTTTTTCATCAATCAGCGGAAACAGGTCTTTTGCCTCGGCGGGGCTGACAATCTGCATGTCCAGGTTGAAGCTGCGCGCCATTGTAGCCAGCCTTTTGGCCTCCAGCATCCGCTCTTTGGTGGCCGCCAAACGAAGAGATCCAGTTTTTTTCCAGTCAAACTGCATCCCCTCTTCGTTTTGAAGACGGTCATACATCGCAACGGATTTTTGCAACATACGCGTTGTATTGCGCGATGAGCGCAACTGCCCGACCAAACCCGCCGCATGCCACGTTGCGCCCTCTGTCAGGCTGGCCCGCTCAAGCAGCACCACATTTTTCTCACCCATACGCGTCAAATGATAGGCGATCGAACACCCGATAATTCCGCCCCCGATGATCAAGTGCTTTGCCGAATTCTGTGCCATTGCAATATCCGCTATGTGATTTTCAAAGCACATGCTAACAAGGATCAACAGCTTATCAACAAAATTGTTGATTTTTGTTGAATTTGGCCTCGCGAAGGATCTGGGCTATTTCTTCGACCACGCGGGCAGTGTAAGAGTTCTTGATGTCAAAATACAAAGATCAGATTCTATACAATGTTGATATGCGCGGCACGGTTACTGTGCTTGAGCTGGCTAAAATTCTTGACGTGTCTGATCAAACCATCCGCCGTGTGTCGCAGCCGCTTGTCGAAAGCGGTGAACTGACCAAGGTCCACGGCGCGCTTGTGTCCAACCGCATCGCATCCGATCCCCCCTTTCTGGCGCGGATGAAACTTAACCGCGCCGCCAAGGTGGCCATCGCCAGAAAAGCCGTTGAACTTATTGAAGACGGGACCAGCATTGCGATCGACACAGGTTCAACATCCGGCTTCATCGCGCTTGCCTTGCGGGCGCGCGAACACCTGACAGTCGTGACAAATTCCGCATTCGTCGCCAGCACACTTGCGATCATTCCCGGCAACAAGGTTTCCATGGCGGGAACGCAGCTGCGTGACCATGATGGCGCCGCGTTTGATCGCTCGGCCTTTGACGTGATCGAGCGAATGCAGGTCGATTATGCACTTCTTTCAGCGTCGATGGTCGATGCCGACAAAGGTTTCCTAGTGCACGATCAATGCGAAGTCGATATCGCCAACGCGATGTTTAGCAGCGCCTCACGGACGATTATGGCCGTTGACCACTCAAAGTTCGAACCACAGGACCGCAGGCCCGCGTTGCGCCAACCGGCATTGCGTCACAATGACATCCTCATTTCGGATCGCAATCCACCAGAACGCTTCAGCACCCTTCTGGATGGAATAGACGTTAGAATTGCGGACGGTGACCAAAGCTAGGGTTAAGCTCCCCTGCCAACAGCGCGGACCAGTTTTTGTACGCATTGGCAATGCATCGCTAGAACGGCATACCCACGTAAGCCGCTTTTTGTAATCCATTGATTCTAACAATGTAAGAGATCGACAATGTCCATACCTATGGCGATCAGAACATCATCCATTTTGACGCCATATGTAAACTGATCCCGGGCGCGCAAAATTGATCAGCAAGCAGTTGATGTGCTGTGATGCATCTTTATCGGTAACTGCACGAACTTGGGCGACTTTCCGAAAGGCACCGTCGCCAAACCGTTGACGAGTAGCCTCTCGATCGGCATATCCAGCACTCTCGGCGCCAAAAAACCAAGGTAGGCCTCACGCAGGATCAACAGCGCGGCGACGATGATCATCACGCCTTCAAGGACGGCGCTGAAGAGCTCCGCCTTGTGGTGCCCGTAGGGATGGGAGGCATCCGCGGGCCGGGCGGCAACACGGATGGCGATGAGCGCTGCGATGGCCGTCGCGACGTTGACCGTGCTCTCCAAGGCGTCCGCCAGCAAAGCCACCGCCCCCGTCAGCCACCAGGCCAGCGTCTTGATGCCCAGAACAAGGGCGCCGACAAAGATGCTTGCGATGGCGAGACGAATGGTGGTGGACATATTGCTTACCCGACAGCGTTGGGTGGTCCTGTTATCCGTGGCTGTCGGTGCGCGCCAGCGCTCAAACAATTAGGCTAGTGTTCACCACCTAGCACAAGATATTCTGTCGGTGAAAAGCATTGCATTCGCTCCGACAAGTCACACTGGTTCCCATGGATCGTAGGTGGCGACAGAATAGCCGATTGCTTGACTGTATGTCGGACGCATATATCACTACACAGTGATCACCAAACCCGATCAAGCAGACCAAGCCAGTTTTCACCCATGATCTTCCGGATCTTTGCCTCGTTCCAACCGGCGCGCTGCATAGCGGCGGTGAGGTTGGGAAAATCTGCGACCGATTCCAAGCCATCAGGGAAATCGACTTTCCATATCTCGGTCAATTGGCGTCCGATACCTTTGTCGCGGTTCAGATACTCAAAGAACTTCTCACCATAACCCATGGTGAAATCGGTGCCAAATCCGACGCAATCCTCGCCGACTAGGTTCACGATGTAATCAATCGCCTCGACGTAATCATCTACCGACGCATCGTTGCCGCGCTTGAGGAAGGGCGGGAACATTGTGACGCCGACAAAACCATCGTGATTGGCAATGAATCGAAGCTGTTCATCGGACTTGTTGCGCGGATGCGCTTTGAGGCCGCTGGGCAGGCAGTGGCTGTAGGCGACGGGTTTTTTCGAAGCGCGAATGACCTCTTCGGACGTCTTGGGGCCAACATGGCTGAGGTCGCACAGCATGCCGACGCGGTTCATCTCGGCGACGATGTCATGGCCGAAATCCGATAGGCCGCTATCGGTGCTCTCATAGCAACCGCTGCCGACAAGGTTCTGGGTGTTGTACGTCATCTGCACGATGCCGACGCCTTGCTGTTTGAAAAGTTCAACGAACTCCGCTCGGTCTTCAAAGGCGGATGTGTTCTGAAAGCCAAGGACGATGCCCGTCTTGCCGTCACGCTTGGCGCGGCGAATATCCTCGACCGACACGGCCTTGGTGATCAGGTCGGCGTGATCGTCGAACATGCGGTTCCATTGGCCGATTGCCAGCATCGTGTCGCGGAAGTTTTCCCATACCGAACAGGTGCAGTTCGCGGCGGTCAGCCCCCCCGCACGCATGGCCTTAAACACGGACTCGTCCCAGTTCGAGATGATAAGGCCGTCGAAAACGATCAGATCGTCATGCAGGTGTTGGTTTGTCATTCTGTGTGCCTGTTCTTTTAAAGGTAAATATTCTTGATGATGGCATCGTGATTGCCCTCCATCGCCTTCACGTCGCCGCCATCCACCACAAGACCGTCCCGCAACACAATGAAGCGGTCGGCGGCGCGGAAGGCCAGCTTGAGGTTTTGTTCGACCATCAACATCGTCACGCCGTCCGATTTCAGCCCATCCATAAGCTGTGCGATCTCCTCGCAGAATTCGGGCGACAACCCGCCTGACGGCTCGTCGAGCAGCAAAAGACGCGGGCCGGACATCAAAGCGCGTCCGATGGCAACCATCTGTTGTTCGCCGCCTGACAGCGTGCGCGTGGCCTGATTGCGCCGCTCGGCCAAACGGGGAAACCGGGCATAGATCTGCTCCAGCGTTTGGGCCGCAGCCTTGCCCCCACGCCGCATCGCCCCAAGGCGCAAATTGTCGGCGACGGTCAGATCGGGAAACAAATCGCGTTTCTGACTGACCTGCGCAACGCCGTGCTGGAATATCTCGTGAGGCGCGAGACCGGCAAGCTCTGCTCCGTCCATCGAGATGGAGCCGGACGCCGGCCGCACGAAGCCGCAAATCGCATTGAGAGAGGTGGATTTACCCGATCCGTTGGCCCCCAACAGAGTAAGGCATTCACCCGGTAACACATCGAAGGTGGCACCGCGCAGGATTGGCTTCTTTCCATAGGCGACATGCAGGTCGCAGATGGTCATTAATGGATCATGCATGTCCAAGATAGGCCTCCAGAACGGCGCGGTCTTCGCGGATTTCCTGCGGTGTGCCCTCGGCAATGCGCTGTCCAGCCGCCATCACCAGTATGCGGTCCGCGCCGGCCATCACCAGTTCCACCGCATGTTCGATCAACAGGATGCCGACACCCTTTTCGCCCGCCATCCGGTGTATGATCTCCATCATCTGGTCCCGCGCCAGCGGCGACAGGCCGACGGCGGGCTCGTCCAGCAGAAGGATCGGAGGATCCGATGCAACAGTTCGCACAATCTCGACGATCCTCTGTTGCCCACCCGACAGGTCGGCTGCACGCATGTCTGCCATCTTTTCCATCTGCATCAAGGATAGCAGTTTTCGGGCCCGCGCGATCATTTCGCGCTCGGATTCCAACGCACGTCTGCGGCCCAACAGCACGTCTAGAAAATTGCCGCCCGTCTGCGCGTGCAACCCGGTCAGCACGTTCTCCAGAACGGTCAAGGCCGGGAAGAGGCCCCCGTTTTGAAAGGTGCGTCGGATGCCGTGCCTTGCGATTTCGTGTGGGCTGGCGCCGGCAACGTCATGCCCCTTCAGCCGGACCTGTCCGGTCGAAGGCCGCACATAGCCTGAAATGGCGTTAAAGAGCGTTGTTTTACCCGCGCCATTGGGGCCGATCACCGCCAGGATCTGACCGGGGGCCAGATTGAGCGATACGTCCTTGAGCGCATCCAGACCAGCGAAGCGCACGCCAAGTCCCTCGACTTCGAGAAGGTTGATCATGCCGTCACTCCCTGTAAAATCGTTCGACGAAGATCGGCGAGACGCGGCGCAGCAAACTGGCCAGCCCCTGCGGTAGCACCAGCAACACCGCTATGACGATCAGACCAAAGAACAGCTCTTCCATCCCCGGAAAACTGCGCAGGTATTCTGGTAGAACCGTCAGGGCCGCCGCCCCCAGAACTGCCCCCAGAACCGACCCTAAGCCGCCCACCAGCACCATCGCGAAGCTGATGATCAGATGCAGCATCCCGAAACTTTCGGGAAAGACATACGATGTGTGCAGCGCGAAGAGTGATCCGGCGCATCCCACGACAAAACCGGACCAGATAAAGCCGGTCACGATGACGCGGGAGGTCGGGATGCCCAGCGATGCAGTGGCCACCTCGTTTTCTCTGACCGCCATGATCGACCGTCCCACATGCGAGCGCAGCAGATTGAGCGTCGCCTTGAAGAGCAGCACCGTGACTACGAGGAAAACGTAGAATTTCACCCTATCGTCCGTCAACGAATAGCCCATCACCGTCTCGCGGGGCAGGCTCAGCCCATCGGTGCCGCCGGTCACGGACTTGGCGTGAACATACAGCCAACGCATCAATTCGCCGAAGGCCAACGTGATGATCGCCAGATAATAGAACCGGATTCCACGCAACGCAGCGCCCGAAGCCAGAAAGCCCCCAATCGCCCCTGCCACGCCCGCCAGCGGTATTGTGGCCAGCCATGGCAACCCCAGTGACGTGGTCGCGATGGCTGAAGCATAAGCCCCGATACCGAAAAACGCCGTGTTGGCGAAGGCAAGCTGACCCAGATTGCCGATCACGAAGTTGAAGCCCAGCGTGACTAGCGCGTAGATCAGCACGCTGTTTACGATGAATTGCACGTATGAATTGACCAGCAGCGGCACCGCCAGAAGCGCCAGAGGCACCATCCAGAACAATACGGTGCGCAACCGGAGTTGAGATTGGGTTGGCATCATTGCACTACACCTTAACCACGGACTTGCGCCCAAATAGGCCATGCGGGCGCACCAGCAGGACGATGACAATGACCAGATATGCAGTGATGTCGATCAGCGCCGTGTTAATGTAGGCACCGGCATATTGCTCGGCGACGCCCAGAAGCAACGCGCCAATCACCGCGCCGTGCAAAGATCCGAAGCCGCCCAGCGTCATGGCCGCGAACCCTTTGATCAGGAAACTGGCGCCAATATCTGGATGCAGCAGCGACACAGGTGCGATCAGGATGCCGCCCACGGCCCCTAACGCAGCACCGACGCCCCACGTCACATCGTTGAACCGGTCCACGTTGATCCCGATCAACTGGGCACCGCGCTGGGACTGGTAAACGGCCTGAACCATCTTACCGACGTCGGTCAGCGCCAAGACGGCGAAGAAGGCGATCAGCAACACAGCTGTGGTGCCAATGATAAAAATGGCATCTCCGGTGATGATGAGATTGCCTAAAAAGATTGGCGGCATGTCAAAGACGCTGGGCATCGGCAGCACTTCGCGCCCCCAGACGATACGGGCTATACCGCGCATGACGAAGCCCACGGCGATGCACATCAATGCGAAGCCGATATGCGGTCCACCCCGGATTGGCCGGATCAAACCGCGGCTAAAGCACAACCCCAGAATGAACAGGGCCAACACTGAAAGAACAGCTGCGGGCAGGAAGGCGATACCCAGCATCACGGTCAGGACGTAGGACACAAACGCCCCGGCCATCACGAAATCGCCATGCCCAAAATTAACAATGGTGGTCGAGCGGTAGACCACCGTCAGCGAGAGAGCCACCAACGCGTAGATCGCGCCCTGCGACAGCCCGCTTATGGAAAGTTGTAAAAACATCCGCCGTCCTTTCTGGTCAGTATGCCGGAGGGCGATGGCCACCCTCCGGCGAGACACCCTAAATCAGTAGCGTTCGCCCCATGCGCGCAGGACAGTTGGCCGGCCGTCCACAAAACCCGCAACAGCAGAGCCTTTGACACCTTGGTGATCGTCTGCAGTGAAGGTGATCGGATGCGACAGGATGCCGGTCTCCAGAGAGTTGATCTTCTCAAGCTCGGCAATGAACTTTGACCGGGTCAGGTCCGGGCCCGCATTCTGTAGGGCTTCGAC
Source organism: Roseovarius aestuarii (assembly GCA_027214255.1). GTDB lineage: Bacteria > Pseudomonadota > Alphaproteobacteria > Rhodobacterales > Rhodobacteraceae > Roseovarius > Roseovarius aestuarii_A. The sequence continues at coordinate 68,034 of JAPWHL010000007.1, forward strand.
CACGGCGACGGCGGACCCAAGCGAGGCAAAGCTGAAGGTGCTAAGCTGCTCATCGGGGTAGTATTTGGTAATCATCTCACCCCAGGGTTTCAGCCCGGCACCTTCAAGGCTGTCGATGTATGAGTGGATCACGAAGTAGTTCTGGACCGTTTCAAGGTCGCCGACACGCTTGAGCGTGTTTTCCAGATCGGTGCCCGCCGTGCCCATTACGGGAATGTCGCTCATCCCATATTTCTTGAGATCACGTAGGAAAATAGCCGTTTCCGCCTCGTAGAGTGCGGCGATGATGAAATCCGGCTGGGCTTCGCGCAGCTTCAGGATCTGGGCCGTCGCGTCGGTCTGGCCGCGCTCCATAGTCTGGTCGGCGACCGGCTCGATCCCCTGTTCCTTCAGGTATGCGCGGGCCGGGTCGGAATAGCTGTGTGCCCAGTCGTTCGAATGCTCGATGATTGCCACGCGCTTGGTGTCGGGGCGCGTCAGAACGAACTCAGCCATGGCGCGGCCATTGGCCGAACCGGTGGGAAGGCCGTGAAAGATGTTCGGTGCCAGCGGATTAGATATGGAATCACTTGCGGCGTGCGCAATCACCCACGGCAAACCTGCATCTTCGACGACGGGCCGTATGGCCAGCGCGACACCGCTACACGAATTACCATGCAGCATGAAAACCTCATCCTGCGAGATCAGCTTCTTGACCGCAGCCAGACCCTTGGCCGGATCGCAGGCCGTGTCCTCTTGAACCGCGATCAGCATGCGGCCATTCACGCCACCCTCTTCGTTGATCTTTTCGTAATAGGCCATCATTCCGATCTCGGCCTTGCTATAAGACGCCGCATTTCCCGAGAAGGGCGCCATGACGCCGATCTTGATCGTGTCCTCGGTCAGGCCTGTCGTCTCTTCGGCCGTGGCTGGAAGGGCTATCAGTAAAAGGCCCGCGAAAACTTTCATCGTTCGTTTCATGTTGATTTTCCCACTGTTGGTATCTTTGGTTAGCGCCCGTTTTTGCCTTCGGGCTTTCACAACAAACAAACATGCTGGTCTGTTTGTATTTCGCCGGCTCGAGCGATCACTTCCTTTTCGCCCGTATCTTGTCCCTCAAAAGGTCACACAATGTGGCCATCATTCCCGCATGATAGCTTTTGTCAGGGCGCAGCACCGCCTGCACGGCCATCCCTCGAAACATGTTCATCGCTAGGTTAAACAGAGCCGAGGGGTCCGCATCGATGCCCTCACAAGGCTCGAACGTGCGCCGCCAGATCGCTTCGAAACCGGTATGCAGCTCCAGGATGAGGGGCGTCAACCGCCGCTGCAACTCCGTGTCACCGCGTGCAGCGACTATCATCTCCAGTGACGAGTAAAACCAAACCCCATTCAGCATCTGGTTCCAGATATCCGACAGGAACTGATCCATGCTCAGGCTCCCGTCACAAAGACGTCCGGCAAGACAATCAATATCGTTGAGAAAACCGTTGAACATATCCTCGGTCGCGGCAACGATCAGGTCGATCTTGCCCGGATACTGATGGCTCTGCGCTCCCCGCGACAGGCCCGCACGTTTGGCAATACTGCTGGTCGAAGTATTGGCATAGCCCACCTCCATAAGGGAGGCGACGGTCGCCTTGTGCAGCGCATCACGTGTCCGCGCGCTACGCTCATCCTGAGTTAACTTGGGGCTTTTGGGCGCTTTAAACATGCAGACCAGTCTGAATGTAAATTGCACACTGTCAACTTAAAACTTGGCCCTTGGCGGATCAATCCATCGACCTGCCCGTTTTTTGTGCAGCTTGAAGGGCAGTTTCGGCAAATCAACGAAGATCTCTACATCACTCGCGTAGACGGCATTCACGATAATGATTGTTACCGCTCCGCCGTTTGCGAAATGCGGTCATCTGTGCTCTGAATAGCCCTACTATTGTAGACGCTTTCTTCCCTAATTTTGAGGCAAGGAGGCCGTTATGGGGAAGCCTAATTTCAGGGAAGATTTCAAGCGTGATGCTGTGCATCAGATCACGGTACGTGGATACCCAGTTCGGGAGGTTTCAGAGTGTTTAGGCGTCAGCACCTACTCGCTCTACAAATGGATGAGGTTGTACGCGAAGGCGGCGTCACGGGCATCATCTGTGGACCATGAAGCCGAGAACCGCAGGCTCAAGCGTGAGCTGGCAAGGATGACCGAGGAGCGCGACATCCCAAAAAAGGGCGAGTTCATTTTCCGCCATTGGTCCGAGGGCAATGGACGAGCGCGTACTTCGCCAAGGATGTAAAATGAAGCACGCGTTTGTGGCTGAGCATCGCCCCATCTTTTCGGTGCGCAGGATGTGCCGCTGCCTCAACATCCATCCCAGTGGGTTCTATGCATGGGTTAAGAATCCGTTAAGCCAGCGCGCGCGTGAGGATACCCATCAAACAAAGCTGCTCACGGATGCAAGGAAAGACAGCGGTAAGGCCTATGGGTATCGCAAGCTGCATGATGATCTGATGGAATTAGGCGAGACCAGTTGCCCAAACCGTATTGCCAGGCTGGCACGTTTAGCAGGGATCCGCGCTAAGATCGGCTACAAACGCAAGCCGGGAGAGTATGGCGGCAAACCATCTGTCGTGGTCGATAATACGTTGGATCGGCGGTTTGATGTGGCTGAACCCGATACGGCTTGAGTCTCCGATATTACATACATCAAAACCTACGAGGGCTTCTTATATCTGGCTGTCGTCATCGACCTCTACTCGCGACGTGTGATTGGCTGGGCCACACAATCACGCCAGCCTACTGACCTTGTTCTACAGGCATTACTGATGGCCGTCTGGCGGCGCAAACCCAAACACCCTGTCCTGACCCACACAGACCAAGGCTCGCAGTATACAAGCCGGGATTGGGCTGCATTTCTGCGGGCCCACAACTTTGAACATTCGATGAGCAGGCGCGGTAATTGTCATGACAATGCAGTTGCCGAGAGCTTCTTCAATCTGATCAAACGTGAACGCATTCGCCGCCGCACCTACAAGACACGCGAACAAGCAAGACAAGACAAGACAAGACAAGACAAGACATCTTCGACTACATCGAAATGTTCTATAACCCGAAACGCAAACATGCCAGAAACGGGATGCTGTCGCCCGTCGACTTCGAAAACAGCCAGCGCAACATCAACCAAGAAAGTGTCTAGAAAACTAGGGGCTATTCAAAGAGAATTTGCACCGAAAAATAAATTTGCGTGATGCCAATGTCTAACGAGAGGATACAATCGGCACCACGTTGCGCAGCGCTTGCCAAGACAACAGGAAACCGTTGCACAGCCCCAGCGCGGCGCGGCTGGAAGGTCTGCAGGATGCACGGCGCGGGTGCTGGCGCACCAACTGCCCTGCCAATGGGGCTTGGGTGCATGGGGAGCGCTCTAATCAGGCTCAACGCAATCGACGCCATTTAGACGCGTTACTGCAACAGGCGCGGGAAGCAGTTGCGGCATTGGTGCGTAGAGATGAAAAACCGCTCAATAGTGGCGGCAACAATCCCTACCCCTGTTTTTGGTTGCGCGCAGCGCGAATGAAGCGGCAAGATACGGTCCGAACGCTTAGCGTCACATCACTATCCGCGCCTCTCAAGGGGGGGACAAAAACTTTGCCCCGTCCAGATCAGGACCGGGCAGGACAGCAAAATTCACGCGCGGGCAAAATGGAGAAGAAAAGTTGGGCGCAATCCTTAGCGATTCTAAGCATTTTTTCTATGTGGGGTGGTTTGTGGGGTAGAACCGCCACCGCGCCAGTTTATTCAATGATTTCAATGGTGGGTGGCGGACCGAGGAGGATTCGAACCCCCGACCCCCTGATTCGTAGTCAGGTACTCTATCCAGCTGAGCTATCGGTCCACACCGGCACCATCTATCGGCCAACGAAATGCGCCGCAACCAGAAAAGCGCTCGATTGGAAAGTTTTCCGATCAAACCTGCATTTTTTTGTCTGACCATGCCGAAGTGATCCGGAAACTAGCCATTAGGGCGGCACACGAGTGGCAGTGCGACTTGTGAAAGCCTGTGCCATTCTGTGCTTTGCGTCGCGCGCAGAATAATCCAGAGGCTAGACTTGGGACGCGCAGCCCCGCATTTGGCACAATTACCCTGTTGCGTCCTTAGGCAAAGTGATTTGGAAACAGGTCCCGTCGGGCCCCGTCTGCACCAAATCCAGCGTGCCGCCATGGCCCCGGATCAATTCGGCTGAAATAATCAGGCCCAAACCAGTGCCGCCCTTCGTCACACCGCCCTGAAACGCCGTGAACAGGTGTTCGCGCGCACGTGGTGGCAGACCCGGGCCGGTGTCCGTAACCCGGATTATCCATTCGGTATCACCCGTTTCTGCGTGGACATTTATTTCCCCTGCCCGCCCAGTGGCCACAATCGCCTGACGTGCGTTGCGCACCAGATTGGACAGCACCCGATGCAGCTGTTCGGTATCGGCCCATAGGGTAAAGGCATTGGGCACGTCTTCGGAATAGCTGACGTTACTACTTTCGCTGGATAGGCGCTCGCTATCGAACACGTCTTCGATCAAGTCTGCCAACGCCACCCGACTAGGGCGCGGAGACGGTTCTTCGGCTTTGCCATAGGTCAAGGTCGCTTCGCACAGGTTCACCGCGCGGGTGATAGAATTCACCAACTTGGGGGCCAGCCGCTGAACGGACGGATCCTGAGACATCTCGATACGATCGGTGAACAGCTGGGCCGAGGTCAGGATGTTGCGCAAGTCATGGCTGATCTTGGCCACAGCACCGCCTAATTGCGCCAACCGCTCTTTTTGGCGCAGGGCCTGTGTCAACTGGGTTTGCATCAACAAAAGCGTCTCTTCGGCTTCGCGCAACTCTTCGATGCTGGAGCTGGGAACGATAACGCCCCGCGCATCTTCGGGGGCCTGCGCGTAGTTGCGCATGACTTCAACCACGCGTTTGATCGGCTTGACCAGAAACACCCGCACAGCCAAGAATAACAGGACAGCGGTGATCACCGAAATAACCGCTGACAGCACCAGGATGCGCAACCCGTACTCGATCAACGCATAGCGCAACGGCCCTGTTTCCATCGTAACCTCGATCAACAGGCCAGCCATGCGTGAAGGCGCGCCGATCACACGGATAACTTCGTCCTTAGGATTGATCAGTCGGGCCATCGCATCGCGGATCAATACCAGCGCACTTGCATTGCGCAGGTCAAACGTGGCCGCGATGGGCTGTGGCAACGGCGAGGACAGAACCAGCTGGCGCGCCTCATCACGACGCAAAACCACGTTAAAGACGCCGGCATTACTGAGCAGTTCTTCATTCAGATCTGGCGAGATTTCATCGCTGGCCAACAGAGCCAACGATGCAATCTGCGAACGCTCCAGATGCGAGCGCAGGAAATCCTCGCGAAACCGCGCGACAGACGGCACAAAAATCATGACCTCGGCCAGCATCACAAAGACAGCCGTCAAGATCAGGAATCTGCCGGAGAGTGAATTCATCATGCCCTACGTTATCCGCGCGTTATGGCAACCAACGCTGTACTGCGCCGACCACCCGTTTCACCATAGCGCTATCAAAGAGGCGAGGTGAAAAATAGGCCCCGGCGGCACGTTTATTGACTTCACCTAGCGTCGGATACGGCGACACCATGGCCGCAACCTGACTCATCTTCATGTTATTGGCCAGTACCAGCGCCCAAAGATTTATCAGCTCGCCCGCCTGATGGCCAACGATAGAGGCCCCCACCGCACGGCCCCGCACGACCATTACCTTTACCAACCCCTTGGTTTTGCGATCAGCAATAGCGCGGTCATTATGCGCATACTCAAACCGCACGACTTCCAGCCGCGGACCGAATTTTGTACGCGCGTCTGCTTCGGTCAACCCGACCTGCGCCAACTCCGGGTCAGTAAATGTCACCCACGGCATGTGATCCGTGCGTTGTTTCGCAGGCAGGCCCAGAACCGCCGAGCGGATCACAATCCCCGCGTGATATCCCGCCACATGGGTAAATTGCAGCCCGCCCACCACGTCGCCGATGGCATAGACCCGCCTGTTGGTGGTTTTCAGACGGTCATCCACTTTGATCCCGGTTTTGGTGGCTTCAATTCCGCCGGCGGCCAGATTCAGACGGTCCATATTGGCCTTACGCCCGGCGGCCACTAACAAATGCGATCCGGAAAAGACGCGCCCGTCCTTGGTTTCGATCTCAATCGCGCCCTTTTGGCCCCGAATTTCAGCGGCCAACGCATCTTCGACGATCTCGATACCCTCGTCCCGCAGGCTCTTCAGTACAACAGCGGTCAATTCGGGATCGTCTTTGCCCAGCGCCTTGGCACCTTCGATCACTGTGACCTTGCTTCCCAAACGTCGGTGCGCCTGCGCCATTTCCATACCGATGGGACCACCACCGATAATCAGTAGGTGGTCTGGCTTTTCTCGCAGGTTGAACAGGGTTTCATTGGTTTCAAATGGCACGCTATCCAGACCCGGGATAGGCGGGACCATGGGCGACGACCCTGTCGAGATTACAATTCTACGTGCGGTAATCGTATCCTCACCGGCCCGCACCTCTGTTGGAGAAACGAAACTGCCGTATTCGCGGATCACGCGCACGCCCATTTCCTCAAAGCGCTCTTGGCTATCCACTGGCGCAATATCGGCGATCACGTCGGCCACATGCTGCATGGCGGCGCTATAGTCAGTCTTTGGATCAACATTGGCGACGCCGAACTTGGCCGTATGCGCCTGACCAAAGGCGGCCTTGCCGGAGGCCAGCAACGCCTTGGATGGGACGCAACCGAAATTCAGGCAGTCGCCCCCCATTTCGTGCCCTTCCAGCAAGATGACATCCGCTCCCATCTGCTTGGCCCCAGCCGCCAAGGACAAGCCACCCGAACCCGCACCGATGACCAAAATATCCGTCTTCAACTGTGCCATGTCTTATATATCCTTCGTGCCGCGCAGGGCCTTGATCAAAATAGGGAGGGCCGCCAATGCACACAGCCCAAGGATAGGTCCGATAATTTGTGGTTCCCACAACAGGCTGAGATCCGGGCTTTCGCCGCGATCGAACACTTCGCCCAATCCGACACCGATCCACGTAAACACCAGCGCGCCGGGGATGATGCCCAAAACAGTCGTCAAAGCAAAATTGCGAAATTTCACCCCAACCAGCGCGGGCATCAGGTTGGCTACAAAGAAAGGCACCACCGGGACAAGACGCATAAGAAACAAAACGCTGATTTCATTGTTGTGCAAACCGGCCTTCATACGTTTTAGCACCCCGTCTGATGCGTCCATCCGCGCCGCGAGGGTTTTGCCCAGGCCTGCGCGTGCCGCCCAGAAAATTGCGATAGCCCCCAATGACGCGGCCATGACATTAAACGTGGTCCCAAGCCCCAGACCAAACAAAAAGCCCCCTGTGACCGATGCCACGGCCGCCCCCGGCAACGAAAACGCCACAATGATGAAATAGACGGCGACAAATCCCAGAACCATCCAGAAGTAATGCGTGTCGCGAAATCCCAGCAATGCTTCGCGGTGAACGCGCAATGTCTCAAAACTGAGATAGTCGCGCAGGGTGAACGCGCCAATCAATGCAATGATCACAATACCCACCAGCGGTGCGTGCCGTAAAATCGACCGCGCCTGTGTGATCTCTGTGTGGTCCATGTCCTGTTCATCCCTGTTACTCATGCGTTGAACCGTAGATGACGGGCCATAAGCGCGAAAGATAGGCCTATCACGCGCGCTTGAACGTCAGTGATTGCCAGAGAGGGCTCGCTGACTGTTTTGTAACACTTCGCGCATCACGCGCGCGGCAGATTGTTGCAAAAAACCGCACCGGGGTGTTTGACTTGGGCCAAGGCGCTGTCTATAGACCGGGTTTCAAAGACACCACCGGGCCAATTGTTGCGAATCCCTTCGCGCCCTGCCCGCAGACAAAGTCGGAGACGGAGCGATGAAACGCACCTATCAACCCTCGAACCTCGTGCGCAAACGGCGCCACGGTTTCCGCGCACGCATGGCCACCAAGGCCGGCCGCAAAATCCTGAACGCCCGCCGTGCGCGTGGTCGTAAAGAGCTGAGCGCATAAGCGCCAGCCGCATTGGTTGACGAACCATGACACCGCCGGAGGGCCCGACCATTTGGATGGGTACCTTTCTCCGGCGGATTTGTCATGTCCGGATCCGATCGGACCGGAGGCCCGCGCCATGAACATCCTCAAGAATCGTCGCGATTTCCTGCGCGCCGCACGCGGGCCTCGACGGGCTGTCGGGTCGATGGTGGTACAGGCACGTCTTCGTTCACCGGATGAAGGTGCCAACGGGGTGCGTGTCGGCTTTACCTGCTCCAAGAAAGTTGGCAACGCGGTTGCGCGCAATCGCGCCAAACGCCGCCTGCGCGAGGCTGCCCGCGTTGTCCTGCCCGAATTGGGGCTGGATGGCTGGGATTATGTGTTGATTGGCCGCTTTCAAGCCACCGCTGCCCGCCCCTTTGACGCACTGAAATCCGATCTGGAACTGGCCCTGCGCCACCTGCACAAGAATACTGTTCAAGGGGCGGGCACATGACCCCGCTGGCGTGGGTACTATCCTTGCCTGTGCGCGGCTATCGCCTGCTATTCAGCCCTTGGGTTGGGCATGGGTGTCGCTATCATCCGACATGCAGCGCCTACGCGTTAGAGGCCTTGCAGCGCCACGGCGGGATCAAGGGCGGTTGGCTGGCGGCGCGGCGCATCTTGCGCTGCCACCCATGGGGTGGCGCGGGCATCGACGACGTACCCGATTGACCGACCCGGTGCCCCTCAGCCCCCTTGCCGCATCGCCCCAACTCCACTAAAGCCAGCCTATGCTGGACCAAAATGAACCCGACGACATCCACCCGCTGTTCCACGGCGCACCGCGCAGCACGGAATTCCGTAAGCTGCGCAAACGAATCGTGCGCTTGGCGCGTGAGGCGGTGGATCAGTATGGTATGGTCGACCGCGACGCACCCCGTGCGCGTTGGTTGGTATGCCTGTCCGGCGGCAAGGACAGTTATACCCTGTTGGCCGTACTACACGAACTGCAATGGCGTGGATTGCTACCCGTCGATTTGCTGGCGTGCAATCTGGATCAAGGTCAGCCCGGTTTTCCTGCGACGGTTCTACCTGAATTCCTTGAAACAATGCAGGTGCCCCACCGCATAGAGTATCAGGACACCTATTCCATCGTCATGGACAAGACCCCTGCAGGACGCACATTCTGTGCCCTGTGTTCACGGCTGCGACGTGGCAACCTTTACCGCATCGCGCGCGAAGAAGGGTGCAACGCCGTTGTTCTGGGGCATCACCGCGACGACATTCTCGAAACCTTTTTCATGAACCTGTTCCATGGTGGGCGTCTCGCGACGATGCCACCGAAACTGGTAAACGAAGAGGGTGATCTGTTCGTCTTTCGCCCCCTTGCCCACGTGGCCGAGGTCGACTGCGAGCGATTCGCCAATGCAATGGGCTATCCTATCATTCCCTGCGACCTGTGTGGCAGTCAGGATGGGCTGCAACGTCAGCAAGTAAAGCAAATTCTTGACGGGTGGGAGGCCAACAGTCCCGGCCGCCGTCAGGTGATGTTTCGCGCATTGATGAATGCCCGGCCATCGCATTTGTTGGATCCGAAATTGTTCGATTTTGCCGGGCTTGGCCTTGGGTCCGTCAAATTTGAAGAAACTTCCGACGTGGCACCTAAACTGCGTTAAGCGACTGTTCAGTACCCTCCCCTAGGTTGCAGTTGCAATCTGAAGGGATCTGCCGACATGACTTTGCACCCGGTCCAGTATCTGAAAACCCTGCGGTCGCGGGTCAGGTGGCTCTTGGCCAGCCCCGCAACTCTGGCGCTGATTCCTGCACTTGTTCTGGGCGGTTTCTGGCTGGGTGGCGAAGACATGTTGATCATGATCGCCCTTGGTTTTCCCGTCTGTTTGGCCTTTTCTGGCGCGTTGACCCCTTCCGAACCAGACATAGGCGATGACGTTCAGATTGATGGTCGGCGCGGATTCGAGGCTGCGCTGGATCACGCGGCCCGCGCTGCGGCGCAATCTTCACGCAGGACAGGATGCATTTTGCTGGAACTGGATGATTACACTGATGTTCTAGACAGGTTTGGCAAGGCCACTGCCGACGCGATTATGGGCCGTCAGGTTGATCGCCTGCAATCCGTCTTGCGCAGCCGTGACACAGTTTGCCTGTTAGAAGACAACTTGTTCGCAGTCTGCGTAGCACCCGTGCGCCAGCTAGATTTAGGTAACGCGTTACATTTGGCCAACCGCCTTCAATCCGCGCTGGAGGAACCGTTGGTCATTGATTCGATGACGACTTATGTCAGCGCCTCAGTCGGTTTGACGTTGGATACGAATGTGATTGAGAAAACCGGCGTCGGTCTGTTTGATGCCGCCTCGATTGCCTTGGCCGAAGCCCGTCGTCACGGCCCTTCGGCAATGCGGGCTTACAGTCAGGAAATGCGCGCCCCCGCCATCCTATGCGAATCAAGTTTGGCCGATGAAGCGCGCGATGCACTGGAATCTGGGCAGATACAACCATGGTATCAGCCTCAGATCAGTACGGACACCGGGCTCGTTTCTGGGTTCGAGGCATTGGCCCGTTGGGACCACCCTGAACGCGGATTGATTTCACCCGCAGAATTTTTACCTGCACTTAAACAATCCAGCCAGTTAGAGCGGTTGGGCGAAGTGATGTTGTTTGCCGCTTTGGGGGCGCTGAAATCCTGGGATCTAGCTGGGTTGAACGTGCCGCATGTCGGCGTCAATTTCGCGCCTGAAGAACTTCGCAACCCACGACTATGCGAAAAAATCGAGTGGGAGCTGGATCGTTTTGAATTGCCTGCAAACCGCCTCAGCGTGGAAATTCTGGAAACTGTTGTTGCAACATCCCCAGATGACACCGTCGTGCGTAACATTGCAGGGCTATCTCAACTGGGATGTCAGATCGATCTGGACGATTTCGGGACCGGCCACGCCTCTATCAGCTCAATCCGCCGGTTTGACATTCAACGGCTGAAAATCGATCGCTCGTTTGTCATGAAGGTTGATTGCGACCCTGAACAACGCCGCATGGTGTCGGCCATTTTGCTGATGGCCGAACAACTGGGGCTGGACACCTTGGCTGAAGGGGTCGAAACATCAGGCGAACACGCGATGTTGGCGCAGCTTGGATGCGGGCATGTGCAGGGCTTCGGCATTGGCCGGCCCATGCCCTTTGATCAAACGATTGAGTGGACGCACAACCATCTTTCCACTTTGCAGGCCCCCCCGCGCATCGGTCGCACGACTGGATAAGCCCGTCCCGGCGTAGGGCATCCAATGCCCCCACAGGCGATTTTTGTCTTCCGACATGCCCCAAATGACCGAATGCCGCATATTCCAGCGTTCACATCGTCGCAATCGCGGGGAATCCGCTTGACCTTTTGGGCCGCACTCTGTTGAACCCTCCGTTAAAGTCCGACGCGTTATTGCGCCCCGCTGACACCCGGTGCGGGCCAGTCGCGCAGAATTGTATGGAACATGTCGTGCCGCCTTCGGACCACCGAGGGACATACGGTCAAAATATCGAAACAACCTAACAGATGAGTGGCTGCCAGGAATGGACAATCAGAACAAGAACCTAATCCTCGCAACAGTGCTCAGCTTTCTGGTGATCATAATCTGGTTCGTGCTGTTCCCACCGCCCGAACCTGCACCCGCTGATCCAAACGCCCCCTTGGTCGCGACGGACGCAACCAGCCCGGCGGCGACAGCCCCCGCAACCGCAGCCGCGCCCACTGCGGATGGAACACCCCCAGCTACAGCGACCGAACCGCGCGAATCCGATGCCCCGCGCATCGCTATCGACACGCCCAGCCTGAAAGGCAGCATTTCATTGCAGGGCGGGCGAATCGACGATTTGTCATTGAAGAACTATCGTGAAACGCTGGAACCTGATGCCGAGATCGTCAAATTGCTGTCCCCAGTCGGAAGCGATGCTCCTTATTATGCACTGTTTGGCTGGGCACCCGGCACAGGTGTGACCGCTGATGCCGTGCCCGGCGCCAATACACTATGGCAAGGCGACGAAAGCGCTGTTTTGACGCCGGATAGCCCGGTTACGCTGACCTGGGACAATGGCGCCGGTCTGACCTTTACCCGCCAGATCTCTGTTGACGAAGATTTCATGTTCACCGTCACGCAATCTGCGGCCAACACTGGTGCCGACACTGTCAATCTTGCCCCATACGGCATCTTGGCCCGCCACGGCCTGCCTGCGGATCTGAAGAACTTCTTCATCCTGCACGAAGGCGGTATTCGCATGGTCGATGGCGAGTTGACCGAAACCGATTATGACGACTTCGACGTGGCCGGTGCGCATAAGAACGTTGAGGTCGGTGACTCCGGCTGGACGGGGATGACCGATCATTTTTGGATGACCACCCTGATTCCCCGTGATGTGGCCGGTTTCCAAATCAGCACGTTGCAGGATCAACGTCGCGACATCTATCAAACAACCACGAAGCTGCCCACGCAGACTCTCGCCACCGGTGAGACCACGACAACAACGTTGCAACTGTTTGCGGGCGCCAAAGAATGGGCAACCATTCGCCATTACCAAAATGACGACGGTGTCGACCGGTTCATTGATTCCATTGACTGGGGTTGGTTCTTTTTCCTGACGAAACCGATTTTTGCCGTACTGCACTATCTGAACGCATTGATCGGTAACATGGGCTGGGCGATTATTGGCCTGACCCTGCTGATCAAGGCGCTTTTGCTGCCGCTGGCATATAAATCCTATGTTTCGATGGCGCGGATGAAAGAGCTTCAACCGCAAATGGAGAAAATCAAGGAAAACGCGGGCGACGACAAACAGGCCATGCAGAAACAGATCATGGAATTGTACAAGAAGGAAAAGGTAAACCCTGCCTCGGGTTGTCTGCCGATCCTGCTGCAAATTCCGATCTTTTTCTCACTGTACAAGGTAATCTTCGTCACGCTGGAACTGCGACACGCCCCTTGGATCGGCTGGATTCAAGACCTTAGCGCACCTGATCCGTCATCTCTTTACAACCTGTGGGGCCTGTTCCCGTGGGATGCCCCCGAACCTGGTTCGACAATGGCATTGATCTTTATCGGAGTTTTGCCGCTGTTCTTGGGGATCTCGATGTTCCTTCAACAAAAACTGAACCCATCACCGACGGACCCAACGCAAAAAATGATCTTTGCGTGGATGCCTTGGGTCTTCATGTTCATGCTGGGCAGTTTCGCCAGCGGGTTGGTGGTGTACTGGATCGCGAACAACACGATCACCTTTACACAGCAATACGCAATCATGCGCAGCCAAGGGTATAAGCCCAACGTATTCGGCAATATCATGGACACGTTCAAGCGCACGCCCAAGGACGATGGCAAAGCATGACTCAGGTCAGCGCCCTGTGGCGGCACCCAATTAAGGCGCATGGCCGCGAGGCGTTGGATCAGGTCCACCTGTTCAAGGGGCAGACGATGCCTTGGGATCGCCGGTGGGCCGTAGCGCATGAAGGCGCAAAAGCCACTGGCAGCGATTGGGCCCCTTGCGCGAACTTTTCACGCGCAGCCAAGGTGGCGCAATTGATGGCGATCGAGGCACGTTCGGACGAGGCTGCGGGTACGGTCACGCTTAGCCATCCAGACCGGCCAGACCTGACGTTTGCACCGGACAGCGAAAGCGCTGCCTTTCTGGACTGGGTCCGCCCTTTGATGCCGGCCGATCGCGCGCAAAGTACCGCGATCCTCAGTGCGGCTGATCGGGGCATGACCGATACAGATTTCGCGTCGATCAGCGTGATGAACACAGCCAGCCACGCAGATTTATGCCAACGCATGGACCAAGATCTGTCCATGCAACGGTGGCGTGGCAATATCCATCTGGATGGGTTTGCACCATGGGCGGAAAGGGACTGGATCGGGCGGACATTGAAAATCGGCACCACCCGACTGGACGTGCGCGAGCATATTGTGCGATGCATGGCCACAGCCGCGAACCCGGCCACGGGCCAGCGGGATGCGGACCTGCTGGGGGCTTTGAAAGCCCAGTTTGGCCACCAAGAATTCGGCGTATATGCCGTGGTCATTGAAGGCGGCACCGTGGCCGTCGGCGACCCGGTCGAGGTAATCTGATATGGCCCTGCCCTTTCCGTTAGCCCCCGCCCCGGACGACGCCAGTGCCGAGCGTGGCCGATTGCTGTTCGCGGGGCCTATCACCTTTCTCAAAGGTGTGGTCGCGATGTCCGGCCTGCCCGCAGCCGACCGGATTGAGGTCTGCTTTGCTGGACGCTCCAATGTCGGGAAATCGTCCCTTATCAACGCATTGACAGGCCGCAAAGCGCTGGCAAGAGCCTCCAACACGCCCGGTCGCACTCAGGAAATCAACTTTTTCGAAGCTGGTGAAGACCTCTATCTGGTTGATTTGCCCGGCTATGGCTTTGCCAACGCGCCCTTGGCCGTGGTCGAAAAATGGCAACGCCTGCTAAAGTCATATCTGTCCGGTCGTCAGACCCTACGACGTGCCTTTGTGCTGGTTGATGCACGTCACGGTGTCAAACCCGTAGACGAGGAAATCATGAGCCTGCTGGACAGCGCCGCTGTGACCTTTCAGGTGGTTTTGACCAAGGCCGATAAAATCAACGAAGAGACTCGCAACCGAGTTCTGGACCAAGTGCGCGGCAAGCTGGTAAAACACCCGGCCGCCTATCCAGAGTTACTGCTGACCTCGTCCGAAAAGGGCGAAGGCATTGCCGATTTACGCGCCGTGATTGCCGGATTGGAATGACGTCCTCCAGAGAGACCATAGGATGAAAAAGCAAGATATGGACCGAGATTGGATCACAACCGCCCGCACGCTCAGCGAGGCTTTGCCCTATCTGCAGCGCTATGACGACGCTATTGTCGTGATCAAGTTCGGCGGCCACGCGATGGGCGATGATACTGCGATGGACACATTCGCGCGCGATATCGTCCTGATGCGACAGGTCGGTGTGAACCCGGTGATCGTTCACGGCGGCGGCCCGATGATCAACGACATGTTGGCCAAATTGGATATCAAATCGGACTTCGTGAACGGCAAGCGTGTTACGGACGAGGCCACGATGGAAGTGGTCGAAATGGTGCTGTCCGGACGCGTAAACAAGCGCATTGTACAGGCCATTAATGCACAGGGTGGACGCGCCGTCGGCCTGTCCGGCAAAGATGCGAATCTGGTGATGTGCGACCCGGCGGACCCCCAACTGGGATTGGTGGGCGTGCCCAGCCGGATCGATCCCGGCATTTTGCACACGCTGTTTCGTGATGACGCAATCCCGGTAATTGCTCCGCTCGGGGCAGGTGAAAACGGCGAAACCTTCAACATCAATGGCGATACGATGGCCGGTGCGATCGCTGCCGCGCTAAAGGCAGACCGCCTTTTGTTACTGACGGATGTTGACGGCGTGCGCGATGCCAGCGGATCCGTCGTGACGGCCCTGAGTGCTGATCAAATCCGTGCCATGACCGCCGACGGCACCATTGCGGGCGGCATGATTCCCAAAACCGAAACCGCTCTGGCCGCTATTGAGGGAGGCGTGCGCGCTGTCGTTATTTTGGATGGGCGTGCCCCCAATGCCACCTTACTAGAGCTGTTTACAGAACATGGTGCAGGATCGATGATTCGGGCCTAAGCTTTGTCCCCATAGCGTCGGCGGGCAAAAGCAGCCCTATAGACTGGGGAGACGTCTGTGACAAAATCTAGCGTGCAAGTGACGTATCGAACTATTTGCGATGCAGCACAGATCGAACGTCTGGAGATCATGGGCGGCGTTGCGGTGGACGATAGCACGGTGATCTTGCTGGGCCCCGGCACAGGGTTCTGGGCGCATTTCAAAGCCAGCCCTGAAATGCGCGATGGGGTGCCTCACCCGGTGGATCGTTGGTCAAAGCGTGTGATCACGGACATGGCACGGTCGTTGCGTGGCGAGGCACTGTTTCCTTTTGGCGGACCACCCTATGTGCCCTTTCTACGTTGGGCAATGGACAGTAGGCGGACGTGGCAAAGCCCCGCGGGTATGCTCGTGCATGACACCAGCGGCCTTATGGTATCCTATCGCGGCGCGTTGCGTTTCATGGGGCATGTTTCATTGCCTCCTGCGCCGGTCGCGGCACCGTGTACCTCGTGCGAATCTCAGCCTTGTATGACGGCATGCCCCGTTGATGCCCTCAGCGCGGAACGCGGATATGACGTGACAGCATGCCACGGCTTTCTCGACACCGAAGCGGGGCAAGATTGCCTGACCCAAGGCTGCAAAGCGCGCCGCGCCTGCCCGATCAGTCAAAAATTTGGCCGCGACCCGGCACAATCCGCGTTCCATATGCGCAGTTTTCATCCTGTATGACAGAAAATACCTATTTGCGCCTGATCCTGATGCGCCATGCAAAAAGCAGCTGGGACGACCCGTGCATGGACGACCATGACCGCCCCCTGAACGGGCGCGGCCGCAAATCCGCCACGGCGGTGGGGAAATGGCTGCGCACTCATGGCTACGTGCCTGATCAGATTCTCAGCTCCACAGCACAGCGAACGGTTGAAACAGCCCACGGGCTGGGCCTGAACGATGTACCGACACACCTGATACCTCCGCTCTACATGGCCGGGCCCGATCGCATTCTGGCACAGCTGCATCGGGCGCAAGGACGTTGCATTTTGATGCTGGGACATAATCCGGGAATCGGATGGCTGGCCGAAATGCTGGTTCGTGCGCCTCCCCTCCATGGGCAGTTTGGGGATTATCCGACTGGCGCAACGTTGGTGCTGGATTTCGAGGCCATTGAATGGGCGACAGTGTCTCGCGGGACTGGAATCGTGGCTGCCTTTATCACTCCGCGCGAGCTGACCGATTGAAAACAGGGCGGGAGTGACCCCGCCCTGTATGGAATTTGGCGTAAGGTGCGCTTAAGCGCACCTTACCATCAGTGACCCAAAATCTGGCTGAGGAACAGCTGAGTGCGTTCGGATTTGGGGTTGTTGAAAAACTCCTCGGGCTCGTTCTGCTCGACGATTTGGCCTTGGTCCATAAAGATGACGCGGTTGGCAACCTTGCGGGCAAAACCCATTTCGTGCGTGACGCACAGCATGGTCATGCCCTCTTCCGCCAGCTCGATCATCGTATCCAGCACCTCTGCGATCATCTCGGGGTCAAGCGCCGATGTAGGTTCGTCAAACAACATGATACGCGGACGCATGCATAAGCTGCGCGCGATAGCCACACGTTGCTGCTGGCCACCCGACAACTGACCGGGATACTTATCGGCCTGTTCTGGGATTTTCACCTTTTCAAGGAAATGCATCGCGATTTCCTCGGCTTCTTTCTTTGGGGTTTTTCGCACCCAAATCGGTGCCAAGGTGCAATTTTCCAGAATGCTCAGATGCGGGAACAGATTAAAGTGCTGAAAGCACATACCCACTTCGCGCCGGATTTTATCGACGTTTTTGATATCCGACGACAGGGTAATTCCATCGACTTCAATCGTGCCTTTCTGGTGTTCCTCAAGCGCGTTGATACAACGGATCAGCGTCGATTTTCCCGACCCGGACGGGCCACAGATGACGATACGTTCACCTCGGTTCACGGTCAGGTCGATATCGCGCAGCACGTGAAAGCTGCCGTACCATTTGTTCATCTTTCGGATCGAGATCGCGATTTCGTCCGAGACTTCCATTTTTTGAGCTTCAGCCATTATTGAAGTCTCCCTTATCTATGACCAGTTGCGAGCTGACGCTCCAACCACTGTGAATATTGCGAAATGCCGTAGCACACGATGAAGAACAACAGAGCAGCGAACAGGAACAACTCCCAATAGACGCCATTCCATTCTGTCGATGCAAGGATCGGGCCACGGATCATCCCGACCAGATCGAACATCGAAATCACCGAGACCAACGTGGTGTCCTTGAACAGCCCCACTGCGATGTTGACGATACCCGGAATAGAGATCTTCAACGCCTGTGGCAGGATAATCAGCCGCATTGCCTGAGGATAGTCCAGACCCAAGCTATCTGCCGCCTCGTACTGTCCCTTTGGCAAGGCCGCCAGACCACCGCGGATCACCTCGGCGATATAAGCCGACGAGAACATCGTGATCATGATGATCACCCGCAAGATCAAATCGAAGGTTGTGCCCGGCGGCAGGAAATATGCCAGAACCACGTTGGCCACAAACAGCAACGTGATCAGGGGCACGCCGCGAATGAACTCGATGAAGACCACGCAGATACCTTTGATCAGCGGCAGGTTTGATTGCCGCCCCAGCGCCAAAACGATGCCCAGTGGCAGCGACAGAGACACACAGGTCACCCCCAGCAGCATGTTCAGCATAAAGCCCCCCATGTCGCGTGAGTTCACAGCCTCCAGCAGGGTTTCCTGTGGCGCGATGGCCTCTCCGACCATGCCACCAAGCCACCATGTTAAGAACGCGGCTGCGATCCCACCAAAAAAGCCAGCGGCAAAGGATTGCTTCATGAACCGTGCATAGACCAAATAGCCCACAACAAATCCAAACGCCGCGATCAGTGGAGTCCAAATCGTTCCACCCCAGATCAACCAGAAGGCCAAGAATGGATAAATCGCCGTAAAGATCAGCAACTTGCGTGGCAGTTTAAAGAACATCACCGGCGCAGCAGCAATGAACAGCAACAGAAAGGCAAGCCCCGGACGCCAGTACTCTGTCGATGGATATTTGAATCCGAACAACAACTGATTCCAACGTTCCGTCAGGACCGAAAAGCATGCCCCGGTCTTGCCCTGCAAAATCTCGCGGCAGGCCGCAAGGCTGGGAGTGTCCCACATGCCATTCATGAACCAAGGCGCAGACTTCACCACGATCATCGCGATGATGTAGAGCGAGCCGATCGTCAGTACCGCGTTGACCCAGTTGCTGAACAGGTTTTCGCGCATCCACTTGACGGCCCCTGCCTGCGACGCCGGAGGCGGCACCGGTGGCAGGGACGTTTCGCGAACGAAGGCGACGGATTGTGCGTGTGTGTCCGACATTCTACCGCTCCTTCAATTTAACAGAGTTGTTATAGATGTTCATAATGCCCGAAATACTGAGGCTGATGATCAGATAGAACAGCATCAACAACAGCACGCATTCAATTGCGCGACCTGTTTGGTTCAACGTGATCCCGCCCAGCGTTGCGGTAATGTCGGCATAGCCCACGGCAATTGCCAGCGACGAGTTTTTCGTCAGGTTCAGGTATTGCGAGATCAGCGGTGGAATAATCACCCGCAGCGCCTGAGGCAGGATTACCAGATTCATAATCCGGCGCGGACGCAGGCCAAGGGCGGCTGCGGCTTCGGTCTGGCCCTTGGACACAGCCTGAATACCGGCGCGGACGTTCTCGGCGATGAAAGCCCCCGTATAGATCGACAGGGCGAACCACAGCGCGATCAGGGGCGCACCAATTTGCAGCCCGCCTTTGAAGTTAAAGCCCCCAAGTACCGGAAGGTCTGCACCAATCGGCCGCCCCATAATGAAAAACATCAAAAGCGTTGGCACGAAAAGAATGACCAGCGAAGGCCATCCCACTGGTAAAAGGCGGCCCGTCGCGAACAGCAATTTCTTGGCATAAGAGCGATAGGCGAAAACGCCGATGACCGATGCGACAAAGGTCAGAACAACAACCATCGAACCGGGGCCCCAGATGGGCGCAGGTATATAGATGCCGCGGTTGGTAAAGGCGAAGGATCCAAACAGCATCGACGCCGTCGCGTCATCCCCCTTGAACGCGCGGGGCGATGGCATCACGGCGGTCATGATGGTCATGATGATCAGAATCCAGATCAGCACCGGCACGTTTCGGAACATCTCGACATACATCGCCATCAACTTGGAAACGATCCAGTTGTTGGACAGACGCAAAACCCCGGCGGTCACGCCGAAAATCGTTGCCATGATGCAGCCCAGAAAGGCCACCAACAGCGTGTTGATTACACCGACCCAAGCGGCCTGAAGGTTCGAAGACTGGCTATTGTAAGGGATCAAGGTCTGGTTGATGTCATATCCAGAGGATTCCCCCAGAAAACCGAACGAGATGTTCAGCCCCGCGTCGGCCAAGTTCTGGATCAGATTTCGTCCCAGATAGGCGAAAGCAACGATCAGTACAAACAGCGCAATTGCCTGAAATGTATAGGAACGATATCGCGTGTCACTCAGAAGCATCGACAGTCGGAACGATCCCTGCTGAGGAGGGTCGGTGAGCGTTGTCATAAAGCGTTTCCCTGCTGTTCGCTGAACACATATGTCGTGCACGGTTTATCCGCACATCGGAGGTTCAGACGATAATTATGGGTCGTAAGCGAAAGGGCGCGAACCGTTGTTCGCGCCCTTGGCAGTCAGGATTTAGCGGAAAGGAGGGGAGTACAGCAGCCCACCATCTGTCCACTGTGCGTTCAGGCCACGGGCCAGACCCACAGGTGTGTTCTCACCGATGTTCTTTTCAAAGATTTCGGCGTAGTTACCACGCGCCATAATGGCGTTTTTGGCCCAATCAGCGCTCAGACCCAGCATTTCACCCAGGTTGCCCTCGGAACCCAGCAGACGGTTAACCTCAGGGTTGGAACCAGCGGTCGACATGTCTGCTGCATTGGCGCTTGTAACGCCCAGTTCTTCGGCAGCGATCAACGCGTTCAAAGTCCAGCGAATAACGTCACCCCATTCGTTGTCACCGTGACGGACCAGTGGGCCCAGCGGCTCTTTGGATACGATTTCGGGCAGAATGATGTGGTCAGATGGAACTTCGAATGCGGCACGTGTCGCAGCCAGACCCGAAGCGTCAGTTGTATAGGTGTCGCACGCACCGGCCAGATATTGCTGTTGGCCTTCGGCGTTGGTTTCAACTGGAACCGGCTCGTAGCTGATGTTGTTCTTGCGGAAGAAGTCCGCCAGGTTCAGTTCGGTTGTGGTGCCAGTCTGGATACAAACAGTCGCGCCGTCCAATTCCTTGGCCGAGCTAACGCCCAACGACTTTGGAACCATAAAGCCCTGACCGTCATAGTAGTTGACGCCAGCAAATTCAAACTTCAGGTCCACGTCGCGGCTGAAGGTCCAAGTTGTGTTACGTGCCAGCACGTCGATTTCGCCCGAAGCAAGCGCGGTAAAGCGTGTCTTGCCTGTTGTGGGGACGAATTCAATTGCGTTGGGGTCGTTCAGAACACCGGCAGCGATTGCGCGGCACAGGTCCACGTCAAAGCCTTGCCACTCGCCATTGGCGTCGGGCGCCGCGAAACCGATCAGACCGGTTGTCACGCCGCAGTTCAGTTTGCCGCGAGCCTTGACGTCGTCCAGAGTGCCCGCAGCGGCAGCGCCAGCAGCAAGCCCGGCGACAGTCAGCGCGCCAAGAAATACGGATTTGTTCATGTTTACCTCTTCCTGATTGTCCACCCATTTACATTGGGCGGTTCATTCGGCCTGAAGATCAGACCGGTACGTTGCCAGAGGGTTGTAACCCCATCAGCCCGGTCGAGTGTGGGGGAAATCATTCTCAAAGGTCAAGGGCTGCATGACGAAAAGTGATGTTTCCAAGTGCAGTTGACCCAGCGTCACCCAGATCAAAGACGAAAGAATTATGAGCGAGACAGGCAAAAAAAGCGGCGTGCATGTAAAAATGCCGCATATTTATGGGCTGCCATCTCTGCCGCCTCTTCGTCATGGCCCCACAACCGCGCCTGCCAATCCTCGTCCAGACGTGATATTTTCCAAAGATAATCAATATCTTGATCATCTTGCAGCGCAGCCAAACCGATCACAAGAGATCCAGAAAGACTGACCAGGTCATGCAACGCGGTGAGGGCGAAATTATCCTGCGCGTGGACTGCCGCGCGAAGGATTTTCAGGCTGTTCGGGTCCTGCGCGCTGTGCATCACTCCCGACACTGGTCTGAGAGGAGCGCCGTAAAACGAATCACTCCACGCCAGAATCGGGTCCCACGCAGCGGCCTGTTCTTCAACCAGTTCAGCGGGTGTCGTAGCCCGATAACACAGCAGATCGCTGTCGCCATAGTCGGCAATCATATCGGCCACTTCGGTGTGTTGAATGGCCACCTTATCGATCGCGGCGTTGGCCGAACGTGTCACCGGCATGGTCCCCGGATTGACCTGTTCTTCCTGTGCATCCCATTCAGCGGCTATCGCCTCGGCCAGTGCATGGGTGGGAACAATCAAAGCCGCCTTGGCAGGGGTGCGCACAGAACGTCCATCCAGCGTCACCCCGAATCCGCCGTCCTGCGGTGACACCTCTGACTTGGTCCAGAACCGTTTGGCCGCCCACGCACTCATACCGTCTGCTCCCAATATGTTGCCAAACACTCTGGCAAAGCCTCAAATGAGTCGATGATTGTATGCGCGGCTTCCAGCCGCGAGCGCCCGTGATAACCCCAGCTGACACCGACCCCCGTGACACCCGCCGCGCGGGCCATTTCCATGTCAAAACTGGTATCGCCGATCATCACCGCATTGGCCGCGTCCACGCCGGTTTCACGCAGGGCGGCGTGTATCATCGACGGATGCGGCTTGGAGGGGTGAAAATCAGCCACCTGCTGGGTTACAAACAGGCGTTGCAATCCGTGCCCTTCCAGCAACTTGTCCAGACCACGCTTGGATTTGCCCGTGGCGACCCCCAAAAGGGTGTATGGCAAGGCGTTCAACAGATCCAAGGCCGCCAGCGCGCCGGGATAGAGCGGCGAGGATTGCGCCGCGCCTGCCATTTTGCGCAGCCCCATGTAGGATGCCTTGTAACCATCGGTCAGGCGCACATGATCCGCGTTGTCCAGATTCGGGGCCAACCGCGCCATCGCCACATCCAGCGACAGGCCTACGATCCCCAAAATGTCGTCGCGCGCGGGAACCGGCGCTCCAATGCCGTCAAACGCATGCGTCATCGCTGCGACGATATCGCCCTGACTGTCGACCAGCGTGCCGTCCACGTCAAAGATAACCAGACGCAGCGGCGCACTCATTCCAGATCCTCAAATGGGTCGACAGGTACATCGGCAGGCGACCATTGGAACGTGTCCCATGTGTGCTGCATATGCGGTGGCAAAGGCGCGGTGATATGCAACAACGCACGCGTCACAGGATGCTCGATCTTGAGCGAGCGCGCGTGCAGGTGCAACTTCTTGCTCAGGTCTCCGCCCAGTTGCGCACCCCAACCATCGCCCAAATTTTCCTGACCGGACCCACCGTATTTGCCGTCTCCAACAACAGGGTGTCCCAGTTCGGCCATATGCGCCCGCAGTTGGTGCGTCCGACCGGTGATAGGCACCAGCGCACACCACGATGCACGACTGCCCACCGCCTCAAGCACCGCGTAATCGGTGGTGGCATGTTTCGCACCCGGGGTACCATCGACATCGCGAGGATGCAGGGCGTGCATTTTTTCGCCCTCGCCCTTGGCCCCGTGGCCCGGCGCCTTGACCAGCCCGTATTTGATTGTGCCCATACGCGGCAGCGGCACACCTGCCACAGCGGCCCAATAGAGCTTGCGCGTATTGCGATGCCGAAACGCCGCTGTCAGGCCCTTGGCCGCTTCACGCGTACGGGCCAGCATCAAAACGCCCGATGTGTCCTTGTCCAGACGGTGGACCAAACGCGGCTTTTCTTCCAGACCAAAGCGCAGCGCCTCGGCCAAACCATCAACATGGCGCGATTGTTTCGATCCGCCCTGCACGGGCAAACCCGGCGGTTTGTTCAAGGCAATAACGTGATCATCGCGGTAAATCACACAACCCCGGATCATTGCCGCATCCGAATCGGTGACATGCGCACGGGCACGGGCCATTGCTTCGGTTGGATCAGGCAGCGGCGGAATACGCACGGCCTGCCCCACTTCAAGCCGCGTGGCAGGTTTCACGCGCCCACCTTCGACGCGCAAGTCGCCCTTTCGGCACATTTTCTCGATCCGGCCCTGTTGCAGGTGCGGAAACTGACGACGCAGCCAACGATCCAGCCGCTGATCACCGTCCTCTTTGCCGACGTGAATCACTTGAACGCCGCTCATGCCCACACCGCCCGGGCCAAAGCGGCCCCTATAAACAACGCCGCGATCGACAGTCCCACTGACAGCGCCACATAGGCCCCGGCCAGCGCGATCTGCCCACGTTCGATCAATGTAAACGTCTCGAGCGAAAACGCCGAGAAGGTGGTAAACCCACCCAATATACCGGTCATTACAAACAGGTTCATTGCTTCGTGCCCCTTGTGAAATGACCACATAACAAACAGGCCCATCAGGAACGAGCCGATAATATTGACGCTGAGGACCGCCAACGGCAGGCCGGTATGGCCCTCGCGGATCAGTAACTGCCCCGCGCCAAAGCGCAGGCACGCACCGATTGCGCCACCAAGGGCCACCTGAGAAAATGTCATGATCATAAGCGCGTCTGTCGCGCGACCCCTCGCAATTGTCAAGCGTTGCGCACCGTCACTGAATTTTGCCGCAACTGTAAAAAACCGCTTTCCCTAAGGTTCGGTGGCGCTAACATGCGCGCAGTTTTCCAGATCGTAAGGCCCTATTCCCGTGACCGACGCCCCAGACGCCCAAACCTTGCTGCGCACCCTCTTTGACCGCGCGGTCGAGGTCGCCGACCCGATGCAAAGCCTGTCCGCCGTGCTGCCCCCTAAACCCGAGGGGCGAGTGGTGGTGATTGGCGCGGGCAAAGCCAGCGCCCGCATGGCCGAAGCGGTCGAGGCTGCATGGGGCCCCTGTGAAGGACTTGTCATCACCCGTTATGGATATGCGCGCGCCTGCCAAGGTATCGAGATCGTCGAAGCGGCGCATCCCGTGCCGGATGAAGCCGGGTTGCAAGCGACGCGTCGCTTGATGAATTATCTTGAAGGGCTGGACGCGGATGTGTTTGTGCTGGCCCTGATTTCCGGCGGGGCCTCGGCATTGCTGGTACAGCCTGCGGGCGAGATATCGTTGGCCGAGAAACAAGCCGTCAATCAGGCACTGTTGGCCTCGGGCGCACCGATTGGTCAGATGAACGTGGTACGCAAACACCTAAGCCGCGTGAAAGGCGGGCAATTGGCGGCTGCGGCGCATCCCGCGCGCATGCTGGCACTGTTGATTTCGGATGTGCCCGGCGACGATCCGGCATTGATCGGGTCCGGGCCCACGGTGGGCGACGTCAGCACACCTGCGGATGCGCGAACAATCGTTACACAGCATGCTATCGACATGTCCGCCTCGGTACGGGCTGTTCTGGACGGGGCCAGCAGCGGCGTTCTGTCGCCTGATGATCCCCGCCTTGGTAAGGTTGAGAACGTTATCTACGCTGCTCCGTCGCAATCTATGGCCGCAGCGGCCAAAATTGCCTGCGACGCCGGAATAACAACCCATATTCTGGGGGACGCGATTGAGGGCGAGGCGCGTGACGTGGCGGCGGAACACGCGACGCAAGCCCTGACATTGCAGCGCAGTTTGGCCCCCGGCCAGTCCGCGCTCCTTTTGTCCGGAGGCGAGTTGACCGTCACGCGACGCGGCGATGGCGTGGGCGGGCCAAACGCGGAATATGCGCTGGCACTGGCCATTGCGTTGAACGGTGCGCCCGGCATCCATGCCATTGCCTGCGATACTGACGGGGTTGACGGTGCCGCCGAAGTGGCCGGGGCCTTGGTCGGCCCCGATACGTTGGCGCAGGCGGCAAGGGCCGGATTGAACCCGGCGGCGGCGCTGGCTCAGAATGACGCCCACAGCTTTTTCGAAACCGCGGGCGGGCAGGTCGTAACCGGGCCAACCCTGACCAACGTCAATGACTTTCGCGCCATATTCATTCGCGCCGCACAATGGTGATCGCCTCTGTGGACAGGTCCCGTATCAGGTCCGGGATGGGGTGGTACATTGAACGTCCTTTGGGTCTATCCTGGGG
Source organism: Roseovarius aestuarii (assembly GCA_027214255.1). Classification (GTDB taxonomy): domain Bacteria; phylum Pseudomonadota; class Alphaproteobacteria; order Rhodobacterales; family Rhodobacteraceae; genus Roseovarius; species Roseovarius aestuarii_A. The sequence goes on from JAPWHL010000007.1 coordinate 93,983, forward strand.
GTAGTGCGTTGCAGAAACCGCCGCTTATCCGACCCACTCGAACATCGTGATACGCGTATCACCGTAACGGCGCATATCCAGCTGGCGCAGGCCCGGCGGCGGCAACAAAGGTGTATTTTCCTCCCAGACCACTAACGCGCCAGGGGCCAGCCACCCGCCCTTGATCGCCCCGGCCAGTGCCTTTTCGCCCATTCCCTGCCCATAGGGGGGGTCGACAAACAACAGCGTGGCCGGTGCCCCTTCGCACGGGCCTAGCTGGCAGGCGTCCTGACGTATTACGCGTGCACGCGATGCGTATTTGCACAGGTCAATGTTTTGCGACAGCAAGCTCAATGCCACGCGTCCGTTTTCGACAAACCGCGCCGAGGCCGCGCCGCGCGATAGCGCCTCCAGCCCCAACGCGCCCGTGCCCGCAAACAGATCCAGCACTTCGGCCCCCGACACAGGGTCGCCCATTGCCCCGGCCAGCACGTTAAACAGGCTTTCTCGCACCCGATCCGACGTGGGTCGCATATGCGCCGCCGCGTCCCCTGCACCGACATCGGCCAGTCGTCGCCCCCGTACGTCCCCGGCAATAATCCTCATGATTTCAACAAGGTTTTCAGCTCAACCTCGGGATCAGATACAGCACTAGGATCAGGGGATTTCCCACCATCTATCAGACGCTTACCCACCATATAGGCGCGAGGCTCGTTCATGGCATCGACCGCCAACAACGTGTCGCCCTTATAGTACCAGAACGAGGCCGAATGTTCGCCGCTGCCGGGGCGGGTCACGATCCGGTCATATCCAATATTCAAGCCCGCAATTTGCAATTTCACGTCATACTGATCTGACCAGAACCAGATTTGCGGTACATAGGTTTTGCCCGCTCCCATGATGTTCTCGGCCACGCATTCGGCCATATCAATGGCGTTAGGCACCGATTCCAACCGCAACCGCCCCCCCAGATAGGGAAACGACGCGCAATCCCCCGCCGCCCAGATTGCAGGGTCACTGGTCCGTCCGACTTCATCCACAGAAATGCCATTGTCCAAGGCCAGGCCAGCCGCCTCGGCCAATGCTGTACCGGGGGCAATCCCGACACCGACAATGACGAAGTCCACGTCCAATTCTGTTCCATCACTCAACCGCGCGCCCGAGACTTTTCCCTCGCCCAGCAGCCGGTCCAGACCGACGCCCTCAAGGATTTCGACACCATGCGATTTGTGTAAGGCGCGGAAGAAATCGGAAGTCTCGGGGGCCGCAACCCGTTGCAAAATCCGGTCGGCCATTTCTACCAATGTGACACGCAGGCCCTTTTTGGACGCAACCGCAGCTGCCTCAAGCCCAATATAGCCGCCGCCGACAATCAGCACATGGGCGCCCGCCGTGAACCGGGGTTCCATCGCGTCCACATCGCTTAACCCACGCACCACATGCACGCCGTCCAGCTCGCCACCAATCGTGGCCGGCAAGCGGCGGGGCGTTGAGCCGGTGGTCAGCACCAATTGATCATAGTGCAGTGCCTCATCCCCCACCTGCACCGTTTGCGCATCACGGTCGATCCCGGTCACACACGTGCCCAAACGCAGATCGATATCAGCCTCGTCGTAGTAACTTTCGGGGCGCAAATACAACCGTTCCAACGCCATGTCGCCCAACAGGTAGGCCTTGGACAATGGCGGGCGCTGATAGGGTGGCGCGGTTTCTTCGCCGATCAGTGTGACGCGGCCCTCAAAGCCACTGTTACGCAGCTTGGCCACCAAAGACGATCCCGCCTGCCCGGCCCCGATAACAACGATGTCTGACATTGCGCGCTCCTTCAGAAAATATGTTCCGGGATTTGATGTGGTCCCGGCGCAAGACACCCTATATCTACGTCATAGACAACCAAAATGAACACAAAGGATGCAACCATGACCATTTCCAAGGGCGACACCCTTCCCGCAGTGACACTGACACAGATGGGCGCAAATGGCCCCGAAGCCGTCGAATTGGCCTCCAAGCTAAAAGGCCGCAAGGTGGTTTTGTTCGCCGTGCCCGGCGCCTTTACACCAACGTGCCATTCATCGCATGTGCCCAGCTTTGTGCGTACCAAGGATCAATTCGACGCCAAAGGCGTGGATGAAATTATCTGCGTCAGCGTGAATGACCCCTTCGTGATGGGCCAATGGGGCGAGGCCACAGGCGCGTCGAAGGCCGGAATCACCATGCTGGGTGATGCAGAAGCGGCCTTTACCAAGGCCATTGGCATGGATTTCTCGGCGCCGCCTGCCGGTCTGATTGACCGCTCAAAACGCTACGCCATGCTGGTTGAGGATGGCGATGTGACCATACTGCACGTCGAAGACAGCCCCGGAACCTGCGATGTATCCGCCGGAGAATCCCTGCTCGCGGCCATGTAACACGCATAATCAGGCCCGCCCGGACAGTTCCGGACGGGCCTGATTTTCCCTATGCGCAATCTTGTATTCGCAGGCGGCGTGTCAACCTGCCAAAGTATCCATTTTACGCGCCAGCTTGGCGTCCAGCGCGCTAAGTCCGTCTACGTCATGGGTGGTCAGAACCACTGTGACGCGGCTGTAAATATTTGACCATTCCGGGTGGTGATTCCACTTTTCGGCCCAAATCCCAGCCCGCACCATCCAGCCTATTGCCTCGGAAAAGTCAGCGAATTTGTAGGTTTTAGTGATCGCATCGCGCCCCTCTACCATCGCCCAGCCATCCTCTAGCAACGGGTCGATCATGGTGGTGCGCGCGGTATCGCTTAGTAATTCGGTCATTGGGGGTCCTCCACGTTGGGTTTTCGAAACGGCCCGTAGGACGTCAGGATATCGATATCTTCGGCCACGGCCGCGCCTTCGGCCTGCAAATACTGTGCGACGGCATCGGCAAACCCCGGATCACGTATCCAGTGCAACGAATGCGTGGGCACGGGCAAATAACCACGCGCCAGCTTGTGTTCGCCTTGCGCTCCGGCCTCGACCCGGGACAGACCGTGGGCGATGGCATATTCAATGGCCTGATAATAGCACAGCTCAAAATGCAGGCATGGGTGATCGGTGACGCATCCCCAATAGCGGCCATAAAGCGCCGAGCGCCCTATGAAATTCAAAGCCCCTGCAACAGGTTGGTCATCACCGTCCAGCGCCAGCACCATCAGCACATCGTTGGCCAGCGTTTGGGCCGCAAGATCAAAAAACGCGCGCGTCAGATAGGGTGTGCCCCATTTCCGCCCGCCTGTGTCCAGATAGAACCGCCACATCGCGTCCCAATGCTCATCCCGCAAGTCGTTGCCACTTAACGCAACGATCCGTCCGCCGGACCCATGCGCCACGCGCCGCTCTTTGCGGACCGCCTTGCGTTTACGTGCGCTGAGGGCAGCGAGAAACGAATCAAAATCACCATAGCCATCGTTCTCCCAGTGAAACTGTTGGCTAGTGCGTGTCATCAGGCCCAGCGCAGCACCTGCGCGCGCCTCATCCTCGGTACAAAAGGTGATATGCAATGACGACAGGCCGTTTTGATCGCCCAACCGCACCGCACCTTCAATCAAGGCCGCGCGACCGGAGTTCTCATGCTCTGGCAAGGTCAGAAAACGACGGCCCGTGACGGGCGTGAATGGTACAGCCATCTGCAGTTTCGGATAGTATCGCCCGCCAGCCTGCTCATAGGCATGCGCCCAGTTGTGATCGAAAATGTACTCGCCCTGACTGTGTGATTTGGCATAAAGCGGTGCGACGGCAATCACCTGACCAACTTGTTCCGCCGCCATGTATTGTGCCTGCCATCCGGTACCGGGACCGATGGAACCACTATCCTCCAGTGTTTTCAAAAACCGATAAGTCGTGAACGGATCGTCGGCACGCCCACCATCCGCCCCCTCAGGACAGGCGCAGGCATCCCACACGGCCTGTCCGATTTGATCGATGCTGCCATAGATGCGAATCGTGATGTCGGTGTCTGTCATTGCCGCCCTGCCCGCACCCGTTGCCCGCCTTATATCTGTGCTGCTTTACGCAGTGTTCAAGCAGGTAGGGCGGGGCAATACCCCTCAAAGGTAACATTCTGCGCACATTTGCGCGCCACAGCTTCATCCGAGGAGCAGCGAATGGTCCAACACAGCACATCCGCCCCATCAGCCTTTAGCTCGGCCACGCGCGGGCGGTCCAGATCGCGCCATTCATGACTGATAAAGCTGGCACCCGCCGCTGCATAATCGGGGATGGCCCGCAACCGGTCACGAGTCTCGGCGCGCAACAGCCCCCATTCGAGGTCCTGTGGATCATAAGCTGCCGTGACGATACCCCGCGCGATCGTAGGGCACAGATCGGCCAGTGCAATCACCATGTACGGATTAAACGACATTAACGCGGCTGCCCCTCCGTAACCTGCCATGTCCTGCGCTACGGCATGCTCCAAACGGCCATCGGTTTTGCCCATTTGGCCATGTTGGTCCTTCAACTCGATCAATAACGGCGCTCGCCCCGCGACCAGCGCGAGAATCTCGGCCAGTGTCGGAATGCCTTCGCCATCGCCGCCCACCAAGGGCAGCGCGGCCAGCTCCGCAAGGCCGCATTGTTGTATCGGACCGGGCGTGCCTGTCAGACGGGCCAGATCATAATCATGAAAGACCATAGCCTGCCCGTCTTGCGACAGTTGAACGTCAATTTCGATCGCATAGCCTGCGTCGATCGCTGCGCGCATCCCCGCGCGCGAGTTTTCCGGTCGCCCTGCTGCACGATCATGCAATGCGCGATGCGCAATCGGCTGATGCAGTAGGGCGGAAGGCAGGCGTGGTTTGCTTACGCCCGTCATTTGATCTGGAAAATGCCCTCGACCTCAACCGCAACGCCAAAAGGCAGCGAGGGGGCCGAAACAGCGGCGCGCGCGTGCTTGCCCGTATCGCCCAGCGCCTCGGCCATCAGGTTAGATGCGCCATTGATGACTTGGGGTTGGTCGACATAATCCGGTGTCGAATTCACGAAACCGGTCAGTTTAACCACTTTGACCAGGCGATCCAGATCACCACCGCACGCGGCCTTGACTTGAGCCAGCAGTGCGATCGCACAGGCGCGCGCCGCGTCGGCGCCGGCCTCGGTCGCCATGTCGTCTCCCAGTTTGCCCTTGATAAATCCGTTTGCGTCCTGCGAAACCTGCCCTGATACAAAAACCAGATCGCCCGATTGAACATAGGGCACGTAATTGGCCGCAGGGGCCGGAGCATCCGGCAAGGTGATTCCCAGATCGGCCAGTTTTGACTCAAATTTTCCCATGATATGTGCTCCCGCTTGGTGGTGATCTTTGTGTGCCGTCCCGCCGGGTGGCTTGGCTGTCTGCTTGCTCGGCGTTCGGCGGGACGCTACCCCGTAGCGTCGCAGAATAAAATCGGAAAAATCCAAGCTGGAGTCGCGTGCGCCCCCCAAAGCAGAGACACATGAACCAAAAGCTGTATCAGTCGCGCAACGCACGTTCCAGATAGGTCCGTATCGGTGCGATGAGATAAGTAATCGGGCTGTGCGCCCCGGTGCGAATAAACGCCTGAACTGGCATCCCCGGTAACAATGCGGGTGCATCAGGCGGGCCAGGATCCAATGCAATATATGCGCGGAAATAGCGTTGCCCCGCCACGGCCCCTTCGAACATATCCGCCGAGACGCGTGTGATCCGACCGGTCCTTTCCCCGGCCTCGTCCGGACCCAACGTCGGCAAGCGCAGCATCACAGGCATACCGGCGCTGACCCGGTCAACATTCAGTGGCGAAACATCCGCAATCGCTGTGCCCGGTCGCCCCTTGGGGATGATGACTGCGACAGGTTCGGCGGGGCGCAGCACATCCTGTGCCCCGAACACACGCAAGTCGTGCACGATTCCCGCCACAGGTGCGCGCAATTGCAACGCATTCAGCCGGGTATTCAGCGCGCGGCGGCGTTCTTCCAGCTCCGCAATGTTTTGTCGCAGGTCACGCAACTGGGTAATTGCATCCTCACGACGTTGAGCGGCGATGGCGTCAATCTCGCCCCGCAGCTCGGTCATGCGGCCCTCGGCCTGCGCTGTGCGCGCTTTCAGATCGCCTTCCCCCCCCTCCAACCGAGCCGCGTCGCGCCGCAACTCACTGAGGCGGGCGGCTGGGGTCAGCCCCTTGGACACAAGCGTTTGCAAATCGGCAATTTCTTTCGCGACCAATGCCTGTTGGGCACGAGTCGCCGCAATTTGCGCAGTCAGCCCCATGAGTTGATCCTGCACCTGCCCGATGCGCGTTCGCAGTTGACGCACTCGCCCGGCATCTGACCGCGCGCGCGCCCTGTAAAGCCGGATTTGCCCCGCGCGCAGCATTGGAGCAGCAGAAAGACGGGGATCAAAATCCAGCACCGAAACGCCATCACGTTCAGCCTCTAAACGGGCCCGGCGTGCCAACAGCTCAATCAGTTGGGTGTCCAGCAAAGCCAATTGGGATCGCAGAGCAGACCCATCAAGTGTCACAAGGACATCGCCCGCCGACACCTGTGCGCCTTCGGAAACCGCAAGATGTGCGACGACACCTCCTTCGGGGTGATGCACGATTCGCCGGTTGCCCGGCATGGCCACTTGTCCGGTGGTCACAATGGCCCCGTCGATGCGTGCCAATGTCGCCCAGCCGCCAAACCCGCCCACCAACACCAGCATGGCCAGAGCACCTATCCAGACCGGACCGGCAAACGGCCAGCGTGTGGGGGGGCGATTTCCCATCATCCCGCTTCGGCCTGTCGGTCAGTGACAATCTGCGCATGATTACGCACCACGTCGCGCAGGATCTGGTCGCGCGGCCCAAAGGCGCGTTGCGCCCCACCTTCCAGCATCAAAAGGCAATCGCACTCCTGAATGGCGGCAGGCCGATGCGCCATCACCAGCACAATCATTCCGTCACGCTTTGCCGCGCGCACGGCCTCATTCACCGCCGCGCTGCCCTCTCCATCAAGATTGGAATTTGGTTCATCCAGAACCAACAACACTGGCGCGCCATACATCGCGCGCGCCAGTCCCACCCGCTGTATCTGTCCCCCGGACAATCGTCCCCCGTTCGGGCAAACAACCGTGTCATATCCATCCGGCAAGGCCAGTATCATCTCATGCGCGCCAGCCTTGCGAGAAGCAGCGATCACTTTCGCAGGGTCAGCCTCTGGTGACAGGCGGGCGATGTTTTGCGCGATAGTGCCCGCAAACAACTGTACGCGTTGCGGCAAGTATCCGACATGATGGCCCAAAGCATCCGCACTATATTGCCCCAACGGCGCACCGCCCAGATGCACCTGACCCGATAAGGGCTGCCATAGCCCGGTCAGTACCCGAGCAAGCGTGGATTTTCCCGCCCCCGATGCCCCGATCACGCCAATCGCCTGACCGGGGCCCACAGCAAAGGTCAGCCCATGTAACGTCGGAATCCGCGCCCCCGGTGGAACAACTGTCAAACCACGCAGTTCCAACCGTGCAACAGGGGGCGGCAGGGGCAAACGATCATGCGTCAATGGATTTTGCCCCAGACATAATGCAAGCGCCTGCCATGCCTCCAACCCACGTTGAAACAGCGCCCATTGGGCAACGATTTGCTCCACAGGTTGCAAAGCCCGCCCCATGAGAATCGAGCTGGCAATCATTGCCCCGGGGCTAAGAGCGCCACGTAAAACCAATAACGCACCCAATCCCAACATGGCCGACTGTAGAATCAGGCGCAACGTTCGCCCCACGGTAACGAAACCGGCGCCTAAATCACCCGCCCGCATTTCGTTCGTTCGTGCCTGTCCGCGTGCGGTTATCCACTGGGATCGCGCAGCATTGCGCAGACCCATCGTGCACAATGTTTCTGTGTCACTGGCCAATTGGCCCACCAAGGCCGCGGCCCGAGCATCCGCGTCGGCCGCGCGATCAAGGCTGTTGCGGGTAAACCGTTGATTAAAAACCGTTAAGACAACCAGTAACGCGCCACCAATCAGCGCCAACGCGCCCAGCCATGGATGAAACATCCAGATGCACAACAAAAACAGCGGCGTCCAAGGCACATCAAACACTGCGTTCAGCGTGGGAGCCGTCATTAACCGCTCAATCGCACGCAGGTCCGAAATCGCCCCGACCAATCGACCTTTCAGCGAGGCGTCAGAACGGCCCTTGCCTGCCTCGTGCAGGCCAGCATCAAACACGCGCGTTTCAACCCGCTCAATCAATTGGGCAGCAATGCGCCCCATCAGCCGTCCACGCGCGTAATCCAGAACTCCCATCACCATATAGAGAAACAAAACAAGCGCAGATAAGGCCAACAACGTCTCGACCGAGCGGCTGGACAGCACCCGGTCATAGACCTGCAACATGTAAAGTGGCCCTGTCAGCATCAGCAGATTCGCACCACAACTGAACAGACCCGCCGCCCAATACGCTTGCCGCGCCACCTGACGGGCGCAACGCAGTTCATTTAGCCCCTCATGAAGGGCGGGGAATGTGCGGGATGGTTGCATAAAGCCCCATAAATCTGTAATCCGCCGAGTAAGCAGAGACAGAGAAACGCCCAATTCAAGGAGTCACTTTTCTGCCACGACCCCACTGCTTCCTGCATGGCATCTGTCATTTGGATCATGCTTTGGATTAGGTAACCATCTGGATAACGCATTACAGAATTTGGCCTGGAATTGATCATTTGACCCAACTTTCCAAATATGTCCCGCCAAGGACCCGCCGCATCGCGCTGGTTTTAACCGCTCTTGCGGCAATAGGCGCGTGTTCCCAGCCTGATCAGTCGATAACGCGTGGTGCGCCGTTTGATCCCTATGAGGCCGAGAATCGGCGCATGCATGAATTCAACCTGTCGGTCGACCGTGCCATCGTGCGTCCCGCGGGCAAAGGCTATAGCGCGGCGATTCCCGATGATATCGAGATGATCATCGGGAACTTCGCAACAAACCTGTCACTGCCCGGCGCCATCGTGAACAGCATCCTGCAAGGGAACGGGCGCGCCGCCAGCCAAGATTTCTATCGCATGGTGGTCAACACCACGCTTGGCCTGGGCGGCTTGATCGACACGGCGACCGATCTGAACATGCCAGCCCGCTCTGAGGCTGATTTTGGCCAAACATTGTATGTCTGGGGCATCAATGAAGGCCCCTATATTGAACTGCCGTTCATTGGCCCCTCGACAACACGCGACGCCGTAGGGCGAACCGTGGATCTGTTCACCAACCCGCTCAGCTATACGCTGGACAGTCCCGAATCGTTCTACGGCACGGCCGCGTCTGTCTCAAAAGGGCTGAGCGCGCGGGGCCGTTACGGCGATACAATTGACGCATTGCTGTATGAAAGCGCCGACAGCTACGCGGCTTCTCGCTCACTCTATTTGCAAAACCGCAGGTTCAAGGTGGGCAAGGGTGGTACAGACAACTATCTTGATCCCTACGACACAAACCCCAACAGTGCCGTATCTGCAGGCGCTGCTGCCAGTTCTGATTTCGAGGATCCTTATGACCAGTAACATTACCCGCCGCCACATGATAGGCACAGGCCTCGCGGCAACATGCGCTGCCACGTTGCCGGGCATGGCCCTTGCCCTGACGGATGCTACGGCCAAAGCATTGGTTCAGCAGGTCGTGAACGACATCAACCGCGTGATCGCCTCGGGCAAGCCCGTGAATGCGATGATCAAGGATTTTGAGGGAATTTTCCGCCGCTATGCGGACGTGAACCTGATTGCCCGCTCAACCTTGGGCGCAGATGCCAACCGCGCCAGCGCCTCTCAGCTGCGCGCCTATACAGATGCGTTCCGCAGCTATGTCGCCCGTAAATACGGCAAGCGCTTTAACGAGTTCGCCGGCGGTAAAGTAGAAGTCAAATCAGTGCGCAAAGTCAAATCGTGGCACGAAGTTGCCGGCGTGGTTAACCTGCGCGGCTCGGCCCCGTTTGACGTGCGCTTTCTGGTTTCGGATCGCTCTGGCAAGGATCTGTTTTTCGATCTGGTGATCGAAGGCATTAGCCTGCGCTTAAGCGAGCGCACGGAAATCGGCTCGATGCTGGATCGGCGCAAGGGCAACATTGACGCCATGATTGCGGATTTGCGTCAAGCAGGCTGACCGGGCTTATCCGCCCTTGAAGCAGTCCATCCATTCTACATCTCGGACCCGGCGGAAACGTCGGGTCCTTGTTGTTTGGCCATTCGGTTAAGTGGCCGCTTATCCACCGCCCAACAGTTTGCGCAAGATATTCTCGATCGGTTTGTTGCGCTCGTTGCCGTTCTGATTCTGCACACCGGGGCGATTGTTAGCTCCGGGGCGATCCTGCTGCGCCGGTCGGCCCTGCTGTTGGATCGCACCTGTTTGCTGCTGGGCTGTGGGTTGCTCAGGTTGAACGGGACGCTCACGGACGCGCAACATGGGCAAGGGGCTAACCGGAACGCCCTCGTGTACGCGCAGCATCGTTTCACGCCAGATGTCCGCCGGAAGCCCGCCACCGGTCACACCGGTCAGCGGTGTGTTGTCATCATACCCCATCCAGACGCCCGCGACATAATCCGCCGTAAAGCCCAAAAACCATGCGTCGCGTGCGGCTTGCGTTGTACCGGTCTTGCCCGCAGCCTCACGGCCCGGCAGTTTGGCACGCCCGCCGGTTCCGCCCTGCACCACCTGATACATCATATAGGTCAGTTCCTTAGCGGCCTCCTCACGGATCACCCTTTCACCGATCCCGCCACTGGCACCGATCATCGGCGTATCCTGCCCTAGAAGTTTCAATTCGACCAAACCAAAGGGCGACACGGACGAGCCACCATTCAAAATGCCCGCATATGCGCCGGTCATTTCGATCAAGGTGCTTTCAGAAACACCCAGCGCCAACGCGGGACCGGCGGCCAGATCGCTTTCGATTCCGAAATCGCTGGCCACTTTGCGGACCAGATCGCGCCCGACGCTTTCGGATACTTTGACAACCGGAATGTTATAGGACTTTTTCAACGCCTCGGCCAACGTCACGCGACCATGGAATTTGTTATCATAGTTGCTGGGGCACCATTTGCCCGAACCGGGTGTGCTCCAGCAGGTTGGATCATCCACCACCGTGTCCTGACTGGAATAGCCCAGCTCTAATGCCGTGGCATATACAAAGGGCTTAAAGCTGGAACCAGTCTGGCGGTTGGCTTGCGTAGCGCGATTGAACGCGCCCGACACTTTGGACTGACGCCCGCCAACCATGGCACGCACCGCCCCATCCGCGCTCATAACCACAATCGCGGCTTGCGCCTTGGAGCCTTCGCGCACCTGATCCTTGAACACCGCCGATAACGCATCTTCGGCAGCGCGCTGAAGGCGCTGATCCAGCGTTGTGCGGATGATCACATCCTCGGTCGTGTCGTGGGTCAGGAACTGCGGCGCAGACGACATGACCCAGTCAGCAAAGTACCCGCCCGCCTGTTTTTCCGCCGCTTCGGACAAAGTGGCAGGATTTGCATTGGCGATGCGAACCTCATCTTCTGTCAGATACCCTTGCTCTTCCATCAACCGCAGCACTGTGGCCGCACGATTCTGCGAACGTTCTATATTTGACGTAGGCGCCAAAGTTGAAGGCGCCGTCAACAACCCGGCAAGCATTGCGGCCTCTGATGCATCCAGCGCCGACGCAGGCTTGCCAAAGTATCGCTGCGCGGCCGCTTCGGCCCCAAAGGCCCCTGCCCCCATATAGGCGCGGTTCAGGTAAATCGACAGGATTTCGTCCTTGGTATACTTGGCTTCCATCGCCAACGCATAGATTGCTTCTTTGCCCTTGCGAACCAATGACCCACGACGGCAGTCGTTGACATAGTCAGCCTCGCTTTCCCAGTCGGCCTCGACATACTCGACCCCCAGACATAGCAACTTGGCCGTCTGCTGCGTGATGGTCGAGCCACCATGCCCGCTTAGCGGACCACGCCCTTCGCTCAGATTGATGCGCACAGCCGAGGCCACGCCCCGAGGGCTGACCCCGAAATGCCGGTAAAAACGTTTGTCTTCGGTCGCAATCACAGCATTGCGCAAATGGCGTGACACGCTGTCTGCCGTCACCACGCCACCAAATTGGTCACCACGCCACGCAAACACGTCGCCCTGACGATCCAAAAGCGTCACTGATCCGCGCGCGCGCCCGTCCAACAGATGCGACACGTCCGGCAACGTCGAATAGACATAACCCGTCGCAACCCCAACAACGAGCGACACGGCCAGCCCGACACGCCACCCAACGCCCCAGACGATGCGCCATATCCAGCGCAAAACCGCCCGTATCCCACGCGTCACTATGTTGCCACGTCGCACGGGTTTGCGCGCCGCACGTTTGCGCGGTGCCGCTTTTTTAGGTTTAGACGGCTTTGCCGTCGTCTTGGATTTGCGCCTGTCGGCCACCAATGGTGGCTTACGCCGTCCTGAATTGCTCATATCAGCCCTGCCCGGAGCCTTGTGGTTTTACGGCATCCTACGCGCCTTTGACGCAAATGTAGAGGCCCTATGCGCCCTGCCAAAATTTTTCCGCTGCCCGTTTTTAAGGCAATGCCGCGTAAGCGCCCTTTATTTAGGCACACAACCCGCAATCACGGCGATGAATCGCCGCCTTTTGGTTGGCCGCAGCCCGATTCCCCCTTTTTCTGCGGGTGCAAACTGGCCCGCAGCCTGCATCCGCCCCAACCAAGATCAGGGGGAAGCGCGGAACGTGTACATCGGCCATTCAACATCAGACGCGCGTCCGCGCGCACCACAAAGGACAGATTTTCATGATACCACACTCCAGAATAACGCTGCCCCTCTGCGCCGCCGCCGCGCTGATCGCGTTGCCGGGACTGGCGCTGGCGCAAGAGGCGGACACAACTCCGACGAATGCCGACATCGGTTTCATTTTCAACACATTCATGTTCCTCGTCGCTGGATTCCTGGTGTTCTTCATGGCCGCCGGCTTTGCCATGCTTGAGGCTGGTCTGGTGCGCGGCAAGAACGTGACCATGCAGCTGACCAAAAACATGGCGCTGTTTGGGTTGGCGTCGCTTGCCTATTATATCCTTGGTTACAACCTGATGTACCCCGGCGACGGCTGGAGCATTTCAGGCATCCTCGGTGCCTTTTCAATCTCCTCTCTCGAGCCCGTTGGCCTAGAAGGCGCCGAGCCGGATTTGACCTATGCGTCGGTCGGGTCTGACTTCTTCTTTCAGCTGATGTTCTGTGCGGCCACCGCCTCGATCGTGTCGGGTGCCCTGGCCGAGCGGATCAAACTGTGGCCCTTCCTTGCCTTTGTTGTTGTCCTGACAGCGGTTATCTATCCCATTCAGGCCAGCTGGAAATGGGGCGGAGGTTTCTTGGACGCAGCAGGTTTTCAGGATTTCGCCGGTTCGACAGTGGTTCACTCGGTCGGCGGTTGGGCGGCCTTGATGGGCGCGCTGATCCTTGGTCCGCGTCTGGGTAAATACGGCAAAGATGGCCGCGTGCACCCCATGCCCGGTTCGAATCTGGCACTGGCGACACTGGGTACGTTCATCCTGTGGCTGGGTTGGTTCGGCTTTAACGGTGGTTCGCAGCTTTACATGGATACCGCAGGCAACGTGGCCGACATCAGCCGCATCTTCACCAACACAAACATTGCTGCATCCTCCGGTGCTGTGGTCGCGCTGTTCGCAACACAACTGCTGTACAAAAAGCCCGACCTGACGATGATCCTGAACGGTGCATTGGCCGGTCTGGTTGCCATCACAGCCGAGCCTCTGACACCCACGTTGATCCAATCGACCCTGATCGGTGGTATCGGTGGTCTGATCGTGGTCTTCACCGTTCCGATGCTGGACAAGCTGAAAATCGACGATGTTGTCGGCGCGATCCCTGTCCACCTGTTTGCGGGCATCTGGGGAACCATTGCCGTTGTCTTCACCAACGACGCAGCGAGCCTTGGTACACAGCTCTATGCAATCGTGGTGGTCGGCGTGTTCGTCTGCGTTACCTCGGCGCTGGTCTGGTTCATCCTGAAGGCCATGGTCGGCATCCGTGTCAGCGAAGAGGCCGAGATCAACGGTCTGGACACAAGCGAGCTGGGCATGGAAGCCTATCCCGAGTTTTCCAAAGGCTAAGCGCCTAGGACACCAAAATCAGGAAGCCCCGCATGCTACGCCATGCGGGGCTTTTTCATGCCAATCGCCCTCAGCGATATCGCCTTTGGTCCGGCCTTGTGTGCCCACCATGGACCAAACACCAACGGACGCGTCATCCAGCCAACCGAGAAATCGCGCGACGCGCAGCTACGCAGTAACGCCCCATTCCCGAATCGCGCGCAACCGTGCTAGGTGTTGTGGCATGAGCACCCCTGCCCCCCAGATAGACACAAATCGGCCCATTATTCGCCCATTGGACGAGGCCGCAATCAATCGAATCGCGGCAGGCGAAGTGGTCGAGCGCCCCGCCTCGGCGGTTAAGGAACTGATGGAAAATGCCATCGACGCCGGAGCGCGCCGCATCGACGTGGCCTATGCCGACGGTGGCAAAACGATGATCCGCATCACAGATGACGGATGCGGCATGACGACAGACGACTTACCCTTAGCCTTGGCGCGCCACGCAACGTCAAAAATCGACGGCAGTGACCTGTTGAACATCCACAGCTTTGGTTTTCGCGGCGAGGCTCTGGCCTCGCTGGGTTCGGTCGGTCGGTTGACGATCACGTCACGCGCGTCTGGTCATGATGCCGGTGAAATCTCAGTCAGCGGTGGCGCTGTGGGCACGGTGCGTCCGGCGGCGCTGAACAGCGGCACTGTGGTTACATTGCGCGATCTGTTTTATGCGACGCCAGCACGTTTGAAGTTCATGCGCACCGACCGCGCCGAGGCACAGGCAATCACTGATGTCGTCAAGCGGCTTGCCATGGCCGAACCCTCTGTCGCGTTCACGCTGCGTGACGTGTCCGGAGGCGGCGAAGGGCGACAGGTCTTTCGTGCAGACGCCGAATCCGGCGATCTTTTTGATGCGCTCCACCGCCGTCTTGCACGGATTTTGGGCCAAGACTTTGCCGACAACTCCATGCGCATAAATGCCGAGCGCGATGGCTTCACCATGACCGGCTATGCAGGTCTGCCGACCTATTCGCGCGGTGCGGCAGTAGCGCAATATTTGTTCGTCAACGGCCGCCCAGTGCGAGACAAGATGCTGATCGGTGCATTGCGCGCGGCCTATATGGATGTTTTGAGCCGTGACAGGCATCCGGTGGCCGCGCTGTTCATCGATTGCGACCCGACCTTAGTGGACGTCAACGTCCACCCAGCCAAATCCGAGGTCCGCTTTCGAGATCCCGGCACCGTGCGCGGTTTGATCGTGTCGGGCCTGCGCCACGCATTGGCCGAGGCTGGGCACCGCGCCTCCAGCACTGTGGCGGGCGCGACACTGGGCGCGTTTCAGCCCCAACCGACCAGCGCGCGCGTCTATCAGATGGACCGACCCTCTGCACAGGCACGCACGGCAGCCTATAACGCGCAGGCGCCGGGGTTTGCCGACATGCAGGGCAGTTATAGCGCCCGAACAGAACCCGCCCCCCAAGAGGCGCCGCCAGAAGACGCACCTCCCATTGGAGAAATGCCGCTGGGCGCGGCACGTGCGCAGGTGCACGAGAATTACATCATCGCACAAACACCCGATGGCATCGTCATCGTCGATCAGCACGCCGCACACGAAAGGCTGGTCTATGAACGGCTCAAAACCCAGATGGCCGATCACGGTATTGCCGCGCAGGCGCTGTTGATACCCGAAATCGTCGATCTGTCTGACGCTGACTGCGCCACATTACTTGCGGCGGCACCCGATCTGGCCCCCCTTGGCCTGACAATCGAGCCCTTCGGCGGCAATGCAGTGGCCGTGCGCGAAACTCCGGCGATACTGGGCAATGTGAATGCCCGCGCATTGGTTCTGGACATAGTGGACGAGCTAACAGACGAGGGCGACAGTCAATCCATACGGTCGCGTATCGACGCGATCCTCAGCAGGATGTCCTGCCACGGTTCGATCCGCTCGGGTCGGCGGATGCAAGCGGATGAGATGAACGCCCTTCTCCGCGAAATGGAAGCAACACCCATGTCCGGGCAATGCAACCACGGGCGCCCGACATATGTCGCGCTGAAACTGTCCGATATCGAACGGTTGTTCGGGCGCACATGATCACCATCGGCACGCAAAGCTACTCGCTGAGTGACCCCGTTGTGATGGCCTCCCTGATTGGGTTTCTGATCTTGGCGCTGGTTGTGTGGCTGTTGATCTCGACGGCCCGCGCCGCCGCCCGTGCGGCCCGACTTGCGGGGCCGTTGGCGCAGCAGATGGGACAAATGCAGGCGCATGTTCAAGGGCTTGGCGAAGGCCAGCAGCAATTGGCGGGCGGGCTGAATCATGTCGCTGAACTGCAGGCGGCCGCGCAAACCAACATGTTGAACCTTATGGAACAACGGTTGGCGCATGTGTCCCAACAGATGAACGAAAACCTTCACGGATCGGCCCGCCGTACGGCGCAATCTCTGGGCGACTTGCAGCAGCGGTTGCAGGCCATCGACAAGGCGCAAGCAAATATCACCAAACTGTCGGGGGATGTTCTGAGCCTGCAAGACATCCTCAGCAACAAACAAACACGCGGAGCGTTTGGAGAAATCCAGCTGCATGATATTGTCTCGAAGGCGCTACCGAGAGACAGCTACACCTTACAACATACGCTTTCGAATGGTCGGCGTGCTGATTGTCTGATACACTTGCCAAACCCACCGGGGCCGATCTGTATCGACAGCAAGTTCCCCCTTGAGGCCTACGAAGCCCTGCGCCGCGCCGCCACGGATTGGGAGTTGAACGAAGCCGCAAAATTCTTGCGCGTCTCGGTCAAGAAGCACATCCGAGACATCTCTGAGAAGTACATTCTGGACGGTGAAACCGCCGATGGCGCACTAATGTTCCTACCCTCCGAAGCTGTCTACGCAGAATTGCACGCCAACTTTCCCGAACTGGTACGCGAAGGGTTTGCCGCGCGCGTCTGGATCGTGTCACCGACCACCTGCATGGCCACCTTGAACACGATGCGCGCCATTCTAAAGGATGCGCGGATGCGCGAACAGGCAGGTGCAATCCGGCGAGAATTGAGCCTGCTGTTCGCAGATGTCGAACGCCTGGGCGTGCGCGTCGAAAATCTGGACCGCCACTTTGGTCAAGCCGCCAAAGACGTTGCCGACATCAAGATATCAGCCGACAAAGCAGGCCGCAGGGCCCGCCGATTGGACAATTTCGACTTTGAGGAACTGGCCCCCGATACTGACCCGAAAATCGTTCCGATTGGTGAATAACGCCCACGGCTGTGGGCCCTACATCGTTTCCAGACAATGACGCCGAAAGGCGCGTTTCAGCATGTCCAGTTCTTCGCGCAACAATGCCATCTCGGCGCGGATATCATAACCCAAGGCATCACCGCTCATCAAAGTGAAGCTGTCCAATGTCATGTCAGCCCGCTTGTCCCGGATCAGAAAGGTCTGAACACCGTCGGTGATCACGTTGGCAGGGATGGGGACGCGCACCACCCAGTTTCCGGGTGACTTTTGCTGAATCACCTCCACGCCATCGATTGGTTTTTCCAGATGTGTGACTTCGATTTCAGGCTGATAGTTTCCCTCGCCCTCGTAGGTCAGCTGCCCTTCCCAGACGCCTTCGAACAGGCGTGTCTTGGTCAATATCAGATCACTCATAACGGGGCCCTCGGGGAGAAAGTTCAGCTTAAAACTCGGCGCGTGGTCGACGACTAAAGGTAACATCGCGAAGGATGACCTGACTCATCTGTGGGTTCTCAAAGATCAGATCCACCCATGCCCGCTCGATCCTCTTTTCGTTCAGGTTGGAATAGGCCAAATCAAATTCCACCATGATTTCCGCGTCATGCAAGGGCAATTCGCGAACGATCTGTTCGGTGTTCGGCCCGTGTTTGATGTTCAGTCGTGCAAAAATCTCTAACGGTTTTTCCATTTCAACGATGGTGGTCAGACGCAACAAATGTTGCCTTTTCAATCCATCCACCGCGCCGTGGGGCAGATCCAGAACAACCGACAGAAATGACCCATCAAAGGCGAAAACATCCATGCGCAAACCGTAAGGTGCCAGATCGGCTTCGCGTGTATTGCGTACCTGCCGCAGCGTCAGTTCAGAATGTGCGCAATCATGAAACAGTGTCAGCTCATCACCCAGCTTGGACTTGCTGGGGGCGGACGACATCCCGGGGCTGGGCAGCGGCAAACACCAAAGCGACGGCCGCCAAGACCAATCCGTGCCATGCGGCTTGGGAAATGCGTTAGATCCGATCATAGGCAGGGCCAAGCGGTTGTCCGCGATTGCAGCCAATTCGTTCAGTGAGAACAAAAGCTTGCGCGCCATTCCACGCTCGCGCCGCAGCTCCTGTAAAGGCATTTCTCCGGCACGACGCGCGGCCTTGGTCCAGCGGCGAACCCCGCGCCGATGCACGATCCAATCACCCAATGCGCTGCGAAATTCCATAGTACCTGCCTTTGGTCGTCCTGTGGAAATTCTAACTTGCCCAAGCGAACCCTTCCAGAAGATTAAGCTGGTTTTCGAAACAATCCTGTCAAAACTGATCGCAATCCCGGCTTTGGTTGCACAGAACCATCACCATTTGCTTTCTTCGTGTCTGGCTTGGGTGCCTCGCTAACCCCGCCTAGGGGCGTCGGGTCTACTGCCGGCGCACCTTTGGGGCGTTTCAACGGGCTGGCCTCCAGCATGGCCTCTGCCACCGCGATCAATACATCACGGCCTGCACGCCCTGTGGCCGGGCCTTGCGGGGACGCGTATACGGCCAAGCCCACCATATGGCCGTTGATCATCATCGTGGCCCGCCAGTGGCGCGGGTCACTTCCGGGCACCACCCGATCTCCCCCGCGTGTCACATGGACCATCGACAGGCCGTCACCGTCGATTTGCGCGTCCACACCCGAGTCTTTCAACGCCGCCGCCATTTGAGCTGCGCTGGGCTGTTTAGCGCGCGTATCGCGCGGCAATACCGACACGGTTATCACGGCGGTTGGCACGTCGCTGGCGGCTGTTTCGCTTAGATGGCCACAACTGGCCAACAACACAAAACTGCTGCCACCTTGGCGGCGCACGCTTTTGGGATCCACGCAATAGCCGTCTGGGCCGGTTGCAATGACCTCACCATGATAAAGCGAAACCCGGCGCAGAGCATCCGATGGCTTGCCACTGGGTGTTTGCAGTAGACTCATCCGGCCGTCCCCGCCCGGAGCAAAGCACCCCGCCAGCGGCAGGATCAGGCCCAGCGTCAGGGCAAGAAACGCAGTCCGCCGAAGTTTACAAGTCCATGTAGACATGGCGCTCGGCTTCGGCACCCGGATGAGTAACGGCCCCTTTATAAGTGGCACCGACCAACTGGGCGTATTTCCAGATCGCACCCGAGGCGTAAATTGTGTCCCGCGGGCCTTTCCAGTCGGCCTTGCGTTGCGCAAGTTCCTCATCGGACAGATCGACACTTAGTTGCCCCTTGATCGCGTCGATTGTGATCATATCGCCGTCTTTCAACAACGCGATAGGGCCGCAATGCGCCGCTTCGGGACCGACATGGCCAACACAGAACCCGCGCGTCGCGCCCGAAAAACGCCCATCAGTGATCAGCGCAACCTTCTTGCCCATGCCCTGCCCGGACAAAGCGGCAGTGGTCGACAGCATTTCGCGCATGCCGGGGCCGCCTGCGGGGCCTTCGTTGCGGATCACCAGAACCTCGCCCTCGGCGTAGCTGCGCTCCTGAACAGCCGCAAACGCGTCTTCTTCGCATTCAAACACCCGTGCAGGGCCTGTAAAAACCTGATTCTGCGAAGGAATACCCGCGACCTTCACAATGGCACCTTCGGGCGCCAGATTGCCTTTCAGGCCAACAACGCCGCCGGTTTTCGTCAGAGGGGCGTCGATGGGATAGATCACCTTGCCGTCGGCCTCACGGTCGATCAAGTCCAGTTCCTCGCCGATCGAGCGGCCGGACGCGGTTATACAATCCTCGTGGATCAGCCCCGCCTTGCGCAGCTCTTTCATTACGACGGGAATACCGCCCACATCATACAAATCCTTGGCGACATACTGACCACCCGGTTTCAGATCGACGAAATAGGGCGTGTCGCGGAAAATGTCGCAAACATCTTCAAGGAAAAAGTCAATTCCCGCCTCATGCGCAATAGCGGGCAGGTGCAGGCCCGCGTTGGTGGATCCGCCGGTGCATGCAACGACGCGAGCGGCGTTTTGCAAGGATTTCAACGTGACAACATCGCGCGCACGGATGTTTTTTTCGATCAGGTTCATCACGGCGCGGCCAGATGCCTCGCCATATTGATCGCGGGATTCGTAGGGCGCAGGCATGCCCGAGCTGTTCATCAACGCAAGGCCGATTGCTTCGGACACGCACGCCATCGTGTTGGCCGTGAACTGACCGCCACATGCGCCCGAACTGGGACAGGCAACGCGTTCCAAGACATCCAGCGCCTTGTCGGACATAGACCCGTTCTGGTGGCGCCCAACGGCTTCGAACATATCTTGAACGGTCAGGTCACGGGTGCGGAAATCTTCGGGGATTTCTTCGATCTGCGGTGCGCGGCCCGGCAAGATCGACCCACCGTAGATAAAGACAGAAGGCGTGTTCAGACGCACCATCGCCATCATCATGCCCGGCAGGGATTTGTCACACCCGGCCAGACCGACAATCGCGTCATAGGCATGACCACGCATGGTCAGTTCCACTGTGTCGGCAATCGCCTCGCGGCTGGCAAGACTGCTCCGCATGCCTTCGTGGCCCATCGCAATACCATCCGTGACGGTAATTGTCGTGAACTCGCGCGGTGTGCCCGATCCCTTTTTGACGCCCATCTTGACCGCCTGCGCCTGACGGCTGAGGGCGATGTTGCACGGCGCGGCTTCGTTCCAACAGGTGGCAACACCAACGAGCGGCTGGTGAATTTCTTCTTCGCTCAGCCCCATGGCGTACATGTAAGATCTGTGCGGCGCGCGCGCGGGGCCTTCGGTGACATAGCGGCTGGGCAGTTTGGATTTGTCGAATTTGGTCATGAGGGCCTCGCAAGAAACTGGGCTGGAATTTGTTACATAACGGGATAAGCGAGCCGCGCGCCACGTGCAAGCGCGGACCGGAGCACGGACAATCGTCACATCGCCGCCGACCAACTGTTCCGATCATATTAACGCATTCAGTTTCGGACCAAATCACGTTACCAAGGCTCTATGCGTTATCCCCGCCACCACGCCCTTGTTGCCCCCGCCCGCTCGTCGGCGTCGCTCTGGCGGCTGGCCGGTGGAGTCACGCTTTTGGTCGCTGTGTTCTTTGCGATGTCGACGGCCTATGGCTGGATCATCACAGCCGCGTTGCCCGACACGGCATGGGGGGCCGATGGCAGGGGAATCCAAGATGCCTCAACCCCGTTGGGGGCTTTGGTCAATCTTTACATATTCGCGCTGCTGATCATTTCGCTGGGTCTGTCGATGACACTGATCCATGATCGGCGCTGGACACAAATGATCGGCCCGCCGGACGCCGCCCTGATCCAAGGTCGGCGCGTCGTGCTGGTGCTTGCCGCATTATATACGGTTTTGTCCCTGCTTCCGTTGCCCGATGCGCTTGCACCCCACCTGAACCTAGATGTCAAAACTTGGCTCTCTTTCCTGCCGATTGCCGTGCTGGGGCTGATCCTGCAGGTCAGCGCCGAAGAGTTGATTTTCCGCGGATATCTGCAAAGCCAGCTGGCTGCCCGCTTTGAGCACCCGCTGATCTGGATGGGCGTGCCTTCGGTCTTGTTCGGAGCATTGCATTATTCACCTGCTGTTATGGGGGACACCGCGTGGCTGGTCGTGGTCTGGGCAACGTTGTTCGGGCTGGCCGCAGCCGATCTGACCGCACGCAGCGGCACATTAGGTCCGGCCGTCGCCCTGCACTTGGTCAATAACGTTAGCGCAATCTTGATTATGGCACCCAGCGGCAATTTCGATGGGCTGGCCCTAACCACGTATCCCTTTAGCGCAGATGATACAGATCTTCTTCTGGCATGGATGCCGGTGGAAATGATGGTATTGCTGTGCAGTTGGCTGGCAGCAAGATTGGCCTTGCGGGTCTGATTGCAATTCCCGTTCAGGGGCCTTATCTGAGAACGCAAACGAAACTACGGCACATTAGGGGACAGGCCCGCATGAACTGGATCACCAACTACATGCGCCCGCGCATCAATTCGATCTTCTCGCGCCGCGAGATGCCCGAGAACCTGTGGACGAAATGTGACGAATGCGGCACCATGCTGTTCCACCGCGAGCTCAGTCAGAACTTCAACGTTTGCACCTCCTGCGGGCATCACATGCACATCACGCCGCGCGCGCGGTTCCAATCGCTGTTTGACGGCGGCATTTTTTCAGAAATCTCTGTACCCGCGCCGCCCGTCGACCCGCTGCATTTTCGCGATCAGAAAAAATATCCAGACCGGATGAAAGCCGCTCAGCGCGCCACGGGCGAAAAAGAGGCGATGCTGGTCGCGTGCGGTGAAATCGGCCGCACACCAATTGTCGCTGCGGCGCAGGACTTTAGCTTTATGGCCGGGTCAATGGGTATGTATGTTGGCAATGCCATCATCGCCGCCGCCGAAGAAGCCGTGAAATTAAAACGCCCCTTGATCCTGTTTTCCGCCGCAGGTGGTGCGCGTATGCAAGAGGGTATCCTGTCCCTGATGCAAATGCCACGCACCACTGTCGCAATCCAGATGCTGAAAGAAGCGCAACTGCCCTATATCGTCGTGTTGACCCACCCGACGACCGGCGGCGTTACCGCCTCCTATGCGATGCTGGGCGACGTCCAGATTGCCGAACCCAATGCCCTGATTTGCTTTGCCGGGCCGCGCGTCATCGAACAAACAATTCGCGAAAAGCTGCCCGATGGCTTCCAACGCGCCGAATATTTGCTGGATCACGGGATGCTGGATCGCGTCACGCCGCGCCCCCAGATGCGTGATGAATTGATTTCCATCACGCGGATGCTGCTGGGCATGCCGCCCGCGATCGTGGGGGATCTGCCGCCTCCGACACTGGATAACGACGATCCAGAAGCCCCGAACAGCGACGACAAAACCGCCTCGGCGACGGCGTCATCGGACAAAGAGGCGAGCACGAAGACCGGCAAGCCCGCGCAAAGCGGCGCAGGAAAGACGCCCGCCAAATCCGCCAACAGTTCCCCAAACAAGGGCACCGACAAAAAATGACAGCCTCCGGATCGGACGTCATCCTAGACCGGATGATGGCGCTGCACCCCAAGATCATCGACCTCACGCTGGATCGTATGTGGCGTTTGCTTGAGGCGTTGGGCAATCCCCAGAACGATCTCCCCCCCGTGATCCACATCGCGGGTACAAACGGCAAAGGCAGCACGCAAGCCATGCTGCGCGCAGGGCTGGAAGGTGCGGGCAAGACGGTGCATGCCTATACCTCTCCGCATCTGGCGCGGTTTCACGAGCGAATCCGTCTGGCCGGGCACCTGATTTCCGAGGACGCGCTGACCGAAACGCTGGACGAGTGTTACGAGGCCAACGGCGGTGAGACGATCACCTATTTCGAGATCACCACATGCGCGGCTTTGTTGGCCATGGCGCGCACCCCTGCGGACTACACCCTGTTAGAGGTCGGCCTTGGCGGGCGACTGGATGCGACAAATGTGGTGTCAAAGCCTGCCCTGACCATCATCACACCGATCTCCATCGATCACGAGCAGTTCCTAGGCGACACTTTAGCCAAAATCGCATTCGAGAAGGCCGGAATCATCAAACGCGGCGTACCCTGCGTCGTCGGCCCGCAACAACCCGAAGCGATGGACGTGATCGAAGACGTCGCCAACCGCCTTGGCGCTCCTCTGATCGCTCAGGGCCAGCAATGGCACACCTATTCTGAAAACGGGCGATTGATTCATCAAGATGACATCGGGTTGGCAGACCTGCCCCTGCCCAACCTTCCCGGCGCACATCAATACGAAAACGCCGGGGCAGCATTGGCCGCATTACGCTATCTTAACATGGGCGAAGCCGCGTCACTGGCCGCAGTGACGCAGGCGGTCTGGCCTGCTCGCATGCAGAAACTGGCCCACGGCCCGCTTGCAGATTTCGCACCCCAAGCCGAACTGTGGCTGGACGGCGGGCACAATGCGTCGGCAGGGGCGGCCTTGGGGCATCACCTGTCAACGTTACCCAAACGCCCGACACATCTGATTTGCGGCATGCTGAACACAAAGGATATATCGGGATACCTGCGTCCTTTGGCGGCACAGGCAAACAGCCTGACCGCTGTCGCCATCCCGGGCGAGGCAAACACCCTACCCGCCGACGTGACAGCCAAGGCCGCCACAGATGTCGGATTGCCCGCGACTTGCGCCGATAGCGTCGGTGATGCATTGGCACAGATCACGGCCACGGACCCACACGCACGCGTGCTGATTTGCGGATCGCTGTACCTTGCTGGGGCTGTGCTACGCGAAAACGGTTGATCCTGCGTCATCCACTCGCTCATTGCACACCCATTTCGAACGCATGCCAACCAGTTTTGGCCACGCGGCACCCTACTTACACAGAGGCTGCAACGCAGTCCTGCCCTTATTCACTGGCCAGAACCCTGAAAATCATCACGGAAGGGTTGGTCGCCCGAAAAAAGTGCAATTTTTTTTGCCGAGTCAAACCCCCGAAACGAATCAGTTTTTCCCGCGATGACCCTAAAAACAAAGCCTCGCGCGCCAATCCATGAACCACTTGATATTGACCCTTTTGGCCCTTTCCTCCTATATCTAGGGCCGTCGTATAGGTACGATGCGCTGGAACTGTAGTCCGCGCGTTATGGTTTCAGGAGGAATGGTTTGTAATGCGCTCGATGTCCGCAACTTACGCAAAGCGTGACGGCATTGAGTTCGGCTTTTCCGCGTTTGGGCAGCATTCATGATCCGTATTGTTCTGCTTTGCACCGGATTTCTGGCAATCACCTTGGCCCTTATCTTGATCCAACCAACGGCAGGTCTACGAGACCGCAACGGTGTGGGCGACGATATGGTTGTGACCCGCGCTCAAACCGATCTAAACCAACCGATTGTTGCTCCGTCAACGCCCGCTCCAGCGCCGCGAAACACGCCCTTATTATCGGCTGACACCGCCCTCCCCGCGCGCGCAGCGCAGCAAACCGAACATTTGGCAACGCCCGCGCAAACAAGCCAAGCCGATGCAACACCCCTATCGGACGTACAACTGGCTTCGCTCGTTTCAGACTCCGCGACGCCGCAACAAACCGCGCAAGTACCGCAACTGGATAGCGCGCTGGAACAGCTGGTCGTGACCGCCGTCCGCCAAGGGCAATCAGATGCGTACATAGATGCATTGGTCAACAGTGCCGCACTCAACCGCCAAGTAGACGTCCCGCGTGAACTCGTCACGCAAGACGGGCGCGTCGACACTCAAACCTTGCTCAGCGCGTTGTCGGCGTCGGCACCGCCTGCCGAAGGGCCAACAGCCGGATATTACATCGTTAAACCGGGCGACAGCCTATCCTCTATCGCCTACCGGTTTTACGGCCGCACCAGCGCAGCAGACACCATTTTTCGCGCCAACAACGCCGTCCTGGATATCAACCCGGTATTGGTTGTTGGCATGCGACTGAAAATGCCTCCCAGTTGAGGTAACGATTACGACCACAGGCACGACCAGAACTATCGCAGTAGAAATGATTGAGGGGCCGGTTCAACGGCCCCCTTTCATTTGTTTTCCGCTATCGGACGCGGGAATTCTTCTTCTAGGCCGACGTAGCCGCCGTCAGAGGCTCCGAGTGCTGCCTCCTGCGCAAAGGGGTCAAGCGACGTGTCCTTGGGCTAAAACACTCACAAGTTCATCGCACGTAAGGTCGCGCTTTAGCGCACCTAAGCTAGTGCCCACATACGAAAAGACCCGCGCCAATGACTGGCGCGGGCCTTGCTTAATGTTGCCCCGACGTGGGGGGCAATTACCGTGGAATGTCCAGCCTGCTTAGTGCAGTTTGGCGTCAACAGTGTTGATCGCATCGTCGATAAGTTTGTTTGCGTCTGTCGCGGTCATCTGCTTGGCGATAACATCACGAGCAGCTGCAACAGCAATAGTCACAGCACTGTCGCGCACTTCGCGCACAGCAGCCGCTTCAGCCGAAGCAATCCGATCTTCGGCGGCCTGCATACGGCGGGCAATCGACACTTTCAGATCTTCTTTTGCCTGCTCGGCGGCGGCTGCCGCGTCGCTTTTGGCTTGCTCGACGATACGCGCGGCCCGTTCCTGCACTTCTTTTTGCTTGCGCTCGTATTCGGCAAGCAAGGTCTGTGCTTCTTCGCGCAGCGCGCGGGCTTCGTCCAGTTCGGACTGAATACCCTCTGCCCGTTTATCCAGCATGCCGCCCAAAAGAGTCGGCACTTTGAGATACAGCAACAAGGCAATGAACAGGATAAACGCGATCAAAACCACGAAGTTCGAGTTCGATAGCGATACAAATCCCGCATCACCACCCGCCGCAAAGGCAGGCGTCGATGCAGTCAGGGCGATCAGAGTGGCAAGTTTGCGCATGATGTTACCCTTTCATCCGGGCCGTAACGGCCGCGTTGACCGTTTTGGCATCTGCTTTGCCGCCCATGGCCGCGACGATATCCTTGGTGGCGGCTTTGGCCACTTCGGTCACGTTCGCCAGCGCATTGTTGCGAATTTCAGCAATTGCTTTTTCGCCTTCCGCCGCCTTGGCCGCAATTTCGGCGTCGGCTTTGGCCATAGCCTCATCCAGGTCGCCTTTGATTTCGGCTTTGGCGTCGGCAATGATAGCCTGCGCCGCTGTACGTGCGTCGGCTTCGGCCTTGTTAAAGGCCTCTTCCGCGCTCACGGCTTTGGCCTTGAGATCTTCAGCAGCCGCGATGTCATTGGTGATCGCGCCCTGACGTTCTGCCAGAACTGCCCCGATGCGTGGTAGCGCGATGCGCGACAACACAAAGAAGATGATGACCAGTGCGACGACAAGCCAGAACACCTGGTTGCCCATCCACTCACCGCACAATTGGGGAAGCCCAATCGCACCGCCATGAGTATCGACACACTTACCCGCCTCTTCCAAGGCGAGAGGGCTGACATGCCCCTGAGCGGCAGCTGTTGTTTCGGTTGCCATATCGTCGTCCTCCTCAGGGAAACTTAACCAGGTGAACCAAGGGGCGGCGTCACGCCACCCCCCGGCCGTAAGGATCAGGTTCCGTAAGGTTTAGACGGCGAACATCAGCAGAAGTGCAACGAGGAACGAGAAGATCCCCAGCGCTTCGGCGAATGCGATGCCGATGAACATCGTGGCTGTCTGGCCAGCGGCTGCCGACGGGTTGCGCAGAGCGCCCGACAGGAAGTTGCCGACCACGTGGCCCACACCCAGTGCCGCGCCGCCCATGCCTGTGCATGCCAGACCTGCGCCGATGTAGGCACCCATTTGTACGATATCGCCTTCCATGAGAATTCTCCTTACGTTGGAATTTGCGTTAATTCGGTTGTCTTCGGGTGGCGGGCAAGCCCGCCGGTTGTGTCGTTTGCCCAGAGCTGGGGATTGCCCCGGCAGGACCTTAGTGATGCGGATGCAGCGCGTCTTTCAGGTAAACGCATGTCAGGATGGTAAAGACATAGGCCTGAATGAATGACACCAGCACCTCCAGCGCGTAGATCGCGGTAATTGCCAAGATGCTCATCGGGGTAACGATCAGGCCGATACCTGTCGACAGAATGATCATCGGGGCAAAGGCCGCGAAAACTTTGATCACCGCGTGGCCGGCCATCATGTTGCCTGCCAAACGAATAGAGTGGCTGACCGGGCGCACAAAATACGAGATCACTTCGATCAGCGCCAGAATCGGGCGCAGCGGCAGCGGTGCCGAGCTGATCCAGAACAGGCTAAGAAAGCCCGCGCCGTGTTTGATAAAGCCCATCAGCGTCACGGTCAGGAACACCAGCATCGCCAGCACGGCGGTCACGGCGATATGGCTGGTGGTGGTGAACGAGCCGGGGATCAGACCCAAGAAGTTCGAGAACAGGATGAACAGGAAAAGCGTCATCACATATGGGAAATATGGCAGCGCATCTTTGCCTGCGACGTCTTCAACCATTTTGCGAATGAAACCATAGCACAGTTCGGCAACGGATTGAATGCGCGAAGGGATCGTCGAGCGCGACGACGTCCCCAGAACCATCAGGCCGATAATGGCCAGAACAGTCAGCGCCATCCACAAGGTAACGTTAGTCACTGTAAAAAGGCCAACAGCGCCATCACCGAACAGCGGCTTGACGATGAACTGGTCCATCGGGTGAAAGGCCAATCCAGCCCCTTGCTCGGCGGCCCCGGTCTGCGTTTCAGTCGCCATTCCTTGCCCTCTCGTCTCGGCCCGTCTGGGCCGGTTGTGCATTGGCCGTGTCGGCCATTTGTTTCGCCTGGATCTCGTTCGCAGAGCGGATCATCGTTTTGATCCCCGCGATAAGGCCCAGCAATGTAAAGAGCACCAGAAAGAGTGGGAGTGTCCCCAGCAGGTAATCCAACCCGTATCCGATGCCAAAGCCGATCAAAAGACCGGCAACCAATTCTATCACCATGCGCCAGGCCAGATGTGCCTGAGAATAGTGTTCGTCCGTGTGGGATTTTTCACCCTTAGGCGATTTCAGCGCGTTGATCCTGGCCTCCAGCCGCGCCAGTCGCGCGCTTTGATCCGGGTCTGTCACGCGGCTTCTCCCACCTGAACGTCTGGCACAGTGCTATGCTGGGGCGGCATATGAGTCAAGCGCGTCAAATCAGGCGGAGTGAATCTCATAAGCCGCTGTATTATTAGGTATTTTTGGAAAGATGAAAGTCGGACCTGATCCGCTCTGAACGCAGACAGCCAGGATTTTGGAGGCCGGACTATATTCAACCATATGGTTGAGTGATGAATTTGACCGGAGGATCGATGGCGTCCAGAGGGGCTTGGACGCAAGGAACAACCGGGGGAATTGGTGTGGCATCGTGGTCATTTTCGTTTGTTCGGGCGGACAGCGAAACCTTGCGAGCGACACCTGAGATTGACGGCGGCGGGCCGCGCAGCTAGTCCCAATGGACCATGACCCAAAATCTGGACCTTGTCTTTGCGGCTTTGGCCGACCCGACCCGCCGCGCGATCCTGTCGATGCTGCTGGAGGATGATATGGCGGTCACTGATGTGGCCGAGCCGTTTGACATGAGCCTGACTGCAATTTCCAAGCACCTCAATATTTTAAGCCGCGCCGGCCTGATCAGTCAGGACCGGCGCGGCCGGGTTAAGTGGTGCAAGCTAGAGCCAGACGCCCTGAAGGTCGCATCCGTATGGATGCAAGGGTTTGGGCAGTTCGAGCCTGTTCATCTGGATGCGTTCGAGAGGTTCCTCAAAGCCGAATTGCCCGACGCATAGCCTTGAGGCGGGCGATAAGCCGGTTGCCCTTTGGACTTACCCCTAACGGTGCGGTTGATCAAAGAACGAATTGGACAATGGCCAATACAATGACGACAAGACCGACAAGATAGATAATACTGCGCATGAAACTTCCCTTCTTATGCAATTGACGCAAGGCAAACGTCGCTAGCCACAGAATGGTTCCCTGATCGGACCCGTTTTCATCGCGGGCTTTCGTCCTTAAGCAACAGGATCAACGCCACAATAGTCAGTATCACACCACCTACCACCAGTGCCGGTGGCAATGGTTGACCAAGCGCAAGCTGCCACAACAACACCCAACTGGGAGTCAGATAGGTATAGGCCATCACCTTGGCACTGGGCAGGTGCAGCGTGGCGTATTGCAGCAAGACAAACGAAACAGCGCTGGCGAACACCGTGACATAAGCCAGTGTGATCCAAACAATACGAGGCAATGCGGACCAATCTGTGGCGATCATGTCCTGCGCTCCGAAAATCAACAGGATCACCGCCGCTGCCGCCAACGCACCAAAGGAAAAGACAATAGGCGGCTCACCGCGATTCAGCAGCCGCACAAGCGGCGTGTAAAGCGCATGCGCCACACAGCCCCAGAAATAGATCATCTCACCTCGGCCGACCTCGAACGCAATCAACGCATTCAAATCCGCACGAAAAATCACCCACAATGCCCCTGCCGCCCCCACGGCCAATGCCAGCGCCATGCGCCGCGTCGTGGCCTGTCGCAACAAAAGATAGGCCGAAATACCCGACAATATAGGCGTCAAGGTGAACACGGCCGCTGCAGAGACGGGAGGAGTGGTCTTCAACCCCTCGAACATCAACACGAAATAGAGGCCCATCGATCCGCCAAGGATCAGGTACCGCCAAGGGGCGGCGAAACTTTCACGCGTAATGCCCGTCGTCGCCAGCGCAACCACCCCCACCAACACCGAGGCCAGTGTAAAGCGCACCGCGTTCAACGCCGTTGGCGCGATGTGGTTTGCCGCCTGCGATCCCAATGCAAATGACCCCGCAATCAGCCCCGAAAAGCACAACATGGCCAGATGTCCACGCATGGCGGGACTTGGACGTGTCACGTGTTATCCCATACGTTTGCGCGCTGTTTAAGAAAGGTCAGGAATGTCTGGACCTTGGCCGTGCGATGCAGATCCATATGTGTGACCAACCAAAGGGGCGACGTCCATTCAGGACGCGGGGGGTGAATCTGGATCAGTCCGCCCATCGCCTCGGCCTCGATTTTTGAGATGAACCCGATCCCTGCACCATGGGCAATCGCCCGGCGCAACGCATTCACATCTCCACTGCGGAACACGATGGCACTGTCCGGCACCGTTTCGCGCAGCCAGCGCGCAAAGGGCGCACGGCTGTCGGCATCGTCCATCCCGACAAAACGGTGGTTGGGGTAATCCTCCAACGTCGACGGCTGCCCATGTCGATCAACATAGCCCTGACTGGCATAAAGCGCGATAGGTTGGCTGATAAACGGTTGAACCACGTTGTCGGGCTGATCCGGGACCGATCCGGCACGGATCGCGACATGTGCCTCGCCATATTCCAACCGGAACAGGCGATTTCCGGTCAGATAACGCACGACCAAATCCGGATAGAGTTGTTGAAAATCTGCCAGCACAGGGACGAATAGATGGCTTAGCGCCCCGACAGAGGTCACCACCAGCTCGCCGGTCACCTCGTCACCCTGCCCTTTGATCCGCCCGGCCAACTGCGCAAACTGATCATCAGTGGCCTGCGCGACACGCAACAAATCATGGCCCGCTTCGGTCGGGGTGTATCCACGCGCATGGCGCTGAAACAGTTTGACACCCAGACGTGCCTCCAGCGAATCTATGTGGCGAATGACCGTTGCATGATGTACGCCCAGCACCTCTGCCGCACCACTGACCGTACCAATACGCGCAACGTTAAAGGCCGTACGAACCTCGTCCCAATTATCCATTACCGCCCCAATCATGACCTTGCTTTGACAACAAGCAGCACCGACTTGTGCGCCGGTCCACAAACGGCGCCATTTTGACCGTCATACGTGCCCATATGCAAGAGCCGCGGTCAGGTGCCGCATCGCCCAAGCCTTGACTCACACCGCCCTCACGCCTAAACCGCGTTCAATCCCGGAATGGCTCGCCCCTTCCGGTCCCATGGCCGCGTGCCGGGATCGACCTCCGTCAGCGCGATGCGCCCACGGGGGCACTCGGCATTTGGCACATCAGCCGGTCCTCACTATATGGGGGCCACACCTGCAACGGCGGCGAAGGAGCCCGAGATGTTTGAAAACCTATCCGAACGCCTCTCTGGCGTATTCGATCGACTGACCAAACAGGGCGCGTTGTCCGAGGATGACGTCAAAACCGCCCTCAGGGAAGTGCGCGTGGCCCTGTTAGAGGCCGATGTATCCCTGCCCGTGGCGCGCGATTTTGTCAAACATGTGCAGGAACAAGCCACCGGACAGGCGGTGACAAAATCCATCACCCCCGGCCAGCAGGTCGTCAAGATTGTACACGATACGCTGGTCCAAACCCTGAAAGGTGATGACGACCCCGGCGCGCTCAAAATTGACAACGCCCCCGCACCGATCCTGATGGTTGGTCTGCAAGGGTCGGGTAAAACCACCACCACCGCCAAGCTGGCCAAACGCCTGAAAGAACGCGAAGGCAAGCGCGTTTTGATGGCCTCTTTGGACGTCAACCGCCCGGCGGCGATGGAACAGCTGGCCATTCTAGGGCTGCAAATCGGTGTCGACACCCTCCCCATCGTCAAGGGCGAAGATCCCGTTCAGATCGCCAAGCGCGCCAAAACGCAAGCCTCGCTCGGTGGATACGACGTCTACATGCTGGACACCGCTGGCCGTCTGCATATCGACGCCGAGCTGATCGCACAGGCCGCTGCCGTGCGCGATGTGGCCAACCCCCGCGAAACGCTGCTGGTGGTCGATGGCTTGACCGGACAGGATGCGGTCAATGTCGCGACCGAGTTTGACGACAAGATCGGTGTGACCGGCGTCGTCCTGACACGCATGGACGGCGACGGACGCGGCGGTGCCGCTCTCAGCATGCGCGCCGTCACCGGCAAGCCAATCCGCTTCGTTGGTCTTGGCGAAAAGATGGACGCCATTGAAACCTTCGAAGCAGAGCGCATCGCGGGCCGAATTCTTGGCATGGGCGATATCGTCAGCCTGGTGGAAAAGGCCCAAGAAACAATTGAGGCCGAACAGGCCGAACGCATGATGCGCCGCTTCACCAAGGGTCAGTTCAACATGAACGATCTGAAGATGCAGCTGGAACAGATGCAAAAGATGGGCGGTATGGAAGGCGTGATGGGCATGATGCCCGGCATGGGAAAAATGGCCAAACAGGTGCAGGATGCAGGGATGGACGACAAAGTCATCACCCGCCAGATCGCCTTGATCCAATCCATGACCAAAAAAGAACGCGCCAACCCGCAAATCCTGCAGGCCAGCCGCAAGAAACGCATCGCCAAGGGCGCTGGCTTGGAAGTGCAAGAACTGAACCGTCTTCTCAAAATGCAACGCCAGATGGGCGACATGATGAAGAAGATGGGCAAAATGGGCAAAGGCGGCATGCTGAAACAAGCCATGAAGGGCATGTTCGGCAAAGGTGGCCCCTCCCCCGAAGACATGGCCGCTGGCATGGATCCCAAAGCGTTGGAACAGGCCGCCAAGCAGATGGGCGGTAAACTGCCCGGCGGCCTTGGTGGGATGGGCGGCGGTATGGGCCTGCCCGGCGGCCTCTCGGGCTTCGGAAAGAAAAAGTAATCCCATGTCTTTTTCTTGGCCCAAATACCCAATTCCGACAGGCACAGAACGCGCTCAGCCCTGCCATGTTGCGCCGCGTCCAACCCAGGCAAAATTCAGCCGCGCGGCAGCGCGCCCTTTGGGTCGCGCCATCGCAAAGGGGGGCACATGATCCCCACGCTCAATCCCCCCAGAATTGAATCCGATCGCCTGATCCTGCGCGGCTTTGAACACCGTGATTTCGATGCCATTGCCGACTTCCTTACCGACACCGACCGCGCTGCCGGATTTGGCTCGGCACCGGATCGCCCCGAAGCATGGCGGTGGTTTGCGATGAACATCGGCCACTGGGCGCTGCACGGCTACGGGTATTTTGCACTAGAGTTAAAGGCCACGGGTCAGACCTGCGGCATGACCGGAGTCTGGAACCCCAACGGCTGGCCCGAACCTGAGCTGGGCTGGGTTGCATTTGCCGGGTTCGAGGGCGTGGGGTTGCTTTACGAGGCGGCCACGCGAGCGCGCGAATGGGCATATTGCGATCTTGGCCTGACAACGTTGACCTCCGGCATCGTGCCGGGCAATACCCGCTCGGTCGCCCTGGCCGAAAGGTTGGGCGCCGTCTATGAGCGCACCTACGACAATGCCCATATGGGCACGGACATGTTGTATCGTCATCCCTCCCCCGCCGATCTCGGCCTCACGACCGATGCAGATGGCACTCCCGAGGCCTACGCATGACGCCAATGATCCCGATCATTCAAACCAAGGACTTGATCCTGCGCGGCTACCTCGAGAGCGATTTCGATGCCGTCGCCGCATTTTGCAAGTCTCCACGCTCCAAATTTGTCGGCGGCCCACATGACCGCTGGACCTGCTGGCGCGCCTTTCTGGCCGGTGTCGGGCATTGGACGCTGCGTGGCTTTGGCATGTGGATCGTCGAACATCGCGAAACCGGGCGTGTTGCGGGCCGCGTTGGTATGATCCTGAATGATGGCTGGCAAGAACCCGAACTGGGCTGGCACATGTATGACGGGTTCGAAGGCCGTGGATATGCCCATCAATCCGTCAAAGCCGCCCGCGATTATGCCGCCCGACATCAAGGGCTGGATCGGGTGATCTCCTACATCCATGCGCAAAACGTCCGCTCGGTGCGCCTGGCACATCGGTTGGGGGCTGCCTTTGAACGTGACGTCACGTTGCTGGGCCACCCTTGCCAGATCTATCGCCATCCCTCGGCCCTTCCTACACAGATATCAAACGGGGTGACAACATGATCCCCGTCATTGAAACGCAACGCCTAGTCCTGCGTGGCCCTGAGCCCGAGGATTACCCCGATTTCAAAGCCACGTTCAGCTCGTACCGATCCCGTTTCATGGGCGGGCCTTTGAACAAATACGAGGCATGGATGCTCTATGCCGCTGAAATCGGCCACTGGAACATCCGAGGGTATGGCATGTGGATGATTCACGACCGCGATAGCGACAAAACATTGGGCATGGCCGGCGGCTGGAGCCCCGCAGGCTGGCCCGAACGCGAACTGGCCTGGATCATTTGGCCCGGCGAAGCCGGCAAGGGGTATGCGCTGGAAGCAACCCACGCCGCGCGCGATTTTTTCTACACCCAACAAGGGTGGGACGGGGCCGTCAGCTATATCGACCCCAAGAACCTGGACAGCATCCGTCTGGCCGAACGGCTGGGCGCGAAGAAAGACCACGAGGCGGCCACGATTGACGGGAACGATGCGGTTTATCGCCACCCCTCCCCTGCCCGCCTGCGCGATGGGCAGCTGGCTGACGGGATCGCGCTGGAGATAAACCATTATTGCGACCCGCTGTTCAAACCGAAAGGATTCCCCGTTGACTGACGAGTCCACCACAAAGGCCGCCACCCTGTTAAAGGGCCACCGCGACAGCATAGACCGGCTGGACGCGATTTTGGTCTATACATTGGGCGAGCGGTTCAAGCACACCCAATCCGTCGGCCGCCTTAAGGCCGAACACGACCTTCCCCCGTCCGATCCGGCCCGCGAAGCGGCCCAGATTGCACGGCTTGAAGAATTGGCGACCCAGGCCGATCTCGACCCGGAATTCGCCAAGAAGTTTTTGAACTTCATCATCGCTGAAGTCATTCAGCACCATCGCCAACATCAGTCGTAAGGTGCGCTTAAGCGCACCTTACCAAACCCAAAACCAACCAAAGGAATATACTCATGGCCATGAAAATTCGTCTCGCCCGCGGCGGCAGCAAAAAACGCCCCTTCTACCGCATTGTCGCCACCGACAGCCGCATGCCTCGCGACGGCCGTTTCATCGAGAAACTGGGCACATATAACCCGCTGCTGCCCAAAGACAGCGAAGACCGCGTAAAAATGAACCTTGAGCGGATTCAGTACTGGCTGGGTCAAGGCGCACAGCCCACAGACCGGATCAGCCGCATGCTGGAAGCGGCCGGCGTCCTGCCCAAGAAAGACCGTGCCAACCTGAAAAAGGGAACGCCCGGCAAGAAAGCTCAGGATCGTGCCGAGGAAAAAGCAGCCAAGGCCGCAGCAGCGTCCGAAGCCGCCAACGCCCCAGCCGAAGAGGCCCCTTCCGAGGACGCCGCAAGCGCAGAATAAGTACGGCAGGGCTGCGCAGTCATGGCTCAGTTTCCCCCCGGTTTTCAGGATGCCTTGCGCGACCTGATGCGATGGCGGCGCGATGTGCGCCGTTTTCGCACCGAACCGGTGGACGAAGCCTTGCTGACACACTGCCTGAACACGTTTATGTTGTCGCCCTCCGTGGGCCTCAGCGAACCATGGCGCATTCTGCGTCTGACAAGCGCGGCGGCCCGGTCTGCCGCGCTTGCGAATTTCAAGGCCGCCAACGCCGATGCGATCGCCGGATATGATGGGCAACAAGCCCAGAATTACAGCCGGATCAAACTGTCAGGCATGCGCGAGGCCCCGGTGCAACTGGCGGTGTTTTGTGACGAAAGCACGACCAAAGGGGCAGGCCTCGGCGCGGCCACCATGGCCGAGACACGCCGATACTCGGTGGTCTGCGCAATCACCCAATTCTGGCTGGCTGCGCGCGCGGAAGGTCTTGGCGTCGGATGGGTCTCGATTCTTGATCCTGAGCGATTGAAGCGCGATCTGGATGCCCCACAAGAGTGGCGGCTGGTTGCGTATCTTTGCGTGGGCTGGCCCGAAGAAGACAGCCTGACACCCGAATTGGAAACAGTGGGCTGGGAAACGCGCAGCATGACCTTGCCCATAGAGGAACGGTAATGTGCGATGGCGGTTTTGGGATCGTACGCAGCGCAAAACACTATAAGATCAACGCCAAGTGCAGACGTTGTAGACCCAGATGACCTTTTAACCCTATCAGTGCCCCACCCCAAGACGCGACAGAGGAGCCGACAATGAGTGACGAAATGATCTGTATCGGGGCAATTGCCGGCGCGTTTGGCGTGCATGGCGAAGTGCGTTTGAAAAGCTTTGCGGCCCAGTCCGAAGATATCGCAACCTATGGCCCGCTCAGCACAGAGGACGGTAGCCGTCAGTTCACCGTCAGCCTGACAGGTCAGGCCAGCAACGGTTTAACCGCCCGCCTAAGCGGTGTGCGCTCAAAGGAAGATGCCGACGCGCTGCGTGGCCTTCAACTATATGTACCGCGCAGCGTCTTGCCGGCCTTGCCAGACGATGAATATTATCATGCCGATCTGGTTGGACTGGATGTGTTCGATACGGGTGGCACCCGCTTGGGACGGGTGAAATCCGTGCATAACCACGGCGCATCCGATCTGTTGGAATTGTCCATCCCCGGCGACAGCGCCACCGTTTTGCTGCCCTTTACACAGGCCGCAGTGCCGACTGTCGATCTGGCTTCCCGCCGCATTGTTGCCGACCCGCCCGTAGGCCTGTTTCCTGATCCCACGTAAATCAAAAGCAACCGCCCCGCCACCGCCGCCCCGCTTGCCACGCGGTGCGCTGACAGGTATTGCCCCGCTGTATGAGCGCCCCAAACACATCCCCATCCAAGTCGCATGGTCGCAAGTCGATCCGCGCCAGCATGACGCCATCGGAATTGATCACGCCAAACCCGCGCCTTGTTGGGGCGTGGGCCGTACAGGTCATTACCTTGGTACCGCAGGCCTTTCCCGGAATTCTAGGGGAGAGCCTGACCGGACGCGCTTTGTCGGACGGGTTGTGGACGCTGGATGCCATTGATCTGCGCAAGTTCGGCGAAGGCAAGCATCGCAACGTCGATGACACGCCCGCTGGCGGCGGGGCCGGTATGGTCTTGCGCGCCGACGTGATGGGCGCGGCAATTGAAACAGCCCAGCGCAACGCGCCGCACGGAGCCCCGTTAATCTATCTTAGCCCACGGGGGGCGCGATTTGATCAGGCTATGGCGCGCCGCTGGGCGGCGGCACCCGGTCTGACGATGATTTGCGGGCGCTTTGAAGGTTTGGATCAACGCGCAATCGACCACTATGGCGCTGAAGAGGTCAGTCTGGGTGATTTTGTAATGACCGGAGGTGACATCGCCGCACAGGCAATGATCGATGCGGCGCTGCGCCTGCGCCCCGGCGTTCTGGGCAACGCCGCTTCGACAGCGGACGAAAGCCACTCGGACGGGTTGCTGGAACACCCGCAATACACCCGCCCCGCCGAATGGCAGGGCCACGCGATTCCCCCCATTCTGATGTCGGGCAATCACGGCGAAATCGCCAAATGGCGTCAGGCAGAGGCCGAGAACCTGACGCGCACGCGCCGCCCTGACCTTTGGCAGGCTTGGCAGGATCGCAAACGCGACGGTTGAACTGCCTCAACGTGCCATCGGCGCTTGCATTGTGCAGCGTTCTCTCCTACACCGCGCGCACCCTGTCACGGCTTACTACCCGAGTCGGGGGCCTATGGCGTCGTGACCATTTTCCGGCGGGTGTGCTTTGCACCTCATACCGGTCTTGGTCCACCATCGCGCCAGCGGCAGCAACAGACAAAGACGGCCCCACCTCTGGCGGGCTTTTGCATCGGCATCTGCCAATGCAAGGGAACCCGGACAAAGACCAAGAGCTCTAGGGACGCGACAACACTTTGCGGGATAAACCGCAAGCATTCAGGAGACACGCGATGGATATTATCGCTCAGATCGAGGCGGAACAAATTGCCGCCCTCGGTAAAGACATCCCCGATTTCAAAGCAGGCGACACTGTGCGCGTCGGCTATAAGGTGACAGAAGGCACGCGCAGCCGTGTCCAGAACTTTGAAGGCGTCTGCATTGCACGCAACAATGGTTCGGGCATTGCCGGATCGTTCACCGTCCGCAAAATTTCGTTTGGCGAAGGCGTGGAACGTGTATTCCCGCTGCACTCGACCAACATCGATGAGATCACAGTTGTTCGTCGTGGCCGCGTTCGTCGCGCCAAGCTGTATTATCTGCGCGCACGCCGCGGCAAATCGGCCCGTATCGCCGAGGTCAGCAACTACAAGCCCAAGTCGGGCGCAACAGCGTAAGGAGCCTGGTGATGAAAAAAGATATTCACCCCGATTACCACGTCATCGACGTCAAGATGACAGATGGCACGGTTGTGCAAATGCGCTCGACCTATGGCAAAGAAGGCGACTCCCTGTCGCTGGATATCGACCCCTCGGTTCACCCCGCGTGGACCGGTGGCGGTACACGCCTGATGGACGCAGGTGGCCGTGTATCCAAGTTCAAAAAGAAATACGAAGGTCTGGGTTTCTGATCCAGCTTGGTTTGACCATGTTCAACGCCGCTCCGATTTGGGGCGGCGTTTTTCGTTCGGGCGATGTTTTCACTTAGGCTTTGGCCCGCCTTGCGATACCGTCGCCACCTATGTGCCATGTCTACGGGGTTGCATCTGCGTCACGTGCCCTCAATAGTGACACTTGATTGACGCACGACGCCAATCTGCCAGCCACGCGACATCATACGATCCCTTGCTCGGCCAGCCTCGCACCTCTTTTTTTTCAACTTGCCATGTTCCGCAGGAGAGCACTCTATGTACATCGCCATGAACCGCTTTACAGTAACCTCAGACAATGCATCAGCCTTTCAGGACCTGTGGTTGAACCGTGAAAGCCATCTGGACCAGATGGATGGCTTCGTGGAGTTTCACATGTTGCGCGGTCCCGAAGTGGACGGCAAGGTTCTGTTCGCCTCGCACACGGTTTGGCAGGATGAGGAGGCGTTTCGCGCTTGGACCCGCTCCGACGCTTTTCGCGCAGCGCATAAAAACGCTGGCGGGAACGCGAAGCTGCACGAAGGCCACCCGTCATTTGAGGGTTTCACCACCATTCAACATATCCCGGCGACGGCCTGATCCTTCTGCGTCACCGGCCCAACACCCCCGAGCACGGCCCCGGATTGGTGCGCTGGATGACTCCAGAAACGATTAATCCGCGCACCACATCTGGACATAACGCCCTATCGCCCCTAATTCGGCCCTATGGCACAACCCAAAGACACCCCCAATTACAAGGTCATCGCCGAAAACCGGCGAGCGCGGTATGATTACGCGATCGAGGACGATATCGAATGCGGTATCATCCTTGAGGGCTCCGAAGTGAAATCCCTGCGCAAGGGCGGCTCCAATATCGCGGAAAGTTACGCCACCGTGGATGATGGCGAATTGTGGTTGGTCAACAGCTACATCGCACCCTACGCACAGGCCAAAACCTTTGGCCACGAGGAACGCCGCCGCCGCAAACTTCTGGTATCACGGCGCGAACTCGCCCGATTGTGGTCTGACACACAACGCAAGGGGATGACGTTGGTCCCGCTGGTGCTGTATTTCAATCACCGGGGTCTGGCCAAGCTGAAGATCGGCATCGCCAAGGGCAAAAAGAACCACGACAAACGCGAGACGTCCGCCAAACGTGACTGGGCCCGCCAAAAGCAACGTCTTTTGAAGGACCATGGGTAACACTGACCCACAGCGCGAAGATGGGGCGAAACACGTGCTTTGAAAAAAGGCCCGCGCCAGATTTTTCACGATCTGTTCGGATGGCCCACAAACCGCCATTTTGCGCTATTATGCAGGATCAGGGCGGGGAACACACACCGCACAGGGTCAGCGGAGGCGTGACATGGAACTTCTGATAGGTCTGATTTCCGGCGCGCTTGGCGGCGTCGTTTCGGGGGCGCTGTTGAAACGCCTATCCCTCGGGTTGGCCCCAAACTCGATCATCGGAATTATCGGCGGCGGCTTAAGTGCACACAGCGCGGCCCTGCTAGGCCCTGGCGGTCTGTCAGGACGCGGCGTTGATGTTCTTACCATGACTGGGCAAATCGCCACCGGGGCAACAGGTGGTGCGGCACTGGTGATCGTACTTGGCCTGATCAAAACCAAACTACGCAAATAGCGCGCCCTGAACGCCCGGCCGCAACCGCCCCGGCCTTGCCTCCCTGCGCGGGCGGCTGTATGCAATTATGCATCAGCAAAGACCCCGATATGAATAAGACAAAGGGTGGCACAATGGCCCAGGACGATCCCAAAACACTGGTCTCAACCGATTGGCTGGCCGCACATTTCAAAGACCCCGACCTGCGCATACTGGACGGGTCATGGTTCTTACCGGGCGTCGAACGCAATCCGCGCGCCGAATACGACGCCGCACATATTCCGGGCGCTCGTTTCTTTGATATCGACGATGTGTGCGATCATCGCTCGGACCTGCCGCACATGGTGCCGGGTGTGGAAAAATTCATGTCGCGTATGCGCGCTCTGGGGGTTGGTGATGGCCATCAGGTGGTCGTCTATGACACGCATGGGGTCTATTCTGCCGCCCGAGTTTGGTGGCTCTTTCGCTTGATGGGGCAAGAAAATGTCGCCGTCCTGAACGGTGGTTTCCCCAAGTGGCAGGCCGAAGGCCGCTCGATCGAGGATATGCCCCCTGTCATCCGGGACCGTCACATGACCGTGCGCCGCCAGAACCACATGGTGCGCGACGTTACTCAAGTCTCCGCGGCCTCCAAGCTGGGCGATCACACCATTCTGGACGCCCGCCCCGCCGCCCGTTTTCGCGGCGAGGCCCCCGAACCACGTCAGGGCCTGCGAAGCGGTCACATACCCGGATCGCGTAATCTCCCCTACAATGACCTTCTGAACGAAGACGGCACGATGAAATCCATCGACGCCCTAAAGGCAGTTCTGGACAGTGCCGGGGCTGACCTTGGCAAACCTGTGATCACCACATGCGGGTCCGGCATCAGTGCTGCCATCATCAATCTGGCGCTTGAACGGATCGGAAAAACCGATCATGCGCTGTATGACGGGTCATGGGCGGAATGGGGGGCCTTCCCCACCGTTCCCGTCGCCACGGGAGACTCCTGATGCTGAGCGCGCTACAGCCCCAATCGCCGGACAAGATCCTGCAACTAATGCAAACGTTCCGCGCCGACCCGCGCGACACCAAAATTGATCTGGGTGTGGGGGTCTACAAAGACCCACAGGGCAATACCCCGATCATGCGCGCCGTCAAACAGGCGGAAAAACGTTGGTGGACGGACGAAACGAGCAAATCCTACGTCACCCTCACCGGTGATCCGGCTTTTTCGGATGCGATGATCGACCTGATCCTTGGCGAATCCGTCGCCCGTGACAGCGTTGCCGCCGCGGCCACCCCCGGCGGCACAGGCGCGTTGCGTCAGGCATTTGAACTGATCAAACTGGCCAATCCGGACGCACGCGTGTTCGTTTCGACCCCAACATGGCCCAACCATCTCAGCATCCTCAAACATCTGGGCATCGAGACAATCCCCTACCGCTACTTCGATATTGCCACCGGTACTGTCGACGCTGCCGGAATGTTGGATGATCTTCAGGCTTTGCGCCCGGGCGATGTGGCCCTGTTGCACGGTTGCTGCCATAATCCGACAGGGGCCAACCTGACCCTGCCAGACTGGCAGGCAGTGATTGACACGCTCAACGCCAAAGGCGCGATCCCGATGGTCGATATCGCTTATCAGGGGTTCGGCGACGGGTTGAGCGAAGACGCGGCAGCCACGCGCCTGATTGCAAAAGGATGTCCCGAAACGATCATAGCGGCCAGTTGCTCGAAGAATTTCGGCATCTACCGGGAACGCACCGGTATCCTGATGGCCACCAGTCACGACAGCACGCTGACACCTTTGACACAGGACACTTTGGCCCATCTTAATCGCCAGAATTTCTCGTTTCCACCCGATCATGGCGCACGTCTCGTGACTTTGATCCTGACTGACCAAACCCTACGCACGGACTGGCAGTCCGAGCTCGAGGACATGCGCGGCGCAATGCTCACCAACCGCGAACACCTCGCATCCGAACTGCGCCGCGCATCCAACTCCGACAGGTTCGATTTCATCGCCCAACACCGTGGCATGTTCTCACGGCTCGGAGCAACGCCAGAACAGGTCGAAAAACTGCGCACGGATCATGCGATCTACATGGTCGGTGACAGCCGCATCAACATTGCGGGGCTCAACGCCAACACGGTCCCGATCCTTGCCCAGGCGCTGATCGACGTCGGCGCCTGACACGCTGCCGGCCTTTCATCTTTCTCTAAATACCTTCGCCGAAGGCGGGGCAACGCGCGTTGCCCGCACGCCGCGATATCATCCCCGGTACCGGGCCAGAAACATCGTTACCACCGCGTCCACCGCGCGGGCGATATCTGCCTCTTGGACGCCCTCACACACACCACACAGACGCCGTACGAACATATCGCCCTTGCACAGATCCCCGAACTGGCTGGTGGCAACATCCAAATCATCAATCACCAGATCGCCCCGCGCGACATAGACTTTCAACACCGATCCCAGACGTTCGCGCAGCAATGCAGGGCCGGATGCGTAAAACCGCGCCCCCAAATCCGGAAAGCGGTAACTTTCCGCGATGCCGATACGGTATACCTGCTGACCGAAATCGGACAAAAAGAACCGTACCAGACGATCAGCCGCACTATGCAACGCCGCCTCAACCGGCGCGTTGATGTCAATCACGGCCAGCGCCTCGCTGGCCTGACGGTTACACTCGACGCGTGCCACTTCGGAAAACAACAGCCGCTTGTCTGGAAAATAACTGTAAAGCGTGGCCTTTGACACGCCCGCTGCCCGGGCGATCTCGTCCACACTGGCGCCCTCAAAACCATCGCGCATGAACACATCCCGCGCACCTTGCAGAACCTGTTCGAACTTGCGTCCTTTTTTGATGTCAGCCGCTCGCGCTGTCATATGCTCTCTCCGCTGGGCCGTCTCTATCTTAGGGCCGCGAATGAACCAACCGCAAGACCCAGTCACTTGCATGGGGGAGAAGACTTGCATAGATTAGAATCGTTCTAAGTTAATGCGTCTAGATGGAGCCCCCCATGCTATCCCGCCTCACCCAACGCCGCCAATTTGGCGATCTGACCGAACAAGAGGTTCTGGCCCTCGCCATTGGTGCCGAAGAAGAGGATGCGCGCCTCTATCGCATTTACGCCGAAGGCCTACGTACAGATTTCCCCGACAGTGCCGCGCTATTGGATGGTATGGCCGCCGAGGAAGACACCCACCGCAGACGCTTGATTGAGCGTTTCAAGCAACGCTTTGGCACGGTCATCCCGCCGATCAACAGATCACAGATTGCCGGATATCCCGCACGTCGCCCCTATTGGCAAATTCAGGCGC
Organism: Roseovarius aestuarii; assembly: GCA_027214255.1. Lineage (GTDB taxonomy): Bacteria > Pseudomonadota > Alphaproteobacteria > Rhodobacterales > Rhodobacteraceae > Roseovarius > Roseovarius aestuarii_A. The sequence continues at coordinate 137,909 of JAPWHL010000007.1, forward strand.
AGGGGCTGGAACGGATACGCGCCGAAGTGGGCTTGATGGAGCGTGACTCGGCCCGGTTTTACACCGCCGCCGCCGGACGCAGCCGCGATGCGGACACGCGAAAGCTACTGGGGGATCTGGCCGAGGCTGAGGCCGGACACCAGCGGGCCGCGCACGATCTGACAGATCAGCATCTCGATCCCGAAACCCGCGCCACCGAAGATGCGGTCAACCGCCGTCAATTTATCCTGACATGGGTGCAACCGTCGTTGGCAGGGTTGATGGATGGCTCGGTCAGCACTTTGGCCCCGATCTTTGCCACTGCATTTGCAACCCAGGACACGTGGACAACGTTTCTGGTCGGGTTCGCTGCGTCGGTCGGCGCGGGCATATCGATGGGCTTTACCGAAGCCGCCAGCGATGATGGCGAGCTGTCCGGGCGCGGCAGCCCAATCAAACGTGGCTTTGCCAGCGGAGTTATGACCACCGTGGGCGGGTTGGGCCACGCCCTACCCTATTTGATCACGGATTTCTGGACCGCAACTTCGATCGCAATCCTTGTGGTCTTTGTCGAATTATGGGCCATTGCGTGGCTGCAAAACCGCTATATGCAAACCCCGTTTTTCCGCGCAGCCCTTCAGGTGGTCGTCGGCGGCGCTCTGGTCTTTGGCGCAGGCGTGCTGATCGGCAGCGGGTGACACGGATGCAATGGCCGTTCAAAGCCTGACGGACTCATCCCAGATACGTGCAACGGCAGAATTCAACGTCCCTTTCTTGGTACGCCAATTATGGTTTCGTGAGGCGGTGATTTGCGCTAACACTCACGCAAACACCGTCATTCGAAACGAAGGAACGCATCATGGAAACCAAATCAGAAAACGCTTGTTTTGGCGGTGTACAAGGGGTTTACACCCACGCCTCAAAGGTCTGCGGCGGTGATATGACATTTGGTCTGTTCCTGCCAGCCGAGGCTCAGCACGGCCCGGTTCCCGTGCTATGGTATCTGTCGGGCCTGACCTGCACGCATGAGAACGCCATGACCAAAGCCGGTGCTCAGGTTTGGGCCGCCGAGCACGGGATCGCGCTGGTGTTTCCCGATACGTCACCACGCGGTGATGACGTGGCCAACGACGATGCCTATGATCTGGGTCAGGGTGCGGGATTTTATGTGAATGCCACGCAAGACCCGTGGAAGCCGCATTTTCAAATGTGGGACTATGTCGCCGAAGAACTGCCTGCCCTGCTGGGTGCGAATTTTGCCGTCGACCTTGAACGCCAGGGCATTACCGGCCACTCGATGGGCGGACATGGCGCGCTGACGCTGGCCATGGGCCTGCCGGGACGGTTCGCCAGCGTGTCGGCATTCTCACCCATCTGCAACCCGACAGACAGCGACTGGGGCCGCAAACAGTTGACGGCCTATCTGGGCACGGCCGAGTCCGCTTGGGCGGCCCATGATGCCAGTTTGGCTATGCGCGATATCGGCTTTGACGGGCCTGTTCTGGTTGATACCGGTACGAAGGATCAGTTTCTGGACCTGCTAAAACCCGAAACACTGGCCCATGCGGCCGCGACGCGCCGCCAGCAGGCGACATTGCGCATGCAGCCCGGGTACGATCACAGCTATTTCTTTGTGCAATCCTTCATGGAAGATCACGTCGCCTTCCACGCCGACGCGTTATACGGAGTCTAACACGATGAGCCATTATGACCTGATCATCATCGGTTCGGGCCCCTCGGGACGCTCGGCTGCCATTCAAGCAGGCAAACTGGGCCGCCGGGTTCTGGTCATTGATCGCAAGGACAGATTAGGCGGCGTGTCTGTCCATACCGGTACTATCCCATCCAAGACGCTGCGCGAAACCGTTCTGAACCTGTCGGGTTGGCGCGAACGCAGCTTTTACGGGCGTTCCTATCGGGTCAAGGACGATATCGGCGCGGCCGATCTGAAGGCGCGTCTGCACAAGACGTTGGATTACGAGGTCGACGTTCTAGAGCACCAGTTCAACCGCAACCACGTGGACACGTTGCACGGTATGGCCAGTTTCAGCGGCCCGAACGAAATTGAAGTTCAAACAGAGGCGGGCGATGTCACCCGCCTGACGGCAGACAAGTTTCTGATCGCAACGGGCACCAAAACCTATCGCCCCGAGACCTGCCCCTTTAACGGCACCTCCATCGTGGACAGTGACGAATTTTTAGAGCTGGCCACGATTCCACGCAGCCTGACGGTGATCGGTGCGGGCGTGATCGGCGTGGAATATGCCACGATGTTTTCGGCACTGGATGTGCGCGTGACGTTAATCGAACCGCGCGATACGTTTCTGGATTTCATCGATAAGACATTGATCGAGGATTTCACCCATCAGATCCGCGAAAACGGCGTCGATCTGCGCCTTGGATCGGCCATTGAACATATCGAAGATGCCGACAAGCACGTCGAGGTGACTCTGGCCAATGGGCGTCATGTGCGCAGCGAAATGTTATTGTTCGCTGCTGGACGCATGGGCGCGACAGAACGTCTGGGGTTGGACAAGGCCGGACTAAAAACCGACCACCGCGGACGGCTGGAAGTGGATCGTAAAACCTATCAGACGGTTGTGCCGCACATCTACGCCGCGGGCGACGTGATCGGGCATCCCAGTCTGGCGTCAACCTCGATCCAGCAAGGGCGCATCGCGGCCTGTCACGCATTGGACACGCCCACGTTGGCCGAAAGCCCGTGGTTTCCCTATGGCATCTATTCCGTCCCCGAAATCAGCACCTGCGGCATGTCCGAAGAAGAAATGCAGGAACGCGGCATCGCCTACGAAGTTGGCGTGGCGCGGTTTCGCGAAACATCGCGCGGGCATATCATGGGGCTGGAACATGGCATGCTAAAGATGCTGTTTTCGCTGAAAACCCGCCGGGTTCTGGGCGTTCAGATCGTCGGAGAAGGCGCGACCGAACTGATCCATATTGCGCAGGCGGTGCTGAACTTGAAGGGCACGGTAGATTACTTTGTGCAGAACACGTTCAATTATCCGACACTGGCCGAGGCCTATAAAATCGCCGGTCTGGATGCATTTAACCGCATGCCCATTCCCGATGAATACAAACGCAAGGCCAAGGCCAGCGGCAAAACCAAGGATGCCCCCAAGGGCAAGCCCGAGAAATAGCGCCGCATCCATAGCAATGTAGTTTCAAGACCCTGTCAGCGGCGCGTCATGGACGCGCCGTTTCTTATACTGGCCCAATTCTCGGCCGCCAAACACCCAACGATATCGCAACCCTGAACCTTCGGGCACAGGGATCACCCCTTCAAGAAGCGGCCTTCGGCAAGCGTCGCTTGGACCTTGCGGCCCGAATTACACCTGCGCACAGGCTTTGCCAGTGTCACACATCTGAATCCTTTTGCTGCTCTACTCACCCTCGAACTTTTAGCATCAAGGACTTTTTTCAATGCTCAAAACCATTTTTCTCGCGGCCTCTTTCGTCGCCGCCGGGCCCATGTCCGCCGCATTTGCGGCCAGTGACATCCCTCAATCGCGGATCGATCAGATCATTGCGATGGACCCTACCGAAATGGCCCGCACTGCCGCCTTCACCACTGCATCCTATGACCGGCTGATGGGATATATTAACTCGATTGAAGACCCCGTTCTGCGCAGCCTCGTGCTGGATATGTACGACTCGCCTAAGTCGACAGTTTTCAACGCGACCGCCATGCCCAATGCATTACGCACGGCTCCGGCGACGGGCGGGCCGGGACACCACCACTACCCCGGAGGGTTGGCTGTTCATCTTGTCGAGGTCATTGAAATCGCCTTGGGGTGGATTGAAATGTTCGAAAGCGTACATGGCGTTCAAACGATGGACCGCGATCTGGTGATCGCCCAACTGGCCCTGCATGACTGGAGCAAAGTCTGGTACAACTGGGACAAATCCATCGGCAAAGTCGCCCGACCTGAATGGTTCCCCGCCAGCTGGGGTGGCAAGGACGGCATTGCACGCTGGGGCTGGATGGGAGAACACGGCACGGTTGTCTATGCCGAATTGCTCAAACGCGGCGCACCTCAAGAGCTTTTGTTCGGGGCCGCCTCGACCCATTTTGATCCCCATTGGGACGTTGAGACCACCAACAAGGATGGTCAAGCAGAGGGCTTTAACCCCGCGATGATCGAGGCCGCAGGCTATGCGGGCACCGACGCACCAGCGATCGACATGGACAAACGCCGTGCCGAATGGTTCCTGTCAAGTTATTCCGACGGCGACTGGTCGTTCTCGCAATATGTCGCGGGCAATTCTGCCCATAAGTGGATCCGCAACGTCGCCGCAGATCTAGGCATCGACCCCGAGTCCCCCGAAGCGTCCATTCTGGCATGGTTCGTTCTGTCCCGAATTTCGGATTTCAAACTCTACAAGATTTACCAAGATGCAGGTTTTTCAACCGAAACCGTTGAAGGCGTCATTTACGACATCATCGCCGATTCATCTGCCTACGAAGTCAAATAACTGCCCGCGCCGGGCAGGACTTGCTCGGCGCGCCTTTCCGGCCACGCCCTCGACACCGGCCCGGCAATCGTTCATATCCTGCACAAGACACCGACCCGCCAAGGAGACTGACGCGATGGCCATTTACGTCGATGCCGATGCCTGCCCGGTCAAGGCCGAGGTCGAGAAGGTCGGGACCCGACATAAACTACAGATGTTTATCGTCTCAAACGGCGGACTGCGGCCCTCGCAAAACCCTTTGGTGGAAAACGTCATCGTCCCTGATGGCCCCGATGTAGCCGACATGTGGATTGCGGACCGCGCAGGGCCGGGTGACGTGGTGATCACTGGGGACATCCCTTTGGCAGCCAAATGCGTGGCGGCAGGGGCCGCGGTTCTGAAGCATAATGGCGAGGCCCTGACCGGGGCCAATATCGGCAATATTCTGGCCACACGTGATCTGATGGCCGATATCCGTGCAGCCGACCCGTTTCGCACAGGGGGCGGCAAAAGCTTTGCCAAGACAGATCGATCGCGGTTTCTGGATGCGCTTGAACGTGCGGTCCGGGCGGCGGCGCAAATCAGGTAGAGGGTTTACAAACCCCATCCACAAGGGCCTTGTAGCGCGAATGGCACAGAGCGTGGGGGGCGGCGTGCGGTGACACCTGATACAACCAGTAAAAACAACCAGATCGGCGCGCTATGCGCGATCGGGTCGGTCGTGTGCTTTTCGTTCAACGATATGGGCATCAAGTTTCTCAGCGGCGGATATGCCCTCCATCAGGTGATTTTCCTGCGCTCTCTGGTCGGACTGGCGATCTTTTTGGCCGTTGTCATGCCCTTTAGTGGCGGGCTGAGCGTGATGCGAACGCGGCGATTGAAGGCGCATTTGATGCGCGGCTGTTTCGTTGTGTTTGCCAATATGAGCCTGTTTTTGGGCCTTGCTGCCATGCCTCTTGCGGATGCCATAGCCGTGTTTTTCGTATCCCCCCTGTTGATCACAATCATGTCCGTTTTCATATTGGGTGAAACGGTGGGTCCGCGCCGCTGGATGGCCATTGCCGTTGGTTTGATCGGGGTTTTGATCATCGTGCGCCCCGGCACCTCGGCATTTCAATTGGCTTCGTTGTTGCCGGCCTTGGCGGCGTTGCTTTATGGCTCAATGCATATGATGACCCGCAAGATCCGCGACACCGAAAGTGCGGCAACGATGGTTTTTTACATTCTGATCGTCTTCTTGATTGCCAGCGGTCTGTTTGGCCTTTTGTTGGGTCATGGCCGGTTTGAAGCCGATACGCATCCGTCGCTGTCTTTCTTGCTGCGCGCGTGGTCGCCAGTCAGTGCGCGCGATGCATGGATCATTACATTGCTCAGCGTGACCGGCATAGCCGGCAGCCTGCTTGTCAGTCAGGCCTATCGTTTAAGCGAGGCCGCCTTTGCGGCGCCGTTTGAATATGTCTCGATGCCGCTGGCAATCATGTGGGGCATTACCGTTTTCGGGACATGGCCCACGTGGAATGCCTGGGCTGGAATCATGTTGATCCTTGGGTCCGGCCTGTTCATGTTGTGGCGTGAAACCATAGCGGGGCGACCAACACCCCGACCGGGACGCAGGGGTTAAGGCATGCCAGTAAACGCAGTCATTTTCGACATCGGAAACGTGTTGATTGAGTGGCAGCCAGAAACGTATTTCGACTCGGTCATCGGCGCAGATGCACGCCGGAGCATGTTTGATGCAGTCGACCTGCACGCCATGATGGACCGTATCGACGCCGGATCTGACTTTGCGTCCGAAGTGGCGCGCACCGCAGCCGCCTATCCGGATTGGCAGCAAGAAATCCTGCATTTCCGCGATCACTGGTCCGATATGGCGCGGCCCGCCATCCCTCATTCAGTGCGTTTGCTGGCCGCGCTGAAGACGCGTGGCGTTCCAGTGTTCGCGCTCAGCAATTTTGGGGCGCAGAATTTCCCAATCAGCGCAGCTGCATTTCCATTTTTGGGCACGTTTGATCGCACTTATGTGTCCGGCCGCATGGGCATGAAAAAACCCGACCCGGCCATTTATGCCGCCGTCGAGGCCGACTGCGGGCTGTCTCCTGACACTCTTTTGTTTACCGATGACCGTACTGAAAACATCGCCACAGCCGCCGAACGTGGCTGGCAGGTGCATCTGTTTGACGGCGCACCCGGTTTTGCGCAATGTTTGATCGCCGCTGGGCTGTTATCCAAAGGAGAAGCTGCATGACTGTCACCATGATCCCGTTCGCCGAAGGCGAGGCCAATCTGGACTGGTTGGCGCTCTGTGATGCGTTTGAGCACGGTCACTCCCTGCCAAAGGCCGAAATCGCCGATATGTTTTTGTATCGCGATAAAGACACGTTGCTGAACCGCTCGGCATGGATTGACGGGATGGGTTTGCTGGTGAAATGCGCGACAGTTTTTCCCGGCAACCCTGCACAGGGCGCGCCGATGATCAACGGCGCGGTCAATTTGTTTGACGACGCGCAAGGCACGCTGGCGGCCATCATAGATTTCCATTTGGTGACCAAGTGGAAGACAGCTGGCGACAGCCTGTTTGCGGCGCGCAAACTTGCCCGTCCGGACAGCAAGACCATATTGATCGTCGGGGCCGGCACCGTCGGGCGAAACCTGTGGCAGGCCTACAGCTCGGCTTTTCCCCATGCGCAGTTCAGCGTCTGGAACCGCACCCGCGCCAATGCCGAGGCAATGATCCCCGACTGTCCCGGCCTAACAGTTGTCGATGATTTGCAAACCGCTGTCAGCGCGGCCGATATCGTGACCTCGGCCACCATGAGCACAGAGCCTCTGATCAAGGGAGAATGGCTGCGCCCCGGTCAACATATCGACCTGATCGGTGCATACCGCCCTGACATGCGCGAAGCAGACGACGCGGCATTGCAACGCTCCCGTGTTTTCGTTGACAGTTATGACACCACAGTGGGCCATATCGGCGAGCTCAAGGCCCCGCTGGCCTCCGGCGCAATCTCCCGCGACCACCTGCAAGCTGACTTTTATCAGCCCGAACGGTTCAAACGGACTTCGGAGGATGAGATCACTCTGTTCAAGAACGGAGGCGGCGCGCATTTGGATCTGATGACCAGCCGTTACATTCTGGACGCGTGGCAGACGGCCCAATGATCTGGGTTTGGGCCTTCCTGGCCTGCGCGGCAATAGCGCCTTTTGCCCGCGAAGCGTTTCGAAAATCCATCACCGACAGGGATCGTGCAACCGCGCCCGGCGCGGTCATCAACCTCCCCCAAGGAGCAACCTATTACCATTGGCGCGGTCCCAAGGATGGGCCCGTGGCCGTCTGCGTGCACGGGCTGACAACGCCAAGCCCGGTTTGGGACAACGTCGCGGACACGATGGCCGAGATGGGCTATCGCGTGCTGACCTACGATCTGTATGGCCGCGGCCTGTCTGCGTATGCACGCGGCGTGCAGGACGCCACCTTTTTTACGCGCCAACTGCACGAACTGCTGGATGCATTGAACGTCCCAGGCGACATAACTTTGCTTGGCTACTCTATGGGCGGGGCCATTACGCCCTTTTTTGCCGTCGCAAATCAGGGACGCCTGCGCCAATTGGTGCTGATCGCGCCCGCTGGTCTGGGTCATGACCTTGGACCTGCCACACGGCTGATCGCCAACACCGGGTTCCTCGGCACATGGGTGATGCACGCGGTCTATCCCCGGTCCTTCCGACGCGCCTGCGAGACCGAGCGCGCGCTGCCCGGACAGATCGTCGATCTGCAAGTCTCGCAACTGGATCGACGCGGCTTTGTTCCCAGCGTTTTATCCAGCCTACGTGGCGTTTTGGACATGCCGCTGACCGACACACATCGCGCACTCGCCGCGTCTGGCCTACCTGTCGTGGCCATATGGGGCGCGCAAGATGACATTATCCCCTTGTCGGGCAAAGAGACGTTATGCGCGTTGAATCCAAGTGCGACGCACGAGGTGATCGACGGAGCAGGGCATTCCCTGACCTACACCGATAGTGCCGCTGTAAGCGCAGCATTAAAGCGGCATCTGATCCCTCTCCAAGCGTGATCAAGCATCACGCTGCGGCGATTTGGGCGCTGTGTTTTGAAACGACTCCTGCTAAGCGTTACGTATGATCGCACGTCTTGCTCGATATCTGGTACTTGTCGCCGTTGTTGTCGGCATACTCAGCCCGCTGAGCTCTGCTGCGCTGGCCAAAATAGGTATCATCGATCATCAGGTTATCGTGATCTGCACAGGCCATGGCCTGCGGACAATCACTGTCGATCAGGACGGCGCGCCAATCACCGCCTCACAAGACAGCGATCATTGCGCGCTGGTGCATGCAGTCGACATTTCGGTCGCAATTCGGCCGGTGTTGTACGCACAGCGTCTTGGGGCCGCCCCCCCTGTGACACCTTACAGGCAATTACACCGCACCAAGAATTGCTGTGCTTCATATTTTTCACGCGCCCCGCCTTGGGCCTAATCCATCCCATTTTAAACAACAGACTCTGCCCCCACCCAATGGCGGGCACAATCCAAGGTTTGGAGAAACACATGAAACGTACACTTATCGCAGCCGCCTTTGCCGCAGCCCTCCCCGCATTTTCAGCGGCACATGAATACAAGGTCGACAACCTCGAAGTCGTCCACCCGGTCGCCTTTGAAACGGCCCCCTCTGTGCGCGCAGGCGGGGGCTATCTGGAGATCATTAACGATGGCACAGAGGCGGATACACTGATCGGCGTAACGGCAGATTTTCCCAAGGTTATGCTGCATCAAAGCGTCGAAAAAGACGGCGTTGCCACAATGCGCCACGTAGATCGGTTGGAAATCCCGGCGGGAAAGACCGTTAAACTGGAACCCGGCGGCTATCACGTGATGTTCATGGGCCTGACCGAACCGCTGGAAGTGGGCGCAAAGTTCCCCGCGACACTGATCTTTGAAAAGGCCGGTCCGGTTGAGATTATCTTTCAGGTTGAAGCGCGCGGGGAAGACACGGGCGAACACAGTCACTGACGGTCACATCCCTCAGCGCACCGGGATGGCGGAATGCGTTCTCAACAGCGGATGCGTCAATCGCGGGTCTAACATCTTAAGGGTCCGGCATATGTGCCGGACCCTAGTTTTCAGGTGGTTGTTGGCACTTGCCCGGCAAGGGGCAAAGGCGTTTCAGTCCACCCGCCGCACCATCAACTGATTGCCCTCTCGACGCGTTTCCAACACTTTGATCGCGGCAATCAAATCGCTCAGCTTTTTGTGGCCATAGCTGCGGGTGTCAAAATCTGGATTGGCCGTGGTGATCTGTTGACCCAAACGGCCCAGCGCGTACCAGTCGCTGTCCTGATCCAGACTGTCCATAGCCTTGAACAGCAAATCCCGCGCCTCGGTCAGGGTTTTGCCCGGGGCTTTCGTCGTTGCGCCTTCGGATTCTCCGCCGCCCAAGTTTTCAAGATAGATGAACCGCTTGCAAGCCTTGCGAAATGCGTCGGGCGTTTTACGTGCACCGATACCGAACACATCCAACCCCTGTTCGCGAATACGGCTGGCCAGACGGGTGAAATCGCTGTCCGAGGACACCAAAACAAAGGCGTCAAACCGCCCCGAATGCATCAGGTCCATCGCGTCGATCACCAGCGCGATGTCGCTGGCATTTTTACCCACGGTATTGGCCGGCTGGTGATGCGGAACCAGCCCGAATTCTGCCTGTACCTTGTTCCAACCGCTCATCTGCTGGGATGAGAAGTCACCATAGCAACGCCGAACCGAGGCCTCGCCCATCGCAGCAATTTCGTCGAAAATGGCCTGTGTCCATTTCGGCGACGTGTTATCCGCGTCGATGAGGACGGCCAGAAGAGGCGTGCGTTCAGGCATGGCGAGACTCCTTTCCCTCCTACATGCCCTATCAGGACCAAAGGGGAAAGCCATCAGGCGCAAAACGGTCACAAGGCAGTGAAAGCGTGGGCAAATTCATGACCCCCTCTCGACAACCGGCGCGCGTCGCGGCAGGTTCGCGCCAACATGATATTGAATTTTTCCGGAGGCCACATGCCCCTGTCTCGTACCGCTGGCCGATTGTCCGCCCTTCGCCTTCAGCACCTGTTTACCATGCGCCGGTGGCTTGTCCTACTGGGCGCAGCCCTTGTGGCTGCCTGCGGTGCCGTCCCCGAAGAAACCAGCGGGCGCGCTGAACAAGTTGCCCAGCTTGAGGCAGACATTTTGGCGCTTGGTCCCAACGTCGATCCCGAAGAAGCGGCCCGCGCGGCCCGCGTCGCATTTTCTTATACGGATCAACTGGTGCGCGAATACGAAATCACTGACCCGCCGCTGGTCCATAATACAAAAGTCAATATGGGCCTCAAACCGCGCGGCCTGTGCTATCATTGGGCGCGTGACATCCACACAAGGATGGCGCAGGAGCGGTTCCAAACACTGGCCTTTACCCGTGCAGTGGCCAACGCGGACAACCCCATCTTGCTGGAACATACGACCGCCGTGATCATGGCGCGCGGTGACGGATATATGGATGGTCTGGTGCTGGACCCTTGGCGCACCGGTGGGCGGCTGGTGTTCAGGCCGGTTCGTGGCGACAAATACGATTGGAAACCGCGCGAGGCCTTTCCGGCGCGCCCACGTTCAGAAGCACCTGTTCGGGTACCGGAAAACTGATCCCGGCCCGCCCGGACAGGGTGATCAAACCCTCATATAGCGCCCCAATGCCTGTCGTGGTTTAACTATGCCATGACAACGTCCAAACGCATCTATTCCGCCCTGACCTCTGACACCGGCTCCATCTGCAACCCCGGTGGCGACAGTTTGATCTTTCCTTATTGGAGTTTCACCAAAACGGTCATTGCTGTTTGCGCCCTGCGGTTGGTGGAAGATGGCAAACTCACCTTGGACAAGCCATTGTCAGGGTGGGACGCAACCCTGCGTCAGTTGATGAACCACACCTCTGGCCTGCCCGATTACGGCCCATTGACAGCTTACAAAGCCGCCGTCAGAAATGGCGACAACCCATGGGCGCGCGACGACATGATGCGCGCAGCGATGGCGCAAGGGCTGCTGTTCGCGCCGGGTACCGGATGGTCCTATTCCAACATCGGTTACATGTTGATCCGCGAGTTGGTCGAAGACACGACCGGTCGCCCCTTGGCCGAAGTAATCCGGCATTTCATCACAGATCCTCTGGATTTGAAAAGTATTGAACTGGCGACGACCTCGACCCAGTTTTCAAGCGTATTCTGGGATGCGGCCAATGGGTACGATCCGGCATGGGTCTATCCCGGATGCCTGACTGGCAACGCCTCAGATGCGGCGCACCTGTTGCACGCCCTGATGACGGGCATCCTGTTGAACGACGCAACATTGCGTCAAATGTGCGTCGCGCACCCCGTGGGCGGCGCGATTTCAGGTCGACCATGGACGCGTTGTGGATATGGTCTGGGTCTGATGTATGGCAAGTTTGGTGCTGCCGAGCGCGCCATCGGTCATTCCGGTGCGGGGCCGTTTTGCGTGAACGCCGTCTATCATTTTCCCGACCGGGATATACCGGTCACGGTTGCCAGCTTTGCCGATGGATGCGACGAAGGCGTCGCAGAATTCGCTGCGGTCCAGTTCGATGCATGATGCCTGCATCGCACGGCCTTGGGCCGCGCGTTGCAGGCATCTATGTCATTCACACGTCATTCAAACGTTTTGAAATCTGCCGCGCTGTGGCGTTCGGGCAGCTGCATGTTCGGTTCCCCCCAGTTGCGGTTCACCTTGCGGCCGCGTTGAATGGCGGGACGGGCTTCGATCACCTCGGCCCAGCGCATGACGTTATTGTAGCTGGCCACATCCAGAAACTCTGCCGCATCATATTGCCGCCCAAGGATCAGGTTGCCATACCATGGCCAGATCGCCATATCCGCGATCGTGTAATCATCGCCTGCGATAAACTCCCGCTCGGCCAATTGACGGTCCAGAACGTCCAGTTGGCGTTTGACCTCCATTGCAAAACGGTTGATCGGGTATTCAAATTTTTCTGGTGCATAGGCGTAGAAATGACCAAAACCGCCGCCCAGATAAGGGGCGCTGCCCATTTGCCAGAACAACCAATTCAGCGTCTCGGTGCGCGCAGGCCCCGATGCGGGCAGGAACGCGTCGAACTTCTCGGCCAGATGCATCAATATTGAGGCGGATTCGAACACCCGCACTGGCGCGTCGCCTGACCGATCCAGCAACGCGGGGATTTTGGAATTCGGGTTGATATCAACAAAGCCACTACCGAACTGATCGCCCTTGCCGATTTCAATCATCCACGCGTCATATTCAGCCGCATGCCCGGCCTCGAGCAGTTCTTCGAACATGGCCGTGACTTTGACCCCATTGGGCGTGGCCATTGAATACAACTGAAAGGGGTGATCCCCTTCGGGCAAGGTCTTGTCATGCGTCGCACCTGCGATGGGGCGATTGGTGCTGGCGAACTTGCCACCGTTCTCAGCGTCCCATGTCCAGACTTTGGGCGGGGTATAGGTCTTGGCCATTACGGGCTCCTGTCATGTGTTGCGTTGGCCCTTACCTAAGCCACACAGCGCAGGGCGCAAGACTGGATGGTGCACAACTACGTGTAGTTGGATGCACAGAACGGACAGGTAAGCTGCGCTTAAGCGCAGCTTACGCCCGAGTTCAAAATACGACGACGCTGCGGATACTCTCGCCCGCGTGCATCATCTCAAAGCCTTTGTTGATATCCTCCAATTTAAGGATATGCGTGATCATCGGGTCGATCTCGATCTTGCCGTCCATGTACCAATCGACGATTTTCGGCACATCTGTACGCCCGCGTGCCCCACCAAAGGCCGTCCCGCGCCAGCTGCGCCCAGTGACCAGTTGGAAGGGGCGCGTGCTGATCTCGGCGCCTGCGGGCGCCACACCGATCACGATGCTTTCACCCCATCCCTTATGCGCCGCCTCAAGGGCTGTGCGCATCACGTTAACGTTGCCCGTGGCATCAAACGTGTAATCCGCGCCGCCCTTGGTCAGCTCAACCAGATGCGCCACCAGATCGCCCTCGACCTCGCTGGGGTTGACGAAATCGGTCATGCCGAACCGTTTGGCCATCTCGACCTTGCCAGGATTCAAATCTACACCCACGATCTGATCCGCACCCGCCATGCGCAGCCCTTGCAACACGTTCAGGCCAATTCCACCCAGTCCGAATACAATCGCGCGGCTGCCAATTTCGACCTTGGCGGTGTTGATCACGGCACCGATGCCGGTGGTCACGCCACAGCCGATATAGCAAATCTTGTCAAACGGAGCATCCTTGCGGACCTTGGCCAGCGCAATTTCCGGCACAACCGTGTGGTTCGCAAAGGTCGAACAGCCCATGTAATGCAGGATCGGCGTGCCATCCAGCATCGAGAACCGGCTGGACCCATCAGGCATCAAGCCTTGGCCCTGTGTCGTGCGGATCGACTGGCACAGGTTGGTTTTGGGGTTCAGGCAATACTCACATTCGCGACATTCCGGCGTGTAAAGCGGGATCACATGGTCACCCACTTCCAGCGTGGTCACACCTGGGCCGACCTCGATCACCACGCCAGCGCCCTCATGGCCCAGAATGGCCGGGAACATCCCTTCGGGGTCCGCACCAGACAGCGTGAAATCATCCGTATGGCACAGGCCAGTGGCCTTGATTTCAACCAGAACCTCGCCCGCCTTGGGGCCTTCAAGGTTCACGTCCATAATTTCCAAAGGCTTTCCAGCCTCAACGGCAACGGCTGCTCTCGTTCGCATCGTGCGGATCTCCCATAAGTCTGATTTCGCCGCGACTCTGGGCGAAACACCGCCCAGTTTCAACACTCAAGATTGGCAAAGATTGAAATGCGCGGCACCCCTTGGTCAAAGTGGCGTAATCAAGGATGGAAAAGCCCGCAGAATCGACCCTGTCGCAGATGGTGATAAAGGCACAATGCAGGTCAGAATGACTCGATGTTTGGATCAACACTGCGTGATGCCACAGCTTGCAAGACGTCCGAAACCCCGCAGCGCCGCGTCAAAAATGTGCGCCGCTTTACAGAAGGCAATTCGATGAAACATCTAAGTATCATTTTCTTAGCGTTACTGGCCTTGGCCGCCTGTCAGGACGAAGACGCCGCTAGCTTCGGCACACCGACGAAAGACGCTTGCGGCGCGCAGGCGCTCAGCAACGTGCTTGGCACACCTCATACCGACCACGATTTCAGCTCCCCTCAGCGCCCCCATCGGATCATCCCCCCCAATTCAGCCGTTACGATGGACCACCGGCCAGATCGGTTGAACGTAGATGTGGATGATGCAGGTGAGATCACGCGGTTGTGGTGCGGCTAAGATCGCAAGCGCGCAAGCGGCGAAGTGGCGGAAGGCACCATCCCTTTCATGGCTGCCTTCCTGTCTCTGATCCAGCGCGCTTCGCCGTGACAGCAGACTCGACTCTGTCGTTCACAGCCCGTACATAATTCGGAACATATAGTGAACAAAAAGTGCTGCCATGCCCCACCGCCGCATTCTGTCCGTCTGGTTTCCCCGGCTTGGGGTGGACCGTCTTATGCGGCGCATGGGCGATCTGAACGGCGCGCCATTCGCCGTGGTGCGCGAGGTCGGGCAGATGCAAGTGCTAAGCGCGCTGTGTCCTGTGGCGCAAGCGGCAGGGTTGCGGGTGGATCAGCCGCTACGCGATGCGCATGCGCTATGTGCCGGATTGATCACGCGGGCGCAAAACCCACAGGCCGAGGCCGCGTTTCTGGATGCACTGAGCCGTTGGGCTGGACGTTATAGCCCTTGGGTGGCCCCGCAGCCCCCCTCGTCTTTGATGCTGGATGTGACCGGCTGTGCGCATCTGTTTGGTGGCGAAGCAGCGTTGATTACACAGCTGACCGACGCCGCTGCGGCCATGGGTGTGTCGGCCATATGCGGGCTGGCCGACACGCCCGGCGCGGCATGGGCGTTGGCGCGCTATGCCGGACGTGGCCCGGTGGCCGACCGTTCGGGCGACGCCATAGACCAAGAGGCGCGCGCAACCCGTTCACGCGCGGCTAAACGCCGTCACTGGGAACGCGGCGGCACCGTACCCCAGGGCCCTGCCTCCCTTCACACCGCGCCGCGCATCTCGCCACCGGGCCAAACCCGTCAGGCGCTGGCCCCTTTGCCTGTTGCGGCCCTCAGGCTGGACACCGAGCAGGTCGCACAGCTGACACGACTAGGCTTGCGCCGTATTGGTGATTTGACCGGCCAACCGCGCGCGCCATTGGCACGGCGTTTCGGCAAGGGGCTGATCCTGCGCATGGATCAAGCGCTGGGAGCTGTACCCGAACCCATCAGCCCCTGTTCGGCCGCCCCCCGCTTTGCGACCCGACTGACCCTGCCGGACCCGATTGGATTGCACTCGGACATACTTGCCGCGCTGGACCGATTGATCCCGCGCCTGTGTGAAATGCTGCGCGCCAAGGGGCGCGGCGCGCGTCAAGTTCGTCTACAAGCGTGGCGTTGTGACGACACGATGGGCTGGATCGAGATCGGGTTGGCCCGTCCTGCCGACCAGCCCGAGCGCATCACTCCACTGCTAGCGATGAAGCTGGAAGAGCTGGACGCAGGATACGGCATCGACATCCTACGGCTGGAGGCAACCCGCACCGAAGCCCTGCACAGCACCCGCCCTGCGGGGCATCTCGACGCCGCGCGCACCGCACGTCAGCAACGGGATCATGGCAGCGCACTGGAGGATCTGATTGGACGGATGGGCGCGCGCATCGGGCTGGACGCGATCACCCGTCGCCACCCGGCCAGTAGCCATATCCCAGAAAAATGCGCCCGAATCCTGCCCGCCGCCTTTTCGCAATCCACCCCCTCCGGCACATGGCCCCATCCACCCGCACCACGTCCCCTGCTGCTGTGGCCCCCCGAATTGGTCGGCGCATCCGAACAGGCACACCCGCCCGCGCAGTTCCGTTGGCGTGGACAGACCCATGACTTGGCCGAGGCCCGTGGCCCGGAACGAATCGCACCTGAATGGTGGCTGGACGATCCCGGCTGGCGCAACGGCGTGCGCGATTATTGGCAGGTACTCACCCAAACCGGTGCGCGCTTGTGGCTGTTTTATGCCCATGGCGCCGCCCTCGGGCCCGGCTGGTTCTGTCAGGGCGAATTCACCTAATCCGCCGGTATCACCGCTCGAATTTGCTTGCCATACCGGCGGATCAGCGCAACTCTGCAGATATGAGTTATCAATCCCCCGGCCCTATGACAGGCGTGCATGGCACCCCCCAAGTCGCCTTTCACCGCACCGAGTTAAGTGTGATCCTGTCGCTCTATGGTCGCATGGTCGCTGCGGGGGAATGGCGCGATTATGGTATTTCCTGCCTGCGCGACATCGCGGTCTTCTCGGTTTTTCGTCGCGCCGCCGAACATCCGCTCTACCGGATCGAAAAGCGCCCACATCTGCGAGGCAAGCAAGGGCAATATGCGGTCGTCGGTATGGATGGTCAGATCCTGAAACGCGGCGCGGACCTGCGCCAAGTGCTGCGCATTCTGGAGCGCAAGCTGATCCGCGCTGTGGAATAAAGCGCACCCCGACCAAAAGAGCTGCGCCACCGCACAAGACCATGCCGTATTTCACGCCCCCCTCAAGGAAACCGACTTATGACAATTGACACCTATATGCTGTATCTGGGTGCGGTCGCGGTATTTTTCGCAACACCACCGGACACCAGCCAACTCTTGATCATTTCAAACTCGATGCGGCATGGGTTGCAGCGCAGTCTTTGGACCCTGTTCGGCGATCTAAGCGCAAACACGCTGCAAATGACCGCCGCCGCCTTTGGTCTGGCCGCAGTTATTGCCACCTCTGCCACCGCATTTACAGTCATCAAATGGTTGGGCGTCGCCTATCTGGCATGGATCGGCCTGCAAATGATGCTGTCCCTCCCGGATGGGCGCGACACAGAGCAGACAAGTACAGTGAGCGCGAACCAAGCCCGCGCGGGTTTCTTGTGGCGGCAGGGGTTTTTCACCTCGCTGGCCAATCCCTTTGCCGTGGTGTTCTTTGCAGCCCTATTTCCGCAGTTTATCACTCCGGGTGCGCCAGTTTTGCCTCAGTTGATGGTACTAGGTCTGACCTATCTTGTGGTGGACGGCGTGATATTGCTGCTGTGGGGATGGCTGGGCCAAAGTGCGGCAGGCATGCTGCGCGGCGTCTGGATCACACGGACCTGCGGCGCGCTGATGATGGGTGCGGCGGCACTTTTGGCGGGCAAAGACATCAGCCCCCAGCGATAGCGCCGGGGGCCGCCGTTGGATTTTGGGTATTTGAACCAAGAAAAAATCAGGTCGCGGCGGCAAAGATTCGGGCTGAAAATGCAATGCATTTTCAGCCCCCGCCCGACATTTTCAGCTTTGCTTTGTCAATCTGATGCCGGATCCGAATAGAGCCGCCCGGCCTGCGCCCAGTCACCTTTGTCGACATCTGTGAAGACCAAGCTGACCGAATCGGCACTGACGCCTGTCACACGCGTGAATGCATCGGTCAGCTCTTGCGCCAGCGCGCGTTTCATTTCAGGCGTTCGGCCGGCAAACATTTCGACACGGATCATGGGCATGGGAATCTCCTTACTGGATATTGGGTACTCTATGGCCCCCGTTGGGGGCGATTCTGGAGTGGTTCTTCGGGGTAGGTGTAATGTCTTTGACCCTCACGACTTGGGCTCACGGGGTCAATGCCTTGGATGGCGATCCGCCTTACCCGGGCGCGGGGCCATATCGCGTCACAAAATTACGTAGGATCATTTCGGGCGCGTGCACATCCGCCGCACGGCACATTGCAATCAGATCCCCAGCCATATCCGGCGGGAAGTAGCCATGGTGCTTGTAGATGTGAATCCGGGTTTCGAACCCGTCTGCATCGGCCTCGGGGTGGAACTGTGTGGCATAGATGTTGGATTTGTAGCGAACCATTTGGAATGGGCAGGCGGGCGCGCTGACCAGATGCACACAGCCCGACGGAAGAGATTGCAAAGCCTCTTTGTGGCCGACAAAAGCCTCAAACCGTTCGGGCAATCCGGCCAGCAACGGATCTGTAGCCCCTTGGGCAGTCACCTGACACTTCGTCGTTCCCACAGGTTCGCCGTAACGTCCCTGACTAACGTCCCCCTGCAGATGCCGGCCCAGTATGCCGATCCCATAGCAACAGCCCAGAAACGGAATGTCCTGTGCGCTGACCTGTGGCATCAAGGAGAGGACCGATGCCTCGATCCGGGCCTCGACCGGGCTTTTGTTTTGAGGGGCGTCGCTAACGCACCCCGGACCGCCGCCAACAATCACGCCTGAGTAAGAGCTCACATCCAACCCCTCAGGCAATTCTTCGCGGTCCAATTGTATCCGGTGCACCTGATCATCCGCGAGCCCGCCCTTGGCCAGAAAGGCGGCATATTCAGCGTCCGAGGCATCCCGTTCGGGGCGCAACTGTAAAATCAAAAAGGGCCGATCCATTTACATGCCTCCTGCGCGCCATTGTGGTATGACCTGCCCAAAGCGTTCAGACCCGTCAAGGCCGCCCCGCCTGCTATGTATGAAAAACCTGCGAACCTTGGTATTTTCACGGATCGTGGCACCGCACAGACCACTTGACGGTCAACCGCTTGACCCTGCGCGCCAATCCAATACCCTGCGCGCGCACCTTTCACCCTAAAGGATTGAGCCCCTCATGACCCAACGTCTGCATCTCGTCTTCGGTGGCGAACTGACCGACCCTGCGCATAATGTATTCAAGGATGTGAACGACCTGCATATCGTTGGCATATTCCCGAATTACGAGGCCGCTCACAGCGCCTGGAAGGCCGAGGCGCAGCGCACCGTCGACAATGCCCATATGCGCTATTTCATTGCTCATCTGCACAAGCTGCGCGATGCGGACCGGGAAACATCGCCTACCGAAGAGCTGGGCTGACCGCCCCGATGGGCAAATCAATCAGCCTTGCGGCCTATCTGACCTGGGCCCGGCGCGCGGCCACCGGCCCGATGGACGGGTTTACCCCGAGCAGGCCGCGTCCGGAGGGCGCGGTGATCTGGGGGCATGCCACCAGTCAGGACCATGCCCGCGCCCTGATTCAATTCAGCGAGCGCCTATCGACCCAGCGCGCCGGACCGCGTGCCTCAAAGCTCAGCCTGTTGCTAACCATGGCACCGGGCCTGCCCGCCCCGGCGCACACCCGCCAACTGACGATATTGCAGGATCTGCCGAGCGAAAATGGCACCGATCCGCATGCGTTTCTCGATCATTGGCGTCCGGATCTCTGCCTGTGGACAGGGGGAGATCTGCGCCCTGCGCTGCTGGTCGAGGCCGAAGCGCGGGGCGTGCCATTGTTCTTGGTCGATGCCGATCGCTCAATGCTGGAACGCTTGAAATGGCAGTGGCTGCCTGATGTAACGCGAACGCTGCTCGGTCGGTTTTCACGAATCATGGCCCGTTCGGAAACGACGGCACAGTATCTACGCCGTCAAGGTGTCCCGGATGACATTATCTCGGTGACCGGTATCTTTCAGGAAGGCGCGATAACCCTGCCTTACAACGAGGCGCTGCGCGAAGAAATGGCCACAAGCCTGCGCGGTCGTCCGATCTGGCTGGCGGCCATGTTAAAGCCGGATGAGTTAAGCATCGTTCTGGCCGCGCATCGACAGGCCAGCCGCCTGACCCATCGTCTGTGCCTTATCATTGTTCCTGACGATCTAAAGGATCGTGACTTTTTCGCACAGGCATTGGCCGATGAAGAATGGCGCCATATCGTCTGGTCCAATGGCGACATGCCCGAAGAAACCACGCAAGTCCTGCTGGCCGATACGCGCGGTGAACTGGGGCTGTGGTATCGACTGTCTCCGATCAGCTTCATGGGCAGTTCTTTGGGGTCGGGCATGGGAGGGAGCGACCCGAATGAACCGGCGGCCCATGGATCGGCCATCGTTTACGGGCCGAATGTGGGGCGGTACTTGCCCAGTTATACGCGCTACGCCGAAGCCGGTGCTGCCCGGATTGTGCGGGATGAACATACCTTGGCAGCCGCACTGGGACGCTTGATCGCAGCAGATCAAGCCGCCGCGATGGCGCATGCGGCGTGGGATGTTGCATCGACTGGAGCGCAGGTAACAGACCAGATCGTCGAATTGGCCCATGATGCGCTCGACACATTGGAGAGCACCTGATGCGCGCGCCCGCCTTTTGGTCCCGACCACCTGATCACCCCGGACTATATGCACATCTCTTGGCTCCTTTGGGCGCGCTTTATGCGCACGCCACTGCGCGCCGCGTTGCATCGGGGCCCGGACAACAGATGCCGGTTCCGGTGCTATGTGTCGGCAACCTTAATGCCGGTGGTACCGGAAAAACGCCCACAGTCATTGCACTGGTGCAGCGCCTTGTCTCGCATGGGCACGCAGTACATGTTGTTAGCCGGGGGCATGGCGGATCCGAAACAGGGCCATTGCGCGTGGACCCAACCTGCCACAGTGCTGCCGATGTGGGGGACGAGCCGCTTCTGATCGCGGCCTTTGCCCCGGCGTGGATCGCACGGGACCGCGCGGCAGGCGCTCGCGCGGCGATAGCGGCGGGCGCAGAGGTCATTGTATTGGATGACGGGTTCCAAAACCCATCGGTGCACAAGGATGTGTCCTTGATTGTGGTGGATGCGGTGATGGGTTTTGGCAACGGGCGTTGCCTGCCGTCTGGCCCCTTGCGAGAGCCTGTCGCGCCGGGATTGGCCCGTGCTGACCTGTTGTTGTCAATCGGCCCGCAGGCCACACAGGCGCGGTTTGACGCCACGTGGGGTAAATCGGTGAAGCTTCCGCATCTGCGCGGTGCGCTTCGGCCACTAAAAACCGGCATGGATTGGTCAGGCGCGCGCGTTTTTGCCTTTGCAGGAATAGGCCATCCCGAGAAATTCTTTGCCTCGTTGCGCGCCGAAGGGGCCGAACTGGCAGGCACTACCGCGCTAGCGGACCATCAACCGCTGACCACCGCACTGCTGGGCCGGCTCGAATTGGACGCAGCGCGTTTGAACGCCCAGTTGGTCACAACCGAAAAAGACGCCGTGCGCCTTCCCGCGGCCTTCCGCCCCAAGGTGTTGACCCTGCCCGTGCGGCTGGAGATCACAGATTGGAGCCCACTGGACGCGGCGTTGGAGCGGCTGGGATTGGCCAAGTCGACCGGATAGACCGCCGTGACGCCAATCCCCTGCCCGGACCCATCACAGGTCAGAGTTGCATGTGCCAGAATTACCCCTCGCCCAGTTTGGGAGAGGGCTTGTCCAACGTCAGTTCCGCATCTGAGAACCGGATAGGCGTGCGCACGCCCGGTACGCCGCCCGGCGCAATCTGCATGCCCCGCGCCTTGACCTGCGGATCGGCAAACACCTCGTCCAGCGAATTGATCGGCCCCGCAGGCACGCCCGCAGATTCGCAGGCCTCCAACAACTGCGCCTTGGTGAACCCCAGCGTTTTTTCCGTTAACAAAGCCGCCAGTGTGTCACGATGCGCCACGCGGTCGGCATTGGTTGCGTAATCCGCATGGGTTGCCAGTTCCGGCACCCCCAAAACACCGCAGAACCGCTGATACTGCGCATCGTTGCCAACCGCGATGATGATAAACCCATCCGAACAATCAAACACCTGATAGGGCACCAGATTGGGGTGGAAATTTCCGATGCGTCCGGGGGCAACGCCGGTAGACAGATAGTTCATCGCCTGATTGGCCGTTACCGCCACAGCCACATCCAACAGGGCCATGTCAATCTGTTGGCCTTTGCCGGTTGCATGACGTTGATGCAATGCCGACAAGATTGCTGTCGTCGCATAGACTCCGGTGAAAACGTCCGTAATCGCAACGCCTGCGCGCGTCGGTTGCCCATCGGGCGCACCTGTGATCGACATCAGGCCGGACATGCCCTGAATGATGTAATCATACCCCGCGCGAGACGCATAGGGGCCGTCCTGACCAAAGCCCGTAATCGAGCAATAGATCAAACCGGGGTTCAACGTTGACAGGCTGTCATAGTCCAAACCGTATTTTGCCAATCCGCCCAGCTTGAAGTTCTCGATCAGGATATCAGCATCCTTGATCAAGGCGCGCACCTCGGCCTGGCCTTCGGGTGTTCGAAAATCTATCGCAACACTTGCCTTGCCACGGTTACACCCATGAAAGTAAGCGGCAGACCGATCACCCTCGCGGTCGATAAAGGGCGGCCCCCATTGGCGGGTGTCATCCCCCGCAGGGCTTTCCACCTTGATCACGTCTGCCCCAAGGTCGGCCAGCGTCTGACCGGCCCAAGGGCCAGCCAGAATGCGGGCCAGTTCGACCACCTTCAAGCCTGAGAGCGGGCCACCATTCATTCTGCAAGCTTCTCATCAATGATTTTCTTCAGATCGGCGTAGCTCATGTTTGAGTGTTTCTCGCCATTGATGATCAGTGTCGGTGTGCCGCTCACCTCATCGGTCTCAATGTTGGTTTGGAACCATGCCATCAATGCCTCGGCTTTGTCCGCATCTTGCAGGCAGGCGTTGATCTGATCCTCGCCAAGACCAGCAACCTTGCCGATGCGGCGCAGGTTGTTGGAAATGCCCAGCGCATCATCCGCGCCCAGCCATTCGCGCTGTTGGGTATAGAGCATATCGGCAATGCCAAAGAACCGCTCGGAGCCGCCGCAGCGGGCCAGCATCGCGCCCCACAGACCCGGACGGTCAAAATACACATCGCGATAGATAAACTGGATTTTTCCGGTGTCGATATAGTCCGCCTTCAACGGCTTTAGGACTGTTTTGTGAAACGATGCACAATGCGGGCAGGTAAACGACGCATATTCCATGATCGTAACTTTGGCGTCAGCTGGGCCCATGGTCATTTCGGTGATCGTCGCCGCAGGTTTCTCGGCGCTATCCTCGGAGGATTGGCTGCTATCTTGGGTACTGATCACGGGGGTCGCCAGCGCCGTCAGGGCCGTAGTTTGCTGTGCCATTTGGCCAGCAGACGGGCCGGACAGTTGCCAATAGGCGGCACCGCCACCAATGGCCAGAACTGCGGCTGCAATAAAAATCTTGGGGGTCATAGGGTATCCCTTTTTGGATCAGCGTTTGGAGTTAGATAATACATTACGAGCCAGCGCCTCAAGCGCGGCGCGTAGCCCGTCGTCGCCCACGGGGGCGGCAATCTGCGCCGCAGCGGCATTTTGCGCGGGGTCAGGCGTGCGAGGGCCTTTTTTGGTAACGCGGTGGACGAAACTGGCCTGCCCTTCGGCGAAACCGGTTGGCGCGGTCTGGGTCAGAAGGATACGCGCGATGGCGTTATAGCCATAGACCGCGTTCACCCGTTCGCGCAGGGCCTCTTTGCGCATTTCCAGCATCGGTGCCTGGGCCCCGGTTGTTAAAACAGTCAGCGTAGCCCCAAGGCCACCGCGCCCGTATCCAACCTTGACGGGGCGCGCGATGGCGGCCACGTCTTCACCGACGATCTCGGCCCATTGCGTCAACAGGCGCGATTCGGCGAAACCACGGCTTTCCGACGCCTTGCGAATCCGCTCTTGCAACAAGGTGCTGCTGCGGGCGAAGCCTTTGGTGGTGGCGCGACGGGGGGGCATGGTTGAACTCCTGACGTACTGCGTCATTTTAGGGCAAGTGGCGCAACGTGCCAGCCCATAACCGCGAAGCGAGAGATAAAGAATGCGTGAGCGCCCCCAATCGTCGGATCTACTGACATGGTATGACACCCACGCAAGGGCAATGCCATGGCGCGTGTCGCCCGCCAATCGCGCAGCGGGTATGTCACCCGACCCCTATCGTATCTGGCTGTCCGAGGTGATGTTGCAACAAACCACTGTCGCCGCCGTCACCGGGTATTTTCAACGTTTCACAACACGCTGGCCCACACTGCCCGATCTGGCCTCCGCACCGGATGCAGACGTGATGGGGGAATGGGCAGGCCTTGGATATTATGCGCGCGCGCGGAACCTTCTGAAATGCGCGCGTGCGGTGGTGGCCGATCATGGCGGTGTTTTTCCCCGCGATCACGACGCGCTGTTAAAATTGCCCGGTATCGGCCCCTACACCGCTGCGGCCATTTCGGCCATTGCGTTTGATGCGCCTGAAACAGTGGTTGATGGCAATGTCGAGCGGGTAATGGCCCGCCTTTATGACGTCCACACTCCCCTGCCCGCCGCCAAGCCGGACCTGACCGCGCGCGCGCGCGCGTTGACACCGGATCGACGCCCCGGTGATTATGCGCAAGCGGTCATGGATCTGGGTGCCACCATTTGTACGCCGCGCAATCCGGCCTGCGGGATTTGTCCGTGGCGTGATCCCTGTATCGCGCGCGCCAAAGGGACTATGGCCGATTTGCCCAAAAAGACCCCCAAGAAACCCAAGCCTGTCCGCCACGGTATCGCCTATGTCGTTCAGCGCACCGATGGAGCCCTGTTGCTAGAGCGCCGCGCTGATCGTGGTCTTTTGGGCGGCATGCTGGGTTGGCCCGGCAGCGCATGGGGCGAAGACACACCCGCACCCGCGCCGCCGATCGCGGCCAAATGGCACGTACTGGATACAGAGGCGCGCCACACATTCACGCATTTCCATCTGATCCTGCAAATCCAGATTGCCACCGTCGCGGCCGGTACAAACCCCTCAATTGGCGATTTTGTCGATCTTGCCACCTTCAAACCCGCCGAATTACCCACCGTCATGCGCAAAGTATTTGATCTGGCGCATGGCAGTCTGGCACACCGGGTTTAACCCTGTATGCAACAGACCTTACCAGATTGCGGAGCAGATCCATGACCTCGACCACGCATTTTACCGACATCCGAGCCGCCATGCCATTTTGGATGTCTTTGTTGCTGGTGCCCTTGGCGCTGATCGGGGCGACGCAAGGCGGGTGGACCGTGCTATTGCTGCCGCTGTTCACATGGTATTTCTTTACCCTGCTGGATGCGTTTTTGGGCCTGAACCTGAACAATGCAGACCCTCAGACGGGTGACGACGATCTGACGTGGTATCGCGCCATCACCCTGATCTGGCCACCCATACAGTTCATTTTGCTGTTCTGGATGATCTGGTACGTTTCGGATGCAGCCCATTTGGCGGCACTGGAAAAAATCGGCATGTTCTTTGGCATCGGCGTGATCACAGGCACGGTGGGCATCAATTACGCGCACGAATTGATGCATCAAAAAAGCAAATACGAACGTTGGATGGGCGACCTGTTACTGTCGATGGTGCTGTATTCGCATTTTCGCTCGGAGCATTTGCAAGTACATCACCGCCATATTGGCACGCCGCGCGATCCGGTCAGCGCCCGTTATAACGAGGGGTTCTTCCGCTTTTTCCTGCGAGTGTTGCGCAGTTCTCCCAAGTCCGCCTTTGCCGCAGAAAAGGCCATGCTGGCGCGGCGCGACTTGCCTTGGACCAGTCTGAAAAACCCGTTTTGGCGGTATTGGGTCTTGCAGGCGATCATGCTGGGGCTGGCCATTTTCTTGGGGGGCTGGACCGGGCTGGCCCTGTTTCTGTGGCAGGCTTTCATCGCCATCTGGCAGCTGGAATTGGTCAATTACATCGAGCATTACGGCCTGACCCGCAAACATCTGGGCGATGGCAAATACGAACATGTCAAACCACAACACAGCTGGAACGCAGCGCATAAGGCCAGCAATTGGTTATTGATCAACCTGCAACGCCACTCGGATCATCACTACAAGCCAGACCGCCGTTTTCCCTTGTTGCAAAACTATACCGAGGCCGACGCCCCGCAACTGCCCCACGGCTATCCATTGATGACCATGGCCGCGATGATCCCGCCGCTTTGGCGACGTATCATGAACCCTCGCGTGCGCAGCTGGCGGCAGATGTATTACCCTGAAATCACCGACTGGACGCCCTATAACAAGGCGACCAACCCGATGCCGCGCTAACCCAAAGCGCAGTTTTGCATCCTTCGGGTGCGGCCCGCCGCAACCGAAACATTTATGTACATGCGCGCGGCGCGGCTTGCTTGCAGTAGGCGCGCGCGCATCCTACGCTTGGCCAAACTCCAGCCTAGGCCCTTTCCCCCATGCCAGACACATCACACCTGTTCCCGACCCTGTTCAGCCCTTATCGCATCGGCGCAGTAGATATTCCCAACCGCATCCTGTCGACCGGTCACGACACGTCCATGGCCGCTGGCGGGCAGGTCACAGACGCCATGATCGCCTATCACGAAGCCCGCGCGCGGGGCGGCGTCGGATTGATCGTCAGTCAGGTGGTCGGCGTGCATGAAACCGCGCGCTATACGTCACATATGCTGATGGGCACCGATGACAGCTGCATCGCGGGGTTTTCCCGGCTGGCAACGGCCGTCAAGGCGCATGGCACGCGCCTGTTTGCACAGCTTTTTCACCCCGGCCGCGAGATCATGGAAACTGCCGATGGTACGATGCCGGTTGCGTGGTCCGCCTCTGCCACGCCTTCAGACAGGTTCCGGGTAATCCCCCGGGCCATGCCAATCACCATGATAGAAGAGGTCGTTGCAGGCTATGCCGCCACCGCCCGCCGGATGGCCAACGCCGGAATAGACGGCGCCGAAGTGGTGGCAAGCCACGGTTACCTGCCCGCGCAATTTCTTAGCGAGCATGTGAACCATCGCACCGACGCCTATGGCGGCAGCTTTGAAAATCGCTTGCGGTTTGTGCGCAACGTTTTGGAGGCGGTTCGCGCCGCCACGCCTGACGGTTTTGCCATCGGCCTGCGCATTTCAGGCGACGAAAAGATGGAAGGCGGCATGCGCGACGCCGACTCTCTGGCCGTGATCCGCGCGCTGGCGCCGGATCTGGATTACGTCAACGTCATCGCCGGCACCTCGGCCAGCCTTGGGGGATCGGTGCATATCGTGCCCCCGATGTTCGTGGATAACGCCTATCTTGCGCCATTCGCGCATGCCGTGAAACAGGTCGTGGACATCCCGGTACTGGTTGCCGGTCGCATCAATCAACCCCAAGAGGCCGAGACGATTCTGGCCAGTGGGCAGGCTGATATGTGTGGCATGACGCGTGCACTGATTTGTGATCCCTCCATGCCCGCCAAGGCGCGCGCCGACACGCCGGACGACATCCGCGCCTGCATCGGCTGCAATCAGGCCTGTATCGGACATTTCCACAAGGGCGTGCCGATCTCGTGTATCCAATATCCAGAATCCGGTCGCGAACTGACATATGGTGCGCCAAAACCTGCACCCCCCCCAAAAACCGTGATGGTGGTCGGCGGCGGACCCGCCGGTATGAAGGCTGCGGCCACCGCCGCCGCCCAAGGTCACACCGTCCACTTGCATGAAGCAGCGGCGCAACTGGGCGGTCAGGCCCTTTTGGCTCAGATGCTGCCCGGCCGGTCCGAATTTGGCGGGATCATCACCAACCTGTCCAACGAAATGACCCGCTCAGGCGTCACCGTGCATCTCAACAGCCCGATCACCGCCGACATTGTGCGCGACGCATCCCCTGAAGTGGTGATCGTCGCAACGGGGGCCACGCCGCGCCACCCGACGGACGGCGAATTTGGCGAGGACGCCCATATCGTGACCGCATGGGAGGTTCTGCGCAATCAGGCCAACGTCGGGGGATCGGTCACGATTGCCGATTGGCGTTCGGACTGGGTTGGGCTGGGCGTGGCCGAGTTGCTGGCCAGCGCAGGACGTCGCGTGCGTCTGGCGGTCAGCGGCCCGCATGCCGGTGAGCTCCTGCAAAGCTATGTGCGCGACACTATGGTGGCGCGGGCATCAGAACTGGGGGTCGAGGTTATCCCCTACGCCCGCCTGTTCGGTGCGGATGCCGACACCGCTTATTTCATGCATGCTGCCAGCGGCGCGCCGTTGTTGGTTGAAGACACCGAAACGCTGGTCCTTGCGCAAGGGACCGAAGTATCTGACAGCTTGCTCTTGGCGTTGGAAGGATACGATGGGCAGGTCATCGGCGCAGGCGATTGCATGGCCCCCCGTTCGGCAGAAGAGGCCGTTTTGGACGGGCTCAAGGCCGCATGGGCACTTTGATCTAACTGGTCACGACACGGCCAAATGCCCTGTTGGCCGTCTCGCCACCTCACCGTAAAACGCAAAAAAGCCCCGCCATTAAGGCGGGACAGTGAGGTATGGTGCCTGATCGTCAGGCTTCAGGCACCGGCGGTATTCGCGTGTTGTGTTGTAAGAGAATGGATCGCCCGGAATTAATTCAGGCGATCGGCCATTTCGGCGCGGATCTGCTGACGCAGCAGATCAATCGGCACAGACTTACCGTCGCGCTTAAAGTGCCAGTACGTCCAGCCATTGCAGCTGGGCGCGCCTTCCAGCGCCGCACCAACCTGATGGATTGACCCCTTGATGTCATCGCCGACCAGCGTGCCATCTGCACGGACCTTGGCCTTGTGGCGCAGGTTCATGGACACCAGTTCTTCACCGGGGCGCAGCATTCCGCGCTCAACCAGTTGACCGAAGGGCACGCGTGGCTCGGCACGTTTGGAGGTCGAAACCTGCAACGACTCGCGGTCAAATTTACGAATGCCAGCCAAGCGCTTTTCGGCAACCGTGCGATAGGCCGCCTCGCGCTCGATCCCGATATAGTCCCGGCCCAGCATCTTGGCCACGGCCCCCGTAGTGCCTGTCCCAAAGAACGGGTCCAGCACCACATCTCCGGGGTTTGTGCTGCCCACGAGAACGCGGTGCAAGAGGCTTTGGGGTTTTTGCGTCGGGTGCGCCTTATCCCCGTCTTCGTTTTTCAAACGTTCATGCCCTGTGCAAATCGGCAGAACCCAGTCCGAGCGCATTTGCACCCCGTCGTTCAGCGATTTCAGAGCCTCATAGTTAAACGTGTACTTTGCGCCTTCCGATTTGGACGCCCAGATCATCGTCTCATGCGCGTTGGTCAACCGCTTGCCGCGAAAGTTCGGCATCGGGTTGGATTTGCGCCAGACCACATCGTTCAGGATCCAATAGCCCGCGTCCTGCAACGCCGCGCCCACCCGAAAGATGTTGTGATAAGAGCCGATCACCCAAATAGCCCCATTTGGTTTGAGCAATCGGCGTGCTGCCTTCAGCCAGTCTTGGGTAAATCTGTCATAGGCGGCAAAGCTCGAGAACTGATCCCACGCGTCATCCACCGCGTCGACCTGGCTGTTGTCAGGGCGGTGCAAATCGCCTTTGAGTTGCAGGTTATAGGGTGGATCCGCAAAGATCAGATCTACTGAATTCTCTGGCAGCGCGTTCATCACGTCGATGCAATCGCCGTCAATTATCGTGTTCAAAGGAAGCGTGGGTACGCCCTTAATCTTGGTCATCTTTGTCATGGTCTGCCTCGTTGCCGGCGCGTTGGTGCGCTCTGGTCGTTGAGGTCAGGATGATTCAAAGGCGATTCGCGGTCAATTTCTTTTTTGAATCAAAAGGTTAACTATTTATCTTGATACAAGATGTTGTGGACCGGTTTGAACGAACGTCTATGGTGTGGGGTTACACCCAGATTTTGGAGCGCGTCTTTGTGGCTTTTTGACGGGTAACCCGCGTTGGTTTCCCATCCATAGCCGGGGCACTGTTGCGCTAAATCCCACATGACATAATCTCGACAGATTTTAGCCATAATTGAGGCAGCTGCAATCGACACCGAGACCCCATCACCCTTCACGATTGCACGCGCCGGGATGTCCAATCCAGCCGGAATCATATTGCCATCAATCAACGCCAGATCAGGACGTCGAGGTAATCCTGCGACCGCGCGCTCCATTGCCAGATGCGAGGCGCGCAGAATATTCAGGCGGTCGATCTCTTCAACAGTGGCGTGGGCGATAGAGACCTCGGCCACGGCTTCGATCACCGCATAGAGCGCCTCACGACGCTTGGCAGTCAATTTCTTGGAATCGTTCAGCCCCTCGGGAATGTTCGCAGGGTCCAAAATCACGGCCGCAGCTGTAACCGGACCGGCCAATGGACCCCGCCCGACCTCGTCAACGCCGGCAATCAGGCCAAAACCCTCGCGCATGGCCGATTGCTCTAGATGGAAATCAGGGGCGGTTAGCATGGCGCACCCCGCCCGTCACAATCGAAAAACAACAGGCAACGACCCGATCTATCCCTGCGCACATCCATCCGAACCCATATCCCTTACCGCTGTGACATCCGTTGTTGCATGTCTCATACCACTGCACAAAACGCAAAAAGAGAGGGGCGCCTCCTCTGGCACCCCTCTCCTGTCAAAACGGCAACTCATTACTAACCTAGGCGGCCAGTGCGCGGCGTTCCTTAGGATCCATAGCCGCGCCGCGCGCGGTGTTTTTGAACGCGGCGCTGCTGTACTTGCGCGCGGTGGTCGTTGTAACCGCGCTGATAGGCACGTGATTGAATAGCCCGTCGTTTCTGTCCATGCGTGCTCTTTTGGACGCGCCGCGGCTGATGGCCATAATACCCATTGTTGCCATGTCCGCGTGAAGACACATGCCCGCGACTGCGGCTGGATGACTCGTTGATAGCCGCTCCGACGATTGCGACACCCGCAATAATGGTCAGTGCGCGCGCCAGATCCTTGTCAGCAGCGCGGGCCGGAGCAGCCGTGATGGAAGTGATTGCCATAGAAGCACCAAGGATAAGAGAGATAAATTTAGCAGACATGGATGCGGTCCTTTCAAGGTTGATGACTGTCATCCGCCCCGCGGGGCAGAAGCGATGCCTCCAACTTGGGCCAGCCCCGCAGAGTCACGCAATAACGCCCCCTTGTTATTGGATAACACCGCCACGATACCCTTTGCGTTATTGAATATCGCAGCGCTCTCGGCCATGCTGCGACTATGAAACAGATGTTCCTCTCCTTGGCGCTTTTCGCCCTGATGGCCGCCCCTGCGCACGCAGGGTGCGTCGCCGAATACAAGGCCAAAAGCAACAACCCCCTGCAGTTGTTTTACGATGTCGCCCAGATCAATGGCCCCTGCACCAAGGCATCGGCCAGCGCGCAACTCAGCCAACAACTTGCCGCACGGGGCCTGACCCTGCTCAAAGTGCTGTCCGTGCGCCAGAATTGACGAAGGAAGGAGACACCCTTGGATGATCAGACGGCCTCTGCCGCCGACTCACGCCGCTCGGGCAATCGCGTCGTAACATTCGGCGTTGCCGCTATCGTGGTCATCCTCGCGCTGGCTGCTGTCTTGTTATTCCTCAGCCTGCCAGACGCGGGCGCGTTCAACGCACGAGTCGAGCGAATATTTGTCGAGAACGACGCCCTGACAAGCGAGACGGATATCAAACTGCTCGAAATCCTCGCGCTTTCGGGCACCGCGTTTTCCGAAACATTGGTCAGCTACCGAATGGTGATCTTCGTCTTGTTGGTCTTTGCTACGGCACTGCTGGTCGCTGCTTTGGTGTTTCTGACGATGTTGATCACACTGAACCGCCGCATGGCGCAGATTGAACGGTCTGGTATTCAGGTCAGCTCGCTCTTGATCAGCCGGGCCGAAAAATCTGTCTACCTCAACAACATGGGATTCAAACTGACCGACGCGGCCATGGAAACCCTGTCCGTACTCGCCGAGGCCCGAATGGACGGCGATGTCCTGAGCGGGGCCGAAATCGAAGGTATGATATCCGGGCGCAGCGCGTCAGACTGCGAAGAAGCTGCCGGCGCTACACGGATCAAACGCCTGCGCGACACTCTGGGCAATCAGATGGTCAGCGAGCTATTGGTCAAAAACATCGCGCGCAAGGGGTACGTGTTGGCGATCGACAAGGACGTCATTCGCGTCATCTAACCGACCTCCAAAAAACTTTGGGCCTCCGGCGGGGATATTTCGGGCCAGAAGATGCACAAAGTTCTGTATAGTATCTTCTGGCCCGAAATATCCCGGGGGAGCATTGAAAACCCATAGGTTTTCAATGCTGGGGGCTGGCCCCCATTCTCCGTCCTTTGTGCCCCACTAGTTCGTAATCAGTTCTGGTCCCATCATTGCGTTCGGCAAGAAGGTCGAGATCGCGGGAATGTAGGTGATCATGATCAAAAACACGAACAGCACCATCAAGAAAGGCAGCGCCGCCTTGACCACGCTCATCATTGGCATGCCTGCGACCCCCGAGGTCACGAATAGATTCAGACCCACCGGCGGGGTAATCATTCCAATTTCCATGTTGACCACCATGATGATACCCAAATGGATAGGATCAATGCCCAGTTCGATCGCAATAGGAAAGACCAGCGGCGCTACGATCACCAAAAGCCCCGATGGTTCCATGAACTGTCCGCCGATCAGCAAGATCACATTGACCACGATCAGGAAAAATACCGGTCCAAAGCCAGCGTTGAGCATGGATGAGGCAACCATCTGGGGAATCTGTTCCTCGGTCAGCACGTGTTTTAGGATCAGCGCGTTGGCGATAACGAACATCAGCGTCACGGTCAGCTTACCCGCCTCGAACAGCGTGTTGCGCGTATCGGCATGAAAGAAGGCCGTGATCACCGCGTGGGGGGCCTGTAATACAGAACGGCGTGGTTGATCCCCTTGAGCGGCCAAAGGCCCCATATCGCGATAGATAAAGCAGGCCACGAAGAACGCATAGACAGACGCCACCGCCGCCGCTTCGGTCGGGGTAAAGAACGCGCCGGTAACGCCCGGAATGCCGTAGATACCCAGCATGATGATCACGATCAGCAGCAACCCCCAGAGGGCATCTCGGAACGACGCCCCGATTTCCCCCCAGCCACGCCATTCGCCAGCGGGCATGTTTTTCACCCGCGCCATGACGTAAATGGCAATCATCAGCATTACACCGGCCAACAGCCCCGGAATGACACCCGCCAGAAACATGCGACCGACCGATACCTCGACCGCCGCCGCATAAACCACCATCACAATAGACGGCGGAATCAGGATGCCCAGCGTGCCCGCGTTACAGATAACACCGGCGGCAAATTCCTTGGAATAACCTGCCTGTTTCATCGCCGCGATCACGATTGTCCCGATGGCGACCACCGTGGCCGGCGACGATCCCGACAGGGCCGCAAACATCATACAGGCGAACACGCCCGCAATTGCCAGACCGCCACGCAAATGACCGACGCAGGCAATCGAGAACCGGATGATGCGTTGTGCCACGCCGCCAGTCGACATGAAGCTGGATGCAAGGATAAAGAACGGGATTGCCAAAAGCGTATAGTGGCCCTCAAACGCCTGAAACAGCGTCTGGGCAACCGAGGCTAGCGTTGCATCCGAGAACCACAGCAAGAACAGCACGGACGACATGCCCAGCGACACCGCGATTGGCACACCGATCAGCATCATGCCGACAACCATCAGGAAAAGAAGCAGGACGGTCATTGGGCAATCTCCCCGCGCGCGGCGCGCATTTCATCAATGTCGTCTTCGACCTCGTGACTGGCAACGATGCGGTCCGTCTTGCCAGTCCAGATCAGCACAGCTGCCTGACAAAAACGAAACAGCAACAAAGCCATGGACAATGGCATGACCAGATAAGGAATCATCCGAGGCATTTTGTTATAGCTTTCGCCTTCGTTAAAGGCGTCTGCCATCCAGTTCAAAAAAGCGGGATGGGGGACATCATTCACCTCGTACCACCCCTTGGCAAGGAACTTGTCCTCAAAGCCCAGCGGGAACCACCGGCCCGTCGTCCCTGGCAGGTTGGCAAAATTGGCCCAATAGTCCCACGCCCCTTTCAGCAACAAAAAAGCAAACGCGATACAGATCGCCACAGCGATCAGGCCCAGAACACGTCGCGTACTGGCCGACACCGCGTGCAGCACAACGTCTACACCCAGATGCGCGCCTTTTTTAACCGCATAGGATGCCCCCAGCAGTACCAGCCAGCCAAACAGGAACACTGTTGCCTCAAGCCCCCATAGGATGCTGGAATTGAAGCCTTTGCGTGCGACCACATTGGCGAAGGTCAGCAAGGTCATGATTCCTAAAAGAAGCGCGATCAGGTTTTCCTCGATCACGTCAGTTAGGTGTCTGCCAGTTTTCGGATTCATAGCTGTTCCCCCGCATAAAGTGCCAGTGATTGGCAGACTCCGGGGCCTGCGTTTGCCGCAAGCCCCGGAGATGATCATCGCTTTTTAGATACGATCAGGGCGCGGCCTAATGCTTGGCATTGATTGCCTGCGCAGCGTCGATGTTTTCTTGTCCGACATCTTCTGCGAACTTCTCCCAGACGGGTTTCATCGCATCGACCCATTTCTGGCGCTGTTCGTCTGTCAGCTCGCGGATAAGGCCGTTTGCGTCGATGATCGACTGTTTGGCGGCTTGGTTCACGGCGGCGGATTCGGCGTTCCGTTGTTCTGTCACTTCTGCCAGAATTGTCAGGAACTGGTCGCGTACGTCCGGCTCAAGGCTGTCCAGCCACTCGACACTGGTCACAACGAGATAGTCGATGATGCCATGGTTGGTTTCTGTGGTGCCGTCCTGCACCTCAAAGAACTTCTTGCCATAGATATTGGACCACGTGTTTTCCTGACCATCCACGACCTTCTGTTGCAGCGCGCCGTAGACCTCGGAAAAGGCCATCTTTTGCGGAATGCCGCCAATCGCCTCCATCTGGGCAACCAACACATCCGAGCTTTGAACGCGGAAACGCAGACCGTTGGCGTCCGAAGGTTCCACCAGCGGCACGTTGGCTGACATCTGCTTCATGCCATTGTGCCAGAATGCCAGCCCCTGCAGGCCACGGCGTTGCATCGAATCTTTCATTGCCTGACCGGATTCCGATGCTTGGAACTCATCCACCGCGTTAATGTTTTTGAACATGAAAGGCAGGTCGAACAGGCGGTATTTCTTGGTAAACGCTTCAAATTTCGACAGCGAAGGTGCGGCCAGCTGCGCGTCACCCTGTAACAGAGCCTCAAGGACTTTATTGTCGTCATAAAGTGTCGAGTTGGGGAACACTTCCATGCACGCTTTGCCGTCCATTTCTTCGTTCACGCGCTTTTCCAGCAGCGAGGCGGCGATGCCCTTGGGGTGTTTGTCAGTGTTCGTGACGTGGCTGAACTTGATCACGATCTCGCCGTCATCGCAGGCAGCGTGTGCCGTGGTCGCCGTGGCGATGGTCAGAGCCGCGACAGCGGCAGCAGTAGTGAACTTCATAGTGTTTCCTCCCAGAGTGTAATCGGTATTGAGCGTGATTGATTCCGCCCACGGTATTCAATTGCATACCAAACACGCACTGAACGCACGGATCAAGTAAATGCAACGTATTTTCGCGTTTTGAGCAAATTCGTCGCATGCTCAGCGATGTCAAATGCGCCATTTCTGGTGGTAGCGACGCGTGTGCAAGTCAAAGCTAACACCACGAAAGTGATTCTGTCACGGCTATGGTTCAGACATTCATTGCCCGCCCGCGAAAAGCACGGCTTGTCAAAATCAGATCCCCCAAACCTTGCATACGATCGCGCGCGGCGTCGAAATCCGCCTGTGACAGTCCCGTACCAACCAGCAGGTGACGCGCAGCGAAATCCACTTCGTCCACTCCGCGTGCACCGGGCATGGGGTCTGTCTGAAAACTGGCACGTAGCCAGATTCCGTCCATCACCGTTCGCAATTGAAACGCAATGCGCGCGGCGTGATCCGGTGGCACAAGATGGCGCAGCGCACTTAGCAGGTTGCTGCGCATTCTGGCATGAACCACGGCCTGAATCCGCTGGCTTTGCTGGTTATGGGGCACGTCCGAACACAGGCTGATCCACGCATGGCAGATTTCCTGTTGGAACACAGGTTCGGCGAAATTGCCGACAATGATCGCATAAAGCCGCTCAAGCGGGGTTTCGGCGTGGTGCAACAGCTCCACCACGCAGTCGCGCAGAACAGTATTGGCCTGCCGCTGAACACCTTCAAACAGCGCTCCCTTGTCATGGAAATGATGCAAAACGACGCCCTTTGAGACACCGGCGATTTTTGCCACCCGGTCCAAAGTGGTGCCCCGGATACCGTATTTGACCAACGCATCAAACGCAGCTTGTGACAGCTCGGCCCGGCGGATGTCTGAGATGGATTTTCGCGCCATGAAATGTGCCCTGCTTGCCTTGATGCGCAGCTTAACTTGGCGCGCCGGGGGCCACAATATATACCTATAGACTTAAAAACTGACCGTTGGTAAGTATTGCGGTACATCATTCAGAAAACAGGGTGCCATCATGCAAGCCGACTACATCATTATCGGGTCCGGATCAGCCGGATCGGCCATGGCGTACCGCCTGTCCGAGGATGGCAAACATCGGGTTCTGGTGCTGGAATACGGCGGCACCGATGCTGGCCCCTTCATACAAATGCCCGCCGCCCTGAGTTATCCGATGAACATGAAACGGTATGACTGGGGATATACATCCCGGCCCGAACCGCATTTGAACAACCGCCGTTTGGCCGCGCCGCGCGGCAAGGTGGTGGGCGGGTCGTCCTCGATCAACGGGATGGTCTATGTGCGCGGCCATGCCTGCGACTTTGATCACTGGGAAGACAGCGGTGCGACCGGGTGGGGATTTCGCAACGTGCTGCCCTACTACAAACGTATGGAGAATTGGACCGACGGCGGTCACGGTGGAGATCCGGCATGGCGTGGCACTGACGGCCCGCTGCATGTCACGCGCGGGCCACGCACCAATCCGTTGTTTCAGGCTTTTGTGACGGCCGGGCAACAGGCCGGTTTTGAGCTGACCGACGATTACAACGGCGCCAAGCAAGAGGGCTTTGGCGCGATGGAACAAACCATTTACAAGGGCCGCCGATGGTCCGCCGCCAATGCCTATCTAAAGCCAGCCTTGAAACGGCCCAACTGCGAGATGTTGCGGTGTTTCGTGCGCCGCGTCATCCTCAAAGACGGGCGCGCCACAGGGGTCGAGATCGACCGGGGTGGCAACATCGAAATCGTGCACGCCAGCCGCGAGGTAATTGTCGCCGCGTCTGCGTTCAATTCCCCCAAGATACTGATGCTGTCAGGGATAGGACCTGCCGCGCATCTGGCGGAGCATGGAATTGACGTGATCGCGGATCGACCCGGCGTAGGCGGCAATCTTCAAGATCATCTGGAGCTCTACATTCAACAGGCCTGCACCCAACCCATCACCCTTTACAAACACTGGAACCTGTTTTCCAAAGGACTAATCGGGGCGCAATGGCTGTTCGCAAAATCCGGTCTTGGGGCGTCCAACCAGTTTGAAAGCGCCGCATTCCTGCGCTCGCGCCCTGGCATCAAATACCCGGACATCCAATACCATTTTCTACCCATGGCCGTGCGTTACGACGGTCAGGCCGCCGCCGAAGGGCACGGATTTCAAGCCCATGTCGGGCCAATGCGGTCAAAATCGAGGGGACGGGTCAGTCTGACCTCAAGCGATCCATCAGTAGCGCCAGACATCGCGTTCAACTACATGTCCCATGACAGCGATTGGGACGAATTCCGTCACTGCATCCGCCTGACCCGTCAGATATTCGGGCAAGCTGCCTTTGATCCGTATCGAGGCAAAGAAATCCAGCCCGGTGCAGATGTCCAAAGCGACGCCGATCTGGATGCGTTCATCGCCGAACACGCCGAAAGCGCCTTTCACCCTTGTGGCACTTGCAAGATGGGCGCGGCAGATGATCCCAATGCCGTCGTCGATCCGGAATGCCGCGTGATCGGTGTCGCTGGATTGCGCGTGGCCGACAGCTCGATCTTTCCGCGCATTACCAATGGCAACCTGAACGGTCCCAGCATCATGACCGGCGAAAAGGCAGCGGACCATATTCTGGGGCGCACGGCCCTGCCCGCCTCGAACCAGCAGCCGTGGATGCACCCCGACTGGCAAGGAACCAACAAAGCGGCGCGCTCTGTTCCGGCCTAAGCGTATCGGCGCGGCATTGTTTGCCGCGCCCGACACACATGTTTTAGGGCTTGTTGCGGCGCGGCGGTGCCGTTCCGCCCGGTTTGACCGCTGCTGCGGCGGCGCGGGCGCGGTTCTTCTTGCTGGAAGGTTTACCGACAGGTGTTCCGCCCGCTGGCTTGCCGCTAGGTTTCCCGCCGGGTTTGCCTCCCGGTTTTCCGCCCGGCTTCCCACCGGGTTTACCAAACGCAGGTTTGCCACCCGGTTTGCCCGTAGGTTTGCCGCCTGACTTGTTGAACGCTGGCTTACCGCCCGTGGGTTTTGGCCCCTTGCCATAGGGCTTGGAACCGGATGCGCGTTTCGGTTCGGCCGGGCTGACGGCCCCATCGCGTGTAGGGTCCACACGCTCGGGCTTGGCACGGGGTTTATGCGGCTTGGTCGAGGCGTCCTGCCAACGCTCCACCTTCTTGTCACCCTGATACGGCTTGCGCGGCTTGGGCGCTTCGCTGTCATAGGAGCGATCCGGATTGTAACGCGGTTTGGGCGCTTCGACAGGTTGAGGCGCCGCAGCAGTGTCAGCCGCAGGCGCATAGCGTGCCTTGTCGGCCGCCGATTGAGGCGCGGCGTCGAAACTGCGGCTCGGTTTTGCCCCCTTGCGCGGCGGCTTACCGTCTTTGCGCGGACCGGGGCCGGAGCGTCCGGCGATAGCAGGCGGCGTGTCCAGACGTGTCAACGCGCCGTCCTCGACCTGCAAACCCGCGCCCAGTGATTTCACAAATCCATCAACTGCGGATTGGCGCACTTCGATATAGCTGGCATTGCCTTGGATACGGATGGCCCCCACATCGTCGCGGGTGATGCCCCCGGCCTTGCAAATCATCGGCAACAGGCGGCGCGGCTCGGCACCGGCCCCATGCCCACCGGGCAGAGAGAACCACGTGCTGGGCCCGAACGGCTCGCGTGGGCCCGGCTTTTCTTCGGGTTCGGACAGTTCTTCAGGCGCCGAATGACGATTGCGCAGCTGACGCAGATAAGCGGCCGCGATCTGCTCGGCACTGAACCGCTCCAACAGCGTCGCAACACCAACGGCCTCGGCCTCGCTGACCGGCGTTTGCCAGTCAGGATCATCCAGCATGCGCGCCTCATCTTGCGCCATCACCTCTTCTGCTGAAGGCGCCGGGCCCCAAGTTGCCGACAATTTGGCCCAGCCCAGCAAACGTTGCGCCTTTTTGCGTGCGACAGGCGGCACAATCAACGCGCTGACACCCTTGCGACCAGCGCGCCCCGTCCGGCCCGACCGGTGCAGCAAAGTTTCGTGGTTGCTGGGCAGTTCGGCGTGCACCACCAAATCCAGATTCGGCAGGTCGATCCCGCGCGCAGCTACATCCGTGGCCACACAAACACGCGCGCGCCCATCGCGCATGGCCTGCAAGGCATGGGTACGTTCCGACTGCGACAGTTCACCCGACAGGGCTACAACAGAAAATCCGCGATTGGACAAGCGCGTCGTCAGGCGCCCAACCATGGCGCGTGTGTTACAAAACACGATGGCATTCGGTGCCTCGAAGTAACGCAACACGTTAATAATTGCATTATCGCTGTCGCGCGCGGCAACCGACATGGCACGATACTCAATATCTGCGTGTTGGCTTTCTTCGGCCTTGGTGGCAACGCGCACGGCATCGTTCTGGAAATTCTTGGCCAGTTTGGCAATGGCCGCAGGCACTGTTGCCGAAAACAGCAACGTCTGTCGCGTTTCCGGTGCCGAACCCAGAATAAACTCCAGATCTTCGCGAAAGCCCAGATCCAGCATTTCATCCGCCTCGTCCAGAACAACCGCGCGCAACGCAGTCATATCCATCGAGCCGCGCATGATGTGATCGCGCAAACGCCCCGGCGTGGCCACAACGATATGCGCACCACGGCCCAATGCTCGCCGTTCATCGCGCATGTCCATACCGCCAACGCAAGACGCC
Organism: Roseovarius aestuarii; assembly: GCA_027214255.1. Classification (GTDB taxonomy): domain Bacteria; phylum Pseudomonadota; class Alphaproteobacteria; order Rhodobacterales; family Rhodobacteraceae; genus Roseovarius; species Roseovarius aestuarii_A. The sequence continues at coordinate 178,190 of JAPWHL010000007.1, forward strand.
AATACTGCGCCCGCCCCGGCATAGACCCATTCCAGTTCTCGGCGCACCTGCAAGGCCAATTCGCGCGTCGGCGCAATCACCAATGCCAGTGGCGCGCTGGCGGGGCTGAAAACCTCATCATCCCCCAACAACGTCGGCGCAATCGCCAGACCAAAGCCCAGAGTTTTGCCCGATCCGGTTTGGGCCGACACCAGCAAGTCGCGCCCTGTTAGATCTGGGTCGCTTACAGCCTCCTGAACGGGGGTAAGGGTATCATAGCCACGCTGGGCCAGTGCATCTGCGATAACTTTTTTCAAGGCGGACATTTTCTGTTGTTTGGAAATTCAAGGAGGCCGCACCGTTTCGCGCGACTCTGTGGCAAGTCGCACCGTCTATACTGTCTTGAGCGGGATGTATAGCTCTGCAATGCCGCAGCGCAGCACGCCACGCCATCTTCCCCTGCTCAACACGATTGATTCTGCCAGCCAGCCTGAAATTTATCAATTCTGTGTCTTTCGTCCTCTTCGAAGGTCGATAACTGAATTCACACTTGTCGACAATTATGGCGCTTTCCGTCTAGAGCATACCCAAAGCGCCACTTTTGTGACAGAATACGTCAAGAACACTGGACGGGTGGCTCCATTTCGCTATCTTGGCATTCTTGCCACAATATGGAGTGTTTGTTGATAGCACTCCCCAAAATACGATCCATGGGAGGACATTAGATGACGATATTAACGAAGGCGAAGTTGGTTTTGGGTGGCGCTTTGGCGCTTACGG
>JAPWHL010000080.1 GCA_027214255.1 Roseovarius aestuarii
GGCCTACACCCTGGGCGGCATCGGCCACAACCTGCTGTGGGTAACCCTGGGCAACACCGTCTCCGGCGCCCTCTTCATGGGCCTCGGCTACTGGTATGCCCCCCCCAAGGCTGAGCGCCCGGTCGCGGTGAGCGAGACCACCACCACTGCCAGCCAGACCCAAACCGCCTGATCAGGAGGCCCCATGGACTACTTGCCCATCTTTTGCCGACTCGACAACAAACCCGTGCTGCTGGTCGGCGGCGGCGAGGTAGCGGAGCGCAAGGC
>JAPWHL010000081.1 GCA_027214255.1 Roseovarius aestuarii
GCGGAGACCCGGTCGGCGAGGATCGCCACGCGTCGATCGCCGATGCGGGCGAGGATCAGCGTCGCCTCCTGGTCTCCCCGCAGCGTGAGCTTCTTGCGGAAGGCCGCCGGGTCGACGTCGACCCCACGCTTCTTGATCTCGCGTCGGCCGATGCCGTGCGCCTTCAGCGCTGTGCTGATCGCCTTGGGGTTCGCCGGCATCGTCTCGCGCACGCGGAAGGACTGCACGAAGGGGCTCGTCAGCGCCGAATCGGAGGTCAGGTAGGCG
>JAPWHL010000082.1 GCA_027214255.1 Roseovarius aestuarii
GTTATATACTGTTCACATATACAGTATTCAGGTGTTTGCCATGCGACTCTTCATCGCCGAGAAGCCCAGTTTGGGACGTGCCATTGCCGACGTGCTGCCCAAGCCCCACAAGAAGGGGGACGGTTTTATCGAAACCGCACAGGGGGATGTGGTGACCTGGTGCATCGGCCATCTGCTGGAGCAGGCCGAGCCCGATGCCTATGACGCCGCCTACAAGCAGTGGCGCATGGAGTCGCTGCCCATCGTCCCGGCCCAGTGGCAGCTGG
>JAPWHL010000083.1 GCA_027214255.1 Roseovarius aestuarii
GGATTACGATTCGCGACATTACGTCGCCACTGAAGCTAGAATCGGTCATTCCCAATCGCCCAAACATTTCCACTATTTGGTGGTCAGAGATATGTACCCCGTTGATAATTGGCTTTCTCACTCGAAAGGTAACCTGACCATGGCTGCCACTTTCAAATTGAAATCCGACACTATTCCCTTTATAACAAGGGCCATATCGGCCTAGGTTACTTTCATTGTTGAACGGGGCAGTAACAAGTGCCCTTCGATTACCTGCGATATATATC
>JAPWHL010000084.1 GCA_027214255.1 Roseovarius aestuarii
TGATCCGCCAGCTGGCCTATCTCGTCCCGTCGCCCCAGGTTGGGGATCTGCGCCTCCAGATTGCCCTCCGCCAGCTGTGAGACCGACTGCTGCAGCTGCAGGATGGGGCGGGTCAGCCGCCAGGCGAGCAGCAGGCAGAGCGGGGTGCTGACCAGCATGGCGATGCCGAGGATCTGGATCGGGTGATCCAGGATCTGGATGAACAGGAACAGATAGGAGTTCTCGACGTTGAGGCCGAAGTAGATGTGGTAGATCTGGCCGTGAT
>JAPWHL010000085.1 GCA_027214255.1 Roseovarius aestuarii
AGGCTGCGCTTCCCGCCACGGCGCGTCCGCACTGGGGCAAGGTGTTCACCCTCGACGGCGCCGAGACGCGCTCGCGATACACGCGCGGAGACGACTTCGCCGCGCTCGCCGCCCGCTACGACCCGGACCGCCGCCTGGTGAACCCCTACCTGGAGCGGCTCGGCCTCTAGTCCGCTCGCGCCCCGCCCCCCGCGCGCCCCGGTCCGTCCGGTCCCAGCACGGTCCCCGTGGCTTCCGGTCGCGATATGGCAGCCAGAACGGCCG
>JAPWHL010000086.1 GCA_027214255.1 Roseovarius aestuarii
GCGATGTTGAGCAGAACGCCTGTCGCCAGAAGCATGACCAGCAGACTTGAGCCGCCATAACTGACAAACGGAAGCGGAATTCCTTTCGTGGGCACCATACCCAGAACGACGCTGAAATTAATCAGCGCCTGGAACATCACCATTGCAGTCACGCCAAGCGCGAGCAGGCGACCAAAGCCGTCGGGCGCGTTGAAAGAGGTAGTGAGGCCGCGCCAGCCGTACACGGCAAAGAGGATGATGACAACGGCCGCGCCGATCAGGCC
>JAPWHL010000087.1 GCA_027214255.1 Roseovarius aestuarii
ACCGAGCACAGCGCCGAGGTGACCCTGTGCGGCGGCCATACCCGCATCGTCGAGCAGCGCCGCAATGATGAAGTGACCTTCACGGCCGAGCAGGGCCAGGGTGGCGCCACCGGTGCCATCTGCGACGGGGTCGACATCAGCATCGCCGCCATTCATGAGTTCGCCACCCAGGTGGAGTTCGAGCAGATCCGCTTTATCCTGCAGGCCTCCGAGCTCAACGGCAAACTCTCCGACGAGGGGATGAACAACCCCTACGG
>JAPWHL010000088.1 GCA_027214255.1 Roseovarius aestuarii
CTCTGCAGCAGTTCGTTCAGTGAGCGGCACCCGAAGTCGTCGGAGAACCGCTGGTCGGTCGATGCAACCGCCTCCACGATCACCGCCTCCACCCGCCGCAGAGCTTCTCCTGCGGTGCGGAGCACCTCCATCCGCCCGGCATCGGTCTGCCCCGCCAACCCTCCGCTGGACAGCACTCGATCGAGGTCGGTGACCAGTTGATCGAGAGACTCCAGAAGCGGGTGCATGCCCTCATTCAACGCCCGACCACTGAC
>JAPWHL010000089.1 GCA_027214255.1 Roseovarius aestuarii
GCTTTATGCCATAGCCTATAAGAGCCAGAACATTAAAGGGGACCTTTTATTACCACTCAATCTGAATTGGTGTCCCCATCTCGACAAGCTGGATAAATTCATCCATCTCCTCGTTGGTAATCGCAATACACCCATTAGTCCAATCAAAACTTTGGATGTAAATCGGCAACTGACTCTCACCGTTTTTTAAGCCATGAATTTTGATGTTCCCTCCAGGGGACACACCTCGGCGCTTCGCTTCCAACGTATCAAT
>JAPWHL010000008.1 GCA_027214255.1 Roseovarius aestuarii
AGAACTGCTTATCAATCACGCGCATCAGATCGAGGTTCATCTCGCTCTCGCCTTTGGGTTCATAGTAAAATGACGACCGCGAGATCGACAACAACGCGCATTGCTTACCAACAGACAGGCCCGGGATATTTGGCTCAACCATTTTGCGCCTCACTTTCCGGTCCACGGCTTGAGCTTTCGTGACAAAAAATCATTGGCGACAGCCAGCTCCCCGATCTTGGCGTGCAAATCTTTGACCTGCCCTTCATCAATCTCCGGCGCTTTCCGGCTGCCGCGCAAAGACACCCGACGCGCCTTCAAGCAAGGCCCGCTTCCATTGATGGATCATCGTCGGGTGAACCCCGAACCGACTGGCCAGTTCGCTGACCGTTTCTTCGCCCTTCAGCGCGTCCAACGCCACCTTGGCTTTGAATTCTGGATGATGTTGCTTCCGTTTCGACATATCTGAGCTCCTTCGTGTTGAAGATCAGCAGACTACAAATCGCAGCTTACGTCAGCGTCCGATTTTCGGGGGGTAGCTCAGTTCTCGACCCGCTTCGCCCCACTTGTTCATATCACGGTCTGGGTCACTTTGGTCCTCTTCGCCCTGATGAAATCGAATTCGTCATGGATGGCTGTGACATCCCCCAGCGAGTTCGCCCTATCGAGTTGGATGACGACTTGCTCGTTGACGATGAAGACGACTTTTCGCCTTTGACGTCGTGGCTCAAGACCGCCGCATAGTCAGCTTCCAAACTGAATGCGCACTTAACGCCTGCTGGTCTCAAGCAGGCCCTAGAGCATGCCGACTTTGTCGAGCGCTCCCAATACCCCGTTCATTGGGCCACACCGTGCCCACCAAGAAAACCGCAAGGAAACTCAACAATGACTAACACAGAAATCACCATTCACACCGACGGCTGCTGCCTTGGTAACCCCGGCAAAGGAGGCTTCGCCGCAGTCGTCCGTCGCTACGAAAATGGCGTCGAGATCAAGAAACGAGTTGTCAGCGACAACGCCCCGGAAACCACAAACAACAAGATGGAGTTGATGGCTGCCATCGCTGGTTTGCGCCAAATAATGCGAAACGAGCCAGCTAAAATCACAGTCTATTCAGATAGCCAGTATGTCGTGCTTGGGATGTCTGAACGGTTGCCCAAATGGCAGGCAAAAGGATGGCGCACAGCAAGCGGGCAGCCCGTCAAGAACAAAGAGCTTTGGGAGGAACTTCTGGCTGTCGCCGACGGACTGGACGTGCGATGGGAGTGGGTCCGTGGTCACAACGGCGACCCTCTCAACGAAGAGGCAGACAGCCTAGCAAATCAGGCGGCTTCCAAACAGTCTCTATAGCCTGCATGACCGTTGGTCCCATTCAGTTTCTCTGGGTGGGGCCTTTTGAGGCGCGATGTCGCCGTGTTGCCCCTTCAGTAATGCAGAACTCCACCTGCACCCGCGAGAGGAAGCCTACTGGCAATCCAAAGAGGCGTGGAAAGGCATGTGAAAAGTGAAACCAAGCGATGGCTCTCGAATGAAGACCAAACCTGAACGACTGCCCCTGCAGATGAACTCATCTAGTGAGGAAGCAGACCCCTTGAGGGGACGAAACACGGACTCGAACCGCCGACGTGTTTGGGAACCACATTGATCATAGGCGAAAGCCATTAGATGGTCCTGACAAGCCGTTTTCCTGCCTCGCTCACGACACACAAAACGTGGCCACTACGACACACTTTTGGGACCGACTATGTGGTGATCTATAGGGTAACCGGTTGTTTATACTGATAGTTTTTCCCAGTAAGAGTTCGTTCGGGGGCGTGTGGGGGCACCATTTATAACTGAAATAGTTCATTTATTCACCTTTTCTTGGCTATGGTCCCCCATTTGGTCCCCCAGCCCCATAATGAAGTTTTTTACTTCCACTGGATCCACAAAAGACATGGATCCACGTTTGTGAATCACGATGTGCCCTTCATTTCTCCACCGGTAGAGAGTTGATTTGTGAACACCAAATGCAGATTGCGCCTGCGACACCCGAACCGTGATAGCTGCCTGATACCCCATGTCAGACGGCCTCGCCGCTTGATGTACGGTCGGCTGCGAGGGCAAGACGTTCAACGTAGCAGTCAACATCCAACTCGCGCCACCGGTTCAAACGACCGACCTTCATCGGTGGGGGAAAGTTGCCCTCGGCAATGAGGTTGTGGATGTGACGCTTCGAGATACGAAGGCGGGCAGCAACATCCTCTGACGTGAGTAAAGACGTGCCGCAAGAAACTGGTTTCTGGTTCATTATGAGCCCTTTGCGTATTTTCTTGCACCACGTTACTTAGTGATTCCCGCCCGTTCCTCTGGCGCTTCCCCCGTGCATCATTTTGCATCGCCTGATTAAATGAAACAGCCGGTTGGAGTACGAGCCTCTTTCCAGAGCGCTCCGGTTTCCCATTCAAAAAAACAGCCCGCCTCGGCGGTATCAACAATCACTTTTGGGGCAAAGTCGACGGCACATCATCTGTGCTTCAATGGCCCGCATTGCATCGACGTTAACGTCTAGGGCCTCGTCGCTTGTATCCAGGTCGTGCGTCCAAGCATTGTTGATAGCGCCTCTCAAGTTGCATCGCTCGCGAGAAAGGCGAAGTATTTCAGTGTTTCCGACTCTGGGGGCCGCGGGGCAACTGCAGGCGCAGCAATCGCCGCAACCGAACATGCCGCTTTCTTTCGATTTCCCCGACGATCCATGTGGTTACCCTTTGTGCTATTGTCCTGCATTTTGATTGCTGAACCAGAGGCCAACCTTGTGAGTTTTGCCGTTTCCACAGTTTACATTGTGATCTCCTTCTAGTGTGGTAATACTTTTGGTATCACGCCATATGGGCACCTCATGTCAATACTAAAAGTATCAATAAAGCAGATTAGAGCCGCTAGGGCCCTCCTTGGATGGTCGCAAAATGACCATGCGGAAAGATCTGGCGTTTCCCTTCCGACCATCAAGCGACTTGAAAGTGCCGGTGGTGAATTAGGCGGTCTTCAGTCCACTTCTGATAAACTTTTAGATGCCCTAGCTGACGCAGGTGCAATTTTCATACAAGAGAATGGCGAAGGGCCGGGTGTACGCCTTAGAAAAAAGTCCGTGGGAACGGGCTGAACTCTGACGCCGGCGTTCCCTATGATGATCTTCCCAGCAACCATGCAGATTGGTTTTCAGATACTCCTCACGATTGACCCTCAGAACCGACTATCCTTGACCAATTTCAGCTATTACCGGATGGGGAGCGCCATCCGCATGGTGAAATCCGCGATCTATTTGGAGACTGTCGAACGCTCGGATTCTGGCGTTGGGCTGGCTTACACGGAAAGCGGCATGGGCGCTCTTGGCGAAGACAGGTTTATATTCCGTAACCGAACCGTTTAAAGTCCGACGACGACTTGGTTAAGAAAATCGGCAAGGATGCGGCGCTTAAGGTTTGCCAGCATTTTGGAGGGGCAACGCTTGACCTGCCAAGCGCATGGTCGACGGAAAGAACCGCAGCTCAACGATATGCGCGGATCCTGTTGACATAACAAAGTCTGCCTCCCAAAGAAATTGCGAGTGAGGTCTCCCTAAGCGGATACAATATCTCAGCATATCAAGTGCGCGAATGGCTCAAAAATGGCAAGAAGTGAGACGGGTGTGCAGTGGATACCGCTTTTCAGGTTAGTCCAATTTTAAATCTGGAAATTGAAGCATCCACTGGCCTCTGGCTAACCAGATGGACCCATAGCAATGCATCGTTCTCAAAGCACGCCCAGCGCAGATAGGTTCCGACGTCCTCCTGCGCATCACGCTGGGCGGCGCGTTCGATAGCGCGATCCAGCGCCTTGGGGCCGTCAGGCGGATTGGGGTGATCGTTCCGGGTTTCGGTCGCGACCTCGATGATCCGTTTCTCAGACAACCCGAGGTCATCGAACCAGCGGCGAACGTGCAACCGTGCTGGCCTACCCTACCACCATGTCGGGAGGGTCGCATTGACGGCAAAGCCCAGCGCGCTGAGCATCTCTGCGAAGAACCGATCAAAATCGGCCTCCCGCGTAGCTGCGTCCTCCTCCTGCTTTACAGGTTTACTTAGGGGTTCTCTTATAAGGTTAATCTCTGGATTCCGGAGATGGCTTTGGGCAAAATCAGGAAATCGCACCATGTCCGGAAACAAGGGTTGGGTCGGCGTTCTGTTCTTCCTCCGTTCCCGCAATTCCATCTCCGGTTTTCGGAGTTGGCTTTGGTGGAAACCCATCCACGCCCCCCCCCCCAGGATGTAGCGCGTTGCTTTGCGCTTGTGCGTGCGCGGATCATAGCTGCGAACCCGGTGGATCAGGCGCAGCTCCTCCAGCCTGGTGAGATGGTTTTTCAGCGCTGATCCTGACATTTCCGCGTCTTCGGCCAATGCGCCCAGCGCATCGTCGACGGAGCGCACGAGCGCCCAGCCGAAGCCCTGCGTCAGCACGGCATCGCGAAACGCCTCCTGCGAGGGGCGCCATCGGCCCTTCGGAGCTTTAAGTTCCAGAAACAGAACGCGCCGGTCGCAGAGCACCATCAGGTTGGCAAAACCAGCATGCACGCCCATGCCGACGAGGATCGCCTGGCGCTTTGCGCCGCGGGGGCAAGCCTCCGTCACTTCATTGGCGCAGTGATGGATGATGGTGGTGCGGGGCAGAATGAGCCGCAACGTCTGTACGACGGTACGCTGCAGTTCGGCCTCGGGCGTGTGGTGGCGCTTCATCGTGCCACCTAACCATCTTGATCCCGCTGCGGGGCGCTACGGGTTGGCTGCCGTGCGTCGATGACCACCAGCAGAATGCGGGCTTCCTCGCGTTCCTGGTCATCATCACCGGCGCCCTCCGGCACGGCGGCGGCTCGGGGCGGCCTGCTCCTGCTCTTCCAACCAGTCCTCGACTGCAGCGCGGCGGTAATAGACCTTGCGCCCAGCGCGCACGCAGGGCGGGCCGGTGCGTGGGCTTCCCTGCGGCGCAAAGGGTCGACCGACTAGCCGAGTTCCCGCGCCAGGTCGAGACGGCTGATCCAGCCGACCAGCAGCTTGCGGGGTTTTTCCTTCGATTCTGGCATCGATCCGAGATGCGGCATTGGATGTCGCCCTGTTCTGACCCCGTGACTGGTCGTGTCTGGGGCATTTGAAGAGACAAGTGAGCGCTGAGGCCTAGGGGTGGCGGCGAGGCGCAGGGTGGCACAAAGGGGGCGACCTTTCCGCCATTCTGCGCCTCCCAGCCACCTTGGTCCTCATGCTTGCCTTCATATTACAGCGAAACCACGCCTCGTATCGGATGCAAGAAGGACAGGACACATGCCAGAACGCACCAAGCTGACCGAGAAATTGCTCCGCGAGGCCGTGCCCATCGTCGGGCGCGATTACCAGATTTTCGACACCGACGTGTGCGGGTTCGCGGCCTGCATCTATCGCGGCGACGGACGGGCTTTCACGATCGACTATCGCCACGCCGGGCGGCAGCGTTGGATGACCTTTGGCCGGTGGCCGGAATGGCCGGTGTCAGCGGCACGCGAGCGGGCCAAGGAAATCCGCCGCGAGATTGATGCCGGGGCTGACCCGTTGGCCCAGCGCGGAGCGCCGCGTGTGAACGATCTGATCGAGCGCTACTGCGCCCAGCATCTGCCAAAGCTGGCGGAGCGCAACGCCGCCAACTGGCGCGCCTCGCTGGCCAAGCTGGTGGCCCCGGTCTGGGGCCGGAAACTTGTGACGGAAATCACCTCGACCGACGTCGACAAGCTGCTGAACAAGATCGCCGAGGGCCGAGCGCGGCCGCACAAGGACAAACCCAACAACCGGGCGCGAAAATTGCAGCCCGCAAAGCCCACGCCGGTGCGCGCCAACCGGATGGGAGAGGTGTGGCGCAAGATGTTCACGCTGGCGGTAGCATGGGGCTGGTGCACCGACAACCCCGCCCAGCGCTTTCACCGCCGCATTGAGACGCCCCGCGAGCGTTTCGTGTACTAGGAGGAGATCACCAGCTTGGGCGCCGCATTGGATGCGGCGGAAGACCGGCGAGCGGCTGATATCATCCGCATGTGCATGCTGACCAGCGCGCGGTTGGGCGAGGTGCGGCAGGCGCGGTTCGAACAGTTCAACCTTGAACATCTGAGCTGGTCGAAACCACCGATGATGACAAAACAGCGCCGCGCGCATCGCGTGCCGATCTCGGACGAGACCGCCGCCATCGTGCGCCAGCGCCAGTTGTCGGTGCCAAGCGGGACGCCGTGGCTGTTCCCCGGCGATACGTCCGGCCAGCCGGTGCAGGAGGTGCGGCGGTTCTGGGTACAGATCCTGAAGCAATGCGCGCTGCAGGACGTAAGCATCCACGACTTGCGTCACACCTTTGCCTCTCGCTCGTCAGCGGTGGGGCGTCACTGGAAATGATCGGCAAGCTACTGGGCCACTGCCAAACGCAGACCACGCTGCGCTATGCGCATTTGATGGATTCGCCCCTGCGCGCCGGGGTCGATGCCGTCGCCAGCGCCTTCCGGCCAAAGCCCCAGCTGGTTCACGACGCGGACGATCACGGCGACAAAAAGCCTGTCTGACGCGGCCCGGCGCGGATCCGGATCATCACGCCTCTTCTCGTCGCTGGGCTCTCCAGATCGGTGTGATCCGACGTCGAATGCTGCCGCTGTCGGGCCTCTTCTTGCCGTCCGTCTGATCCGCGAACCAGTCCTGCATCACGGCGACCAGCTCGGCTTGCGTCACGGGCAGCCCGTGGTCGTGAATGCGCAGCATCAAGGCAACCGTCATCCCCTCCCAGCCATAGGATATTGACGCGCCAGGCTCAGCCTTCACGCGCCGAACCATGTCGTTTTCCTCTTCAAAGGCATGTACCTCTTCAGCCAGCATCATCATGTCGGCGACAGAGATGCCTCCAGCGGGATCGGTAATCAGCAGCCAGTCCTGGCGCGTCAGAGGCTGGATGCGCCACATGACGCCTTCGGGGGGGGGCCGGTCCCACTGAACCTCCCCCATTGAACGTGCTCATCGCCATTGGCGGATCACCAAAGCATGGAAATGGCCTCAGGGTATGAATCCGGAAACATTCGCTGAGGAAAAAACCCGTTCATCTGCAGGGAACTTTTGCACCTCTTGATGAAGAATACTGATAAAGCTTTCTTCGGTCACACTGGGCCGGACCTTGGCGTTAGTGATGAGATAGACGTCAATTGGCATCACATCTTCGAACGGGGGTAAAGGCCAAAGGCGTCCGTCACGCACATCGCGGGCGGCAATCTGAACCGGGATTGCACCAATTCCAAGGCCTGCTACGACCATACGGCGCAACTCCGACAAGGTGTTGGCGACGCCGACAAAGGGGGAGCCAAACCCAACCTCCTTGGACAGATCCGTGATAGACTTCAGTGAGTCTGACAGCACTGCAGTTTGATAGGCGATGGCGGTTTGACCGCGCAGATCGTCAATCGTCAGGCCAGTCTTGCCGAACAAGGGATGGGACGGTCCGCAGTAGAATGCACAGTATTCCTTGAACAGATGGAAGTAGTCGAAATCACTGCGCAGGGTTGCAGCGGGGCAAATGCCAAAGTGTATAATCTTGTTGCTGAGCGACAGGATTAGTTCCGGCCCGTTCATCACAGTGCTACTTAAGGTAGCCTTAGGATGCGTTTCGTGAAAGCGGGTCAGGGCGGTATCGATCAGGGGGCTGGTCATATGGCTGGCGGTGGTGATGCGCAGATTCCCTGTCAGGGTCTCTTCGGATTCTGACAGAAACATGGTGATTCGGTCAATCGAGCCGCAAATTTCTACGGCCTCGCGATACAGCAGCCGCCCAGCACTGGTCAGACGAAACATATGCGAGCTGCGTTCGGCCAATTGTACACCCAATTGATCTTCGAGATTCTTGAGTGCGGCACTGACCGCTGGTTGCCCACGCCTAAGGATCTTGGAGGCGCGTGATAGACTTTGGTTCTCAGCAATCACGACGAACGTGTGAAGCAAGTTCCAGTTAATATTTTGCGAAAGCGCCATGCCGCGTCCTCAGTTGCAGTCAATTCCAACGGTCATAGTATCAGTCTTTTCGATCAATGGGATACTGCAAAACCAATCCCCACGAAAAAGCGCATCCCGAAACTTCGGGATGCGCCTACTGTTGCTTTTTGGTAAGTCTTACTTGGCCGCAGCCTTGGCCGTCTCAATCCAGGCGTTGAATTGCTCTTCGTGGGCTTCGATCCATGCTTGGGCGTGGCGCGCGATATCTTCCTCGCGCCCTTCGCCGTTCTGCATTTTGACGTTCTGTTCAGCCCTGTCATTCAGAACCATTTCAAAGCTGTTGAAAAACGATATGGCAGCAGGGTTTTCATCGGCCCATTCCTTGTTCACGCCAATATAATAGACTGTGGGCAACCAACCGACGCTACAAGGATTGTCGGCGCAGCCATCGACATCGGCCAAGGGTTTGTACTGTGCCATCTGGTCCTCGGGCAGAGCCGCGTCGTGCAGTTGCAGCCACACCAAATCGACGCCCGGCTTCAGCTTCATCGTCGTGGAATTGGGATACCATGTATAGATGAAGATCGGGTCACCTGACGCATACCGCCCGGCGGCATCCGCGGCCAAGGTGTTGTATTCGCCCTGAACCATGCGAACCGTGTCTTCCAGCCCCAGATCCTTGAGGTGCTTGGTCGCGACACCATTTGACCCTTTCCAACCGACCGAGGGGCCGATCATGTCAGCCTTGCCGTCGCCATCTTGGTCAAACAGCTTCGCGATCTCGGGGTCTTTCAGATCTTCCAGATATCGGATGTTGTATTTATCCGCCGTCACCTTATCCACCATGTATCCTTGCACCGTGCCTGGATCCATGATCGGGCCAACCGCTATCACGTCACCCTTTGTTTCCTCATAAAAGGACGCGTGGTTGGGCAGGATCGTGTCAGCGGTATACTGAATATCGTTGTGTGCCATCGAGGTAAAGATCGCGGCAGAGGTCAACGTCATGGGGTCTTTGACCTCATATCCCAGCCGCTCCATGCCAATGTCGACAATCTTCTGGCCGAACCAGAACGAGTCCCAGTTTGGGCGCGCGGGCTGCACAGTCTTGCCCTCTCCGGGAAGGGCATCGTCGGCAAATCCCGGCGTCGCCGTGGCCATCAGTACGCCAAGGCAGGCCGCAAGCGCCTTTGTGGTGTATTTTACATGGATAGTCATTGCTCTCTCCTGTTGTTTTTTGGATTATGGGGTGGTCGAACGTTCAATAATTACGGTTGCCGACTTTGCCGAAACCGCCGCCAGAGCGAAGGCGATGCACCGTCCGAAGGGCGACTGGGTTGGCCCAATCCTTGGGTGATCCGGTCCAGAGTGATGGCCATCAGCACAATGGCCAACCCGCCGATCCCCGCCAGTCCGACATCCAGCGAACCAATGCCGCGCAGCACGGTCAAACCCAGCCCTTCGGCGCCGATCATGGCGATGATCACGCTCATCACCATGGCCATCAACAGGGTCTGATTCAGTCCCGCCATAATCGAGGGCAACGCCAAGGGCAGGCGAATCCGTGTTAGCGCCTGCCATTCGGTTGCACCGAATGCCTCCCCCGCCTCAATGGCATCGGCAGGCACCTGTCGCAGGCCCAGATTGGTCAAGCGAATGATCGGCGGCATGGAAAACACGATGGTAGCAATGACGCCCGGCACCGTGCCGATGCCGAACAACATGACTACAGGCACTAGATAAACGAAGGATGGTGTGGTCTGCATGATGTCTAGGATCGGTCGCAGTATCGACCAGAACCTGTCACTGCGCCCCGACAGGATGCCCAGCGGCACGCCAATCAGCACACAGAATACCACCGCTGTGGCAAGGATCGACAGCGAAATCATCGCCTCGTCCCATAACCCCAGAAAGGCGATGGCAGTAAAGGATGCGGCGGCCAACAGCCCAGTGCGGATATTGACGATCAGCCAGCCCAAGGCAAAGAACCCAAGGATCACCAACCAGAAAGGCACCAACTCGAACCCGTCCGAGACCCCGTCAAGCACCTTGGCGATGGGCCAGCGCAGCGCCTGAAACAACGGGCGCCACTCATCCACAAGCCAGTGGATTGAGCTTTGGATCCATCGGTCTAGCGGAACGATGTAGTCATCAGGCAAACGATTCATGTGGTCAGCGCCTTCTTTTCGGTATCGACTGGGGGCGACGAGATAGACTTTTCAGCACCGTTCACTCCGCTGAGAATTTGCAAGACGTCCGCTGCTTCCAGCAACGCCAGGTGCGTGCCGTCCTGTGCGTTGATCACTACTGGCTGGTTGCCTGCAAAGAGCGGATATAGGTCCGCGAGCAGGCAGTCGGCCGGGCGGGTTGCAAAGTTGGGCACAGGCAGATGATCTGAGGCCAGGTCCGCTTTGGGCGCGGTGGCCAGCGCGTCCGCCGAAACCATCGATAGCATAATTCCAGCGTTGTCGATCATCGCTCCATGTCGCCGCTCGGCATTGCGCAGCTGTTGCTGGGCCTGCTTCACCGTTGCGCCTGCCGGCACAGTCACCGTGGCAATCGCCCTGGCCAGCATGCCTGCGGTCAGGATGCGCGAGCGGTCCATCTCTTTGGCAAAGTTGCGCACATAATCGTCGACTGGCGATAGAACGATCTGTTGAGGGGTGCCGATCTGCACGAAGCGCCCATCTCGCATGACGGCCAAATGATCGGATAACTTCACCGCCTCTAGAAAGTCGTGCGTGATGAATACGATGGTCTTCTTGATGTCGCGCTGTAACTTTAGAAGCTCCTGTTGCAATTCGTCGCGGATCAAAGGATCCAATGCACTGAACGGCTCGTCCATCAACAGAATATCGGGGTCGCTGGCCAAAGCACGGGCGAGGCCCACGCGCTGTTTCATCCCGCCGCTCAGATTGTCAGGATAATGGTTAGCCCAGTCCGACAGCCCCACCTGCTCCAACACCTCCAGCGTCTTAGCACGGCTGGCTTCAACGTTCTCGCCCCGCAGGCTGAGGCCAAATTGTACGTTGTCCATGACAGTTCTGTGCGGCAGCAGGGCAAAGTTCTGAAACACCATTGAAATCTTGGTGCGTCGGATGCCGCGCAGATCGGCACGGGATTTGGCAAGGATGTCCTCGCCATCGATGGAAACGCTTCCGCGAGTCGGTTCGATCAATCGGTTTAGACAGCGTACCAATGTCGATTTTCCCGACCCGGACAAACCCATGATGGTGAAAATTTCGCCTTCCTTTACGGAAAAGGATGCATCCATAACGGCCGCCACCTGTCCTGTCCGCGCCAGAATGTCAGACGGGTGAACGCCTTGATCGATTAGGGTCATCGCCTCATCAGGCCGGGTTCCGTACACTTTGTACAGCTGGCTGATTTCCAGTTTTGTTGTCATGGATTGAAGCATCTCCCAAGTTGCGGTTCTATGCGACCCCGTCGTTGAACGGCGAAATTGCGGGGTGCGGGTCGTGGTTCTGGCCCGTGCCAAATTGGTGCCGTCTCACCCAGGGCGGACGCTGAGGCGATAATTGGTCCCGACAAGGGACTAAATGCGCCGTTAAATCAAATCGATAATACTCATTATCTAATTAATTATTTTGATACTCATCAATTCAGCGCAACTTCATATAAATCAATATAAGGATGAAAATTATCGATTTGACCGATGATTGATTTACCTCACTTGTAGGACCGAGTCAGGGCGCACCATTGCCCCCATCCCAATCATCGACAGGAGCCACCATGAGTTTGCCAACGCTGCCCCCCGCCATAGACTGCGCCCATTGGGAAGAAGGATCCGGCGAACCACTGTTCCTGATCCACGGTATCGGAGCCTCTCACGCGACATGGGACGGGATCGTGGCCAACCTGAAATCTGATTTCCGTTGCATTACTTACGATCTGCGCGGGCACGGTATTTCGCCAATGCCCGATGGGCGTTTTGACCTCGAGGCGCTGGTTGCTGATCTTGAAGCATTGCGTGCCAAGCTGGGCATCGCATCGGCGCATTTTGCGGGTCATTCATTGGGCGGCATGATCGGCCCGGCCTATGCTCGTCACTTTCCGGATCGGGTCAAAACACTTGGCCTGCTGTCGACTGCAGCTGGACGCACGGACGAAGACGCGGCGAAGGTCCAGGGAGTGGTCAAGAAAATGGAGCAGGACGGCATTGCCAATATCTTGGCGACACTGGTAGATCGTTGGTACACCGATGATTTCGCGGCCAAAAACCCGGAAGTTGTAAAGGCTCGTCTAAAGCAAATCACGGGGATGAGCGCGGAGGTTTTCCTGAACGTTTTTCACATCTACGCGACGACCGAAATGGCACCGTGGCTGCACGAGGTAAAAGCCCCGTCGCTGGTTCTGACCGGCGAGAATGACGGCGCCTGCAATCCGCGACTGAACCGCTTTATCGAAAGTCAACTCGATGACAGCGAGTTGGTCATTCTGGAAGGGTTGAAACACTCCATCCTGATGGAAGCGCCCGACCAGGTGGCCGAAAACATGCGCCGCTTCATCGCGTCACGCAGCTGAGTTTCGCCACCGGGCGCCCAGAAAGTTACGGAGATTAAAGATGAGCGATACACAACAAACCGTCGAAATTGCGGGCGCAGGACTGGCCGGCTTGGCCGCCGCCGCCGCATTGGCGCAAAAGGGCTGGAAAGTGCGCGTGCATGAACGCTCCAACCAGTTGCGCGAGATCGGCGCGGGTCTTTACCTTTGGAAAAACGTGTTGGATGCGCTGCGCGAATTGGGAGTTTATGATGAGATTGAGCGGATCGGCGTGCGCTCGACCGTGCCGCGCTTGTTGCAGGATCACCGTCAGAAAGAGGTGATGCTGCGCGCGTCGGATGACGAAAAACCGCCGGAATTGATCGTGATTCTGCGCACCGAATTGCACCGTATTCTTGCGGAATGCGCCAAGGCTGCCGGCGTTGAGATCGTGACCGGATCCAAGGTCATCGGAGCCGACCCCGATGGGCGGTTGGAGTTCGAGGACGGTTGGGGGCCCAAGGCCAATCTGGTGATCGGTGCGGATGGTGTTTTCTCGCAGGTGCGCGATTCGCTGCACCTTGCGACTGAAATCATAGAGTTGAAAGACGGCTGTGGTCGCCATCTGATCGAACGCAAGCCTGAGGACAAACTAAACGAGCGTCGCATTGAAATGTGGAATGGCGGGCGGCGCATCGGCATGGCCGCCGTAAGCAAGGATTATCATTATGTCTTCCTGTGCTGCGCCGAGCATGACGTAGAAGGCCGTTTACAGAAGCCCTTCAACCTCAAAGGCTGGACCAAAAGCCACCCGAATTATCAGCAATATCTGGAGCGGTTGCCTCGCCATCCTCAGGAGCGTTGGAGGCCGTTTTACAACATCACCTGTTCGTCTTGGTCCAAAGGGAACGTCTGCATCGTGGGCGACGCGGCGCATGGAATGGCACCGAATTTGGGACAGGGTGCTTGCGTGGCCATCGTCAACGCCGTCGTGCTGGCCCGTGCAGTGACCGGCAAGGCCGATATCCCGGCGGCCCTGCAACACTGGGAAAAATCCGAACGCCCTTACATCGACAAAACCCAGCGGATGTCGTATCTTTATGGAGCTGTTGGTACCCGTTGGCCCAGAAGCCTGTTGTGGCTTCGCAGCTTGATTTTGCCTTATTTGGCCAAGACCAAAAAGTTTCAGCAAAACCTGCGCGTCGCTGTAGACCATACACCGGGCATCTGAGCGCCCGCGCAAATCCTCACTAACCACCTGCGCCAAAATTCAAATGAAGGATAAACCATGCCTGTAATCCGTGTCGAAATGTTCGAAGGCCGCTCAATCGAGCAAAAACGCAATATGGTAGCCGAGGTGACCGCCGCCTTTATAAAAACCTGTGGGGGCACTCCGGCGTCTGTGCAGGTGGTCATCACCGATTTCTCGCCTGAAAACTGGGGTGTTTCCGGCGAACTAGTCGCCGATCGCAACAAGGGAACATGAAGTTGGCCGTTGAGCAATTTCTCCCATCGCAGCCCAGCATGGTGGGAAAAGGTCAGCCGATCATTTTCGTGCATGGCAATGCCTCAACCCGCGCTGTCTGGACGGAAGTGATCGAGGATCTAAAGGATGATCATTATTGTATCACCTATGACCTGCGTGGACACGGCGACGGCTGTACCGCCGACAGCTTACTGACCCTAGACCAACTGGTTGCCGACTTGGAGGCCATCCGCACGGCGACTGGGTTTGCCCGAATTGCGCTGGTAGGACACTCGCTTGGCGCCTTCATCGTCGCGCGTTATGCTATACTGCACCCGGATCGGGTGGATTGGATCGGCCTGTTGGCAATGCCAGCCGAGCGCACAGAAGAGGAAAAGGCATCCGCGGCGACCCTTTTGAACAAGCTGAAGCAGGACGGGGTGTCGCGAACTATGCCAGCGCTGTCGTCGTCATGGTATACGCAGGCTTTCACCGACGCCCATCCAAACGCGTTGAACGCCCGGTTGGAACAGGTTTTGGCGATTGATGAAGCGGTGTTCCTGCAGTTCTATGCGCTTTACAGCACAATCAATGTTGATGCTTTTCTGCCCGATATCACCGCGCCCGCGTTGATAATGACCGGCGAACATGCCCGAGGCTGCGGCGGTGATGTGGCGACCAATGTGGCGCGGATGATGCCAGATGCCTCCGTTGTAGTATTTCCGAAAATGAAGAACGGTATTCTTACCGAGATCCCGGAAAAGGTAGCGCAGAACCTGCGTGAGTTTTATCTTGGGATTGAGGCGTTATGAAGCATTCATGAGAACTGGTGCTGGACTGTCTGTCGTCAGGGTTTTTGGGACCAATGGGGCCTAAACTAAGAGAGAGTTTGGCTCATCTTTTTGGTTTGAGTATGCGGCGTGCTGGCGGTGATGCAAGCGTCGTGGAGTGCCCCCATCGGGCGGTCCAGTTTGAATGTTAGTGCATGGTCGGACTCTGGTCTATCGGCACGATGCTTTTGGGCGCTGGGGGCCGGTAACCCAAAGCGCTGTGGGGCCTGACAGTGTTGTAGTGACGCCTCCAGCGTTCGATCAGGATCTGGGCCTCGCGCAACGTCGTGAAGCCCTCGCCATTGAGCAGTTGACCCCGGAAACGAGCGTTGTAGCTTTCGCAGTAGCCGTTCTCCCACGGTAACCCTGGTACGATGAAGGCTGGATTGGCGCCTACCGCGCCAATCCAGGCACGCACCTTCTTGGCGATAAACTCCGCGCCATTGTCCGATCTTATGTATTCCGGCGGACCGCGTAGAATGAACAGATCAGTCAAGGCGTCGGCCACAACCGTCGAATTGAGCCTTCGTTTGACGCGGATCACCAGCGCTTCCTTCGTGAACTCATCAATGATGTTGAGAGTGCGGAATATCCGCCCGCCGTGGGTTCGGTCCTGAAATAAGTCATAGGACCAATCATGGTTCGAGCCTTCCGGACGCAGCCGGACACACGACCCGTCATTTAACCAGAGCCGCCCTGTCTTGGATTGTTTTTGTGGGACTTTCAGCCCCTCCCGCCGCCATGTCCGTTCGGCGCGCTTGTGATTTACATGCCAGCCGCTGTTGTTCGGCAGCCCGGTGATCATGCGATACCCCCTCGCGGCAGATTGCTGCGCAACCGCCTGCCGGGCAGCGCATAGCGTCCGAACTCTTCAGACAGTGCGATGATGTCCTCGGTCAACCGTGCTTCGTCCGGTAAACCGCAAGGCACCTTGCGCTGCGTTGAGCGACGCTGACCCGATGTGCTGCTTGCGGCGGGAAGGGCTTAGAAGTTTCCCCGCGCAGCCTCAGCCAGGATCATTTTGTCCAGCGTCAGATCCGAAACGACACGTCTGAGCCGGGTATTCTCGGCCTCCAGCTCTTTCAGCCGCTTGAGCTGTCACGGCTCATGCCACCGTATTCCCTGCGCCACCGATAGTAAGTCTGAACCGTCACGTCGATCTGCCGCACGGCGTCGACCGTCCTTGCCCTTGCAGCACTTCAACTTGTCGCAGCTTCAGCACGATATCTTCGGGTTTCTCTCGCTTGCCAGCCATCTCGCCGTCCTCCTGAAAACGGGATATTCTATCCCAAAAGGTGGACCTCTTCAGTGGGGGCATTCCACCCACCCCATGCACGGCGACAGCCGGGTAGTGGGCTATCTATAAAGCAAACGACAAGCGTTTCGGTGTCCGCAAAGTTTGGCATGCCTTGTGACGCGAGGGAAAAGATATCGCCCGATGCACAGTGGGACACCTGATGAATGCCTTGAAATTACAGGGTATTGTAAGGGGTGGAAAGGTTATCACGACCAATCGTGACGCAGCCCAGCCATGCCCGGATGCCAAGGCTAACCGGGAGTTTGTTGTGCCGGTGCCAAACAGGTTCTGGGTTTCTGACTTTCCCCCGGCGGAATTCTGTTGGTTTGCATTTCGGAAAATGCTGACTCCTAAAATTATCTATGTTTTTGATTTAATTAATTTAACACTGATAGCCCACTGCGACAACCGAAACGAAATCGATTTTTAGGCCCAGTCACAAATTGAATTCTGCGACGTTGAACACCCACTGACGTCCCCCCCCCGGAGGGAGGACCCGTTAATCCTAGAGGATCGCTCCGCATCCGGATCCCGCTCGGCATAGACCAACCAGCCCCAACCGTTGCAATGTAGCGAATGGGAGGCCGACCCTTCGACGTGCCTCATCGCCACCACCCCTAGGTGTCAATGCACCTCATAGTGACCGCTGTCCGCTTAGCAGCGCGTATTCCGGCCAATTTGGCTCGCATCGAGCTGAACGAAGATTTCCGCCATATAGCCTTTTTCGAAGTCAAACATGATCATTTGAAAAGCCTGCTAAATTAGTTTTTGGAAGGTAAGTGATTTTGCCTGCGACAACACAACTCTCTAGACAGCCCCCAAGCGAAAGCAGCCAGTCAATCGTTTTCTGTGAGCGGCCTTCATCACTTGTTGGTGGCCAGCGAGATGGAAGCATGACCAGAGAACCCTTAGCAACGGGCCATGCGGCCAAGTCTCCCAAACCATTTGCAGAAGACCATTCCTGCCATTCCGTGAAGCAGGCTCCATCTCCTTCTCGGACAAGTAAGCTGGGCCAGTTTTGCCATGGCTTGGGCTGCGTTCTAGCGGCCAATTTCACTCTTTTACTATCTTGGTCACAACCGGGCTGATTGGACGCACTACGCAGGGCATCTTCATAGCCGCGTGTTCTAAGCCATTTATCCGATCCAGCGATCCAGCGATGAACCTGACCTTTTTGCTGATCGGCATAATTCTGGGCAGCTTTCAGAAAATCGGAGATCTTCACCCCCGATACGATCAAGGCATCAAACGGCTTTCGACTAACGTCCAAGTCTTTAGGTCGGGGATGAACACTTAGAAACTTTTCAAATTCCAAATCATCTGTGGAAGCGGCGGCAGCCGCACTTGGTTCTTGGATGGTTAAGGGATGGTTTGGGTGCACGTCGTGCACCTCTTGGGGTGCATCTGTTGCACTGGTGGGGTGCACGTCGTGCACTTCTTGTCGTTTGTCGATCGCATAAATGGGGTGCACCTCCTGCACCCCTCGATGGTGGGCTGCTTCAATGTTTACCGGCAGGCTTACAATTTGACAGTCCGTCGGCTCAAGGGCCGAAATCGACTGGAGGTTAAGATTGTAAATGATCGTGTGCCCACTAGAACAAGGACGTTTACCTACCTCAGAGATTAGATCCATGCAGATCAGCTCCCTAGTAGCCTTAAGTATCGAGTTCTCGGGCCATTCGAGGCTTGCTCGACCAGACGCCAGATCAGAACGCGCACACATAAGGTGACGACAGACAGCAATCACCAGTTCGTATCGCGCCAAACCTACTGGATCGAAACTTCGCGGCTAACGAACCAAACCAGAAGCGGGCAGGTGACATCAGCTATATCTGGGCGCGTGAAGGCTGGCTGTATCTCGCCGTCATCCTAGACCTGCATTCCCGCCGCGTCATTGGCTGGGCCGTGAGCAATCGGATGGAACGGGATTTGGCAATCCTGGCGTTGAAGGTGGCAATTGTGGTCCGATCACCGCCGAAGGACTGCATCCACCACACGGATCATGGAAACCAATACTGTGCGCATGACTATCAGAAGATCCTGCGCCAGCACGGCTTCAAGGTGTCAATGAGCGGCAAAGGTAATTGTTACGACTGTGAGTATGGTATTGCGGCTTGATGGCCTGACCCATGTTACGATTGACAACGTGTCATTGTGTTGACGTGTCGACCGTCAAGTCGCCCCGGCAACGGGCGAGATGTGACTTCATAGGAGCTTGACGGGAACGCCCCATCACAGCCCTGTCCTCTCGGATCGGTGCCTGGGCATTCATTAGCAATGAGGGCATCATGCAGACCACACATCCAGTTATTATCGGCATCGAAACGCACAAAGCAACGCACGTAGCTGTTGCGATTGATACGCGAGGGGCCCGTTTGGGGACGTTGTCCATTCCGACCAATCCGAAAGGGTATTTGGAACTGGAGCGTTGGTCGCTATCTTTTGGGAAAGTTCTGACATTCGGAATCGAAGGGACTGGTTCATATGGGGCGGGCCTTTCGCGGTCTTTGTTGGCTCAGGGCCACAATGTCATTGAGGTCACGCGGCCAAATCGACAACTGCGATACACACAAGGCAAAACAGACAGCTTGGATGCAAAGGGTGCTGCACGATCCGTTCTCTCCGGGCAAGCAACAGCACGACCCAAAACACAAACAGGGTCATCAGAGAGGCTCAGACATTTGAAGATTGCATGGGATACGTCTGTCAAATCACGCTCACAGGCGATGGTGACACTATAAACCCTGATTATTAACGCGCCTGCCGTCCTTCGTGATATGCTGGACCAAATCCGAGAAAAACCGCGCTGATCCTGCGTGCAGCGGCCTTTCGAGCGGGAGACATCGACACTCCATTGGCCTCAGCAAAAGCGGCCATGCGCGCATTGGCGCGTCGCTGGCTATGGCTGCATGAGGAGATCATCGCACATGACAAGGAACTGGAACGCCTTGTCACCGAACGGGCAGCAGACTTGATGGCGTCTCATGGAATAGCAACCCTGACAATCGCGGAGATGTTGATCCTCGTTGGCGATGATCCAACGCGTATCCGGTCAGAAGCGGCATTTGCAAAGCTTTATGGCGTTTGCCCAATTCCCACTTCCAGTGGCCGAATGCACCGTTTCCGACTGAACCGAGGCGGCAACCGGCACGCTAACGCTGCACTCTATCGTGTGGCCATCGTCAGGATGCGAAGCCACGAATCGACACTTGCCTATGTCAAGAAACGCACGAAAGACGGGAAGAGTAAAAGCGAAATCATACGTTGCTTAAAACGCTACATCGTTCGCGAAATTTACGGTCAACTTTGTGTCCCGAAACGATCCGAATTCCCCGCTTGGCGAATATAGGAGCTTCAACGCAGCCGTGGAAACGTTCTTCAAGACCGTCAAAGCTGAACTGATCTGGCGTCATTCTTGGCAAACGCGCCGGTCGGCTGAGATGGCGATCTTCGAATGTATCAATGGCTTCTACAATCCACGCCGCCGCCATTTATCATTAGGTTGGAAAAGCCCCGTCGCATTCGAGCGGAAGGAGGCTTAAACGAGCACCGGGAGCGGCACTAAAGCGCGACAGGTCCAGGGTCAATCTCGCCGTTCACGTGGTGCAGTATTCCACCGGTGTTCTCACGTGCGACGACACTCTCGTTGGTCCGTTTGTTTAAAATGAAATATTTTCATTCATGTTTTCAATGACGTAGATGGTTAGCACATCACGTTCATTTTGGGTTGACGGAGCGGGTTTTTTCCCGTTCATTTACGTAGCGCGCAAACGATTGCGCTAGCGTTACGGGGAGGAGATTACTGGGCCGATGTAAAGCCAGTGATCTGTATCGCATGTTCACAACCGTGAATTTCGGGTGAACTGATAAGAAACAAAAGGAGGAGGATACTTTGAAGGGAATTTTTGGAAAAGCAGCGGCTATTGCGCTGATCTGCACAGCAGGTGTTAGTCAAGCTCAGGATCGCAGTCTGCGGATTGCTACCAGCGTGCCACAGGATCACTATCTTACGCGGAGCATTACGGAATTTGCTAATCGTGTGACGGAAAAGACCGACGGAAAAGTGACCTTTGAGGTTTACCCTGCTCAATCTCTGGTCACAGATCAGCAGATGGACCAGGCTGTCGCAAGCGGTGTTGTGGACATCGGTGTTGGGTCGGCTTCAATCATGGCTGGCACGGTGCCCGCGCTGAACATTTTCGCGGTGCCATTCTATTTTGATACCCGGGAAAAACTGGACAACTCGGTCACAATCGGAACGCCGATCCGTGATACGTTGGACGCAGAAATCCGAAAAACTGGCCTTAATGCTGCTTTCTGGATCCCGTTTGGCTCGGTCACGCTGGTGATGCGGGACAAACCTGTGCGTCTTCCACAGGAAATGGTCGGTCTTAAAATCCGAAGCTTTGGTGCGACTGTCAGCAAATTCATCGAATCTGTGGGCGCGGCACCTGTTGTCACCAGCGGTGGGGAGCAATTTCTTGCGCTTCAGCGCGGGATTGTCGACGGGGGGTTGACCGGCTGGACTTCGGTGACGGGTCGTAGGCTGTATGATGTTGCAGACTATGTGGTCGCGACAGACCATATGTACGAAACCCATTTTGCTCTGATGAGTCAGACCATGTGGGACAGCCTGTCTCCGGAAGTTCAGGAGATCTTTGTGGCGACTGGTAAGGAACTGGAACAAGAGCTTTTGGGCGATATCTTCGAGGTAAGCGCAGAGGCCAAGGCCGAACTGACAGGTAAGATGGAAGTCATTGAGCTTACCGCTGATGAAAAACTGGCTTGGAAAGACGCGACCAAATCTGTTGCGGAAGATTTTCTGGCGAATTCGGGCCCAATTGCAACGGAGATCTTCAAGGAAGCGCAGAAGATTCAATAGCTTGAATATAACTTGATTTAAGACCGCAACAGTGGTGGGCGAACGTGCGTTTTCACGTCTTTTCTCCCACCACTGACAGGTCTTTTTCAATTTTATTTTTTGCAAAAAGGCTCATGTAACATGATAAAACAATCTCTATCAGACCCGCCCCAGTCTCAGCATGCGATCTTGAAAGCGTGTGACTGGCTCGTACTGACCATTGGTAAAATAGGTGCCTGGACATTCTTCCTGATAGGCATGATTGTCGCCTACGAAGTTGTTGCGCGTTATGTATTCAACAGCCCTACCCACTGGGTTGAAGAAATCTCAAGACTGGGAATGGTGTGGGGCACTTTTCTGCTCATGGCCACCTGTCTGAATCGTCGGCAGTTGATCACCATTACGATATTGCCGGATTCCCTGGGAGCAAAAGCAAAATTTGTTCAAGAATTAGCTACATTTGCGCTTGTTGGCGTGCTCGCAGCTGTGATCGCTTGGTATGGCTTTGAATCCATGATGCAAACGATCTCGGTGAACCGCCGCACAAACTCAACGATGTCCCTACCTTATTGGGCATTCTATCTCCCGATCATCATCGGTTTTGCGCTCTTTTTTATTCAGGCAACAGCCGACCTTATCGTGATGTTGATGACCGGCAGGAGATCAAAGCCCGGCTTTGGTCACGAGGAGATTTGATGTGCAAGCATTTTTAATTCTCTCTGCGCTTTTCGTATTGCTGTTCAGCGGCATTCCCGTCGGCCTGACACTGACAGCGATGGGAACAGTATTATTTCTGCTCAAAGGCATTCCACTTGCTGGGATACCTGAAGAGTTCCTTGGATCGTTTAACAGCTTCATTCTGCTGGCTGTGCCTATCTTCCTTTTGACCTCAAACATCCTTTTGCGCGCGGGCGTGGCAAAAGATCTTTTTGACGCAGTTCAGCGTTGGGTCGGAGACATCAGAGGCGGGGTTGCTGTTTCTACGATCATCTCTTGCGGTATTTTTGCAGCCATCTCGGGCTCTTCTGTCGCTGTGGCCGCCATGATCGGGACTGTTGCGATCCCCGAAATGACACGGCGCGGGTACGATCCGAGATTCGTCATGGGGACGCTTGCGGCGGGGGCCACTCTTGGCATTCTGATTCCTCCTTCAATTCCATTGATCGTCTATGCGTCGGTGACAGAGCAATCAACAGCTTCCATGTTTCTGGCAGGAGTTGGCCCGGGGATACTGCTGATTATTGCATTTCTGGTGTACTGCGTCGTCAAATCATACCTTGGCGGTGCGCCGTCCACGAATGATGCGGACAAATCCTCTGGGTCATTGCTGCGCACGTCTCTCAAGGCGTTTCCCACGATCGCAATCGCGTTTACGATGATTGGTGGTATCTATGCGGGGGTATTTACGCCGACGGAATCAGCCGCTGTCGGTCTAGTTATGACGCTCATTTATGTTATGGCTTTCCGTCGATCTCTTGGCCTTGCCGAACTTCATAATGCGTTATTCACGGCCGGTGCGACCACGGCGAATCTATTACTGATCATTGGGGGGGCAAACGTTTTCGGCAAGGCGATCCTCCTCTACCGGATTCCTTTCGAGATTTCGATCTGGATTTCAGAAAACATTGCGACTGCGGGTATCTTCATTCTGGTTGTTGTGGTGCTGCTGCTCGTTCTGGGCTTATTCCTAGAGGGCATCGCCATGATCCTCATCGTCCTTCCTGTGCTTTTGCCATCACTAAGTTCACATGGAATCGACCCGATCTGGTTTGGGATTTTCTTCGTAATAATGATCGAGCTTGCGTTGATCACACCGCCGGTGGGGATGAATCTCTTTGTGATTCAATCCGTCGCAAAGGCGGACCTGAGCGAGGTGATCTATGGAGTGATCCCCTATGCGCTGATCATGATCGGCTTGGTGGCTCTAATTTACTTCTTCCCGCAAATTGTCCTTTATATTCCCTTTGCGAGGTACTGAAGTGAGACGCTGCTCATAAGCCCTATCCACTTGTCCCTCGGACAATCAGACGGCCGCGCAATGTGATTACTTCTTCTGGTATTGTGCGGTCGTCGACTCGAGCTTCGATCATGTCGAAGGCCCTCTTCAACATCAATGTCAGCGGCTGCTCTAACGTGGTCAGGTCATAAATCGCACGGCCAGATTGAGGTATGCCATCAAAGCCAACGACAGCGATATCATCGGGGACATTAATGCCTTTCAGTCGCAATCCATCCATAAGGCCCATAGCCATGATGTCACTGAGGGCAAAGAGAGCCTCGGGACGATCTCGCGGCGGTAGCGCAGCGATTTGCTCTGCCGCGGCAAACCCGCCTTCATAGGTCGACTTACCGTCAATTCTGAGAGTGACGTCATAGCCGGCGTTGCGAATTTCAGTTAGGAATCCTTCTTCCCGGTCCCTTGCGGTTGAACTGAAGTTGGATGTGCGAATAACCCCAAAACTCTGACGCCCCTTTTCCACCAGGTGTCGTGCAAGCTCTTCTCCTCCGCCACGGTTATCGCACGTCACGGCGCAGCCAGATTGATACGCTACGCGGTTCACCATAACCAACGGTACATTGTTGGAATCGCAAATTTTTCCGGCCTGGGATGACATGGTCGCTGACGAAATAATGCAGCCATTGACCTGGTAGTTGAGCAGAGCCTGCGCGGTCCGTTCTTCTATCGAGCCTGTTCCGGCATGAATGATCAGAATCCGAAACCCAAGCTGCTCTGCAAGGGCCGTAGCCTCGTACATCAATTCTGCATAAAACGGGTTTGTGGACGGACCCAACACCAGCCCGTACAAACCGTTTCTGCCCGAAGAAAGCGTCCGGGCCAGAATATTCGGCGTGTACCCATGTTTCTGAGCAAGAGCGAGGATCTTATCGCGGGTTTTCTTGGAAATGCGCGTATCTCCACGCAATGCCCGCGTGACCGTCGACGGAGCCACCCCTGCAATCTGTGAGAGCGTGACAATTGTAGTTCTGCGAGCTGGAATGCCGCCTTGGGCTTTTACCATCGTTTGCCTCGAAACATTCTGGAACCCTTTTTTATTACGTTTTTCAATGAATATCCTACCTGTCTTAGAAGATTCTCCAAATAAGGAAACCACTGAGTTTAACGAGCCTGCGTTATGGGGCTTGACATTGATCCTGCCATGGCCTTGATTGCCCTTAGTGCGCAAACGTGTGCGCAATATCGATTGAGAGGGCTCCAGCCAGAATGCGGAGCAGAATTTAAGAGGATTCCGGAATGAATACGCCGAAACGGCAGATTAAAATGGTGGGCTTTCTTCAAGCGCAGAACTGTTCAATTGCTCCTGGCTCTTGGCGGCACCCCGCCGCTGCTACGGACTTTCTTACTCCGGAGTATTTCCAGAGAATCGGACGTGTGCTTGAGGACGGGAAATTTCATCTAGCGTTTTTTGACGACCGTCTGGCAATGCCGGATATCTATAATGACGATCATCGCGAGGCTGTCGAGAACGGCGTGCGCGTCGTAAAGATGGATCCGGTATCAATAATCACTGCCATTGGCATGGTGACCACCCGCATTGGTCTGGGTATAACCTATTCGACAACCTATTATGAACCTTTCCACGTTGCGCGGCTTTTTGCGACTTTGGATTTGATGACCAAAGGCCGCGCGGCCTGGAACGTTGTCACGTCGTTGAACAACTCGGAGGCTGAGAATTTCGGTCGCGAAGAACATCTAGCGCACAGCAAGCGATATGATCGGGCTGACGAATTTCTCGAAGTGGTCACGGGTCTCTGGAACAGCTGGGATGACGACGCGATCATTCTTGACAAGGAGAACGGCGTCTTTGCCGACCCTAAGAAGGTTCACAAACTTGACCACAAAGGCGAGTATTTCAACGTGAAAGGGCCTTTGCCTGTGCCACGTTCACCGCAGGGACAGCCAGTTCTTATTCAGGCCGGGCAAAGCGGGCGCGGGCGTCAGTTTGCTGGGCGTTGGGGCAACCTGATTTTTGTAGTGTACCCAAACAAAGAGATCGGGCTGAAGCAATATGCCGAGGTCAAGGCCGAGGTCAAAGTATCTGGCCGCAATCCAGATGAAGTTGCAATTTGCCCGGCCTGCTATGTTTGCGTTGGTGAAACCGAAGAAATAGCCAAGGAAAAGCGCGACTACATCATGAATCTGGCCAAGCCGATTGATGCCTTGGTTTTGTTGTCAGAGGCCCTAAACTTTGATTTTGGCAGCAAGCCGATGGATAGCGAGTTCACCGATGAAGAGTTGGAAAAAATCTCGTGGACAGGTTTCCGCGAGCGTGTGATCGCGCTGAGCGGAAAAGAACGCCCGACTGTGCGCGACTTTGTACACTTCTCAAAACGCGGAACGATTGGTGAGTTTCCTATTTTCTGCGGCACGCCAACGATGGTCGCCGATCAGATGGAAGAATGGTTCACGGACGGTGCCTGTGACGGGTTTGTTCTGGCGGCGACGCATACACCAGGCGCCTTCGAAGACTTCACCCGGTTCGTCGTACCCGAACTACAGCGCAGGGGTCTCTATCAAGAGGATTACGCCGGTACGACGCTACGTGAAAATTTGGGCCTACCGAACCTGACATCAAACCAAACTAACTAAAATTAAAGAGACAATATCAGATTTGCCAGCCTTTCAGCCGGGCCGGATAGGAGGAAGTTTTGGAAGAATATCGAATGCTCTCGACGAGCGGGATTCTCGGTTATGGATATGCCGAAGAGTCGCTTAAAATCGGCATGTCCTGGAAGCCCCATGTCATCGGATGTGATGGCGGCAGCACGGACCCCGGCCCCTACTATCTGGGTGCTGGTAAAAACTTTTGTTCGCGGCTGTCGGTCAAGCGGGATCTCAGGCTGATGCTTCAGGCCAGTGTTGCTGCTGGCATTCCCTGCATCATCGGCACCGCCGGTGGGGCTGGCGGCGAGCCGCATCTACAGGATACTGCAGCCCTTGTGCGGGAAATCGCGAAAGAAGAAAACCTGAGTTTCAAAATGGCGTTGATCCATGCGGAACAGAGCAAGGACGATCTGGTCAGCTGGGTCAACGCCGGGCTGACCAAACCGCTCGTGAAAATGAAACCGTTGGACGAAGCCACGATCAACCGGTCAGAACGCGTCGTCGGCATGATGGGCCCAGAACCGATCGCAAAAGCACTGGACGAAGGTGCGCAGGTTATCTTGACGGGTCGCAGCAGTGACCCTGCGCAATGGGCGGCTCCTGCGATCCGTGCTGGCATGCCTCCGGCACCGTCGTGGTATGCAGGCAAGATGCTTGAATGTGGTGCCGAGCCCACGGTGCCCAAGGAACCTGACTGTATATTCCTGCGCGTTTTCAAAGATCATATCGTCTGCGAACCACCGAACCCGATCCGCCGGTCAACTCCTCTGGCTGTGTCGAATTTCGCGCTGCACGAGAATTCCAGCCCCATCCACCATATCGAACCCGGCGGATTGCTTGATACCAGTGCCTGCACCTTTACCGCTGTGAATGATCGCGCGGTCAAGATCGACGGCATGACCTGGACCCCGGCGGATCAATATACGATCAAGTTGGAAGGTGTTGAAAATGCCGGATATCGCACGATCACCATCTGCGGCACACGCGACCCGGTGTTGATCAACCAAATCGATTCCTATTTGGAAACCCACCGTGAAAAAGTCGCGAGCAAGGCTGAATCATTCGGCGTGCCCAGAGATTCCTATAAGCTGATCGTGCGGGCATATGGGCGCAATGGCGTCATGGGTGCATGGGAGCCGATCAAAGAATCCCAGTCCCACGAGCTGGGTTTCATCGTTGAGGTCGTGGCACAATCTCAGGATGTTGCCGATGCCGTGCTTGCAATGGCCCGCACTTCGATGCTGCACGCAGATTTCGCGGGGCGCCTCTGCAAAGAGGGTAACATGGCCTTTCCGTTCAGTCCCTCGGATATATCAATGGGAGCAATGTACCGGTTCAGCGTGTTTCATACCGTTGCAGTGACGGATCCCTGCGCGATGTTCCCAATCGAATATGAAAAGGTAGGTTAACACATGGCACTTATCAAAGACATCGCCCAAATCTGCAAAAGCAAGAATGCCGGCCCCTTCAACGTCACCATTGATGTGCTTTTTGAGGATCACGACGTGTACCGCGCGGTCAAGGCGACGGGCGTTTTCAAACCATCGCTTTTTGCATCCCTCTATGGGGTGGACGAGGCTGACATACTGTTCACGCCCTACGATCCGGCGGCCGCGTTCAAGGTGACATTCCCGCGCGCGATCGCCGCCGGGGATTTCGGCGATACCGATGTCTACGGCTGCCAACAGCATGCGCCGTTGCTGGACGTCGAGATTCCGCTTTAACCACCTTTTGAAAAACCGGAGGCGCAGAGCAGATACTGCGCCCTCATTCCCAACCAGCGCAGGCCCGTCAGCGCCAGCACCCGACAGATCAAACCGTGAGGCAGCAGATGGCCCCATCTACCGAACAAAGAATTCTTAGAAACGCGCTTGGGTCCTTTGCCACAGGCGTTACCATTGTGACGACCCGCGATGCGGACGGGGCTGACATTGGGCGCACGGCGAACAGCTTTAGCTCGGTGTCGCTGGATCCTCCGATGATCCTATGGAGTCTTGCGCGGACATCAAGCAGCCTCGGAATTTTTCAGCAGGCCGAGCATTTTGCAGTGCATATCCTTGCTGTCGAGCAACAGGGGTTGTCCAATCTTTTTGCAGGAAAATCCAAAGATAGGTTCGCTGGCATCGACATCGAACGCGGCGTCGGCGGAGTGCCGTTGCTAAAGGGTTGTGCGGCGCGGTTCGAATGTCGCACGGTTCATCAGTACGAGGGCGGGGACCACATCATTTTTGTGGCCGAAGTCACCGATTTCACGCATTCGTCCTCAGCTCCGCTGCTTTTTCACGGCGGCGGCTATGGACGCATCATGCGGCCAAAGGCCGAAACCCGTTCCTTTGCCACCCGGCCTGAAACACTGTCTCCTAATGATCTCACCTATCTGATTTCCCGCTTGTTCCACGACCTTCGCGACACATCTGCCCGGGAGCGACGCAAAATTGAACTGACGGATGCCGAATATGCCATTCTGACCCTGCTAGGGCACGATGACGGTCAATCCGTTGCAGACCTTCTGCGCCTTGCTGCGCAGCGCGGTGCAGAGGTGGACCGACCCATTTGCGACCAGATGGAGGGAAGTGGGCTTATTCAGCTTTCCGACAGTGCCACTGCAGAAACGCACGCCTTTCTGACCCCAAAGGGGCGCGAAAAAATGACCATGGTTGTGGCCGCAATTAAATCCGCTGAAGCGCGTTGCCTTTCTAGGCTTGATGAAAATGAACGCTGGATATTGCTTCAACTGCTCGGGCAGGTGGCATCTGCGAATGACAAGGGTTGGCCGCCCGCACCCGCTGGGGCGCGAAACTGAATCCGTTGAGTAAAGTTGAAAACAGAAAAGCCATGACATGACCACATCTCAAAATAGACATATCGCTATTGTTGGTGCCGGCCTTGTCGGTATGGGCTGGGCCATCGTATTTGCACGCGCCGGATGTGAGGTCTGTGTTTACGATGCCAGCCCCGAGCTTTTGGCCGGTCTTCCCGACAAGCTTGCCGGTTCACTTGCAGATCTGCACGAATTTGGCCTGATCGACGCCCCCGAGCCTATAGCGGCGCGTATCCGGATTGCCACTTCTCTGGCCGAGGCGGTCCGCAATGCATCTTACGTGCAGGAGTCGATACTGGAACGTGTCAATGTCAAACAGGCACTCTATCGCGAGCTTGATGGCCTGATCGACGATGACGCAATTGTCGGCTCTTCTTCTTCTGGGATCCCGTCATCCGAATTCACCGAGGGCCTGTCTATTGCACCGCGTTGTTTAGTTGCCCACCCGGTAAATCCGCCCTACCTAATGCCGGTCGTGGAGTTGGTGCCCGCAGAATGGACCCATCCCGAAGTATTGGACAGGGCGCACGCGCTGATGACGCAGGTAGGTCAACACCCGATTCGGGTTTCGCGCGAAGTGCAAGGTTTCATTCTTAACCGACTTCAGGGCGTCCTGCTCCGAGAGGCATGGGCGCTTTATGACGAGGGCTACTGTAGCCTTGCTGACATTGACACCACAATTTCAAAGGGCTTGGGGATGCGATGGTCCTTTATGGGTCCGTTCGAAACGATTGACCTAAACGCGCCTGGAGGTATTGCGGATTACGCGCACCGGCTGGGCGGTCTGTATCGTGATATCGCAGCAGAACGCACCGATTTTGCCTCTTGGAGTGACGCGCTTATCCAGCGCGCCGAGTATGAACGGCGGGCAGCTCTTCCACTGGAAAACTTGGGCGAACGCAGCAAATGGCGCGACCGGCGGCTGATGGCATTGGCCGCGCATCAAAATGAACAAGAGACCTGAACAGCGCGGATACGACCCTTCTGCGCGACTGCACCAATAACCCAAGATTTCAAAATAGGATCTCAACTATGAAACGCACTTTGAAATTTGCCTTTGTCAAAGCAAACTGGCACGCAGAGATTGTGACACAGTCTTTGAACGGCTTTCGGCAGAAAGCTGACGAAAGCGAACATGAGGTTATAATCGAGGTTTTTGACGTGCCCGGTGCGTTTGAGATGCCGTTGCTTGCCAAACGGTTGGCCCGCACCGGCACGTATGATGCGATTGCGGCGGCGGCCCTCGTCGTCGACGGTGGCATCTACCGACACGATTATGTCGCACAGGCGGTGGTTACAGGACTCATGGATGTGCAACTGACCACAGATGTTCCGATTTTGTCAGTGTCGCTGACGCCGCATCATTTTCAGCTGACAGCCGAGCACACTGATTTCTTCTTTCGCCATTTCCTCATCAAAGGACAAGAAGCGTTTGACGCGGCGCAGGCTGTGGCCTTGTCTTGTGTTGGGGGGAAACATTCGGTCGCCAGTCATTCGGGAGTGCAATAGCCTTTCAGTGTTAAAAAGCATGCAGGATTGCAAGGGAACTGCTCAGACGCGCCTGAGGTAAGTATTTCGACGGACAGAGAAATGATGTTTTCGGGAAGTACTTTTCTGTGGGCAGAAGGATGAGGGATGAGAAAAATCACCGCCAATGATGTGGCCTTTGCGACCGGGTACTCGCCGGCGGCCGTCTCTCGGGCCTTTCGCAAAGGTAGCCCGATCTCGAACGGGGTGCGGGAAGAGATTCTCGTGGCGGCACGCGATTTGGGCTATTCTTCGCCTTCTGCACGATCAGTGGCCGCAATGACGAGGGGCACGATTACCCTTGTTACAGGAAATCTCGAAAATCCATTCTATCCAATGGCTGTCGCGGCCCTGTCTCAGGCCATTCATCAATTGGGGCGGCGCATGATCTTGCACGCGATCCCACCTCGGGGCGATGTGGACACGGTTCTGGAGCAGGTTCTAGATCTAAAGTCTGAGGCAGCCATAGTGACCTCAACTTTGATGTCGTCGCACATCGCCAAGGCCTGCAGGGCGCAGAGAATGCCGGTCATCCTGTTCAACAGGGTCCAGACGGATCTGGGGATGACCGCCGTAACCTGTGACAATTACGGCGGCGGTCGATTGGCGGCGCAGCGGTTCATTGCGACGGGGCGGCAGGATATCGCAATGATTGGCGGGCGCGCTGATACCTCGACTCATCTGGAGCGAACGCGTGGGTTTCAGGATGCGTTGGGAGAGACCGACTGTGTCGTCAAACGTGTGATCCCGGGCGATTATCAATATGCCACAAGCCTTGCGGCAATGACCGAATTACTATCCGTGCCCGGGGCGATAGATGCTGTGTTCTGTGCCAACGATATCATGGCACTGGCCGCGATAGATGCCGCGCGCAACAAAGGCGTTCGGGTGCCCGACGATGTTGCGATCATAGGGTTTGATGATATCTCGATGGCGTCATGGCCGTCCTATAATTTGACCACCGTGCGTCAGCCGCTGAACCGTATGGTTGCCGATACGCTGGAGTTGATCGACGACCAACTTGCCGACCCCGGGGCTATTGGCGCGATCCGAATCGCACCGGTGCGCCTAATGGTACGAGGCTCGTGTTGAAATGTTTTCAGCCGTTTGCACCACGCTTGCAACTGCGTGCCATGCGTTCCAAAACTTGAACTGTACCTAACATTGGAGAGCGCGTAACATGGCCGTACAGTATCTGAAAACCGGAAAATCCGTTGATGAACGGTCGCACGATGACGACAAAGTACGCGCAACGGTCGAGGCAACATTGCTTGAAATCGAACGTAATGGCGATGCTGCGGTGCGCTCTCTTTCCAATAAATTCGATAAATACTCTCCCGAATCTTTCCGTCTTTCCGCGTCAGATATCGGAGCGATCATATCGCGTGTCAGCGCCCGTGAAATGGAAGATATCAAATTCGCGCAAGAGCAGGTTCGCAATTTTGCGCAGGCGCAACGCAGCTCAATGCTGGACATTGAAATCGAGACCCTGCCGGGCGTTATCTTAGGGCACAAGAACATTCCCGTGCAATCGGTCGGCTGCTACGTTCCCGCCGGAAAATTCCCGATGGTGGCGTCCGCGCATATGTCTGTTGCAACAGCATCGGTTGCCGGAGTGTCACGCATCGCAGCCTGCACACCTCCGTTTAAGGGTGAACCTAACCCGGCGGTGATTGCAGCGATGCACCTGGGAGGGGCGCATGAAATCTATGTCCTAGGGGGCATGCAGGCTATTGGCGCAATGGCGCTTGGAACTGAAACGATCCCTCCCGTAGATATGCTAGTTGGTCCTGGCAACGCATTCGTTGCCGAAGCCAAGCGCCAGCTCTATGGTCGGGTGGGCATCGACCTGTTTGCCGGTCCAACGGAAACAATGGTCATCGCTGACGATACGGTCGACGCAGAGCTATGCGCCACCGATCTTTTGGGGCAAGCGGAGCATGGATATAATTCACCTGCAATCCTGCTGACCAACAGCCGTAAACTTGCCCAAGAAACGCTTTCGGAAATCGACCGTCTGCTGGCCATTCTTCCGACCGCTGATACTGCTCGTGTCAGCTGGCAAGAATACGGCGAGGTCATTCTTTGCGACACCCATGAGGAGATGTTGGAACAAGCCAACAGCATTGCTAGCGAGCACGTTCAGGTCATGACAGATCGCGACGACTGGTATCTTAAGAACATGTACAGTTATGGTGCCCTGTTTCTTGGGGCGCGTACCAATGTGGCCAATGGCGACAAAGTTATCGGCACCAACCATACTCTGCCCACCAAAAAAGCTGGGCGCTATACTGGTGGGCTGTGGGTCGGGAAGTTCCTCAAGACACACAGTTATCAGCGCATCCTAACAGATGAAGCAGCAGCGATGGTTGGCGCCTATGGGTCACGGTTGTGCATGCTCGAAGGTTTTGTAGGCCACGCTGAACAATGCAACTTGCGGGTGCGCCGCTATGGTGGGCAGAATGTCCCCTACGGACAGGCAGCGGAATGACACCCAGCGTCCCATCTTTCAGGTTGGATGGCAAATGCGCTTTGGTGACTGGTGCAGGACGTGGCATCGGGCGGGCCATCGCCGAAGCCTATGCCGCCTCCGGGGCAGAGGTAACCCTTCTTGCCCGCAGTAGGGATGAAATCGAGGCTGTGGCAAGCGACCTGCGCGCTGCCGACCTGCGAGCGACAGCGGTGGCAGCAGACATCACCGATGTCGCTGCATTCGATGCCCTTTTGGCGGACCACCCACCTGTTGACGTGTTTGTAAATAACGCCGGCACAAACCGCCCCAAACCTTTGAGCGAGGTGACGGAAGACGATTTTGACGCCGTTATGTCGCTCAACTTGCGGGCTGCCGTGTTCGCGGCCAAGGCCGTCACGGGGCAAATGATCGCGCATGGGCGCAAGGGGTCAATCATCAACATGTCATCCCAAATGGGGCATGTCGGCGCTGAAAATCGCACGCTGTACTGCGCTTCAAAGTGGGCCATTGAAGGATTCACAAAGGCGCTTGCAGTCGAAATCGGATCCTATGGCATACGGGTAAATACGATCTGCCCGACCTTCATCGAGACACCGATGACAACCCCTTTTCTGGAAGAGCCGATTTTTCGCCAGTCAGTGCTGAGCAAGATCAAACTGGGCCGATTTGGGCAGGTCGATGATATTACTGGCGCGGCGCTGTTTCTTGCCTCGGACGCCTCATCCCTGATGACTGGCAGCGCCATGATTCTGGATGGAGGCTGGACTGCGGACTAATGCGTTTCGGGTCGGGTTTGCGCCAGATTTTCGAGATGTCGCCCTTATGGTCGAACGAGAAACTCAAACTCTTAAATGTTTGCGGAGCTGAGCCTGCGGCTCAAACCACGCAAACGGTTGAAGCGGGACGTCCCGGACGCCTCGGCTGTGCTCGAGGCCCTCAATGTGACCTGGTGGATTGACTTCATGCGCGGGTGGTCCAACGCAGCCACCAATTGCCACCACGGACCATTTACGATTGGCGGCATTATCTGGTCGTCCTTCTGCGTAAGCCGGGTGCGCTCAGGAACGGCGCGCCCTTCGCGGAATTTCCCCCGGCTTTCAAGCAGCGGCAAGACCTTATGTTGCGCAAGCCTGATGGTGACAGAGAGATGGTCGACATCCTTGCGCTGGTTTTGCATCACGAGGAACAGGCTGTGCTGGTCGCCGAGGGTGTCGCCACAAGAACCCATGTGCTGAACCGTCTGCATCGTTTAATCGACGGAAAGACGATCGGTGGAGGTCGTACTGAGATTGCACGCCTCGCAGGTCCACCAGAAAGATGCACGAGGAACGGACTGACCGGATACAATTACTCGTAAACAAACTACTTCTCATATTTGGATCCCCATTTCGCGACACTGAGAATGTGTTACCATATTGCGGGCAATCAGCTCACGGGCCGTGCCAACCGAACAATGGCGGGCAAGGGACTGGTGGCCGGACTTGATCGCTTTGACCCACCCCTCGGTTACAATTGCAGCTTTCGCAGGATCGGCGGCTGTTTTTTCAAACTGAACCCAACGGGCCTGTGTCACCCAATTCTCGGAAAAGGCGATGTAGCGGGTCTGGTTGCCAGCCTGCTCGACGGCGTATGCCTTGGCGCCGGCGAGGATGACCTCGGGGCTTGCGCCGTCGGCGATTGCCACACGCAGGGCTGCCTCAGTCTTTTTGAGATTCCCGATACGAGGGAACGCGGCAGCGAACTCTTCAAAAAACACTAAATCCAAATCGCTTGTGGCTTTTGCCACACTTGGTTCTTGGATGGTTAAGGGATGGTTTGGGTGCACGTCGTGCGCCTCTTGGCGTTTGTCGATCGCATAAATGGCGTGCATCTTTTGCACCCCTCGATGGTGGGATACTTCAATGTTTACCGGCAGGCTTTCAATTTGACAGTCCGTCGGCTCAAGGGCAGTAATCGACTGGAGGTTGAGATTGTAAACGATCGTGTGCCCACTAGAACAAGGACGCTTACCTACCTCAGAGATTAAACCCATGCAGATCAGCTCCCTCACGGCCTTAAGTATCGAGTTCTTGGTGAATTCGAGTTCTCGGGCCATTCGAGGCTTGCTCGACCAGACGCCAGAACCATCATCGCTTGCACGGCCTGCCATGTATAAAAGGACCGCCTTCCGAGTAGATGATCCGACCTTTCGACCAAGCACAAGATTATGGACGAGATTGCTCATAGCACCACCAGCCCGAGGGCAATGCCCCTTGATTTTAGTGCTGATTTTGTGCTAGATTTTGACCACTGCTCGAGGTCTTTACAGATTTCACAAACCGCCGTTTTGCTTGCATCGCAAACGGCGGTTTTTTGTTTCTCAGGCGGTGGCCACAATTGCCCAGCGCCACATGAAATGCCAAATCTGAGGTCAGAGTTTTGGGCTTCTCGTGCTACCCGTGCAGTTGGACGACCTTGGCCGTGGTTTGACCGGTGACGAACCTGGCCCACGCGTCCATCACAAGTTGCCGACGATCGAGCAGATCGGACCGCGCATAGGAACGTGCCACCGCGCTGTGGATCCTGTGGTCCAGAATTGTCTCGGCTACGTCGTAGTCGCAAGCGTGAGTGTCCTGCACCCATGTCCGAAAGCTGGTGCGAAAGCCGTGAGGCCGTCCTGTCTCTTTGAGCCCATCCAGGTGCTTCTCCATACCCCTCGACGTTACCGGTTTTCCGCGTGGGCCCGTAAATAGCAGTGAGCTGTGAATTTCGGATTGTTGGGCAACGATTGATAGAGCCTCGGCAGACAGGGGCACACGAAACTCCTGAACACGGCTGCGCGCGCCCTTTACGCGATCTGCGGGGACCGTCCAAACATTGCCCTCGATCTCGCCCAGCGACGCGCCACGCGCTGCGTCCGAGCGCACCAGAGTCAGAATGATGAACCGTAGGCACTGCGCGATGTCCCCACCGGTCTGCAACCTCGCATACAGGTCTGGAATATCCTGCCAGAGTGTTGCCGCGATGTGCTCCGGTTGATGGTCGACGACGCCAAGAAACTCCTTCGCAGCTTCGACAATGAACGGGTCGCAATCGTACCCCATCAACTTTGCCTTGCTGAACACAATGTGTGTCCGCTGATACGCCTTGATCGCCGTTGGGTGCTTGGTGCGCCAAATAGGTGAGAGTGCGTCTTGCACGTCCCTGGCTGTAATCTTCGAAATTGGCGTACGGCCGATGTTCGGGATGATGTGACGATCTAGAGGGCTGCGCCAACGGCCACGGGTACCATCCCCACGCAAGGTGGCCTTCCGCGCTTCGAATACAACTGTCACCAGCTCGGCAAATGTGGGATCGGCTTGGTTCGCTGCAGCGGTCGCGGCTTCCTTCTGGCTCTGCCTTACCGAAATGGGATCTCGACCCTGGCGCAGTTCGGCTGCCCAAACGTCGCGGGACTTCCGCGCATCCGACAGAGTAACGTCTGGCCATGTGCCTAAGCCCATTTCCGGACGCCTGCCGTGGATTGAATAGCGGTAGACCCATTTCCCAGAGTTGCCGCGCTTTACTAGCATCAGACCATTGCCGTCCCGCAGCTTGCCGTCCGGTGCATTTTTGATCCCGATTGCAGTCAACGCCATGCCAGTCCCCCAGATCAGGGTGCGTTTCACAGGCCCCACATACGTCGCCATGCTTCAGTAAGGTGCTTTGTTTCCCTATATCGTAAGATGAAAGTGCACCCCCATGCAACGCTGTGCGACAGGTGTTCCCCTCCGTGTGGGGGCACCATTTCTTACAATAGAAACATTGTAAAAATCATGGTGTAAGTGGCGAAACCACTACACAAACGCTGCACATTCCTTGGTGGCGATCATGACGATGACCTTGGACCTCCCGGCTGTTTGAGAGAGACTATGGCAAAGGCGGCGTGCAGTGGCTCCCCAACAAGACGCGCGGGACCAACGATTTCAAGTATGCCACCCATGCAACCTACCTGTATTCGATGTCACCCACCCCCATGGCTCAGAATTTCCTTCGGATTTCAGGTCAGCGTTTCGCTGATGAATATCGTCCGCCATTTCGTCGGTGATTTCTGCTTCCAGAAAGACGCACCCTACTTCGGCGTTCTTGTATCAAGCACACGCGGTGAAACTCGCTGCGCCGATGTATAGGCCAAATTTCCGCGAAAAGCGACGGGCATGCTAGCCCCCCTGAGCCGAGTATCTTGGCGGAAATCACGTACGCAATTGAATAAATACGGTTTCAGCGACCAAAGAATCATCCGCGACGCGCAAACTTATGCGCGCCGCGAAAAAATATCCGCTTCCCTACAATGACTTAAAAGTCGAGATTCTCAACGTTCAACGCGTTTTGCTGAATGAATTCGCGGCGTGGTTCAACCACGTCGCCCATAAGCTTGGTGAACAGATCATCCGCCTCTGCCACGTCATCCACTTTGACCTGCAGCAATGTGCGCGCCTCGGGGTCCAGCGTGGTTTCCCAAAGCTGGTCCGGGTTCATCTCGCCCAGTCCCTTGTAGCGCTGTAGGCTAAGGCCCTTTTCACCCTCTTTCAAAATCGCGTCCAGCAAGTCCAGCGGGCCGTTGATTTGTTGGGCGCGATCCTTGCGCACCAATGTCGCGGGCGCTTTGTAGATATCGCGCAATACCTGCGTCATCTGTCCCATACGGCGCGCCTCACCCGAGCGCAGGGCGGACCCGTCCAGCGTGCGGGCCTCTTCGACACCGCGCACAATGCGCGTCAGGCGCAGGCCCTTATCCTGTGTCGGGCGACCTTGCCAGCCGCGTTCATATTCTTCTGCGACCAGATCCAGTCGGGCTGCAACAGCATCGGCCACTCCTTGCAGATCTGCGTCCACGCGGCCCGGCTCGAACGCTTGTGCAATCGCGGCCTGCTCCAAAACATGACGGGGATAATGTGTTGGGAATGTTTCCAAAATTCTCTTGGCCTGACGCGCTTCATCCACAACACGCACCAAATCTTGACCCGTGATCTCTTCGCCAGAGCCCAATCGTAGCGCGGTATCCTCGGTGCCCTGCTGGATCAGATAATCCTGCATTTCGGCCTCATCCTTTAGATAGACCTCGGACCGGCCCCGCGCCACTTTGTACAGCGGCGGCTGCGCGATATAGAGATATCCCCCTTCGATCAGCGCCGGCATCTGACGATAGAAAAACGTCAACAGCAAAGTACGGATATGCGCCCCGTCAACATCCGCATCAGTCATAATGACAATCTTATGATAGCGCAGCTTCTTGATGTCGAATTCGTCCCGGCCAATCCCGGTGCCCAGAGCCATCACCATGTTGCCAATTTCCTGGCTGCCCAGCATCCGGTCAAAACGGACACGCTCCACATTCAGGATTTTACCCTTGAGCGGCAAAATCGCCTGTGTTTTCCGATCCCGGCCCGTCTGGGCCGAGCCTCCCGCGCTGTCCCCCTCGACAAGGAAAATTTCGGTGTTTGCCGGATCTTTGTCAGAACAGTCTTTCAACTTGCTGGACAGAAAATTCATATCCATCGGGTTTTTGCGCCGGGTCAGATCACGCGCCTTGCGCGCCGCCTCACGCGCCAAGGCCGCCTCGACGATCTTACCCACGATGCCGCGTGCCTCATTCGGGTTCTCTTCGAACCATTCGGCCAGCTTTTCATTCACCAGCCCCTCGACCGCCGGGCGGACCTCGGAACTAACCAGCTTGTCTTTGGTCTGAGACGAGAATTTCGGATCGGGCACCTTGACCGACAAAACACAGGTCAAACCTTCGCGTGCGTCATCCCCCGTAAAGCTGACTTTTTCCTTTTTCGCGATACCGCTGGTCTGGGCATAGCTGTTGATCGTACGCGTCAAGGCACCGCGAAATCCGGCCAGATGCGCCCCGCCGTCCCGCTGGGGAATGTTATTGGTAAACGGCAAAACCGTCTCGTGATACGAGTCGTTCCACCACATCGCGACCTCGACAACGATATCGTCGCGTTCCCCGGTAATAAAGATCGGCTCAGGCAGCATCGACGCCTTGTGTCTGTCCAGATACTTAACGAACTCCTTGACGCCACCTTCGTAATGCAACTCAGCTTCCAAAGGTTCTTCCGGACGCTCATCGCGCAACAGGATACGAACACCCGAGTTTAGAAACGCCAATTCCCGCAGGCGTTTCTCAAGGGTTTCAAAACTGTACGAAAGGTTCGAGAATGTCTCGGTCGATGCCAAGAAGCGCACTTCCGTACCCTTGCGGCCATCGGCGTCACCGACAATTTTCAAATGCTCGGTGGTATATCCGCCCTCGAAACGCGCGACATGTTCCTTGCCATTGCGCCAGACCCGCAGTTCCAGCCAATCACTCAGCGCGTTCACCACCGACACGCCAACACCGTGCAGGCCACCTGACACCTTATAAGAGTTGCTGTCGAATTTACCGCCCGCGTGCAACTGGGTCATGATGACTTCGGCAGCGGAAACGCCTTCTTCTTCGTGCAGGTCAACAGGAATTCCGCGCCCGTTGTCGCTGACCGAAACCGAGGAATCCTTGTGAATTGTCACCGTAACGCGGTCAGCATGACCAGCCAGCGCTTCGTCGATGCCGTTATCCACGACCTCATACACCATGTGATGCAGACCACTACCGTCATCGGTGTCACCGATATACATTCCGGGGCGCTTGCGAACAGCCTCCAACCCCTTGAGAACTTTGATGGAATTTGCACCATATTCTTCGGGTGCGGAAGCGGCCTCAGACATGCGAATAATCCTTCGTCTTTTCGGTGGTTTATAGGCTATTGCGAGGGGGATTGTCACGCAGATACACCATATTTTGTGCCCTGCCCAAACGGCACTCCTCTGATCTGCGTCAAGTCAGGGGCACCGCACCGAAAGACACAGTCATTAAGGCGCCCCACGGCTTACAGTAGCCGCACCTGCGACGTGTCTCCGATCTCCTGAACCTCCACATGCTGCGCGCGCACACCCAGCTCGCTAAACAGCTCCGGCCCGGTTCCCGTCATCCACGCCTGCGCACCCAACGCGCAAATCTCGTCATACAGTGCCGCGCGCCGCGCAGCGTCCAAATGCGCCGCCACCTCATCCAAAAGCAGAATAGGCGGCGCGCCAAAACTAGCCGCCAACGCGCGCGCATTGGCCAGAATCAAGGACACCAACAACGCCTTTTGTTCACCCGTAGAGCAATCACGCGCAGCTACCCCCTTAGCCGCATAGACCCCGTACAGGTCGGCGCGATGCGGGCCAATCAACGATCGCCCAGCGGCCATGTCGCGGAACCGACTTTCGCTAAGAGCAGTGCGATATGCATCCACGCTATCCGGCATCTCGCCTTCGCTCGCTATCAGGTCCAGTTCAGCGGCCGGAAAACTGGTTTCGGCCTCGGCTTGCGCAGCGTGCAGCGCGTCCAGCGCCTGTCGCCGCCCTGCGTCAATCTCCGCCCCGCTACGTGCCATTTGCGCTTCCAAGGCCACATACCAATGGCCATCGCGCACCTGATCCTTCAAAAGGCGGTTGCGCTCGCGCATGGC
The DNA here is from genome assembly GCA_027214255.1 of Roseovarius aestuarii. Classification (GTDB taxonomy): domain Bacteria; phylum Pseudomonadota; class Alphaproteobacteria; order Rhodobacterales; family Rhodobacteraceae; genus Roseovarius; species Roseovarius aestuarii_A. The sequence goes on from JAPWHL010000008.1 coordinate 39,892, forward strand.
CTTTTCAAAGGCCAGAACCGCCTCCCCGTGACTGGGCAGAAAGCTCATGGTGATACGATCCAGAAAACGCCGCCGCCCTTCGGCACTTTCAATCCACAGCCGATCCATGGCCGGGATCAACCATAGAACGCGCGCAATGCGCCCCAATGCCAGCTGGGCCACGGCCTTGTCGTCGATGCGAACCTGACGCGCGCCGCCACCCTCAGACCAGATATCTACGCCATGCACCCCGTCCGGAGCATGCAACACGCCACCGATCTTCCAGCCCAGAACCTCCGGCCGTCGCGCCATATCCTGCGCAGCGGCCCGGCGCAGCCCCCGTCCCGGCGAGAACAGGGAAACCGCCTCGATCAGGTTGGTTTTTCCGGCACCGTTGGCCCCGTGCAGCACAACAGGGCGCGCGTCCAGATCTAGACGCGCGGATTTATGCGATCTAAAATGCGACAGGCTGAGAGAGGACAGGTAAAGGCCGGTCATCCACCGGCTTTCATCTTTCCCAAAATACCTACTCCGACGGGCGTCACACGCGCATCGGCATGACAACGTAGACCGCGCTTTGATCATTGCCTTCGCGCATCAATGTCGGGTCGCCGGACGAATTGAACATAAACACCGCGTTCTCGCGATCCACCTGACTGGCGATTTCCAGCAGATATTTCGCATTGAACCCGATTTCCAACGGCTCGTCACCATAGGCCACGGCCAATTCTTCTTCCGCAGCGCCGCTGTCAGGGGCATTCACGCTCAGAACCAGTCGATCTTCGTCCAGTGACAGCTTGACGGCACGGCTCCGTTCGGAACTCACCGTAGCCACACGGTCAACCGCCTGAGCGAACTCGGCGGCATCCACTTCCATTTTGCGGGTGTTGTTCTGCGGAATGACGCGGGTGTAATCAGGAAACGTGCCGTCAATCACCTTGGACGTCAGGGTGATGTCGGGTGTTGCAAACCGAACCTTGGTTTCACTGACGGACACAGCGATTTTCATATCGTCATCGTCCAAAAGCTTGCGCAATTCGCCCACGGTCTTGCGTGGAACAATCACGCCGGGCATTTCGGCGGCCCCTTCGGGCAGGTCCGCATCGATCCGGGCCAGACGGTGCCCATCTGTCGCAACACAGCGCAACACCTTGCCACCATCGGCGTCGGACACATGCATATAGACCCCGTTCAGGTAATAGCGGGTCTCTTCGGTTGAAATGGCGAATTTGGATTTATCGAACAACCGGCGCAGCACCGGCGCCTTGGCCGAGAAATTACTGGCATACTCCGAGGACGCCATGACGGGAAAGTCTTCTTTCGGCAAGGTCGCGAGATTAAAGTTGGATCGCCCGGCCTCAACCTTCAGACGCCCCGCCGTCCCATCGTCGCTTAGAGTGACCAGTGCGCCATCAGGCAGTTTGCGCACGATTTCATGCAACATCACCGCCGAAACAGTTGTGGCGCCTGCGCGTTCGACCACGGCCGGCGCCTTGTCGACCACTTCGATGTCCAGATCGGTGGCGCGAAAATGGACAGCGTTGCCCTCGGCCTCGATCAGCACGTTTGCCAGAATTGGAATTGTATTGCGACGCTCTACGACGGATTGCGCATGCGACACCGCTTTGAGCAATGTTCCGCGTTCGATGCTAAGCTTCATGCCCGTTCTCCTTGAAAGGCGCCGTTCCCGCCACCGGAGGTGGCACGTTACCAACCCCGCCCGGTCACGCAAGCGTTTTATGTGCTTATTGGCGTTGGTTTCGCGATGGTCAAGGTCTGAGGCTTACGCCTTAACCATCCAGCGCGCGGCGCAGCAGGTCGATATCCTCGGCGATTTGAGCATCACTTTGGCGCAGTTCTTCGATCCGACGCACGCCATGCATGACGGTTGTGTGGTCGCGCTTGCCGAATCGGCGACCGATTTCGGGTAGACTGCGGCTGGTCAGTTGTTTGCACAGATACATCGCCACCTGACGCGGACGCGCATAGACACGCACGCGTTTTGGGCCCACCAGATCACTGAGGCGAATGTTGTAGTGATCCGAAACCTGCCGTTGAATCTCTTCGACACTGACCTGTCGGTCCGACGCGCGCAGCACATCGGCCAGACAATCCTGCGTCATTTCCAGATTGATTTCCTGCCCGATCAACGACGCAAAGGCGAACAACCGGGTCAGAGCGCCTTCCAGAACGCGCACGTTCTTGGAAATACGATGCGCCAGAAATTCCAGCACCCCGTCGGCCAATTCCAGATCGGGATATTGTTCGCGATAGAATTCGACTTTGGATTGCAGGATGCCAAGGCGCAACTCGTAATTGGTGGGATGCAAATCCACCACCAAACCGCATTGCATACGCGACTTGATGCGCTCTTCAAGGTTTTCAATTGCATCCGGCGCGCGGTCTGCCGAAATGATGATTTGCTTGTTTTGATCCACCAGCGCGTTGAACGTGTGGAAAAACTCCTCTTGAGTAGAGTCCTTGCCGGCGATGAATTGCACATCATCCACCATTAACACGTCGACCGAGCGGAACATGGATTTGAAATCCATCATTTTGCGTTCACGCAGAGCCTGTACAAACCGGTACATAAACTGTTCTGCAGACAGATAGACCACATTCAATTCTGGGCGGCGCTGTTGCAGTTCCCATGCGATGGCATGCATCAGGTGCGTTTTACCCAACCCGACACCGCCATATAAGAACAGTGGATTAAAGGTGACAGGCCCGCCTTCGGCCACACGCTTGGCAGCGGCATGAGCCAATTCGTTGGGCTTACCAACGACGAATGTATCAAACGTAAATCGACGATCCAGCGGCGCGGTAGGCACCTGCGCAGGGCGTTCAGGTGCGGCGGGACGTGCAACCGGTTTGGGCGCGGCGCGGCTTGCGGCTGTGCTGGCGGGAACCTGAAAATGCACACGACGGATGTCAGAAGAAACGCTTTGCACACGGAACAGAATCTGGTCGCCATATTGCTGTGACACATAGTTGCCGACAAAGCTGGTCGGCACAGAGAAAGTGGCGACGCCGTCCTCGACATGGGACAAATCCAGTGGCTCGATCCAGTTCTTGAAATTGTTCTTCCCGATATCGTTGAGAAGAGCCTCTTTCAGTCCGTGCCAATCTTGTTCTTTCATGAGCCCCAATCCCGCAGCATAAAATGTCACTCATCCACGCGAGTCCACAGTGGGTCACACGCATTCCAATTGCCTCGCGCAGCCTAGTTAGGCACGCACCCGACCACCCTACTGATTTCCCAAAACCAGCGGGGTTACCGACCCTCAATCTTTCGGGCCGAAGTCTGATGCGGTTGGGCCGACCACGATCATGGGCCATACTGGCCTTTGATCTGCCTCGACCACTAGATTGCCTGATGGGTACGTCGGGATTGCCCCGTATAGAGATCAAAAGTGGTCGCAAGACCATTCCGATTCTATTGCATACCCCCCATAGGTAGCGCGACTCGCAGGATCAATTTAGCAAGCCGGACAACGCGTCTTCAAGGCATCTTCTCTCTTGACCTTGATTCTTCACGAAACGAATCTGTGCGTGATCCGAAGGGTTACAGAAGCGCCACAAAAATCGAAAAAGGCGCCGCAAATGCGACGCCTTTTGAATTTTACGCTTGGAGCGCGAATTGCCCCGATTCTATCAGCCCAACGATTTGACGCGGGCTGTCAGGCGCGACATTTTACGCGCTGCTGTGTTTTTGTGGAAAACGCCTTTGGAGACGCCGCGCATCAGTTCGGGTTGAACGGCGCGAACGGCTGCTGCTGCGGCATCCTTATCACCCGAGGCAATCGCCTCTTCTGCTTTGCGCAGGAAGGTACGGATGCGCGAACGGCGCGCTTTGTTGATCGCAAAACGAGTTTCGTTCTGACGGGCGCGTTTTTTGGACTGTGGTGTCGTTGCCATGTGAGAATGACCCTTTGTTGTCGTCGGTATCAATGTGCGTTGCGCAATGTGACACCTTTCGGGCCCTTCGATCTGGTCGAAGATGATTCTTGCCTAAGCGGGCATCACACGCATGTATGGCGGCTCATTAGGCCGAAGGGCAGTTGATTGCAAGGCTGAAGTGGCCCTGCGCCGGTATTCTTACCATCCGACAAACGACCCTTTTTTCAGCCCCAGAGGCCCCGGATCAGGCTCGTGACGGTTTTGGGTGGAAATTCGCCTTATTTATCCCGGAACTGCGCGGTGCGTTTTTCCATGAAGGCCGCCATGCCTTCGCTTTGGTCTTCGGTGGCAAACATCGAGTGGAACACCCGGCGTTCATACAACAGGCCTTCACTCAGCGTTGTCTCATACGACCGGTTGACCGTTTCTTTTACGGCCAGAATAGATGCCATCGACTTCTCGGCAATCTTGCCCGCAACCGCCATCGCCTCAGATTTCAGCTTTTTGGCAGGTACGACACGACTGACCAAACCCGAGCGTTCGGCCTCGTCGGCATCCATAAACCGGCCCGTCAGGTTCATATCCATCGCTTTGGATTTACCAATGAACCGCGTCAAACGCTGTGACCCGCCCATACCAGCAATGATACCCAGGTTAATTTCCGGCTGCCCGAATTTCGCCGTATCCGATGCGATAATGAAATCACACATCATCGCCAGTTCGCATCCACCACCCAAGGCATAGCCGGACACCGCCGCGATGATCGGTTTGCGGATCGCAGTGATGGCATCGTGTTGCGCCCCAAAGAAATCTTCCGAGAACATTTCGACAAAGGACTTTTCCGACATCATTTTAACATCGGCCCCGGCGGCAAATGCCTTTTCCGATCCGGTCAGAACGATGCAGCGCACCTTGTCGTTGCTCTGCGCCTCCTGAAGCGCGACGACCAACTCATCCAGCAACTGATCATTCAGCGCATTCAAGGCGTCAGGGCGGTTCAGGGTAATGAGGGCGACGTGGTCTTCTACTTCGACGATGATCGTCTCAAAGGCCATGAAAATTGCTTTCGCTTGTTTCTGTCAGACTTGTCGTCATATCACTCCGGTAACAGCAATCAACCTATCTTTGGCATTGACCGCAATAGAAACTAGAGCGTCCGGATTGCACGGTTCGCACTATGTGTCCTTCACAGCCCTCACGCCTGCATGGCATCCCTTCGCGGTCATAGACATCGAAACGGTGCTGAAAATATCCCAATTCTCCATCGGCTTGGCGAAAATCACGCAGCGATGAACCACCCGCTTCAATGGCGTCTCGCAGCACGTCGCGAATGATAGGAACCAGCGACCTAACACGCTGCTCGCTGATCTTTCCGGCCTTGCGCAGGGGCGAGATCCCCGCGCGATATAGCGCCTCGCATACATAGATGTTGCCAAGCCCCGCGACGATTCGCTGATCCAGCAGTGCGGATTTGATCGGCGTATTGCGCCCTTCCAGTCGCGCGACCAGATAAGATTCGTCAAAGGCATTTCCCAAGGGCTCTGGGCCCAGCTTGGCCAGTAGGGGGTGCTCGTCGGCGACGGCCGTGCGCAGCAGGTCCATCGCGCCAAATCGTCTTGGGTCATTAAACGTGATACGGGCGCCGTTTTCCATATGCAGCACGACGTGGTCATGCTTTTGCGGTGCAGGATGGTCGCGGACGAAATCACCCAACGGATCCCCCGACACCAACATCCGCCCCGACATGCCCAGATGGATCAACAGTGTCTCGTTTGAGCTTAGGTCGGCCAGAATATATTTTGACCGCCGCCGCAGCCCCAGCACCGTTTTACCCGTCAGGCGAAGCGCCATACCCGTCGGAAAGGGCCATCGCAAATCGGGGCGATTGACGTCAGCACGCGCAATCACACCGCCTTCCATTGCCGGGGCCAGCCCCCTGCGGACGGTCTCGACCTCGGGCAATTCGGGCATGGTGTCTCCTTGGCGTTTGGACATTTCAGCGTAGCGCGCGTAAGGGCCGCATTGTGTCCCAGCCCTATCAGCCTATAACAAGGCCCGTAGCACAGGCCAAGGCAAGAGCAATGAGTGACAAAACCACCCATTTCGGATTTCAAACCGTCCCCGAGGATGAAAAGGCCGGACGCGTGCAAGGCGTGTTTGGTAGCGTTGCCAGCAAATACGACATTATGAACGACGCGATGTCGATGGGTATCCACCGCATCTGGAAAGATGCGATGATGGATTGGCTGGCCCCGCGCGCAGGCCAACGCCTGTTGGATGTGGCCGGAGGCACGGGCGATATTTCATTCCGGTTCCTGAAACGCGCCGGATCAGGCCATGCCACCGTGCTGGACCTGACCGAACCCATGCTGGTGGCCGGACGTCAACGCGCTGAGGCCGGAACCATGGCCGACAGCCTTGATTGGGTGGTGGGCGATGCAATGGCCCTGCCCTTTGCCGATAACACGTTTGACGTCTACACGATCAGTTTCGGCATCCGTAACGTCACCCGCCCGCAAGAGGCCCTGAACGAAGCATACCGTGTTCTGCGCCCTGGTGGGCGGCTTATGGTGCTGGAGTTTTCACAAATCCCCAATGATCTGATGCAGAAGGTTTATGACCTTTACAGTTTCAATATCATCCCCCGTTTGGGTCAGGCGATTGCCGGAGATCGTGACAGCTATCAATACCTAGTGGAATCAATCCGCAAATTTCCCGACCAAGACACATTTCTGGAGATGGTAAAAAAGGCAGGGTTCGGCAATGCCAAGTATCGCAACCTGTCAATGGGCATTGCCTGCCTGCACTCTGGTTGGAAACTGTAGAACACGATGCGTGGTCCTCATAATATCATCCGCCTGATCCGCACCGGCGCGACGCTGGAACGCACCGGGGCGATGGCCGTCATCATGGATGCAATGGACGCGCCACCGCTGGTACGTGGCGCGTTGCGCTGTCTGGCATGGCCGTTCCAATGGCTGGGCCTGAAGGGCGATCCATCTGTTCCGCCTGCGCCGCGCGCGCTTACGGTCCTTGGCCCCGCCTATATCAAATTCGGGCAGATATTGTCGACGCGCCCCGATCTGGTTGGAGCCGATCTGGCCCGTCAGATGCGCGTTCTACAAGACAAGTTGCCGCCTTTTGACCTTGAAACAGCCAAAGCCGCCATTGCCCAAGATCTGGACCAGCCGGTCGAGGCCATGTTTGATGATTTCAGCCCGCCCGTCGCCGCCGCATCCATCGCGCAGGTTCACAAAGCGCGCCTGAAAGACACGGGCGAACCTGTGGCGATCAAGGTTCTGCGCCCCGGAATTGAACGCGCATTTCGCGTGGATATCGACGCTTTCTATTTTGCCGCGAGCGTGATCGAGTTTCTATCGCCCTCCTCCCGCCGCCTGCGCCCGTCCGAGGTGATCGCGCATTTCGAGGGCGTCGTGTCGGGCGAACTGGATTTGCGGCTTGAGGCCGCCTCGGCCTCGGAGTTTGCGGCCAATACGACCGGGGACGCAGGCTTTCAATTGCCCGCGATCAAATGGGATCTGTCCAGTCGCCGGGTGATGACAATGCAATGGGCCGACGGTGTGCCCCTTGGCGACAATGATGCGATCGACAGCGCGGGCCATGACCGCACTATGCTGGGCGACCGGGTGTTGCAACTGTTCCTCAGTCACGCATTGCGTGACGGATTTTTCCATGCGGACATGCATCAAGGCAACCTCAAGGTCGCGCCAAACGGAGATATCATCGCTTATGATTTCGGCATCATGGGCCATATCGACGAATACACCCGCCGGGTTTACGCCGAAATTCTGTACGGCTTCATAAAGCGCGACTATCGCCGGGTCGCCGAGGTGCATTTCGAGGCTGGATATGTGCCCGCCGATCGCGATGTCGATGAATTCGCCCGCGCCCTGCGCGCCGTGGGGGAACCGATTTTCGGCATGGACGCCACACGCATCAGCATGGGCAACCTTCTAAGCTATCTCTTCGAGGTTACGGAACGTTTTGGCATGGAAACCCGGACCGAGCTGATTTTGCTACAACGCACGATGGTGGTTGTCGAAGGCGTCGCACGTTCATTGAACCCACAGATGAATATCTGGCAGGTCGCACGCCCGGTGGTCGAGGACTATATCCGCTCCAGCCTGGGACCGCGCGCCTTTGCCACCACATTGGGCAAGTCGGCGATGGTTTTGTCGCGCTTTGGCCCACGCCTTCCACAATTATTGGAGGCCGCGTTGATGCGCGCCTCTGTGCCACCACAGCCAACACCACCCCGCCGCCGACGTCGCGATCTGGCCTTGTGGGGTGCCATCGGGACCGTGTTTGGCGCGTCACTGACAGCACTTTGGATATCTATGATGTGACGGGCTGTCGTCTGTTTGGGCGACATAACCGTCACTGGAGTTTCCAGGGGCTTCCTCGTTCTCAAGAATGGCATATGCTCGGATTTTGTGGAGCGTCCCAAGTGTAGCGACAGACAGGACGATGCTTTTGGCAGCCTTACCGCGAACGCCCAACATTGTTGACAGATAAAACCCGCGGCCAACTGGGATACCTATGATACACTTAAAAGGTCGTTTTCAGAACAGCACAGCCGGGCCTGAACAAGACATATACCCATCAAATTCCCCCTAGGAGTCCCAGAATGCCGGACACCCCTTTTAACGCCCCACCCGGCGACATGCTTGATCGGGCCGCCGAAATTCTGGCACGCCTCGTCGCCTTTGAAAGCCTTTCGGGCAGACCCACCCATGGAATTGTCGGCTATATCACTGACTATCTGCAAGCGCATGGCATCGAGGCGACTCTGTCATATGATACGGTGGGCGAACGGGCGAATGTGTTTGCCACAATTGGCCCGCAGGTGGATGGCGGCGTAGTGCTGAACGGTCATACTGATGTCGTGCCTGTCGACGGTCAAGAATGGGCTACCGCGCCATTTACCCTGACCCGGCAGGGTGACCGCCTGCATGGGCGCGGGTCGGTCGATATGAAGGGGTTTCTGGCCTGTGTTCTGGCTTCAATCCCGCTATTTCAGACTGCCGGATTGCGACGCCCTGTGCATATCGCCTTTACCTATGACGAGGAAACCGGCGGACATGGCATGCCCGTCCTTTTGGAGCAAATGGCGGGTTATCCGCTGCGCCCCGAGGTGGTGATTGTGGGAGAGCCAACCGGCATGGACATCGTGACCGGCCATAAGGGTGGCACCGAAATGCGCACAGAGATCACCGGGCACGCCGTCCATTCCTGCGACCCAACACGCGGGGTCAACGCGATTTCGACCGCGATGCGGCTGATCGCCAAAATCGAAGAGATCGGCGCGCGGATTGCCGCGTCTCCGGTTGCGGATTCACCCTATTTTCCGCCCTACGGCACGTTCAACATCGGAACGATCGAAGGCGGCGTTGCGCGCAATGCCACCGCCGGATGGTGCAATTTCGATTGGGAGTACCGCCCCCTGCCCGGTGAAAGCAGCCGCGCTGTGATTGCAGAAATCGAAGACTATGCCACCTCTGTTTTGTTGCCCCCGATGCGGGCCATTGCCCCCGAAGCCCGAATTGATATCCTGACCGAGGTCGCCGTGCCCGGTCTGGATGATCGCAACGCCGAAACCGCCGCCACCTTTGTGGCCGACGTAACCGGACGCAACAGCCATAACGTGGTGTCCTTTGGGACCGACGCGGGATATTTCAGCGATGCGGGCTTTTCCGCCGTTGTCTGCGGCCCCGGTTCGATCGACCGCGCCCACGCCCCGGACGAATACATCACGCTGGGAGAATTACAGCAGGGGCTGGACTTTATGGCCGGGATCGCGCGCCGTTTGTCGGCGTAACAGGCCCGCGCGCGCCTTTGGGGTTGCGTCACCATGCCCTTACCATTGCCGAATGCGCCTTTGCTCCGCGTGCTCCCGGTTGACGCCCCCGCCAAATCCCTGTCTGTTTGCGCACAAATGTATCAGACCCAAAGGAACCTTCCATGGCTCAATATGACGTCATCGTGATCGGCGCTGGCCCCGGTGGCTACGTTGCCGCAATCCGCTGTGCCCAACTGGGGCTCAAAACCGCCTGCGTCGAAGGGCGTGACACGCTGGGCGGCACCTGCCTGAACGTAGGCTGCATTCCTTCCAAAGCGTTACTGCACGCCTCGCATATGCTGCACGAGGCCGAACATAACTTTGCCGCGATGGGCCTAAAGGGCAAAAGCCCCTCGGTCGATTGGAAACAAATGCTGTCTTACAAGGACGATGTAATCGGCCAGAATACCAAGGGCATTGAATTCCTGTTCAAAAAGAACAAAATCGACTGGCTGAAGGGGTGGGGCTCTATCCCCGAAGCAGGCCGCGTCAAAGTGGGCGACGACATCCACGAAGCCAAGAACATCATCGTTGCCACAGGTTCCGAGGCCGCCAGTCTGCCGGGTGTGGACGTGGACGAAAAGGTTGTGGTCACCTCTACCGGCGCATTAGAACTGGGCAAAATCCCGAAAACAATGGTTGTGATCGGCGCAGGCGTGATTGGTCTGGAAATGGGCAGCGTCTATTCGCGTCTGGGCGCCGAGGTAACTGTGGTTGAATTCCTTGATGCCATCACCCCCGGCATGGACGCAGAAATTCAAAAGACCTTTCAGCGGACCTTGAAGAAGCAGGGCCTGAAATTTGTGATGGGTGCGGCGGTACAAAAAGCCGAAACGACCAAATCCAAGGCCAAGGTGCATTACAAGCTGCGCAAGGACGACAGCGAACATGTGCTGGACGCTGATGTCGTGCTGTTGGCCACTGGGCGCAAGCCATATACAGACGGTCTGGGGCTGGAATCGCTGGGCGTCGAGATATCCAAGCGCGGCCAGATTCAGACCGACGATCATTGGCAGACCAACGTCAAGGGCATCTATGCTATCGGCGACGCCATCGATGGCCCCATGCTGGCCCACAAAGCCGAGGACGAAGGCATGGCCTGTGCCGAAGTGCTGGCGGGCAAACATGGCCATGTCAACTATGGCATCATCCCCGGCGTGATCTACACGCACCCCGAGGTTGCCAACGTCGGCGCAACCGAACAAGACCTGAAAGAAGCCGGTCGCGCTTACAAAGTGGGCAAGTTCCCCTTTATGGGCAATGCACGGGCCAAGGCGAATTTTGCCGGGGATGGTTTCGTAAAACTGCTGGCGGACAAGGAAACAGACCGGATTTTGGGCTGTCATATCATCGGCCCCGGCGCGGGTGAATTGATCCACGAGGTCTGCGTCGCGATGGAGTTCGGTGCGTCCGCACAGGATCTGGCCCTGACCTGCCACGCCCACCCCACCTATTCCGAAGCGGTGCGCGAAGCCGCGCTGGCCTGTGGGGACGGCGCAATCCACGCCTGAGCGGTTGCGAGCGCGTCAAGACAAACTGACAAGGCGTGTGAACACGCCTTGTCGCCAATACTTTTGGCCCCCCGTCACAAAGTGGGGTCGCCCGGCCCGCGTTGGGCTCCCTGAAAAACTGGAAACATGATGACGACTGACAGCGTGGTCAAACGCCGGGCGAACTTGCTGGGCAGTCTTTGGATGATCACAGCCATGGCGGGTTTTGCTATTGAGGATTCGTTTCTCAAGGCTGCCGCCGACACGATCCCAGTGGGGCAAATCATGATCCTTTTCGGTCTGGGCGGGGTTTGCGTGTTCGCCGTGATCGCTCTGGCTCATGGGCAAAACCTGTTTCCACGCGCTGTGGTTTCGCGGCCTATGCGCATACGCGTCGTTTTTGAAATCGTCGGCCGCCTGTTTTACACGTTGGCCATTGCGTTGACGCCCCTGTCCGCCGCAACTGTGATCTTGCAAGCAACGCCGTTGGTGGTGGTTGCTGGCGCGGCAATGGTTTTTGGCGAGCGTGTGGGCTGGCGTAGATGGACGGCAATCGTAGTGGGGCTGGCCGGGGTGCTGATCATTGTGCAACCTGGCACCGACAGCTTTTCGGTACTATCCATCCTGGCCGTACTGGGGATGCTGGGCTTTGCCGGGCGTGATCTGGCCAGCCGGGCCGCGCCCGCCTCGTTGGGGACGGCCATTCTGGGCCTTTATGGCTTCGGAGCGCTCATCATCGCTGGCGCACTTTTCTCGATCTGGCAAGGCAGGGCATTTGTTATGCCCGAAATGCTGGCATCCCTGTATCTACTGGCAGCGATTGCCGTGGGAACGGCCGCTTACAGCTGTCTGATGCGGGCTATGCGCACCGGCGAGGTGTCTGCCGTTACGCCGTTTCGTTACACACGGCTTCTATTCGGTCTGGCATTGGGGGTCTTGTGGTTCAACGAGCAATTAACCCTCTCGATGATGATCGGGTCCGGCTTGATCGTGTTGTCGGGGATTTTCATCATGTGGCGGGGGCGTCAGGCAGCAGTCTGACCCTACCACATCGAATCCGTAAGACGCGCGGCCGAAGCGGCCTCATAGGCTGCGCCCCCGACTTCGCCATCGGTTAATTCCGCCAGAATATCCCCGAATGCGGGCACCTCGGCGCTATCGTCACGGTGCCACAATCCGGCGCGTAGCGGTGCGCGTGCGCATTGGGCGTAAACCTCGGAGATTTTGATCACGATAACCGAACGCGGCAACCGCCCCTTGGCTTCGAACCGCGCGCACAGATCGGCATCGGTCGTGACGCGCGCCTCTCCATTCACCCGAACAACCGTGTTTGACCCCGGCACCATGAACATCAGCGACACCCGCCCGTCAGCCACGATATTGCGCAGACTGTCCATGCGGTTATTGCCACGCCAATCCGGCATCGCCAACGTCCGGTCGTCCAATTCCAGCACCACCGGGCCATCATCGCCCCGCGGGCTGCCATCGGTGCCCTCCGGCCCTACAGTGCTTAGCACGCAAAACCGCGAAACCATAATCCACTTGCGATAGAGCGGCGTCAGCCGCGTGGCCACCTTGCGCATCGCAGGTACACTGGGCGTGCCATAGAGCGCCTCAAGCGCCGCGATATCTTTAACGAATTCCATCAGCGTCAAACCCCGCTTCGGCCATCAACGCATCCGAGGCCGTTTCGATTTCATTTTGCAACCGTGCCATATACGTCGCCTTGTCCAACCCCGCTTTGATCGGGGGCAGAAATTCCACCACGGCTGTCCCTGGCTGACGCATAATACCCTTGCGCGGCCAAAAAACGCCGACATTGGTTGCGACCGGGATGCAGTCCTGCTGCAGTTCGCCATACAGCGCGCCCGAGCCGACCTTGTAAGGGGCAACCACGCCCGGCGCGATGCGGGTTCCTTGCGGATAGATAATCAGCTGACCGGGCAACTGCGCACCCTTGGCCACATCCGCAACCATCTTTTTGATTGCCGCGCTGCGCTTGCCGCGATCAACAGGTACACACCCGATACGCAGGGCATATTGACCGATCACAGGCGCATACATCAGCTCACGTTTCATGATGAACTTTCCGGCAGGCACTGCGCCAAAGATCAGCATGATATCCAGAAACGACTGATGCTTGGCAGCGATCAAAACCTCGCCTGTCGGTGGGGTGCCACGCACCTCGGTGCGTAGGCCGACCATCCAGCGCGCCGTCCAGCGCACCCAGCGACAATAAGCCTTGCAGGCGGCGCGCGCGCCCTTGGGGCTAAACACCGCCCATGGGAAATACAGCAGACCAATCATAGCCATCATCAAATACATCTGACCGACAAACAGCAGCGATCGAATCCATTGCACTGCAAACTTCATGACATGTCCTTTAGGGTACGTTGCGCTGCTGCACGCGTGGCCAAGAACGCCACAAGCGCCGTCAATGGCGGGATCAACAGCGGCCAGAACCAATGCCAACCTTGAAACCCAAGGCCGGTCAGAAAACCACCGCCCACATCGGCACCGGGCAACAGCAATATGGCCAAACAGCCAACGACCATGCCCGCACCCGCACCCGCAAGCGCTCGTAGGGTAAAGCGGCGCACGAAGGCCTGCGCGATGTAAACATCTCGCGCCCCGACCAGACGCAGCACACCGATGACTTGGGCGTTGGCCGACAGGGCTGCGTTGGCGGCCAATGTGATCATCGCCGCCACCGTACCGCCGATCAACACCAGCGACATCCACCCCAAAAGGCGCAGTCGCGATGCGGCATGTACCAAGGGCCGCCGCCAGCGGGTATGATCATCCAGAACCGCGCCAGGCACTTCGGCAGCCAGTCGCAAACGCAACCCGGCAGCGTCATATCCATCAGCTGTCTCGATCACCTCGATCAATTGCGGGATAGGAAGGCTTTCAACCGGCAGATCGGGGCCAAACCACGGTTCCAGCAATGCGCGCTGCTCGGACGCATCCAGTGCCCGCGCCGAGGCAACGCCCGGCGTGGTCGACAGAACCTGCAATGCTGCATCGGTTTGTGCCAGCATCTGCCCTTCGGGCGCAGATATCCGCAAGGTCGAACTGCGCGCCAGCGCATCCCCCCACCGATCCGCCAAACGCGAGGTCGCCAGCGACAGCGCCAGTGCAAAGACCGCCAGAAAGGCCATCGCACCTGCGCTAAACACTGTCAGCCATGCCGTGAATCCTGTGGGCGGCACGACGCGATCGGCCTGCGCATCTCCTGCCAAAAAGGAACGGACCATATCCAGAATGGCGGTCATAAATCCGCCCCTGCCAATTGCAAACGCCGGTTTGAAATCCGCAACACGCGGGCCTGTACATGCGTCTTGGCTGCCCGGATCAGGGCCAGATCGTGCGTGGCGATCATGATCGTCTTACCCATGCGGTTCAGTTCGATCAGCAGGCGCATCAGGCGTTGGGACATTTCCCAATCAACGTTGCCCGTCGGCTCATCCGCCAGAACCACGTCAGGCGACATAATGACCGCGCGCGCCAGCGCGGCACGTTGGCGTTCACCGCCCGACAATTCAGGCGGTAGCGCGCCTGCGCGTTGCGTCAGGCCGACCCAGTTCGTCAGTTCATGCAGGTTCGCCGACTCGTCCAGCGTATCGCGCCCTGAAACCGTCAACGGCAACGCGATGTTGTCAGACACGCTAAGATGGTTCAAAAACTGGCAGTCCTGATGCACCACTCCGATGCGGCGGCGCGCCATTGCGATATCATCGCGGTCAAACTCGCGCACATCGCGGTCAAACAACCGCGCATAGCCTGCGGTGGGGATCAACGCGCCATAGCACAGCTTTAGCAACGTCGTCTTGCCCGCGCCCGAAGGCCCGGTCAGGAAATGGAAAGACCCCGGTTGCAGCTTGAGCGATATGTCACTCAGTAACTCGGCCCCACCATAGGAATAGGCCACATTCTCTAACTCGATCACGCCCGCACCCCTATCAAATTGCTTCCTAAATGCCCCAGCCTGCGCGCTGTTGCAATCACACGGCGCAAATCCTTTGCTCTTTTCCGCCTTTCCTTTTACTCCTAGGGTAACAATGGTGAATGGCAGCGCCGGATAAACCGGGCAAACGACAGGTGTTCTAATGAGGTTGACATGCCCGAATTGCGGCGCGCAATACGAAGTTCCGGATGATGTAATTCCGGAATCGGGACGAGATGTGCAATGTTCAAACTGTGGCGATACATGGTTCCAGGCCCACCCCGACCATCCGCTACCCGGGGCAGAAGAACACGACGCAGACACAAATCTCGATGATGCAGATACGTGGGAAGATGTCCCTCCGACCGACGAACACCAGTCCGACTCCCCCGATGAACAGCCCGAGGACGCGTCCGACAGCACCACAGATATCGAACCAGAACCACAGTCAGACCCCACGCCCAGCGCCCCCATCCGCGCCCGTCGCGGTCTTGACCCAGACGTAGCAGAAGTCCTGCGTGAAGAGGCCGAGCGCGAACAGCGCGCGCGCGCAGCCCAGAACGAAGGGGCGGGCGGGTTGGAAACCCAACCCGATCTCGGGCTTGAAGATATCAACGATGGCGAGCGCCGCGCCCGCGAGGCCCGCGCCCGCATGGCCCGTTTACGTGGCGAAGATGCCGATGCCCTGTCACACCACCCTGACGCCGATGACGATCCTTTGGACGGAATCGATCCCTCGTCACGGCGCAGCCTGTTTCCCGACATCGAAGAGATCAATTCTTCGCTTGGGTCAAATTCCGACATGCAGGCGGACGCGGACGAATATGACCCCTACCCCGAACCCATCGCACCCGCGCGCGGTGGGTTCCGACGCGGTTTCCTCTTGGTCGTTCTGATCGCGGTGATTGCGATGTTGGTTTACATGTTTGCCCCTGCGTTGGCCCGCAAGCTACCTGCGTTGCAGGGCGTATTGACGGATTACGTCGTCTGGGTCGATGGGCTTCGCGTCTGGCTGGATGGTCAGATCGCCGCATTGATGGCGTGGCTTGATACGATGGCCAGTGGCACAAATACCCCCACAGCCCCCGACACGGCACCTGCCGCGTCCCAAAACGGCAGTTGAATCCAAAATGCACTGGCCGTTTCAGCCATGACCCGGCCAGTGGATGCCCCTCACAGCGCCGCAAGCAGTGGTGCCACGTCTTTTGCGCCTGTCATCGCGACATTCTTTTCAGCCGTCCTTTGGGGGCTGTGGTGGATTCCCATGCGCTGGATCGAAAGCATGGGCCTGACCGGTGCGCAGGCCGGAATCGTCTGTAATCTGGGCGCGGCGCTGACCATCGGGGCTTATATGATCATCGGGCGTGTCTCGCTGCGCATCAGCGCACGTACAATGATGGGCGCGGCCCTGATCGGGCTGGCATTTGCATCCTATTCAGTCGCATTGACCATGTCGGATGTCGTCCGGGTCATCCTGCTGTTTTATCTTGCACCGGCATGGAGCAAGATCATCGAATGGGCTTTTATGGGGCATCGCTGGCGACATGCGTCCTCTTTGACGCTGGGGCTATCCCTGATTGGGGCCTATCTGGTGATGGGTGGCGACCTTAGTCTGTCGTCTATCGGATTGGGTGATGGTCTGGCGCTGATGTCCGGGGTTGCTTGGGCTGTTGGGGCTGCGCTGGTGTTCACTGGTGAACGATCGACCGCATCGGTGCTGACACTGGCCACGGTCATCTGGGCCGGAGTTTTGTCACTAGCGTTTGTCGCCATGACCGGCGAATCCATGCCCGCTGCGGACACTGGCCCCGCCATGGGGATCGCCCTGCTGATCGGGGCCGTTTATCTGCTGCCCATTCTGGGCCTGACAACATGGAGTGCACAACGGCTGACCCCTGCGTTGCTTAGCTTTCTTTTTACGCTTGAGATCGTGTCAGGCGTCGGATCCGGAGCACTGTTTCTGGATGAACCGTTCGGCCTCATGCAATTGTCTGGTGGGGTGCTCATTATTGCCGCCGCGTTGATCGAGGCCATCAGCGCATTGCGCAAACCCGCACTAGCCTGACGCCCCGCCCGGTTTTGAATGCTGTCCTAAAACCGTTCCAGCAATCGTTCCAAATAGTTTCGCTCGACTTCGGGGCGGTCGCCCTCCCCTGAACGGCGGCGGATTTCATCCAGCAATTCACGGGCACGGCGATACACATCCTCACCCTGCAATAGACTGTCTTGGCTTCCCAAACGATCACCCTGACCGGGGACGCGCCCCAACGGGTCAGATTGCTGGCCGCCGTCGCTCCCGCGTGCCTGACCCTGTCCGCCCTGACGGCTCTGGTTTTCCTGCGCCATCGACTCGCCCAGATTTCGCATGCCTTCGCGCAGGGCTTCCATCGCTTCAGATTGGCGATCAATCGCCTCGGCCAGATTGTCCTGACGCAGCGCATCTTCCGCACCCTCCATGGCACGGCCCGCGCGCTCCAATGCATCGCGCGCGGCCTCACCCGCCTCGCCACTGCCGGGCAGCGCATCATTCTGACGTTCAAGTTCGCGGCGCAGGGCCTCTTGCCGCTGGGCCAAAGTGCCCGGATCTGCCCCCTCGCCCTGCTGCTCGGATTGGCCTTGCTCTGCGCCGCTGCCAGAGCCGCTTCCGTTCTGACCTTCATGACTTTGACCACGGCCTTCGCCACCGTTGCGCCCTTCGTTCCCCTGACTTTCTCCCGCCTGCGCGCCAGAGTTGAACTGTTCCTGCAAATCGCGGAAGGCCTGATCAGACAGGCCTTGCTGTTCGCGCAAGGTGTCGGCCAAGCCCTCCATTGCCTGTTCGCCGGGGCTTTGCCCCTGCTGGCCCTGCCCTTCGGTTACGCGCAGGTTTTCCATCATCTCCTGAAACTCACGCAGCGCCTGTTCGGCCTCGGCCATGCGGCCCTGTTCCATAAGATCCTGAATCCGATCCATCATGTCTTGCAGGTCTTGTTGAGACAGCTGCATCGCATTCTCGCCGGATTGATCCGGTTGATCCGGTCCTCCATCACGCTCGGCCTGTTGGGATTTCTGCCGCAGATAGTCGTCCGTCGCGTCACGCAATTCCTGCATCAGACGGGCAATTTCATCATCACTGGCATCGTTGCGCATCGCCTCGCTTAGCCGTTCCTGAGCTTTGCGCATCCTCTCCAGCGCGTCACCGATATCGCCGTCTTCCAGCTGCAAGGCCAGATCCCACAGCGCCGCGGCCAGTTCATCGCGCGCCTCGGTCGTCAGCCCGTCGAAGGCCACCAGCGTTTCCAACCGCCGCAGAATAACCCGCAGCCGCAAATAGGACGTTTCCTTGCGAAACAGCCCCTCTTCAGGCGCATAGGTCACCGCACGCAACACCTGAGCGACGCGCGTACCGTTTTCACGCGACCACAAAAGGTCACGGCGCTGTTCGATCACAGACGCGGCCAACGGATCAAAAAAACGTCGGGCAGGCAGAGACATCGTCAACGGCTGGCTGTCCCCGCTCTGGCCCTCAGCATCCTCGACACCCAATGTCAGGGTCACAGGTAGGTGTGCCCAAGGGTGTTGCGACAAATTTTCCACCAACGTCTCGGAAAACTCGGCGCGGCTACCAGCGATAGGTAGCGGAAGATCCAGCGTGATCGGCTCGCGCGGCTCGGGATCCACTGTCAGACCAAACCGGCGGTCCACCTGATCAAGGTTCAGCGAAAATGTCGCGGTTCCTTTGGTGATGCCATAATCGTCGCGCGCCTCAAACGGCTGGCTCATCTGACCGTCAAACGTGGTGCGCGCACCGGTTTCAAGCAAAGACACCTGTGGTGGCGTGTCAGGTATGACCCTCACGTCCCAACTGCGCCCGCCGGGGCCGTCAATAGACAGTTTGCCAGACTGCGCAATTGTAAAGCTATGATCGCTGTCCGTCGCCGCACCAAGGCCGTCAACACGTCCCGACACCGTTTCCGTCAGGGCCAATGCGCCGACTTCACCATAAAATCGCAACGTGACACGGCTGCCCTGCGGAGCGTCAAACACCTTACCCAGATCACTTAAGTACAAGCTGGGCAGACCGGTATAAGCAGGTGGCTCGACCCAGCCCTCCCAAGTCGGACCCGCCGCCAGCGCGCCAGCGCCCGGCGCGATCTGTGCCACGCTCCCCACCCGCCAGACCGACCCGAACGCCAATGCCACCAACAACCCAAGCAAGGCAATATAGCGCAGACCAAAAGGATCACGGCGCGATACGCGCAGATCGGGCTGAACCGCACGCGCGCCCTTTGCGGCCTCTGTCATCCGGCGTAAATGCGCATGCCACAATGCTTCTGATGCGGCATCCCCCCGCCCGATGGCCTGCGCGTCACCCAACGCCTGCAAAGGGCGCCCCGGCAACGTGGCATCCATCCGCGCCAGCGCTTCGGCCCGTCGCGGCCAATTGAACCGCCGCACGCCATGGATCAACAGGGCAATCCCCCCCAAGGCCGAGGCAATCAGCGCCGCCCCGACCAATTCGACCATCGCCCAATCCTGCACACCCAACATCAACACTGCGGCCACGCTTGCGACCAAGGTCCAAAGAGGCCAGAATGCCTGCACCAGGCGCTCGGCCAGCAGGCCCGCCCATGTCAGTGTCAGCGGGACACGCAGTCGTGACCGCAGTAGACCCGTCAGGATCTGGGGTCGGTTGGGGTCTTGGGCCATTCACCTCTCCGCTGGGGGCGTTCGCGCAGGCCGCGCATCACAGCCATTCTGGGATGGTATCGCGATTTATCATTTCGTCAAAGCTTGGTCGCGCACGAATCACGGCGAATTCATGCCCATTGACCATAACCTCGGGGATCATGGGGCGTGTGTTATACTCGCTCGACATGACCGCCCCATAGGCACCGGCACTGCGAAATGCCACCAGATCGCCTGCATTCAGGGGCGGCATCATGCGTTGCTTGGCAAAGGTATCACCACTTTCGCATACGGGCCCAACGATATCGTAGGGGCGTTGCGCCACGCCCGCAGCAGGCTGTACCAACGGAACAATATCATGCCACGCGTCATACATTGCCGGACGGATCAAATCATTCATCGCCCCGTCAAGGATCAGGAAATCTCGACCTTCACCTGATTTTACATAGATCACTTTGGATACCATGATCCCCGCATTTCCAGCGATCAACCGACCCGGCTCGATCTCTATCTCACAGCCCAGATGGCCCAGTTCCTCGCGGATCATCGCACCATAAGCACTGGGCAAGGGCGGCGCCTCATTGGTCTGAGCATATGGAATGCCCAAGCCCCCGCCCAGATCCAGCCGGCGAATGTCGTGACCTTCCGCGCGCAGCGCCTCAGTCAAGTCCGACACCTTGCGATAGGCCTGCCGGAATGGCTCAAGATCGGTCAGTTGGCTGCCGATATGAACGTCAATGCCAATCACCTCCAGCCCCGGAAGAGACCCGGCATGGGCATAAACCGACTGCGCGCGAGAGATCGGGATGCCAAACTTGTTCTCGGACTTACCCGTGGCAATCTTGGCATGGGTTTTCGCGTCCACATCCGGATTCACACGCACCGTAATCGGCGCGACCTTGCCCAGTTTCACGGCGACAGCGCTTAAAACCTCCATCTCGGGCTCGCTCTCGATGTTAAACTGACGAATGCCCCCCAAAAGCGCCAACTCCATCTCATGGGCCGTCTTGCCGATACCGGAAAACACAATCTTGCTCCCCGGCACACCTGCCGCCTTCGCACGCAGATATTCACCGCCCGACACCACATCCATACCTGCGCCCAACCGTGCCAGCGTGCGCAAAATCGCCTGATTGCTGGCCGCCTTCATCGCATAACAAACAAGATGGTCCAGCCCCTCCAACGCCTCATCAAATAAGCGGTAATGCCGCTCCAAGGTCGCGGTAGAGTACAGGTAAAACGGCGTCCCAACAGCCGCCGCAATCTCGGCCACAGGCACGTCTTCAGCGTGTAAAACACCGTCTCGATACAGAAAATGATCCAACGTGCAGCCTTCCCGCTTTCATCTTTCTAAAAATACCTGAATGCCAACGCTTACAACGCGCGGTGCCCTGCCAGGGGCCACCAGCGTTAGATACACGTTTCTCTCAGACCTGACTTATCCACCGCAAGTGGCACATGGTTTACAAGGACGTGCCCACATGCATGCTGACATTCCCGCTGATCCAATCACTGGTGACGCTGGCGTTACCATTTTTGGATCCAGTCCCGACCGTGGTTTTCACCGATGGGCGGACAGGCGGGCCGTCCACGCCGCACGCCCCCAATGCCAATACAGTCAAACAGGCCAATGCAATTTTCATGTCACGATCCCTTTCCAGCGGGCGACCTGCGCGCGAACTTGCGCCGGGGCCGTGCCACCATAACTGACACGGCTGGCCACCGAGTTATGCACGCCCAGCACATCAAATACATCCTTGCGGATATCTGCGTGAACAGATTGCATGTCTTCAAGGCTCAGATCCGGCAAATCTACGCCCTTTGCCTCGGCCATGCCCACCAGCGTGCCGGTCACATGATGCGCCTCGCGGAATGGCATGTCCAGCACCCGCACCAGCCAGTCGGCCAGATCGGTTGCCGTGGAAAACCCTGTCGCGGCGGCCGCTTCCAGCACGGCGACATTCGCGCTCATATCTCGCACCATGCCCTCCATCGCGGCCAGCGCCAGCATCAGGTTGTCGGCGGCGTCAAACACCTGTTCTTTATCTTCCTGCATATCCTTGGAATAAGCCAGCGGCAGGCCTTTCATCACCATGGTCAAGGCCACATTGGCCCCAAAGATGCGCCCGATCTTGGCACGGATCAACTCAGCGGCGTCTGGGTTCTTCTTTTGCGGCATGATCGACGATCCGGTCGAAAACCGGTCCGACAACGTCACGAACCGGAACTGCGCCGAAGACCAGATCACCAGTTCCTCTGCCATCCGGCTAAGGTGCATGGCGCAAATGCTGGCAGCACCCAAAAACTCCAATGCGAAATCCCGGTCGCTGACCGCATCCAGAGAATTGGCCGCAGGCCGGTCAAAACCCAGTGCCTGCGCCGTCATATCCCGATCAATCGGAAAGCTGGTTCCCGCAAGCGCGGCGGCCCCCAGCGGGCATTCGTTCATTCGCGCACGCGCGTCACGCATCCGGCCAAGGTCACGGGCGAACATCTCGACATAGGCCATCATGTGATGGCCCCATGTCACCGGTTGCGCCACTTGCAGATGCGTAAAGCCGGGCATGACCCAATCGGCCCCTGCTTCGGCCTGCGTCAAAAGCGCCCGGATCAGGGCCAGTAGCGCGCCTTCGGTTGCGTCCAGTTGATCACGCACCCACAGTTTGAAATCGGTCGCAACCTGATCATTGCGAGAACGGCCCGTGTGCACACGCCCTGCCGGATCACCGATCAGCTCTTTCAGGCGCGCCTCAACGTTCATATGGATGTCTTCCAGCGCAGTGGAAAACTGAAACGTGCCGCCTTCAATTTCTGACAAGACCGTGAGCAGGCCTTCCCCTATCGCGTCAGCGTCCTTATCAGTCAGAATACCTGTAGCCGCCAGCATGGCCGCATGGGCCCTTGATCCGGCGATATCCTGCGCCGCCAACCGTTGGTCAAATCCGATCGAAGCGTTTATCGCCTCCATGATCGCGTCTGGTCCAGCGGCAAAGCGGCCGCCCCACATCTGGTTCGAGGATTTATCTGCCATGCCTAACCCGTCTGGAATAAAAATGCGCCTGTCTCGTTCCGCCTTCCTTTATATCGCCGTAGCTGGCTGTGCAATTGCAGCTGGGCTTGCCCTTGGGTTTCACACCACCGGCACCCCCGCCGGTATCAGCGCTAGATCCTCTGTCAGCGCAGATTACAGCGGCTATCAGCAGATGCTGGAAGGTGACATGCAAAAACTACGCTTTCACAGCGCGTCCAAGCCGGTCGCGACAGCGGCTTTCTTAACTGATTCGGGCGCGAACATGACACTGGCAGAGTATCAGGGCAAATTCTTGTTACTGAACTTCTGGGCCACATGGTGTGCACCTTGTCGCAAGGAAATGCCGATGCTGTCCGCATTACAAGACGAATTCGGTGGCGATAATTTTCAAGTCGTCACTCTGGCAACCGGCCGCAATCCTCCCCCGGCAATCAAGGCCTTCTTCGGCGACATCGGCGTCACCAACCTGCCATTACACCGCGACCCCAAGCAGGCAGTCGCGCGCGAGATGGGAGTTTTGGGCCTGCCCATCTCGGTCATCGTATCGCCGGACGGGCAGGAAATTGCACGGATGCAGGGCGATGCTGATTGGAGCAGCGACAGCGCACGCGCCATGATCAAGGCATTGATCACCAACACGGCCTCGGGCGGAAGCTGACGCAACCTACCGGCGCGATGGCCCATCCGATGCCGGCTCCGCGCCATGCGGCATGGTCAGGGGGGCGGGGCTTTGGTCGGTCGTGATGTGTGGCCAGAGCGTTGGCATCTGGGGAATTCCGGCAAACGCCTGCGCTGCGCTGGCCCCCATCATCATGGCAAAGACAAATGTAAAACGGGACATGTTTTTCTCCTGTGGTTTCGTTTGAACCACATCTGGCCAGACTGCCTTGCCTGATCACGCCGATCCCGAAATCCGGCGTGCATCTTTCAATTCTGATCAGCCAGCGGCAGGAATCGGCGCGCCCACCTCCAACGCCATCCGACGGAAATCTGTTGGGCTCTGTCCGGTCTCACTGCGAAAAGCACGGTTGAATGGCCCCAACGAAGCAAACCCGCTGTCATAGGCAATTTCCAAGATCGTGCGCGCGGCGTTCTCCGGTGCGGCCAACGCCCGTTTTGCGGCCTCTATCCGAAAAGCGTTCACGAAGGCCGGAAAATTTCGATACCCCAAGCCTTGGTTGATCGCCCGACGCACACGGTGTTCTGGCAGGCCCAGCTCACTGGCCAATGCGCCAATGGTTAACCCCTCGCGACGCCATATCTGGGCCTGCATCGCCGCATTGATCCGCTCGATGGCGATGCGATCCACCGGATCGGCAACCACAGCCAAAGGGGCGCGCCGCCGGGGTGCGGGGACGGCCAATGCCGGTTGTGTGCGCAAGGCCCATCCCGCAAACAGAACTGCAAAAATCAGAAAACTGGCGGTTTGCCCCAACATGACCAAAGGCGAAAGCAGCGCCCCATCCCAAATGACATCAATGGCCGTCTTGATCGCCGCAAATGCGGCCATCACCGCAACAAACATCGGGCGGAAACGTCGCCTTTGTTCAACCAGATCATCTCGCGCACTGACCATCGCCAGCCACATTAAACCCAGGTAAAGTACAATTGCCATTGCCCCGCAAATCAGCGGGTTCAGGCCAAATGTCACGGTCAGTATCCGTACGACCACCGTCAGACAGGCAAATCCGATCCAGCGGCGACGGCATTTGACCTCATCCAGAAAGAAATCCAACATCCACCATGTCAAGGCAATCGGGGCCAAAATCGCGCCCGCCTCGAACACAGTGCGCACCGCCACGGGGAAAACATCCGCAGTTTGCCCAGACACC
The DNA here is from genome assembly GCA_027214255.1 of Roseovarius aestuarii. Lineage (GTDB taxonomy): Bacteria > Pseudomonadota > Alphaproteobacteria > Rhodobacterales > Rhodobacteraceae > Roseovarius > Roseovarius aestuarii_A. The sequence continues at coordinate 64,598 of JAPWHL010000008.1, forward strand.
ATCAGATAACTGCCCTCCAGTAACACAACAGCGAAACAAGGCATGGCGCGCCCTCGCGCATCGGCGCTGCGTAGAATGATCAGGCAGGTCAGCAGGCCAACAGAAATCGCTGCGCCACGCAGCATAGTGTCGATGACGAACAACATGATTTCGGTCCTTTGGTTTCGCCCGGTCGATATAGGGACCTATACCGCCCAATGCCCTCCGATTTCTAAAAATAATGGCCGATTTCAGGAATCGGCGCACATCAAACCACCAAATCCGCACGAAAAAATGGAGGTACACAGTGCCATTGCGTGCGTCCGATACGATTGGTAAAAAAACATACCCAATTGTGCGAAAGGGGCCAGATCATGCCCGCCATCACCTCAATCGAAGACCTGCGTCGCATTTACCAGCGCCGGGTTCCGCGCATGTTCTATGATTACGCCGAATCCGGCAGTTGGACAGAACAGACCTTTCGCGCCAACACGACAGACTTTGCCGATATCCTGCTGCGCCAACGGATCGCGGTGGACATGTCCAACCGCTCGACAGCCAGTCAAATGATCGGACAGGACGTGGCCATGCCGGTGGCACTGGCACCTGTCGGTCTGACCGGCATGCAAAACGCCGATGGTGAAATCAAGGCTGCGCGCGCGGCTGAGAAATTCGGCGTGCCCTTTACCCTGTCGACCATGTCGATTTGCTCGATCGAGGATGTGGCCGAGAACACGACCAAACCCTTTTGGATGCAGGTCTACACGCTCAAGGACGACGACTTCATGCAGCGCCTGTTTGATCGCGCCAAGGCAGCCAAATGTTCGGCTGCAGTGATCACCGTGGATCTACAGGTGCTGGGGCAACGCCATAAAGACATCAAAAATGGCCTAAGCGCCCCGCCCAAACTGACACCACGTTCGGTGGCCAACATGATGACAAAGGTGCACTGGGGCCTTGGCATGCTGGGCACGAAACGGCGGTTCTTTGGCAACATCGTGGGCCATGCCCAAGGCGTTAGCGACCCGTCCTCACTCAGTTCATGGACCGCCGAAGCATTTGACGAAGCATTGGATTGGGACCGCATCCGCCAGTTCCGCAAGATGTGGGACGGGCCGTTGATCATCAAAGGCATAATCGACCCGCGCGACGCGCGCGAGGCGCTCAACGTAGGCGCGGATGCGATCATCGTCTCCAACCACGGCGGGCGACAACTGGACGGCGCATTGTCGGCCATTCGTGCCTTGCCCGCGATCATGGACGCGGTAGGTGACAGGATCGAGGTCCATCTCGACAGCGGTATCCGTTCGGGTCAGGACGTGCTCAAAGCGCTCGCGCTGGGGGCCAAGGGCACCTATGTCGGACGCGCCTTTGTCTATGGTCTGGGAGCGATGGGTGAAACAGGCGTGACAAAGGCGCTCGAAATCATTCACAAAGAGCTGGACGTGTCGATGGCGTTTTGCGGGCATCGCGATATTCGCGAGGTAGATCACGACATCCTGATGGTACCCAAACACTTTACCGGCGATTGGGCCTGAACGACGCTTTGGGTCATGTACCCTGCAAACGGGCAGCGCCCGCCTGACTGACAACCCTCCCCGGCGGGCGCCTCCAGATTTCATCTTTCTCCAAATACCTACGCCGTAGGCATTCCTTGATCCGCGTCGCGCGCAGGTGTTTGCTCTTTCCAAGCCGGCAAAAGCGGTCTATACGCGCGGCTTCACGCGGGGCTACAGCCTTGGAGGAGTCCCGCCCTAATCTATGGAGAATTATCATGGCTGGAGAAATTCCTGATCTTCACGCCCAGGAACGCACGGGGACGGGCAAGGGCGCCGCTCGTGCTGCACGCCGCGAAGGCATGGTTCCGGGTATCGTTTTTGGTGGCGATGTCGATCCGCTTCCTATCAACATTCCGTTCAACGTTCTGTTGAAGCGCCTCAAGCAAGGCCGCTTCCGCTCGACGCTGTTCAACCTGAAGGTTGAAGGCCAAGAGGACGTCCGCGTGATCTGCCGCGACGTACAGCGCGATGTTGTCAAAGACTTGCCAACACACGTTGATTTCATGCGTTTGCGCCGCACCACCAAGATCAACCTGTTCATTCCGGTCGACTTCGCAAACGAAGATGAGTGCCCAGCGATCCGCAAGGGCGGTGTGCTGACCACAGTGCGCAACGAAGTTGAGTTGATCGTGACTGCGGGCGACATCCCCGAGACACTGGTTGTCGATCTGAGCAAGGTCGAGAACATCGGCGACACGGTGACGATTTCGGACATCGAACTGCCCAAAGGGTCCAAACTGGTTATCAACGATCGTGACTTCATGATCTGCAACGTGTCCGCTCCGTCGGCTCTCAAATCCGATTCGGATGACGAGGACGAAGTGGACGCAGCAGACGTGCCCGTCGCTGGCGAAGAAGAAGCCGAATCGTAATCACGCGATTGGTTTTGAGATGGAAACGCGGCTCTGCACGGCAGGGCCGCGTTTTTCGTTTTTGCACAGTACACCGCCCCCGTTGCAACCACCTCCCTGCCCGCGTAGACCTTTGCAGGCATCAACCGCGCAGGAGGCAAGGCAGTGCTGATCTTTGCAGGGCTGGGAAATCCCGGCGCGAAATACGCCGGGCATCGCCATAATATCGGATTCATGGCGCTGGACAGGATTGCGTCGGATCATGGATTCGCCCCTTGGAAAGCACGTTTTCAGGGTCAGGCCTGTGAAGGGCGCCTGGGCGGCACCAAAGTGTTGTTGCTAAAGCCCGAAACATTCATGAATCTCAGCGGCCAATCCGTCGGCGAAGCCATGCGATTTTACAAGCTGACGCCGGATGATATCGTCGTTTTTCATGACGAGATCGATCTGGCTCCGGCCAAACTGCGCGTCAAGACAGGCGGCGGCCATGCCGGGCACAACGGGTTGCGCTCGATCCATCAGCACATCGGACCAGACTATGGCCGTGTGCGCATGGGCGTTGGTCATCCGGGGCGTAAAGAAGCTGTGCCGGGCTTTGTTTTGCACGATTTTGCCAAGGCTGATCAGGAATGGCTGGATGATATGCTGCGCGGCATATCTGATGGCGCACCGTTTCTGGCCGACGGCGACACGGGCCGCTTTCAGAATGCAGTCGCCCTGCGCACAGCCCCACCGCGCAGCAGTACATCACCCAAACCTCAGCCCGCGAAATCCCCCGATCCCCAGCCAAAGCCGGAGACGCCTGACACGCGCACCGCATTGCAAAAACTGGCGGACAAATTTCGCTAACCTGCCGCTTGCCTGAAAACTGTTGTACGCTATGGTCCTGCCAAAGGGGCAAACAGATGATGCGCAAAGACGATCCCGTAAATGTTCTAGGCGGCATGCTGTCCCCTTGCTCGGCCCAAGATCCTGTGACCGGTTTTTTCCGCGATGGCCATTGCAACACATGCCCCGAAGACACCGGCAGTCATACCGTATGCGCACTGATGACAGCCGAGTTTCTGGCGTTTTCCAAGTATCTTGGTAACGATCTTAGCACCCCGCGCCCCGAATTTGGCTTTTCCGGATTAAAGCCCGGTGATCAATGGTGCCTGTGCGCTGCGCGGTTTTTGCAGGCCCATGAAGAGGATTGTGCGCCGCTGGTACGGCTAGAAGCCACCCATGCCCGCGCGTTGGAAATCGTGCCGCTAACGGTGCTAAAAGCCTACAGCGCGCCTGACGCGAACGATCAGGCCTGACACCGTGCAACGCGCTCATTGAAAAAATTGCGTAGAATCGATGCGTCGGCTAGGCTTGCCCTGTGCCGTCAAGATTGACACGATTGCCGCATTCAGCGGCATCGTTCAGGCGCAGTATCAGGACGTCAAATGCCCAGCTCCGCATCGACTATTGAACGCAGTGAAACTGTCCACCAACAGGCGCGACTGTTGGCGGGATGGCAGCAAACATATTCGCAAATCGGTATGGGGCCGTTTTCCGGGTCTCTCAGCAGTACCGACCGCGGTACAGTCCGGTTCTTTGACGAACAAATGAACCGCGAGGTATTGCAAACTGGCGGCGTGCCGGAAAACAAGATCGGCTTTGGCGTGCCCGTGAAAGTGGGAAGCAAAAGTTACCTATGTGGTGAATCCGTGGATGCCGGACAGTTGCTCGTGTTTTCGGGCTCGTCCGGCTTTGAATTCCTTTCTCCGCAGAACTTTCGCTTTTATGGCATCGAGATCGACGTTGACGGGATCAGCGATCCCAAACTGGCGCAAATGACATCCGAGCTACGTCAGATGTTTGCCCAAAGCAGACGCGCCATCACGCTCAACTCGGAAGAACGTTTCATCTTGACCGCGTCGCTGGACGCGGTCAATCGGCGTACTATGGGGCTTAAATCCGCTCTTGTCTCAGCGGATCAATCGCAAATCGACGCGCTGAACCGCCAGATGGTCGGCACAGTATTGGATTGTCTCTCCAGAGATGTCACCAGTCCGGTGCACGGGGTAAAACACTGGGATATCGTGACCCAAATCCGTGATTTGGTGAAATCGAATCCACAATGCCCGCGCACCGTGGCCGAATTGACGGTTGAATTGGGCGTGTCCCGGCGGACCTTGCAAAACGCGTGCCGCGATATTCTGGACGTAAGCCCGGTACAGTATTTGCGGTCTCTGCGTCTAAGTGAAGTGCGCCAAACCATTGAAACCGCATCATCGGTGACAGACGTCGCGACGGAATATGGATTTTGGCATCTTAGTTACTTCGCCCGCGATTACCGCGTGATGTTTGGAGAATCCCCATCAAAAACGTTGGAACGATATCGACGGCAGTGATGCGGCTTAGTCCTTTGGGAACAACCCGCGCCGGTGATAGATTTCAGCCGCACGCGCCAAGAAATCCGCGATTTGTTCGGCGCCATAGTCGCGGCGCAGCATGTCGGCCTGATCCAGTAACGCCTGCTTGGATTGCACACGGCCCGGGCGCAGCATTTCATATGTTTGCATTATGACGTCCTGCGGCACGTCAATCAGTTCTGCCCCACGCTCAAAATTTTGCGCCAAGGCCGCGCGTCCGGCGTCCCGCGCAATATCGGCCTGCGCGTGCAATGCAGCGCGCGTGATGCGCAAATCATCGATCCCGATCGAGCCATCCATGACCGCGTCCAGTGTGATCTGATCCAATGCAACGCCGCGCGGACCGCAAACGGCCTTGCCTTGCGTTTCAGCCATTGGATAGTCGGCGATGCCCGGCTTCTTCATTGCTGATCCCCTGTCCCCAAAAATTGTAGCGTCACATCATCCGGTGTGCGCCCCGGCTCGACCAGGCCTGTCTCAATGGCGTGTATCAGCGCCACTTGCGCGTGATAGCGTGCACCCAATGCCTCACCTTGAGTGGGGACCAAAATCGGCTCGACCTCCTCCCCCCGGGTATAGGCCGCTGCGTTGCACCCCATAGCCTCGTAATGATCCAGCGTTGTGATTGGTGCGTTAGAAAACAGTTCAAGATTGTTGTGCGGCAGGCGCGTTGCGGCGTGGATCACCGCCGTTCCTTTCGCTTGAATACCGATGCCGATGCCCGACCCCGCCATCTGTGCTGCCGACAAACCCAGAAACGAGGTATCTGCGGTATGATGCATCCGCACGACCCGTGCCTTGGCTCCGCCCCTTTCAACCCCGTCGATCAGGCGGCGCAAAACGTCAGACAGGTTGTGCCCCGCCGTGGTCTGAAACAACTGCTGACCAAAGGCGGGGCTGATGCCGATGACCACCTCGGTCGCGCTCTGGCCCTTGGCCGCCGGACCTGCCTCAAGATAGGTGATGCGCCGCGATTCCGCTTTCTTGTGGATGGCCTGCGCGCTGAGAACTTCGGGTTGACCAATCATGTCACGGATACCGTTGATTTGATCGCGCCGGTCCTCGTCCAGACGATAACCGGTGCCCGGACCAGCATACACGTTGGGATCGTTGATGGCGCTGATCACATGGCCGTCACGCACAATGGCCGAAGTTTGCAAGTAATCACCCGACACACGCAGCTTGACCAAATGCAACAGGTTCTGCGCCTCGGGCTGAAACCCGCGTTTGGCCAGCGCACGGATCACGTCGATCACGGTTAGCCCACGTTTTTCAATCGCCTCGCTGATCCGCGTTGTTGCACCGGTCGTAAAGCTGTCGGTTTCGCGCGACCCCGAGGCGACAACGACACTGGCCTTCATCGCCGCCGTCGGCTGGGCCAGATCAAGTTCCTCCAGCACGGCTGAAATCGCATCGACTGCCCGCGCCCGCAAGCTGAGCGCGTCGGTTTCCGGCAAAGGCGTCAGCCCGCCATCCACCTCAAAATCACGTTGCAAGACCAGATAATCCTCCAACTCCTCGCCGTTAAACAGCGACGCATTGAACGAATTGTCATAAGACAGAATGGACCCAAACCCCGAACAGATGAAATCCGATCCCGCCATGAGAAACGGCATGATCTTGGCCCCAACGCGAATTTCGGATTCGGTTGCGCGGGCGTCATTGCCACTGGCGCATTCCAGATCAAGCCAGACAGCCAGAAGGTTTTCTGCCATCATTTCACGCATACCACCCGCCAATGTGGCGGTCAGCGGTGCACCATCAATGCCACCGTTCTGCGTGCCTTGCACCCCCATACCGCGTTGCAAGCAAAGGCAACGCGCCTCAAGATACAGCAGCGATTTTGCCTCGTGAAAGCCCATCAGAAGTTCAGCACCGCCCCCGGAGGTACAGCGCGCCTTGATCCCGCGAGATGCATAGGCCGCGACCAGAAATGCCTTGGACCAAGGCGTATCGTCGCCATCGGTAAAGCTTTTCTCGGTACCATAGACCGAGACGGTTTCGGCATAAGAGGTAAAACCAGCCATCCCGATGCGCAGTTCCTCGGCCTCTTCGCTGGAACACTGGAACAAAGTGCCCCAGCGCCCGACACAAGACCCCACCACGCAGGCCAATGCGTTGGACCACGAATTACGCGACACGCGCATGGTGGTTTCCAATTCATCAAACCCCAGCCCCACAGCCACCGCTGCATCGGCGGCCAGTTGCAGTGGATCATCCTTGGCATTGGTCACATGCGCCTGATTGCCCGGAGTTTTGCGTGGGCGCATTCGGGCGTAAGCAAAGGTAATCTCCAACGTGTTCAGACGCGACACCACATCGGCCAGCCGGGCAGGTGTCATGCCACGTGCCAGTCTGACCAGATCGGCGCGTGGCACGTGCATATCAACCAACATGCGCGCGATCACATCGGGATCCATATCCATCGCTTCGCGCGCGATATCCAAATCCAAATGATGATCCGCGATGAACGCATCGATCATATCAAAATCATGCGCCAGAACCCCATCCATGCTGACAATCCGTCCCTGCGATATCTCAAGGCCAGGCTTGGGGTCATTGGGGCTGGAAAACGCAGCAAAACCGTTTGCGGCATCCTCGCGCGCGAATTTGTCCAGACGAAGCGGACGGTCGTCCCATTCGGAATAGCGACGCCAGCGGTTTGGAGGCGGTGTCTGGGTCATGGCTTCGATCTCCCTCAATTAACGTTGAGCACGTCAAGGCGCATCAAAACGATGCTGTGCGGCGGCCCTTCATTGATGTCAGCATGGTGGTCCCTGTCACATGATAAGTTCAGTTTACCGTCAAATCGCCGTTCACCGCCGCCAGATACACCTTGCGAAAACCTGCAATGTCCATCTTGCGCGGGTTTGACGCGGTTGATGGATCATCCATCGCCTTGGCAGCAATTTCATCCGCATCATGTCCGTCCAGCCCAAGATCCGCCAGCGTATGAGGGACATTCAGAGTTTTGCGAAACTCTAGCAGCCACGCCATGAAGCCGTCAAAGCCGCCATCTATGTGCAGGTGATGGGCGATAGCTTGGACATGAGTCTCGATTGACGGACGATTATAGGCCACCACGTAGGGCAGGATCACCGCATTCGCCAAACCATGCTGAATATCATGGATCGCGCCCAGCGGATGAGCGATGGAATGCACCGCCCCCAGTCCTTTTTGGAATGCAACACCACCCATCATGGCGGCGGCGAACATCTGCATTCTCGCCTCGATATTGGTCCCGTCCTTGCAGGCGAGCGGCAGGTTATCACGGATCAATCGCATGCTTTCCAAAGCGATGGCATCGGCCATGGGATGAAAACGCGGCACGCAGTAGGTTTCAAAACTATGCGTAAAGGCATCCATCCCAGTCGCAGCCGTCAAGTTCGCGGGCAGGCCAACAGCCAGTTCCGGATCACCAATGACCACGGCGGGCAGCATCTTGGGATGGAAGATGATCTTTTTCGTCGCATCCGCTGAATTCGTCAAAACGGCAGCGCGCCCCACCTCCGAACCGGTTCCAGCGGTCGTGGGCACAGCAATAATCGGCGCGATTACGGATGCGTCGGCGCGGGTCCACCAATCACCGATATCCTCCAGATCCCAGACCGGGATCGTCTGACGCGCCATCAAGGCCACCAGTTTACCCACGTCCATCGCCGAACCTCCGCCGATGGTGATGATGCCATCATGCCCTCCATCCAGATAGGCGCGGATACCTTCAGCCAGATTGCGATCGGTGGGGTTACCTTGCACCTCTCCGAACACGGCCGCCTTGATACCTGCCGCCTGCAAGCCCGCCAGCGTACCGGTAATCATCTTGTGCGCCAGAAGGCCCTTGTCCGTTACCAACAAGGGTTGTTTCAAACCCAGTGCCGTGCAGTGCTCGACCAGCTCGGACAGTTTGCCCGCCCCTGCGCGGATTGTTGTGGGATAGGTCCAGTTCCCGCTTAGATCATAGTTCATGTGGTGCCTTTCCTTTGGCCTGCGTCAGATCATCTCGAAGTATCGGTTCAATTCCCAATCCGACACGGCGGCCCGCGCTTGTGCCTGTTCAAACGCGCGACTGGCGGCGAAATGGTCAACGAATGTGTCTCCAAACCAATCTCGCGCCATGTCCGACTTGCGCAACCGTTCGGCCGCCTCGCCCAGTGAGTTGGGGAATTTCAGCGCGTCAGGAATGTCGGCCTCATAGGCGTTTGAAACAGTAGGAGCAGTCGGTTCGATACGCTCACGAATACCCGCCAACCCCGACGCGATGGCCGCGGCCTGCACCAGATAGGGGTTCGCATCCGCCGCTGGCGGGCGGAATTCCACGCGCCGCGATTTAGCACTATCCCCTACAACACGCAGCGAGCAGGTCCGATTGTCAAAACCCCATGTTGCTCCGGTCGGAGCCCAGAAACCGGGGGCCAGTCGCGTAAAGGCGTTCACCGTAGGCGCGATCATCGCCAGCAGCTCGGGCATGTATTTCTGTTGGCCACCGATGAAATGACGCGCGGTTTCGGTCAGCTGGTCATCAGCGCCAGCGTCAAAGAATGCCGGTTTTCCGTCCTGTAACAACGACATATGCATGTGCCCACCACAGCCGGGCAAACCATCCATCGGTTTGGCCATATAGCACAGCATGCGATCATTCTCTTGGCCCCATGCTTTGCTGAAGGTTTTATAGATCACGGCACGGTCTGCCGCTTCCAACCCGACGGATGGGGAAAAGGCGAACTCCATCGCGCCTTCGCCCGCCTCGGGGTGGATCGCCTCAAGCGGCGTGTTCAACTGTTTGGACAGACCGATCATTCCGTCAAAGAAATCATGATGTACCGCAGTGCGCAGCACCGAATACCCCCCCGTCGTCGGCGACAGCGCCTTGAGGTTGCGATAGCCTTTTTCATGCGCGCTTTCGGGTGTTTCATCAAACACGTAGAACTCGTATTCAAACCCTGACAGAACCTCAAACCCGGCGTCGCGCGCGCGTTCGATCATACGTCCGGCCACGTTGCGCGGACAGATTGCCGCCCCCTCGCCGCTGAACTCCATCAGATAGAAATCGCGCCCGTCTCCGGGCAAGGTGCGGCGCGTTTCAGGCGCAACGCGCACGGTGTCATCGCGGAACCCGTTGTGCCATCCGGTATAGGCATTCTCATACAGCTCGTCGCGGGAATCCCAGCCCAGAACGACCTGACAGAACACGCTGCCCTTTTCCAAGATCGACGCAAATTTCGCCGCCGAAACGTATTTGCCACGTAGCAATCCATCCAGATCAACATACCCCAGCATGACGAAATCGTCCTGCGGTGCGGCCCCGTCTGTGTGCCCTGTCATGTGTTCGTCTCCCTCTCGTTAAACAAAGGGTTTTGGCATCAAATTCTGTTCACGCGCCCAGATAGGCGCGCGCCACTTCGGGGTCGTGCAGCAATTCCTGCGACGCACCTTCCAGCGCGATTGCACCGGTTTCCATGACATAGCCATGGTTGGACAGCGTCAGGGCAAGATTGGCGTTTTGTTCAACCAAAACAATCGACAAGCCTGAATCCCGAAGTGAAATGATCAGTTCCGAAATCTCGTCGATCAATTTAGGCGACAGGCCCAAAGACGGTTCATCCATCAACAGCACCTTGGGGCGCGCCATCAATGCGCGACCCATCGCAACCATCTGCTGCTGCCCTCCACTTAACCGACCCGCAGCCTGGCCCTGTTTTTCACGCAGGATCGGGAAACGGTCGAACACGTCCTCGATCCCCCGCGTGATCTCGCCCCGGTCAGAATTCAGATAGGCCCCCATGCGCAGGTTTTCACGCACTGTCATCAGCTTGAAAATGCGCCGACCTTCGGGGACGTGAACGATGCCTTGCTCCACAATCGTGCTGGGCGCAGATCGGTCTATCCGGTTGCCATGATACAGGATTTCGCCCGACGAAGGCCGGATCAACCCCGATATTGCCTTCAGGATCGAGCTTTTCCCGGCCCCATTGGCACCGATCAACGTGATGATTTGGCCCTGTTCCAGTGACAGGGACACACCTTTGACCGCTTCGACCTTGTCATAGTGGATATGCAGGTTGCGCACCTCAAGTAACATTGGCTTGGCTCCCCAGATAGGCTTCGCGGACTTCGGGGTGCTCGCGCACCTCCGCGGGTGTGCCCTCGGCGATGATATTGCCGAAATTCAGCACCGTAATCTTGTCACACAGCCCCATAACCACCTTCATGTCATGTTCAATCAGCATCACCGAAACGCCTGTGTCGCGAATACGGCGCACCAGATTGATCATCTGGCGCGATTCATCATTGTTCATTCCCGCGCAAGGCTCATCCAGCAACAGCAACTGCGGCTCGGCGGCCAATGCGATAGCAATGCCCAGCGCCTTCTGATGGCCATGCGGCAAGCTGGAAGCGGTTTTGTCCGCAATATCGCCAAGCCCCACAAAATCCAGAATCTCACGCGCGCGTTGTTCACTGTCGGCCTCGGCGCGCCGGGTTTTTCGGGTCCGCAAAAGGGAGCCAAAGTAGCTGTGTTGCGCGTGTAGATAGTTTCCGGCCATCACGTTCTTGACCACGGAAAACGACTTGAACAGTGTGACGTGCTGGAACGTGCGCACCAACCCCAGACGCGCAATTTCATGCGGCTTCAACCCGCTGATCTGATGTCCGCGAAACGTGATGTCGCCGCTCGTGACCGGATAACGCCCGCTGCACGCATTAAAAAACGTGGTCTTGCCAGCGCCGTTAGGACCAATCAGCCCGCGAATTTCGCCTTCTTCGACGGCCATGTCTATGCCGTCGATAGCGGTGATGCCGCCAAACGCCATGGTCAGGTTCTTGATCTCAAGTTGTTTCATCTGTGATGCCCCCTTTATTTGCCCGACCGCTGAAACAAGCGGCGCAGCCGTCCGGGGATGGTCTCTAACCCTCCGGGCAATAGGATAACTGTCGCGATCAAAACGACACCAAAGAACATCGTGCGGAAATAGCCCGTGGCGCGCAGCAATTCATCGACGATTGTCAGGCTAATCGCGCCCGCAACGGGGCCGCCGACAGTGGTCAATCCCCCCACGATCACGTGGACCAACGCGAATTCCGACTTCCAGATGTCAAAGGATTTAGGGCTGATGTAGGTCTGGTAATGGGCGTATAGCGCACCGGTTAATCCAGCCAGCGTGCAAGCGACGGTAAAGGCAATAACCTTTTCACGGAAGACGTTGACGCCGGTGTGTTGGGCCAACAGTTCATTCTCGTGGATGCTCCAATACATCATCCCTGTGCGCGAACTGTTGGTGCGGTGGATAATCAGAACGATCAGCGCGACAAAGAACAACGAAAGATAATAGTATGCCACCCGATCGGCAAAATCGATCTGCACAAAGCCCAGGTTGATCTTGGCCGGGTTGATGTCAAACACCCCGTCCCAACCGCCGAACAAATCTCGGAAATAGGCAAAATTGCGTTTGATCACCTCGCCCACGGCCCAGCTGGCCATAAAGAAATAGACGGCGCGCGTCCGCATCAGTGGGACACTGATGATCAGGGCGATCAGGCCGGACATCAGCGCGCCCAACCACAGGCCATACCACATAGAAATGCCCAGCTTGGTCAGCAGCAACGCCGACGTGTAGGCCCCGATCCCCATGAAGCCTGCATGGGCAAAAGAGATAAACCCAAGCGACCAGATCATCCACATACTGGTCGCCAGCGCCACATTCAGCGTAATCGTAATCGCTACATGGATCAGGTATGTGTCAAAGGCCACCAATGCGGGCAAAAGAAGCGCCACAATCAACAGACCGGTCCATGCGGCTTTGTGCGCGCGATCAAGATGTTGCATGTTTTAATTCCTGAAAGTTTGTCACCAACACGCGCCTAGTCCCAGTTCTGCCCGAACAGCCCCGAAGGCCGGAACACGAGCACCAGAAAAATCACGACAAAGCTGAGGATCAAGGCGATATCGCCGCTGATGGTGGTGGTCACGACACTGTCGATCATGCCCAGAACCATCCCCCCGACCAGCGCCCCCACAACACTGCCCAATCCGCCCATGATCACGATCATGAAGGCCTTGATTGTCGCCAGAAAGCCCATCGTCGGCACGATGGACAGCAAGGTGCCCATCATACAGCCCGCGATTGCGGCCATTGCGCTGCCCAACCCAAAGGCAATCCAATGAATCCGTTTGGTCTGCACACCCTGAAGCGCGCTGGTGTCGGGATCCTCGGCCACAGCACGAATGGCCAAACCGGTGACGGTGAACCTCAGGAAAAACCACAACCCGGCGATCAACGCGGCAGAAACCGCTGAAATCACCATGCGCTCATAGGACAGGTAGGTGCCCCCCATCAAAACCCCGCCGCTGACCGGGCCGGGGATACCTTTGACGGTGGTGCCGAACAATATCTGCCCTGTGCTGGAGATAATCAGAACCAACCCAAGTGACACAGCCAGCGAATAAAGGATGTTTTTGCCGTGCAAAGGCCGAAACAAGACAATTTGCAAAACCGCGCCGAAGCCAAAAATGATAACCGCGCTGGCCACCACGCCCAGCCAATAAGGCAGGCCGAATTCCACATGCCAGTAGTACAGCGTGAACGCGCCCAACATGAACATTTCGCCATGGGCATATTGAATGATCCGCATCACGCCAAAAATCAGCGTCAAACCGATCGCAATCAGGGCATACATCAATCCCAGATTAAAACCTGTCAGTCCCATTTGTAGCAATTCGGTCATGGCTGCGGGCACTCCTGAAGGGATGCAAAAACAACGCGCCACCAAGATGGCGGAACGACGGATCAAGACAAATGCGGGGCCGGATCACCCTGCCCCGCATGAGATGTTGGATTAATAATCGTCGGGCAGCGCCGGGAAACGAATGTCCGAAACCTCGGCCACGCCATCGTCAATGGTTGTCGTAAAGCAGTCGTAGATCCCTTGACGGTTCACCCCGAACGAGTTTTCGCCCGCCCATTTCACCTTGCCCACATAGGTGTCGTTCAACTCAACCTGGGCAAGTGCCTCGGCCACGGCCATCGTGTCGGTCGCGGTGCCCGCCATTTCCAGCGCGGCTTTTAGCGAATAGATCCACCACGAATAGTTGCCCGCCAAGGCATTGAAGCTGCCAAAGCGCTCGTTAAACCGGGCCTCAATTGCCTTTTGCGTATCTGTTGACGGCGACACGTTGGTGACTGGCAGGATGACGTCGGTTGCGTGCTCGCCCGCAACCTCAAGAATGGTTTTGGTTTCAGACGCCGCCGGGGATGCGATTGGCCCTTTATAGCCCATTTCGCGCGCTGCCTTGATGATGCTGGCGGTGATGCCCGGAGGGGAAGGGCTGGTCACGATAAAGTCGGGCTTGTCGCGGATTGTTTTGGCGACGATCGGATAGAAATCCGTATCCTCCCAGTTGAAATATTCAACGCCTTTTTGTTCGATCCCATAATACTCCATCAGACGCTGGTACGAGAAGTGGCAATCAATGCCATCCTGATCGTCCGGCCCGATGAACGCGGCGGTTTTCAAGGCGTCCTTGCCATATTTGTCCTGCATATAGGGGATATAGGCAAAGCCCTGTTCATAGTCTGACATCTCGGCACGGAAATGCAGTGGATAGTCTTCGCCGAACAGCTGCAAATAGCCCCAGCAGGCGACAATGGACAAAACATTCGCCGGTTCTGTAACTTGCAACATGCCAACGGTGCTGGCGGCTGCCTGCGAATAGACAAACTTGACCTCGTCCTGCTCAACCAGCCGCAAGGTCGCAGCACGGGAATCCGCGACTTCGCCTTTGGTGTCATAGTTGATCACTTCAAGCTGATGCGGTTCACCGTCGATCATCACGCCGCCCGCTTCGTTGATCACCGCTGCGCCGTCAACAAAGCCCTGCATCGTTGAATGGCCCCAATATGCGACTGGACCGGACAGGGGCACCGCGCCGCCGATCTTGATCGTTGGCATGGTCTGGGCCAAAGCACTTTTGGGAAGGATCGCGGGCGCGGCCAGCGCGCCGCCAATCGCCGCGGTTCCCGTCCGCAGCAACCTGCGGCGGGTGATCAGAGACGGTGGTGATTTCGATTTCCAAGTGTTCATTTTGCACCTCCCAATGCGTTTGGCTGGCATGCAGCCCGCCAACTATCATCCGGATGAGCGCACCCCCGCTATCCCATTTTGGCACGTCTCAAATTAGGAGGTTGAGCGCACGGCCTGCGGCCCCACACGGCAAAACACACCGGCAATGACGATGCCACGCCTTTCGTCACACGCGTTGGTTCGCCAATAGGCCCAGCCGAATATCCCGGCTATCACCCCATAGCCTCGGCAACGAATTGTTCCAGATCACTCTGCAACTGAGATGATATGTCATTGATGATACGAATGAATTCCCGGCTTTGCGGGCTCATCCGCGGCTCTTGATCGGCAATGGCCAGACGAAACGGCATTGCAGGCAGAAACGGGCGCGCCACAAGCCCCCGCATATCGGCATCCGACACCGTGAACCCGTCCAGCAGGCTGATGCCAACGTTGTGTTTGACCAGATCACGTAAAAATGCGCCTTGGCTGGCTTCGACCACGATTTCTGGCTCGGGATCGAGGGCTTCTACGACACGCCAAAGTCGGTCGGCAAAATCCAACGAGTTGTGATAGATCACCAATTTATGCCCATGCAGATCCTCAGCCGTGACAATGGCTTTTGTACTTAATGGATGCCCCACAGGCATAACACACAGCGTCGGAGCCTCGGCGATGACCCGAAAACCGGCTGGTACGCTATGTGTCGTCGAATACAGCAATCCGACATCCACCCGCCCGGCATCCAGTTCAGACAGGATAAGCTCGCGGCGCCATAATTCGATTTCCAACGTGGTTTCGGGGTACACTTTGCGGAATTCAATAACAGCGCGCGGCAAAATAGCGGCAGCAATTGCAGGAATCGCAGCGATCCGGACCCCCTGTGTCCGCCCGCGTTTGATTTCCAGAATTCGGTGCCGTGTATCCTCTAGCTCGCGTTCGACCCTTATAGCGGCCTCCAGCAAAAGCTGCGCCTTTGGCGTTGGATGGATACTACGCCCCAATGGCTCAAACAGGCTGAACTCAACCAGTTCTTCCAGACGTCTGATTGCCTTGCTGACAGTTGGTTGCGACGTGTTCAATTGCTCTGCGGCACGCGTGACCGACCCGCAATGCATCACAGCCACAAATATGCGCAAAAGGCGCGGATCAATATCCATTCAACCCTCCCAAGGACTCTTTCCAATTGTGAATGATTTCATCCATTTGAGAAAGCGTAAGAATTTGTCCATTCCCCAGACCGGGCCTAGGGTGTGGTTTGACAAGAATCAACACAACCCGCCCGTTCAAGTGCCAGAGCCACGCAAAATCGCGTGAATCCGGAACGTGAATCAGAAGGGTATGACAGGGAGGACCGTATGAACCTAAGATTTCTTGCAACCGCCACAGCGTTGTCGCTGAGTGCTTTGACAAACACTGCGAGCGCCGACACCGCAACGATCGGCATTTCCATCGCCCCATCCACATTGGATCCGCAGCTAAGCCTGCTGACCTCGGATGTGGGAATTTACCGCCACATCTATGGCTCGCTTGTGAAAGTCGACAGCAACAACCAAGTGGTGCTGGACCTTGCAACCTCTTACAAACCGCTGGACAACCATACTTGGGAATTCAAGCTGCGTGAGGGCGTCAAGTTCCACGACGGCAGCGACTTTGATGCCAAGGACGTTGTTTTCACGCTGGAACGTCTGGGCACTGTGCCGGGCCATGATGGGTTGGCCGCGCAATATGTTGCACCGATCACCGATATCGAAGTGGTCGATCCCTACACCATCCTTTTGAAAACCGAAAAGGTCACGCCCGACGTGCCCAAGCGTCTGGCTCAGATTTCGATCATCTCGAACGAACTGTCCAAAGACGTCGCATCCGCCGACTTCAACTCGGGCGTAGCCGCGATCGGCACCGGACCTTTTACATACGTTGAATGGAAACGCGGTGATCAACTGGTTCTGGACCGCAACGATGGGTATTGGGGCGATCCATCCGATTTTGAACGTGTTGTTCTGCGCACGATGACAAATCCCGCGACGCGCGTTGCTGCACTGGAAGCGGGCGACATCGACATGGTCGACAACATCCCGCCACTGGACGCCCAGCGTCTGATGGAGCGCGAAGACATCACCGTTGCCTTGGGCAATTCAGGGCGCGTGCATTTCATCCAGTTCGACACAACCTCCGACGTGCCGCCTTTGACCACGGCCAAAGACGGCTCGCCGTTGACAACAAACCCCTTCGCAGATTTGCGCGTCCGTCAGGCCCTCAGCATGGCAATCAGCCGTGACTTGATCGTCGAACGGATCATGGACGGTTTTGCTCAGGCCGTCAGCCAAGGCGTCCCCGAAGGGTTCTCGGGCTATGCGCCCGACATCCCGATGCCAGTCTATGACACCGATGGCGCCAAGGCCCTGTTGACCGAAGCAGGCTATCCCGAAGGATTTTCCGTAACCTTGGGTTGCCCGAACGACCGCTACGTCAACGATGCGGCCCTGTGTCAGGCCATTGGCCAAATGTGGAGCCGGATCGGCATGGATGTCACTGTCGATGCGACACCGAAATCTGTCTACTTCAAAAAACTACTAGCAGGCGATTACCCGGCGCATTTTCTGGCATGGGGCAACACCTCGGGTGACTCCATCTCGTTCCTGAAATCCATTGCTGGCACGCCAGACAAGGAAAACGGGCGCGGCAGCTATAACCGGTCCTACACCAACCCCGATCTGGACAACCTGATCGACAAGGCCGCCTCGATCGTCGACGAAGCCGAGCGTGTCGCGCTGTTGCGCGAGGCAATGACGGATGCGATCAATGATCAAGTGTTTATGCCGTTGCACATCAACAACGTGATCGCGGCAACCCGCAAAGGGCTGACCTATACGCCCCAAGTGGATGAAAACACCAACGCTATGAACCTGCGCAAAGAGTAGGCCATCCAGAGGCCCGGCGAAGATACGTTTTCGCCGGGCCTGCCCCGACCCAATCATCTCATGGAAGGACCATCCGCATGGCCCTGTTTCTGTTTCGGCGTCTGTTGCAGGGCGTGCTTATGATCTTGGTTGCATCGGTGCTGATCTTTGTCGGCGTCTATGCAATCGGCGACCCGATGGCCCTTTTGGTTCCGCCGGATGCCACAACCGAAACAATGGAAGCCGCGCGGCAGTCACTTGGGTTGGACCGTCCGCTTTATGTTCAGTATTTCTCGTTCTTGACCAACGCCCTTCAGGGCGATCTGGGCATTTCGTTTGTGTTCCGTGAAAGTGCGCTGACCGTCATCATGGAACGTCTGCCCGCCACGCTGGAATTGGCATCGACATCCATGTTTCTGGCAATTGTGATTGGCATCCCCTTTGGAGTGATCGCGGGCATGAAGCCTGGAGGTCTGGCGGATCGGGCGTTGTTGATCGGGTCTGTACTGGGGCTAAGTCTGCCGACCTTCTGGATCGGCATCCTGTTGATTCTGTTTTTTGCTGTCAATCTGGGTATACTGCCTGCTTCGGGGCGCGGTGATACTGTCGAGGTGTTTGGCGTCGCACTATCCTTTCTGACGCTGGACGGATTGCGCCACCTGATCCTGCCCGCATTCAGCCTGTCATTACTGCCAATGGCCATTCTGGGGCGTTTGACACGGTCCGGCGTGATCGAGGCCATGAGTCTGGATTTTGCCCGGTTTGCCCGTGCACAGGGCAACACCCGCGCGCAGATCGTAACACGCTATGTGCTGCGCTACATTTCAATGCCGTTGGTAACTGTTGTCGGTATCTACTTTGGGACACTGATCGCCTTTGCCGTGGTCACGGAATCTGTGTTCTCATGGCCCGGTATGGGCAAGTTGATTATCGAATCCATCAACCAGTTGGACCGCCCGATGGTGGTGGCCTACATGATGCTGTCAATCGTGCTGTTCATGTTCATCAACCTGATGGTCGATATCCTTTATTCCCTTCTTGACCCACGTGTGAGGCTGAAATGAGCACTGCCACAGCCCCCACTTCGACACGTCGCTTTGTCTCTCTTTTCACGGCCAGCCCATTGGCTTTGGTCGGTCTTGCACTGTTTATCCTGACAGCGGGAATCGCCTTGATCGGGCCCATGATCGCACCTCAGAATCCCTATGATCTGGCCGCCATAAACCTATTGGACAGCCGTCTGTCGCCCGGCTCCGAAGGGATTGACGGCAACATCTATTGGCTGGGCACAGATGGGCACGGGCGCGACATGACCAGCGCCATTATTTATGGGTTGCGCACCAGTATCATGATCGGCCTGATCGCCAGCACTATCGCGCTTGTGCTGGGCACGACCCTCGGGCTGATCGCGGGTTATGCACGCGGTTGGGTTGACGCCGTGATCATGCGCATTGTGGATTTGCAACTGTCCGTTCCATCCATCCTGATCGCTATCGTTTTGCTGGCCGTGTTGGGGCGCGGTGTGGGCAATATCATTCTTGCACTGGTGACGGTGCAATGGGTCTATTTTGCGCGCACGGTGCGCAGTTCCTGTCTGATCGAGAGGGAAAAGGAATATGTACAGGCGGGTGTTCTAATGGGGTTTTCCCACGCCCGCATCCTTTTGCGTCATATCCTGCCCAACTGCCTGTCGCCAGTCACTGTCATTGTCACTGTCGAATTTGCCCACGCAATCGCACTGGAAGCGACACTGTCCTTTCTTGGCGTCGGTTTGCCCATCACCGAGCCATCACTGGGCTATCTGATTTCCGCCGGCTTCAGCTATTTGCTGAACGGTGAATACTGGATCTCGATCTTTCCGGGCTTGGCCCTGTTGGTGACGGTGCTAAGCCTTAACTTGATCGCAGATCACCTGCGCGACATCACCGACCCGAGGTTGCAACGATGACTGCACAAGAGCCTATAGTTTCGATTGAAAACCTCACGGTCGAATATGCGCTGACCAGCGGCAGTTTCACCGCCGTCGACAACGTGACACTTGACGTAAAGCCGGGCGAGATTCTGGGCCTTGTCGGGGAATCAGGCGCCGGAAAATCCACAGTTGGCAGCGCCGTGGCGCGGTTGATCGACTTTCCCGGCGCCATCACAGGCGGGCGCATTCTGCTGCGCAATTCGGGCGATCTGGCGTCATTGAACGAGACGCAGATGTGCGGCATACGCGGCAGCGACATTGGCATGATCTTTCAGGATTCTCTGAGCGCGCTGTTCCCGGTGAAAACGATTGGCGCGCAATTGATGCGGGCCATCAAGCTGAGCACAGGATTGACGGGCAGCGCTGCACGTGCACGCGCCCTGAAACTTCTGGAAGAGGTCGGTATCCCACAGCCAAAGGCCCGCCTGCGCCAATACCCCCACCAGTTTTCAGGAGGGATGCGTCAACGGATCGTCATCGCCATCGCGCTAGCAGGGGATCCCCAGCTGCTGATCGCGGACGAGCCGACAACCGCGCTGGATGTGTCTATCCAATCCGAAATTCTGGGCCTGTTGAAACGGCTGGCGGTGGATCATGGGGCGGGTGTTATTCTTATCACACACGACATGGCCGTGATCGAAGAAATCACCGACCGTGTCGCCGTGATGCGTCACGGTAAACTGATCGAACACGGTGCCACGCGTGATGTTCTGGCCCGCCCAATACAGGATTATACCAAGGCCCTGATCCGCGCGGTGCCCCGCATCGACACCCGGATGGAACGGTTCGTGGTCATGGACGATGCACCGGCCGTCTCACCTGTTACTCGGCCTCAGACCAGCCACATACAGGCCGATGGCCCGGCGATAGACGCCACCGACGTTACAATCAGCTTTATGGTGAAAAACGCGATCCTGCCACGCAATCGCAGCTATATCCGTGCGGCCGATAACGTGTCTTTAAAGGTACCAGCGGGCAGCTCTGTTGGTATCGTTGGCGAAAGCGGCAGTGGTAAGTCCACCTTGGCGCGCGCAGTCTGTGGTCTGCAATCCATCGATTCAGGCAAAATCACCTTGATGGGCCATGACGTTGGCGCATTGGCAAGTGATCCAGCGCTGAAACGTGAACGCGTCAAGGCGCAGATGATCTTTCAGGATCCATTCGCGTCACTGGACCCGCGCCAACGGATTGGCTCGGCCCTGATTGAACCGCTGATTGTAAACAAAATGGCCGAGCGCGACGAGGCCCAAGACATCACCCTTGCCACGCTCAAGCGCGTCGGCCTGTCCGAGGACGATGCCAACAAACTGCCCCACCAGTTTTCCGGTGGCCAACGGCAACGCATTTGCATTGCCCGTGCGCTGGTTATGGACCCAGCGGTCCTGATCTGTGACGAGCCGACCTCGGCGCTGGATGTGTCTGTTCAGGCTACGATCCTGAACCTACTGAAAGATTTGCGCGACGAACGTAACCTGACCCTAATGTTCATCAGCCACGATCTGGCTGTAATCCGGCAGGTCAGCGACCGTGTCGTAGTGATGCAACACGGAAAAGTGTGTGAAGAGGCCGAAACCGACAGCCTGTTTGACGACCCACAGCATGAATACACCCGCCATCTGATGAAAATGATGCCGAAATTCACGTCAGGTGCACGGTTGCAGACGCCTTAATTGGCCCGGCAACCATTCAGCCCCTTAGCCCAGAAAAGGAAACCAGATGCCCAGACCCGAACGCCGCCTGCCCCGCTCAAAAGCGATGATTGTGGCCCCCCAACCCGAAGCAGCCCACGCTGGTGCCGAAGTATTGGCAAACGGCGGAAATGCGATGGACGCGGCGCTGGCCTGCGCATTCGTGCAAGGTGTCGTTGACCCATTGATGTGCGGAATCGGCGGGTTCGGCCTGATGAACGTTTATGACCCGACCACCGGGCGTCAGACAATCTGGAGCGGCTTGGGCAGCTGCCCCAAGGCGGCAACAGATACGATGTGGGAGGATATCTATCTGGGGGAAACCTCGGACGGGTTCGGCTTTATCACCAAGGATTTCGTCAATGAGGCTGGCGCGACCGCCGTCACGACTCCTCCAATCTTGGATTTGTTCCGTAAAGCGCATGACAAATACGGTAGCCAGAAATGGGCCGATCTGATTACCCCGGCGATTGGCGTCGCAAACAACGGTTGGATCGTGCGGCCGCACAATTGTATGGTTTTCACCCAGAACGAGCGGAAATATGGCCGCATGAACTTTGGTGAAAAGCTGTTGATGACCGAAGATGGCCGCCGCATCTATATGGATACAGACGGCACGCCCAAAAAACTGGGCGCAATCATCAAGAACCCTGATCTGGCGCAAACTCTGGACTTGATTGCGCGCGAAGGCGTGGACGTATTTTTCAAAGGGTCTCTGGCCGACCATCTGGTCGCTGATCTGGCCAAAAGCGGCGGCATTCTAAGCAAAGAAGATCTGTCTGAATGCGTCGCTGATGAGATGGAGCCGCTTGATGTAAGCTATCGCGGTCGTCGCGTCTCGACCGTGCCCGCGCCGGGGGGGGGACCCTATCTGGCTCAGGCGCTGAAACTGTTGGAACAGTTTGATCTTAGCGATATGGATTACAACAGCCCGGACTATCTACGCCTGTTGGCCGAGGTCATGAAAACCGCCGTTAGGGACCGTGACACTTTGGTTGGTGATCCTCGGTTCATGGATGTGCCGATGGACAAGCTTCTGTCGGATGAATATCTGGCCGAATGCGCAGCCGTTATTCGCAGTGGTCAAAAGGTGGACACCGGCAGATCCGGCCATCTGGAGTCCAAGCATACGACACATGTTTCCTGTGTCGATGCAAACGGTATGGTCGTTTCGATGACGCATACATTGGGCAACCCGTCGGGCTATATCGCGTCCGGCACCGGCTTTGTGATGAACGGCGCGATGAGCACATTTGACCCCCGCCCCGGACAGGTGCAATCCATCGTTCCCGGCAAGCGACGCACATCTGCGATGTGCCCGTCGATTATCTTTGAAGGCGACACGCCCGTGATGACGCTAGGCGCGCCCGGTGCATCATGGATCGGCCCCGCCGTGTTCCAGGTGATCGTGAACACGCTGGATTGGGGTATGGGCATCCAAGAAGCCGTGATGGCCCCCCGCATGGTGGCCACATCCAACGTTCTGGACATCTCGAACCGCATTTCATCAGCTACGGAAACCGCGCTTGTTTCCAACGGATATGAGGTGCGCCGCTCGGCCCTGTCTTATGCGTTTGCCGGGGTTCACGGGCTGACCATGTGGCCCGAAGGCGTCGAGGGCGGCGCGGACCCACAACGTGACGGGCTGGCAATCGGGGTAAGTTAACCACCCGCTCAAAGCCATCACTGCAAAAGGCGTTCCGCCAAGGGCCTGCATGTCAGGACGACCGGCGGAACGCCCTAGGTCACGCGGTATACTTGACCGCTGCCCGCGTCTCGAATCAGATCAACACCCGTGCCGTTCCAATGATAGTCCAGATGCCGCCCCTGCCGCGGTGCCCCGGCAAGATCAGGAAAGAACAGGCCTACGCAATCCCCTTCACCCCGAACGCTGGGATAGGCAATGCCCTGCCCGCCAATGGCGCGCACCTGCGCTCCAAACGCCTGCGGTGCCGCATAACTGTCAGGGTCCAGCAACACGTCAGCCTCAGCACCAAGGCCACGAACATCATGCAGGCGTGCATCCACCGAAACGATCAATTCGCGAAACTGCGATGTCCATCCGGCAGGCTGAGCCGTGTGTGCCATGAACCGCGCGTGGTGATGAACGGTTTCCTGCACCGCCGTCTCAAAATCGCTGGCGATATATAACACCCCCAAGGCACCATCCGTAAATCTGCTGGGGCGATCCATACTGGTATGAGTGAACGGAGCCATAAGGAAGCTGGCCCCCGGCCCGCCAACACGGCGTTCAGGCGGAATCAGGTCCAGTGCGCCAATGGTGTCCATCAAGCGCGGATTGGTCTTTTGTTCGGCGGATATCAATAGAGGCCAATCCTCGGGCGCTGCGATATCTTCGAACAGGTCAATGGGCGGATGGACGCTGCGTATGATGCGATTCCCAGCAGCCCAGTTTACATCACTGACCGGTGTGTCAGCCGCACTTACCAAGCGCCGCGCTCGGCATCCAGATAACGCCGCACGCGCATCAGGTCAGTCAGTTCACCATTCAGCATGATCGTCAATGCTGACTGGCCGCCAAAGGCCCCGTTTGGGGCCTTGATCCAGCCATAGATACGCGACGGTTCGGTAAACAGGATACGCAACGCCTTGTGAACGCCCAAAATATTAGACAAGCGTGCCTTGGTATCGCGATCCAGCCGCCCCGGCTGCCCTGCTTTCCAGCGCCGATATGTGCGCAATGGCAGATCCAAAAGCAACGCCGCCTCTTCGTCGGTGATTTGCCACTTGGCAAACAAGTTAAGCGTAGCACGCAACATCGCCCCGCCCTCATCGTCTGTGATGGGTGCTGGGGCAAATTCGGCTGCGCTGGTTTCTAGCGGTTGCAAGGACATCTGACACCTACCTTTATGGCACAATATAGTCCTTACAATGCCATTTGGCAACCACGGCCGCACCCATTGGCTACCCTCGCGCGCGCATGGAAAACGGGCAATTAATCCAAATAGGCATCCGCGCGCCGCCCTGACCGCTCCCAATGGATAGGCAGGGTTTTGCCATACAGTTGCTCTGTGCGTTCTGGGCTACCCACCATGTCCGGTTCCGCCACGTAAGAAAAGATCGCCACATACCGAGGTCTGCTGCCCTTGAGGGGTGCAACCCGGTGCAGGGAATACCGCCCCCGAAACAGTTGCAGATCGCCCGGCTCCAGTTCAAGCACCGTGACTTTGTCTGACGTACCATCCAAAACACGTTTCACTTCGTCAAAATTCTCGCTTCCTTCGCGAATGCCCGGCGCATATTCAAACGCCCCGCCTGCTTCGGCGTTTTGGATTGCAAGCGTCACGGTGAAATTATTGGTATCGAAATGCCAGGGAAATCCATTGCCTTCACCCGCCATGTTTACGATCACATCTGCCAAAGGGTCGGCATAACGAAAGAAATTTTCTTCTTGCAGGCATGCTTGAATGAACGCATCGAACCCTTCGAAATCATGCACTGACCGCAATGCACCGGCCTTTGCAAAGTTGTCTGCAGCGATAAAGGCGTTTGAGCGCGCAAAGAACTGGCGGCGCGGATCGTCAACAGGAAGGTTGGGATCGTCTTTTGAGAAGTAGGCGTTTGTGCGGCTAAAGGATTTATGCCCCATATCTGCAACGCCGTCAGCCTCTTGGGTAAGTGCCTTGACGCCTTCATCCGTGAGAAAGCCCTTCAACACCGCACACCCATCGCGATCGAGATCGTCGCGAACGCGTGCGAGAATGGCATCCCGTTCAGGGCCGTCGGTGTGAATTGGATAGCGCGTCAGGTTGATATAGCATTTGTCGTGCTCATTCATGGGGACACCTCGCTGTTTTGCCCCTGTATGAAAGGACATTCACGACGACCGTTCTGACCCATTAGCGACACGTCCTATATTTGAAACCGCGAAAAGCGACCCTTGATCACGGTCATTCAACTCCCTTAAGCCTCGGATCCACAGCTTGAAACTGCACCAAACTGTTTGCCAACGATCCAACCACAGGCTCTGGGTGCCGGCCCGCAAAGCGAAACAACTCAAGCCAACCATACGCCGCCGAATTGCTTTGCGCGAATTGATCGCAGAAAGAAATCCCATCACAATTTTATCCTTGTAATTTCATTCTGACAGTCTTGGCACACCTGCGCTGAGAAAAGAATTGCGCTCACTTTTTTACTTTAGGATTAACATCGGTTGGTAAATTACCAGCCGAATTGATTATTTTTTAAACGCCACAAAATTTTGTTTCCTTTTGGGTGTTTTGAGCTAATTACGTTAATATAGGATCGCAAAGTTCATAAATGACGAGCGTAAATTGAAATTTAGCCAGCAAGAAGTATCAATATGCCAGCTGAAAATTTGAGTTTCGAAACAGCGAAACGGGGCCAGCTGGCAGAACCACATGTAGTTGAAATGCGCGGCTTTGAGTTGTTCTCGGGTATGCCAGAGGACAGCTTCGAGACGCTGATGCGCACGACCCATGTGCAAGCCTTTCCACCCCGTACCATGCTGATTACAGAAGCAGGTCCGCCGGATTTCTTGCATGTCGTCTTGTCCGGGTCCGTCGAATTGTTTTCCAACTGGAATGGGCGTGAGACCAGCGTGGCGACAGTGCGGCCCGTTGGTACATTCATTCTGGCTGCGAGTATCCGAAACGCTCCCTATCTGATGTCCGCCCGAACGCTGGAGGAAAGCCGGGTCGCGATGATCCCTTCCGAAGAAGTGCGCGCCATGTTCGATTCCGATGCGGCATTCGCCCACGCTATAGTGAACGAATTGGCGCAGTGTTTCCGCACCGTGGTAAAGCACAACAAAGATTTGAAATTGCGAACATCTTTGGAACGTCTGGCAAACTATCTACTCCGCGAGATGCAGCGCAACGACGCAACTGAGTTCGATCTGAACACTGAAAAACGGCGTCTGGCATCGTTTTTGGGCATGACCCCGGAAAACCTGAGCCGCGCGTTCAAAGGTTTGGAGAAACATGGTTTACGGGTCAAAGGCAGCCGCATCACAATCGCGAATCTTCAGGATTTGACCGCCTTTGCAAAACCATCGCCCTTGATAGACGATTTCACCACCTGATCGCCCTTGCCAAAAGTTTGTCATGCGGCATACGGCCTTTGCATTGTCGCAGGTCGGTGGCGTGACACATTCCCCACCGGAAAAAGGGCGCTCCGGTAATTCCCCCAAAATTTGGGGGCTTCACAAGTAGATACACCAAGGCGAAGAAGAAGTGCCTGTGGCCGAGCTTTGCCGTGAGAATTGCATGAACAATACGTCGCTCCACAAATGGCGGAGGAGCGGGACGAAGCTATCGTTGAGTAAATCAGAGGCCACTCAAAGCCGCAAAGACAAACCAAGCCCATACCAATGACGCCAAAACCATAAAGCGCAGCCAAGCGAAAACCGGCTTGCCCCGACGCTTCTGGGAAACATGGATCGCGACCATGCGATTGCACAACTTTAGGTCGGCGAAAAAAGAAGCCCTAGGTGTTCAGTCCCGTCATCCCAGATAGATCTGTCCGGCCGGATACTTCACCTTTGGGACGCTGCGGGTCGCGAGGAAAAAACCGATCGCCAGTGGCCCGACTCGTCCGATGAACATTATCGCCATGATGATGCCACGACCGATGCCATCAAGTTCACCCGTGATCCCACGTGACAGCCCCACTGTTCCAAAGGCGGACGTGACTTCGAATGCGAGATCGATGAATTGGCCATCGTGGCTGATGGATGCCAGAAAAATCCCGCTCAGGACGAGCAACATTGAAATGGTCGTGAGCGCGAGGACCTTCATGACTTCGTCCACCCCCAGCGACCGGCCAAACGCATGCAAGGTGGTCTGGCGTCGAAAAAACGCGACCGTCGCCAATACCAACACAAGCAGCGTCGTAACCTTGATCCCGCCAGCGGTCGAGGTGCTGCCGCCACCAACCAGCATCAGCGTCATCGTGAGCATGGACGTGCTGTCATGCATCCCGCCGGTGTCGATCGTATTGAACCCGGCGGTGCGCGGAGTGACGCCCTGAAACCAACTGGCCCAGAGCTTTTCAGCCACACTCAATGCCCCGAGGGTATCGGGATTACGCCATTCCAGCAGCCCGAACATGACGCTGCCCCAAACGATCAGGAAGGCAGTGCCGACAAGCATCAGCTTTGAATGCAGGGTCAGCTTGCGCCAGTTTCGCGTTTTGTAAACATCGCCTACAACGATGAAGCCAAGTCCGCCCAGTATGAAAAGCGCAGGGATTACCAGATTGATGGTTGGGTTTCCGACCCATTGCGAAAGACTGTCGGGATGCAATGCAAAACCGGCATTATTGAAAGCCGAGATAGAATGAAAGATCGCCTGCCAGAGGCCGTTCCATCCGAATTGCGGCACGAACACAATGGCAAGCAAGATGGCGCCCACCGCCTCGCAGGCAAGCGCAATGATCAGGATCATGCGCGCGATATAGGTAAGGTTCGACAAAGAGGTCTGATTCAGGTCTTCGCGCAATATCAGGCGTTGTGGCATGCCGATAGGAATACCAAGCCCCCCCAGCAACAAGACCGCAAAGGTCATAAGGCCAAGCCCACCAAGCTGTATGAGCACCGCGATGACCGCCTGACCGAAGCCGGTAAAGGCCGCCCCGGTATCTGCAAGAACTAGCCCCGTAACGGTCACCGCCGAGGTCGATGTGAAAAGCGCCTCGCCCAGACCTATGTCACCGTGATGCGAGATAGGCAGCCAGAGCAGGATAGCGCCCACAATGATCAACGCCATGTAGAAAAACGACAACAGCGCAGGCGGCGGCATCCGCAGGGTCTTTTTACGCCTGAGGAAACTCCGCAAAAGCGCAGCCATGCTCAGAGACTGGCCGCAAAGCTGTGCAGGTCGTTTCGTTGCCCCAGCAACAAAAGCAAGTCATCGCATTGTAACGTGCATTCCGCCCCGTCCTGTCCGATGAATTCGCTGCCCCGCATGACCCCGATGCAGCGAAGATTGTAAGCCTTGCCATGCGGCAGCTCGTTTAGGCTACGCCCTTCCAGGCTTTCAGGGATACGAAAGTTCACAACATGATAGCCATTTCCGAGGCTGACATAATCCCTTAACAGCGGATTATGCAGGATTTGCGCGATATGCTGGCCGATCTCGACCTCCGGATGGACGATCCTGTCCACGCCAAGCTTTTTCAGAATCCGGTGATGGGTCTTAGTCGTGGCCTTGGCCCAGACGACGGGAACGCCGACAAGCTTGAGGTTCATCGCCGACAGGATGCTGGCCTCCAGATCAGATCCCATGGCCACAACCGCCGTGTCGCAATCTCCAAACCCGGCATCACGCAACGCGGCATCATCACGCGCGTCTACGATCATGGCCTGTGACAAGGTCTCGGCCAATCCTGCAACGCGAGCCTCGGAAATGTCGATGCCGATGACGTGGTTGCCGAAACGCTGCAACTCTTTGGCGACGGAGCTGCCGAAATTGCCCAAACCAACAACACCAAAGGTGCGTTTTTTGTTCTTTGCCAAGTTTGTGCCCATCCTGTCTGGCCGATCTCGCGGAACATTGCCGCGACGCAGAACGATGTCAACAATGCTCATATAGCGCAATCAGGAATGTGAAGCGTGCCGCAAAGCGTGTTTCCAGGCCACGCACTGCAGTCCTTTTCGGTTAGGTTTCGAAATGTCCGCTTTGCATACCGCTTCTTTCACGTATCAGGAAAATCGCGAAACTGAACGGCAAACATATCAGAAACAGTATGCTGTCGCCGGTCATTATCCAGAACAGACACCGCAACGCGAACCGCATAAGAGATCTGGAAAACTAGGGGCTATTCACAGACCAAGTGCCTGCTGAGCAGCTAAAAGCATAAAGTTCAGCAAGGAAAGTATTGTCTTCATGCCCAGAACAAATTTTAGACACAACTGTGTGGTGTCAACCGCAAGCAATAACAGCCGTGGGTGAGGTCGCAATGGCGTGCTTTGATGGAGTTTTGGCGGATCCAGTTTTCTGGGGTGTTACAGGGCTTAGTCTCATTGCGGCCTGTGTAGTGCTTTGGATCGTCAATTTTCAGAGATTTCACGGCAAACTTTTTTATGCACTCACTTTCGCAGCTATGATCTGGACTTTGATGATGGTCGGATCCGAAGCCGCGGCAAACTCTTCCTCTTGTAAGTTCCAGTGGGCAATTTTGGCATGGTTGGGAAATGCGCTGGTTCCTGTCGCGTGGTGCTTTTTCATTTTTGCTTACGTTGATAATGCATCTTGGCTGAATAGACGCTGGACCTATGCGGCACTAGTCGTCGTTCCGGTGGCGGTCTTCGCGTTTGCCGCCACGAACCATTGGCACCATCTAGTTTATACTGAAGCAACGATTATTCCTCGTGATAGCGGCTCAATCGTATACGTGCACGGTCCAGGTTTCTTTGCAATCATTGCAACTCTTTACATTTTTGTGCTTGCCACTCTGACCTGCCTTGTGAGGGCTTTCGCGCGTGCAAAGAGGTCCTCCTGGGCGCTATTGAGCATGCTGGTTGCCATTACGATAACCCCTTTGGCTGCCAATGCTGCTTACGTGGGCTTCGGTTTCACCGTCTTTGGCCTAGATCCTACGGCCTTCATGTTCACATTAGGTATTCTTGCTTTCACGTGGCTTCTTGTGACGAACAAAACGATGGATATGGCCTCTGTCGGTAGGTCGATCCTTTTTGACACAATGAGCGAGCCAGTGATTCTTGTGGATACTCACAAGAATGTCGCCTTGAAGAACGCGGCGGCACAGCGCAGCAAACTTTTGGATCAACCTGATCTCATTGCAAATGTCATACTTACAACTATCGAAGGTTCGAACACCAAAGAAGACCCTGAGCAACTGTGCGTCGGGCAACGGGTCTACGAGCCCCGAGTTCAAGAAATAGACAATCCACTTGATCCAGCAGGCGCCGCTCTTGGCTGGAGTTTAACATTTGTTGACATCACGGACAGGATCGCAACGTCTTCAGCTCTGAGAGAGGCACTGGAGCGGGCCGACGAAGCCAATCGCGCGAAGGATGTGTTCATCTCGACTGTCAGCCATGAGCTGCGCACACCACTTACCTCCCTCCGCGGAGGGCTTGTACTCGCACTGAGCGGTCGCGTCGGAGACATACCGGACAATGTGCGTCAGCTACTGTCGATTGCAGAGAGAAACAGCAGCCGCTTGTCTCGCCTCGTCGACAACATTCTATTGGCACAAAAAATCGACATCAATGCGCTGACTCTAGAACGCACTCAGGTCGACCTTGCCAGACTCCTCGAAGAAAGCTTCGACGAGAATAGAGTTTTTGCCTCCGAGCGAGATGTTCAACTGGTCACAAAACAAACTGCTCAATCGGCTCAAGTATTGGGCGACGCTTTCGCCATTCGTCAGATCGTTGACAACCTGATCTCGAATGCGATCAAATTCTCCAAGAAAAATGATGTCATCGAGGGGTCAATTGCTGTTTCTGAGGGTCGGGTCAGACTGTCGATAAAGGACACGGGCCAAGGTATTCCTGAGGGCTTGGAAGCCCAAGTTTTCGGCCGCTTTGAACAGATTAAAAACAGTGGGCAATCTGCAACTCAAGGTTCTGGTCTTGGATTGCATATTTCCAAGCTATTGGCCGATCAGATGTCGGGAGATCTGTTCTATGAAAGCAAAGTGAATGTTGGAACAACATTCCATATCGAATTCGATTTGACACACCAACAAGCAAATGAACCCGAGCAAATAGACGCCAAGACTACACTGGCCTTGTAGCCAAATCGGTACAGTCGTTCGGGCTATCTAATTACTTTATAACAATTAATTATCCACTCACCCGGACATGGGCAATACCGTGAATTCCGCGCTTGCTTTGGCGTTAGAGGGGCTTTCCAGGGTAGCAGGGCAAGAATGACTACCACATCACTTAGCTCGTTAACCGCGAATGCCGCTGCCCACAGTGCAGCGCCGAAAAAGAATGGGCGAAAGCCATAGGGCAGGACTGCGGGCCCACGCCATGCGCGTATCTGCGCGACTCATCTGACTGTATCCTTGCGAACAGTGTCGTTGCTTTGGGCACATTGATTTGGCCAGGTCTTTCAAATACGTATTCCAGCCCAAGCGGCGCAAAGCGCGTCGTTGCCCTTGTATCCACCTCACGAAAGATGCCCTTCGCGCTCAACTCTTCGTCATCACGGCCAAAACGCGCAGGTATCGCTTGCGCTTGCGCAGGCAAGGTTCCAGATATGAAACACGCCCCAAGCTGCGCTTGCGGGCCAAGGATGGCCAGACGTCAGCCACCCTGTCCAAAACTCCCGAACCACGCCGAGCCGGACACTGATATGACATGGACGGCAGGCGTTTTGTGACGACACTATACCGCGGGCCACATAGTAAGGACCGCAAGATACGAGCAGAAAGGAACAGGCATGAGCACACCAATAAACCGGCGCGGCGCTTTGATCTCGGGCCTTGCTATGGCCGGAAGTCTGGCAATGCCCACTGTCCTGCGCGCGCAGGATGCAACGCGGCGCAACACCTCTAGCTTTGTTGCGCAGGACTGGCGGGATCACTTTGACACATTGGGGGTCGCGACAATCGTGGCGGATACCAGTTCCCGCGCTCTTAGCTATTGGAACGCCGATGGCACCGATTACCGGGTCTATCCCACCTCTGTCCCCATGAGCGAAGAGCTGACCAAACGCGGCTATACCAAGATCGTCCGAAAAAAGGTCGGCCCGGACTGGACCCCGACAGCGTCGATGGTCAAACGGTTTCCGCATTACAAATACATGCCGCCCGGCCCCGACAATCCACTTGGCACCCATGCCATGTATCTCAGCTGGCCCGCCTATCTGATCCACGGCACGCATGACACACGCAAGATCGGCCGCCAATCGTCTGACGGCTGTATCGGCCTTTACAACGCCAAGATCGAAGAACTGTTTGCCCTCTGCCCTATAGGCACACAGGTGCGTATCATCTGATATCATAGGCCCGGTGACGTATTGCCGGGCCACATGACGACGCGCTTGCGTTTCAAACGCCAATGTTGTGATATTCACGGAATGGAATTTGTTCCATGGGGGGATCACATGCAGATGGACAGACGCCGGATGCTGGCAGGTTTGGGTGGAACCGCCCTATGCGCCGCACCAACAACCAGCATTGCACGTACCATGATGGAATTCGGCCACAGCCGGATCATTGGCATCAGCGACGGCAATCTGGTCCTGCCGGGGTCGTTCTACTTTGATGCCTTGCCGCAAGATGCGCTGCCCCCTCTGCTTAGCAAATACAATCTATCGCGGGATCAATTAACCCCGCCTTGCAACCTGACCCTCCTGCGCCAGCCTGACAGAACAGTCCTGTTTGATGCTGGGGCCGGATCGGCCTTTATGCCCAGCGCAGGCGAGATGCTAAATAGCCTTGACGCCGAAGGGCTGACACCGGACGACATTACCCATGTTGTGTTCACCCACGCCCATCCGGATCACCTATGGGGCATTCTGGATGATTTCGATGACCCGGTTTTCCCGCAGGCTCAACTGATGATGGGTCAGGCCGAATGGACCTATTGGACCGATCCCGACACGGTAGACACTATTGACGAGGCGCGCGCCTCATTTGCCGTCGGGGCGGCGCGCCGTCTCGCGGCTGTCAGAAAACAGATCACGCTATTTGACGGCGGCGAGGAAATCCTGCCCGGTATCATGGCCCATTCCACGCCCGGCCATACCCCCGGGCACATGTCATTCGAAATTCGCGAGGGCACCGACGCAGTGATGGTGGGCGGCGATGCGATTGCCAATCACCATATCGCATTCGAGCACCCGGATTGGCCCAACGCAGCGGATCAAGACCCGAATTTGGGCGCGCAAACCCGCCTGCGCCTGCTGGACCAACTGGTTGATGACGAACTGCCGCTTCTGGGCTTTCACCTGCCGCACGGCGGGTTGGGCCGCGTTGAGCGATCAGATGACACCTATCGCTTTGTTCCGGAGGACGCATAATGCGCTGGATGATACCGTTTGCCCTGAGTGTAGCCGTGGCCGCCACGGCCCACGCCAGCGAGGATATCGCCGATAAATACCCTACCTCGTTGCTCTATGATAAACCCTACGAGGTGATCCCTGGCGTTTTCTCGGCCATCGGAGCGACAGCCCCGCCGACCTATGAAAACGCGGGTCACAACAACAATCTGTCCTTTATCGTCACCGGTGAAGGCGTGGTCGTGGTAAATGGCGGCGCGTCTTATGGTTTGGCCAAGGCATTGCATACCGAGATCGAGGCCGTCACCGATCAGCCCGTCAAACTGGTCTTTAACGAAAACGGTCAGGGCCATGCCGTTCTGGGCAACAACTATTGGGCCGAACAGGGCGTGCCCATTGTGGCCCATGTCGATGCCGCTGCCGAGGTCGAGGCGCACGGCGGCACGATTCTGGAAACCATGCAACGCTATAACAAGGACCGCGCCGAGGGCACCGAAGTGCAGCTTCCTACCGAGACCTTTGAGGATGAGTACATCGTCGAAATGGGTGATTTTCGCATCGAAGCGCGGTATCTAGGCCCTGCCCACTCACCCGGCGACATTGTGATCTGGCTACCCAAACAAGGGTTGGTCATTTCGGGGGATATGGCCTTTCATGAACGCATGCTGCCGATTTTTGCTGACACGTATACGGCTGACTGGCTGGAAACATGGGATACAGAATTCGAGCCGCTCAAGGCCACCTATGTCATACCCGGGCACGGCCACCCCACAAATATGGATCAGGTGCGCCGCTATACCAAAGACTACCTTGTCTATCTGCGGGAAAAGATTGGGGAACATCTGGACGCGGGCGGTGGTCTGGCCGACGCGTATTATGTCGATCAAACCCCCTACAAGACCCTCGACACCTTTGAGGAACTGGCAACCAAAAACGCCGGACGGGTGTTTGAACAGATGGAGTTTGAATAAGCGGAAACGCGGCGCATATTGCCGGCCAACGAATATGCTCGAGGCCGGAAAATAGGGCCAGAATCGTCAAGGCCAAACCGCTAGGCGCGCAGCATTCCCCTCACGCGGCCCTGATGGAATTTTATTCTCTCTTTGCGCCATTGCGCAGAACAAAGTGCCACGCCACACCCCTTGACCTTTGGCCAAGAATCTCGACCTAAG
The DNA here is from genome assembly GCA_027214255.1 of Roseovarius aestuarii. Lineage (GTDB taxonomy): Bacteria > Pseudomonadota > Alphaproteobacteria > Rhodobacterales > Rhodobacteraceae > Roseovarius > Roseovarius aestuarii_A. Next base: position 99,143 of record JAPWHL010000008.1, read on the forward strand.
GCGCGACGTTTCTGTTTTCCCAAAGGGAGAGTCCGCCATGCTGTTCGAGCTTTATGATCTGCCATTTGACGCGCAATCTGCGCATCTGCTTCTGGGTCTGGCCTTGGGGCTGGTGTTTGGCATTGCCGCACAGATCAGCCGGTTTTGCTTGCGTCGCGGGCTGGTCGCCGGACCCGATCGTGCGCCCGCTTTGGGTACTTGGGCCGCAGCCCTTGCGACAGCAATCGTTGCCACCACATTCGCGACGTGGGCCGGGTGGGTCGACCTGTCGGATCACCGCCTTATGGCCAGTGAATTACCTCTTTTGGCCGTCGTTATTGGCGGGCTGGCTTTTGGCATCGGCATGGTTCTGACACGCGGCTGCATCAGCCGCCTGACCGTTCTAGGCGGCACAGGCAACCTGCGCGCGCTTAGCGTGATTGTGATCTTTGCTCTGGTCGCCCACGCCACGCTGAAGGGTGTGTTTGCCCCACTGCGCGTCGCGCTGGGATCCGTGACGGTGGATACTGGCATCGCATCGCTGGCGGAACTGCCCGGCGGTCTTTTGACGTGGGCCGCATTGCTGGTTGCCGGGTTGGTTGCCGCCGTTGCGGCGTTGAAACCACGCCCTTTGCATGTCGCGCTGGCCATGGTGGTTGGTCTGACCGTCGCCTTTGGCTGGATCGCAACCGGGATGTTGCTGATGGACGAATTTGACCCGCTGCCCGTTCAATCGATGGCCTTCACCTCACCTTGGGCTGACACATTGTTCTGGACCATTGCCTCCAGCGCGATCCCGGCCGGGTTCGGTGTGGGAATGGTCAGCGGCGTTTTGGGCGGAGCGTTTCTCTCGGCGCTGGTTCGAGGCGAGCTCGCCTTTGCCAGCTTTACGGATGCCCCCCAAACGTTGCGGTATTCTGCGGGCGGGGCGCTGATGGGGTTCGGCGGTGTTCTGGCCGGGGGGTGCACCGTAGGCGCAGGCCTGTCGGGTGTGTCGATGCTAAGCATTGCGGCTATTGTCGCACTCGCATCCATCGCCACCGGGGCGCTGATCACAGACCGGGCCTTGGGGCGCGCGCCTGCTATGCAACCCGCCGAGTAAACGCACGCGCAACTTGCAAGAACGCCGACCCAAGGTCAGAGATTAATCAGAGGCCCTTATTCAAGGGCCTCTTGCACGATGTCTTCCAGCATGGATTGCACCTCTTGCATCGCCCCTTCGGGATAGGTGCGATAGCCGATCATCACATCGCCCCCCTGATCCGCCACAAAGATACCGTAGGGGCAATGTGCGATATTCATCGGATCGGCCTCCATCACCTTGCGCGACAGTTGAGCCGAGCAAAACAAGAAAACATCCGCCTCGTTAAACAGTTGTTTGGTGCTGCCCACATCAGCCCCGGTGCGATTCAACATCTCGCCAGTGTGGCTAACGTAATCGATCACCAAACCGCGCCCGATGATGGCGTTTTCCACAGCAAAAGCCGCATCATCAAAGCTGCCATCATAAGGATGCGTGACCGCCTGATCGCCTGCCATGCATGCCCCGGCCACCGTTGTGAACAGGCCGGCGATTATAAGATGTTTCATCTGGTGTCCCTTCTTTTTCCAACTCTATTCAATCACGGTCTCGCCCGCCGGACATTGACGCAGGTCACATCCGGCCGGTTTTTCTGGCAGGCTGATCTAGCCGAATGTATCAGCGACGATACCCGCATACCAACCCTCAGATTCTTCATAGGTGGCTTTGCGCAGTTCCGCGCTTTCGCCGGTGGATGACACGAACCCGTCTACCTTTGCGATCTTTACCTGCGTCGCCTCGTACGTTGCGCCGACTTTCACGCCATTGTCCGTATCAATCAACGACCAGCAGGTATTGGTGTACTTCGCCGGGAACACCTTGGAACCAGTCAGCGCACCGCGCACCGCGTTGGCACAAACCTTTGCCTGAGAATTGGCTGCAAATCCCGATTTTGGCATATCGCCCTGATTGGCGGCATCACCCAATACATAGATGTCGGGATCGGCCTTGCTGCTCATATCGGCAGGGTTGATCGGTGCCCAGTTGCCATCCGTGACCCCCGCCATTTCTGCAATATGGCCCGCTTTCATGGCAGGAATGACGTTACACACATCCACCTTGGTTTCTTCGCCATCGATTGTGATCGTCATCGCCTCGGCATCTACCGACACGTTACTTCCGCCAAACTCCTGACCGATCCAATCAATCATACCCGGATAGCTGTCTGCCCAGCCTTCCTGAAATAACCCCATCTTCGAAAACGTCGATTTAGGGTCGGCAACGATAATCTTGGCTGTAGGGTTCGTGGCCTTTAAGACGTGGGCCACCATCGAGATACGCTCGTAGGGGCCGGGAGGGCATCTATACGGGTTTGGTGGGGCAACCATGGCAAACCTGCCGCCTTCGGGTATCGCCGCGATCTGGGCCTTTAGCAGCTCGGTCTGCGAGCCACCTTTATAGGCGTGGGGCATAGCATTTTGTGTCGCCAGCGACCATCCTTCGACAGCCCCCTCTATAAAATCAATACCGGGACTGAGGATCAGCTTGTCATAGGGCAAGGATGCGCCGCTGGCCAAACGGACGGACTTGATGTCGCGGTCCACACCTACAGCCCAATCATGTACCACGTTGACCCCGTATTTGGCGGCCAACGTGCCATAGCTGTGGCCCAGATCATCCATCTTCTTAAATCCCCCCAGATAGAGGTTTGAAAAAAAGCAGGTGAAATAGGTCCGGGATGGTTCGATCAAAGTAACGGCGACCGCGCCTTTGCTGTCCTTGGCGATGTAACGTGCAGCCGTGGCCCCACCGGGACCGCCACCAATGACAAGGACGCGCGGCTTGCCATGCCCGTCGGCCAGAACGGCGGGGGCGGCAAGGGCCGCGGCGGTGGCGGTATGCAAAAACAGGCGTCTGTTCAATGTCATTGGTCTGTACCTCCCAAAGAACGGACCCCGTTTAGTCGAGATCCTTGAAATATGCGGCCAGCCCGGCGATTTCTTCGTCACTCAAACGGCGTGCCATCATTTGCATAACGGGGTGCAGGCGCAGGCCGGATTTGTAGGCATGCATGGCCACGACGAAATCCTCGGTTGGCCAGCGCGTGATTGACGGGACACCCTGTACGCTACCATCGATCTGATGGCAGGTCACACATGCGCTGGAAAGATATTCACCGAGTTCCGCATCCCCGACCAATGCCCGTGTATCAGGGGAAATGTCATGATCCGCGCCCTGCACAGTTGGCGCGGCTTCGGGGATGTTGGCCGGGTCGTCCGAGAACATGCGCAAAAACGCCAGCAGGTCGGCCCTGTCCTGCGGGTTGGGCATGCCACCATAGCTCATCCGCGTTTTAGAGATCAGCGCGCGCGGGTTTTCGACATATGCGTCCAGTGTCTTGGCCGTCCAGATCAGCCCGTCATGCCCCGCGCGGGTCATAGATTGGGAATACCAAAACCCATCATGCGCGGCGACCTTGCGCCCGAAAATGCCGTTCAGATGTGGCCCGATGCGATCCTGTGCACCCTGCCCCACCTCATGACACCCTTTGCATTGTGTAAAGATGCGTGCGCCTGCATCTGCGTCGCCCCGTTTCCCGGCCCGCGCCTCAGCGTGGGCGACACAGCTCCATGCGACGCTGGCCATCACTATAACAGCCAGCGTTGCTATGGAGGGGCGCACATGCATCGTCAGTTTGGAAAGCTGGCCAGATACGCGATTATTGCGGCCAGATCTTCGTCCTTTTTCAGGCCATTAAAGCCCATTTTGGTGCCCTTCATGAAGCCTTTGGGTTTTGCAAGAAAAGCCCTCAGATTGTCCTCATCCCAGACCAGCCCATCATCGGCCATGCGCATCAAAGGCTTTGAGTATTTGAACCCGTCCACCTGTCCAGCCGCATGACCAACAATACCTGTGAGGATCGGGCCGACACGGTTTTTCGCCCCCTCTCCAACTTGGTGGCAGGCCTTGCACTTGCGGAATACTTTTTCGCCTGCCTCGATCAATACAGGATCAAGGGCGGCCACCTCTTCTTTTTGGGGTTCAGATTCGGCTGCTGTCTCTTGCGCAGAGGCGTCTGCAAGCAGCTGGGCACCCACTTGTGCGGGCTCGACATTGGACTCGTCGCTTTGGGGCGTAACGTCCAATACCATCGCGCGCATGGTCACTTTGACCTCATCCTTGCACTCCGTCATGCACGGGTCGCCAGAAAACTGGTCGTATTCAGTTTCCGCGCGATCATCGACGATAAACCCGTCCGCATTGGGCATCTCGAACCGGGCCAAAGTCTGATCGGACAATTCGAAATCGTCCTCCACCAGATCATTGGAGTAAAGGATGTAAGCGACAATCGCGTAAACCTCATCCGGCTTCAGAGATTGCGCGTCGCCAAATGGCATCGAACGATTAATGTAATCCCACGTGGTCGTCAGGTAAGGCCAATAACTGCCCACGGTTTTTACCGGGTCTTCGCGATCCAAAGTGTCCCAACCACCCGCCAACTTGGGCCAATTGCCCAAACCCTCGGCAAAGTCACCGTGACACGAGGCGCATTTTTCGGCAAATATTTCCTCTCCGTCATACGCGTTTCCGGACCCCGGAGGCAGGCCCCGACCATCGGGGCGCACCGCAACATCCCATGCGGCGATTTCTTCGGGCAGAGCGTCACGTCCAAGGCCCAGTTTATCGGCATGCCCCGCGCTGCCCACAACAGCCAACACTGCGGCGAGTTTAAGAAACTTCGACATTTTCCGCCTCCCCTGTTGGGCGCACCCACCATGTCTGGATACCGTTGTTGTGATAGATCGAGTTCAGGCCGCGCACCTCGCGCAACTGGGTTTTGGTTGGCTGCACATAGCCCGTGTCGTCCATCGCCCGACTTTGCAACAGCATTTCCTCGCCCTCCCAGTTCGTATCCAGATAGAAGCGTGTCAGGGCCATTTTTTCACCCGGTTTTGCCAGCCGGGCAGTTTCCCATGTCTTGCCCCCGTCCTTGGAGACATCAACGCGGGTGATCGCACCACGCCCGGACCATGCCAGTCCAGTGATGACCAATGGCCCCTTGCCATGGGTGATCGGCGATTGAGGGCTGGGCGAAGTAACAACTGACTTTGCGTCCATCGCCCATGTCCATTTGCGCGACGTGCCATCGGCCAGAGTGTCGGTATATTTGCTGGTTTCTTCACGGCTCTCCACCGGACCATCCATAACTTCGATCCGGCGAATCCATTTGATCCACATGTTGCCTTCCCAACCGGGCACGACGAGGCGCACTGGATACCCGTGCTCTTTACGCAATGCCTCGCCGTTGGCTTTGAATGCAACGAGCACATCATCCAAAGCTTTTTCCATAGGAATCGAACGCCCGTTACTGGACGCATCCGCGCCTTCGACATAGACCCATTTGTCGGTCAGATCGCCCGCCGCATCCAACCCGGCCTCTTCCAGAAGGGCACGCAGCGAGACACCGGTATATTCCATGTTGTGGATCATACCGTGGGTGAACTGCGCACCATTCAGCTGAGCCCCGGCCCATTCCATGCCGCTGTTGGCGGCGCATTCGCAGAAATACACGTGATTTTCGCGCGGAAAGCGTTCCAGATCAGCGTAAGTGAACACCAAGGGGCGATCGACCAATCCGTTGATCATCAGCCGATAGTCCGCTTTGCTCAGCTCAATCGCGCCCGAATGGTGTCGCTCAAACGCGGCGCCTTGTGGCGTGATAGTGCCGTCCAGCGCATGGATAGGCGTGAAGTTGATCGAGCTGATCGTATCCGCCGTCAACCATTCAACGTTGCGGCGGATCACATCATCCTCGAACCGGATGGGCAGGCCATAGGGCGTGGCATCGACACCATCTCCAAGCCCGCTGGCCCATGGCTGAACCTCGGTGATAAGTGGATCGGGGGTTTGGGCGCGCGCGGTTGTACCTGCCATCAAGGCAGTCCCGGCGGCCGCACCGCGTAAAAAGGCCCGGCGTGAGGGTCCGTTAGACATGGTTGCCTCCGTGTCTGATCGTGTCTGTTTCGTCATATGCCGACAACTTCGACGCTGTCGTTTCCAGTCGCTGTAACGGTCCCCTGTTTGCGAATATGCGCCTCGACCACATCCCAGATCATTGGGCCTTCGGTGCCTTCGTTAACCGAGGCCCATCCGGCAACCTGATAGGTTTTGGACGCGTCAATTTTTTCGCCCGTTTTCAACAGGGTCATATCCGTGATGCGTTCGCCTTGCGGCTTGGATATGTCGATCCGATAGCCAAGGCCGCCTGTGCGCACCATATCCCCGCCCTGTTGGTAATAGGGGTCAGGATTAAAGATATTGTCAGCGACATCCTCTAGCACGACATGCAGGAATTCTCCCGTCATTTCATTACGATACGCCTCGCCGTACGACATAGAGGTTACGTTCCACAAATCTTCGCGCGTGATGTCCTGCCCCGGCAGAATCGACGGCCCCCAGCGCACGCCGGGACTAAGCGCGATATCCGCCTCGCGTTCAGACAGCAAAGCGTCGCAGATCAGATCGTCCCATGTGCCGTTGAAATTGCCACGCCGATACAGCAGGCTGTCGGAATGGCCAATCACCTCGGCCAACGTGTCTTCGTAAGGCGCGCGTACCTGATCGATCACGGCCGCGACATCGGCATCCGGCGTGATCACGTCCGACAGGATCGGGATCAACTTGTGGCGAAAACCCATCATACGCCCGTCACGCACATCCAGATCAACGCGGCTGACAAATTTACCATTTGATCCCGAGGCGACAATGATCGTTTCGCCCACCAGAACCGGCTCGGGCAGGGCATCATGCGTGTGGCCTGACAGGATCACGTCAATACCTTTGACAATACTCGCCATCTTCTTATCCACGTCAAAGCCATTGTGGCTAAGGCACACAACAAGTTCGGCACCCTCGGCGCGAACCTGATCTACCATTTCCTGCATATTTTCGTCACGGATACCGAACGAGTACTCCGGGAACATCCAACCGGGATTCGCAATCGGCATATAGGGGAAGGCTTGCCCGATCACGGCGATCTTGACGCCGCCACGTTCAAAGAACTTATATGGCGGAAACAGCTCGGCGGGTTCGTCCCATTCGGCATCAAAGATATTTTGCCCAAGCGCGGCAAAGGGCAATCCCTCGACAATCTCCTGAACCCGTTCAGAGCCCAGCGTAAACTCCCAATGGAAGGTCATCGCATCCGGCTTCAACGCATTCATCACGTCGACCATATCCTGACCTTCAGTGTGGTAGCACGTATAACTGCCATGCCAAGTGTCGCCACCGTCCAGCAATAGTGCGTCGGGTCGGTCCGAGCGGATTTGATTGATCACAGTTGCGACACGATCCAACCCGCCAACGCGGCCAAATCCCTGCGCCAAAGCTGCAAAATCGCCTGAGGACAATGCGTAATGCGCGTAAGACCCGTCATTAATCCCATACATCTTGCGGAAATCGGCGCCCGTAATATGGGGCACTTTGCCCTTATTCATGCCAACGCCAAGGTTCAGCGACGGCTCACGGAAATAGATCGGCTTTAGTTGGGCGTGAATGTCGGTGATGTGGATCAGCGACACATTGCCAAAGGTGTCAAACTCCAACAGTTGATCCTGCGTCAGAGCCTGCTGCGCGGCAAGGCGCCCCCATTGTCCAAAACCGGACGCACCCAGTATTGCGCTGGCCGCCATGCTGGTTTGTAGAAAATCGCGACGGGAAATCATATGCGCATTCCTGAATGTTTGAGAATAGAAAAAAGCCCTGCACGGATACCGCGCAGGGCCTTGTTGATCAGTTACGGACGGACGGGCCCTCGACGCTCAGGCCGTTTCCGCGCGACGCGACATACAGTTCCAACGCGATGAACTCGGGGCTGCCGGGCGCGAATGTTTCGGCGCGGGTATCACGCACGCAGCCCTTAAAACGCGCATGAACCGCATTCAGTTTGGTGTTCTTCAAACGATAAACCGGGAAACCGTTGGTCTGACCCTGGCTAAGATGGTCTGCGCGGATCATGTTGCCATAGTTATCTTCGTGGCAATTCGCACAGGCCAACTCCAATTGACCGAACCGCGTATAATACAGCTCTTCGCCCGCTTCCCACGTGGACTGAGCCGGGCCATCAATGGCAACGTTCATCGGCATGCCACGGGAAACAGACGCCAACAGCGCGGTCATATTGACCATATCACCGCCAGTATATTTCCACTTGTCCGCACCCATGCGGTTTTCGCGGCAATCGTTGATTTGCATTTCCAGCGTGCGGACTTCGCCCGCATCTTCGTTCCACTTGGGATAGACGGGACGCACACCGGCCATTTCTTCGGAAGCACCGTGACAATCAGCACAGGATTTACCCTCGCTGCCATCGGCAGTGTTCCAGACATCTTCAGCCTGTTCGACGAAAATCATGCCGGGATTGTCGAAATCATCAGCCTGCATCGCGCGCGTCTCGACGCCGCGAAAGTGCCAGCCCGAAATTACTTCGTCCATAACATCCGCAACGGCGGCGGGGGCTTCGGTACGCGTGACGATTTCCAGATCACCGTTAACCACCAGAGTGTCGTCCACCGGGTCTGCCGACGCCAGCGTCGAGGCCATGAGGCTGGCCGCGAAAACCGCTGTAAATTTCTTCATCCCTGTCCCTCCCAAGACCATAGGTTCACTCGATGGCAATCTTTTTGCTGTCTTCGTAGACCGAACCGTCGTCATCATACCATGTGAATTTGAACTCACCTGCTTCGGGAACGATCGCCTCGAACTCCAAATACGGGTTGGTCGAAATCGCGGGCTCCAACGTAATGTCGACAACATTCTGCCCGTTAAAATCGCAGGTAAAGCGGTTGATGATCGACCGTGGGATCGCGTTGCCGTCGCTGTCTTTGCGTTGACCGGATTCCATTTTGTGACTGATCAACGTCTTGATCGTGATCTTGTCACCGGCAGCCGCCTTCTTTGGGACTTTGACGCGGGGTTTTACGCCTTTTGCCATTTTGTAAACTCCTGGGTTTTGCGCTTGGCCTCATGGGCATTTTTCGCCCTGACCCCCGCGCCCGTATATCATTTCCAGCGCCTGTCAGACCGGACATGTTCCAGCCTGACACGCGTTTATCAGACCTTATCCGCCGCAGCCGCCAATCGTGACTTTCACTGTCGATGCGGATTTGACGAACGAGCCATCTTCCAGCTTGGCGATAGCGACAACATCCTGTGTGCCTGCCAAACGAATGCGCGTCGACGCCGAGCGCGACGCAGCCAAGGGCCCGAATTTGAACGTGGCAACGGCGGGCGTCGGATTGCCCATGGCCAGCACCATAATTTCGACAGCACTGCCCGAAGACACCTCGATTGGCACGGTGTTGCCGTTTTCGGCGATTTCGGGCGCGGTTAGCTTGATGTCGCCCTCGCCCACTTCGGCACCGCCGGTAAATGCGGCAATCGCTTCGTCGCCCTTGGCCGCGAAGGCGCGCAAGGGCAAGGCAACCGTCAGGGCTGCACCGGCCCCCATCAAGATTGCATCGCGTCGTGTCAGTTGCATGTGTGAACCTCCGGTTGACCCTTTGGGGTCGTTAGTCTTTCAAGGTGGTCAGATAGGCCACCACATCTTCGATCTGCTGTGCTTCCAGAAGCGGGCCAAGCGTGTCATCCGCCGCCTTGCCCGTATAGGCATTACCTGCGCGGATGTAGCCTTCTGTCTTGTAGAAAGAGGGCATCATGCTTCCGTCGAACATCATTTTGGCGTTTGCAACGATCCCGCGCAGTTCCGCCTCGCTCCAACGGTCACCGGCACCGTCCAACATAGGACCAATATTGCCCTGAAATGGCACGTCAGCCAGATCGGTAACCTCATGGCAGGCGATGCAGTTACCCAAACCCTTACTGCTGACAACCTTGCGACCGTTTTCCGGATCGCCTGGAACACCAGTCAAAGACGTTTCGACGGCACCGTCGACATAGACGACTGACGAGGGCGCGATCTCAGCGGCGCTCACAGCACTGGTCGATGCGGCGAATGCCAATATCATGAGAAATTTGCGTTCCATGCGTCCTCCCAAACACATTCAAGATTTAGCATACTATAGGACACCGCCCCATCGTCAATCAAGCGAAAGTTCAAAATGCCAAGGCCCATTTGACCTTAATCTGTCGAACCGTTGTTGCGTTCCTTAATGCGGCGTGCGTGATATCTTTGAAAATCCTCACCTGAATCAAGTTTATAGCGCTTTTCATTGACCCATGTGAACATATCGATCGTGGTTCCGGCCGCAAACGCCCCGGGCATCACTGCGACGCTGGCGGTCTGTGCGGTCGCGCCATCCTCGACCTGCTCGGGCAAAAACAGAATCGAAGGGGTAAACAACAACCCCCACTTGCGCGTGGCCTGCTTTTCGCTGAGTGTCTCGCCGTCGAAATCCGTGATCTCGGTATCACCATGCAGGTTGATCTGGACGACAAAGAAATTGTCACTGATGTAATTGGATATTTCGGGTATCGAGAACACTTCGGTGTGCATCTTTTCACAATAGATACACCCGCGCTGCTCAACGATAATAGCCAGCCGCTTACCTTCGGCATTCGCCTCGGCCAGATCTTCCTTTAGATCCTTGAAAGTATCCCTCATCCACGGCGCTTTATGCAGCCCGTCGTCGCCCTTTTCGGCAGCGACGCCGAACACAGGCAAAAGACACATAATCATAACGGCAAACAAACGTGTCATTTGGCAATCTCCCAAAATCAGGTTTCAATTTGTAGACTTGGCTAGATGTTCTGAAACGCCGGGAACGTCTCTAACATCCATTGCGCAATGTAGTTCACGCTATCCGTTGCGATCAGTGCGGCAAAGACGATCATCAACACGCCCATAGCTTTCTCGACCTTGGGCAGGTGACGGCGGAATTTTGATGCGAATTTCAGGAAGGCCCCGATGAACAACGACGCCACCACAAACGGAGCGGTCATCGCCACGCCAAAAACCAGCAGCAAAATCAATCCTTCAAGCGCTGTCGATTCGGTGCTGGCGGTAAACACCACCGCGGTCAGCACCCCCCCCACGCATGGCGTCCACCCCGCCGCAAAGGCAAAGCCGACTACATAAGCCCCCAAGACGGACATGTTTTTTGTATCCCCCGCGTCCATTTGGAAGGCTCGGTTCAAGAACCCGATGCGAAACACACCCAGAAAATGCAGCCCCATAACCAGAACAACCAACGCCGCGAACAGGCGGAATTCGGTCTGCAGGCTGCGAAAGGTCTGACTTAGGCCATAAGCGGCCGCGCCAAGCAGAACAAAAACGGTGATAATCCCCAACGAAAACATGACCGATGCCAGAAACGCACGCCGGCGTACGCCCGGGGCCAATTGGCCTTCGGCGCTGATTTCGGACATGGAGGCGCCAGCCATGTAACTCAGGTAGAAAGGAACGATGGGCAGAACGCAGGGCGAAAAGAAAACAATTAAACCGCCCAGAAACGCGCCCATCAAGGACACATCAAACATGGCCTACCGCCCCCCGCTTGTGCCAATTACACATTCAAGTTATTGTATATCTGACCTCAACGTCAATCGGAACCGCGATGAAACGCTTGGCCTTTGCCCTTGCCGTAGTATTTATCCCATTGCCCGCCATCGCCGCCGACCTTGTGATGGTCGAGCAAGAGGGCTGTTATTGGTGCGCACAATGGGACAAAGAGATTGCCCACATCTACCCCAACACGGATGAAGGGCAGCGCGCGCCGCTGCGCCGTGTTGATCTGCGCGATCTTCCCGACGACATCACATTTACATCTCCGCCAGTTTTCACCCCCACGTTTGTTTTGGTCGACAACGGTCATGAACTGGCCCGGATGGAAGGCTACGCCGGGGACCAGTTTTTCTGGTTTCTCTTGGGCAGAATGCTGGATGAAAACGGGATTCCGCCGCCCCCTGAACCCGCACGGTTGCCCAAGCCCCAAGCAAGGGATGAACTTTAGGCAACCATGTGCATCAACTGTTGAAATTGTCTTAACACGCCAAGTTTTCTTTGCCATGGTTTGGCCCGGATAATACCGAAACATCAGAAAATGGACCACTCGCCGCGATGTCACTGCCCGTCATAACCAACGAAATGTCCGACTCGGAAATCGAGCAGATGATGGACAACGCACGCAATGCATCGAATTTTCTAAAGGCGATCAGCCACGAAGGCCGCCTGATGATCCTGTGCCATCTGGCCACGGGCGAGAAATCCGTGACCGAGTTGGAAAAACTGTTGTCCAGCCGTCAGGCCGCTGTATCTCAGCAGCTTTCGCGCCTGCGCACCGAAGGGTTGGTGGCGCCGCGTCGCGACGGCAAAGCGATCTATTACAGTTTGACGGACCCGCGCGCGATCCAGATACTGGATCTGGTCTATGACCTGTTTTGCGCCAACAAATAGACTGTTGTCCGCGTGATCACGCCGACAGCGCCTGAACCAGCATAAAGGTCACTTTATAATGCGGCCTAAGACCGCCCCACGCGATTTTGCCCAACTGTTTACCCTAGCCATCCGTGAGAGAGCCTGATGATGACCACATTATCCGACGCGGCAGCCTTGGCGCTGATAGGCTTAGGAGGTGGCGTCATTTTGGGGCTTGCCGCCCGGCTGGGTCGGTTTTGCACATTGGGCGCTGTCGAAGACTATCTATATCAGGGCAATTCCACGCGGTTGCGGATGTGGGGGCTGGCCATCGGAGTTGCCGGGCTAGGGTCCTTCACGTTGATCGGGCTGGGCGGTTTGAACCCGGCAGAGTCCATATATCACATGGCGCCTTGGTCGCCCGCTTATGGCATTCTTGGCGGTCTGTTGTTCGGGTATGGGATGGCGCTGGCGGGCAATTGCGGGTTCGGCGCACTCGCGCGGTTCGGCGGTGGCGACTTGCGCGCGTTTGTGATCGTCTTGGTGATGGGAATCAGTACTTACTTCGCATTGTCCGGCCCGTTGGCCCATTTGCGCATTGCCGGCCTATCAGCAACAGAAATGCCGACGCAAATCCGCAGCTATCCCGATGCGCTGAGCCTTGCGACGGGTTTGTCGGCCACGTTCTGGGGTCTTGCGATCAGCGCAGGGATGACGGCATGGGCATTATGGTCGCGTGACTTTGTCCGCAACCTGCGCGCGGCACTTTGGGGCGCGCTTGTCGGTCTGGCCATCGTAAGCGGTTGGGTCGGGACGCAATGGATCGCGCACACCGGCTTTGGGGTTTCCCCGGTCAACAGCCACACCTTCACGTCCCCACTGGGAGAAACTTTACTGTTCCTGATGACATCCAGCGGAGGCGGGCTGACTTTTGGCGTCGGGTCGGTAGGGGGCGTGTTGATCGGCGCGTTCCTTGGCAGCTTGATAAAGGGCCATTTCAGGTGGGAAGCCTGCGAAGACCCACGTGAATTGACCCGTCAAGTCGTGGGCGCCGTCCTGATGGGGTTCGGCGCAGCGCTGGCCATGGGCTGCACCATCGGTCAGGGGATCTCGGCGTTTTCATTGCTCACACTGAATGCACCCATTGTCTTCGCGTCAATTTTTGCCGGCGCGGCACTGGGCCTGCGTCAGTTAATCACCGGACTGTCCATGGGCCGTGATCAAACTTAGGGCGCAAGACAACCAAGGCACAGCGCCCCCAGGAACACGAATCTGCGACCCGAGGCGCGCCCCCTAATCCGCGACACAAGAATAGGCATGCCTCAGCCAAGGCACGTGCAACGGCGCAATTCTGCGCGCACCGAGGGAACCTGCACCTTCTGGTGTTTCCATGCAGCTTTCACCCAACAAATTCCAGATTTCAAGCGAGCCCAACGCTGGAACGTACGGCGGTACGATTCAGCCAATTTCCCCAATCGCCGCTGGTTTCGGCATGGTTTCATGGGTTTTTATATTTCTTGACATCTTTCTATATAACGCGTTTATATTTCAACAGTTGGAATTATAGGGGCCGGTGCAAACGCAACTGCCTGAACATCAGACAGCCTTAGAACGTTGCCCATGCGGTCATGAACTCAACAGGGAGTAGAAGCCAAATGAAACCAACAGTGATCAAAGACAAAAAAAACGGCCTCAACCGTCGCGAACTTATGAAAACCGCAGGCGGCGCTGCATTCGGTCTGGCCGCATCCGGCCTCATTCTGCCCCGCGCAGCACATGCAGCGGTCAAAGGCGGTCATCTGCGCGTTGGCCTGTCCCAAGGGACAACGTCGGACAGCGTTGTGCCCGGCTCGTACGATCAGGGCTTCCTTATTCTTATGTCCTATACAATGCACGGCAAAATGACCGTCGTCGGATCTGACAATCAGCTGCACGGCGACCTTGCCGAAAGCTGGGAAGGATCCGATGGCGCCAAAGTTTGGACATTCAAACTGCGTGATGCAGAGTTCCACAATGGCAAAAAAGTGCAGGCCAAGGACGTCATCGCCTCATTGAATTTCCACCGCGGCGAAGACTCCACTTCGGCGGCGAAACCGATCGTTGCGAACATCAAAGACATCAAGGCTGATGGCACCGACACCGTGATCTTTACGCTGAACACTGGTGACGCGGATTTCCCCTATATCCTGAATGATTACCAACTGTGCATCGGCATGGCCGGTGACGATGGCAAGATAGACTGGACCGATGACGGTAGCCGCGCGGGCCCATACAAGCTGGCCAAGTTTCAGCCCGGTATCAAGGCAACCTACGAGCGCGCCGAGAACCATTGGAACAGCGAAACCGGCCATCTGGATTCCTGTGATGTCTTTGTCATCAGTGACACCAATGCCCGTCAGAACGCAATCCTGACCGGCGAAGTGGACGTGATTGATAACCCGGACGTGCGCACCATGGACATGTTGGCGATGAAGCCAAACATCACGGTCGAAGAAGCCCCCGGTTTCCGGTTTTATGGCTTTACCATGTTTGTCGACACGGCCCCTTACGACAACAACGACCTGCGTTTGGCACTGAAGTATGGCGTGGACCGCGAAGCGATGCTGGATGTTGCGCTGTTGGGCCATGGCGTTGTCGGCAATGACAACCCGATCACCCCATCCTATCGCTATCACAACAAAGAGCTAGAGCAACGCACCTACGACCCAGACCGTGCCAAGCACCACCTGAAAAAAGCCGGCTTTGACTCTATTGATCTGGACCTGTCGACATCAACTGCGGCCTTTGGCACAGCAGTGGACGCCGCGATCATGTACAAATCCAACCTCGAAGCCGCCAACATCAATCTGAACGTCATCAACGAGGCGGCAGATAGCTATTGGTCCAACGTCTGGTTGAAAAAGCCGTTCATCACGACCGACTGGAGCGGACGTGCAACCGAGGATCTGATGTTCTCGGTCATGTTCAAGGATGACGCTCCGTGGAACGACACGCATTGGGGGCATGACCGCTTCCAGAAACTGCTGTTGGATGCGCGTGCCGAGTTGAACGAAGAATTGCGCGCGGAAATGTACGGTGAAATGCAGACAATCCTGACCAACGAAGGTGGTCTGGTTGCGCCGGTCATTCCAAACAACATCTGGGCCTTTGACAACAAAGTCGCCCACGCCCCTGAAATGTCCACCACAGCGCAGCTTGATGGGTATCACTTCATCTCGCGCTGGTGGATCGCCTAAGCCAACGGTGTCCGCTTCCATGAGGACGTATAGCACGTGAGAAACTCACTTATATTCTCGGTCGCACGGCTTATTGCCGTGCGACTGATCTTTGGCTGTTTGGCATTGTTCCTCGTTTCAATGCTGATCTTTATGGCCATTGAACTTTTGCCCGGTGACTTTGCCGAGGCCGTTCTTGGCCGGTCTGCGACCCCCGAAACAGTCGATGCGTTGCGTCGGCAGATGGGTTTGGATCAACCTGCAATCGTTCGATACTTCTCATGGATCGGCGGGGCCATTCAGGGTGATTTTGGCGTGTCCATGTCAGGGTTTGGCAGTGACACGCGACAAGTTGCCGACATGATCGGCCCCAGACTGTTCAACACCGTATTTCTGGCAATCATGGCCGCAATCTGTGCGGTTCCCGTGGCGTTATCGATGGGCGTCTTGACGGCGCTTTGGCGCAATTCGGTGTTTGATCGGGTGGCCAGTGTCGCGACACTGATCGCGATCTCTTTGCCTGAGTTCTTTGTCGCCTATCTGCTAAGCTATTTCATCATATCCAAAGATATGTTCGCCCAGTCCCAAATGGGATTGCTATTGCCAGACTTCGTGTCCCAAGGGTTCGGGTGGTTGCTGCAGTTGGTGCCAAGTTTCCCCACACTGGCCATCATTGACGATGCGCCTTTTTGGGAACAGGTCTGGCGGCTCTCATTGCCTGCCATCACGCTGACGTTGGTGAGTGTCGCGCATATGATGCGTATGACACGCGCCGTTCTGATATCATTGCTGTCCAGCCCCTATATCGAAATGGCCCGCCTCAAGGGATTGTCACCGATGCGCGTCATCCTTCATCACGCGCTGCGCAACGCTTGGGCCCCGATTGCAACGGTCGTGGCCTTTAACCTGGCCTATCTGATCGCGGGCGTGGTTGTGGTCGAAGTTGTCTTTGTCTACCCCGGCATCGGGCAATTGATGGTGGATGCGGTCAAGACACGCGACATCCCGGTCGTACAGGCCTGCGCGCTGATTTTTGCCGCGGCCTATATCGTTCTCAATCTCATCGCCGATCTGGTTGCCATCATCAGCAACCCGCGGCTGTTGTATCCCCGTTAAGGCAGTCCAGATAGCATGACAGACACTCAGGCCCCTCAAAGACAAACCCGGATGCAACGACGCTTGCGCACGGCGGCCAGCGTTCCAGTCACGGCATGGATCGGCTTTGTCGTAATTGCCATTTATTTGTTCGCGGCCATTTTTGCCCCCCTGCTTGCCCCTTATGGCGAGGCCGAGCTGGTCGGACGCCCTTTTCAGCCATGGGGCGATGAATTCCGGCTGGGTACGGATCAATTGGGGCGCGATCTTCTCAGTCGCCTGATATACGGTGCCCGCAACACCATCGGGATCGCCGCCCTGACAACGATGTTATCGTTCTTTATCGGTGTGTCGCTGGGGCTGCTGGCGGTGGTGCGCGGTGGCCTGTTCGATCACATCCTGTCGCGCGCCAGCGATGTTTTGATGTCCATCCCGCAACTTATCTTTGCTTTGCTTTTGTTGTCGGCCTTTGGCGCGACAGCCGTGAACCTTATCCTTATCCTTGCCATCATCGATTCAACGCGGGTCTTTCGCCTTGCGCGCGCCACGGCCATCAGCGTGGTTGCGATGGATTACTACGAAGCCGCCCGCATTCGCGGCGAAGGCGTTGTGTGGATGATGCGCCGCGAAATCCTGCCCAACATCTTGCCGCCGCTGATCGCCGAAGTAGGCCTGCGGTTCTGCTTTGTGTTTCTTGCTATATCCGGGCTGTCTTTTCTGGGTGTCGGCATTCAACCGCCAACCGCCGACTGGGGTTCTATGGTGCGTGAAAGCGCAACATTGATTTCTTACGGTAACATCATGCCACTGCTGCCTGCCGCGGCGATTGCCATCCTGACAATCGCGGTCAACTTTGTCGCAGACTGGTTTCTGAACCAAACAAGTGGACTGCGCGATGCCAAGTAACGCCCCCTCTCCCCATCACACCGGTGACGACCGGTTGCTCGAAATTCGTGACCTCAAAATCGAAGGCCAAACCGATGGCATTTGGCAACCGATCATCCACGGCATTGATCTGGACCTGAACCGGGGCGAAATCCTTGGCCTGATCGGCGAATCCGGCGCCGGAAAATCAACCGTTGGCTTGGCTGCAATGGGGTATGTCAAACCCGGGATGCGCTTTACCGGCGGAAGCGTCAATTTCGACGGACGTGATTTGCTGTCGATGCCCGACAAGGACCAACGCCGCTACCGGGGTAAGCGGATCGCCTATGTCGCACAAAGCGGCCAAGCTTCGTTCAACCCCGGGTATCGGCTCATTGAACAAACCGTCGAGGCAGCATTGGTGCATTCGGTCCTGCCGCGCGATCAGGCCATTGCACGCGCTATCGACCTTTACGGCAAGCTGAGCCTGCCCGAACCGGAAATCATCGGCTTTCGCTATCCCCATCAGGTGTCGGGAGGTCAACTCCAGCGCGCGATGACAGCGATGGCGATGGAATGTCAGCCCGACTTGATCGTGTTCGACGAACCCACGACCGCGTTGGATGTGACCACGCAGGTCAATGTTCTGGCCTCGATCCGGGACATCGTACAGGAATTCAACACCGCCGCGATCTACATCACCCATGACCTTGCCGTGGTCGCCCAGTTGGCCGACCGTATCAAGGTGCTGCGCTATGGCCGCGAAGTTGAAGATGCCGAAACTCAACGCATGCTGAGCGATCCGCAAGAGGACTATACCAAGTCTCTATGGGCGGTACGCAACATTACCAGAACTGAGCGCAGCAGCGATGACATCCAGCTATCGGTCAAGAATGTCAGCGCCAGCTATGGAAAAACGGTCAAAGTCCTCAAAGACATCGACATCGACATCCCTAAGGGCCGCACCGTTGCCGTTGTCGGCGAATCCGGGTCCGGTAAATCCACGCTGGCCCGCTCGATCATAGGGCTGCTGCCGCCTGACAACGGCGAGGTATTATTTCAGGGTGACGCCCTGCCACCCAGCATCGGTGCGCGCTCAAAGGATCTCTTGCGCCGTATTCAGTTGATCTATCAATCCCCCGACACGGCATTGAACCCGCGCCAATCGGTGGGCGAGGCCATTGGCCGCCCGTTGGAATTCTATCTGGGCCTCAAGGGGCGCGCCCGCGAGGCACGTGTGGCCGAGTTATTGAACCTGATCGAACTCGACGAGAGTTTTGCCTATCGTCTACCCGGCGAGCTGTCAGGTGGGCAGAAACAACGTATCTGCATCGCACGCGCGCTGGCTGCGAACCCCGACCTGATCATATGCGACGAGGTCACATCTGCGCTGGACCAGATCGTGCAGGAGGAAATCCTGAACCTTCTGATCCGATTGCAGGAAGAGTTGGGAATAACCTATGTTTTCATCACGCACGACATTGCCGTGGTTCGCGCGATTGCGGACGAGGTGATCGTGATGCAAATGGGCAAAGTCGTGGAAAAGGGCAGCCGTAGTGCCGTTTTGGACAATCCCCAATCGCCCTACACGCAATTGCTGTTGTCCGCCGTGCCCAAAATGGACCCCGGTTGGCTGGATCAGGTTCTGGCAGAACGTAGCAAATAGCGCGGATCATTTCATAAGTGATGCACAGGCATGACCACCGAGTTTGACTATATCATCGCCGGAGGAGGGTCCGCCGGCTGTGTCTTGGCCGCGCGCCTGTGTGAAAACCCTGACCTTCGGGTGTTACTGGTCGAGGCTGGCGGCAAAGGCGGCGGGTTGCGTTCGCGCATGCCTGCGGCCATCGGGATGCTCCCCGGAACAAAACGCTATGACTGGCAGTATCTGTCCCAACCGCAACCGGGCCTGAACGGCCGCCAGATCAAATATCCGCGCGGCAAGGGGTTGGGCGGGTCATCCTTGATCAATGGCATGATTTACATGCGCGGCAGCCCGCGCGATTTTGATCGCTGGGCCGAGAACGGGCTGCACGGATGGTCCTATGACGATGTGCTGCCCTATTTCCGGCGCGCCGCCGCTGCCCCGCATCGCTCAAATCAGAAATACCATTCTGACCTGGGCGCAATCCGCCTTTCACCCGCGCAATCCCCCGATCCGTTAAGCCGGCTGTTCGTGGACGCCTGTCGCGCGTCCAGTGTCGGGCACGCTGTCGATTTTAACGGTGCGCGACCAGCGGGCGGTGGTTTCATGGATTTCACGATCAGCAACGGCACACGGCAAGATGCCTACGCCAGCTACCTGCCCAAACGCCCGGCGGGCCTGACCATCCTAACGGGCACCCGCGTTCTAAAGGTACTGTTGGAAAAACGCCGCGCAACCGGTCTGCTTACAACGCGCGGCGCGTTTCATGCCCGCCGCGAAGTCATCCTGTCTCTGGGCGCGTTTGAAACGCCAAAAATGCTGATGCTTTCAGGCATTGGCCCTGCCACACATCTGAATGCGCAGGGCATTGAGGTGGTTCGGAATTTGCCCGGAGTCGGCCAATCCCTGCTGGATCACCCGAATGTCCCGATGCAATTTTCCCTGCTTGACCCCAACCTGAGCACTGCGCGTTACCAACGCTTGGACCGTGCAATGTGGGCCGGGCTGCGTTGGTTGCTGACGCGTCAAGGGCCCGGGGCATCAGCGCCATGGTCAGCCGTGATGTTTCATGCCCAAGCTGATCGCGACCTGCCCGAGCTTGAAGTATTCTTTAGCGCTGCCGCCTATGCGCCTGCAACGGGCGCTGGCAGCTCAATCATCACGAACGGCCACAGCGTCACACCCGGATTTCAATTCGATATCAATCTGATGCGCCCCCGCAGCCATGGGAGCGTATCCTTGCAATCCAATGATCCGTTTGCTCCGCCGGTGATTGATCCCGCGTATTTTTCAAACGTCGACGATTGTGACGCCCTGATTTCGGGCATTCGGTTTCTACGCGGTTTTGTGGCCGAGCAAACAATGCGCACTGTTGCAGGCCCCGAACAGTTTCCCGGCGCGCATATCACCTCAAACTCAGATCTGCGCGAGGCAATCCGGACCCGCGCCACGACAGGGCATCACCCCGCCTGCACCGCACGCATGGGCGCACCCGAAGATCCGATGGCGGTGTTGGATGGGCAATTCCGCGTGCGCGGCATCGACGCCTTACGTGTGGTCGATGCCTCGGCCATGCCGGATATGATCACCGGCAACATCCACGCGACAGTAACCATGATGGCCGAACGCGCCGCCGATGCCCTCCGATCCTAGTGCGCAGCGCACTGTTGCTCGGCGAACCCGTCGATCTCGAACCGCGTTTTTTCGCCAGCCTTTAGGCGATCACGGTCAAATCGAAATGCCGCGATATCATGCGGTGTCGCCCCCAGTTGCAGCATGTCCGCCATCGTCTGGCCAATGACCGACGCGAATTTGAACGCATGCGTCGCCCCCACGGTAGCAACGCAATTGGGATGGCCCGGCACCCGATCCAGAATAAAATCCGTGTCCGGCGTGTGGGTCAGAAGACAGGTTTTCGTATAAAGAAGTGGCCCAACTGCCTCGGGCAAATGTCGGCTCAGGAACTGGCGCAATTCGTCTTGGTTTGTGAGGTCAGGATCAAAGCTGCGCGTATCTGGGTCCGTCGGGGCAAAGCGATCCTTGGCAATCTTGACCCCTTCCGCGCCATAAGCCGGGAAACCATAGTAGTTATCGAGGATCATCCAAATCCAGACAGGAAACCGGTCTGGCCGGAATTTTTCCAGATGGGGCGAGGCAAAATAGCTGACCTGCTCATGCGTGACTTTCAGCGGGACGGATTGCCCAAGATATCCCAGCACGCGATTGGTCCAAGGGCCAGCGGCGATGATCAGCTTCTCGGCCTCAAACGTCTGCCCGCCTGCCGATATCTCATAGCCGCCATTGATTTGGCGAAGACCGGACACTGGCATGTTATCCCGCAACGTCGCACCGTTTCGGCAGGCAAGCCTGCGGTGCGCGGCATTCGCCTTGATTGCGCCAACCAGCCCACCATCGGGTTGATAAATGGCATGAATGTCGCCATCGAAGCGGAACTGTGGGAACCGCTTGGTCACGTCAGCAGCACTCAGTCTTTCAAACGGCACATCGCAGACCTGCATACTTCGGTTGAAGGCATCCTCATTCAGCGTGGTGCGATCGGGCCAAAAATTCAGCTCGCCGCATTTCACGACCAGCTGTTCTTCGGCATCATCCTCTAATGCCGCCCAGGCACGATAGGCGGCTTGTGCAAATTTGACGTACTCTGGCGTATGGTACGTGAGGCGAATGATGCGCGAATGATCTTGGGATTCGCCGCGTTCGTGCCCCAACTCAAACTGCTCTAGCCCCAAAACTTCACCCGGCGCGCGTTTCGATAACCAATAAGCGGCGGCACTGCCCAGACCGCCCAACCCGATGACAGCATAGCCAAAACTTGTTTTCCCCGGCGCCATGTGACCCCCACCTTTTCCAGTTTCGTTAACGAGGCATTGACCCTACACCGTGCGCGCAAGTCCAGATTTCACGCGGCGTAATGGGATAGAGGATTCGATTGAGGCAACACCAGGAATCTTTGTCAACTTGCCCACCAGAAATCGCTCGAATTCAGCCAGACTACTGGTGGCGATGCGCATAAGATAATCACGGTTTCCGGTCATCAGCCAACAATCGACAATCTCGGGAAACCCCGCAATTGCCGTCTCGAAAATATCCAGCGCTTCGTCCACTTGCTTGTCCAGTTTCACGGACACAAACACGGAAACGTCATAGCCTAATTTGGCCTCATCAATCATCGCGGCATATCCACTGATGATACCAGATTCCTCTAGATTTCGAAGGCGACGCGCCACGGGCGTCTGACTAAGACCGACGGCCTCGCTCAGCTTACCCAAGGTCGCGCGACCATCAGATTGCACGATGCGCAAAATGGCTGTGTCGAACGAGTCAATCATAGCTGATAATCACCAATATTTTCACACTTCCTTACAACTATCACCATAGCGAGCCACTTTCTCAGACAAAATAGCTAAAACTACCATTTCTTTATAGTTTATCACGAAGAAAACCTGCTTGAAAAACATCGAGGCACCATGACCCACCTGAAAACCATCGAACAGCGTCTGTTGTGGCTGTCCCACTGGATGATTCATAACGCGAACCATATCCGCCCCAACCCCGGCGGGATCAAGATCGGCGGGCATCAGGCATCGTCGGCCTCGATGGTCTCGATCATGACGGCCTTGTATTTTTCCGCCCTGCGTCCGCAAGACAGGGTTGCGGTCAAACCCCATGCATCGCCGGTTTTCCACGCCATGCAATATTTGATGGGCAATCAGACCCGCGACAAGATGGAACAATTCCGCGCTTTGGGCGGGGCGCAATCCTATCCCTCGCGCACCAAGGATGTCGATGACGTCGATTTCTCGACCGGCTCTGTTGGCTTGGGAGTCGCAATCACCTCGTTCGCGTCGCTGATGCAGGATTACATTCAAGCGAAATCATGGGGCAAAGACATTGAAATGGGTCGTATGGTGGCCCTGGTCGGGGACGCCGAGCTGGACGAAGGCAACGTTTATGAGTGCCTTCAGGAAGGGTGGAAGAACGACCTGCGCAACACTTGGTGGATCATTGATTATAACCGTCAATCGCTGGACGGGATTGTCCGCGAGGGTCTGTTTCAGAGGATCGAAAACATCTTTACCGCCTTCGGCTGGGATGTGGTGCGGGTAAAATATGGCGTTTTGCAACAGGCAGCCTTCAAGGAACCCGGCGGCGATGCGTTGCGTAACTGGATCGACGCATGCTCTAACCAAGTCTACTCAGCCCTGACCTTCATGGGCGGAGCTGTCTGGCGCAAACGGCTACTGGATGATCTGGGCGATCAGGGCGACGTTTCGGCGCTGATTGAGCGCCGTTCTGACGCCGAGCTGGCCGCGTTGATGGAAAATCTGGGCGGCAACTGCGTTCAGACGATGGCGGACACGTTCAACGCCATCGATCATGACCGCCCGGTGTGTTTTCTGGCCTATACGATCAAGGGCTGGGGCACGCCGATCGCCGGGCACAAAGACAACCATGGCGGCCTGATGAACAAAACCCAAATGGCCGCATGGCAACGTCACATGGGGGTACCGGAAGGGCAGGAATGGGACAAATTCGCAACCGTCAAAGACCCGGACGACCTGAAGGCGTTTCTGGATCAGGTGCCGTTTTTTGCAGACCGGTCGCGTCGCCACCATGACCATCATCTAGCCGTTCCCGCAATCAAAGCCGATAGCGAGAAAGAGATTTCGACCCAAACCGGGTTTGGTAAAATCCTTGACGATCTGGCCAAAGGCGACACCGATCTGGCGCAACGGATCATGACCACGTCACCGGACGTGACAGGCACAACCAACCTTGGTCCTTGGGTCAACCGGCGCAAACTGTTCGCGCGCAAGGCCCAGACGGACGTGTTCATGGATGAGAGCATCCCCTCGACAGCAAAATGGGAGTTCGTCCCCGAAGGACAGCATCTGGAACTGGGCATCGCCGAGATGAACCTGTTCTTGTTGCTGGGGGCTGCCGGCCTGTCGCACAGTCTGTTCGGCAAACGCGTTATCCCCGTCGGGACAATCTATGACCCTTTCGTCGCACGTGGTCTGGATGCATTGAACTATGCCTGTTATCAGGACGCCCGTTTCATCATCGCAGGCACGCCTTCGGGGGTGACATTGGCCCCCGAAGGCGGTGCACACCAATCCATCGGTTCGCCGCTGATCGGAATGAGCCAAGACGGGCTGGCCGCGTTTGAACCTGCCTTTGTCGATGAACTGGCCGTCATCATGGGATGGGCCTTTGAATACCTACAACGCGATGGCGACGCCGAACCGGATGCGCGCACCTGGCTGCGCGACCAAACCGGCGGATCGGTCTATCTACGTCTCAGCACCAACCCTATCGAGCAACCGGGCAAACGCCGCGATGACGCATATCTGCAAGGCACCGTGGACGGGGCGTACTGGCTGCGCGACCCCGGTCCCAATTGCGAGGTCGTGATTGCCTATCAGGGCGTCGTCGCCCCCGAGGCCATCCGCGCGGCAGGTATGCTGACCGAAGCGCGCCGTGACGTGGGGGTTTTGGCCATCACATCCGCCGACCGCCTGCACGCAGGCTGGAATGCGGCCCAAACCGCCCGCGCCAATGGCGATCCTAACGCCACATCGCATGTAGAGCGCCTGATGAACGAGCTGCCGCCCAACTGTACTCTGGTGACCGTCATAGACGGGCATCCTGCCACGCTGAGCTGGTTGGGGTCAGTCGGAGGACATAAAACGGTCCCTCTGGGCGTCGAGCATTTTGGCCAGACCGGGACGATTTCCGACCTCTATCGCCACTTTGCCATTGACGCCGAAAGCATCGTCGCGCGTATCGGCGGACTGACAGCAGGCAAACGCCCCTTGGTCTATTGAACAATGTGGCGGTCGATTTCATCAGGTTGGGTTTGCCCCTACAAAGAACTGGTGTTTCTATGCACACACACGCGACCGGGCCAAAACCGGTCGCAACGACTCACGAAGGCCAATTGATGCACTCGACCGAAACCATCGCATTGCCGACGACCAGCCCGGGAACCAACCGGCACCTGACCGTGCACCGCTGGGGCGCGCCCGGCACACGCCCCAAGGTGTATATACAGGCCGGGTTGCATGCGGATGAATTTCCCGGTGTTCTGGCGGCCTGCCATTTGATCCCCCTGCTGGACGCGGCCCAACGTGCGGGCCAGATTTTGGGCGAAGTGGTGTTACTGCCCGCCGTCAACCCGATTGGCCTGTCACAGTCCTTGCATATGCAGCACCTTGGCAGGTTTGCCTTTGGTGATGGGGGCGAAAACTTCAACCGGGGCTGGCCTGACCTATCAAATGCGGTCCTGATGGATTTGGCCGACGCGCTGGGGTCCGACCCGGTCGAAAACACATCACTTCTGCGCGCGGCCCTGTCCAAAGCCGTCGCCGCCCTGCCCGACCTGTCCGAGCGCCAAGCCCATATCAAAGCACTGTTGTCGCTGTCGATTGACGCAGATTTCGTGTTTGACTTGCATTGTGACGCGCAAGCCTTGCTGCATCTTTATGCTCATGAAGAGCACCGCGATCTTGCAGCTCAGTTGGGGCAAGTTATGGGCGCCCATGCTGTCCTTCTGGGCAAAGGCGTTGACACCGGCCTGTTTGATGAATGCAACGCCGGGGTGTGGATCAAGGTCCGCCGCGCCTTGGGCCTGACCTCCGAAACCCTTCCTGCAGCCTGCTTTGCCCCAATTGTTGAACTGCGCGGGCAGCGCGACGTATCGCATGACGCTGGAGCACAGGACGCGGCCAATCTTTTTGCCTTCCTACAGCGTCACGGCGTGATCTCGGGTCCCTCGCCCACCCCACCCCGGGCATTATGCGATGCGACCTCGGTGGATGGGTGCGAATTGTTACGCGCGCCCGTCTCTGGTGTCGTGATCTGGCATGTACCCTTGGGTGCACTTGTGGCCCCTGGCGACCATCTTGCCGATATTCTGAATGTGACTGACGAAGATCCATTGACCTCGGGCATGAAAGTGCTGGCATCGCAGGCTGGAGTTCTTTTTTCGCAACGCATGAGCCATCTGACGCGACCCGGCGAGATACTGGGCCAGATTGCGGGCAAAGCACCACATTCGCTGAAAACCGGAGGCGAATTTTACTAAAATGTTGCGCGAAACGCTTTAGGTATTTTGAGAAAGATGAAAGTCGGCGAGGCGGCCTGATTGGTAATCCGCGCGCATTTCCCCGGTGTCGGGTTGCACAGCCCACAACGGATTTGCCAAGGTGGGATGGAATTTGCCCAAGGATTGCACTATGAATGATTATAGCCTGTCAGACGAGACCAAGGCGAAACTGAGGCGTGTTTCGACCGCATCGATTGCAACTCAGCTGTTCAAACGCGGCCTGCGCAATCAGTTCATTCAAGGGGTTTCACCCGTCTCATCCAAACCATACCGTATGGTAGGTCAGGCCTTTACCTTGCGTTATATTCCGGCGCGCGAAGACCGAAACGGGCTCGAGGTTTTTCGTAATGAGGATCATCCCCAACGGGTCGCGGTGGAAACCTGCCCCGCTGGTCACGTTCTGGTCATGGATGCGCGTCAGGACGCCAGCGCCGCAACGGCGGGGTCGATCCTGATCACGCGCATGGCTGTACGCGGATGTGGCGGAGTGGTCTCAGACGGCGGGTTTCGGGATGCGCAAGTGATCGGTGAACTGGATATGCCCGCCTTTTGCGCCCGTCCATCGGCGCCGACCAACCTGACCAAACATGAGGCGCTGGATATCAACGTACCCATCGGCTGTGGCGGCGTCGCGGTGTTCCCCGGAGATGTGATTGTCGGCGATAGTGACGGCGTCATGGTGATCCCCGCCCATTTAGCCGATGAGATTGCCGACGTTTGCGCAGGTATGGAAGCCTTTGAGGATTTCGTTTTGGAAGAAGTATTGTCGGGGGCGTCCATTATCGGCCTGTATCCGTGCACACGCGCAGAAAACAAAGACAAGTTCGATGAGTGGCGCGCAAGAAACGGCCGCTAATCATCGTGCGACCCGATGTAGGTCTGGCCATTCAGTATCGGCATAGGTCAACCGATGCCCCGTTCCATGGATTCAACGAATGAACACGCGGCATTTCTCGCGGCAACGGCAGCAATCGACCCAACAGCACGGGGCAAGTCAGACAGTTCGATATCTCGGGATGCACTACTGAAGCTGGCATTCAAGTTTGGAAGGCGCTCGTAAAAATACGTGGCCACGGCCAAGTTCTGCTATGCCCTGGCGCTCAAACTGCTTCAAAAGGCGGTTGACCCATTGGCGTGACAGACCGGTTTCAGTCGCGAGTTGCGCCTGAGTGACATAGACTTTCTGACCAACAGGTTGCCCTCCTTCCAATCTTGCCAGCAAGGAGGCGGCAAGTTTTTTTGAGCCACAGTCGGACTGATTGTGTGAACACATCGCCATTGCCGCCTGGCGCTGTAAAATTTGCATAAAAGTGAGCGCGAATTGGGCCGATGATTTGAAGGCCGTGAGAAGCTGAGCCGGTGTGAAAAAGTAGATGCTCGATGCGTCGACAATCCAATGCGCTTCGCTGCTGATGTTTGCATCGGACATATTGATAATGGCAGGTGCGGCCCTTGCGAGTATGTCATGGCCTTGATCGACATCGCCAGAAATCGGACGCAGACCCACGCGACCGCTCAGGAAAACGGCCGTAGTTTCATCCGGGCGGCTGTGGGTCTCTAACCACGCGCTGGACGTTGTTGTGACGTGCCGGCCAAGCTCTAGAACGCCGACCAACCGTGGGCTGTCTAATTCATATGCGCGTTGCGCCACCGACAATCCCCAACCACATATCTTACACTCATGTAAGATTATTAATTTTCCGCAAGCTGTCAAGAAAATCGGGCATTCCAACCTCAGACTGTGTCAACTGATTGACACAGTGATCAGAAAACTTCGGTTAGCGTGATGCTGCAACGTGAGTCTCAGGGAGGAAATTTGATGGCTAAACGGCGAAAAACAAGGCTAAAGCACTTAGCCGAGAAGGTAAGCAAGGGCGAACGTATTGTCGGCATGGAGTGCCACGACACTGCCAGCGCGATGATTGCCGAAGACCTAGGAATGGATTTACTATGCTGCGGAAGCCCCGGACCGATGGGTTTGATGGGGCACAAATCTATGGCAACGGTAGATTTTGAAGAACAGCTCTATATGCTGCAAGGGGTGCTGCGTGGCGCATCCTCGCCCTTCATCATCTGCAACATGCCCAATACCACGGCCTGCATTTCCATCGAGGAATCGGTGCGCAATGCCGCTCGCGTGGTCAAACTGGGCGCGGATGGCGTGCATATCGAACCATCCATGGGCACGGTTGAGCATATTCGCGCAATCGTCGCTGCCGGCATCCCCGTTGTCGGGCATTTCGGGGTCCAAGGCGAACGTGCGGTGATGAATTCCGGTCACACGCCCGCAGGGCGCACAGCCGATGAAGCCGCGCAGATCGTTGAACTGGTGCGCGCTTCGATTGATGCGGGTATTTTTGCAGCGTTGTTCGAACATACGTCGGTCGAACTGACAAAATGGTGCTACGAAAACTTGCCAGTTGCCGTCGCAAGCCTTGGCTCAGGGCCGCACGCACATGGCATTTTCCACGTGTCTAGGGATATCATCGGATGCTCCGTCTTCCCAATCCCACCCAAGCGCGAAGTCTTTGGGGACGTGATGGGAGAAATGCGCAAAGCTTATACAGAGTATTTCAATCGCGCCACAGGCGGCCAATTCCCTAAACCCGAATTGTCCCACACTATGC
The DNA here is from genome assembly GCA_027214255.1 of Roseovarius aestuarii. GTDB lineage: Bacteria > Pseudomonadota > Alphaproteobacteria > Rhodobacterales > Rhodobacteraceae > Roseovarius > Roseovarius aestuarii_A. The sequence goes on from JAPWHL010000008.1 coordinate 128,092, forward strand.
ATGACGGCGAAGCCGAGAAGTTTGCCAAGCTCGTGAACTAAAAACAAAGGCAGAGCCGATGACTCCAGAGCAGTTTCTATCGTGGCTGGCGGCTCTGCCATTACACAAGGACACAAGTGTTGAATGCGGGGCCGGCAACGCCGAGATTGCTCAGTTTCTGGCAAGCAGTTTCGCGAAATCCTACGCTGTTGATATCAACCCGATTTCCCTTCCCCCTGATACGTCCGTCAAAGCCATATGTGCGGATGCGGGTGCCTTACCATTCAATGACGCATCAGTAGATCTGCTCATCTCGATGCAAGCGTTACATCACTTTGATGTCTCGAAACATTTGGATGAGGCGCATCGCGTACTGCGCGGCGGCGGGATTTTTGCCGCTCTGTGCTGGGGCGAAATATCATTACCAGATGACATCCGGCGCGCCTACACACCCATCTTTGATGCAATCGCCCCCTATTGGGAAGCAAATCGCCCCGTCGTCCTTTCCGGATACGAGGGCCTTGAATTTGCGGGATGTTCAATCGATCGGCCACGAGCACAAATGCACGTACAATGCAATCTGGACAAGCTGGAAGAGATTATGGCGACCTGGTCTGCCGTACAAAATGCCGTCGGGGCTGGCGTCGCGTTTCCCGACCTCGACCTGGAGGTGTTCGACATTGATGAAGAAGCGGAATTTGACGTCTGCTGGCCCTTAATCGGTCCGGTGTTTCGGAAATCCACCTAGGTTGGCTGCCAGATCATTTGCGCCATTTCGGTCCGCTCAGGGCTGGATTGCATCGGGCAATCTGGGCACGTCTGGGGCGATGGCTTGTTTTTACATCCCTGACAGCCGCGCAAAAGACGTACCGTGCGCCGGACCTCATCCTGCATCGCCAGTATGCCAGCGGCTTGATCGCGCAGTTCATCTGCCAGATGTTCCAACACCTCCGTCATTGCATTGCTGGATTGATCACCTGTTTGAAAGTCGTTCCGTCGCGTCGCAATCGTTTTGATCATCTCGACAGGAATATTCAAATCCCGCATCCGCTTGGCGAGCCGCGCAATGGCCAGCTCCTGTTCACTGTAAAACCGCGTCCCGCCATCTGTACGACTCGGGGAAATGATGCCCAACTCTTCATAGCCACGCAAAGTACGTTCGCTCAGACCGGATGCCTTTGCGAGGCCTCCGATTTTGAGTTTTTTGTTGTCATCGCCAAGCGCCATATTGCCTATTTCCACCAAGTGTTATGCAAGTCATTGCACCCGCATCAGCGCACTAACCGCACCATAAGTCGCGACACAATACGGGACCGTATAGGTCAAAAGGCATTTCAGCACATTGATTGATCCTGCAGAGACAAGCTGATCGCCCTGATTTATCAGATTAAGTACGGTGCCAACCAGTAGTGCCACCACCAAGGAACGTTTGACGATATCCGGACGAAAAGCGACCCTCAGCATTGTGCCCACCCAAGCAATCTTACATCCATGTTAGATATCATCGCGGGATCCGAAATGCCAGCCTCCGCCCTACGAAACTTCTGAATGCACGGCAAAAATGCCAAGGGCCGAACGGGGCCAGGGACATGTTCCACTGGCCGATTGGCACATATGGGCCACATCCTGAGCCAAGTTGAAGGTGTCCGTCGCCCCTCCAACTGGCCCTGTGTATTTTTGTGACCGTTTGACGTCGATTCTTCCGTAAGTCATTTCAACATAGTCACGACCATAGACCGAAAAGAATGCTCAACAATTTGATTGATCGCATTTAACCTATATGCTTGGCGTATGAGTGATACCGCCCTACGATCCTTTCACGCAGTCGCATTGCATGGCGGTTTTTCTGCCGCCGCGCGTGCGCTGAACATCAGTCAGCCGACTCTCTCGACGCAGGTTAAAGCATTGGAAGCGCGCTATGATACACCGCTGTTCATTCGCAAGGGCCGCAGCGTCCATCTGACCCCTGAGGGGACTCAACTGTATCAAATCACTACGCGCCTGCATCAGTATGAGATCGAGGCTCAGGCCCTGTTGAAATCCTTTGCCGGATTGCAGGCAGGGTCGCTTCGACTGGCCGCTGTGGGGCCGTTTCATGCGACAGATATGATCGTCGCGTTCAAGGAACGTTATCCCGGCATCGACATCAGCGTAGAATTTGCAAACACCCGTCGCAGTCTGGATCGATTGCTAGCGTTCGAGGCCGATATCGGGCTGGTGGCGCAGGCGTCTGACGATCCCCGCATCACCACCCTGCCTTACAGCACGCATGACGTTGTTGTATTCGCCCCCCGTGGGCACCCGTTCTTTGACCGTGACAGCCTGTCTATACGTGACCTTCAAGGCCAGAAGATCATCCAGCGTGAACCCGGATCACGCACCCGCGCCGCAATGGAGACCGCCTTGCGCAAATATGACGTGCAGGTGGATGTCGTACTGGATCTGGGCAGTCGCGAAGGAATTTGGAAGGCCGTCGAAAAAGGGCTGGGTCTTGGCTATGTTTCCGATTTTGAATTTGTGCCCCACCCCAATTTACGCGCCATACCGATCCGCGATGCCGAAGTACAAACCGTCTATTTTCTGGCCTATATGACCGAACGGCGTCATGCGCATCTGATCCGTGCCTTTCGTAAAATGGCGTTACCCAAACCAGAGAGCAACCCCAAGCCGCGTAAGGGACAGTAAACGTTTCTTGCCCTGTAGGACGCGAGAACGCCCGCCGTTTTAACGGGCGGGCGTTGGCATGTTTTGCGCAGGCTCGTGGTCAGATGTCGAACTTGACACCTTGGGCCAATGGCAATTCGGCAGAGTAATTCACCGTATTGGTCTGGCGGCGCATATATCCGCGCCACGCATCAGAACCGCTTTCGCGCCCTCCGCCGGTTTCCTTTTCTCCACCAAAGGCCCCCCCGATTTCAGCACCCGAAGGGCCAATGTTGACGTTGGCGATACCACAGTCGCTGCCCACATCAGACACAAACGTTTCGGCCTCACGAATATTGAGGGTAAAGATGCAGCTGCTAAGGCCCTGAGGCACGTCATTTTGCATCTCGATCGCCTGATCCAGTGTTTGATAGCCCATTACATACAGGATCGGAGCAAAAGTTTCTTGGCGCACGATCTCGGTCTGGCCCGGCATCACGGCAATGGCCGGACAGACATAAACACCGCCTTCGGGCGCGCCATCCGCTGCGCCGCCACCGATGATTGTACCGCCCTGGTCCTTGGCCGCGTCCAGAGCCTTTTGCATCCCGGCGCCTGCATCACTGTCAATCAACGGTCCGACCAGTGTTCCCGCATCCAGCGGGCTACCGATTGGCAATCCGGCATAAGCCGCCTCTAGTTTTGCCACCAATTCGTCCTTGATGGATGTGTGTACGATCAAGCGGCGCAGCGTCGTACAGCGTTGCCCTGCGGTGCCCACTGCGGAAAACGTGATTGCCCGCACGGCCATATCAAGATCGGCCGACGGTGCGACGATCATCGCGTTGTTCCCGCCTAGTTCCAGAATGCAGCGCCCGAAACGTTCGGCCACTTTTGGACCGACGGCACGACCCATCCGGGTGGAACCCGTGGCGGAAATAATCGGCACGTCAGGTGACGCGGCCAGCGCCTCACCCAGATCGGCACGCCCGATGACGACCTGCAACAGACCCGCTGGTGCCTCGCCAAAACGGGCAACAGCGCGGTCAAAAATGTTGGACGAAGCCAACGCGGTCAAAGGCGTTTTCTCGGACGGCTTCCAAATCACCGGATCACCGCAAACCAACGCTAGGGCCGCATTCCATGCCCATGGTGCGACCGGAAAATTGAACGCAGTGATCACGCCCGCAGGCCCCATTGGGTGCCACGTCTCCATCATACGGTGACCGGGGCGTTCAGACGCGATTGTCAGGCCATACAACTGACGCGACAGACCCACGGCAAAATCGCAGATGTCGATCATTTCCTGGACTTCGCCCAGCCCCTCGGACAGGATCTTGCCCGCCTCCCAACTGACCAATGCACCCAGATCGTCCTTAGCGTTGCGCAACTCTTCACCCAGCAAGCGCACCAATTCACCGCGTTGCGGGGCAGGCACTTTGCGCCACGCTTTGAACGCTGTGTTGGACGCAGCGATGATACCGGTCATGTCGTCGCCCGTGTGCTCAGTCAGGTCGGCCATCTTGCGACCATCTACGGGCGAGTGCACGGCCAGCGTTCCGCCATTCAGCATATCCGCTGTCAGGCCCAAATTGCTGAGCACCGCATCTAGCGAAGTGTCGGGGGATTTCATTGGTTTGTTCATGCGGCTTTCTCCAATTTAGTGACGGTGCCCGGCGCGTAAAGTGCGCCAAAATCTGTGGCAAGGAAATCGGTCAGCTTGACCTGCTCCTGCCCAACGAACCCTTGTTGGGGCAATTGACCCTGACGCATCAGATCAACAACACCCAGAATGCCCGCGGCGGTTGTGATCTGGATGGCCGACCATGTCTGTCCACCGATCTGGCGGGCGACAGTTTTGTTGATAAATGTCCGCTCTCGCAGCGCGCCATCCTGAAGCCCAGTGGCGGTGCAATAGACCAAGACCACGTCCTGATCCGTGCGCGGCAGGGAGGCTTCAAAGATGTCCTTCATCAGATCGCGGCGGCGTTCCAACCCCAGATCATGCAGCAGCACCTTCAGAATGGCGCAATGCCCGGGATAGCGGATGGTGCGATAGGACACACGACGCGCGCGCCCCAACAGGCTTTCGGCCAATGTGCCCAAACCTCCAGAGGTGTTAAAGCACTCATAATCCACGCCATCATGGCCCAACGTTTCCAGATCCTCCAACGGGGCCAGATTGACGTGTTTGCCATCCACCAACGCCGCACATGGGTTGCAATATTCGTTGATCAGCCCATCGGTGGACCACGTCAGATTGTATTTTAGCGCATTCGTGGGAAACTGTGGCAGCGCTCCAACCCGCAGGGACAGCGTGTCCAACTCGTCGAACTGCGCGGCCAAATCCGCACCGGCGATCCCGACAAAACCGGGGGCAAGGCCAGATTGCGGCATGAACGCTGTTTGTGCGCCCTCGGCCAGTTTACGAACGGCCTCGGTCGCGGCGACATCTTCGGTCAGGTCAAAGTAATGCGCACCGGCAGACTTGGCCGCCGCTGCGATTTGCGGAGTCAGAAAGAATGGTGCCGCGCTGATCACGGCATCGCTACCGGTCAACGTTTCTGTCAGCGCGTCAGCGTCGGTCACATCGACCTGCTCTACCTGAATGCCCGCCTTTTTCAGACGCGCCAATCCGGCCAGATCACGATCAGCAACAGTCACAGTATAACTGTTGGATCCATGTAGCAGAGTTGCGATCATCTGGCCAATTTTTCCAGCCCCGATGACAGTCACATTCCAATGGGTCATTGCACTGCTCCTTTGCGTTTGCGCCAGCATGCGCGCACAGCAGATCGACAGTAAGCCGCCATATTACCGGATTATCGGGCCTCGCCGGACGCGAAGATGTCCGATTCAGTCAATTTGCACGTCATCCCCCAAGATGTGACGCGTGATAGCCTGCGCCGCCTCGTTATAGCGCCGGTCCAATTTACGCCCGAATACGACAAAGGTGTTGGTGCGGATGATACCAGGAATTTCAGCAACCTCGTCTATGAACACGTCCAAGTCCTCAAGGCGAGGGGCCTCGGCGCTGACGAACAGGTCGAATTCACCGTTGATCGACAGGCACAGACGTACTTCGGTATAGGCCTCCAGCCGTTTCAATACCTTGCGCGTATCCTGCTGACGGATTTCCAACAGCATCAGAATTTCGATCCGTTCTTCCGACGGGTTCTTGGACAAAACAACGGAATAGCCGGTGATTGTTCCGTCACGTTCCATTCGTGACATGCGCTCATGAACGGTCGAGCGGGCCACACCCAATCGTGCCGCAATGGTCGACGTACTTTCGCGAGCGTTGCGCTGCAATTCGCGAATTATCCTTCGATCCAGATCGTCCTTCATGCAAATTGCCGCCTTTTCCGGTGAATTGCCGGACCCTGCGCCACCTTTCGCCAAACTGTCAAGCGCAAGGCCGTGACCCGGCCCCTAATATGCCTGTCGAAAGGTCGCTTGCACCGCTGATAGGCGGGGGGCAAAGTGACGCCGTATCGCCAAGACGCAAAGAGGGCCACATGGATCGCGCCGAGATTGTTCACCAGAATTTCCAGAGCCGTTTGTCATCAGGCGAGTTGCCTGCAGGCCGGGCCCCCACCGACGCGCTCAGCAAGACCGAGGCGGTGACCTTGTACCGCGCACAATGCTTGAGCCGCGCTTTGGATCGCTCCAGCCGCGCAATGCAAAAGGCGGGCCAAGGGTTTTACACAATCGGATCGTCCGGGCATGAAGGCATGGCAGCCGTCGCCCATGCGCTGCGCCCGGATGACATCGCGTTTTTGCATTACCGCGATGCCGCGTTCCAGATTGCGCGCGCCGGGCAGGTGCCGGGCCAAAACATTACATGGGACATGCTGCTTAGCTTTGCCTGTTCCAGCGAAGACCCGATTTCAGGCGGGCGGCACAAGGTTTTAGGGTCAAAGGCACTGATGATCCCCCCCCAGACATCAACCATCGCGTCGCACCTGCCCAAAGCAATGGGCGTGGCCTATGGTATCGGTCTGGCGCGGCGGCGCCCGCCAGAACATCGCATGTTGCCCTCTGACGGAATTGCGATGGCCAGTTTCGGGGATGCCTCGGCCAACCATTCGACGGCTCAGGGCGCAATTAATGCGGCTGGCTGGGCCAGCGTTCAGTCCGTTCCGCTACCCCTGCTATGGGTGTGCGAGGACAACGGCATCGGCATTTCCACGCAAACCCCGAAAGGATGGATCGCGGCCAGCATGCGTCACCGTCCGGGGATGAAGTACTTCCAAGCTGACGGGCTGGACATGTACGACACAGCCCGCGTTGCGGCCGAGGCTGCTGCCTATGCGCGCCATCATCGCAAGCCCGCGTTTTTGCACCTGACCATGGTACGCCTTTATGGTCATGCGGGCGCGGACCTGCCCACCACCTATCTGCCGGTGACACAGGTCGAGGCAGAAGAAGCCAACGATCCACTGCTGCATTCGGTCCGCCTGCTAGAGGCCGCAGGGGCGCTTAGTCGGGCAGACGCCTTGGCGATTTACGATGAAACCTGCGCGCGGGTAGATCACGTCGCGCAAGAGGCCGTACAACGTCCGCGCTTGCAAACCGCCTCAGACGTGATGGCCAGCATCATCCCCCCCAAGCGCAGCTGTGCCCCCACGAACGGCCCTTCGCCTGATGCACGCGCCAAAGCGTTTGGCAGTGACCTCAAACAGATGGCTGCCCCTCAACCGATGAGCCGCCTGATCAACTGGGCCTTGACCGACCTGATGTTGGATCACGGTGAGATCACTTTGATGGGCGAGGATGTCGGGCGCAAGGGCGGCGTCTATGGCGTAACCAAAGGGTTGCACCAACGTTTTGGCACTGACCGTCTGATTGATACCTTGCTAGACGAACAAAGCATCCTTGGTCTTGCAATCGGACTGGCCCACAACGGGTTCCTGCCTATGCCCGAGATTCAGTTTCTGGCCTATTTGCACAATGCCGAGGACCAGCTGCGCGGTGAGGCCGCCACGCTATCGTTTTTCTCCAAGGGCCAGTTCACCAACCCGATGGTGTTGCGCATTGCCGGGTTAGGCTATCAAAAAGGGTTCGGCGGGCATTTTCATAACGACAATTCGCTGGCTGTGCTGCGCGATATCCCCGGCCTGATCATCGCCTGCCCCTCCAGCGGGCCAGATGCGGCGCGTATGTTGCGCGAATGTGTGCGGCTGGCACGTGAGGAGCAACGCGTTGTGGTGTTTGTGGAGCCCATCGCACTTTATCCGATGCGCGACCTGTACGAGGCGGGCGACGGGGGATGGATGGGTACCTATCCCGACCCCGGCCAACGCATCGGTCTGGACGATGTCGGCGTCCATGGTGATGGCACCGATCTGGCGATTGTGACATATGGCAACGGGCACTACCTGTCGCGTCAGGCCCAGACGAAGCTGGCTCAGCAGGGAATCAATGCCCGCGTGATTGACATGCGTTGGGTTGCCCCCGTTCCCGAGGCCGCGTTGATTGATGCCATTCAGGGTTGCAGGGCCGTGTTAGTGGTCGACGAATGCCGCCGCACGGGTGGGCAGGCCGAAGGGCTTGTGACATTGTTTACCGAACAAACCGATTTGCCCGTGTCACGACTTGCGGCCGAGGACAGCTTTATTGCCACCGGGCCGGCCTATGCCGCCACGATGCCATCTTGCAACAGCATTGTTTCTGCCGCGAAGGAGGCCTTGAAATGACCCGGCGCGCCGTTCTGATTTGCCCTGGTCGAGGGACCTATAACAAACCCGAACTGGGTTACCTGAGCCGCCATCACTCCGGGCACCCGCTGCTGGATACGTTCGACGGATTGCGCCGCGACGCAGGCCAAACACCCGTCAGCGAATTGGACAGCGCCGCACGGTTTTCCAATGCCGTGCATACGGTGGGCGACGCGGCGTCGCCATTGATCTACGCAGCCTCGTATCTGGATGCGCAGTCTCTCGCGGACGACATAGAGGTGGTCGCCGTCACCGGCAACTCGATGGGCTGGTACATCGCGTTGGCCGTCAGCGGCACCCTCAGTGCCGAACATGGCTTTACCGTTGTGAACACGATGGGCCGTCTGATGCAGGAGGCGTCTATCGGAGGGCAGCTGGTTTATCCCTGCATGGGGCCAGATTGGCGCATTGATAACCTCGAACGGGACGCACTACTGGAAAAGGTCGGACAGATCGACCGTGGCAACGCAACGTTGCGCCTGTCCATCGATCTTGGGGGGATGCTGGTTCTGGCTGGGGATGACGCCGGATTAAAGGCGTTTGAGGCAACTGTGCCCCGGCTGGACGACCGTTTTCCGATGCGCCTGCCACATCACGCGGCGTTTCATACCGATCTACAGGCCCCCGTGGCCAAGGCCGGACGGGACGCGCTGACTGTTGCCATGTTCGACGCACCACGAGTGCCGACAATCGACGGGCGCGGCGCCATCTGGTGGCCGGGGGCCAGCGACCCTTCGGATATGTGGGACTATACCTTGGGGCATCAGGTGGTCGAAACCTATGATTTTACCCGCGCCATTCAGGTGGCCGCCCGCGAATTTGCCCCGGATTTGTTCATCATCACCGGGCCGGGTGGCACACTGGGCGGCGCGGTGGCCCAATCTTTGGTCGCGTGTAACTGGCAAGGGATGGACAGCAAAGAAGCGTTTCAAACACGCCAAAATGCAGCCCCCACGCTGATATCCATGGGCCGCGAGGATCAGCGTAAATTGGTGATGTAAGGAAACTTACCACAAAACACAGCTATAGCTGCATGACCGACCGCCTACTGCCGCGGCCTGTTGCCTTATGGTTGCGCGCCTTTACCCGGTTCTTGGGCAAAGGCGCGCAAACTTCAAGCCAGTGACGGCAACCACAGCACGATCCACGGAAACGCGACCAGCAAGCCGATCGTAATCCCATCCGCGATGAAGAACGGCGTGACGCCTTTGAACACGTCCTGCACGGTCAAATCGGGCCGCACACCGGCCACCACGAAACAGTTCAGACCAATCGGCGGCGTGATCAGGCAAAACTCGGCCATCTTCACCACCAGAATACCGAACCAAATCGCACACATCGGGCCGGACATGCCAAAGGCGCTATCCGCAGCGGAAACAAACTCGCCGCCATTCAGCGCCATGACCGCAGGATAGACAACCGGCAGGGTCAGCAGCAGCATCCCAATAGCATCCATGAACATGCCCAGAACGGCATAGGCCAACAAGATACAGACCAAGATCAGCATAGGCGACATCGTCAGTGACGTGATCCAATCCGAAAATGCACCGGGCAAATCGGCAAAACCCAGAAAACGCACATAGATCAGTACGCCCCAGATGATCGTAAAGATCATCACGCTTAGCTTGGCGGTTTCCAACAGGGCTGCCTTGAATTCACCCCAACGCATGCCACGATAAAGCGCCATCAGGAACACGACAAACGCCCCGATGGCCCCGCCCTCGGTCGGCGTGCCCCATGCGTCACCTCCGAACGGGTTGTAAACGAACAAGACGATCGTCGCGACGACGAACAGGATCGGCAGGGCCGCAGGTAAACACTCGAACCGCTGACGCCAAGTAAAGCCTTTGACCGGAGGGCCGAACCCCTTGATGGACAACGCCATTCCGATAATCAACGCGGCGTAGACCAGCGCCGAAAACACACCCGGAATAAAGCCAGCCAACAACAGCTTGCCCACGTCCTGCTCTACGATGATCGCATAGATCACCAAAATAGCCGAAGGCGGAATCAACGAGGCCAGCGTTCCACCCGCCGCCACAACCCCGGCAGCAAAGCGCTTGTCATACCCGATCTTCAGCATTTCAGGGATGGCGATACGCGCAAATACCGCCGCCGTAGCGACAGAGGCCCCGGACACGGCTGCAAACCCGGCAGTGGCGAAAATGGTCGCCACGGCCAGCCCGCCGGGCACCCACGCGATCCAACGCTTAGCTGCCTCAAACAGGGCGCGCGTTAGACCCGCGTAATAGGCCAGATACCCGATCAGAATAAAGGTGGGGATCAATGACAGTGCCTGACTGGACACTTTGGAATGGGGCACCTGCCCCGCGGTTTTCACAGCAACCGTCAAAGCCCAGCCGAAATCCTCGGGGTCGTAGCCCTTTTTGGACCAGAAGATCCAGATCAGTCCGATCATGCCCGCCAGCGCCGCAGCAAAGGCCACGCGCATCCCCAGCACCACCATGACCAGCATCATGCCGCTGACAATCAATCCAATGTCGATAGGTTCCATATCCGCCGCTCCCTATGCGTCGCGGCCGCTCAACTGTTCGGCCTCCTGTCTTGCCTGCGTTGCGGCATCAATGACCAACGGCACTGCCACCGGCGCATCTGAGCCCGTCACAAACGCGCGTCCATATCCCCAGACCTGCAAAAGAAGTCGCAGCGCCAGAACTGAAAACGCCACCGGTGCCAGCAGTTTGGCGGGCCACAGCGGCAGAGCAATATCCATGCTGCTATCGCGACTCCACAGCGGAGAAGCGAAATCAAAGCTTCTGCTGAAATGCGCCCATGTCCCCCAGATCAGCAGGATCATCAGCGCCAGCACCGCAACGGTCGTGACCAGCTCGACAAGCCACAAAACACGACCCCTCAGCGCCCCCACCACAATATCCATACGGATGTGCCCTCCATCGCGCATCGCATAGGAGGCACCCATGAAGGCAATCAGAGGCATTGCCTGCTCAATCCAGTCGACATAGCCTGACAACGGTTGATTGAACAAGTTTCGCCCGGAAACGGAGAAAACAGCCATCACCATCAGTGAAAAAACTGCCAATCCACTAATCAACGCTAAAAAACGTTCCAGCGAATACAGGCGATGATCAATACGACTAAGCGCGGAATCGTCCGAGAGAACTGCGGCTGCTCCTGCCATGTAAGGCTCCTTGTATGGATTTTATCACGCGGAGTGCAGGTCCGGATCAGCTGCGCAACAAAGGAGAGTTCCCGTTTTTGCACAGCTGATCCGCAGCCTCGCGCCTCCCAGCACATATTTAGGCAATGCGCCCCGGCACACGGCCAAGACAGGTGATTGGGGCGGCCCGAAAGCCGCCCCAATCAATCCGTTTACATGCCTTTCAGTTCTTCCAACTTACCGATAGCGAAGTCATACAGCTCTTGCGCGGGCAGACCGCGGGCTGTCATGTCTTCGATCCACGCGGCTGCGGCAGGGCCTGCAACGGCGTCTTTAAAGCTGGCCAGACCTTCGTCAGAAAACTCAATCCGTTCGATTCCACGATCGTCCAGCGCCGGACCCCATTTGGCCATCGTGTTGTTGTTGTAATTGTCCACGTAGTAATCCAACGCCTCGTCGATGGACCCCAACAGAGCTTCGCGATGCTCTTCGCTGAGGTCGTTCAGAGCATCGGTATTGGCCACAACCGGGCAGTTAACCGTGCCGGGGTTCAGGTTTGTTGTCCACCACTGGGCGTTTTCGATCGTGCCAAAAGACATGTGCGCGTGCGGCGCGAATGCTGCGGCCTTGATCACGCCGCTATCCATTGACTGGCGCACTTCGGTCGCGCTCATCGACGTAGGAACAGCACCGACAGCTTCCATTGCCTGACCGATACCACCTGTTGCACGCACGCTTAGACCTTCGAAATCAGCCAGTTTTGTGGGGGCATCGCCCATACCCACAAGGTTGTACTGAGGCATTGGCGATGGCATCAAAAGCGTCGCATTCCAGCGGGCCAAATCCTTTTTGACCGCATCCTGCGCATAAAGCGCCATCGACAGTTCTCGCTCTTGATCCAGTGTCTCTACGCCAAGGAACGGCAATTCCAGAACAGTGATCGAGGGGTTCTTGTCACGGTGATATCCGGCACAGAACTGCGCCATCTCAAACGCACCAATGGAAATGCCATCTAGGTTTTCTTTGTTCTTGGACAGACCACCATAGCTGATGTTCAGAGTGAAATCGCCGCCGGTCTTTTCGCTAACCAACTCGGCCAGTTTTTCAACATGCTCGGTAAACGCGCGTCGTTTTCCCCAGAGCGAGACATTCCATTCCGTCGCCAGCGCCTGACCGGCGAATGATGTGGCAACGGCGGCAATGGCCCCGACTTTCAGATAATGGTTCATGTGGTGTCTCCCAGTTTAGCTGTTTTTTATTATACCGAATAAGATAGCAAAACACGCGGAAATGCCAACGCGAAAGTCGCGCCCAGTCCCTCGGTGCCCGATGATGAAAATCTAGGCACAAAACGCAAAACGGGCGGCAAGAGGAAATCCCCAAGCCGCCCGTTTCGTAAACTCAAAGCTTATGCAAGCTGCAGGTTCGCGGCGCTTTCGCGGCCGTCACGGCCTGCTTCAACGTCGAACGTCACTTTTTGGTCGTCTGCCAGCGAAGTCAGGCCAGCACGCTCAACGGCGCTGATGTGGACGAAAATGTCCTTGCCGCCGCCATCGGGTGCGATAAAACCAAAACCTTTAGTGGTGTTGAACCATTTTACTGTGCCAGTAGCCATAATCAAAGTCTCCTAAGTAGTGCTGCCCGCGAAGTGCGACAGCTTCGGCGTAGTCGGTCTGTATCGAAGGACTGAGCGCCGTGTTAGGGAGACAGTGGTCGAATAAGAAAAACGTCTGCACGCTGCATATGGACGCGATTGACCTCGAATGCAAGCCCTGCCTGCATTCGAGGATAGACGTTAGAAGGGTTGAAACGGTCGAAACCCGCCTATCGGCCCTTCCAGACAGGATCGCGTTTTTCGGCAAAAGCGCGCGCGCCTTCCTTCTGGTCCTCAGAGCCATACAACACATCGACTGTCGGATACTGACGTCGTGCAATCTTGTTCATCGTGTCCTGAAACGAATTCGCCTCGGCATCCCGCACCACTTCCTTGATCGCGGCATAGACCAGCGGCGGTCCCCCCGCCAGATGATCGGCCATTTCACGTGCCTTGCTCATCAGGTCGGACGCCGGGTGGATCTGATTGATCATCCCCCAGCGAGCGGCCTCTTGGGCATCAATCCAACGCCCGGTCAGAAGCATTTCCATCGCAACGTGATAAGGGATGCGTTTGGGCAGCTTGATACTGGCCGCGTCCGCAACCGTCCCAGAACGGATTTCGGGCAAGGCAAAACTGGCATGATCAGCGGCCAGTATAATATCCGCGCTCAGCGCCAGTTCCAATCCGCCACCACAACAGATGCCGTTGACGGCGGCGATGATCGGCTTGTTAAGATCGCGCAGCTCTTGGATGCCACCAAATCCACCTACGCCGTAATCGCCGTCCACTTCGTCGCCATCTGCTGCTGCTTTCAGATCCCAACCGGGGCAAAAAAACTTCTCACCGGCACCCGTGATTATCGCCACGCGCAAATTGTCATTGTCACGAAAGTCGCGAAACACTTCGCCCATGATGCGGCTGGTCACCAGATCAATTGCATTGGCTTTGGGCCGGTCTAACGTCACTTCCAAGACATGGCCTCGGATCTCGGTTTTAATGGGGCTGTCAGTCATGGGTAACTCCTATTCTGATAAGGGCATCGACGGCAATAGCGCGGGTTGGCGTACAGATCAGAGGATTGATTTCAACCTCCTGCACATGGGCGGCATGCGCGTGAACATAGTCCTGCACCGCCAGTACCGCATCCGCAATGGCCTGTGTATTGGCCGGTGGACCACCACGGTATCCCGCCAACAAAGGCGCAATTCGCAAGGTTGTCAGGGTCTGCACAATTTCGTCCCGCGTCACAGGTAGGATCAAAGACGTGCTGTCCTGCATTACCTCGGTCAATGTTCCACCCGCCGCCAAGGTCAAGACGAAACCATGCGCCGGGTCACACGTCACGCCGATCAACAGTTCGGCCACCCCGCCGGCGATCATTTCCTCAACCAGATAGGCTGGGGCATTCATGCGCGCTGCTGCCTCTTGTGCCTGCGCGACACTGGTCAAGCCGATAACAACGGCCCCTGCTTCGGTCTTGTGCGCAAACCCTTCGCCTTTTAGCACCATTGGCATGGGGGCATTGGCCAACGCCTCGGCCAGCCCTTCTGCCTCGACACGATGGGCATGCGGGATGCTCACACCATAAGCCGCCAGCGCGGCCTTGCTGTCCGCCTCACTCAGCACAGTGCCTGCGGATGTTTCAGTGCCGGGCATCAAGATCGGATCACAGCCCGCTGGGGAAGCGTGCAGCCAAGCAGAGGTTTCGATCGCACTCAGCGCCTCTTCTATCCCCAACAAAGGGATCAAGCCTGCATCAACGATACGTTTGGCAACTGACTCGCTCAGGTTTTCGGGCAAGGTGGCCAGTAAGGCGAGCGGCGTGCCACTGGCCCTACTGGCCGCGGCCCCGGCGGTAATCGTGCAATCCCAAGCTGCATCACTGCAACGATCCGTACGAGGAAAATCCGCAACCAACAGCCCCAAGGCCACATCCGCGTTCAATGCCGCCGTAAACGCCGCCGTCATCGCCGGAACATCATCCCAGATGAATGTGTGATAATCCAGCGGGTTGGCCAAAGCCACCATCGGACCCAGCGCAAGACGCAAGGCCGTTTTTTGTGTCGCGTCCAACGGGGGAAAGATAACGCCCCGCCCAACGGCTGCGTCCGCCATCAGGCTCGCCTCGCCGCCCGAGCAAGACATGGACACAACCCGATTCGAAGGCAGTGCCCCCGCAAGATGCACCAATTTCAGTGTTTCCAGCATCACAGGCAGGCTGTTTACCTGTGCAACACCCAACCGCGCCAACAAGGCGCGCGCGCCCGCGTCACTGCCCGCCAGCGACGCAGTATGAGACACCGCCGCCGCACGCGCCTGTTCGGATTTCCCCGCCTTCAGCGCGACAATGGGCTTGCCCAATTCCCGCGCTCGCACAGCCAACGCCTCGAACCCGCGCAAATCGCCAATGCCTTCGATGTGCAGGCCCAGTGCAGTCACGCGCGGATCCTCCAGAAGGGCCGCTCCGATTTCAGCCAAGCCTACCTGCGCCTGATTGCCCGCTGTGGCAACATAGGCCAACGGCAGACCGCGCGCCTGCATGGTCAGATTGATCGCGATATTCGAGCTTTGCGTGATGATAGCGACACCTCGGTCCACACGCACACCACCATGTTGATCCGGCCACAACAATGCGCCATCCAGATAGTTGATGAACCCATAGCAATTCGGACCGATGATCGGCATGCCCCCCGCCGCAGCCAGCAATTGCGCCTGCAAGGCATCCCCATCCCCGGTTTCGGCCTGCGCCTCACGAAAGCCGCTTGCGAAACACACCGCACCTCCGGCCCCCATGCCAGAAAGGCGCGCGACAGTGTCAATCGTCAGGTCGCGGTTCACCCCGATAAACGTGGCGTCCGGCACACCCGGCAAATCCTCCACCGTCGGCACCGTGGTCAATCCGCCCATCTCTGCGCGTTTGGGATGAACCGGCCAAATTGGGCCGTCAAATCCCATCCGTTGACATTGCTCGATCACCGAGGCGCACCACGTCCCCCCTCCGACAACCGCGATGGATTTAGGGCGAAGTAAACGGGACAGGTCACGGCTCATGTTTATTGGTGCTCCCAAAAAGAAAAAATGCCTTCGGCGAGGATATTTTTTGGCCAGAAGATGAAACGGATTGTTAACCATCCTCTGCAATTGTCATGAGGCGGTACAGGCGGGGACGCCGATGACCGCGCCAGGAGATGCAAGAAATCTTGTGTCTGCACGCAGGGGAGCGGGGTCTTTGCTCCCCTGTATCTTCTGGCCGAAAATATCCCTGCCAGAGGCATAAAAGTTCTTTTTTTCCATCCTGTGCATCAAGCGCCCAGCGGTCGCAACAACTCGCGGCTTATGATGTGGCGCTGAATTTCGGAGGTGCCGTCCCAGATGCGTTCGACCCGCGCATCGCGCCAGAACCGTTCGATTGGGAAATCGTCCATCAAGCCCATACCGCCGTAAATTTGCAGAGTCGCGTCCGTGACACGCGCCAACATCTCGCTGGCGTAGAGTTTGGCGGACGCAATTTCGCGATTGGCCGGTAGCCCTTGATCCAGACGCCATGCCGCGGCAAGTGTCAGCCAATCGGCCGCGTCGATCTCGGTGACCATATCGGCAATCTGAAAGCTGACACCCTGAAATTTCCCGATGGATTGACCGAATTGTTCGCGTTCGGCGGCGTATTCCAATGCCATGTCAAAGCAACGCCGCGCGCGCCCGACGCTCATCGTAGCGACGGTTATGCGTGTTGCGTAAAGCCATTCGTTCATCACCGCAAATCCGCCATCAACCTCGCCCAAAACCTGCGCGTCAGGAAGGCGGCAGCTGTCGAATTCGAGGATCATGTTCTTGTAGCCCCGATGGCTGACCGATTTATACCCATCGCGGATGGTAAAGCCGGGCGTACCGCGGTCAACGAGAAACGTTGTAATACGTTTTTTAGGGCCGCGCGGGGTATCGTCCTCGCCGGTGGCGACGAAAACGATGATGAAATCAGCGTGATCCGCGCCCGAAATAAAGTGCTTGGTCCCATTCAGAACCCAATCGCCGCCGTCACGTTTTGCCGAGCATTTCATACCCCGCACGTCCGATCCCGCCCCAGGTTCCGTCATCGCCAGCGCATCCATACGTTCCCCCCGTACGGCGGGTAGTAAATAACGTTCGCGCTGTTCGTCATTGCAGGCCATCAGGATGTTCTGAGGGCGGCCAAAGAAATGGTTCAATGCCATGGAACTGCGGCCCAGCTCGCGTTCGACCAGCGCAAATTCGACGTGGCTAAGGCCCGCACCGCCCACCTCTTCGGGGAAATTACAGGCATAAAACCCTAGGTCGATGGTTTTCTGCTTGATCGCCTGCGCCACATCGGCGGGCACTTCGCCCGTCCGTTCGACCTCGGCCTCGTGCGGGTAAATCTCGTTTTCTACAAAACTACGGACGGTGGACACGATCATGTCCTGTTCGTCGGTCAATCCGAAATGCATATGTTAATCCTTTTTGGCGTGCAGTGCAGCAAGGCGTTCGACATTTGCGCGAACATCGGCGGCGGGATCACAGGTGCGGCGGCTTTCCAGGCTGACGTGCAGCATGAACTGATCGCATGTCGCCAGAATTTCACCATCGCTGACCCGAACCAATTCATGCAGGCAACGCAATTTCTTACCCTGTCCTTCGGTAATACGAGTGCGCACCTCGACCTTCTCACCGGCATGGGTTTCGGACAGATATTTGGTGGAGCTTTCGACGGTAAAGTAACTAAAGCCACCTTCGACATAAGCCTCATCCGCGCCGACATGGGCCATCACCTCTTCGGCGGCATCCGAGAAAATCTGACCATAGCGACCCTCGTTCATGTGGCCGTTCATATCGGTCCAGTCCACAGGGATCATCCGGCGTTGGCTGATCAACGGCGTCGCGTCCTGCATCGCCGGACGGATGCCTTGTTGATGCGTATTGATCAAACGGCCCGAGGCGGTGCCCTGCTGTTTCAGGGCGCGCATCATGGCGATCAGGTTTTTATCGCGCTTGCGCTCGAGCTCGCGAATGCTCAGGTGGCCCGATTGCGCGTCGGACTGGTCGGCGATTTGCTGTGCCAGTTCATCGGTTAGGTCGGGCACATCCATCAGCTTGGTCCACGGCCATTTCAGAGCCGGACCGAACTGATCGATAAAGTGACGCATCCCTGCTTCGCCACCAGCCACACGATAGGTTTCGAACAGGCCCATCTGCGCCCAGCGTATCCCGAAACCATAGCGGATCGCATTATCGATTTCCTCGGTCGTGGCGATGCCATCCTTGATCAACCAGAGTGCTTCACGCCAGACGGCCTCAAGGAAGCGGTCAGCGATATGCGCATCGATTTCCTTGCGCACACGCAGCGGATACAACCCCAGCGAGGTCAGCATCGCGGCAGCGGCATCTACCGCAGCAGGATCGGTGGCGTCGGACGGCACCACCTCGATCAAAGGCATCAGATAGACCGGGTTAAACGGGTGGGTCACCATGATCCGGGTGGGATCAGCCGCGCCTTGTTGCAGCTCACTTGGCTTGAAGCCGCTGGTGGACGAGCCGATGGTAACGCCCGGATTAGCCGCTTGAATTTGCGCATAAACCTTGTGCTTTAGGTCAAGACGTTCGCTAACGCTTTCTTGTACCCAATCGACACTTTCGACCGCTTCGGCCAGTGCGGCGTGGAAGGTGATCACGCCCTCGTCGGGCATCGCGCAATCATAGAGCATAGGCAGGGCCTGACGGGCGTTCGTCATCACCTCGCCAATCTTGCGCTCGGCCTCGGGATCGGGGTCAAAGACCCGCACATTCCAGCCATTCAGCGCAAAGCGCGCAGCCCAGCCACCGCCAATAACGCCACCGCCAATGATGGATGCTGTTTTGGTCATGTTAATAATCCGTTCTCTGGCGCTTTAGGGCGCGTTGGTTTCGGTATGGCCGTCAACTGCAATGATCTGACCACTGATTTTGGACGCGGCAGGCGAGGCAAGGAACAGCACGGTATCCGCCAGATCATCCACCGTGACCCATGTGCGCATGCTGACGCCGGAAACATATTGATCCCGTACGTCTTGCTCTGGACGGCCAGCCGCAGCAGCCTCCATCTCGACAACGCGATCCATCCGATCACCTTCAACGGCACCGGGGCAAATGGCATTGACCCGCACTCCAACTGGGCCCAGTTCCATCGCAAGGGTTTTGGTCAGGCCGATCAACCCCCATTTCGCCGACGCATAGGGCGAGCGCAACGGATGCCCCCATTGGCCGGACGTGGAAGAGGTGACGACGATCAGGCCGGACCCCTGTGCGCGCATCAACCGCGCCGCCCAGCGACAGGTCAGGAACGCGCCGTGCAGGTTGACCGCGATACAGTCCTGCCACGCCTGATACTCCAGATCCTCGATCAAACCCGCCGGACCGCCAGTGCCGGCATTGGCACAAACCACGTCTACGCCACCCCACGCACTCTCGACTTCGTCCAGAAACGTGGCCATTTGCGCCTCGTCACGCACATCGGCAGTGCGCGCGAGACTGTTCGGCAGCTCTTTGGCGGCGGCGCTCACAGCGGCGGCATCCGCATCACACAGCGCCACAATGTCACCTCGCGCCGCAAACCGGCGGGCAAGGCCCAAACCGATGCCCGAGGCACCGCCCGTGATCAAGACACGTTGCGCGGCCGTCATTTAGGCGCGCGCTTGGTCAGGCGCAGCTTCTCGCGCACCTCGGCAGGGGTCAGGATGCGCGCTCCCAATCGGGTGATGATCTCGGCTGCGCGTGTGACCAGTTGATGGTTCTCAGCCAGAACGCCACGATCCAGCATCAGGTTGTCCTCTAACCCTACGCGCACGTTCCCACCGGCCAGCACGGCGGCAGCAACATAAGGCATCTGGTCGCGGCCCAGAGAGAACGCCGACCAGTTCCAGTCATGCGGGACGTTGTTGACCATCGCCATGAAGGTGTTCAGATCATTCGGTGCGCCCCACGGCACCCCCATGCACAGTTGCACCAAGGCATCGGACTCGAGCACGCCATCGGCGACCAGTTGTTTAGCGTACCAGAGGTGACCAGTATCAAACGCCTCGATCTCGGGCTTGACCCCCAACTCGGTCATCATACCGCCCATAGCGGTCAACATGCCGGGGGTGTTGGTCATCACGTAATCGGCCTCGGCAAAATTCATCGTGCCGCAGTCCAGCGTACAGATTTCGGGCAGGCATTCGCCCACGTGGGCCACCCGCTCGCTCGCGCCGACCATGTCCGACGCGGCTTCGTTCAAAGGCAGCGGGGTTTCAGGATCACCAAAGATCATGTCACCGCCCATGCCCGCCGTCAGGTTCAAGACGACATCCGTATCCGAGGCACGGATGCGTTCGGTCAATTCGCGATAATAGCCCAGATCCCGCGAAGGCGCGCCGGTTTTGGGATCACGAACATGACAATGCACCACCGCCGCCCCTGCCTGAGCCGCCGCAATAGCGCTGTTGGCAATCTGTTCCGGACTACGCGGTACATGCGGGCTGCGATCCTGCGTGCCACCGCCGCCTGTGACGGCGCAGGTGATGAAAACGTCACGGTTCATGGTCAGGGGCATACAAAATCCTCTCAAGGCTAAAAGCGGGTGAGTCTGGCCAAATCCTAGCGCTGGTCTGTGCCTTGTATTTGCAGTATCAGACATTGATCATGCACAAATGGACAAAATCACCTTCCACGCCGGTCAGTATCGGGTTTCTGGTCTTTGACCGGTTTTCCAATCTGTGCCTCGCCAATTGCCTAGAACCCCTGCGCGCAGCAAACACTGTCAGCCGCGCGCGCCTGTTCGACTGGCGTATTCTGACATTGACGGGCGCACCAGCGACCAGTTCGAGCGGCATCCAAGTGTTGCCCCACGACACGCTGGCGGGAATGGGGGCCTGCGACTATCTGTTCGTTCTGGCCAGTTACGATCACAGCACACAAGATACAGCCGCCACCCGCCAGGCCCTGCGGCGGGCGGCGGCTCAGGCGGGCACATTGGTGGGAATGGACACCGGACCCTGGCTGATGGCAGCGGCTGGCTTGTTGAACGGGCGGCGCGCCACGCTGCATTGGGATTTGCTGGATGCATTTGCCGAACGCTTCCTACAGGTCGACGTGGAACGCACCCGTACCCTGCGCGACGGCCCCATGATCACATGCGTCGGCGCAATGAGCGCGCTTGAGCTGATGTTGGATCTCATCGCGGATCACGGCGGCACGGCGGCACGGCTGGATGTCGAAGATCAGTTCATGCACGACCGGCCCCCCCATACACGGCGCGATGCCCCCGGCGGTGATGCCCTGGTGCGCCGGGCGCTAGGTGTCATGCGTGCGCATGTTGAACGGCCCATTTCCCTAGACGCACTGGCCAAACGTATGACCTGCCAGCCCCGCACGCTGGACAGACGGTTTCGTGCGGCCTTGGGGGCATCTCCGGGGCGAGTCTATCGCGATATCCGCCTATCCGAAGCACGCAAACTATTGGAAAGCACCCGACTTAGCATTGCCGAGATCGCCATCCGTTGCGGATATGAATCCCCAGCGGCTTTGGCCCGCGCCATGCGGGCGCGCTATGGCGCACCACCCAGTCAGTTACGACAAGGGTAAGGTTCTCTCCTCAGGGGTCAAACCGTCTCTTCTTCCAGATGCATTTTCATGTCGATCAGGACGCGCTGCAATTCCGAGGTTTCACGCAACAGCCGTTTGGCTTCGTTCACCGTTATGACGCCATCGTCAATGGATTGCTGATATTCCGCCATCAACATCGCAAATCTCTGGCTCAGCGCAATCACATCACTGTTGACGCCGCCCTTTTCACGCGTGTTGCGCCGACTTTGGTCAAACGTAAGGGTGATGCCCTTCAGCTCCGCAAGAGCCGCGGTCACATGCGGGTACGAGGCCGCCTCTTCCAACGCGGCAACCGCATCCACCGGCATGAAGCGATCAGCGTGTTCGGCATGTTCAGAGTAATATCGGCCCAACGTCGCCTTGGATTTTCCGGTCAATTCGCAAGCTGCTTCGATGCCTACGTCCTTCACCAATGCCTCGGTGTGCTTTTTCAGGTAACTGCCCATAACAGACATGCGATCATCCCCATTCACTCGGACCCGCAAACGGGTTGTCTCGACTTGTTCTCGCCATAAACAATTTCAGGCGGAATGTCATTTCTAAATCGCACGGATACTGCGTAACACCGTGCTCAACTGTCTGTTTCGCTTAACGGGACAACCATACGCACGTTTCAATTGCGTGAGTTCAAACACGTTCAACCAAAACAGATCCCACAGAATATCCCGCCCCGAACGAACAAATCAGACCGATATCGCCTGCTTTCAGATCATCCGAATTTTGCGAAAAGGCAATGATGGATCCCGCAGACGAAGTGTTGGCATAATCCTGAAGGATGTTAGGCTGCTCATGCGGTTCTGGCACACGGCCCAGCACCTTGCGGCCGATAAAATCGTTCATCGCCTTGTTCGCTTGATGCAACCATAGCCGCCCAAGCTGATCAGCCGTTACATTTTCATCCTGCAGGTGCTGCTGGATATGTTGGGAGACCATCGGCAGCACTTCTTTGAATACGCGCCGCCCTTCTTGCATAAACTGCATGTCACGGCGGTCTTCCATCTGTTGATGGGCCCGGCGCAGAAACCCGTTGTTGTTGCGGATGTTGTTTGAAAACTGCGTCGCACAGCGCGTACTGCGAATCCGAAAATAATCCGATGTGGCGGCGGTGTCGGGTTCAATCACCGTGGCGGTGCAGACGTCTCCAAAAATGAAATGACAATCCCGATCGCGCCATTCCAGATGAGCACTGCAAATCTCGGGATTTACCACAATGGCGCAGCGGGCCGATCCTGATCGTACCATATCTGCCGCCGCCTGTATCCCGAAGGTCGCCGATGAACAGGCCACATTCATATCAAACGCAAATCCGCCCGCGCCCAGAAGATCCTGAATTTCAACCGCAATCGCCGGATAGGCACGTTCGTGGTTCGAGGCGGAACAAATGATAAGATCAACATCCTGCCCGGCACGCCCGGCTCGGTCCAACGCAATGCGGCACGCGGCCAACGCCATTTCAGCCATCAAGGATGGCCTATCATCACTGCGCGCGGGCAAGACGGGGTGCATCACATCCGGGTTCAAAACACCCGTTTTATCCATGACGTGGCGCTGATGAATTCCCGACGCGTTGACGATAAACTCACTACTTGAATGGGCCTTGGCTAGGACCAAACCCTTCGCGATTTCATCCGCATGATCGGCGTTGAACTTATCCGCATACGCATTAAAAGCCGCGACCAACTCATCATTGGTGATGATGTCAGGCGGGGTAAAAACGCCGGTGCCGGTGATGGCGGGGGTGATCATAAGCGTGCTCCTGATACGCCCGGAGCACAATCGTCGGATACATGCCCCGGCGTCAACCTTAACGAAACGTCACCGGGGACTGTTTACCGCATTGGGCGGCTGGCCCGTTTCGAAAAACGCCTTCAGATTATCAACAGCCAACAGGCCCATGGCTTCACGCACCTCCAGCGCACTGGTGCCAAGATGCGGCAACAGCGTGACGTTCTCCATCACGCGCAAGGCCTCGGGCACGTTTGGCTCATGCTCGTAGACGTCTAGCCCAGCCCCGGCGATACGCCCTTTCTGCAACGCCGCAATCAACGCCGCCTCGTCCACCACATCGCCCCGCGAAATATTCACCAGATGGGCATGGCGCGGCATCTGCGCCAGTTGAGGCGCGCCAATAAAGTGATGCGTCTCCGCGCTGCCTGGCACGCATAAGATCGAGATATCGGACTGCGCCAAAACCGCATCCAGCGGCAAGCGTCGGGCCTCAAACGGCAGATCCTTTTCGCTACGCGCTGTATAGAGAACCTTCATTCCGAACCCGAAATGACAGCGTCGTGCGATCGCCGAGCCGATACGTCCCATACCGACTATCCCTACAGTCTTGCCCGTGACATGCTGGCCCAGCAACTGGGTTGGATGCCAGCCAGTCCATTTACCTGCGCGCACGATGCGCTCTCCCTCGCCGGCGCGGCGCGCGCTCATCAACATCAACGTCATCGCGATATCCGCGGTCGCATCAGTGACCGCACCGGGTGTGTTTGTGACGGTAATCCCACAGGTTTCGGCGGCATCGGAATCGATATGATTATACCCCACGCCAAAGTTCGCCAATACCTTGCACCGATGTGGCCCATCCCCAAGAATCTCGGCGCTGAATTGATCACCCAACGTCGTCAAAACGCCATCATATAACGCCAGCGCCGCGCGCATTTCGCCGGGCTTCATCGCAGATGTGCTGTCACGCACCTCAACATCAAACGCGGCTTCAGCTGCCGCAACCACCGAAGACGGCAACGGTCGGGTCAGAAAGACGCGGGTCACTGCAACCGCTCCCCCAGAGGCGCATCACGGTCAGGGCGCGTCAAAACGATATCTCCATTGGCATCCGCGACCCCCAAAACCAACACTTCAGAGCGCACCGGGCCAATCTGACGCGGAGGAAAGTTGACAACCCCCATCACCAGCGTGCCCACCAACCCTTCGGGTGTATAATGCACGGTGATCTGCGCCGAGCTTTTACGCTCGCCAATCTCGGGGCCAAAATCAATCCACAGCTTGTAGGCTGGCTTGCGCGCTTCGGGGAATTCTTCAGCGCGCGTAATGCGTCCCACGCGAATATCTACCGCCAGAAACTGCTCAAACGTGATCTCACCCATTGGCCAACTCCCGCGACCGGCTTGCGGCGGCCGCGACGGTCGCCCTCATCAACGGTGGCAACCCGGATTGCTCATCCATCAACACCTCCAGCCCGGCCTGCGTCGTGCCATTCGGACTCGTTACATTCACGCGCAACTGCGCTGGTGTTTCATCCGCCGCCTCGGCCAAGGCCCCGGCCCCTGCCACCGTGGCTTGCGCCAATTGCATGGCCAATTCAGGCGACAGCCCCTCGGCCTCACCGGCCTTTGCCAAACACTCAATCATATGAAACACATAAGCCGGACCAGACCCAGACACCCCGGTCACCGCATCCATTTGCGCCTCGTTCTGCAATCGCACAACCTGCCCAACAGCGCATAACAACGTTTCGGCCAGATCCACTTGATCGCTTGTCGCATGAGCATTGCCGATGATCGCGGTAATCCCACGGCCTACCGCGGCTGGCGTGTTCGGCATCGCGCGAATGATCGGGCTCGTCCCGCCCAGCGCCTCTTCAAACGCTGAAATCGGCGTCCCCGCAGCCACCGACACAAACAACGTCGCCCCATTGCCCATGGCTGCAATCGCGGGCAATGCATCGCCCATCATCTGCGGCTTGACCGCAATCAAAACAATTCCCGGCGCCGCCGGCAGATCACTGTTGATGTGAACGCCCGTTGCGCGCAGCCACTCAGACGGGTGCGGATCAATGACCCAGACAGAGCTTGGCGGCAATCCATCTGCAAGCCATCCCTGCAACATCGCGGAGCCCATCTTGCCGCACCCCAGCAAAACCAGCCCGTTTTGGGCTACATAATCCATATCCATGCGACATTCCCTCCTGCGTTACCGTCCATTGGACACAGTGTTACGCCGCACGATTCCAAGGAGCAATGCACTAAGCTTAAATCAAGCAAAGTCCCGCCCCGTGCATCTTCTGGCCAGAAATATCCCGGGGAGCCATTGAAAGCGCCATGCGTTTTCAATGGCAGGGGCAGAGCCCCTAAATCTTGCGAAACTGCGTGCCGCAGGCACCCTATTTCATTGCATTACATGTAGAACCTCAGGTGCCGCACCCATGTCAGGCACGCCCATAGGCTTCGGCGATGGCAACCTGCATTGCATCCCTTGGGGTGCGGCCACCCCAAACAACCAATTGAAAGGCAGGGTAATACCGTTCGGCACTCAGGACGGCGGCCGAGATCATCGTGTCAATCTGTTCCGGACTGGCGTCTTGTCCGCCCGCCAAAACCAGACCATAGCGATAGACCATCAGTTTTTGCTCACCCCAAAACGTAAACGCCCCGGCCCAGCATTGATCGTTCACCGCATTCAAGGCCTCGTATAACGCGGGCTGGCGGTCGGATGGGGGGTCCATATCAAAGGTACACACCATCCTCAGCGTTTCGTCATACCCCGACCAGTCCAGTGTAATGGCGTAGGTCCGCCATTGCCCTTCCACGGCCATGGCGATCTGGTCATCACCGATCCGGTCAAAGTCCCATTCATTGTGGGCGGCCAGATGTTCGACGATATCGATGGGGTGGATTTCTTCGGTCAGGAATTGCTCAGACAGGGACATTGCGCGACCTCAATTTTGTTTTAGCGCCGCGGCCCCGGAACGGCCCCTAGCGCTGGGTGCCTGCTCTATGGGCGGGGGCTATTCCCTCCGCCCATACTAGATATGGTGGGACAGCGAAAAGGCCCTGTAAAGAGATTTGTTGTGGATATCCTCAATAACTTGTGGATAGTTCCCGTGAGGGCCGCAATATGCGGACAATTGCCCTAAGGTTTGGCGTGTCCTGCCAGATGTACCGCAATGTCGTGCAGAACCCCCAACTCGTCCAGCACCAACAGATCCTCCAATAATCGATCAAGGTTCCGGCTATAGGCAATGATCGCGGCATCCCGGCGCAATTGATCGGGAGCTGTGCGTATGATCTGTTTTAAAGCACGCGCCTTGGCCAGCGCATCGCGCACCCGTTCCAAGTGCTGTGCGACCTCAGAGGGCATGCGCACACGCTCGCCGGGCACATCCCTGCCCGCTGGGATCGTTTGTTCCGTGCTTGGCCCCTAGACGCCTTCGGTCACAACACGCCATCCCGCACCCCCCGTAGATACATGTCTCGTCCTGGCAACGAACAAAAAATATGACACTTTTGGGGGCAGGTTTACAACTTAACGATTGCCGTTAACCATTATTAATTGTGTCAGCCTGTTGCGACTACAATGCGGTATAAAGATTTTTTGACGCTTCAACAGTTATCACGGACATCTGCATCACTTACCGCATGGTTAACGCGATCAACGTGCCGTAGCGGACATGTCTTTGGAATTGCCCGGCCAATGCAAAGCATTGGCATATCCGGCCGTCAGCAGCCTTAACCGCAAGAACCGAAGGTTCAGGCCCGGTCATGACCTTCCAAAGCGTCAAGGCGCGCCTTTAAAGCTTCGTTTTCTTCGCGGGCCTTCTGCGCCATCGCTCGCACGGCATCGAATTCTTCGCGCGTCACAAAATCGCGGTCAGCCAGCCAACGGTCCACCAAGGACGACATCGCCGTCCCGGCCTCTTCCTTTGCACCTTGGGCCACCCCCATGGCGTTGGTCATCAACTGCGAGATATCGTCGAGCACTTTGTTACGGGTTTGCATCGGTCGCCTCCGGAAATTGGTTTGCGCCATATATGGGGCCGAAAGCGATACATCACAAGGTCGGGAACAACGACGACTTCGGCGTTGACTTCTTAGGCGCGGCGCGGTCAACACATGCATATGCAGGCTGTCATTCCATTCCCTCACATCTCGCCCGAGATATTCTCAATCTCTGTTTTCGGCTTTGAGCTGGCCCTACGGTGGTATGCCTTGGCGTATATCGTCGGCATCCTCATCGGCTGGCGCATTGTGTTGCACGCGGTCCGCACCCCCCGTCTGTGGCGCGATCAAAAGCCCGCCATGACTGCGCCGCAGGTCGAAGACCTCCTGTTTTGGGCCATTCTTGGCGTGATTCTAGGCGGGCGCTTGGGGTTTGTTCTGTTTTACCAGCCCGGATATTACCTGTCCCGTCCGCTGGAAGTCCTGATGGTATGGCAGGGCGGCATGTCATTTCATGGCGGTATGCTGGGTGTATTGGTGGCCTGTGTTCTGTTCGCGCGCCGCAACGGGTTACGCTTGCTCAGTGTTGCGGATTTGTTGTGTTTGGCAGCGCCCGTCGGGCTTTTGCTGGGCCGGATCGCCAATTTCATCAATGCAGAGCTGTGGGGTCGCCCAACCGACCTGCCCTGGGGCGTCATTTTTCCCGGCGGAGCTGCGCAGGATTGCCCCGGCATTCTGACATTATGCGCGCGCCACCCGTCACAATTATACGAGGCGGCACTGGAAGGCGCGTTATTGGGCACCGTTCTATTGTGGATGGCATGGCGACGCGGTGCGCTACAATGTCCGGGCCGGATTTCTGGGCTGTTCTTCGTCGGTTACGGGCTGGCTCGATTCGCAGTTGAGTTCGTGCGACAGGCCGACATGCAGTTCATCACCGAAGACAACCCGCTGGGCCATGCCCTGCAATTTGGCGGGGGGCTGGGTCTGAGCATGGGACAAATACTGTCGCTGCCAATGATCGCATTTGGCGTAATCTTGCTGGTGCTGGCGCGCCGCCCGGCATCGTGACCCCCCTGACGCGGCTGATCGCGGCACAAATCGACGCCGCCGGGCCGATCACGTTGGCCGATTACATGGGCCTGTGCCTGATGCATCCGCAACACGGCTATTACGCCACGCGTGACCCGTTGGGCGCAGCCGGGGATTTCATCACCGCACCTGAAATCAGCCAGATATTCGGCGAGTTGCTGGGCCTATCATTGGCGCAATGCTGGTTGGATCAGGGCGCTCCCTCACCTTTTGCCCTGGTCGAGCTGGGGCCGGGGCGTGGCACCTTAATGGCCGATGTTTTACGGGCCACCGCGCGTGTCCCCGGTTTTCACAAAGCATTGCGCCTGCATTTGGTAGAAACTTCGACGGCATTGCGCGCCTGTCAGGCCGAGCGATTGACGGAGTATTCTCCCACGTGGCACGAACAGATTGAAACCCTGCCCGACCTTCCCTTGTTCGCTATTGCCAACGAATTTTTCGACGCCCTGCCCATCCGTCAGTTTCAGCGCAGCGGTGATGGCTGGTGCGAACGGGTGATCGGGCTGTCCAAGGATGGGACTTTGACACCGGGGTTAGCCGCGTCTGGCGCGACTGGCGCGCTGGCCCATCGGCTGAAGGATACGGCCGACGGCGATGTCGTAGAGACATGCCCACTGGGCACACGCATCGCCACCGAAATCGGTCAGCGCATCGCCCAACAGGGCGGTTCGGCACTGATTGTCGATTATGGCGATTGGCGCACGCTGGGCGATACTTTTCAAGCCTTGCAAGATCACGCCACGGCCAATCCCTATGAGTCGCCCGGCCATGCCGACCTGACCGCGCATGTCGATTTTGAGGCACTCGCAATTGCTGCCGCACCCGCGCGTCACACCCGCCTGACACCCCAAGGCGTCTTTCTGGAACGATTGGGCGCAACACAAAGGGCCCAGACACTGGCCGCATCGCTCAGCGGAGAAGCACTAACAGCGCATGTTGGTGCACATCGGCGCTTGACCCACCCCGATGAAATGGGGACGCTCTTTAAAGTGATGGGCCTTTATCCCGAAGGTGCCACACCGCCACCAGGCCTGAACCCATGAAGTCTATGCAATGACGTTGGAAATCCTGACAGCTGACAGCCTTGCGCCCCTGCGCCACGGTTTCTTCACCCGGCATGGCGGCGCATCCTCGGGGATATTCAAGGGGCTCAACTGTGGCTTGGGATCATCGGACCAAAAGGAAATCGTGCAAATCAACCGCGCCCGCGTGGCGGACGCGATGGACGTGCCTCACGACAAATTGTTGACCGTGCATCAGGTGCATTCCGCCACTGTCGTGCCTATCGTCGCCCCCGTGACCAAACCCGACACGCCTCCGCGCGCTGATGCGATGGTTACCGCGACACCCGGCGTGGCACTGGCCGTGCTGACGGCAGATTGCCAACCAGTGTTGTTTGCCGACCCTCATGCCGGAGTCATTGGCGCGGCACATGCAGGATGGCGCGGCGCGCTGGACGGAGTGTTGGAGGCAACAGTAGATGCCATGGAGGCCTTGGGCGCGACCCGCGCGAATATCAACGCCGTCATCGGCCCCTCAATCAGCCAAACAGCTTATGAGGTCGGACCCGAGTTCATGGACAGCTTTCTAGCCGAAGATCCCGAATCCAGCCGTTTCTTTGCGGGTGGCGTCGGAGACCGGGTGCAGTTCGATCTGCCGGGGTTCGGACTGTATCGTTTGCGGCAAGCGGGAGTGGGTGACGCAACATGGACGCGCCATTGCACCTATGGCGACGCCGACCGATTCTATTCCTATCGTCGTGCCACACATCTGGGTGAGGCCGATTATGGCCGTCTGATTGCAGCAATCAGCCTGTAGAACGCGCGCCTTAATGGCACATCCGGCCCAAAGTTGCCCCAATTGATAAATTTCATCCGTTAGAACCCTGTGCAATCGGCGCACACCTATTGTATTTTATACCTTTATATCAATGACCTGCCGGATTGGCACATGATTTATCGCCAATTCTCGATCACACATGAAAATTTCTGATACCTGCCAAACCTTAGCCGCAAACAGATGTCAGATTGTTTCTCATAGGACCACAAACACCGTTTTATGCGGGAATTATGAGGATTAATCAGATGAGCAACACGGCCCCGAAACAACGCCGCTGGATGAAGTCGATTCTAGAGACCAGCACCCGCGACCTGCCGGCATTGCCATTCCAACGAACACAGCGCCGCAAATCCAGCCAATCAGCCACCTCAACCGCACGGCTTCTGCGTACCGCCTAAGGCAGCTTGGCGCGATACATAGCTTTGCGCGCACCGCCCGCAGGCCACGATACACACCGGATACTGGTGCCATACGCACTATTCAACAGCGGGCCCTTATGCCCAAACCTATGCTTTGAACGAAAGATTCGGTGCAAATCGGCGCAGATGCGATAACCTGAAAAGGGACCACACCATGGTTTACACCCCATCTGCCCTAAGCTTGGCCAATGCGATGCGTGCCGACACAGGTTTTGCCGAGCCAGTATCAGCGCACTCTATCCCCAATGCACGCAAACCTGTCAGCATGCGCACCTATGAGGTGTCATCCCTGCGCCGCGACGGCGCGGTTGTGAACTCGCGCATAATGGCACCCGCCACACCTGCATTTGAGGCGGCATATACCGCCTTTGCGCGCGGCACCCTGATCACCACGACCCGAGGCCCAGTGGCCGTAGAGGATCTGGAGCCCGGCATGAAGATCGTCACAAACGAACGTGGCCCTTCGCCTTTGCTGTGGATCGGAACAACGTCGATGCGCCCCAGCCACGACAACGGGCCCAGCCTGACACGGATCATGTCCGATGCTTTGGGTATTGGCCGTCCTATGTCAGACCTGATGACAGGCCCCGGCGCACGTATCCTGCACAGAAGCCCATGCGCCATTGATGCGGCCTTGCGCCCGGTACGCGACCTGATCGACGGGAACCATGTTATTGAATTGCGCCCGCCCAGTGCCGTGCAGCTGTTTCACATCGCTTTGCAGCGCCACGCCACGATCACGGCTGCCGGTCTGGAGGTTGAAACCTATCACCCCGGCCCCGGATTCGAAAACATCCTGCCACATCAGCACTTTGCGCAGTTTATGGCGATGTTTCCCCATATCCAACGCCCGTCGGATTTTGGCAGCTTGGCCCATCCTCGCGAACCGCTGCGGACAACATCATCGGATGGGCGGATGGTGGGCTGAAGCCCACCTTACGACTGGATGCGCTGTCGGGGCCTAAGCCTCGCGCGCGAGACGCGCCTCTAGAACATCAAACGGGACGCCCGGTTCATCCTTGGCTCCGCGAATGACCAGCGAGGTTTTGACGCTGGCAACATTGTCAGCCGCAGTCAGATCCTCGGTCAAGAAACGCTGAAAACTGCTGAGATCTGGCGCGACACATTTCAAAATGAAATCGACCTCGCCATTGAGCATATGACATTCCCGCACCAACGGCCACTTCCGACAACGCGCCTCAAACGCACTAAGATCCGCCTCGGCCTGACTGACCAGCCCCACCGAGGCAAAGACCTGCACCTCGAATCCCAGTTCGCGCGCATCCACATCCGCATGGTAACCACGGATTAGGCCGCTTTCCTCCAACGTGCGCACCCGGCGCAAACAAGGCGGCGCAGAAATGCCGACGCGTTTGGCCAGCTCAACGTTGGTCATACGGCCATCGGCCTGCAACTCGGCCAGAATTTTTCGGTCGATTGAATCCAAACGGGTCGTGGCCATCTTTCACCTGCTCTGTGGAATTTGCGATTCTTATAGCAATCGCGCACCGACACGCAACAATGTTTCACACGTGCGCAATTTCGTGTCGCGATATGCACAAGGATCGTCAGGGATGCAAGGCCGCATTGCAGGGCTTTCAAGCGTGCCCGCCCGCGTCTATATCAAGACGGCATCGAAACGCATACACCAAAGAGGCACCCATCATGGCCGAGACCCGCCGCACCAAAGTACTGATCATCGGATCTGGCCCTGCGGGCTATACCGCCGGCGTTTACGCCAGCCGCGCTATGCTGAACCCCATTTTGGTTCAGGGCATCGAGCCGGGTGGCCAGTTGACCACCACAACCGAGGTTGAAAACTGGCCCGGTGACACCGAAGTGCAAGGCCCTGACCTGATGGTGCGGATGGAAGCCCACGCCAAGGCAATGGGATGCGAAATCATCGGCGACATCATCAGCAGCATCAATTTCGATCAACGTCCGTTTGTCTGCCAATCCGACAGCGGCACCGAATACGTCGCCGACGCAATCATCCTGTGCACGGGTGCGCGCGCCAAATGGCTCGGCCTGCCGACCGAGGAAAAATTCAAAGGCTTTGGTGTATCGGCATGTGCCACTTGCGATGGGTTCTTTTATCGCGGGCAAGAGATTGTCGTGGTCGGTGGCGGCAACACCGCCGTTGAAGAGGCTCTGTTTCTGACCAACTTCGCGTCCAAAGTGACGCTAATCCACCGCCGTGACGAATTGCGCGCCGAGCGCATCCTGATTGATCGGTTGGAAAAAAACCCCAAGATCGAACCGTTGTGGTTTAACGAACTGGACGAAGTCTATGGCAGTGAAAGCCCATTGGGCGTCGAGGGTGTGAAGGTCAAGCACACCAAAACCGGCGAGATTACCGATATCCCCGCCAAGGGCGTGTTCATCGCCATCGGTCACGCACCGGCGAACGAATTGGTCAAGGACGTGTTGGAAACGCATATGGGGGGCTATGTCCTGACCAAGCCCGACAGCACCGAAACATCGATCCCCGGTATCTTTGCGGCGGGTGATCTGACAGATCACAAATACCGTCAGGCCGTAACCAGTGCCGGAATGGGCTGTATGGCCGCGTTGGAAACCGAACGCTGGCTGGCCGAACAGGGCGCGGCAGAGACGGCAACGATTGAGGCCACCAAATGACGCATAACTTCAAGAAACAGCGGGCGGAAACCTACGCCGTTTTTGCCGACGTTCAGGCGCAATCGGAATTGCCTGATTTTGCCGATATAGACTATGCGTTCGTCCCCCTCGAGGGCGCTGATTGGGACGGTGCCGAAGCCGCCCTGAACGCTGCCGAGTTTGAATGTTCGCGCGAAGAAGATGACGATGGAGCACCCTATCTGGGCGCCTCTTTGGCGGATCAACCGGTGACGGCTCTGGCTATCTGGCTGGGCGAAGAAGCGGCAACGCAAATATTGCTGCCATTTCGGTTCGTGCCTGACGGCTGGGGGTTTATGGCCTAGCATCGCATAAGGAATGAAACAGTTGGACTGGTACAAAGTTATCCCGATGGGCAACGGCATCACCGCCATTGGCGAGCCGCGTTATCATCAGAAAAACTGGAGCTACCTTTTATGCGGCAGCGCGCGGGCGCTGTTGTTTGATACCGGTTCGTTTTACGGCGACATAACACAAGTGGTCTCCCGGCTGACAGACCTGCCACTGACGGTGCTGCCCTCGCATATGCACTATGATCATTTGGGCAATATCCACCGTCTGGGCAATATCCACCTGCCCGATCTGGATGTTCTGCGCGCCTGCGCGACGAATGATCAGATAACCCCCAACGAAGCCCTGTTTCTGGGCGCAACAGAGAGTCGCGATGCGCCGACTTTCGCGGTGTCACGTTGGCTGCCAATCGGGGCCCGGATTGATCTGGGGAATGTCACATACGACGTGCTGCATACGCCCGGCCATTCGCCAGACAGCGTATCCTTGTGGTGCGAGACCACTCAAACCCTGCTAGCCGCGGATTTTCTTTACCCCGGCTCGCTTTATGCGCAGGTGCCGGGTTCATCGCTGAGCGACTATTTGCAATCGGCCCAATCACTCGCCGCAATTCTCCCACCCCAAGCGCACATCCTAGGGGCGCATGGCGGCGCGTCCGATTTCGATACAGCAACACCACCCACACTGAGTCCTGCGGACCTATCCGCGTTGATCACCACCCTGACAGACCTGCGAGACGACCCACCCGAATATCATGACGGCACAATCACACGGGAAGTCAGCGGGCGCATGACCCTGCTGTTCAACACCGCTTCGATGGCTGGGTTTGACCCCGACCACTGAGTCCCTCGTACGCCACCGCGCTTAAAAATACCTTTGCAGCTTGAAAAACCTTAAGCTTCGCTAGACTTTTGCCACATTCAAGGTCTAAGCCCCGCGCGAAACAGGCGACCAAGCCCGAAGAGCAGCAAGAAAGCAAACCCATGACGATGCTAAGCAACCTGACCCCGATTCCCGAGTTGTATGTGAGCTATGACTCTGCGCAGAAGTTGAAGCT
>JAPWHL010000090.1 GCA_027214255.1 Roseovarius aestuarii
CTTACAAAGAGCAAGTATTCAAGATTCTAGATCCTGCGAAAACGCAAATTCGTTTCAACTCTGAGTGGTTATCTGAACTTGGTGCAGAAGGCATGATTCGTCTTGCTTCTAACCAAACTGTTGCTCGTATGCTTGAACGTGATGACTTTAAAAAGCGTTACGCTGGTGGTCAACCGATCGCAATCCACGATTTCATGTACCCACTTCTTCAAGGCCACGACTCTGTTGCACTAGAGAGCGATGTTGAGCTT
>JAPWHL010000091.1 GCA_027214255.1 Roseovarius aestuarii
AGCATATCTTGGCAAAAGCCGTTAAAGTGACGCACGCTGGAGAAGCGACACTGCTGTCAATTCGACCTGAGAAAATCATCATTGATCCACAATCACACGAGTGTGACAACATTGTCACAGGTCAACTACGCGAAGTGATTTACCATGGCGACCATCACCGTCTGGTTGTTAGGGTAGCCGATGTGGGCGATTTAGTGGTAAAGGTTCCGAATGATAGCCGCGGCGCAAGAGCCTTTACGCCAGGGCAAGAG
>JAPWHL010000092.1 GCA_027214255.1 Roseovarius aestuarii
GTGCCGCTCAGCCACTCGAGCGATCGGGCGCAGGAGGTGGCCGACCTCATGCTCTCCCAGATGACCAAGCCGCTGCAGCTGAGCGGGGTGCCCGAGGTAACCATCGGCGGCAGCATCGGAATCGCCATCTATCCGGACGATGCAGATGACGGTGACAACCTTATCACCCGCGCCGACATGGCCATGTACCAGGCCAAGCAGATGGGCCGGCTGCGCTGGCAGCGCTTCACCCCCAGCATGCAGCAGACT
>JAPWHL010000093.1 GCA_027214255.1 Roseovarius aestuarii
CACCAGTGGCGGGCTGCACTTTGGCGCACCGCCCAGTGAGGCGGCCTTGATGGCCGGGGTGCTGGCGCGTGATTACGCCTTGCCGGTGCGTTGGCAGGAGGGCGCAAGCCGCACCACCTGGGAGAATGCGACCCACAGCGCTGAATTGCTGAAGCAGGCAGGTATTACCCGCGTGGTACTGGTGACCCAGGCCTGGCATATGCCCAGGTCTCGCTGGAGTTTTGAGCAAGTGGGTTTGCAGGTGATCAG
>JAPWHL010000094.1 GCA_027214255.1 Roseovarius aestuarii
GAACAGCACCGGAATTGCCCGCAGTATAGAGACCGCCATGCAGCGCTATCAAACGGGGGCAGACCGATGAGCGATCCGCGCAAAGCACTCGCCGCCGTTGACGCCTTGGGCAATCTGCTGCGCCGCGAAATCGCCGCGGTGGAGGGCGGGGCGTTCAATCAACTGGTCGAATTCGCCAGCGAAAAAGCCCGACTCACCGCCGTGCTGGAAGAGCAACTCAGTCACGACCCCGAAGCGGTCAGCAAAGA
>JAPWHL010000095.1 GCA_027214255.1 Roseovarius aestuarii
ACATACAACGGCATCACTCAGTACAACCGTAACGGTCTGTTATGGGATAAGAGCATGAACGTTGACGGTATCAAAACAGGTCACACATCGAACGCTGGTTACAGCCTAGTAAGCTCAGCAACCGAAGGTAAGATGCGTCTTGTAGCCGTTGTAATGGGCACTAAAGATGCGAATGCTCGTAAATCTGAAAGCAAGAAGCTATTAAGCTACGGCTTCCGTTTCTTCGAAACCGTTGCACCACATAAGAA
>JAPWHL010000096.1 GCA_027214255.1 Roseovarius aestuarii
CCTGAGACCATCGCGATCGGCGATCACGTCGTGGATCTGGGGCCAGGAGCCGGCAGCGCGGGCGGAGAGATCTGCTACGAGGGCTCGATCGAGGGGCTGAAAGCGAGCGGAACGAAGACCGGAGATCATCTCGAAGACCGCGCGACGTAGAAGGACGCGGTGCGAACGGGGTCGGGAACGATCGAAGTACGCGGCGCATCGGCCAACAATCTGCAGGACGGCGATGTCGATATCCCCACCGGAGTCC
>JAPWHL010000097.1 GCA_027214255.1 Roseovarius aestuarii
CTTCTGTTCGCTGCCAACATTGCGTTCATGGCTGCCCTGAATCTGACTAACCGTCCGCTGCTGAGGCGATTTTCCTCGGTACAGTTGGTGCGTGCCCAGGTTATTGCACAATGCCTGGCTCTTGTGGCTCTGGTTGCCAGCGTGCAGTTCCAGGGACCCCTCTGGCTGGTAGCAGGATGCATCATCGTTGCCATCGGCTGCCAGGGCGGCATCGTGCCCAATAACATGGCCAACGCCATGGAGTTC
>JAPWHL010000098.1 GCA_027214255.1 Roseovarius aestuarii
CGCCACACCACAGCCCCCCCCCCCCCCCGCCCGCGCGCCCCCCCCCCCCCCCCCGCCCCGCCCCCCGCCGCCCCCCCCCGCCCCCCCCCCACCCCCCCCCCCCACACCCCCCCCCCCCCCCCCCCACCCCCCCCCCCACCCCCCACCCCCCCCCCCCCGCCCCCCCCCACCCCCCCCCCCCCCCACCCCCCGCCCCCCCCCCCCCCCCCCCCGCGCCCGCACGGCCAGCGCGGGCTGATATGCAC
>JAPWHL010000099.1 GCA_027214255.1 Roseovarius aestuarii
GCTACCGGGTAGTCGCCAGCCCCATTCCCATCACACCTGCGCGCAAGCTGTTCCACAACCCCTGCCAGGAAGCCTTCTGGCTCAAGATGCAAGAGATCACGCCAGCCGGCTGACCCGCTCGACCGGCCGCCGACGCTCCATCAATACTGCTTGGTCTTGGAGGCAAACCCCGCCAGGAACAGCCCGGTCAGGAACATGCCGCAGAAGGCCTCGATGGCCGACAGCAGCTGGAGCGGGGAGGAGG
>JAPWHL010000009.1 GCA_027214255.1 Roseovarius aestuarii
TGCTGTCACCGGTTGACTATGAAATGAAACAGCAGAAAATGAACGAGGCAGGCGTCTAGGAAGTTAGGGGCACCTCATAGCGCTTTTTTCCAAGCGCTTCCTTCAGCAGATCATTTTGCATGCTCATCTCAGCATACATCCGCTTCAGACGCCGGTTCTCTTCGGCCATGTCCTTCACCTCAGACATCAACGACGCATCTATTACCCGGCAGGCGATTACAAAGTAATCTGCCGAGAGGGCATGCCCCCAAACTTCGCACGCCATTTGTAGAAACTCGCACTGCTCATCCCATGCTCACGTCAAAGCTCAGAAACCGGCACACCGCCCTCCGCCTGCTTCAACACCGCCATGATCTGTGCGTCGCTAAATCGTCCGTTCTTCATCGTAAATCTCCTCAGATACCTTGCCGAGAAAATTCTACTTTTGAACACCACTAATTTTAGGGGGGAATACCGTCCCAACGGCTTTCGCAGCAAGGTCTGCCTAGATTATCTGCCTGAGACGTCATTGTATTTTGAAGATTGACGGGCGCTTGATATCAAGCGCCCGTCGTTGGTTTTTAGAAGTATTGCTTATTTGTTTTCCGCTTGCTCGGATTGCAAGCCACGGAAGATGCAATAGCACAGCCCCAACAAGATCAAAGTGAACAGCAGCCCGGTCGAAATAACCATTGATTGCAACGCTGCTAACCCACCGCCTAGCAGGAGCGCAATTGCGACAGCCCCCTCGAAAACACACCAGAAAACGCGTTGGGTTGCAGGCGCATCGACCTTGCCGCCTGCTGTGATCGTATCAATCACAAGTGAGCCGGAATCCGAAGACGTAACAAAGAAAACGATGACCAGAATGATGCCGATAAACGATGTAATCGACGCCAATGGTAACTCACCCAGCATCTGGAACAACTGACGAGGTAGTTCGGCATCCTGTGCGCCAGTGAAGCCATCGACGATAACCTGATGGATTGCAGTGCCACCAAAAATAGACATCCATGCCACACAGACCATCGAGGGTATCAATAGAACGCAGATGATGAATTCACGTACAGACCGGCCACGGCTGACGCGGGCGATGAACATACCGACGAAAGGGGACCAACTGATCCACCATGCCCAGTAGAATGCGGTCCAGCCTTGGCTAAAGTTCACATCTTCTCGACCAAATGGATTGGCAAGTGCGGGAAGGAACTCGATATAGGCCTTCAAGCTGTCCCAGAAGAATGCGAACAAGAACGCCGTTGGCCCTACAATCAATGTAAACAGAGCCAGTAAACCCGCCAGCCCCATGTTGATTTCTGATAGAATCTTGACGCCGCCATCCAGCCCGCGCAGCACTGAAATCAACGCGACAGTCGTGATCGCCGAAATCAGGATGACTTCCGTTGTTCTGCCCATCGGTATGCCGAACAATTCGTTCAGGCCCGCACTGGCCTGTGTCGCACCCAACCCAAGCGATGTTGCTAGGCCGAAAAGGGTCGCGAACACTGCAAGAATGTCGATGACGTGGCCCGGCCAACCCCAGATACGGTCGCCAAAGATTGGATAGAATGCCGAGCGGATCGTAAGCGGAAGCCCTTTGTTGTAGGTAAATAGCGCCAACGCCAAACCGACAATGGCATAGATTGCCCAAGGATGCAGACCCCAGTGATAAATGGTTGCGGCCATGCCAAGGCGAACCGCGCCAGCTTGATCGTCCAGTGCGCCAGCCAAAGGCGCCCAGTCAGTCCGCATGTCACCGTCCATGGCAGTGCCGCCAACAGAGGAGGAAAAGTGCGATAGTGGCTCGGATACGCCATAGAACATCAGCCCGATGCCCATACCAGCAGCAAACAACATAGAGAACCAGCCAACATAGGTATAATCCGGCTGGGCAGTGGATCCGCCAAGTCGGATTTTTCCAAATGGCGATACGATCAGGAACAAGGCAAAAATCACCACGAGATCGGCCGCGCCGATCAAGAACCAGTCAAAGTTCTTTGTCGTAAAGTTCAACATGCCCTGAAAAATTGCCCCTGCCTGATCCGGCAGAGCCAAGGTGAAGAACACAAAGGCCACAATCGCGATGCCTGAAATGGCAAATACTGGATTGTGGATATCAAACCCGAAGGGTCCAACCGACCCGTCGACATTATCCTGTCCTATCTCATATTCGGTTTCAATGATATCCGCGGCACCTTGTGGGGCTGGGATACCTTGATTAGCTGTTTCGTCAGACAATTTAACATGCCTCCTTAGTAATAATTGTGGAGAGAGCGATCCCGCTTAACGGTGGCGCTCTAGGAACACGGATACATCTGTATGGCGTGCCAATTCGTTCCCTATGGCTTTCAGCTTGTTGCCAAAAAAGACAGTTGGATTGCGGCCAACGACGCTATGAAACGTTGTCCGATGAGCTCGGTGCGCGCCTTGACCTTTAGCAAAATCACCAAGCTTCGCTTCAAACTCTTTGGGGGTGTGCGCGATCACGTTGGACTTGCTGGATGTGACGGCCATCTATGTGACGATGATGGCATCAGAAATCGTGGTCAGATCGACCACCGCGGCCAGCACGTGTTCGGGTTGATCGGCATGGGCCAGATCAACCGAGATCAGAATATGTTTCGTACATGTTCTGATCGCTTTGCTTGGTGAAGTACCTTACATCTGTATGTGTTCTCGTAGTGGGTGTTTCTGTTATTCTTTCATCCGTGTCCTTGTATTCTAAACTCTAGGTAAGAACGGCGGTATATTTGACCGTCATTCTTAAACCGGTTGAAGGGTTGTTTGTCGTTCCAGCCGCTTATTGTTTTTCACATCA
The DNA here is from genome assembly GCA_027214255.1 of Roseovarius aestuarii. Lineage (GTDB taxonomy): Bacteria > Pseudomonadota > Alphaproteobacteria > Rhodobacterales > Rhodobacteraceae > Roseovarius > Roseovarius aestuarii_A. The sequence goes on from JAPWHL010000009.1 coordinate 2,798, forward strand.
ACCCATAGGTCGATGCATGCGCGTTTGCCGAGCAATCTTGCCTAGTTCGCGGAATAGATCCTGAAACTAATCAACACACGCTGTTCATTGGAATTTGCACCAACCACCCTGATTTGCGCCGCCAGCAACTCCAACTTGGCCTTTAGCAGGTGTTAACGCTGTTTTCCATGCCTAGATTAAAGAGAACCAGGTGGCGAGGGTTCTCGGGCCGTTCAAGCCGAGCTTTGATTGCCAAACTGAAGATCTCATAAAACAGTGCGCAAAACCTGTTTTGGCGCCGCTGGCTATTCGAGGCCCCAAACTTTTCCAAAGTCTCTTTTGAGTGCCTTGAGTTCTATTTGATTAAGATAGGCATGGGCGGCAGCCCGGTCGTTTCCGTGTTTTTTCAGTGCCGCCCTCCATACCCGAAGTGCAGAGCGGGGCGACCACGGAAGCGCGGCTTGCCTAAGCCATTCGCGCAAATCGCTTGGCAATCGATCGTACATGGCCATCGGATTCCCCCCTCGCTTTGAACGGGGTAAACTTGTTCGCGCATTGCTCTTGCGGCGGGTCACAACGTCTTTATGCATTCTCAAAGCGATCACTCAACGTCGGGTGCGCGGCGCCATGTCGGGAACGGGTCATTCAGGTTGCTCCAAGCGTCGGGCGTAAATGCGTGCGCGTCTGCAACAAGGGCTGCATCCAGCGCTGCCGTGATGCCCGCCTTGTCCAACCCCGCGCCGATGAACACCAATTCCTGACGACGATCACCAAACGGCTCTTGCCAGTGATGCTGCAGATACTCGAGCGCTTGCGGGCTCGTCGGACGGCGGTCTTTGGGAACGCTTGCCCACCAGATACCCATTGGTTTGATGCTACTCAACGCACCTGCAAGCGAAAATTCTGCCAGCCAATCAGGGCGTGTTGCAATCCAGAAATGACCCTTTGCCCGGATGACACCCGGCAACTCACCGTTCAGGACGTCGTGAATCTTCTGCGGCTCAAAGGGCCGTCGCGCGCGATACACAAACGAAGAAATCCCGAATTCTTCGGTTTCTGGAATGTGATCTGCGAATCCGTATAATTCTTTTGCCCACAGCGGGTTTTCATGCGCGGTGTCAAAGTCAAACAGACCTGTATCGAAAATACGGTCATGCGGAACCTTGCCATAATCTGCTTCGATAATCTGGGCATCGGGGTTCAACGCGACAACGATCAGACGCGCCGCTTGAACGTTGGCAGGCCCCGCGTCATTCGCTTTGTTAAGGATCACCACATCCGCAAACTCAATCTGTTCGACCAACAGATCAACAAGCGTGCGGTCATCTGCTTCCCCCATTACCTCACCGCGATCGCGGAGGAAATCGTGGCTGGCATAGTCCTTTAGCAAATTGACTGTGTCGACAACGGTAACCATCGTGTCCAATCGCGCCACATCCGAAAGGCTCACCCCGTCTTCGTCGCGAAAATCGAATGTCGCGGCGACTGGCAAGGGTTCTGAAACACCGGTGGATTCAATAAGGAGATAGTCAAAGCGCCCCTCTGCCGCGAGTCGGCTGACTTCTTGCAGTAGATCATCACGCAGCGTGCAGCAGATGCACCCGTTCGTCATTTCAACCAGCGTTTCTTCTGTGTGACTGAGGTTCGCATCACCGTTGCGAATTACGTCGGCGTCGATATTGACCTCTGACATATCATTAACAATCACGGCAACACGACGCCCGTCACGATTTCGTAGAACTTCATTCAGAAGCGTCGTTTTTCCAGCCCCCAAAAAGCCTGAAAGGACAGTAACAGGAAGGCGTGAGTCAGTGGTCACAGATTGGATATTCATTCTAGCGTGGCCTTTACGCTGAGGAGGTCAGGGACGGGTTGGCACGCCTGCCTGATGTGGCACGCGTGCTGCGTTGATGTGTGAATCAGTGCGCAATCATGCTTTCCGCGATCTCAGCTCCGCTCAGATCGGCTGGAAAATATGTCGGCCAATTGGTGACTTCCGTCAGTAACTCGGCGCGGTCATTGCCCCAATACAGATGGTAATGGTCCGCCTTGGTCGGCACGATGATGTGATCACTGAATTGGATGAACTGCGGTGCAGCTTCGTCGCCGCCCGACTTTTCAAAGATGTAACGCACACCTTGGTTGCCGGATTCGTAGGTCAGGATTTCATAGCCGTCGTTTTCGTATTGCCCCTGAACGGGCTGGCCATTCCGGAAAAACGTCACGCTGGATCCGTCGATCAGAATGCGTTCCACATCAGTGGCATAACCCGTGGTATAGTACGCGCGGTATTCTTCGACGGTTTTGTCGCCGTCTTCGGCCTTATGGGCAAGGACAGCGTCCAAGGTACCATCCTGCAAGAACGGATAAATCGACTGCCAATCGTTTTCCCAATCTGACAGATCGCGGGGCTGTACGTCTGCTTCATTTATCAACGACGGCTCATGGGCGTGGTGTTCGTGGCTTTGGGTGTCCGTTGTCTCGGTGTTCGAGGTTTGGGCGGGGGCCTGCTGCGCTGTCAATGTGACCAACGCACCGATGGCGATGACGGCTGTTTGTTTGAGGGTGAAGTTTAGCAAAAGATCTCTCCGGTCACTTCATGATTCGTTATGCTATAACATAACATAGCGACGTTTAGAATCTCTGGCCCGGTTAGGCAAGGTGCGCTGACAAATAGGTTAAGCGTGAAAAAGGTTCGCCAAGGGCAAGCGGATCATTCGGGCCCAAGCCGCGACCGCCGATAATGCCCTGCATAGCGAAACTTCAGGTGGTAGATTGACGCAGGTTGCTCGAACGACAGCTTGGACGGTTTGCACCGCAGCATTTGCAAGCTATGGACAAGATTCGTTGTTGGGACGCGATTGATTATATGCCGATGAAGGTCATGAACAACAGGGCGCAGGCCAACAAGAACAAGGTTTCGACAATCAAGATAACGCTATAGCTCGCCTTCACTTGAGCGATGCGAGCCAGACTGGTTTTCACCCCCAGTGCCGAAATTGCGATGACGAGGCACCACCGAGAGACCTCCTCGAAAAGCGCCAACGGGGTTGCGGGGACCACCCCAAGATTTGTGACAACGGCGCAGACCGCAAACATCACAAGGAACCAAGGGACACTTAACCGCTGCTGCTGGGCTCCGCGGAAACTGAGCATGACAACCAGCATCACCACCGGCAACAGCGCGACTCGCAGGATTTTGACGTAGGTGGCGATAACACCTGCCTCATCTCCGATCGAATAGCCTGCCCCGACGACCTGCGCGACATCGTGGATGGTTGCCCCCACAAGGAAACCGCTTTCCAGATCGCTTAGTCCCAAAGCCTGAAACAGGATCGGATAGGCGATCATCGCAATGGTCGATAAGGCTGTTACGCCGATAACAACAAACAATGTGTCCTGTTCGCGGTCCTTGTGGGGGGGCAAGACAGAGGCGATGGCAAGGGCTGCGGATGCGCCACAAATAGCGACGGACCCACCGGCCAGCATGCCAAAGGCCATCCGACGGCCAAGCAGGTAGGACATCAACGCCCCACAGGCCAGCGTAGCCATCACAAAGCCGATGATGGCAATAACCGGACCAAACCCCAGACTGGTGACTTCGGCCAGCCCCAGACGAAAGCCTAGCAATCCCACCCCAAAGCGCAGCAATGTCTTGGCCGCAAAATTGATCCCTGCCGCACAGCGCTCGTTCTCGGATAGAAAGTGAAAGGCGATACCGATCAGCAGCGCAAACAACATCACCGGCGCACCGTAATGTTCGGACATGAACATTGCGGCAATGGCGATAACCGAAGCAAGCATTACCCCGCCAAAATACGGCTCAACACGGGATTTGACGAAGGTAATCATGAGGGATTCCCCTAAAAGATGTGGGATGAGCAAATAGCGTAGCTTGGGCAGAATGTCAGGCTGCCGCTTTCAGGCTTGGAAAGGGGAGCATTTAGCCAATGCAGTGGGGGCAGGCGAGGGCCTCGTCGGACTCAGATTATCATGTATTCAGCCTGATTTCTGCGGCTCTGGCGTGACCTTCCATGCCTTCTACTCGGCTGATACGTGCCGTGCGTAGGGCAAGTTCATGTGCGGCGTCCGGGGTGCAGCGTTGCCAAGTGACGGTCTTGGTGAACTTGTGTACAGACAGCCCACCTGTATAGCGCGCTGCGCCGCTGGTTGGCAGCACGTGGTTGGGGCCTGATGTCTTGTCGCCGAAGGCTACGGTGGTGTCTTTGCCCAAAAAGAGCGAGCCATAGGCTGTCAGGCGGTTCAGCCACCAATCCAGATTCTCGGCTTGTACCTGCAAATGTTCAGGGGCGTAGCGGTCTGAAACCTCGGCGGCTTCTTCGCGGCTGTCACAGAGGATCACTTCGGCGCGCTCTTCCCATGCGATGCGCGCAGCGGTTGCGTTGGGTTCCGGCAGGGCATCAATCAGGGAGGCGACGCGGCTTAGCACGCCTTCGGCCAATGCGCGGTCCGTTGTAATCAGCCAAACAGGGCTGTCTGCGCCGTGCTCGGCCTGACTGACCAGATCCATCGCCACAGTATCGGGCGAGGCCGTGTGATCGGCCACAACCAGCGAGTCGGTGGGACCGGCGAACATGTCGATGCCGACGGACCCAAACAACATGCGCTTGGCTTCGGCGACATAGCTGTTACCCGGGCCAACAAGGATATCGGCGGGCTTGCCGCCGAACAGCCCGCCAGCCATCGCTGCGATGCCCTGCACGCCACCAAGGTTCAAAATCAGGTCCGCGCCACACAGGTCCATGGCAAAGACAATAGCATCGGGGATGCCCGTGTCGGGGCGGGTCGGGGATACGGCCGTGATGTGGGGAACGCCCGCGACCTTGGCGGTTGTCACTGTCATCAAGGCGCTGGCGATATGGCTGTAACGACCGCCCGGCACATAGCAGCCGGCGCTGGAGACGGGGATGTTCTTTTGGCCCGCAATCAGGCCGGGCATCACTTCGACTTCACATTCGCCCATCGTTGCCTTCTGGGCCTCGGCAAAGCGGCGGATGTTGGCATGGGCAAACCGGATATCATCCTTCAAACTGTCCGGGACGCGATCACAAGCGGCCTTGCGGGCGGAATCGGACAACACGATCGGGCCGCTCCAACCGTCCAGCTTCTGGGCATAGTTACGCACTGCCTCTTCGCCTTCGCGCGCGATATTGGACAGCATAATAGTAACGATATCGCGGATATCCTTGTTTTCGACAGCGGGACGGGGGGTGGCGGTCTTGAGGTATGTGGTGGCCATGGAGTCAACTCGATTTCATCTGCTGATGGGCGCGGTTTGCGCCGTGTGGCGGCAGGGCATTGATGCCAATCCCCCGCCACCGCACGGCATTCGATTTTAGATGGTGACCCAACGGTCAGCGTTGTCGAAGGCAAAGTCGTACCCACCCAGGGCCGCTGCGCCGCCTGTGTGCAGGAATACCACGCGTTCGCCTTTGAACGTGCCCTTGCGCGCCAGATCAATCAGGCCCGCTGCACCCTTGGCGGAATAGCAAGGATCCAAAAGAATGCCTTCCAACTCGGCAAACATACGGATCGCTTCGATGCCGCTCTCGGTGGGCAGGCCATAGCCGTCGCCGACGTAATCGGTGTTGGCCATCACATCTTCGCGTTTGACCACCCCGGGACAGCCCAGTTTCTCGGCGGTTTTACAGGCCAGATCATAAACCATCTGTTCCTGCTTGGGTTGCGGTGCGCGGGTGCCGATGCCCAGAACGGGGATTTGGGCGTTCATCGCGCACAAGCCGGTCACAAGGCCGGCCTGTGTGCCTGACGAACCGGTTGCGTGCGTCAGCCGGTCGATCACCAGCCCCGCGTTGTTGGCCTGACTTACCAGTTCGAAGGCGCAGTTCACATATCCCAAGGCACCGGTCGGGTTAGATCCGCCACCGGGAATGACATAGACGTTGTGGCCTTCGGCGCGTTTCTTTTCCGCGGCGCGTTCCATTTCACCGGGCATGTCGTGACCGGCAGGGAATTTTTCGGTGGTTGCGCCGTGCAGGTGATCCAGCAACACGTTGCCGTTGGTGTTGTAGTTCGAGTTGTTATAGCCGGTTCGATCCTCCAGCAGGATATGACAGCCAAGACCCAGTTTGGCGGCATAGGCCGCAGTTTGACGACCGTGATTGGTTTGCGTCGCACCTTGGGTCATGACCATGTCGGCGCCTTGCTCCAGCGCTTCGGCCATCAGGAATTCCAGTTTGCGGGTCTTGTTGCCGCCAGTGGACATGCCAGTGCAATCATCGCGCTTGATCCACAGCTCGACGCCAAGTTCTTTGGACAGACGCTTCATCGGCTCCAGCGGTGTGGGCAGGTGGGCAAGGTGTACGCGCGGGAATCTGGACAGGTGCATTGTGGGATCCTTTTGGATGGGATGTGTGAATACGTGAAACGGAATTGGTTGTTAGTTGCGCCCGCCGCCGTGAGGGGGACACGCCAAACTCGATACCATAAACTTTCGCAAAGCTCGAAGAGCTCCCAAAGCCGCAGGCCACTGCGATTTCGGTGATGGGCAAGGCGGTTTGTTCTATAAGAGTCTTGGCGCGGCGCAGGCGCAGCGATCGATAGAATGCCATCGGAGTCTGTCCGAGGTATGCTTTGAACTTGCGTTCGAACTGGCGTATCGAAACCCCGGAAATGGCCGCCAAATCCGTCATCGCAAGCGGCTCTTCCAGATTGCTCTCCATGGCTGCGATTGCTGTTTCCAGCTTGATCAAGCGCAGGGCGTTGACATCGTTTTCACTACGCGGCTGGCGGGCACCATCGTCACGGATACGATCCATCAACATGATATTGCTTACCGCCTGAGACAGCCAGCTGGACCGTGGCGCGACGATCTGGCTTAGAATGATGTCCGCAGCGGACGCCATGCCAGCCGCAGTCGTGATGCGCCCAAGTTTGGTAAACAGGGGCAGTTTATCATGTTGATCGCAGGTGGCTGAGGACCAGACTTGGTGATCTTCCCAATGGGTGGTGATCCAGTTCGCCTCGGGGTTCAGGCCGCGCCAAGCAGCCGCAGCGTCTGACATCAGGATGATGCTCTGGCCCATGCGTTCGCACCACCGCAGGCGGGTACGCAGCTTGTTGAAACAGGCACCAATGCCGGTGCCGCCCAGCACCACCAGATAATCTGACAAAACGGCATCATCTGTCGGTAGCGGGTCGGCCTGTACGAACATTCCGCCCTTGCCTTCGACCACGTCAGTTTCGGTCGTCGTGCACAGATTAACATCAAAGCGGATGCCATGGCCAAGCCGATTGGCGATGCGCAGGACATCCTGCACCATCGCCAGTTCGGTGGGAACGAACCCTTGTTCCACCAGAACAGTGACCTGAACCTCGACCATGATCCGGTTAGCCCCGCATCAGGGAATAGTCAGGATCATAGGGCGAGGGCGCGATGACTTCGACATTCACAAGGTCTCCGTACAGATCCAGTTGCATGATGCTGCCCGGTGAGGCCAGCGCAGGATCGACAAAGCCATAGGCCAGATTCATGCCAACCCGATGTCCCCAATCGCCTGAGGTGATTGTGCCGACGACCGTATCACCCTGCATCAGCGAGGCACCGCCATGGGCCGGGGCATGGGTGGCATCGACCTTTAATGTCACCAGCGTCTTGCGATGTCCTTCGGCGTGTCGTTTCAACAGAGCGTCTTTGCCGATGAAGGTGGGTTTCTCCAGTTTCACAAAGCGATCCAGCGCCGTTTCAAACGGGTCGAACTCGGTCAGAAGGTCGGCTTTCCAGTGCAGGAAACCTTTCTCCATCCGCATTGATTCAACCGCACGTGCGCCAAACAGTTTCAGGCCGTGTGCCTCGCCCGCTTTGCGCAATGCCAGATAGGCGGCATAAAGCGACGCGTTGGGTACGTGGATTTCATAGGCCAGTTCGCCAGAGAAACTGACGCCCAGAACCGTTGCCGGGGCAAATCCAATAAAGCACTCACGCGCGCTTAGCCATGGAAAGGCCGTACGCGACCAGTCACCGCGCGAACAGGCAGATAGCACATCACGCGCCTTGGGGCCTGCCAGAACCAAAATGGCCTGATCGTTGGTCAGGCTGCGAATTTGGACATCTTCGTCGGATGACAGGTGTTTTTGCAACCAGTCCATGTCGTGCAGTTCGCTGGCCGCAGCGGACCCGTACCACACGCGCGCAGGCCCGCGATCGCTGGCAGGCAGGTTGGCAACCGTTGCTTCGCCTTTGACCATGCCGTGTTCGTTCAGCAGATACCCCAGCCCGACGCGGCCATCCCGTTTGGTGACGGCCCCACAGAACATCCGATCAAGGAACGCATGGCGATCCGCGCCGGTGATCTCGAACCGGTTAAAGCCGTTGACCTCGCAAAGGCCGACGTTTTCTTGCACGTTTTTGATTTCGGCGGCGACGACGTTGAATGCTTCGTCAAAGTTGAAGCTTAGTGTTGGGTGAAAATCGGGAGACGGTTTGATATAATCTACGCGCTCCCAGCCATTCACAACTGTAAATTCGGCTCCTTCGGCGGCCATGATTGGCGTTAGCGGTGTGGTTTTGGCCGGGCGGCCCGCTGGACGGTGTTCGTGCGGAAAGTGAAACCGGAACTCGTTTTGATAGTCTTCGATTGCCTTCAGCGCCGTCAACTCGACATTGGTATGTCCGGTAAAGCGGCGCGGGTCGATGACCCATGTGTCATAGCACGCTTCGCCATGCACAATCTGTTGCGCCAAAAGCCAGCCATGCCCACCGCCTTCGCCCAGACCGGCCCGCAGGCCAATGATGCAGAATGCATTGCGTTTACCTGGAATCGGACCAACAAGCGGCGCGCCGTCGATTGTGTAAGTAATCGGGCCGTTCACGACCCGCTTGATGCCGACCTCTGTCAGCACTGGCATCCGCTCGAACGCGCCTTCCAGCACATCCATTACGCGCTCTAGATCGTCAGGGCACAGGTCGTTGGAGAAGTCCGGGCTGATTCCGTCCATGCCCCATGTCCGACAATCCTGTTCGTAAAAACCTACCAGAAGGCCGTTTTTTTCCTGACGGGAATAGTAATCTGAGATTGGGCAGCGTAGCAGGGGCATCCGGTGGCCTGCCTCAACGATGGCCGGAATATCCTCAGTTACAAAATACTGATGTTCCATCGAGGCGACAGGGTGATGCACGCCCATCATCGCACCGACTTCGTTCACGCGATACCCGCAGGCGTTCACAACGATATCGGCGTCGATGGTGCCCTTGTCGGTTTCAACTGTCCACGTGTCGTCTGCTTTCTGGGTCAGACCGGTGACTGTGGTCTGGCGGTACACTTCGGCGCCTGCCTTGCGCGCATGAAAGGCCAGTGCCTGACACAGCTGTGCAGGGTCGATATCGCCGTCTTCGCCATCCCAAAGACCGCCCAGCAGGTTGTCGGTCGAAATCAGTGGGTGACGGCGCGCGCATTCTTCGGCGTCGATCACTTCGTAGGTCACCCCCATGCCGCGCGCCATGGATGCAAAATGACGATAGCCCTGCATCTGTGCTTCGGTGTTGGCCAGACGGATTCCACCATCTCCGTGGTGATACCCCACGGGATACTCCGGATCGTCACGCAATTTTTTGTAAAGGGCGATGGAATGGCTTTTCAGGCCCACCATGGTCTGGTTGGCGCCAAAGTTCGTCACCTGAGCAGCTGAATGCCACGTGGTGCCCGAGGTCAGTTCGTCGCGTTCGATCAAAACGACATCACTCCAACCCTCCTGCGTCAAGTGATAGAGAGTCGAGCAGCCGGCGATGCCGCCACCGATAACAACAACTTTGGTTCGCGATTTCATAGGAAGCGCCTCTGATTCATTTTACGGGAATAAGGGGTGCAAGGCGGTAAGGCCGCAATCCGTATTATGGTAAGTCGCAAAATTTCGAATAATATATTTGATGAATTAGTACAAAGTGGGAATGCTTTGCCTTCTCGTCAGCAAAGTACCTTCACTCCGCCTGAAACAGGAGGGGTGCTATGACAGAACAACGCGCAAGACGAACCGGACGGCGGGAACGCATGGCACTGCGTGCGGCAGGGCCGGCATCGGATCCATGCCCGCCCGGTCAAATCGGTGGAAGCTACAAGCCACTGACCGACGCCGAAGTGCAGAAAATCTACGGTACTGCGCTGGATTTGCTGGAAAAGCTCGGAATGGGCGATGTCCCTTCTCGTTTGTACACTGACTTGCTGGCGGTTGGGGCAATCGATAACGGCGCTGGGCGTGTTCTGTTTCCACCCACGTTGGTCCAGACCGCGATTGATCAGGCAGCCAAGACGTTTGTCCTGCACGGACGTGATCCCGAACGTTCGATCGAGGTGGGCGGTAATCGCGTTCACTTTGGCACTGGCGGTGCTGCGGTCCAGACATTGGACATGGACAGCGGCATCTATCGGCCCTCAACCCTGACGGATTTGCACAACTTCACACGATTGCAAGACACGCTGGCGAATGTCAGTTGGTTCACCCGCTGTTGTGTGGCGACAGATGTGCCGGATAACTTTGATCTGGACGTTAATACCGTTTACGCCCTGCTTAAGAACACGACCAAGCCGACGGCCACGTCTTTCACCTTGGCTGAACATGTGGATCCGATCGTTAAAATGCTGGACATCGCCGCAGGCGGGCCAGGTGCGTTCGCCAAACGCCCGTTTATGAAGGCCCATATCAGCCCGGTTATTTCACCTATGCGTTACGGCGAAGATGCAGTGGACGTGGTCTATGAGTGCATCAAGCACAACATCCCGATGTCCTGTATCACCGCGGCACAGGCCGGGGCGACTGCGCCTGCTACGTTGGCCGGATTTCTGGCACAGTCGCTGGCTGAAACATTGGCCAGCCTTGTAATGGTGCACGCGATCCAGCCCGGCTTTCCGATGGTGTTCTCCAACTGGCCGTTGGTCGTTGACCTACGCACCGGATCGTTTTCAGGCGGGAGCGGCGAAACCGCCGTGCTGAACGCGGCCTCGGCGCAATTGTCCAACTGGCTGGGTTTGCCGTCCGGCGTGGCCTGTTCAATGACCGACGCCAAGGCGATTGATGCGCAATACGGCGCGGAAAAAGGGATTACCTCGTTGGCTGCGGCCCTAGCAGGGGGCAATTTGATTTATGAAAGCTCGGGGATGACGGCATCCCTTCTGGGCGCTAGCTTTGAGGCCTTTGTTCTGGATGACGAAATGCATTCGGCCACCTATCGCGCATTGCGCGGAATCGAAGTGACCGACGAAAACCTTGGCTTTGACGTGATCTGTGATGCGGTTCTAGGGGCGGGACATTTTCTGGGCAATCAGCATACCTATGCCGCTATGGAGCGCGATTATTTCTATCCGTCGCTGGCGGATCGTGATGAGCCACGCACATGGGCCGAGAACGGGGCTCAAGATGCGTGGGGCAGGGCGCGCGCCCGTGCGCAGGATATCCTGCAACGTCACCAGCCTGCATATCTGAGCGATGAGCAAGACAAGGCAATCCGCGCCCAGTTCAACATTCTTTGACGAAGCCCTAGGTCAGCAACTTGAAGCTGTCCACCAACCAAGGGTTGCTTTGATGAAAGGGCACAATTGCGTGATCCCGTATCAGGCTGCGCATTTTGCTGTCGACAAGTTCGACCACGGATCGTGAACAGTCCGGTGTCGAGACTATGGCCAAGGTGCGCGAAAAGCTTTTGCCCGGAAACCGATGCATGCGCAGCCGTGATTGAAACCGTTTGGCCCGCGCGAACAAAAGGGGGGTCGTGATCGTCCAGCCGGCCCCGGCCGCAACCATGGCCATAAGCGTCTGGTTGTTGCTGCATTCAAATTTATGCGGTGACGTTACGCCCATTCGGCGCAGTTGGGATTCGATCTGTCGTGCTATCATCAGGTTGCTGGAAAACCGCAGGAAGGGCAGTCTGGTATGTCCTTCGACAATATCGGAAAGGGATTGCTCGTTGACCAGCGGCAGCACTACGACGAATGGGTCACGCAGCAACGGGCGATCCTGAAGGTCGCTTAGCCGTTCGGTCGGCTCGGTGGTTATTCCCAAATCCAACTGGCGGTTTCGCAGCATTTCAATAAGGTCAAAGCTGGAACCGGTTTGGTACATGAAATCGCAGGTTGGCATGTTCGTTGACAGGTAGACGGCCAGTTCCGGAGTAATGTCGCTATCAAAATCCTCGATCGTGCCTAACCTCAGATAGCTAGCCTCAGACACACTTCCGGCCGAGGCTTCAGCCTTGGCTTTGCGAATGGAAAACAGGGCGCTGTCAATGTTGCGCAAAAAGGCGCGGCCCTTTGGGGTCAGAACCATAGGCCGTCGGGCATGATTGAACAGCTCTACGCCCAAATTGTCTTCTAGATTGCGCAAATGGTGCGACACTGTGCTGACTGTCAGCCCGCTTTCCCGGGACGCGGCCTGAAGCGAGCCATTCTTGGCGCAGATCTGAAACAGCTCCAGCGATTTGAGGCTGATATCTTTGGACGATGAAAGGCGTGACATCAGACGGACCCCAGAGCGCTGTTGAATGAAAGCACATTATTAACAAAATATGAAATTATAAATATCAAAATTTCGAACATGCGCATTAAACATCTGTGGGTTTTGAAAAACGTGGAAGCGTCGCTCCGTATTGATGAGCACGGGCTATTAGCCGCTCAGTCCAACAAAGTGGAGAAGACATGAAACGACTGATTTTGACAACTGCATGTGTCGTTGGGTTTGCTGCCCCTGCCGTGGCTGATACCTGTGGTGAAGTGACCATCACTCAGATGGACTGGGCCTCGGCAAACGTGGTGACATCGGTGGCCAAATTCCTGATGGAACAAGGCTATGGCTGTGATGTGACAGCTGTGCCGTCGTCAACACCGACTGCGCTGACATCAGTTGCCGAAACAGGTACGCCAGACATCCTGACCGAACTGTGGGTCAATACCGCCCCCGCCTATGACAAGCTGATTGCCGAAGGCAAGCTGGTGGAACTGACCGATGTGCTGTCCGACGGTGGCATCGAAGGGTGGTGGGTGCCCCAATACGTGGTTGATGCCCATCCCGAAGCCGCCACTTTGGAAGGCATCCTTGCCAATCCAGATCTGGTTGGGGGCCGCTTTGACAACTGTCCGGATGGCTGGGGGTGCCGGACGGTCAATGACAACATGAACCGCGTCATCGACATGCAAGGCAATGGGATCGAGGTGTTCGATCATGGATCAGGCGAAACTCTGGCCACGGCGATTGCTTCGGCATACGCCAACAAAGAGCCATGGTTTGGTTTTTACTGGTCGCCTACCGCCATCTTGGGCAAGTACCCGATGGTGCAGGTCGACATAGCGCCATATGAGGCCGAGGTTCACACCTGCAACAGCTCGAAAGAATGTGCCGAACCAGGCCTGTCGGCCTATCCAAGTGCAGCTGTGAAAACAGCCGCAACCAACAGCTTTCAGCAGCGCGAGCCCCAGATTGCCGAACTGATGTCCAACATCAGTTTCACCAACGAGCAGATGAACGGGATTCTGGCATGGATGGAAGACAATAACGCGTCCGCCGAAGAAGGCGCTGTGTACTTCCTGACCAGCAATAAAGATCTCTGGGCTGACTGGCTGAACGACGCAGCACGCGAAAAACTGTCGGCGGTTTTGAAGTAACCCACCATAGTTTGCGTGGCCCGGTCATAACGATGATCGGGCCATGTTGGCGTTATTGAGCAAGCAGGAGAGGCAGCCGTGGCGAGCTACGAAAAGATATTCGATGGAATTGGCTTGCGGGATTGGTGCGACGCCGACGCGTCCGAATCCCCCATGACCATGGCTCAACTGCTGGCTCAAAGCAGCGGCGGCGCGGATGGAGATTCGGGGCCGTCTATACCGTTTCCTTCCCTTGATACGTTACACGAAGCCTGCGCAGCTATCCCGCAATCGCGGGATCTAACTGTAAACGTCGAGGCCGGATTTCTTGCGATCAAGGACAGCCTGAAGTTCGTTCTTGACCCATTGACGCAGCCTTTGTCGTGGATGTTGGAAGGCGCTCTTTACGCCTTTGCGACGATCCCTTGGTGGATATTGATCCCGTTGTTGATTGCCGCAGCATGGTTTGCGACCCGAAAAACAGGTATCACGGTTTTTGTCGCGGTCGCTTTCTTGTTCTTCGGCATCACGGACCATCTGGATGTCGCATTGCAAACGCTGTCTATCATATTTGTCTGTACCGGGCTGAGCGTCGTGTTGGGCGTACCCATAGGCATTTTGATGTCCCGGTCCGACCGGTTTCAGAGAATAATGTTACCCATCCTGGACATGCTACAAACCTTGCCCAGCTTTGTTTATCTTATTCCGCTCATCTTTTTGTTTTCCGTGACCGAACCCAAATTGTACGGTATCGCAATCATCCTGTACGCGATTGTGCCGGTGATCCGGTTGACCGATCTGGGTATTCGACTGGTTGACCCTGATGTGACTGAGGCTGCCGATGCCTTTGGGATGAGTTCCCGACAAAAGCTATATGGTGTGCAACTGCCTCTGGCGCTGCCCAACATCATGGCGGGGGTAAATCAGACGATCATGATGAGCCTCGCGATGGTGGTGATTGCCTCGCTGGTGTCCGCTCCGGGGTTGGGCGTTCTGGTGCTGCGCGGTATCCGCAACCTTGAGTTGGGCGTGGGGCTGGTCGCCGGTTTTGGCATCGTCCTGCTGGCTGTTGTTCTTGATCGTTGCTCAAAGGCCGCATTGCAGCGCATTGATCCAACCCATGAAGCGGAATGATAGACCAATGAGTACTCCGAAAATTCGCGTTCGAAACCTGTATAAGATCTTTGGGTCGACGCCCGAAAAAGTGCTGCCTTTGGTGCGCGATGATGGCATGGGCAAGCCCGAGCTACTGGAGTTGCACAAACATGTGCTGGGTTTGCAGAACATCAATATTGATATGCAGGCCGGTGAAATTTCGGTGATCATGGGATTGTCGGGATCCGGTAAATCGACTCTGATCCGGCACTTGAACCGCCTGATTGAGCCGACTGCCGGTGAAATCCTGTTGGACGGGCGGGATGTGACCGAACTGGATGATCTAGGTCTGCGCCAGATGCGCCAGAAATCCATGTCGATGGTGTTTCAGAAATTCGCCTTGTTGCCCCACAAGACAGTGCTTGAAAACGCCGCGACGGCCCCTCGTATCTGCGGTGTCGCCCGCGAAACCCGAGAGGCCGAGGCGCGCAAATGGTTAGAACGCGTTGGGTTGTCTGGTTTTGAGGATCGTTATCCCCGCCAGTTGTCAGGCGGGATGCAACAACGGGTGGGGATTGCCCGCGCGTTGACAGCCGACACAGATATCATGCTGCTGGACGAGGCGTTCTCTGCCCTTGATCCGTTGATCCGAACGGACATGCAGGACCTTCTGATGGAGCTGCAAACCGAACTGAACAAAACCATTGTCTTCATCACGCATGATTTGGATGAGGCACTGAAACTGGCGGACCATTTGGTTATTCTCAAGGATGGCGCTGTTGTCCAACAGGGTGCCCCGCAGGAGATTGTCATGAACCCCGCCGATCCTTACATTGAGGCGTTCGTCGGCGATATCAATCGCGCCCGCGTTCTGCGCGCCGGTACGATCGCCAGTGAGGGTAAGCCAGACGGCGTTGTGGCCGGGCAAGTGGATTGGCAAGATACGCTAGAGGCCGTCATAAGGGTGGCCAAAGGGCGCGCTGATGTCACGGTTCTGGTGGTCAAGGGCGGCCAAACCGTCGGTAAGATAGAGATGCGTGAACTTTTGTCGGCGCTGATCCCGTATAGTTCTGCGCACAGCAGGGCCACGCAAAGCGCCAGCTAAATTCTTTGACGCGGGTAGAAATCCCAGTCGCGCTAAGTGCCTGATGTCGATCTGCGCTGCGGGTCTTTGGTGGTTTTGGGTGACCAGTATGGTGCGTGGAATCGGCTAAACAGAAACTGTGGCCCGCGTTTTACGAACCCCTGTCTTGGGTGCTTGCGCAACCTTCAAAATCAGTTTTTCCGACAGGGCCTAACCCGCGCCAGACGAAGGGGGTGACAGAAGAAATTGGTTGTCAATTTGTATGTTATACCATAACAGTACCTGCAAGCTCTGAAAATTGCACATTTGGATTGTGAATACAGGTAACTGTTCGGTGCACATCACAGACTGCCGTCGCCCGGTTTCATAGCGCCGCTGTAGGGCGTTACCATCATATCCACCCCAACGGCTTGGCAACATTGTGCGGATAGCGAAAACCCCCTTAGATGAATGGAAAAGGACTCGACCATGAGAGCACTTCAACTGACACTTCTGGCTTCGGTCATGGCCGCACCACTTTCGGCCCAAGAAACGCGTGAACTAGATGCCCATGTGCACGGGGTCAGCACGCTTGAGCTGGCTATCGAAGATGGCATTGTTGAGATGAGCCTCATGTCGCCGGGCATGGATATTGTTGGCTTTGAGTATTCTGCGTCAACGGCTGCGGACAAGGATGCGGTCGAGAGCGCCCTTCGCAAGCTGACGGTGCCGGAAAATGTCGTGACGTTGCCCGAAGCGGCCGAGTGCCGTCTTGCCGAAGTTCTGGTGCATGTCCATTCAGAGGACCATGAAGGCCATGATGAAGATGAAACGCATGGGCATGGCGATCACGAAAAAGAGGCGCACGGGCATGATGAGCATGAGCACGAAGACCACAACGATGATGCACATGAACACGACAAGCAGGAACATGACGATCACGACGACGATGCGCATGAACACGCCGAACACGGCCAGCACAACGAATTTCACGTGCGCTACAAGTTTGCATGTGATCACTCTGACGACCTGAGTGCGATCACTTTCCCGTTTTTTGCGCAGTTTGAGCATGCGCAGGAAATCGAAGCGCAATATGTCACCGAGACGGGCTCAGGATTGGCCGAGATCGAGCGCGACGCCCCGCAATTGTCATTGGAGTAAGCATGACGGATCCCGCCCTTGCCCTGACAGATGTCACATTTGCCTGGCCGGGCAGGGGCGGGTTCGTTCTGTCTTGTGCGGATTTCAGTATGTCGCGCGGTGAAACGGTTTTGTTGCTGGGGGCCAGCGGTTCGGGGAAATCGACCTTGCTGTCTCTGATCTGTGGAATCGTTGCCGCCGATGCGGGTCAAATAAGCGTCAGCGGGGTCGATATGAAAACGCTGGGCGCGGGTGGGCGTGACCGGTTTCGCGCGGAAAACATCGGAGTGATTTTTCAACAATTCAACTTGCTGCCCTATGCAAGTATTGCCGACAACATTCGTCTGCCTTTGCGGTTTGCCCCCAAGAGACGCAATCGCGCTAAAGATAGCTTGGCCGAGGCTGCGCGCCTGTGTGCGGCGCTGGGCCTTCCGGACGAGGTGCTGCGTACCACTGCCGGACGGTTAAGCGTGGGCCAACAACAACGTGTGGCCGTCGCGCGCGCCCTGATCGGACAGCCCCCGTTGATTGTCGCGGACGAACCGACGTCGGCCTTGGACGCGGCCACGCAGGATACCTTCCTCGGGCTTCTTTTTGATCAAGTGGCAAGCGCCGGGTCTTCCTTGTTGATGGTCAGTCACGACGAAAGGCTTGGCGCGCGATTTGATCGGGTACTGCGCATCGAAGACATCGCGACGTCGCAAAGGGCCGTCGCATGATCTTGCGCCTTGCTGCACAGTCCCTTTGGGCACGCGTTCTGACTGTCGGAATGACCATCCTGGCCATCGCGCTGTCTGTCGCGCTGTTTCTGGGCGTTGAAAAAACCCGAACCGGGGCGCGGGCCAGTTTCGCCGACACGATCTCGGGGACGGACCTGATTGTGGGGGCGCGATCCGGGTCCGTGCAACTGTTGCTGTATTCAGTCTTTCGTATTGGCAATGCCACCAACAACGTTACATGGCAAAGCTATCAGGACATTGCCGCACGGCCCGAAGTCGACTGGATCGTGCCGATATCTCTGGGCGATAGTCACCGCCAGTTTCGTGTGATGGGTACCACGGATGCGTTTTTCACGCGCTACAAATTCCGGGGCGGGCGTTCTCTGGGATTTTCTCAGGGGCAGGGGCTGAACGATCTTTACGACGCGGTGATCGGGGCCGATGTTGCCGCCACGCTGGGCTATTCGGTTGGTGATCCCATTATCGTATCCCACGGGGTGGCGTCTTTTACCGAGCACGACGATCAACCGTTTCGTGTGTCTGGAATACTTGCCAAAACCGGAACGCCGGTGGACCGCACCGTGATTGTCGGTTTGGAAGCGATCGAGGCGATCCATGTGGATTGGAAGAATGGTGGGCAAACAGGCCGCACGACCCCGGCAGAGGTCATACGCCAGATGGATCTGACACCCACTGCGATTACAGCGGCCCTTGTCGGTGTCAATTCGCGGCTACAGATCTTTAAGCTCCAACGCTGGATCAATGAGTATCCCGAAGAGCCGTTATTGGCCCTTTTGCCCGGCGTGGCCCTGCAAGAGTTGTGGCAGATCGTCGGCGTCGCTGAAAAGGCGCTGATCGGCGTTTCGGGGATGGTCGTGGTGACGGCTTTGCTGGGGATGATGGCCATGGTTTTCGCCAGCCTGAACGAGCGGCGGCGCGAAATGGCGATCTGGCGTGCGATGGGCGCAAGGCCCATGACTATTCTTGGATTACTGGTGCTAGAAGCGATGTTGATGGCAGGCATTGGCGCCATCTTGGGGTATTGTCTGTTGTATGTCGGGCTGCTGGGGCTGCGACCATGGGTTGATAGCGCCTTTGGAATCTGGTTACCCATAGAAGCGCCCAGCATACGAGAGCTATGGGTTGTGACAGGTGTGGTTGGCGCCGCCGCGCTGGCAAGTTTGCTTCCGGCGCTCAGGGCTTACCGGTTGTCACTGGCCGATGGAATGATGGTAAAGATATGAACAAATCCCCGTTGATCACCCGCCGACAATTCGCCTTGATGGCTGCGGGCGCTGCCTGTTTGCCGCAAGTCGCCCTTT
Source organism: Roseovarius aestuarii (assembly GCA_027214255.1). Lineage (GTDB taxonomy): Bacteria > Pseudomonadota > Alphaproteobacteria > Rhodobacterales > Rhodobacteraceae > Roseovarius > Roseovarius aestuarii_A. Next base: position 21,723 of record JAPWHL010000009.1, read on the forward strand.
CCAATCCGTTCAAGGAAATCACCTGGGATGATCTGATCCCGCCCGGCGTGCCCTATTCCGAGATCATCGGCCAAGGGGCTGTTGACGAAGTGAACGATACTTGGGACCCGATATTTGACGAAAACGCGACCAAACTGAACACCAGCCTTGATGGCGCGTCTGTCAAACTACCCGGCTATATCATTCCGATTGACATGGGGTCCGAAGGCCTGCGCAGTTTCATGTTGGTACCCTATGTCGGAGCCTGTATCCACGTGCCCCCGCCCCCGCCAAACCAATTGGTCTTTGTGACAACCAAAACGCCTTGGCCCAGTGATCAGCTGTGGGATGCCGTATGGGTGTCAGGCCGTCTAAGTGCACGGCTTCAAACCACCGAGATTGCCGAAAGCGGTTATGAAATCGCGGCGGACACAATCGAAATATACGAATGGTAAGACCTTTTACCGAGAGAATGATCAGGCTCGGACGCATCGTGTGATGTGACGTTGGCCCACCTTTTCTGTCAGGCGCTTACTGCTCCCTCAATGTCAGTTTTTCAGGCTTATGGCGAAGCAAAACCCATATGTCTCAATGCCATAAAGCCCCCCTCCCTCAACTTTAAGCCGCACGTAGTAGCGCATTAATACCCGTTGGCCTGCTTAATCCCTATCATGGGGATCAAGCCGAATTGAGCACATGGGAGGAACAATGGCCAAAGCAATTCACTCGATGATCCGCGTTCTGGATGAAGAGCGGTCTGTCGCGTTCTATAAAACGGCCTTCGGTCTAACCGTGGCCGAACGATTGGATTTTGACAGTTTTACGCTGCTGTATCTCAGCAACGATGAAACCGAATTTGAACTGGAATTGACTGTAAACAAGGACCGTACCGAACCTTACGATCTGGGGGATGGTTATGGGCATTTGGCGTTCACTGTTGATGATCTGGATGCCGAGCACGCGCGCTTTGAGGCAGCTGGTTTCAACCCGCGCAAGATCGTGGATTTTAAAAGGGAGGGGACATTGTTGGCCCGGTTCTTCTTTGTGAAGGATCCGGACGGCTATGAGATCGAAGTCATGAAAAGGCATGGCCGCTACAAATAACGTCAACTTTTGGGAGGAAGAAAATGACGCAATCACTAAAGAAATTGACTCGGCGGCAGCTGTTGTCGCGCAGCGTGGCAGCCAGTGCCGCGCTGGTCGTTGGGCCGGGTTTTGTTGCCGGATCTGATGCCGCATGGGCGCAAACGATGAACGCCCTGAAGCCTGAAACCATGGCCACGTTGATCCAGATGGCGCGAGATATCTATCCGCACGATCAGGTTGGCGATCAGTTCTATGCAATGGCGGTCAAGGGGTATGATGTGCCCGAGGCGGTCGAAGAGACCGAGGCCGGAATTCTGGCATTGGACGAGGCCGCGCGCGCCGCTGGCTTTGACAGTTATCTCAAAACCGGATGGGAAAAGGACCGCGTCGCGATCTTGACCAGCCTTCAGGACACAGCGTTCTTTCAGAAGGTGCGCGGCGGTCTTGTGACCGGACTCTACAACCAAAAGGATGTCTGGCCGATCTTTGGCTACGAAGGCGAAAGTTACAGCTTTGGTGGCTACATTGATCGCGGCTTTAACGACATCACTTGGATTTAAGGGAGGGACGGCACCATGACGGCACCTTTTGACCTCAATGACGACAGTGTTGTCGTTATCATCGGAACGGGCGCAGGCGGCGGCGTTCTGGCAAATGAACTGGCCCAGAAAGGCGTCAGCGTTGTCGCGCTGGAGGCGGGCGGGCGGTATTTGCCGCAGGATTACATCAACGACGAATGGGATAGTTTTGGCCAACTCGCATGGTTGGACGGGCGCACCACATCGGGTGATTGGCGCGTGGCCAATGATTTCTCGGGCCTGCCTGCGTGGATCGTCAAGGCGGTTGGCGGCACGACAACACACTGGGCCGGTGCATCACTGCGCTTTCAGGAACACGAATGGAAGGCCAAGACAAACTATGGCGCGGTTGAGGGGGCAAACCTGTTGGATTGGCCGATTGATGGGGCCGAGATGGCGCCCTATTATGACAAGGCCGAGAAAAAACTGAATGTCACCCGCACCAATGGCAATGCGGGCTTGCCGGGCAACAACAACTACAAAGTGTTCGAGGCCGGAGCCAAGGCGCTGGGCTATACCGAGGTCCACACAGGCCGCATGGCGATCAATTCGGCGGATTCCGAAGACGGGCGCATGGCGTGCCAGCAAACCGGGTTTTGTTTTCAGGGCTGCAAATGGGGGGCCAAATGGTCATCCGCCTATACCGACATCCCTGCGGGTGAGGAAACGGGTAATCTGGAGGTACGAGAAAAAGCGCATGTTCTAAAGATTGAACATGACGCAAGTGGCAAAGTTTCGGGTGTTGTCTATGTCGACGCCGACGGCAATCAACAGATGCAAAAGGCGCGCATCGTTTGCGTTGCGGGCAATTCCCTTGAAAGTCCCCGTTTGTTGCTGAATTCGGCGTCGTCGATGTATCCTGACGGCATGGCCAACTCGTCCGGGCAGGTCGGGCGCAATTATATGCGTCACCTGACGGGTTCGGTTTATGGCATCTTTGACAAACCGGTGAAGATGTGGCGCGGTACGACGATGGCCGGGATCGTTCAGGACGAGGCGCGTCATGACCCATCCCGCGGGTTCGTCGGCGGTTACGAACTGGAAACGCTGAGCCTTGGATTGCCGTTCATGGCTGCGTTCCTCGATCCGGGCGCGTGGGGGCGCGAATTCACAACCGCGCTGGATCATTACGAAAACATGGCGGGTATGTGGATTGTAGGCGAAGACATGCCGCAGGAAACCAACCGTGTTACGCTTAACACCGACGTGTTGGATCAGCACGGTCTGCCGGTTCCGAACGTGCATTACTCGGATCACGCCAATGACAAAGCGATGCGCGCTCATGCGTATGACCGGGGTCAGGCGATCTATGATGCGATCGGGGCCACGCGCACTATGCCGACGCCACCCTATCCGTCAACGCACAACCTGGGCACCAACCGGATGTCGGAAAAGGCGCAGGACGGTGTGGTCAACCGTTGGGGACAGACGCATGATATTGCGAACCTGTTCGTCTCGGACGGGTCGCAATTTACCACCGGGGCTGCGGAAAACCCGACACTGACGATTGTCGCGCTGGCCATTCGTCAGGCAGATCACATCGCCGCTGAGATGAGCAAAGGTAACCTTTGATCCATAGCACGTAAAAACCAAGCCCGGCGCGGATCCTTCCACGCCGGGCTTTTAGTTGTCTCAACGTTTAGTGTTGCGTTGAATTGACCGCCCGGCGGTTCTTGCTGGCGGCGCGCTGCTCGCGCTCTTTCAGCAAGATTTCTTCGGCCGGAAGAGCGTCGAAATCATGGGCGGATTCCGTGGCAATCAAACCGTTGAGCTGAAGATCAATAAAGCGCAGGCAACAGACCCGCAGGAACGACGTAAAGTTCCCCAGATCGTGACCTTCATCAATTGATTCATTGTACAGTTGATGCAGCAACTGACGCACGTTCAGGTCTTGGCGCGCAGCGATGTCTTCCAGCACGTTCCAGAACATATGTTCCAGTCGGACACTCGTCACCATGCCATCCATGCGAAACGAGCGCGTGACACTTTCCCAAAGTTCAGGGTCGGCTCCGATAAACAGGCGGCACATGGCAAGTCCTTTCACGAAAATGCTAGGAAACAACCCTATCAGAGATCGCGTCGAGAGGTCAAATTTGCACGGTGACAGCGGTGACAGCGATGCCGATATGGAGGGTGTTCAATGGTGAGGTTATCCATGCACAAGGGGCAAAGAACTGCTGTGTGTAAGGGGTTGATTGTGCTCCATGCGTCTGTGGTGCCTGCCGCCTGTTGGCCGCATCAATCGGATTTGATCATCATTGGCCCCGACAGGATCAGCGCGATCAGGTCGGCCTGCCGGTTTGTACCGGTTTTTTGAAACAGATTGCGCATGTGGAAGGCGATGGTTGTTTGTGACACGCCCATTTCGGCCGCCACATCCGCAGGGCGTGCGCCACAGGCCAAAGCCCCCGCGATGCGGGCCTCGGTCGGTGTCAGGCCAAACAGATCAATGAGCAACGCCTGGGACACCCGCTGACGATCCGGCGAGGATAAAAACAACGCGACACGAGGCGCGTCTGATCCGGCGTTTGAATGGTTTGGCAATGCGCAGGCCAGCGCCGAGATATTGGTGGCATCCAGCCTGCTCAGCAACATCGCACCAACCACTTTCTCGGTTCCGTCCTGCGCCGCGTCCAGCGTTGCGGCGATGGCCTGTTGGAGCTGGCGGTCTGATGGCGGGTCATTGGCGTAAACACCATCTGCGCCAATGCGAATGAACTGAAATTCGGCGGCCATGTCATGCGCCGCCCGGTTGGTCAGAACGGGTTTGCCCTGCTTGCCCAACAACACGATTCCAAGTGACATCAAGTCCAACGCCTGTTCGACCCCCTCGCCGGTCAATCCGTCAAACGCGCCGCGCAGGTGGGTCATCTCATCATCATGGCGTGTACGGATGCGTTCCACCTGACGCAGGCGGGCGCTGATTGTGGCCAGCATCAGGTCGTAATCCACAGGTTTGACCAAATAATCGTCAGCGCCGGATAGCTTGCCTTCTACGACCTCACGCGGCTCGGACAGGGCTGTTAGGAATACAAATGGTGTCATCGCCATATCGGGGCGTCGTGTGCGCAGTGCTTTTAGAACGCCGTAGCCGTCAAGGCCGGGCATGTTGATGTCACACAAAAGCAGGTCTGGCGTGTATTCGGCCAACACCGCAAGAGCGGCGTCGCCATCTTTGACTGCGCGCGTGCGGTATCCGGCGTCTGTCAGTTCTTCTACGATATCACAGCGCAACGCGTCTTCGTCTTCGATTACCAGAATCAAGGCTGGTTGCGAGTCCTGTGTCATATCAAGCTCTCATAGAAGCGGGGGAGGGTCAGGCGAAAAGTTGTCGTTTCGGCACTGGAAAGAAGGCTGACGTCGCCGCCTTGCATGCGTGCCAATGTACGCGCAATGAACAATCCCACGCCGGTGCCCTTGCTGCCGACGCTGTTTGTCCCGCGAAAATTACGGACGAATATCTGGGCGCGCTCTTTCTCAGGAATGGGGTTTCCCTCATTGCTCACATCACAAAACAGGTTCTCGGCATCGCTATGGTAGGTCACTACAATTGGCGTGTCGGGTGCTGCGTATTTGACGGCGTTTGAGACAAGGTTTTCCAATACCTGTTCGGCATGGGCAGGGTCGCAAAAGGCTGTTCCCGGATCTTCGGTGGGTTGGCGGATGACAATTTGCCGCCCGTCAGCAGTGGTGCGTTGATAGGCGCACACGGTATTGACGATCTGACCCAGATCACAGGCAGTGCGGCGTGCCCCGATCAGGCCTGCATCCAGTCGTGCAGCATCCATCGTGCTGTCCACCAGCCGCGTTAGGCCATCGATCGCGTCTCTGGCACGGGTGGCGCGTTCGTTTATTTCTTCTGGCGTCGCGCGGGTTCCGCGCCGTATCAGCCTTTGCAAAGCCGAATCCGCAACGGCCAGAGGCGTGCGAAACTGGTGCGATACCATTGCAGCAAAATTGCGATAAAGTTTGGCGGCAGATCGTTCGCGTTGCAGCGCATTATCCAGATCACGGGTACGCTCGCTAACCAATTCCTCTAGTCGGTCCCGGTCTTGTGCATCCTTTTGCAGAGCCTTGTATCGATCCGTTGCGTCATTCAGAAACAGGATCGCGCCCAAGGTTTCATCGTCGTTCCGCAAGGGAAAAAAACGCAGATCAACGCGTAATGGAATGTCTCTATGGGGCTGAAACAGTGGTTGAAGTGTGAGATGTTCTGTGTGCCCGTGTAGTGCCCGCGCAATCCCTTCGCGCACCGGGGAAATGTCAAAGAACCCCGCCACATTCCTTAGTGGTCGCCCCACAGCCTGCTGCGCGGATTTGCCCATTAGTTTCTCCATGGCATCGTTCCATAGGGTGCAGCGTCCGGTGCGATCCACAGCGAGGATACCTTCGCCGCTGGACGAGATTAGAAGCCCCGAAAAATCACGTTCACGCCGCAGCATGCTGTTGTCACGACGCGACTGGCGCAGTGACAGAAACAACGCCACTGTCAGGATACCGCCGGCCAACATGATCCCGATCAGTGACGCGATCGTTTGTCGCAAATGGGATCGATAAACCTCTAACCTTCCCCCCAATTCGTCCCAGTCCGCGATCATCGCGGCGTTGGCAGCCCGCCCGAAAAGACGTGGTACTGGTTCAAGAGTCGCACGTAATCGGGGGCCATCGGCAGGTTTGAATTTATCGATCAACGGTTGGATTTCTTCCAGCGTGAGGGTCAGGTCATCCAGCTCTTTTGCAAGCCCGATCCCTTCCACAAACCGGCGCTGTGGCCCATCATTCAGAAGGGCAATCCGGCTTAAAAGGATGTCAAACCGTAGCGAGATCTGATCTTGATCCGTTGCGTTGTTTTCAGCCAGCGCCATCGTTTCTGCCATACGCAGGGCCGCTACTTCGCCTTTGTGCAACACCCACAGCATGTTGTGCTCGGCGTTGACACGCATCGCATTCTCGACCTCGAACATGCGGAACATTGAGAACACCATTAAAACGGCGAACAGGAAAACCGCCGCCAAAGTCAGGCCAAACCCAACAGCAGGATTCCAACGGAGCGTCATCGCACCTCAAGCTGGCTCAGCTGCCACACCCAGCGATAGTCATAGCGAATGTCCTGTAATACTTCGTGCTCATCGCGCGGGTAAATTATCCACAATGGTCCCTTGTCAGCCCTGCTCAGCGCCACCCCATCCATGCTATCCGCAACGATCACGTCGTAATCATAGAAATCGGCCATCGGTATGTCGACGACGTAGTCATTCACGGCAATGGCCGTCACCGTTTCGCCCTCGGCATCCAGGCGATCCAACAGGTCGCGCATTAAAAAACCTGTAAAGCTGTGCTTACCATCTGTCACAGACGTTGTGGTGATGATTTGGACACTTGGCAGGGCTGATATCGCCTCACGATCAAGGCTGACTGTTCCGCCCGATATTTGGCCCGATACCCGCAAAATGACATCGTTTTGGGCATTTGCGGTGAAGGCAAATACACATAACACCCCGACAAGCCCAGCACCTGCTTGCGTTTGCATTTAGGAATCTCCTTTCGGGGCGGGCGATTTACACTGCATACGCGTGCTTTGTTCACTTACCCACAAATTTTCTGGCATGCCCCGTCTAAACGAACGGGGCGCAACCTGACCTTCGCATGCAAGTATCCGCGCATAAAGCCCCGCTTTTCAAGTGGGTTGCGTTACTACGGCGCGGATGTGTTGTGGTCGCGTCATTAAACCCGACGTTACGCCAGTGTTTGTGGCATGTTTGATTCGGCGTCGGTAATAAAGTAATTTTAAGATCGTGGTCCCGGCGGCCCTTAAAACCGCTGGGGCCATATTTCTCATTTTGCTTTTACCACGAATTGCAAACAGGAGACACCATGTGGGATTTCAGCATGGGCCGCGCGATGGGAATGATGCTGCGCACGTTGCCCTTTATCCTTTTACGTATGGCGGTCTATTTCGGTATCACGCTAGGCTATATACTTGTCACGGGAATTGGTGCCGGCGTTGGGTATGGCGTAGGTGGCTTTGGCGATGAAAGCTTTCAGGCAAGTACGACGCTTTGGGGCGGGTTTGCTGGCTTTGGTATTTTCGGGGCCATCATGTATTGGGCGCGTGAATACATCCTGTACATCGTCAAGGCGGGGCATATCGCCGTCCTGATCGAATTGATCGACGACAAGCCGATGCCCCAAGGACGCGGTCAGATTGATCACGCAACCGCTGTAGTCAAAGAACGCTTCCCGCAAGCCAGTATGCTGTTTGTTATGGATCAATTGATCAAGGGCGTGATCCGGGCCATCACCGGGTTGGTCCGTGGTATCATGACGATCCTGCCAATCCCCGGTGCCCAACAGTTCGCAGGGCTGCTGTCGGCCTTTTTGCGCGTTGCGGTTGGGTTCATCGACGAAGTGATCCTTGCCTATGCGATCAGAACGCAGTCCACCAATGCATGGATGTCTGCCAAAGAGGCGTTGGTACTCTATGGGCAGAACTACAAGGTTTTGCTGAAAAATGCGGCTTGGTTGGCGTTGTTCGTCTATGGGCTTAGTTTTCTGGTGTTTTTGCTGATGCTCGCTCCGGCCGCTTTGGTTGTTTACTTGATGCCGGGGGCATGGGCGGCCGGGGGGGTGGTTTTTGCCCTACTGTTCGCTTGGAGTGTGAAAACCGCTTTGTTAGAGCCGTTTGCGATCACTTGCATGATGCAAGTCTATTTTAAGGTCATCGAAGGCCAGCAGCCTAATCCCGAATGGGAGGCTAAGCTTGAACAATTGTCCGGTAAGTTCCGCAAACTAAAGGACCGGGCATTAGGTGCGGCGAATGATGCACCGAACACGCCCACAGTTTGACGCGAGCCGCCGGGTCACATTCAAAACCACGAGCACACGTAAGGACGGATGAAATGCGACACTGTACTGCTAAATTTGCGGCTTTCATGGTGGCCGGAACTTGCGCCTTTTCGGCCCCGGCTTTTGCGGGCGAGGATGTCGTGATCGTCTATGATGCGTCGGGCTCCATGTGGGGGCAGGTTGACGGCACCAGCAAGATCGAGATCGCCCGCGATGTTCTGGCCGATTTGGTTGGGAAATGGGACGCTGGAAACAATCTGGGCCTCGTCGCCTATGGGCACCGCAGAAACGGCGATTGCACAGATATAGAGACGATGATCGCCCCCGGCAAAGTGGACACGTCCAGTTTCATCGCGACGGTCAACGCGATCAAACCTATGGGCAAAACTCCGATTTCTGCCGCAGTGCAACATGCCGCCGATCTGATGGCTTATCGTGACGTGCCTGCCACGGTCATTCTGATTTCTGACGGGGTGGAAACATGCAACGCGGATCCTTGCGCATTGGCGACGCAACTGGCGCAACAAGGGGTGAAATTCACCACCCATGTCGTTGGATTTGACTTGGAGGATGAGGCCTATGCCAGCCTGTCTTGCATTGCGGAAAACACAGGCGGTGTATTCGTGCCTGCCAGCAACGCCACGGAATTGAACGATGCTTTGGCACAGGTCCAATCTGTCGTGGTTGAGCAAGCCACCGCGCCAGTGCCTGAACCCGAACCAACAACGCCCGCTCTTCCCGAGGTGACCATCACCGGCCCCGCTCAGGCGACGACCGGTGCGGAGTTTGACGTGGCGTGGTCGCAGACGATCAGCCCCAGAGATGTGATCACCATTGTTCCTGCCGGAAACGACGAAGGCATGAGCGAGAACCACATCCGCACGCGTGACGTCACCGAAGGCACGCTGACCGCGCCCTCCGAGCCGGGGCTGTACGAACTGCGGTACTTGCTGAACGAAGGCCGCAAGACGCTGGCGACGGCGGGGATCGAAGTGGTGGCGGCCGAGGTGACCATCACCGGCCCCGCTCAGGCGACGACCGGTGCGGAGTTTGACGTGGCGTGGTCGCAGACGATCAGCCCCAGAGATGTGATCACCATTGTTCCTGCCGGAAACGACGAAGGCATGAGCGAGAACCACATCCGCACGCGTGACGTCACCGAAGGCACGCTGACCGCGCCCTCCGAGCCGGGGCTGTACGAACTGCGGTACTTGCTGAACGAAGGCCGCAAGACGCTGGCGACGGCGGGGATCGAAGTGGTGGCGGCTGAAATTGGCATTGCAGGCCCGGGGGTTGTCCGGGCGGGCAGTGACGTGGATGTGTCATGGTCCAGTACTGTCAATCCCGGCGATATCGTCACAATTGTCCCTGCTGGCGCAAATGGGGACGCGGTCGACACGCATATTCGCACCCGAAACCAAACCGAAGGCAGGCTGGAAGCGCCCACTGATCCGGGTCTGTATGAAATCCGTTATGTTCTGAATGAAGGTCGTCGGATGCTGACCAGTACGCCATTGGAAGTGGTGCCAGCCGATGCACCTTTAGATGACGGCGCAGGCCTGTCTGTGCCCACCAACGCGGGTGTCGGTGAAACGATCACCGTGTCATGGACCGTGAGCAGTGAGAGCGCGGATCAACGAATCGCCCTGGCGCGGGTGGATCAGCCCGACTTTAGCTGGGTTACTGTGCAATCGGTGGGTGCGGGGAAATCCCTGCAACTGGCGATGCCCGACACTGCGGGCAGCTATGAAATACGGTATCTGGATGTATCCGGCCGCCAGATACTGGGACGTTCGATCATCGAGGTGAAATAGCCATCTATGGCAGGGGGAGGGCCTAGAAATCGACGGCCAGCCCCTTTTTCTCCCAGTCGCCGAACCGCACTGGCTCGGGGCCTTTGCGTCCGCCCAGCTCGGGTGGGAGATCCAGCGCCTGAGCTGCCTTTCGACGGTCCTCGGCTTCGGCGAGGGCACGTTGGGCGGCGGGAGGCAAATCGGGTTGATTGTTGGTATCGGTCATCCGCAGGGTTCCTTTTAGCGCGTGCCCTTGATATACGCCGCCGTCACCATACGGCAAGGAGATGTCCGTCATGCCCCCCACCGAATCCGCCCGCCGCAGTGCGGTTAACATGCTGGATCAGATTTTGGGCGAAGGTCGGCTAATGTCCGAGCTGCTTGGATCCGGGGCGTTGGAACGTTTACCCCCGGCAGAGCGCGCCCGTGCCCAACGTCTGACAACGCAGACACTGCGTGGATTGGAACGTGCGGATAAATTGTTGGCGCGACATCTACGCAAATCTCCGCCGCTGCATGTTCACAATGTTCTCCGACTGGGTACGGTCGAACTGGCCTTGGGTGGGGACGCGCATGGTGTGGTCAATGATTGTGTCGGGTTGGTCAGCGGGCACAAGAAATTCGGCTCGCTCAAGGGGCTGATCAACGCTGTTTTGCGCAAAATGGCCGTTGAAGGGCCGCGCGACTGGGACAGTTTGCGAGCGCCACAAATGTCTAAGTGGCTGCGTGACCCATTGCGGCAGGCCTATGGGGCCGACGCGATCCGTGGGTTTGAGGCGGCTCATTTTGCCGGTGCTCCCCTTGATCTCACGGCCAAGGGCGATGCCGCGGCGGTGGCGCAGGCCGTGGGCGGGACGGTTTTGCCGACCGGATCGGTCCGTCTTCAAGATGCCGGACAGGTCAGCGCATTGCCGGGCTTTGACACTGGCGATTGGTGGGTTCAGGACGCTGCCGCCGCTTTGCCTGCGCGCATGCTGAATGTTCAACCGGGTGAAACGGTGCTGGACCTGTGTGCGGCACCCGGCGGCAAGACCCTACAACTGGCTGCTGCCGGCGCGAACGTGACTGCGTTGGATGTGTCGGCCTATCGGATGGAGCGGGTGGTTGAAAACCTATCCCGCACCAAGCTGACTGCGCAAATCACTGTTGGTGATGCTCTGACCCATGAAGGTGGGCCATATGATGCCATTTTGCTGGATGCGCCCTGTTCTGCGACGGGCACCATCCGACGCCATGCTGACCTGCCTCATGCCCGTGACGGTGCCGAGATTGGTGAATTAATCTCCCTTCAGGCTCAGATGATCGACGCAGCTTTGGCGCTGTTAAAACCCGGCGGACGACTGATGTTTTGCACCTGTTCGCTTTTGCCGGATGAGGGGGAATGTCAGGTGGATGAGGCACTGTTGCGCCATAAATCACTGACCGTGGATAGCTCCGCGCGTGATGTCCCCGGTGTTGATCCCGCCTGGCATACGAGCGAAGGGGGATTGCGCCTGCGGCCTGATTACTGGGCCGACCAGGGTGGAATGGACGGGTTTTACATGGCTTTGCTGCGCACCTAAGAGCCGCCGCGCCAGTGCGATCGCGATTTTCGCAATGTTTCGGTGACTTGATCACACCGTCGCGGTATATTGCTTGCAAGAGGCGTCGCAAAGAGCGCCCAGAGGCGAGCATATGGCACAGACAGACACTTTAACCGCGCGGTGGGTCCGTTTCAGAAACCGTGTTGCGGCGCGGCAGGCGGCATGGGCTAAACCCGCCACTGCCTTTGTGTCATCACCCGAGCCGCGCACAATCGGCAGTTTTGCCAGAGGACGGCAGTTGTCTGCGGGTAACTTCTTGTTTGCCGGTCACCTTTTGCAGGAACCTGACCTGCAGATGTGGGATCTTCATGCGCCTGACCCACGCTATGAGGCTGAATTACACGGGTTCGCATGGCTGGATGATTTGGCTGCTGCTGGTGATCTGGCGGCGCGTCGTTGTGCGCAGGACTGGCTGTGGGGCTGGATCGCGCGATATGGCGCGGGTCGTGGCCCGGGCTGGACCCCCGATTTAACTGGGCGGCGTCTGATCCGGTGGATCAATCACGCATTATTTGCATTGAATGGGCAAGATAGCGCCGCATCGACGACGTTCTACCGCTCGTTGGCGCAGCAAACTCTGTTCTTGGGCAAGCGTTGGCACGTTGCCGCGCCGGGGTTGCCGCGTTTTGAGGCCCTGACAGGGTTGATCTATGCCGGACTGGCATTGGAGGGAATGCAGGCGCATGTCGATCCGGCTCTGCGGGCGTTGGAACAGGAATGCAGACTGCGGATTGGTTCGGAAGGCTCGCTGCCCACCCGCAACCCCGAAGAATTGTTGGACGTGTTTACCTTATTGACCTGGACTGCCGAGGCCTTGGATGATGCTGGCAGATCGCCTGGCGATGCCCTGTCCGATGCGATTGAGCGAATCGCGCCCACCCTGCGCACCCTACGCCATGCCGATGGAGGGCTGGCCCGGTTTCATGGTGGTGGTCGCGGACTGGAAGGGCGACTGGATACTGCGTTGGCGGCCAGTGGAGTAAAGGGGCGTCAGCCCGATGGGCTGTCGATGGGATATGCACGGCTCAGTGCAGGGCGCACATCGGTTATTATTGACGCTAGCGCACCGCCTACTGGGCCTGCCTCGCGCAATGCCCATGCATCGACCATGGCGTTCGAGCTGACATCGGGGCGGCGGCCATTGATCGTCAACTGTGGGTCAGGTGAGACGTTTGGCACGGATTGGCGGCGTGCGGGGCGCGCCACGCCCTCGCATTCCACGCTGGTTCTGGCGGGTGAATCCTGTGCGCGATTGGGCGCGGACGCCGCCACGTCTGATTGGTTGGTCAGTGGGCCAAGCCATGTTCCGATCCAGATGAGCCATGCCCCGGACGGCCTGAGGTTTGAGGGGGGGCATGATGGGTATGTCGCCCGCTTTGGCCTGACCCATGCGCGCACTATGGAGATGACATTTGATGGACGCGGTATCGCGGGCGAGGACATGCTGTTGGCGCTGGAGCGCCCTGCGCGCCGCCGGTTTGATCGCGCTTTGGATGCCACGCAATTGCAAGGCGTCAAGTTCCAGATCCATTTTCACCTGCATCCTGACGTGGACAGTGCCATCGACATGGGCGGTGCTGCGGTCTCTTTGGCGCTGCGCAGTGGCGAAATATGGGTGTTTCGTACCGATGCACGTGCCGAAATTACGCTGGAACCCAGCGTTTATCTGGAAAAAGACCGATTAAAGCCGCGTGCGACGAAACAGATTGTTCTATCTGGGCGCGCAATGGAGTATGCGACCCGCATCAGGTGGTCCCTTGCCAAGGCGCAGGACACTCCGGTCAGTATTCGTGATCTGGCGCAGGATGACCCGTTCCCGCAGGACGATGGCTGACGGGGCCACCAACCAGATGCAACGCTTATCGCAGGACCCGTGCCGACATGACCCAGAACCTTCCTATCCGCCGCGCCCTTTTGTCTGTTTCGGACAAAACCGGGCTGATTGATCTTGGCACCGCATTGGTTGCGCGTGGCGTTGAACTGTTGAGCACCGGCGGCAGTGCCAAAGCCCTGCGCGATGCGGGGCTTGAGGTGCGCGACGTTGCGGAAGTAACGGGCTTTCCTGAAATGATGGATGGACGGGTCAAAACCTTGCACCCGATGGTACATGGTGGGTTGCTGGCGCTGCGCGACAATGACGATCACGTTGCGGCGATGAGCGAACATGGAATCGGCGCAATCGATTTGCTGGTCGTCAACCTTTACCCGTTTGAGGAAACCGTGGCCAAAGGCGCGGATTATGACACATGTGTCGAGAATATCGACATTGGCGGCCCTGCAATGATCCGTGCAGCGGCCAAGAACCACGGGTTTGTGTCAGTTGTGGTCGATACCGAAGACTATGACGCGCTGCTGGCGGATATGGATCACAACGACGGTGCCACCAGCCCCGCGTTCCGCCGTACATTGGCCCAGACTGCCTATGCACGCACGGCGGCATATGATGCCGCCGTTTCCAACTGGCTGGCGGGTGCGCTGGGCAACAAGGCCCCGCGCCGTCGTGCCGTGGCCGGAACATTGGCGCAGGTGCTGCGATATGGCGAAAACCCGCATCAGGCAGCAGCGTTCTACACTGATGGCAGTGCACGCCCCGGCGTGGCGACAGCCCGCCAGCATCAGGGCAAGGAACTGAGCTATAACAACATCAACGACACAGACGCTGCGTTTGAGCTGGTCAGCGAATTTGACGCCGCTCAGGGCCCGACATGCGCGATTATCAAACATGCCAACCCCTGTGGTGTTGCGCGAGGCCAGACCCTGCGCGAGGCCTATATGCGCGCGTTTGATTGCGATCGCACATCCGCCTTTGGCGGAATCATCGCCCTGAACCAAACGCTGGATGGGGCCACGGCCGAAGAAATCTGCCAGATTTTTACAGAAGTGGTGATTGCGCCTGACGCTGATGCGGATGCAATGGGTATTTTCGCCAAGAAAAAGAACCTGCGTTTGCTGACCACTGGCGCGTTGGCCGATCCCAGCGCTGCGATGCAGACGATCCGGCAGGTGTCGGGTGGCTATCTGATGCAGGATAAGGATAACGGGAAAATCACTGTAGATGATCTGAAGGTGGTTACAAAGCGCGCGCCGACCGATGCCGAGATGGCGGATATGCTGTTTGCTTGGAAGGTGGCCAAAAACGTCAAATCCAACGCGATCATTTATGTCAAGGATGGAGCCACTGTCGGCGTTGGGGCCGGACAGATGAGCCGTGTTGACAGTTGTCGGATCGCTGCGCGCAAGGCGCAGGACATGGCCGATGCTTTGGGTCTGCCTGCGGCGTTGACGCAAGGCTCGGTCGTGGCGTCGGACGCGTTTTTCCCGTTCGCTGACGGATTGCTAACCGCCGCCGAAGCGGGGGCGACTGCCGTCATCCATCCGGGCGGGTCGATGCGCGACGATGAAGTGATTGCAGCTGCTGACGAAGCGGGGCTGGCTATGGTCTTGACCGGGATGCGGCATTTCCGTCACTAGGCTTAAACGTAACCGGGGTCTGATCACAGGGCCCTGACACGTCAGCGCAAGATGCGGGGCAAGGAACAGGCGATGAAATTGGTTTTTTGGACGGCCCTGTGGGTGTTCATTCTTGATCAGGTCAGCAAATACGTCGTCGTGCACGCGATGAATCTGGCCCAATTGGGCCAGATTGACGTGTGGCCACCCCTGATCAATCTGCGTATGGCGTGGAATTATGGCATCAATTTTGGCCTGCTGGCCGGTGATTCGCCGCTGACCCGGTGGGTGTTGATCGCCGTGGCCCTGGTGATTGCCGGGGCTGTGTTGTGGTGGATACACCATGAGCCAGGCAGCAAGTGGCAAAAAATCGCCGCGGGTTTGATGGTTGGCGGTGCGTTGGGTAACATCGTGGACCGTGTGATGTACGGCGCTGTCGCCGATTTTCTGAATATGTCCTGCTGTGGATTGAACAATCCTTATGCGTTCAACGTCGCCGATATTTCGGTTTTCGCGGGCGCAATCGGCATGGTGATTTTCTCGCCAGGTAAAAAGCCTGCGTGACCTTGGTGCGAGTTTACGATACACCACCGGAAAACCCGTTCAGGAGAGTGGCCATGAGCGCGCCCCGCAGTATCATTCTGATAGCGATTGCAGTCCTTGCCTTGGCCGGGTGCGGACGCGGAGACCGTGATGTTACGCTGACCCGGATCAAGAACACTGGTAACGGCCCGGATGAATTCTCCGTTTTGCCCAGCAAGCCGTTGCAGACGCCCGAAAGCTATAACGCGCTGCCGGCTCCGACGCCCGGATCGGCAAATCTGGTAGATCCTAATCCTATTGCCGAAGGTGTTGCCGCGATGGGCGGTAATCCCGCAGCGACTGTTCCGGCCGGCGTGGGGCGCTCGGACGGTGGGTTAGTGAACTATGCAAACCGGTATGGCGTCAATCAAGGTATCCGTCAGACACTGGCTGGAGAGGATGCAGAAACGCGTCGGCGCCATGGCCGGGTTAATATTTTCAACATCGGTCCGAACGATGATTACACCGATGCGTACAAACGCCAATGGCTGGACAGCTATGCAGAACAACAGCGTCTGCAGCGCAGTGGTGTTGTCACCCCATCGGCGCCGCCACCGGGCTGATCGTTTATGCTAACCGCTAATTTCAATAACGCCCCCGGACCCAATCCGGGGGCGTTATTGCTTATGTAAACTTTTGCGTACCGGTGTACGGGCTCAGCAATCTCGGATCACAGCCTCGTCATCGTGGGTTGCAAGCGGCCACCGGCATTGTATCTAAGACGTCCAAGCCCTTCTACAGGAGGTGTCGCATGCGCGCACTGATCACTGTCCTTACGTTTCTTATGGCTTTGCCTCTTCCCGCCGCCGCTGCAGATCAGGTCACATCCTTTACCTTAGACAATGGAATGGACGTGGTTGTGATCGAGGATCACCGCGCCCCCGTCGTGGTGCATATGGTGTGGTATCGCGCCGGATCGGCGGACGAGCCCCCGGGCAGCTCCGGTGTGGCGCATTTTCTGGAACACTTGTTGTTCAAGGGCACTGACACGCTGGCCCCGGGTGAATTTTCGGCGACTGTGGCCAAGCAGGGTGGGCGTGACAATGCGTTTACCAGTTATGACTACACCGCGTATTATCAACGCGTGGCTGCGGATCGTTTAGAAATGATGATGCGGATGGAATCCGATCGCATGGTCAATTTGCGCCTTGGCGAAAAGGAAATCGCAACCGAGCGCGAGGTGATCATCGAAGAACGTAACCAACGCGTCGAAAACAATCCGTCGGCCCTGTTTCGCGAACAGCGCAATGCGGCGCAGTATCTGAACCATCGTTACGGCACACCTGTCATTGGCTGGCAGCACGAGATGCCCCTGTTGGGCCTTGAAGAGGCCACGTCCTTTTATCGCACCTACTATGCGCCCAATAATGCGGTTCTGGTCGTTGCCGGTGATGTCGATCCTGCTGAGGTTCGCAAATTGGCGGATACATATTATGGCGTTCTTCCTGCCAACCCTGATTTACCTCAACGTGCACGCCCTCAAGAACCTCGGCAGATGGCTGAACGGCGCATTCTGTACGAGGACCCCCGCGTCGCCCAGCCCTATGTCAGCCGTTCGTACTTGGCTCCGGAACGCGACACGGGCGATCAAGAGAGAGCGGCGGCCCTGACCCTTTTGTCCGAAATTCTGGGGGGAGGAACCACCTCGGTTCTGGCTGAGAAATTGCAGTTTGACCGCCCGCTGACGGTGCAGTCATCGGCATGGTATGATGGCATGTCGTTGGATGACACGACGTTTAACTTGATTGTTGTTCCGGCCGCTGGCGTGACCCTGCAAGAGGCCGAGGACGCCATGGACGAGGTTCTGGCTGACTTTCTTGAAACCGGGGTAGACGAACAGCAACTTGAACGGATCAAGATGCAGGTGCGCGCGGCTCAGGTCTATGCCCGTGATGATGTAAACGCTTTGGCCAATCGTTATGGCGCGGCCCTGACGCAAGGGCTGACTGTGGCTGATGTTCAGGCTTGGCCCGACATTTTGCAATCCGTCACAGCCGATCAGATTATGCAAGCCGCCCGCGATGTTCTGGTTCGGCATAACTCGGTCACCGGCTGGTTGACCGCCCCGGAGGTTACTCAATGATGCTGCGTTCAATCCCACACCGATCTGTGTTCCGCCTTGCCCTTGCCGGGGTGATGCTGTGCCTTGCCACCCTGCCTTTACGAGCTGAAATCGAGGTGCAGGAATTGACCACTCCGGGTGGAACGGATGTGTGGTTGGTCGAAGAACATGCCATTCCCTTTGTTACTTTAGAATTGCGGTTTCGCGGCGGCGCATCGTTGGACTTGCCGGGCAAACGGGGGGCAACCAATTTGATGGTCGGTTTGCTGGAAGAAGGGGCTGAAGGAATGGACAGCCGTGCCTTTGCCAAATCTGTCGAGTCTCTGGCCGCCTCGTTCTCATATAACGTAACGGACGATACTGTTTCGGTTTCCGCGCGCTTCCTGACCGAAAATCGCGATCAAGCCGTGGCATTGTTGCGGGCCAGTTTGGTGAATCCTGATTTTGATCAGCCATCTATCGACCGTGTTCGCGGGCAGGTGTTTTCGATGATCCAGTCAGACCTGAAAGATCCTAGCGCGATTGCCGGACGGGCCTTTGACGCGCTGGTCTATGGGGACCATCCCTATGCCACATCCAAAGATGGCACGATGGACAGCGTTGCGGCACTGACGCGCGATGATATCGTTGCGGCACACCGCGCGGCCTTGGTGCGGGATCGGCTATATGTCTCGGCCGTGGGGGATATCACCCCCGACGATCTGATGGATCTGATCGACACATTGTTTGATGGCCTGCCGCAAACCGGACCGGACCTTCCCGGTATGGCAGATGTCTCATTGCCCGGCGGCGTAAAGGTGGTGGATTATGATACACCTCAATCTGTTGCCGTGTTTGCTCAACCCGGTATTGATCGCGACGATCCAGATTTTTTCGCGGCCTACCTGCTCAGCCAGATTCTGGGGGGTGGCGGTTTTGAAAGCCGTCTGATGCAGGAAGTCCGTGAAAAACGCGGCCTGACTTATGGGGTGTATTCATATCTTGTGGACAAAGACGGTGCGCAGTTGTGGTTGGGCAATGTCGCGTCGGCCAATGATCGCATCGGGCAAGCCATCGAAGTGATCCGCGAAGAATGGGCTCGCATGCAAAAAGACGGTGTAACCGCTCAAGAACTGGAAGACGCCAAGACCTTCATGACGGGCGCCTATCCGCTGCGTTTTGATGGAAACGCGCCCATCGCAAACATCGCGGTCGAGATGCAGATGGAGGGCCTGCCCACCGATTACATCACGTCTCGCAACGACAAGGTGAACGCGGTCACGTTGGAACAGATCAACCGTGTCGCGCGCGATCTGTTGGACCCCAGCAAACTTACATTTGTTGTGGTCGGTCAACCCGACGGGGTCAGCAGTACGATAAACTGACCGTCGCCTTGGCTTTTTCTTGGTAAAAGTACCCGGTTCACCGCCCCTGATCATAATCAAAAGGCCTCGGGGGTGACGCCGGGGCCTCAACAAGGCCCATCACACGCCGATGTAGCGATCAATTACAGAGTGGTCCGCGCGCAAGGCTTCGGCCGACATGACGTCCCCTCCGCGCCCGTTCTCGATAAACATCACCCGGTCTGCAACAGACAACACGGCATCAACCCGCTGTTCGACCAGCAAAATTGCCACGCCTTGCGCACGCATTTTTACGATCACGTCACGGATTGCCGCGATCATTGAGGGTTGCAGCCCCTCTGTCGGCTCATCCAGCAACAGCGCCTTGGGGCGCAGGCACAGTGCGCGGGCTGTGGCCAACATTTGTTGCTCGCCACCCGAAAGGGTTTGTGCGCGCTGGCCCATGCGCTCACGCAGGCGCGGAAACAAGTCCAACACTTCGTCTAGCACTTCGGGGGCACTCCGGCGCGCCTGCATCCCGATTTCCAAGTTCTGTGCGACGGTCAATCCGGTAAACAGTCTACGCCCTTGAGGAATGTACCCGATACCCGCGCGCGCAACGTCATGCTTGGCCAGGGCGCTTACCTCTTCGCCGTCCAGCATCACACGCCCAGACATCAGGGGCAGCAGCCCCATGATCGTTTTCATTGTTGTCGTTTTGCCTGCCCCGTTTCGCCCCAATAGGCACAGGATTTCTCCGGCTTCGACTGTCAAACTCAGATCGCGCAGCACTTGTGCACGACCATAGCCTGAATTGACCCGCTCCAACGTCAGCATTAGTCGCCTCCCAGATAGGCGGCTTGTACTTCCGCGTTGGCGCGCACTTCGTCTGGTGTTCCTTCGGCCAGTACCTCACCAAAATTCAGCACGGTAACACGGTCGGCGGTCTCCATTACAACGCTCATGTTATGTTCGATCAACAGGATCGTGGTTTCACCCGCCAACTCGCGGATCAGTGCCTTGAAACGGTCCACTTCAGCCTCGGTCAGGCCTTGGGTGGGTTCGTCCAAAATTAACAGCCGTGGACCCTGCACCAAACCCATGGCGATTTCCAGCAGCCGCTGGTGTCCATAGCTTAGGTCTCCAGCCTCTTGTTCGACGTGCTCTGACAGCCCCACCCGCCTCAGTGCTGTTGTCACAGCGTCCGAGAGGCCGGAATGTGGCACGCGTCGTCTTGCCGCCAAAGTGACGTTCTCGGCCACAGATAACCCGGTAAATACCGATGTGATCTGAAACGTATAGGCCATTCCCATCAACATCCGCTTGTGTGCGGGCAGGCGCGTGATCTCGCGCCCGTCAAACATGACCTGCCCGGAAGTCGGTGTGATCCGGCCACAAATCATCCCAACCAAAGTCGTCTTTCCCGCCCCATTGGGTCCGATCAGCGCACGCACTTCGCCTTGGCGCAGATCCAGATCGACACCGGATACGGCCTGCAATCCAGCAAAGCTTTTGGAGAGGCCACGCGTAGATAGCAGCGTCATGGCAGCCACCTCCACAACCGTCGGCGTAACTCGCCCACCAGCCCTTGGGGGGCGAACAGCGTGACAGCCACCAGAACGACACCCGCGATCAGCATATGCGCTGTCGTGATGCCCGAGCTGAGGTCGATCAGGTAGAACATGAACACCGTGCCGACAAAGGGCCCCAGAACAGTTCCCGTGCCCCCGAGCAGAACGTATAGCAACGGCAAAATCGAATGCGGCACGGCGGTGAAACTTGCCCCGACATACCCAAACAACAGGCCGTACACCGCGCCAGACACGGCCGCAATCGTGCCTGAAATTACCACCGCGCCCAGTTTGTGCGCTTGAATGTCATAGCCCAGCATGCGCACGCGTTCTTCGTTCTCGCGGATAGCAACCAAGGTTTTGCCAAACGGGCGGCGCACCAACCACAGGCTGATCAGCAAGGATATGGAAAACAGTAAGAGCGCGGCAAAATACCGGTTGGACGGATCGCTCAGGTCAATTCCCCACAAGATACGCTGTGCTTGCTGGATGACGAACCCTTCGTCGCCGCGCGTCCAATCGACAAAGTACAGCACCGTTAGATAGCCCGCCTGCGCAAACATCAGCGTGACAATCATGAATGCGACACCGACAGTGCGCAACGCCAACAGCCCGATAATGGTCGAAACGGCAACACCCGCGATCAACCCGGCAAGCAGTGCAGGTGCAGGGCTGAATCCCAAGTGCTGGATGCTCAGGCCCATGCCATACATGCCAGCACCAAAGAACAGCGCATGACCAAGGCTCAAAAGGCCCGTATAGCCGAACAGGATATTATAGCCGACCGCATAACTGGCCAGCACCATGATACGCGCCAGATTGCCATGGTGATAGGCAGGCAGCACAAACTGTAGCGCAAAAAGGACGCATAACAGTCCGCCATGCAGCAGTAATATCTTGCCCGTCGCTGTCATGATCTACGCGCTCCGAACAAGCCCTGCGGGCGAAAGACCAACACCAGTGCGACCAACAATGTCGCCAGAATTTTGGCCAATGTTGGCGAAAAGAAAACCGAGATGATCCCGTCACTTAATCCGATGAGGATTGCCGCAACCACGGTTCCGGGCAAACTGCCTAAACCGCCGATGATGACAACAATAAATGCCAGCAATAGCGGGTCGGCTCCCATCAGGTAATGCGCCTGCTGGATCGGTACGATCAAAACGGCGGCCAGCGCGGCCAGCCCGGCACCGATTCCAAAGACCAGCGCATAGACACGTTCCACCGGGATACCAAAGGCCTGAGCCATATCGCGATCTTGCTGTGTGGCGCGCATCAACAGGCCAATACGCGTGCGGGCCATCATCGCCCAAACGCCCAGCAACACGACAATCGCCGCGCCAATGACAGCCAGTTTATAGCTCGTCGTGCTCAGGCCCCACGGCCAATACATCGACAGTGCGCCGTCTTTGAATTCAAACCATGGCAGGGCCAGTCGCGTGTTGAATGGGGGGGCTACCGGGCGGGCTTCGGGCCCGTATCCCATCAAGGTTAACTGCTGGATGATATAGAGCAACCCGATCGTGGCAACGATGGTGCGTTCAGGATCATAGGAAACGCGCTTCAGGATGGTCATGTCTGCGGCCACTGCGATAGCCCCGACAACCAACGGGGCGACCACCAGTGCCACGGCAAAGCCTAACGCCGGGTGGCCACCCATCCAATGCGCGATATACCACGCAAACACCGCGCCAAGCATGTAAAATTCACCATGGGCGATGTTGACGACGCGCATCACGCCAAACACAAGGCTTAGCCCGACAGCCGTCAATGCCAGAACCGAGGCCATGACAGCCCCTTCCAGCGTCGCCAACAAAAGATAGGGACCCAATTCCACGCGTCAGCCTGCCAATTCTTTTTTATGCGCGGCCACCAGATCGGCCATTGAGTGATACATCAAATCATAGGTCGGCATGGCGCCCGGATTCATCGTCGCCCCGAACCCGTCCTTGTCATGACGTCGATAAATCCAACAATTCTTCAGACCATGCCGGTTTGCGGGCCCATGATCGTGGAACATGCTTTCGGCCGTGTGCAAGATTTCGTCCTTCTCGACGCCTAACCGCGTCAGATGCTCTAGCATATAGTCGAAATTGCGCGGATCAGGCTTATAGCTGCCGATATCTTCTGCAACATAGGTTGCTGTAAAAGGGTGCCCCAGTTTGGCATCGCTATGTGCGAAACTGGCGTTGTCCACATTGGACAAAACGATCAGTTTGAAATGATCTTTCAGATAGGCCAGTGATGCGGCGCTATCGGGGAACGCAGGCCAATGTTCAACCGAATGACCATAAACCCGTGCCTCGTCCCAAGTGGCCGACAGGCCCCATTCCTCGGCCAGCCGTTTATACACCGTGCTCAGAACATCGACATAGCTTTTGCCCGGCGTATAGTGCTGGCACGTGCTTTCATAAAACGCATGTGCCTCTAAAACAGTATCCCGGCTTGGTGGGGTGCGCAGCTGGTCTGTCAGGGGTTTCAACCCTGCGATCATCCCGCTTTCCCAATCAATCAGAGTGCCGTAAACGTCAAAAGTCAGCACCTTGTAGTCACTTAATTTCATGTAAACGTCCTTGCTGGAGTAGGCCCTGCCTCATCTTCTGGCTGAAAATATCCCGGGGGGAGCGTGGGATTTCTCTGGAAATTCCACGCTCGGGGCAGAGCCCCAAAGCCCCGTGCTTTCGCCTAGAACGATTGCGTGGTGTAATCCACCTCGTCGGGATAGAGCGTATCTTCGATCGAGGTTCTATGCACACGCACCAGGCGTCCGTTTTCCACTCGGCTGATGTTTTGGTGGCCAAAGACCTGATGCGTCTTGCCGTTGAACAGCTTCGCCCCTTGCGGGTGCGCCTGGCTTTCGGGCATTTCGGACATGGCTTCGACCGCCTCAATCAGCTTGGTGCGGTCATCCGGTCCGGCATAACCGGACGCCTCCATCCCGGCCTTGATCACATGTAATGTTTCCCAGCAGCCGAACATGTGGCCATAGGTCGATACATCCGTCGGATCGCTGATGGACGCGCCGCGCGCGTCCACGCCGAGGGCGGCACGATAAAACGCGGCATGCTCGGTGGCATCGGGCTGGGCCTCTCGGCACATCCCTTCCCACATGTAGGTGCCTTCCAGAAACTCCAGGCCGGGGCTTGCGATATCTACCGCCTCAAGGCTGTCGATAAAGCCAAACATTTCTGGGCGGCTGGGGCCGAAAAATTCACCCAACTCCTTGACGAAAGTCAGAACGGCGGGGCCGACCATCACGTGATACAGTACTTCGGTATCACGGGGAATTTTGGGGAAATACTTGGTAAATGAAGTCTCGGCGGGGGGGATTGCGATCTGAGCCAGAACTTCGCCGCCCTGTGCCTCGATTGCGGCGCTGAAATAGTCGCGATGATCGTGGCCAAAAGCAAAATCCGGAAAGATCATGGTGACTTTCTTGCCCAGATTATTGGCCACATAAGGTGCCATCGCCTGCACCTGGCTTTTGACGTCGGTGATGCCGGGTTGCAGGGTGTAGCGGTTCAACATGCCACTGGCGACATGATGCCCCTCTGACACCACAAAATAAGGCAGTTTCAGTTCACCCGCACGCGGGGCTGAGCCGATGACAACATGGCTGAACAGCGTGCCGAACCCTACGTCACAGCCGTGCTGGTTCGCGAACTTCTCGACCACTTCGGCGCCACGGCGTGGATCAGTGCCGTCGTCCTCTGCAACGATTTCGACCATGCGGCCATTGATACCGCCAGCATCGTTGATCACCTTGACGGCGGCGTCCGTCGTACGCCCGTACCAGCGCCCATAGGCCGCGCCAATGCCGGTGCGGTGAATCTGAAAACCGATCTTAATCGGTGCCGCAGTCTGGGCATGGGTATAGCGCGCCCACATCGGCAGGCTGGCCGCCCCCACACCTGCGGCAAGGCCGGTCAGCGCGCCGCGCCGAGAAATTCCCTTGGGTGTTGTCGAAGTCGTCTTGGGGCTATCGGTCATTTCATACTCTCCCATGTTCGGGCGATCTTTTGCCGCCGGATTGCTTTAATCCTGCGAATGTAATGGTCTTTTGTCCAGTGAATTACGCATCAGACTCCTCGCGGTGAGGCCAGAAGCCACAGCCCGAACAGTGTATATCCAATCATGAACAGGGCCAGCGGGGCCTGACTTAGCACTGCGGCGCGGCGTGACTGAAACACGCGCAAGGCCAATTCATGGGCCAGTATAATCGCGATGATATGACCGCCCACCACCGCACCGGCCTGTGATAGCCAGATGATCCGCACGGTATCGGGCGTATGCAAAAAACCGGTCGTAATGCTGTATGCCCCTCGTTTTAAGAGATCAGCGCCCAGTTGAAGCGGGTCGCTAAGCAGTTCCAGCACGTATTGCCCGTCTACAAGAAAGCTCGTTAGATAATGTGCAATGTGATACCCCAGCGCAATCGGCAGCACTGCCGGTGCGAATGCTTGGACGGCGTGGCCCAAAGAAACATCGCTGTGCGCCAGACGCAGGCCGATCCATGTCGTCAAGACAAAGACGATGATCAGACCCAGATTGGCAGCGATCAATCCGCCTAAATTTTGCGCAACGACACTTGAACGGCCGGTGAATTCCAACGGGTTCATGCCCAGTTGTCCGAACCACCAGAAGGTTTCGTTCAACCCGTCAAAGCTGCCACACCCTAGCAACAGCAGAATAAATACTGCCCAGCCCAGCCCGCGTGCGCGGCCGCGTTTTAGAACCTGCCAGCCGGGGAACCCGACGGCAACCCTGCTACCCATGCGCCCAAGTATGGCCATCCGCGCATAGGTCCGCATCAGAACTGTCACGGCTTCGCCCCGCACTAGCCAGCGTGGGCCAAACAGCGCGACGCCGATTAACATTGCTGTCCAATACAGGCCCACAACCATTGCCAGACGCGGGGGGTCATTCGGGGCGCGATCTGCCATCAGAAATCCGGCAAAGGCGACAATCCCAACAATAGCGGGTGCATAACCCAAGCCGCGTGGATAGCGCCAAAGTGGGCCGCGTGCCGTGATCGTGGCCAGAACCCTTGCAGGTCCGGTCAGTGGATTGATCCATTTCCACAGGTCCCCGACAATTCCTTGCACCGTGACAAGGCCGATCCACCAAACGACCCATACGGTTAAGGGGAGTGGGTTCTTCACCGGGTCGCGCGGGCCGGAATAGCCGAACAAGATAATCCCGATCAATAAAAGCGCTGAGATGCAACTGGCCCAATAGCGCACTCGCAGACGCCTTACCGGCAACACGACAGGGCGGAATAGCCATGCCCCCGCACGCTCGGGCAGGATGATCAATAGCAATACTGTCAGCGCCACACACGCCACGCCAGCTGTGATGTAGATATCCGTCGGCAGCAGTAGGGCGAACCCTTGATCAGACGCATGGGCCTGCGCGCGCCCGGCCCAAAGCGCCCCCAACGCAGCCATGCTAACAGTTCGACCGCGCATGTTCATTTCCCAGTCACCCTATGCCGTTGGTTCTATTCTTAGGTTCGGCGACTGCTTTGTTCTACTGTAATTGTAGGTAACCACGCCTGTGTGGGGCGCATTTGGGCAAAGAGCGCTATGCGCCACGCGTTCGAAGGCGGATGATACAAGGGGTTGCCCCTTATCGATCTAAGACAAAGCAAGCTTTGAGATGCTCAACAATTTCCAGCGCAGGGCAGGCAGGTGCCAATAGCCTACGCGCCTTGGGCTTGCGCGGCTTGCAGCTCTTCTTGCAGGCGTGCTTCTTCGTGCGCTTTGGGTGTCGAAAAACGCGCCAGCAACAGATAGGCAACCGGGGTCAGGTACAGGGTTGATAGCGTGGCCAGACCCAGCCCGCCAACGATCACCCATCCCAAGGCTTCGCGTGCTTCGGCCCCCGCGCCTGCGGACATCACCAATGGCACCCCGCCCAACACGGTAGAGGTCATCGTCATCATCACCGGGCGCAGCCGGATCGTAGAGGCATCCAGAATGGCGTCATGCACCGTACTGCCCTTGTCGCGGAGTTGGTTGGCGAATTCGACAATCAAGATCCCGTTCTTGGCCATGATCCCGATCAACATCACCAAGCCGATCTGACTGTAAACATTCAGGCTTTGTCCCGTCAGCAAAAGCGAGAACACAGCGCAAGCCAGCCCAAGTGGCACGGTGGCCATGACCACCACGGCGGAAATGAAGCTTTCGAATTGTGCGGCCAGCACCAGAAAGACCACAAGAATCGCAAAGCCGAACGTGACCAACAGGCCCGCGTTGGTTTGATCCAGTGTTGCGGCCTCGGCCAGTGGCACGATGCGGTTGTGCTCGGATAGAATATCGTCTCCGATTTCGCGCACGATGGTCAGGGCATCACCCAATGACAGGTCTGGTGTCAGCCCGGCGGTCATTTCAACCGAGCGGTTCTGCCCTTCGCGGTCTAGCTCGGGCGCGACAGCGCGTTCCTCCAATGTAACGAACGTGGCCAAGGGAACCATCTGTCCGTTCCCTGCTTGAACAAAGACATTTTCCAGATCGCCGGGGTCATTGATCGGGTTCGAAGTTGCCAGCATCTGCACATCAAAGCTTTTGTCCTCGATAAAGACCGAGCTGACTGTGCGTCCGTCCAGAACGGCCTGCAAAGCCTGCCCCAGTCCGGTAATGTCGATGTCCAGATCAGCGGCCAAAGACCGGTCGATCTGAACGAACAGTTGTGGCTGCGTGCGTTCGTATTCTAACTGTACCTTACCCATGCCGGGGATTTCGCGCAGACGGTCCACCATGGTTTCAGCCACCTCGGACAGTTGCTCATAGCTGTCGCCAGTGATTGCAAAGGCCAGACCGCGGCCTGCCCCACGGATGCCCAAAGAATTGGGTTGAATGGCAAAGGCCCGCACGCCGATCACGTTGCCCAGATGTGTATTGATTTCGGTGACGATTTCTTGCTGGCTGCGGGCGCGATCCTCCCACTTGGCAAGGGTGAAGACCATGAAACCACGGTTGTCCCCGCTGAAACCACTAAAGGCAAAAACGTTGGTTATTTCACCACTGTCCTGCATCGGCGCAATCAGGTCTTCGATCTCGTGCATCTTGGATTGAGTATAATCCAGCGAAACGCCTTGCGGCGCGGTGATCCTAAGCAGGATAACGGCACGGTCTTCGCGCGGTGTCAGTTCCTGACGGATGCTGCCCGCCATCAGCGCGGCTGTTGCAGCCACAAAGACAGCCACTATGACAACAACAAAGGGCATCGCCAATGCGCCGCGCAGCGTGAATTCGTAAATGCGCATCAAACGGTTACCCAGCCAGATCATCGGTCCGCGCGCGTCTACCTTGGGCGCTTTGGTCAACAACCGGCTGGCCAGAACGGGGCACAGGCTGAGTGCGACAATCGAGGACAGCAATACCGCCATGGCAAGGGTAAAGCCAAATTCGCGGAACAGCCCGCCTGCCTGTCCGGGCAAAAATGACAGCGGAACAAAGACAGCTGCCAATGTGGCGGTTGTGGTGACCACGGCAAAGAACACCTGCGCCGTTCCGTTGACGGCCGCCGCACGGGGCCCCATGCCCGCCGCGCGCTGGCGCACGATGTTTTCCAACACGACGATGGCGTCATCCACCACCATGCCGGTGGCCAGAACCAACGCCAGAAGGGTGAGGATGTTGATCGAAAAGCCGACCAGATAGATTGCCGCCAACGTGCCGATCAAAGCCACGGGCAAAGTTAGCGCCGGAATCAACGTCGCACGCCAATCGCGAAGGAACAAAAAGATCACGGCGACGACGATGACCACGGCAATGCCAAGAGTTTTCAGCACTTCTTCGATAGATCCGGAAATGAATGTAGCGTCATCTGACGTGACGATCACACTGATATCATCAGGCAGGGTGCGGTTAAGTTCCGCGACCACGGCGTGTACGTTGGTGGAAATCTCTAACGTGTTTGAGGTGGCCTGCCGGATCACGCCCATTCCCACGCCCAATTGCCCATTGGCGCGCAGGATCGTTTCATTGGGGGCAGGGCCCACCGTAACCTTGGCAACGTCACGTATCAGAACATTGTTCTTCAGTTCCAGCGCCTCAAATGCCTCGGCTGTTGCGACATTGGCGGTGGTACGCACGTTGATGGACTGGCGATCACCAGCCAGATCGCCAGCGGGTGTATCAAGAGCGATGTCTTCCAGCGTGCTTTGCACATCTCCCAAGGTCAGGCCCCTGCTGGCCAATTCCAGTTGATTGATATCGACACGAAAGATTGGTTCGCGGTCGCCGTAAACCTGCAAGTCGGCCACGCCTTCCACCGAGATCAGGCGGTCTTCGATGCGATCCTGAACAATGGCTGTCAACTCTTGTGGCGAACGTCCGGTTGATGTCACGGCAATACGCATTACAGGCTGCGCATTTGCGTCAGCCTTGACCACGGATGGCGGGTCCGCGTCTTCGGGCAGTTGGTCCGCGATTCTGGCCACTGCATCACGTACATCCGTGGCGGCCACGTCGATGTCGACATTGTCGTTGAATTCAACTGTGACACGGCTGCGCCCAAACCGTGAGTTAGAGGAAATTGAGCGCACGCCAGATACCCGGCCCACCGCACCCTCGATCCGTCCGGTCAGTTCCTGATCAATGGATTCCGGCGACGCGCCCGCAAAGTAGGTCGTGATCGTGACCACTGGCCGATCCACGTTGGGTAACTCGCGGATTTCCGCACCGAAAAGACCCGCGATACCCGCCAGAACGATGAGCGCGTTCAACACGAATGCCAGAATCGGCCGGCGGACAAACAGAGCGGTGCCAGCGGAGGTCGAGGCGGTCACAATGTGGCTCCATCTTGGGGGACGGACAGGTCACTTGCCGCCTCGTCAAGGTTTTCAACGCTGACTTCGCCGCCTTCGCGCAAGGTTTGCACACCCTCGGTTACGACATTGTCGCCGACTTTCAAATCATCGGATGTGACAAGGACGGAGTCCCGGTTGCGTTGAACGATTGTGACCGCCACCTGTGTGACCTTGGCGTCATGCACCACCCAGACAAAGGGGCCATCGCTGGACCATTGAACGGCGAGGGGGGCGATGGACAAAACTGTTTCCCCCGGAAAAGTCATGTTTACCGCAAAGGCCATTCCGGCGCGCAGTTGTTCATCCTTGTTGGGCAGACGTCCTTGCACCAGCAAGGTTCGGCTGGACCGGTCGACGACCGTGTCGATCGCGCTGATTTCTCCGGTCAGTGTCAGTTCGCGTAGGCCCAAAGGTGTCACTTCTATCGGAAGCCCGGCCCGGATTTTTCCCACCACCCGTTCTGGTATGCGAAAATCTATCAGGATTTCCGAACGATCCGTGATGGTTACCAGTAGATCCTGCGCGCTGACGCGATCCCCGACTTCGAGATTGATAATGCCGACCCAGCCAGAAATCGGCGCCTCGATCTGGCGTTGGGACAAATCAAATTCGGCCTGTCGCACGGCCAGTTCGGCACTACGCAAGGCCAGCTCGGATTCGCGCAGGCGGACTTCGGTAACGGCACCTGTTCCCTGCAGCTGCCTGATGCGCTCGGCGTCGGTGCGCGCGTCTTCTAATTGGATTTGTCCTTGTTCCAAGGCGATTCTCTCGGCTTCGTCCTGAAGGCGGGCAATGACCGTCCCGGCCTGAACATAGCCACCCGGAACAAGGTTCAGATGCGTTATCGTGCCCATCGCGTTAGAGCGCACGTCGACGGATCGCCGGGCCCGCCCGTCACCAATGGTGCTGATGCGATCCACCAACGCCTGTTCGCCGACCTTGGCGATGATCACGCGCGCAGGGCCGCCGCGCGGGCCACCAGTTTGTTGTTCGCTATCCTGTTCCATTGGGGGCTCAATGCCCAGCGCCTCAAGTACGCCCAACCGATCCAGCATCGGCAACGAGGCCGGAACATATGAGACCCACACGTATAATCCCGCTGCAAGCACCGCGAGCGACAGGATAAGTTGGCGAAACACTTTCATTGTGGGGCTTTCAACAGAGGACGGGAACTTTTAGCATAAAACGTATCATTTGGAAAAGCTGGTCCTTTCCATTGTGTAACAATGATTGGCACTCAGGGGAACACCGGTGAAAAACTGTGCGTTTCAAGGGCTGGCGGCGGGGCATCGGTGTTTGAAAATGAGAACGTGACAGCGCAAGACCCCATTCAACAGCCAATAGTGAGGTATACCCCCTTGACTTGGAACCTTTGGTTAGAACACAGCCGATAGTGCGGGCATGCGTGCCACCTTTGATCGCGCGAAAGGAAACGGGTTTGACCGAATTCGATTACATCATTGTCGGCGCGGGCTCGGCCGGATGCGTGTTGGCTGATCAATTGTCCAAGGACGGTACCTGTTCGGTACTGGTTCTTGAGGCGGGGGGATCTGACAACAGCTTTTGGATTCGCACGCCTATCGGCTATGGGAAGACCTTCTTTAATCCGCGTTTCAACTGGAAATATGAAACCGAGAGCGACCCGAACACTGGTGGTCGAGCAGGCTATTGGCCCCGCGGCAAAGTGATTGGAGGATCGTCTTCGATCAACGCTTTGGTTTACTGCCGTGGCATGCCGGGGGATTTCAACGATTGGGAAAAATCCGGCGCGGCGGGCTGGGGCTGGGACACGGTTCGGTCCCACTATGAAGCGATTGAAACCCGCGTTGACGAGAACGGCAACACCGATGGTAATGGCCCGATGTATGTCACCAACGTGCAGCGCGACATCCACCCGTGCAATCGTAACTATTTTGCAATGGCACGGGAATTGGGCTTGCCGGTAACGGACGACTGTAACGGGCCGGACCCCGAAGGTGTCACACATTACCGCATCACGACCAAAGGTGCGCGTCGATGGTCCAGTGCGGACGCCTTTCTAAAGCCGGCATTGAAGCGGCCCAACGTAACGCTGATTAAAAATGCTATGGTCGAGCGGGTGATCGTATCCAATGGCCGGACCACGGGGGTTTCGGTTCTGCTGCCGACCGGCAAGACCCAGTTTGACGTTCGCCAAGAGGTGATCGTCAGCGCCGGTGCTGTCAACTCGCCCAAGCTGCTGCAGATGTCAGGCATTGGCCCGGGTCGGCTGCTTAGGGAGATGGGGATCGAGGTTGTGCGCGACAATGGCAATGTTGGCGGAAACCTACAGGATCACCTAGGGATTAACTATTATTACAAAGCGACCGAACCGACGTTGAATTCGATGCTGTCGCCGTGGTGGGGGAAATTGTTTCACGGGGTGCGCTATATGTTGATGCGGCGCGGGCCCTTGGGCCTCAGCGTTAATCAATGCGGCGGGTTCGTACGTTCGGACGCTGCGCTGGACGCGCCGGATCAGCAACTGTACCTTAATCCGGTAACGTATAACACGACATCATCAACGACCAAAAAGCCGGTGATCAATCCTGATCCGTTTGACGGGTTTATTCTGTCGTTCCAGCCGACAAGACCCACCAGCCGAGGCCGGATTGATATCGCATCACCTGATGTCAGCGCCGCGCCGCGCATTGTGCCCAACTATCTGTCGACCCAAAAGGATCTGGACGATGTTGTGGCGGGTGGGCGTCTCATACAACGTATGGCGCGCACAGCGTCTATCCGGTCCTTCGCTAAAGAAGCCATCGCTCCGGATATCGACACATTTGACGATGCAGGAATTCTTGAGGATTTCCGCCAGCGCTGCGGCACCGTGTTTCATCCGGTGTCGACATGTCGAATGGGGGCCGATGATGCAACGGCTGTGGTTGGGCCGGACCTGAAGGTTTTTGGGATTGAGGGGCTACGGGTTGCGGATGCGTCCGTGTTTCCCAACATAACATCGGGTAACACCAATGCACCCACCCTTATGCTAGGACATCGCGCCGCCGGCCTGATCCTGAAAGACCGGCGACACTAAGCCATCACGCGTTGTCAAAGACAATCACGGAGCGGGCAAATTGCCCGGCGCGCATGTCGTCGAATCCTTCGTTGATCTGGTCCAACTGAATGCGCTTTGCGATCATCTGGTCTAGATGCAGTTTACCGGACATATAGAAATCGACATAGCGCGGCATATCCACCCGGAACCGGTTTGACCCCATATTCGACCCTTGGAGGCGCTTTTCCAACAGCAGTGACGCGGCGTCGATTTCCAGCTTCTGTCCCTCGGGGACCATGCCGATGATGGTTGCCACGCCTGAACGGCGCAGCATTTCATAGGCCTGCTCGGACGTTTTCTTCAGGCCGAGTGCCTCGAAGGAATATTCGACGCCGCCGCCGGTCATCTCCTTCACGGCGTCGACCGGATCGACCATGGCGGCGTTAACGACATCCGTCGCGCCGAATGTGCGCGCCAGATCCAGCTTACTGTCCTGCACATCAATGGCGATAATGCGCCCCGCCCCCGCGATTGCCGCCCCGTTGATCGCCGAAAGACCCACACCGCCACAGCCGATAACCGCAACTGTGGAACCAACTCGAATGCGCGCAGTGTTCGTGACTGCCCCCATCCCGGTGGTGACGGCGCAGCCGATCAGTGCGGCACGGTCCAACGGCATGTCCGGACGGATTTTAACGACGGCATGTTCATGGACCAGCATCTGTTCGGCAAAGGCCGACAACTCGTAAAATTGTTGAACCGGCCTGTTGTTCTGATGTAGGCGGCTGGGTTGATCCTGTCTGCGGGCTGTTTCATCCTGATGGTCGCAGTTGAAGGGGCGCCCTGTGGTGCAAAACTCACAATGGCCACAGAACACCGACAAGCAGGTAATGACGTGATCGCCGGGCGATAGGTCGATGACATCTGTGCCGACCTGTTCGACAATGCCGGCAGCCTCGTGTCCCAAAACAGCAGGTGCGTCAAAACTGTAATCTCCTTCGATGTAGTGAAGATCCGAATGGCACAACCCGACAGCGGCGGTGCGGATCAACACTTCGCGTGGGCCAGGAGAACTGATCGACATGGTTTCGATGGTCAGCGGCTGTCCGGGTCCGTGGAAAAGGGCGGCTTTCATGCGGATTCGTCTCCGTTCAAAGATGTGACGCCGCCATGGGAAATGGCGACGCAAGTGGCAATGGGTTCTTCACCTTAGCGCGTTTCGCATCGGTTCATAGATGTATCCATGCACAGCAGTCCGTCCCGGTCGTGCGGTATCCAAACTTGATTTGGGTGGGGGTGCGATGACACTGAAGATGAAAACAATCTACAACTTGATGTGTTAAGGCGGCAGTAACGTCCGCCCTGCTACCTCTGACCTTGGGTGAGATAAATAGGTGGTGAGATGAGCGCGCAAAACAATGTGGCGCCAGTCATCATCAAACGGAAAAAGGTCGTTGCAGGCGGTGGGCATCATGGCGGTGCCTGGAAGGTCGCGTATGCGGACTTCGTCACAGCGATGATGGCGTTTTTCCTGCTGATGTGGCTGTTGAACGCGACAACTGAAAAACAACGCAAAGGTTTGGCCGACTATTTCAGCCCAACCGTCCCGATCCACCGGGTTTCGGGCGGAGGAATGGACAGTTTGAACGGCAATAGCTTTGCTTCCGAGGATGCGTTGCCCTTCGGCGGTGCAGGTGAATCGCAAAACAGGGCCACTGAATCCTATCAGGCCAGAGATGCGACCGGCGCAACTGCCGCCAATGATCAGGCGTTGGAAGATCTACAGCGCAAGATAGAAGACGCATTACAGGGCCGCACCGGCGAAAGCATGATTGCCCCTGAACTTCAGCGGCACATTATCACCCGTGTTACCGACGAGGGGTTGGTGGTGGAATTGTTCGACCTGCAAGATGCGGTGCTGTTCGAAGAGGGGCAGGATAAACCGACCGCACTGTTGATTGCGTTGGCCGATCTACTGGCTGAATTAGGCGCATTGGTTGAGAACCCGTTAGCAGTCGAGGGCCACATCCGCGCGGCACCGGTGATCGTAAAGGACAATCCGGTTTGGGATAGGTCCACGGATCGCGCCCTTGCTATGCGCGGCTTGCTGGTTAGCGAAGGACTGGACGAGGCGCGGATGCGCCGTGTCACAGGCCATGCCGATCGTGAGCCCGCGGTTCGCAACCCAATGGCCGTACGCAACAATCGATTGGAAATCATTTTTCTAAGGACATAAATCCGCGGTTGATCCGGCCTGATCGACGGGTGGCACAAGATCAATTTTGGGAATGTCTCGCATTTTATCTGTTAGCGCGCTGTTAAACTGGAGGGCGTATGCCTGTCCCCTGACAACAGTCGGCGCAGCAGAAAGGCGTAACTATGACAATTTCCTCTTCGATGAATGCGGGCGTGGCGGGGCTTAGCGCAAATGCCACGCGTCTGGCGACCATTTCAGACAACATAGCGAATTCGGCCACTTATGGTTACAAACGGGTCGAAACTGATTTCCAATCAATGGTGATCAGTGGCACCGGTGGCGGTTATTCTGCGGGCGGCGTGCGGACCCTAACGACCCGTCTGATCGATCAGGGGGGATCGTTGCTGACGACATCCAACGCAACCGATTTGGCGGTGCGGGGACGGGGCATGTTACCCGTCGCCAAATCCAGCGAGGTGGCTTTGGGCAATGGCGAGAACCAGATGTTGTTGACCACGACGGGGTCGTTTCGCACCGACGCCGACGGCTTGCTCAAGACGGAAGGTGGCCTGGTTCTGCTGGGGTGGCCCGCAAATCCAGATGGGACTGTCTCGGAATTTCCGCGTGATACGTCGGATGGTCTGGAACCTGTGCGCATCAACGTCAGCCAAATGACGGGCGAGCCGACAACCAAGGTCAATCTGGGCCTTAACCTGCCGGCAACTGAAACCAACGCGGCGTCAGACGGCACCACACAACCACTGTCGGTGAAGTATTACGACAACCTTGGAAAATCCGAGACGATCTCGTTTGACTTCACCCCCACTATTCCCGGGGCAGGCGATTCGAATGAATGGACCATGACGATCAAGGACAGCGCACAAGGCGGGGCTGTCATTGGTGAGTATACATTGACGTTTGATGATTCGCGGGCGTCTGGCGGGACATTGATGAATGTGGCAACTGGCGGGGTTGGCGGGATCTATGACGCCGCTACAGGGTCAGTAATCATCAATGTCGCAGGTGGCCCGATGGAGATTAACATTGGCCGGTTGGGTACGTCTGATGGCCTGACACAACTGTCTGATAGCTTTGCACCTCTGTCGATTTCCAAGGACGGATCGCCGGTGGGCAACATGACCTCGGCCGAGGTGGATGAAAACGGGTTCGTTCATGCGTCGTTCGACACGGGAATCACGCGGATCATCTATCAGGTGCCACTGGTGGATTTGCCCAACTACAACGGCATGATCGCGCTAGATCAACAGACCTACATGCCTTCGCCCGAAAGTGGGCCTTTCTTCCTGTGGGATGCTGGGGACGGTCCGATTGGTGATGTTGTGTCCTATGCCCGCGAAGAAAGCGCGACAGATGTCGCCGGAGAATTGACGGACATGATTCAGACGCAGCGCGCTTATTCGTCCAACGCGAAGGTGATCCAGACCGTTGATGAAATGCTGCAAGAAACGACCAACATCAAACGATAGGCCATGGCGCTTAATGCAGCGGGCGTGTTTGGGACGCCCGCGCCTCCCTTCCAATGAAAGGCACTCAGATGAGTCTCTCTTCAGCCCTCAGCAATGCCCTCAGTGGTTTGACCGCAAATTCTCGCGCGGTCCGCGTCGTGGCGTCCAATCTGGCCAATCTGCAGACGGATGGATACGGGCGGCGCGATGTCACGCTGGCTTCAAATCGCAATGGCGGCGTGCAGGTGACAGGTGTTGTCCGACACGTTGATCAGGCGGTCTTGGCCGATCTCAGGTCCGTGGGCAGTGATCTGGCCTATTCTGAAACACGTGCGCAGTTTATGGAAAATTTTCAGATACAGCTGGGCACGCCTGATCAAGCCGGATCGCTTCCTGATCGGATTGCGGCGCTGGAGGCCAGTCTAGTCAACGCCGCCAGTCGCCCCGACGCAGAGGACCGACTTCATGCTGTTGCGCTGCGGGCGAATGATGTGACGGCGGGGCTCACCCGGTTGTCCGATAGCATTCAATCGGCCCGCATGTCCGCAGAAGAAGGTATTGCGCAGGGGGTACGCACAATCAATTCAGCCCTCAATCAGGTCAGCGAATTGAACAGTCAAATTCTGGATGCACGCCTACGAGGCATTGAATCATCAACTCTTTTGGATCAACGCCAGCGGGTGATCGACACTATCTCGGAATACATCCCCGTGCGAGAAGTGCCGCGTGATAACGGGGCAGTGGCATTGATGACACCCGGTGGTGCAATGCTGGTTGATGGGGCTGCCGTGTCGTTTGCTTTCAGGAAAAGCAACGTGATAGCGCCCCATATGACGTTGGAAAGCGGCCTGTTGTCGGAAATTTCAATCAATGGCCGGGATGTCATTACCACAGGCGCGCGCAGCTCGATTTCCGGTGGCCGCCTGTCGGCATTGTTCGAAATACGCGATTCTCTGGCGGTAGACGCGCAGACGCAGGTTGATGCGATTGCGCGCGATTTGATCTCCCGGTTTCAAGATATAGGGGTTGATCCCTCACTCGCGGGTGGGGCGGCGGGCCTGTTCACCGATGGGGGTGCGGTTTTCGATATCGCAGATGAGGTGGGAATCGCGGGGCGTATTGAACTGAATGCTCTGGTCGACCCCGGGCAATCCGCTGAGTTTTGGCGATTGCGTGACGGTATGGCCGCCGCAACCAGTGGCCCCGAAGGCGATGCAACCCTTTTGAGGGCGATGTCAGATGCCCTGTCGGAACGGGGTACAATCGCCTCGGGCGGCTTGGCTGGCACGTCCGGTTCGATGGCCGAGCACTTAGGTGCGCTGGTTTCGCGGACGGCGCAGAATCAACTTGCCGAGGATCGATCCAGTAGTTTCACCGCCATGCGGCATTCCGAACTACAGGAGCGTTTGGCACTGGATGGCGTCGATTCCGACGCTGAAACGCAGCGTTTGCTTTTGATAGAGCAGGCTTACAGCGCGAATGCACGTATGATCCAGACACTTGATGAAATGATGCAAACCCTGTTGAGGATTTAATCCATGAATTTTACAGCCATCGGAGACCTTGCTCAATCCATCGCCATGCGCCGCCAAAGCAGCAGTTTGCAAAGCCGTCTGTCCCAATTGACCCAAGAGTTAACAACAGGTCAGGCGGTTGATGTGTCGCGCCATTTACAGGGCGGGTTTCATCATTTGGCGGATATCGAGAACCAGTTAACGTTGAATGTCAGCTACAAATCCGCCGCGTCCGAGGCTGGGTTGTTTACCAATGCGATGCAGGTTGCGTTGGAGCAGGTGCAAACGCAATTAAGCGATTTGTCAGGTGATGTTATGTTGGCGGCGCATAGTTCTGGATCGGCCGAACTTCAGGCCACCGCAGGAAAGGCCCGCGCAGCGCTTAACTCGATTGTTGCGGCGATGAACACGGAAGTTGCAGGCCGCCCGTTGTTTTCAGGTACTGACCTGAGAAATGCCCCCTTGCGAGACGCTGACGTTTTGCTGGATGCCGCGCGAACTGCCATTGCTGCAGCGCCGGATACGGCTGCTGCCGATGCGGTGCTGGAAACGTTTTTTATGACATCCGGGGCAGGGTTTGACGCGTTGATCTATAAGGGTGGGACGCAGGATATGTCACCATATCGGTTGGCCGCCGACGAGGATGTGACGCTGGCGATCCGTGCTGATGATCCAGTTATTCGCGCGGCGTTGAAGGATACTGTGATGGCGGCCTTGGCGGATGACGCCACATTGGCGATGGACGCCAGCAATCGCCGGGGCCTTATAGAGCGTGCAAGTTCGGGGTTGCTGCAACAGATCGATGGGGTGACGGGGCTGCGTGCCAAACTTGGTTTTGCCGAAGAGCGAATCGAACAGATCGCCAGCCGCACTGCTGCTGAAACAACCAGTTTGCAAATGGCGCGAACCAGTCTGTTAGAAGTCGATCCATACGAAACCGCCGGCGCATTGGAAGAAACGCAGCTGCGCCTAGAGACGCTCTATACTATCACTGCGCGTACCTCGCGCCTTAATCTGGTGAACTTCCTATGATCGCTATGATGCGTTTTCTCGGAGTCGCCGCGATGTTGTGCGTCGCCACCCTGACCTCGGCTATGGCAAGTCAGATTCGTATTAAGGATCTTGTTGAATTTGATGGGGTGCGCGGGAATGATCTGGTTGGATATGGTCTGGTCGTGGGGTTGAATGGTACGGGTGACGGGTTGCGCAATGCACCGTTCACCGAAGAAATCATGAGCAATATCCTTGAGCGGTTGGGTGTTAACGTCGCCGGAGAGCAATTTCGCCCTAAAAATGTTGCGGCAGTGTTCGTAACGGCCAGCTTGCCGCCCTTTTCCCGAGCTGGCGGGCAAATAGACGTCACGGTGTCGGCGATTGGCGATGCACAAAGCCTATTGGGGGGGACGTTGGTCATGACGCCTCTGAATGCCGCTGATGGTCAGATTTATGCGGTAGCGCAGGGGACCATCATCGCCGGTGGCGCAGTTGCCGAAGGGGATGGTGCGAAGGTGACCCAAGGAGTGCCGACCGCCGGGGTTATCCCGTCGGGGGCACGGGTCGAACGTGAGATCGCGTTTGAGCTGGGCGCGCTTGACTCGCTTCGTCTTGCCCTCCGAGAGCCCGATTTTACGACGGCCGGACGGATCGAGACGGCGATTAATCGAAACTTTGGCCGTTCGGTCGCCGTTATGCTGGACAGCGGCACAGTGCGTCTTGATATTTCCGGAACACGCATGGCTTCACCCGCACATGCCTTGGCCCGGATTGAAAACTTGTTGGTCCAACCGGAACGCAAGGCGCGTGTGGTGGTTGATCAACGGTCGGGCACAATCGTTATGGGGCAGGATGTTCGGATCAGCAGGATCGCGGTTTCACAAGGCAATCTGACGCTGCGTGTGAAAGAGGCCCCGTTGGCCGTGCAGCCCAACCCATTTGCTCAGGCTGAAACAGTGGTTGTGCCGCGTACCGAAGTAGATATCGACGAAGAGCCGGGCATCGGTTTGGCCGAAGTGCCGCCGGGTACGACCTTGGCCGAGGTGATCGCAGGATTAAATGCATTAGGGGTCGCACCGCGGGACATGATCGATATTCTCAAAAGTATAAAAGCCGCAGGCGCACTGCATGCCGAATTCGTTGTGCGTTGATGTGATCAATGAGGTCGCGCGACAGACGTAGGTGTGCAGGGATGATGACTGCGCGACTTTGGGGGCAAACCCATTGAAAAAGTGACTCGATTTGGCGGGGCTTTTCGTTTGAAACAAACATGAGAGGAACCGGGTAAAAAGCGCAGCATGTCATGTAGGGCATGACGCTCATTTGCGTTGATCAAGCGCCCCGCATTCATGGCTTCCTGTGCCGCGTTAAAAGATGGCGAGTACATCGACCTTCGCAACCCATTGCAGACTTGCCTGCCTCAACATGGCTTTGGCCGTTCGCCGGGCGAATCCGTGCCAACACTGAACACCGAATATTGATTGAGATGAGCGCATGGCGTGGCCTGAAAGATGGCTTTGCGCATCGTTTTGACGCGTCTCCTGGGATGCCAGAATTGCCCACCATTGGGGGCAGGGCGGGTGTCATAAAAGTGTAATAAAACTTTAACATTAGCATCACAGTAGATTGTTAGACCGCGCCTAGTGGTCGGCTGCTTCGGCCCGCAAAGTTTATTAGGAGATACTATGTCCACTCTAAAGTTTTCCGTGTCGGCGCTGGCTTTGGTTGCCGTGTCCGCCACCGCTGCTGCCGCACGTGACGAAATTCGCATCGTTGGATCGTCCACCGTATTCCCTTACACTCAAGCGGTTGCCGAGCAGTTCGCGAACAATACAGGCGCCCCGTCGCCCATCGTCGAGTCCACCGGGACAGGCGGCGGCATGAAAATTTTCTGCGGCGGTATCGGCGAACAACATCCCGACATCACCGGCGCGTCGCGCGCGATGAAAGCGTCGGAATACGAGCTGTGCCAAACAAATGGCGTGACCGATGTTTCCGAAGCGTTGATCGGCTTTGACGGTCTGTCGATGGCGATTTCGCGCGGCAATGATTTTGCATGGGATCTGTCGCTGGGCGAAATCTATCTGGCGCTGGGTGCACAGGTGCCGGTGGACGGAAAATGGGCGGACAACCCATATACCACATGGGATCAGATCAACCCTGACCTGCCTGCCGTCGAAATCCTGGCCTATGGCCCTCCGCCCACATCGGGCACGCGCGATGCATGGGTCGAGCTGGCCATGCACGCAGGCTGTGAGGAGCTGGAATTCGTCGAGGCAGGTGGTTTTGACGGCAAATGGGTCAAGGAAAACTGCTCGCGTATGCGTACTGACGGGCCGTTTGTCGAAGCGGGCGAAAATGACAACCTGATCGTTCAGCGCCTTGAGGCCGACAAGAACGCAGTGGGCATCTTTGGTTATTCCTTCCTTTATGAAAACCTCGACAAGCTGAAAGGCGTTATGATCGAGGGCGTCGAGCCGAAGATGGAAACGATTGCCGACAAATCCTACCCTGTGTCGCGTCCCCTGTACTTTTACGTCAAGAACGCACACCGCGGCGTGATCCCCAACCTGAACGAATTCATCGAAGAATACATGTCGGATGATGCGTTGGAAGCGGGCGGTTATTTGGCCGAGCGCGGTCTGGTTGCTCTGGCTGACGACCGTCGGATGGAACTGCAGGATGCAGTGCTGGAAGGCAAAGCGATGATGGCGCCCAAGTAAGGCCCTGCATCGGATCGAAAACCCGGAGCGTCCCGACGCTCCGGGCGTTTTTTTGGAAAGTTCAGGCCCATGACCACGCTTCCTTTTCTATTGCTTATATTGGCCGTTATCGTTGGATATGTACTTAACCGCGTTGCGGCTAAGACGATCCGAGATGGCGGAAACAGGCTCCATTCCATGACATCCTATCATGGGATGTTTTCGGCTTTGTTGATCCTTGTACCCGTTCTGACATTTATCCTGCTGTGGCTGGTTCTGCGTGGACCGGTCATTGACGGCATGGTGATGGGTGGTTTGCCAGATGGTGTTCTGGTTGATCTGGATTCGGGTGGTGTTCAGCTGGTCCTGGCCGAGATCAAATCGGTATCACGTGGGCAGGTGTTCGGAACGCCGGAGGATTGGAAAATCGCCGCTGCGGACCGGTTTGTTATCCTTCACCAGCGAGCTGATTGGCTATTGATTGCGGCAGTTGCTGCGATCTCGCTGCTTTTGATGGGATTCGCACGGTCGCGCGTGACGGCAGATTTCCGTGCCCGTCAGGGTGTCGAGGGGATCGTGTCTGGCTTGATGATCTTTTGTTCGACCGTGGCGATCTTCACCACCATCGGTATCATTGTCTCGCTGACTTATGAAACGTTTCGGTTTCTGGAAGCGGTCCCGCTGACCGATTTCCTGTTTGGAGTGAATTGGGAGCCACAAATCCCCCTGCGTGAAGATCAGATTGCGGCCGAGGGCGCATTTGGATGGCTGCCGGTGTTCCTTGGAACAATCGTCATTACGGTCGTTGCCCTTGTTGTCGCGGTTCCGATCGGACTGTTCTCGGCGATCTATCTGAACGAATTCGCACCAAGAAAGCTGCGTTCGGTGGTTAAGCCGGTGTTGGAAATCCTCGCCGGGGTACCAACCGTCGTTTATGGATTTTTTGCCATTCTGGTCGTCGCGCCAGCCATTCGCAGTCTGGGACAATCCATTGGGTTGGATGTGGCACCGAACACTGCGCTGGCGGCGGGCGGGGTGATGGGGATCATGTTGATCCCGTTTATTTCATCCTTTGCCGATGATGCACTGTCCGCTGTTCCGCAAACCTTGCGCGACGGCGCGCTTGGCCTTGGCGCGACGCGGGGCGAAATGATGACAACGGTTTTGTTTCCCGCCGCCTTGCCGGGGATCGTGGGCGGCGTTCTGTTGGCCGTTAGCCGCGCGATCGGAGAAACGATGATCGTGGTCATGGCTGCTGGCCTGATCGCCAAACTGACGATCAATCCGCTGGACAGCGTCACCACTGTTACGGTGCAGATTGTCACGCTTTTGATCGGGGACACGTCGTTTGATAACCCCAAAACGCTGGCGGCATTTGCCTTGGGCATGATGCTGTTTCTTGTCACCCTGATGATCAACATTTTCGCGCTGCGCATTGTGCGCAAGTATCGCGAAGCATACGATTGAGGCCTAGGACATGACCGATTTCACCACTGGTGCGGGTGTCCCGCGCAACACGACCTCAACAGAGCTGGTGGCTGCGTCGCTTAAGCGTCGCCGCCGCAAGCAATCGCGCCTGCAATGGATTGGCCTTGGGGCGATTTCTGTCGCATTCCTGATGCTATTCATTTTGGTGTCGTCGTTGATCTCGACAGGGTGGCAGGCGTTTACACAGACCCATGTCACGCTTGAGGTTTATGTCGATCCCGAAGAAATCCCGGTTGACCGCCTCCCACGCGGGGGGTTTGACGATGCATTGGCCGCATCATTGGGGAAAATGGTTCCTGGCGTCGATATGTCGGACAGGAAAACGGCCCGCGCGGTCGAGAGTATCCTTAGCAACGGCGCACAGTTTAGTCTGCGGGACATGGTTGTGGCGGACCCTGATTTGATTGGTCAGACCATCACGATGAAAGTGCCGGTGTCGGACCCTTATGATCAGTTGAACAAAGGGTTGATTGAACGCGAAACCCCCGAGGAAAACCGGCGCGTCAAAAACAACGAGATCGCTTGGTTTGATGCGCTGGTGGCTCAGGGTGCCATTTCCAAGCCTTTCAACCTTGCTTTGTTTAAGAATGCGGATTCGCGGTTTCCCGAACAGGCGGGCTTGAAGGGCGCGTTGGTCGGATCGTTCTGGGCCTTGCTGACCTGTTTCCTGATCGCTTTTCCGTTGGGGATTGGCTCGGCGATCTATCTGGAAGAATTCGCGCCTAAAAACAAGTTGAGCGATTTCATCGAGGTCAACATCAACAATTTGGCGGCTGTACCATCGGTCGTGTTCGGTTTGTTGGCGCTGGCGGTGTTTATCGGCTGGTTTGGACTGCCACGATCCGCTCCGTTTGTTGGGGGCTTAACGTTGGCTTTGATGACAATGCCGACGATTATTATCGCCACACGTGCCGCGTTAAAGGCTGTACCACCTTCGATCCGTGAGGCGGCTTTGGGGCTTGGCGCATCGCGTCAGCAGGTCGTATTTCAACATGTCTTGCCCTTGGCAATGCCCGGCGTTCTGACGGGTACGATCATCGGTCTGGCGCAGGCGCTGGGCGAAACTGCGCCGTTGCTGTTGATCGGGATGAACGCCTTTATCACTTCGGCGGCCAGTAGCCCGTTTGATAGTGCGACAGCCTTGCCGACCCAGATTTTCATCTGGGCGGACAGTCCTGAACGCGGGTTCGTGTCACGGACCTCGGCGGCGATCCTCGTGTTGCTTGGCTTTCTGGTCATCATGAATGCCATCGCAATTTATCTGCGCCAGAAATTCGAACGCAAATGGTAAGCGCCCCGCGCAAAAG
This sequence comes from Roseovarius aestuarii, assembly GCA_027214255.1. Lineage (GTDB taxonomy): Bacteria > Pseudomonadota > Alphaproteobacteria > Rhodobacterales > Rhodobacteraceae > Roseovarius > Roseovarius aestuarii_A. Next base: position 66,079 of record JAPWHL010000009.1, read on the forward strand.
GACACCGACATGAACGATATGAGACAATTTGAACGGGACGTGAAGATGACCAACACAAAGATCACGGCACGCAGCGTAAACGTGCATTATGGCGACACGCATGCGATTAAGGATGTGGATGTTGATATCGCAGACAAGACCGTGACCGCCTTTATCGGGCCTTCCGGGTGCGGCAAGTCAACCTTTCTACGCTGCCTGAACCGGATGAATGATACGATCGATATCTGTCGTGTGACTGGTCTGATCAATCTGGATGGCAAGGATATCAACCACAAGTCGGTTGACCCTGTGCAACTGCGCGCGCAGGTCGGCATGGTATTCCAAAAACCTAACCCGTTTCCAAAGTCGATCTATGACAATATTGCCTACGGTCCGCGTATTCACGGGCTGGCCCGCTCAAAGGCCGATCTGGATGTGATCGTAGAAAAATCCCTGCGTCGAGGCGCGATTTGGGAAGAGGTTAAGGACCGGTTGGACCAGCCCGGCACCGGATTGTCCGGTGGACAGCAACAGCGCCTTTGCATCGCCCGTGCCGTGGCGACCGAGCCCGAAGTTTTGCTGATGGACGAGCCGTGCTCGGCCTTGGACCCGATCGCGACTGCCCAAGTCGAAGAGTTGATCGATGAACTCCGTCAGGAATATTCGGTGGTGATCGTCACTCACTCGATGCAGCAAGCCGCGCGCGTGAGCCAGAAAACCGCGTTCTTCCACCTTGGTCATCTGGTCGAATTCAATGACACCGATCAGATTTTCACCAACCCTCAGGATAGCCGCACCGAAAGCTATATCACCGGTAAGATCGGTTAAGGAATAACACCATGAGTGATAAACATATCGTATCCGCGTTTGATCGCGACCTCGAAGACATCCAGTCCGCCATGCTGACAATGGGTGAGCTGGTGCAGGCCGCGCTGACGGACGCTGCGCAGGCCCTGAAAACCAGCGACAGCGCAATGGCAGAAAAGATTCGCAAGGGTGACCGGTTGATTGATGGTCTGGATCAGACGGTCAAAACCGAAACCGCAAAACTGTTGGCGCTTCGTTCGCCGACCGCTGGAGATTTGCGTACAGTGCTGTCCGTTATGGAGATCAGCTCGCACCTAGAGCGGTGCGGCGACTATGCCAAGAACATCTCCAAGCGCACGATCGCAATGGCGGAAAGTGACGAAATCGAAGGTTCGCTTTCGGCATTGGTTCGCATGACGGCCTTCGTTGTGGAAATGATCACTGACGCGCTGGATGCTTACGTCAAACGCGACTTGACCAAAGCGAAAGAGATCATTGAGCGGGACGTTGAGGCGGACCAGATTTATAACACCCTGTTCCGGTCGTTGTTGACGCATATGATGGAAGATCCGCGCAAAATCGCCGTTGGTATGCACCTGCATTTCATCGCGAAGAACATCGAGCGCGTTGGAGATCACGCAACGGGCATCGCGGAACAGTCAATCTATCTGATTACAGGTGAAATGCCTGATGATGAACGGCCCAAGCTGGACAGTTCGTCATTGGGGCTTGTGGAAAGCGACGACTGATGACCCAGATGCAGCCATCCGTTCTGGTCGTCGAAGATGAGCCCGCGCAAAGGGAAGTTCTTGTTTACAACCTTGAGCGCGAGGGGTTTCGCGTGATCAAGGCCGGGGACGGCAACGAAGCAGTGTTGCTGGTCGATGAAGAACGCCCCGATTTGGTCTTGCTGGACTGGATGTTGCCCGGCGTTTCGGGGATTGAAATCTGCCGACAGATCAAGATGAAGCCCTCGCTTCGTCAAACGCCGGTCATCATGCTGTCGGCGCGCTCGGAAGAAGTCGATAAGGTGCGCGGCTTGGAAACCGGGGCCGATGACTATGTCGTCAAACCCTACTCGCTGGCCGAGTTGCTGGCACGTGTCAAAACGCAGTTGCGTCGGACGCGGCCCGCATCCGTGGGTGAGCATCTGACCTACGATGATATCATGCTGGATTCCGGCACGCATCGGGTCTATCGCTCGAAACAAGAGCTAAAATTGGGCCCGACCGAATTTAGGCTTTTGACAACCTTGATGGAAAAACCGGGCAGGGTCTGGAGCCGCGAACAATTGCTGGACCGAGTCTGGGGGCGTGATGTTTACGTAGATACCAGAACGGTAGATGTCCATGTTGGACGGCTTCGCAAAGCACTGAAATGCACCGGGGCTGATGATCCGATTCGAACCGTGCGCGGCGCTGGATATGCTTTGGGATAAGCCCGACCTGCACGTGGTTGCGGTCCAATCAGGTAGGCGGAGTCTGGCTGTTGTGTTGGTGTCCGCCCACGGCCTTCCGTCTGTGATCGCCTACGCGCTGGATCTTGCCGGGTTTGATATTGTCGTGTTCGACGATGCGCGGCGCTGCCTTGATGAAATTCCTGTTCGACGCCCGGACATCGTCGTTTTTGATACCGCTATGGTGCAGCCGGGGCATAATTTCCATGACGACGTGGCGACCGCGCGGATAACAGAAACGCTGCCAGTTCTCGAAATATCGCCTGACAGCGACAGCGCGTCCAATGCCCAGATGCTGACACCCACCAGCGGCGAGGTTGAAGCCTTTCTTAAGATCAGGGCATTGCTAAGGCGAGAGCGGCCCAGTGCCCTGCTCGGTAAGCGGAAAAACGGGCCGATCACCTTGGATGAACCCGGCTTTAGGCTGTGTCTAGAACAGGGCTGTGCAGAAATCAGCAAAACAGACCTGAACATCCTCGGCCCCTTTTTTGATGTCCAAGATGCCATTTTTGATCGCCAGTCGCTGGAATGTTTGGCCCTGAAGGGTAGCGATTGGAGGCCGGGCAGTCGATCAATCGACACATATATCAGTCGCCTGCGGCGGCGTGTCGACGCGCAGCTTGGGTTTGACCCACTGCGCGCGGTGCGCGGTGTCGGCTATGCTCTGCGCAAACAGTAGGTCGGTGCGCAAGGGATGGGTATTGGAGTGCAGGCATTTTGAGGGCAGCATTCTGAGTTGAAACCATCGGGTGTCATGAAAACTTCACTGGACATTTCTTTTTGATTCCATCATTCGGGAAATATGGAACAGAATAGCGCCACACATGCTTTTGCAACTTTGGGACACTCGGGCCGGCTTGCCGTTTTTCGCCTTCTTATGCGGTTTGCACCGCGGGGGGTGCGCCCGACCGAAATCGCCGAAGCCCTTGAGCTTAAACAAAATACCCTATCCCATCATCTGGCGGATTTGACGGCATCGGGGCTTGTGCAGGTCGAACGGCAGGGGCGATCGCTGTTCTATTCGGTTGATTTGAATAAAACTGAGGAACTGATCGGATATCTGGCGCTGGATGTTGGGCGCGCGCGCTCTGATCTTTTGACATCATTCATGACGTCACAGGATGATATGCTTGCGCCAAACACCGGTTTGAACGTGTTGTTCATCTGTTCGGGAAACTCTGCACGGTCAATTTTTGCCGAGGCCCTGCTGCGTGATCTGGGGCAGGGGAAGTTTCGGGTGTACTCCGCAGGAACGCAGCCCAACACACAGCTGAACTCGTTTGCATTAGAGATACTTGGGCGCAATGGTCACGATACCTCGGGTTTGCGATCTAAACACCTCTCGGAATTTCAAATGCCCGCGTCACCTGCCATGGATTTTGTCTTTACGGTCTGTGACACCGCCGCTGCCGAGGAATGCCCGCCATGGCCCGGCCAACCGATCAGCGGCCATTGGGGCCTGCCTGATCCGGTAAAAGCCTCGGGAACCGAGGCCGAAAAGGCCCTTGTCTTTACGCAAACCTACAGTGCTTTGCGTTGCCGCATCATGGCCTTTGTCGAATTGCCCTTTGACCGCCTAAGTCGACTGTCTCTGCAATCTTGTGTCGATGCCATCAGCATTGATGCCACGCCTGCCCCGAAAGGAACCCTGACATGACCCGTATCGCTATCAATGGCCTTGGCCGCATGGGAAAACTTGCCCTGCGTGATCTGATTGACACCGGCGCAGGTGGTGACATCGTATTGGTGAACGACCCCATGGGCGACGCCGAGCAGCACGCGTTGCTGATGGAGTTTGATAGCGTTCATGGCCGTTGGCCCACACCGGTCGGGTTTCAGGACGATGCCCTGATTTTGAACGGCCAAACGATTCGCTTGACGCACGAGAAAACGATCGAGGCACTACCCCTGACGGAAATGGGTATTGATCTGGTGATCGACTGTACCGGGGTATTCAAGACCAGCGCCAAGGTCGCACCCTATTACGCGGCCGGGGTGAAAAAGGTCGTGGTGTCATCCCCGGTCAAGGACGGAGGAGCCCTGAACCTTGTTTATGGGGTCAATCACGATCTTTATGATGGCTCGCAAACTCTGATCACTGCCGCGTCTTGCACCACCAACTGTCTCGCGCCAGTGGTGAAGGTAATCCACGAGTCTTTGGGCATTCGTCATGGGTCTATCACGACGATCCATGACGTGACCAATACCCAAACCATCGTGGATCGTCCGGCCAAGGACATGCGCCGCGCGCGATCTGCCATGACCAATCTTATTCCGACAACCACCGGTAGCGCCACTGCGATCACGTTGATCTACCCGGAACTCAAGGGGCGATTAAATGGCCATGCGGTGCGCGTTCCGTTGCTGAACGCTTCGCTGACGGATTGTGTGTTTGAATTGGAAACGCCCACAACTGCAGAAGAGGTCAACGCGCTGTTCAAGGCTGCAGCGGACGGCCCGCTCAAAGGTATTCTTGGGTATGAAACACGGCCGTTGGTTTCCAGTGATTTTACCAATGATCCGCGTTCATCCATTGTCGACGGGCCGTCAACGATGGTGGTGAATGAAACGCAGTTGAAAATCTTCACATGGTACGACAACGAATGGGGCTATGCCTGCCGTCTGGCGGACATCACCCGTATGGTTGCGGGGTCGATGTGACGCAGGCGGTTCCCCCCAGCGGCCCAACGCACAACCCGATGCGCGCCTATACGTCCGTAACAGCGGCCTATTGGGCCTTTATGCTGACGGACGGGGCACTGCGGATGCTGGTCCTGTTGCATTTTAACAGCCTCGGGTTTTCGCCCGTTCAACTGGCGTGGTTGTTTTTACTGTATGAAATTGCAGGCATCGTGACGAACCTCGCCGCTGGATGGTTGGCGGCAAGGTTCGGCTTGGCAGCCACGTTATACGGTGGTCTTGCACTACAAATCGGGGCGCTTGTTGCGCTGGCGCAGCTCGATCCCAACTGGGCGATTTCGGCGTCAGTTGTGTTTGTCATGGCGGTTCAAGGCGTGTCCGGCGTGGCCAAAGATCTAGCCAAGATGTCGTCGAAATCTGCGGTCAAGCTTCTCGCCCCAAGCGAGGATGGCGGATTGTTTCGTTGGGTCGCATATTTGACCGGATCAAAGAACGCCGTCAAAGGAGCGGGTTTTTTTCTTGGTGCGATCCTTTTAGGCGTTGCCGGCTTCAAGGCGGCGGTTTTGGGGATGGCTGTGGTTCTGGCAGCTATACTGGCAGGTGTCATAATGTTCTTGCCTGCTGGCCTGCCGGGGCGGATCAAGTCAAAAGAGGCGTGGAGCGGATGGCGTTCCAAAGACCCGCGCGTGAACCGCTTGTCCATCGCACGCATGTTCCTGTTTGGCGCACGAGATGTGTGGTTTGTCGTCGGTATCCCAGTTTATTTTCATGCAATCCTGTCGGATGGCACAGACGAGGGGCGTCGCGAAGCCTTTTTTCTGGTCGGTGGCTTCATGGCACTATGGATCATCGGCTATGGCGCGGTGCAAGCCATAGCGCCGCGTCTTTTGGGTGGCAAAGGGCAGTCCGAGGGCGAAACAACGCGCAAGGCAATTTTATGGGCAGGATGGTTGGTTCCTATCCCATTTCTTTTGGCGCTTGCCGTTTGGGGTGCAGGCGATCCTGCGCCTTGGCTGACGGTAGTTTTGGTTGTGGGGTTGCTGATCTTTGGCTTTGTCTTTGCGGTAAACTCCTCCGTCCATTCGTATCTGATCCTCGCCTTTGGCGCGGCGGAAAGGATCACCCGGGATGTCGGGTTTTACTACATGGCTAATGCGACCGGGCGGTTGGTCGGCACGCTATTGTCAGGCCTTAGTTACCAGATTGGGGGGCTGGCATTATGCCTTGCCACTGCGGGGGGCATGGCCCTAGCCAGCTGGCTGGCGGCGCGGCGTTTGCAAAGCGTATGAAGCGCGTGCCGAGGGGCTTGCAAATCTAGCGCATCAATTGTATCGGCAAACGACGATAGGCGATTAGATCGCACCACGAACTGCGGAGTGGATACCGTGATGGATGCCCAAGATAACGCGATTGATGTCCAGTTGGCTGTTGTGGCCAAGGCATTGGGCCACCCAGCGCGGTTGGCCATTTTACGACTACTGGCACGGACGCCGGGCTGTATCGGCGGTGATATCGTTGACGCGGTGGGGCTGGCGCAATCCACCGTGTCTGAACATCTGCGGATCCTGAAGTCAGCGGGGCTGATCAAAGGACAGATCGACCCACCCCGCGTTTGTTATTCGCTTGCGACCGATGCGCTGGGGCCATTAGCGGCCTTGATCCATGACCTCCATGCGGCAAGTCAATCAACGGGCTGCTGCGTAACTCCGACTCATAACCAAGGTTGAACTATGTCTCTTTTCGAACGCTACCTCTCGCTTTGGGTCTTCTTGTGCATTGTCGCAGGGATCGTCTTGTCCAACCTAATGCCGGGCCTATTCGGGGTCTTGGCCGGGCTTGAATATGCCTCGGTCAACTTGGTTGTGGCAGTTCTGATTTGGGCAATGGTTTACCCAATGATGGTGGCCGTAGATTTCAGCGCGTTGAAAGGCGTTGGAGAGCGGCCCAAGGGGTTAATCATCACTGTCGTCGTCAATTGGTTGATCAAACCCTTCACAATGGCGGCCCTGGGCGTGCTGTTCTTCAACTATGTGTTTTCCGGTGTGATTGATCGCAGCGATGCGGGGCAATACATTGCCGGATTGATCCTGCTAGGTGCTGCGCCATGTACAGCGATGGTGTTTGTGTGGTCCCAACTAACCAAAGGTGATCCGACTTACACATTGGTGCAGGTATCGTTGAATGATGTGATCATGGTGTTCGCCTTCGCCCCTATTGTCGCGTTGTTGCTGGGCGTTACCGATGTTGCTGTACCATGGGAGACATTGGTCCTGTCGGTTGTCTTGTACGTTGTTCTGCCACTTCTGGTGGGGGCAGTGACTCGTGCACGTCTGCTGGGGCAAGGGGGCGAAAAGCGGGTGGCCGCCTTTACCGCACGGATTAAGCCTGCATCGATGCTTGGGTTGTTACTGACAGTCGTGTTGTTGTTCGGTTTTCAGGGCAATGTCATTTTGGACAACCCTTTGCTCATTGCTCTGCTGGCGACCCCGATCCTGATTCAATCCTATGGAATATTTGCCATCGCCTATGCATGGGCGTGGAAATGGCAGGTGCCACACAAGGTTGCGGCCCCTTGCGCGCTGATCGGGACATCGAACTTTTTCGAACTGGCGGTCGCTGTGGCAATTGGGCTGTTCGGCTTGAACTCGGGCGCGGCGTTGGTGACCGTGGTTGGAGTTCTGGTCGAGGTACCCGTGATGTTGTCACTAGTCTGGTTCGCCAACCGAACCCGATCACGTTTTCCTGACTAAACCGTCGGCACGGCGACGCGCAAAGCGGACTGCACGATCCACCAAGGAATAGACATGGCGTTTGGCGTGCCCGCGATTTGGCCGGGCAGCCGCGCGGTTCAGGGTGCCGCACATCATCGAAAAAAGGCCCCGGCGTTTCCACCGGGGCCTTTATATCTTTGCCGATCAAAGGATCAGTCGTCAGATTTTTCTTTTGCTTCAGGAGCGATTTCTTCGCCGGTTTCCTGATTGACGACTTTCATCGACAGGCGAACCTTGCCGCGGTCGTCAAAGCCCAGCAGCTTGACTTTCACGTCCTGACCTTCCTTGAGAACGTCGGATGGGTGGTTCAGACGACGGTTCTCGATCTGAGACACGTGCACCAGACCGTCGCGTTTGCCAAAGAAGTTCACGAAGGCGCCAAAATCGACGATCTTCACGACCTTCCCATCGTAAACCTGACCCTCTTCGGGCTCGGCCACGATCGAGTGGATCATGTCATAGGCCTTTTTGATGGCCTCGCCGTTGGGCGATGCGATCTTGATGATGCCTTCGTCGTTGATGTCAACCTTGGCACCGGACACTTCGACGATCTCGCGGATGACTTTACCGCCAGACCCGATGACCTCACGGATTTTGTCCGTTGGGATCTGCATTGTCTCGATACGCGGCGCGTGAACCGAGAATTCCTGCGCGCCTGTCAGGGCCTTGTTCATCTCGCCCAGGATATGCATCCGGCCTTCTTTGGCCTGCGCCAGTGCCTTTTGCATGATCTCGGGTGTGATTCCTGCGATTTTGATATCCATCTGCAGCGACGTAATACCGTTTTCGGTACCTGCCACTTTGAAGTCCATATCGCCAAGGTGATCTTCGTCACCCAGAATGTCGGTCAGAACCGCGTAGGAACCGTCCTCTTCCAGAATTAGACCCATGGCCACACCGGCAACGGCCGTTTTCAGTGGAACACCTGCGTCCATCATCGACAAGGAGCCACCACATACCGACGCCATCGAGGATGAGCCGTTGGATTCAGTGATCTCGCTGACCAGACGGATGGTATAGGGGAAGTCCGTCGCCGCAGGCAGAACCGCTTGAAGCGCGCGCCATGCCAGCTTGCCGTGACCGATTTCACGACGACCGGGAGGGCCCACGCGACCGGCTTCGCCTACCGAATAGGGAGGGAAGTTGTAATGCAGCAAGAAGTTGGATTTAAAGTTGCCGTGCAGCGCGTCGATGAACTGTTCGTCGTCGCCTGTGCCCAATGTGGTCACAACCAGACCTTGGGTTTCGCCGCGTGTGAACAGCGCCGAACCATGAGTCCGTGGCAGCAGGCCTGTTTCGGAAACGATGGGGCGCACTGTGTCCAGGGCGCGGCCGTCGATCCGCTTGCCTGTTTTCACAACGTCGCCACGCAGAACCGCAGCTTCGAGCTTCTTCAGAGCGGCGCTGAGGTTTGGATCCTCTTGTTGCTCTTCGGACAGAGCATCCTTGATCGCGTCTTTTGCAGCGGACAGCGCGCCGGTGCGCTCTTGTTTGTCGGTGATCGCATAGGCGGCGCGGATTTTGTCCTCGCCAGCCGCTTTCACAGCTGCATAAAGCTCCGAATAATCGGCAGGCTGGAAATCGAACGGCTCTTTGGCACATTCTTCGGCCAGATCAATGATCAGGTCGATCACCGGCTGAATTTGCTCGTGCGCAAAGTTCACAGCGCCCAGCATCTCTTCTTCGGTCAGCTCGTACGCTTCGGATTCAACCATCATCACGGCGTCTTTGGTGCCGGCTACAACCAGGTCAAGACGTTGATCGGGGTTGTTTTTCAGGTCTTGCATGTCGTCGACGGTGGGATTCAGGATGTACTCGCCATCCTCATACCCAACGCGGCAGGCCCCGATTGGGCCGCGGAAAGGCGCGCCGGAAATGGTCAGCGCGGCGGAGGCGGCGATCATTGCAACCATGTCGGGATCATTAACCAGATCGTGCGACAGAACGGTACACATCACCAGTGTTTCGTTCTTGAAACCGGGGACAAACAGAGGGCGGATTGGACGGTCAATCAGACGCGCGGTCAGCGTCTCTTTTTCCGAAGGGCGCGCCTCGCGTTTGAAAAAGCCGCCGGGCACTTTGCCGGCAGCATAATATTTCTCTTGATAGTGCACGGTCAGTGGAAAGAAATCCATTCCCGGCTTGGGGGCTTTGGCGAAGGTCACGTTGGCCATGACCGATGTTTCACCTACTGTGGCGATGACCGAGCCATCCGCCTGACGGGCAACCTTGCCCGTTTCGAGTGTCAGCGTTTCTTCGCCCCACTCAATTGATTTTTTAACTTCGTTGAACATCTATCGTATCCTGTCTGGAGGCACACCGGACCCCTGCCCGATCCTCCGATTTGTAAATAGCGGCCCCATTGCCGCCGACCCCAATCATCTTGTCTTTCAGGTGCCGGGGCCACGGCACACAGTCTCAGATGCGCGGGGCGTACAGCAAAACGGGCCGGATTGGAAGGATGGACTGACGGCGCGGCGCGCATACCACAAAGGTCGCGCCGCTTACCCGTTTTTTTGACGGCCTGTGTGGTATCCCTTTGAGGGCCACAGGCCGTCCTTCAATTGAAAGGCTAGTTAGGACAGAACCATCCCGTCCGACCCCGGATCTGCGCCACCGTCCATTCCGTCGTCGGTGATACGAATGCCGTGCACCCACGCGATGCCATAGCTGCGTGGGCTGCGGATGATCTCATACCCCTGTTCGGCCAAAGCATCGGTTACAAAATAAGGGATTCGGTTCATCACGTCGATGGCGTTGCTGGTTGACGAGAAGCGGGGTAGGGACACGGCCTCTTGCATGGTGCAGTCGAAATCTGTCACGTTCAGGATTGCTTGCAGCACCCCCATGGCGATCTGCGTCGCACCCGGCGCGCCGATCACGATATAGGGTTTGTCGTTGCGGAAAATGATTGAGGGCACGATTGAACTGAACCGCGCTTTGCCGGGGGCAATTGATCCGGGTTGATTGGGTCGGGGATCAAAAACGCCCATACAACCATTGTACATGAAACCCAGCCCGTCGGTGACAACACCTGACGGCATACCCAACGAATGCGTCATCGAAACGCACACCCCGTCAGAGTCGACAATGCTTATCTGCGTTGTGTCCTTGCACTGAGCCGCAGGATCAAACCGGGGCACATCGGCCTTCTCACCGCGCTTGATACGTTCGGCCAGTTCGGCGGCATATTCCCGCGACAGGATGCGTTCGGCAGGGACGTCGATAAATTCGGGGTCGCCAATACCTTGGTCCTTGTCAACGGTTGCATATTTCATCGCTTCGGCAACGACACGGACATATTCGGCACTGTTATGGCCCAAAGCGGCCAGATCGAAATGCTCCAGAATGTTCAACATCTGCGACAACATCAGGCCGCCACCCGGCGGTTGGTTGGTTGTGATTGTGAAATCGCGGTACTTTGAGATTACTGGTTCTTCGATCCGGGCCTGATAGCCCGCGAGATCTTCGGCGGATAGCAACCCACCGTTGGCCTGCATGTCCGCGACGATTTTTTGCGCAATTTCACCAGTATAAAACGCGTCGGCGCCCTGTTCGGCGATAATGGACAAGGTTGCGGCCAGATCGGGGTTTTCAACCCGATCACCTACGCGCTTGGGCGTGCCGTCCTCGCGGCAATACAAAGCTTTGCTGGCCGGGGTAAAGGCAATGCGATCTGCCGTAGCAACACGGCCCATAGCGGCGGGATCGGACCAGAAGTAATTGACATGGGGCCGAACGGCCCATCCGTCTCTTGCCCATTTTATCGCCCGCGCCAGCAGGTCGGCCCAAGGCATCGATCCGTGACGTTCGTGCGCGGTGGCATAGGCCCTCAGCGAGGCGGGAACGCAAATTGATTGATAGCCGATATCGTTGACACGTCCCTTTAGGACAAAGCCATATCCGTCGCGCGCCTCGCCCTCGACAAGATCGGCCCACATGTCATCTGTGGCGGCCCCCGGAGCGGGCGCGTGAAAGTCGATATACTCGTGTTTGCCTGTGTTAGGGTCATAAATCGCCATGCTACCAAAGCCGGCGATGCCACACATGAGCGGATCAACTACCCCTTGGACAAAGGCGGTTGCAATGGCCGCGTCCACAGCATTCCCGCCTGCGCGCAGTATTTCAAAGCCTGCCTCGGCCGCTTCGGGCTGAGGTGCCGAGATCATACCATTCTCATTTCTGTCACTCATGCGATCCATCCTTGGTCTTCGGTCATTTTAGTGGGTACCCGTCTCTAACAGGCGGCATTCAACGAATCCGCCATCCGGGCGGGACACAGGGTTTGGCGCGATCCGGTCGCACCCGTCAAAGCGTTTGATACAGCGCGGATGGAAGGCGCATCCGGTCGGCGGGTTGGCCGGGTCGGGAAAGGCTGTGCCAAGGCCCAGATCCGGAATTCCCAGTTGCGGGTCCGGTGTCATGACTGATTGCAGCAAAGCGCGGCTATACGGGTGCTGTGGGTCGGCAAAAAATCGACCCGTTTCAGCCCGTTCAACAACGCGCCCCAGATACATTACCGCGATTTCTGTCGCCAGATGTTGCACCACTGCCAGATCATGGGTGATGACCACATAGGTCAGGTTCAACTCATCCCGCAGGTCTTGCAACATGTTTAGGATTTGGCTCTGGACTGAAACGTCCAATGCCGATGTCGGCTCGTCACAGATCACGATTTCGGGGCGTGTGATCAACGCGCGGGCAATCGCAACCCGTTGACGCTGCCCGCCTGACAGCTGGTTGGGATAGCCTTGCGCCACCCGATTGGGCAAGCCGACACGATCCATCATGTCGCGCACCTCGCGCTTGCGCGATGCTGCGTCCCCGATCTTATGAAGACGCAACGGCAGAGAGATGATGGATTCGATCGTTTTACGCGGGTTTAGTGACGAAAACGGATCCTGAAAAATCGGTTGGATCTTACGTGACAGCGTGCCGCGATCCATATCCCCGATAGGCGTCCCGTTTAGTCGGACCTGCCCGCTTGTCGGGGTCTCAAGGCCCAAAAGCATACGTGATAGGGTCGATTTTCCGCACCCAGATTCACCAACTATACCCAAAATGTCCCCACGGTTCAGGCTAAGATCAATGCCACGCACGGCTTGCAGCGCACGCGTTTTACCGAACATCCCCGACGTAAGGTGATAGGTTTGCGTCAAACCCTGCGCATCAAGAAGGGGGGCGATCATGATGCCACCTCGCTGGCTGATAGGTCCGGTTGGGTAGTGCGCATATCACTGATGTCGCGCACACAGCGGGCAGGGTGTGCGCCCTCGAACTCGCGCAGTGCGACATTGGCGCGGCAGGCATCGTGGGCAAATTCGCAACGGGCGTAGAACCGGCATCCGGTTTGTTCGCCGACAAGGTTGGGAACCACGCCTTTGATCGTGCCGAGGCGCGCACCTCGTGCGGTTTTTCCGGGAATGGGAATGCAGCGCAAAAGCCCTTGGGTATAGGGATGCAATGGATCGCTGAAAATCTGTTCGGCAGTGCCGGTCTCGACGACCTGACCCGCATACATAACTGCCACAGTGTCGGCGATGCGCCCAACAACCCCCAGGTCGTGCGTGATCAACATAATCGCCGTGCCCAGTTCGGTCTGAATCTTTTTCAGCAGGGCAAGTATCTGGGCCTGAATGGTGACATCCAGCGCCGTTGTCGGCTCATCTGCGATCAGCAATTCGGGCTCGCACATGAGCGCCATTGCGATCATTACACGCTGCCGCAGGCCGCCCGACAGTTGATGGGGATATTGCCCCAAACGCCGCTCGGCGCCGCTGATCCCTACCAGTTCTAACAGTTCGACAGCGCGCGCACGGGCTTCTTTGCGGCTTACCTTGCGATGGCGGCGCAAGACTTCGCTGAGTTGATCCCCTATAGTGAATACCGGGTTCAACGAGGTCATTGGCTCTTGAAAGATCATCGCAATCCGGTCGCCGCGCAGGTCTGACAACTGGCTTTGATTGAGATCCAAAAGGTTGTCGCCATGAAACTCGATCCGTCCTTGGGGCACCTTGGCCGAGCGCGGCAACAGCCCCATGATGGCGAGCGAGGTCATCGATTTGCCACAGCCAGATTCCCCGACAACGCAAAGCGTTTTTCCCGGTGCAATGCTTAGAGCCACGTCGTTGACCGCGCCCAATGGTCCGTCCGGGGTTGGCAGTTGCACATGCAGGCCCTTGACCTCCAGAACGGCGTCTTTTGTTGTTGTGTCGTTCATGCGCGGCCCTCCGGAGCGGTAATGTCGCGCACGCCGTCACCCAAAAGATTCACGAACAGGACCAGCAGGAATAGCGCGATGCCGGGCAGGGTGATCATCCATGACGCGAAAAAGATTTCGGGGCGTGCCTCGGCCAACATCAGTCCCCATGAGGGCAGAGGCGGTTGCACGCCCAACCCAAGGAATGACAGTGACGCCTCGTAAATGATGGCTACGGCCATTTCGATCGTCGCCACGATGATGAGCGAATTGGCCACGTTTGGCAGGATTTCAGTCAGAATGATGCGCAGATTGGAACAGCCCACTGCCTTGGCGGCTGTTACAAACTCCTGATGCTTGATTTGCAACGTGACCGAGCGCATGACCACCGCAAACCGATCCCATAGTAAGAATCCCAGTACCAGAATGACCACCTGAAGCGAGCCGTCAAAGATTGCGACAATCGCCAGCGCGACCAGTACAACAGGCATCGCCAGCCGTGTGGTTACGATGAACGAGATCACCATATCCACGCGCCCGCCGAAATAACCCGCCAGAATGCCCAGTGTCGTGCCAATGACGGATGAAATTGCGACTACAGCTAAGCCGACAAACAGCGAAATGCGCGCGCCATAGAGCAGGCGGGTGAAATAGTCCCTTCCCAAAGGGTCAGTGCCCAGCGGATGTAGCCAGCCGGCCTTGGGATTATCGTAAAACCATGCGTGCCAGATCGGTGGAATACGGCGGCTGGACAGGTCTTGGAGATAGGGATCATGCCATGTGATCAGCGGTGCAAATACGGCGACTAAGATCAGCAACAGCAGGCCACCGCCACCGATGATCAGGCTGTAATGACCCAGATAGCGCGAAATCATGCTGCGTCGTTTGTTGGCGGCAGAACGGATCTCGTCTTCGGTCGATGTGTCTGTAGCTGTCATAAAAGGTCCTCAGCGTCCGCGCAGACGCGGGTCTAGCCACGCGTTGATGATGTCTGCCAGAAGGGTCAGCAGCACATAGAAACTGGCGATGATGATCACGATGGCCTGAACAACTGGCGGATCCGACAGAGTGATCGACTCCCATGCTAGATAACCGATCCCTTGCATCGCAAAGATGGTTTCGATCACCACTGATCCGCCCAGCATCATACCCAATTGCACAGCCGCGACTGATACCAACGGCAGGATTGCGTTGCGTAGGGCATGTTTCAACACCACCATAGGTGGGCGCAGACCTTTGGCGCGGGCGGTGCGGATATAGTCCGATTGCAAGGTGTCGATCATACCTGCGCGCGTTAGGCGCATAAGCGTCGGCATTGCGTAATAGGCCAGCGCGATAGCGGGCAAAACATAGCTTTGCCATTTGTCCGAGCCTGACGCAGGCAGCATCCGTAAATTGACGCTGAAAATCACGATGCCCATCAGGGCGAACCAGAAATTCGGGATGGCCTGACCAAGCACTGCAAAACCCAGCGCCAGCCGGTCGATCCACGAATTTGGCCTTAGCCCCGCCAGAATTCCCAGAGGAATGGCAACAACTAAGGCTAGAACAAAGGCCGACGCGCCCAAGATCATGGTGACAGGAAGCCGTTCCATGACCACCTCGGAAACCGGGCGACGCTGGCGATAGGATTGGCCGAGATCGCCGGACAATATGTCCTGCGCCCACGCAAAGAATTGAATGTGAAGCGGGCGGTCAAACCCGTAAAGTTCACGAATTGCCTGAATGTCATCGGCAGAGGCACTGTCGCCGGCAATCGCCGCCGCGGGATCAATCGCGGCATTGGTCAGGGCAAAGGCAAGGATGGACACAGCCATCAACACCAGTACCCCGATTCCGGCGCGTCTCAGGATAAAATTCAGCATGGTTCAGACCGCCCGACAGATCATTGATCAGCCCATTTTGATTCAAAGAACCGTGGGTTTTCATCCGGGTGGCTTTGGAATTCCAACGCTTCTGCATAGGCATAGGTCGTTGGGTGGGTCCACAGCGGATACCAGTACAGTTGCTCGGCGATGCGGCGTACGGCGTAATCATAGTTTTCCATGCGCACGTCGGTATCTGCCGTTTGTGCCGCAGTCAGCAGGCCTTCGGACACGGTGGCGTCCTGTGCCATGTCATCCTCGGAGAGGGTGAAGAAGTTGTTCAACAGCGCCGATACGTCGTTGACGCCATACGAACCCCAATCGCCCAACAGCATGTGAACCTGATTGTTGACCACCCGGTCGCGTGCGTTGGAGTAATCCAGAACGCTGGCGGATACCTTGATCCCAACCGCATTCAGAAAGCCCGAAACAGCTTCGGTCCATTCACGGCTGCGATAGGAGGTCATCTTCAGTTCCAGCCCGTCAGGATATCCTGCCTCGGCCAGCAGCGCCTTGGCTTTTTCAGGGTCATACCCAATAGAGTTTGCATCTTTGACGCAGCCAAACTGTGTCCGGAAGCAGGGCGATTGGATCACCTTTGAGCCTTCACCGACGATCTGCTCGACGATTTGCTCGCGGTTGATGGCATAGGCAATGGCTTGACGTACCTTGATGTCCTGAAGCGGATTACCGCCTTCGATGTCCCGCAGGTTCATCGACAAGAAGCTGATACGCATGGTTTCGTCTGCGGATACGGTGATGCCAGGAATGCTGGACATGGGTTCGGCTTGATCCGGGGGCACGCGCCAGATCCAATCGACGCCACCGCTTAGCAGTTCCGCGATCTGGGTCGATGTGTCGGGAATGGTGCGATAGACCACCGCATCGAATGTTGGCTGCCCTTTAACGCTGCCATCGAAATAAACATCCGACGCTTCGACGCGGATGCGGTCTCCGGGGACGAATTCGGCCAGTTTGTATGGGCCGGTACCGACCAATCGGCCATTTGCACCCGCTTGACCTGTATCACCAAAGAATCCATCGGGCACGATCGCATGCAGGGTCGACATATATTCCAATGCGGCGGGAAACGGCTTTTTCAGGCTGACACGCAACGTGTTCTCATCTGCGGCTTCGGCGCCTGCGATCCAGTTGACGTTGCTTTGCACGTTCACGCCATTTTCGGCGTCGGAAATATAGTTGAACGTGTAAACGGCATCGTTAACGGTGAACGGTTCACCATCATGCCAGACAACATCATCACGCAGGGTGAATTCCAGAGTCTGATCGTCGACCCATTTCCATTCAGTTGCCAACAGCGGAAGGTATTCACCCTCGGACGTTTTGTAAATCAACGTATCCCAAACCAGTTGGCCGTTCAGCAGCATCGCCTCGCGATTGTAGTTGAAGTATGGATCAACCGTGGTCAGGGATACGTTGCTGGTCCAGCGCAGCGTATTTTCGGATTGCTGGGCCATTGTTGGCCCTACGTGTAGATTTAGGGCCAGCGCAGCGGCAGCCCCAAGTATGTACTTCAGTTTCATATCGATCTCCCTTGTTGTTTATGTGTATTGTTTGATGCGTGTTCGCTCTTAGGATCTCTTGATCTCTTCGATCAAAATGCGGCCGACTTCTTCGATGCGCTCTGGTGGGTATCGTTGTGGGATGTTGCCGATGCTGATGGCTCCGGCCAGCCGGTTTTGATCGTCGTAAATTGGGGCGCCAATGGCGACGACATATTCAAACAGATCTTCGTGCCCGATCGAATATCCCCGTTGGCGCGTTTCCAATAGATTGCGCCGCACGGCTTCCGGATCGGTAAGGGTGTTCTCGGTTCGACGCTCTAACGGGCCTGCCAGATATGCGTCGATGACCTCATCACTGGAAAACGCAAGCAGCGCCGTGGG
Organism: Roseovarius aestuarii; assembly: GCA_027214255.1. GTDB lineage: Bacteria > Pseudomonadota > Alphaproteobacteria > Rhodobacterales > Rhodobacteraceae > Roseovarius > Roseovarius aestuarii_A. The sequence goes on from JAPWHL010000009.1 coordinate 83,703, forward strand.
AGCACCCCCACAATGCAAGGGAAGCGCCATACCAAGGCGTGACCCGAGAATGCGAACCGGTGCAGTTCCCTCGCTGCGGCGCAGGACCAGCGCCTGTAATCCGCTTTCGATCATAAAAAGCGCCGTATCACCGGTTCGCTTGCAGACTTCATGCATGATGACATCAACGCGGCTGAGCAACGGGTCGCTTTGCAATGCCTTTTGCGACAGGTGCAGGACCTGCGGGTTCACAGTGTATAGTCCGCTGTCGTCTTTGCGCATGAGAAACCCATGCTGCATCAGCGTTGCAACCATTCGGCCTGTGACCGAACGGGGATACCCCATCATCCGGACAATTTCGGCCAATGAACAAGGCGTGCCCAACTCACATATGGCGGTAAAAATCGCCAGAGCTTTGCTTGCAGATGAGCTAATTTCTGTTGCCATTGATCTCTCGTGTGTCCGATTATCGGATACTGTGTCCGATATATGGACTGTGACAAGATGGCCACCTTCTGTCAACAGAGTCGCCAGGGCGTTTCTGCAGAAATTTGCGATTCACATGTTTTCTGGAACGGTTTGCCAAAATATTGGCCAAATCCGGCTGGGAAGGTTTCAAATGGACGCCGAACATGACAAAAAAACGCCCCGGCGCGAACCGGGGCGTTTTCGTAACTAAACTGTTAAGCGTTTTAGCGACGGATGCCGAGGCGCTTGATCAGGTCCTGATAGCGGGCCTCGTCCTTGGATCGTGTGTAATCCAGCAGCTTGCGGCGCAGTGCGACCATTTTCAAAAGACCACGACGGCCGTGGTTGTCTTTCTTGTGGGTCTTAAAGTGCTCGGTCAGCGTGGTGATGCGCGACGTCAGAATGGCAACCTGAACTTCGGGCGAACCGGTGTCGCCTTCTTTGGTTGCGAACTCTTTCATGATGCGTTCTTTTTCTTCGACTGTAATCGACATCGGGGTCTCCTTAAATCAGGGGTTGGGGCGCAAGCCGGGATGTCGTCCAGCAGGGTCCATAGAGATCATGCGCGGCCAAAGGCCCCGCACCGAGCGGCATATAAGCCAAACATGACGAAATGGAAAGAGCGAAGGCTGACGCAAAATAGCGCTGTCCGATGGGTGCGCCAAAGGCACACCCTACAGCATTGCGCCCTGCGGTAGCAGGCTGTGACCGATCAACGTCAGATGGCCAAGAGTCAACCCGTCGGCATTGTTGATGGATGCGATAGGAACCCCGTTCAGTATAACCTGTTGTTGATCCGGATTATTCGGATCGAGAATCAGGTCCACGTCTGGTTCGGTATCTGTCAGGTCATCAAAGACAATCATCAACGTGTCTTCGGATGGGTCGAAATCAACCACATTGGCCTGATGTTCCGCACTTAGCCATTCGCCTAGCAGAACCACATCCGCACCGGCGCCCGTCGTGACAATGTCGTCTGCCCCGGCTGTGATCACATCATTGCCGCCGCCGCCGTTCAGATAATCCTGCTCGTCGGTGTCGTCCCATTCATCTGTATCGGGATCGTCGACGAAGCCGGACAGTGTGTCGTCGCCCCAGCCGCCGAACAAAGCGTCGCTGCCGCCCTCTCCGCGCAGTTGGTCATTGCCCAGACCGCCATGCACAGCGTCGTCGCCCGCGTCGCCGCTAAGGGTATCATCGCCGGCCCCGCCGATCAGACTATCGTCGCCATCCCCGCCCTGCAGTACGTCATTCCCGCTGTATCCGCGCAGGTCATCCACGCCGTTGCCACCAAGCAAGGAGTCGTTCCCGGCATCGCCATGCAATGTGTCATCCCCATCGTGGCCTGACAGAGTGTCGTCGCCCAGAGCGCCGTACAGATCGTCATTGCCTGCCAGCCCGCTCAGGCTGTCATCGCTCGCGCGCCCGTTCATAAGATCGACGCCTGAGGTGCCATGTAACGTATCGTTCTGGTCGGAACCAAGACTGACGCGATCCCGCACGCTGCCTTCGATTGAGGTGTTGTTAGGTGCGACGGTGCTGTCGTTGGGTGCTACGTTGACGTCAGGAATGTCGGGGGCCGCGTTGCCCATCGTGGTATCAGAACTAGACCTGTCGGGGTCCGAATTAAGTGCACCAGAACCTCCGCCAAGGAAATCCAAGATACCCGTGCCGCTGGCGGCCGCGTCGGCCGATTCCCCGCTTTGCGTTTCGTGTTCTTCCTGTTCGGTGGTATCGTTCCCGTCGACATCGTCTTGATCCTCATTCGAGGACATGCCGACAAAGGCCGTTGCACCCAAGGCCATCATACTCATAAGACCCGCTAATAGCAGCATTGCACCATTCCCATTTACCCATTGTCAGGATGGGTATTTTTGCGGTGTCGGGCAATTGAGAATGAAATTGTTGGTTAATGCCTAGCCTTGAGGGGGGCTGAGGGACTGCCACAATTCGGGCTGCTGGGTGTAGGCGATGTAAAGCGGATGTTTGGGATGCCCATCCTTGGTCAGGCCCAGATGGTGCACTGCACGCCCCATCTGCGCCAGCAATGCAGATACCTGTGCCCCACGGTCTAGATGCGCGCCATGGGTGCCCCATGCCGCGATGATCGTGTCGGCCCATGTGCAACCGTCCACTATGGCGCTGTCATTCGCAGGGCCGATAGGATCGGCGGCGGCGCGCATCGCTTTCGGGTCGGTGTCACGCCATGCAAAGATATTTGTGACCCTGAACGCGCCAAACCCCAAGGTCCGAGCACGTCGCTCGCATCTCTCAACCGTCGGATCGTTCTGAACCTCTGTGGCGGTCGACGGGTTCAGCATGATGAACAACGCGCGTTTGCCCGAAGGATTCCATATGCGGGTCAGCTGATAGCGATAGTGCTCACACGGTGAATAAACAGCCGTCGAGGCGGCGTCGCCTTTGAGATGAGTCCGTTCGATCATTGGGCATTTGTGGCGTGTCGCCGAGATGTGTGCAAGGGGCGCGGTGTCCAAGAAAGGCGCGGTGCCTCAGGTCCGGCTCGGGCAACGCCGAACCACAGGACGCGGATGGCCCCGGGACTAGTGACCGATCGCAACAGGAAAGGTGTTATTGGGCCGCGCCCGGTGCGACGAAGACCCGATGGGGGTGCAGTTCGCCGGCTTTGTAGATCCCCACTGCAACGGCTTGACCGTCCAGCGACGCCCAGCACTCATCGCCATATTCCGCGTCCCCCGGATAGACCATGCCCGGATTGCCATTGCGCAGCTTGGCGGCTCCTTCGGGAGTGCAGCGCAATTCGGACAATTCGCTCAGGCCCAGTTCCAAAGGCAAGATATGCGCATCCAGTGCCGGATCATGGGCCAGTGCGTCGATTTGCTCCAAACTCAGGCCGTCCTCGGCATCGAAAGGGCCTGACCAGACCCGGCGAAGCCACGTTACATGCCCAAAACAACCCAATGCATCCCCCAGATCGCGGGCGATACTGCGCACATACCCACCTTTGCCACAGGTCATTTCCAACAAAACGCGGTCCGCATCTGGACGATCGGTCAGCAAGAGTTCTTCGACCCATAAAGGGCGGGCAGACAGAGTAATGTCCTCGCCGTCACGCGCCAGTTTATAGGCGCGTTGGCCGTCCACCTTTACGGCGGAAAACTTGGGGGGCACCTGCATGATGTCGCCGACAAACCCAGCCAAGGCTTCTTTGATCTGTTCGTCCGTTGGGCGTGAGGTGCTGGTATTGATCACTTCGCCTTCTGCGTCGTCGGTGTTGGTCGCTGTGCCAAACCGAACCTCGAAAACATAGGCTTTTAACGCGTCGGTGACATAGGGAACCGTTTTTGTCGCCTCGCCCAGTGCAACGGCCAGAACACCCGTTGCATCAGGATCCAGCGTGCCCGCATGCCCCGCCTTTTTAGCCTGAAGCGCCCAGCGGACCTTGTTCACCACCGAGGTTGAGGTAATGCCAGCGGGTTTGTCCACTACCAGCCAACCTGAAATGTCGCGCCCTTTGCGTTTGCGTGCCATGCGCCTCTGCCTTTTGTTTTGCTCAAGTTGGGCGGGCTAATCGAAGGCCCTTGGTCTGTCAATCTGTGCTGTGCCTAGCGCGCAACCACAGTTCCTATGATCGGCCCCATCGGAAAGCCCAGATCGTTCCGCCCCAGTTGTGGTGCATAGAGACGCGAGATATTCCCGTCAAAATACAGCGCTTGAGACAGTTTCAGATGATCGCGGAACAGCCGCCCGAAGGCGTGAAAGTTTACTGGATCGTCCGAGATGGCAAAAACGGCGCGCGTGCCATCCGCTGTGGTGCCGACACCGTTTCGAATGTGCAAACTGTCGCTGTCACGCAAGAAACGGGGATGCAGCGCGCCGTCTATCACCAGCATCGGGCCCGACTGCGTTGCGAACGGGCAGGTGATGCCGCTTTGCTCAAACGTCAGGGTTTCGATCACATCCGCACGCCCCTTGCGCAGGCACAAAACGCCATTCGGTAGCAGACCAAAATTTCCCGGACCGGCGTTGGTGATCAGGCGCATAGACTGCTGGCCGTCTTCGACATAAAGCCCGACGGGCGCGCGGTTGGAATGATACATACCCGCGTTCATGGCGAAGCCAAGGGTCTGTCCCTGTGGCTCAAGAAGCGCATTGATGTTGTAAAAACTGCCCAGCGGCTTACCCGTGTCAGGCGCATTCAGAAACAAACGCAGTTCTTCGGTGCGCAGGTCAACCTCGCATAGTGTGTATGCGGCGCCATCAAACTGGGTTTGACGGCATTCGGCGGCCGACAAAACACCGGGCAGCAGCAACAAAGTTGCGGCCATCAGCCAACGCAGTGCGCGGCTATTCGTCCAAGTCGCGCTGTACATCATCTTGGGAAAAGAGGCGGCGGGCCTCATCCATCTGGTCAAAGGTTGTATCCAGACGAAACCGCAGGTCGGGCGCGTATTTCAAGGACAGTTTCTTGCCGATCAGGTGGCGCAATTCACCCTTGTTGCGGGCCAGAAGGCCGACAACCTCGTCCTGACCGATGCCTCCAAGGGGCAACACATAGGCGGTTGCAACCTTTAGATCGGCGGATGTGCGCACCTCACCCACCGTGATCGACAGGCGATTTAGGTCGGGATCATGGATGTCGCCCCGTGCCAGAACGTCTGACAGGGCACGCCGGATCAATTCGCCGACGCGCAATTGGCGCTGCGAGGGTCCGGGGCCATCATTGAACTTGTTCTTTGCCATATCTGTGCATCTAAGCGTTTCACCGCCCTTTGCCAAGGAGCATCACCCACGCTATGCAAGGTAGGCATCAGAAATGAGACTCAATAAAGGGCAGGCACATGACAACAGGACCGGGGATTGTGGTGACTGGCGCATCTGGGCGCATGGGGCAGATGTTAATTCGCACCATTACCGACAGTCCGAACGCACATGTCATCGGGGCGATCGAGCGCCCGGGACATCCGTGGCTGGGGCGTGATCTGGGCGAGGCGATGGGTGGTCCTGCGATGGGCGTGATCGTCACTTCGGATGCGTTAGAGGCCTTTGCGCCTGCGCAGGCGGTGATTGATTTTACTGCCCCCGCTGCGACAGTTGAATTTGCCAAACTGGCCGCACAGGCGAGACTGGTGCATGTGATCGGCACGACAGGGATGAGCGACGAAGACATTGCTGCGCTGGGCCCTTGTGGCCACCATGCGGTGATTGTGCGCGCTGGAAACATGAGCCTTGGCGTCAATTTGTTGACGCAACTGACCAAACAGGTCGCTGCCGCGCTGGATGAGGATTTTGACATCGAAATCATCGAATCGCACCACAACCAAAAGGTGGATGCACCCTCGGGTACAGCTTTGATGCTGGGCGAGGCCGCAGCAGAAGGGCGGGGTGTGTCACTGGATGCCGTATCGGATCGCGGACGCGACGGTATCACCGGCAAAAGGACACCGGGCCATATTGGATTTCATGCCATTCGTGGAGGTGACATTGTGGGCGAACACGATGTGCTGTTTGCCGCCACGGGCGAGCGGATCACCTTGCGGCACGTCGCGTCGGATCGCGCCGTGTTCGCACGCGGGGCGTTAAAGGCCGCGCTGTGGGGGCAGGGGCGCTCGCCCGGAGAATACGACATGCTGGATGTGCTGGGCCTGAAAGGCAGCTAACCGACGGCCCCCGCCACGCGGCTATGGCGCGGCGGGGCGATGCGCATTCCCGCCTGATCAGGCGGGTTTAGAGACCGGTTTTCCACTGTCGCCGGACGGGTTGAACATCTTGTCATGCGTCACTTTCGAATCACGATAGGCGGCGTCCGACTTGGAAATCAGCGTGTAGAACATCGGCACGACAAACAATGTGAACACTGTCCCGATCAGAAGGCCGGAAAAGATGACCAGACCCATCGTTTGACGCGCGGCGGCGCCCGCGCCTTCGGCAATGATCAACGGCACAACGGCCAACGCCATAGCGGCGGTCGTCATCAGAACCGGGCGCAAGCGGGTCTTTGCGGCGGCCACCACGGCCTCGCGGCGGGTCAGGCCGTGCTCTTCGCGTTGTTGATTGGCAAACTCGACAATCAGGATCCCGTGTTTGGTGATCAATCCGATCAGCGTGATCAGGCCAACCTGTGAATAGATGTTCAATGTACCCAGCCCAAGATTCAACGGCAGGATTGCACCAAAGATCGACAGCGGCACTGACATCATAATGATGAACGGATCACGGAAACTTTCAAATTGCGCGGCAAGTACAAGATAGATCACCACGACGGCGGCGGCAAAGGCCAGCATGATGGTGTTACCCTGTTCCCTTTCCAGTCGGGATTGCCCTGCGTAATCCAAGAAAAATCCTTCGGGCAGGACTTCGCGCGCGATCTCTTCGAGCTGCGCCAGACCATCGCCGGTTGACGTACCAATAGAAGGCAGCGCCGTCAGCGTGGCCGAGTTGAGCTGATCAAACTGCTCGATTGAGGCCGCGCTGGCTGCAGTGCTGACAGATACGACCGACGATAGCGGCACCATCTCGCCCGTGGACGAGCGCACAAAGAACTGACCAAGACGTTCGGGATTATTGCGCCAGTCCTGAGGCACCTGCATGATGATATCATAGCTGTTGCTGTCCAGATCGAACTGCGACACAGCGTTGCCACCAACCAGCAGGGCCAGTGTGTTCCCGATGTCCGAGACGGGGACATTCAGGCTTGCTGCGCGATCACGGTCAATAGTGACCGTCACCTGGGGAGCGTCAAAACTAAGCGAGTTTTGCACAACGATGAAGCGGCCCGATGCCATTGCCTTTTTGCGTACCTCTTCGGCGATTTCCACAACGCGCTCTGGCCCATAAATGGACTGAATCACCAGCGACACCGGCAGCCCCCCCCCTGATCCCGGCAAGGATGGTGGGGCAAAGACATAGCCCTCGACGCCAGTATTCTTGCCCAGGCGGGCCTGGATTTCGGCCTGCAATTCGGCCTGACTGCGATCACGATTTCCCCAGTCCTTAAGCGACCAGATATAGATGCCGGAGTTTTCCGCCCCGCCGAAACCGGCGATGGAGAAGGCCAGATCGACCTCTTCGATGTCGGCGGTATCCTGCGAGATCTTGTCGATGTATAGTGCTGTGTAGTCCATCGTGGCATAGCGCGGACCATTCAGAAAAGCGAACAGCGCGCCCTGGTCTTCTTCTGGGGCCAGCTCGGTCTTTGTGTTCAGGAACATGAAACCGGTGACGCCCATCAGGGCGACCACCATCAACAGGGTTACGGGCCGGTAATCCAGCGACGAAGACACGCGCCGTTCATACCAATTGGATACTTTGTCTGACGTGCGGTCGACGATTTTTTGAAATTTGCCGGGTTCACCATGTGTCAGCAGGCGCGAGGCCATCATCGGTGTAATGGTCAGGGCCACGATGCCCGACAGAATGACCGCCCCCGCAAGAGTTAGCGCAAATTCCGCAAACAATGCGCCGGTCAATCCGCCGGTAAAGGCCAATGGCGCAAGAACGGCGGCCAATGTGATTGTCATCGCGATGACCGGTCCGGTGATTTCCTTCATGCCCTTGATTGACGCAAGGGCGGGGTTCATCCCGTCTTCTATATGGCGGTGAATGTTCTCGACAACGACGATGGCATCATCAACGACCAGACCGATGGCCAGAACCATGGCCAGCAGCGTCAGAAGGTTAATGGAGTATCCCAAAGCCAGAAGGACGGTACAGACACCGATCAATGACAGCGGAATAGTGGCGACAGGCATCAGAACCGATCGGAATGACCCAAGGAAAAGAAGGATCACGAGAACCACGATGATTACGGCCTCGGCGATGGTTTTGAAAACCTCTTTGATCGACGCGCTGATCGTTTCCGTGGAATCATAGACCAATGACAGCGTCATGCCCTCGGGCAGACTTTGGTTCAGAGCGGGCAATTCATCCAGCACAGCCTGCGCCGTGGTCAAAGGGTTCGCCGCTGGCGTGCTGGTGATGCCTATGAATGTGCCACCCTTGCCGTCGAAGGTGACAATCTCTTCGCGCTCTTTCGAGGCCAGTTCGATCCGCGCGACATCACGCAGACGAACAACGCCGTTGGCGGTGTTGATCAACGGCAACTGGCCGAAGGCCTCGGCGGTTTGCAGCGTGGATTCCAATGTAATCGAATAGGTCACATATTCGTTTTCGGTGTCGCCCGGCGCTGCCAGAAAATTGGACGCACGGATGGCTGCCAGAACTTCGCTGGCGGTCACGCCGCGTGCGGCCAGTTGCAGTGGATCGATCCAGACACGCATCGCATAGTTGGACGCGCCGATGATCTGCATTTCGGCCACACCCTCGATGGTGGAGACACGTGGGCGCACGACGCGCTCTAGATATTCGGTCAGTTGCTCGGGCGTCATATTGGGGTTCTGTGCCGCCAGATACATCAGCGCGAATGTTTGTCCCGTGCCTTTCGTGATTACCGGGTCTTCGGCCTCGTCGGGCAAGTCACCGCGCACCTGCTGGACCTTTGACAGAACTTCGGTCAGGGCCACATCTGGGTTCGAACCCAGTTTCATCTGGACAGACACAACCGAGGCAGAGGGGCGTGATTGGCTCGTGATATAGTCGACGTTTTCCGTGGTCGATACCGCCGCCGCAATGGGCGAGGTCACAAAGCCTTGGATCAATTCAGGTGCCGCGCCGGGGTAGACCGTGGTGATTGTAACCACGGTTTCCTCGACCTCGGGGTATTGGCGCACAGGCAGGCTAAAGATGGATTGCAAGCCCAGCAGAATGATGAGCGCCGCCAGAACCGAAGACAGCACAGGGCGACGGATGAAAATCTCGGAAAAGTTCATGGTCTGATCCCTATTCCAGCGCTGCGCTGGGTGACACGGTGTTGTCGATCACGATTGTTGCACCACCGACCAGACGGTTCTGGCCCGCGTTTACGACCTCGTCCTCGGCTGACAATCCGCTCTTGATTTCGACCATCCCGCCGGATCTGCGACCGACCTCTACGAAAACTTGTGCGACGGTCAACGCATCGTCTTTGCCTTTGCGGACAACAAAAACCGAGTCGCCATAGAGGCTGACACTGACGGCCGTTTGCGGCAGGGTCAAAACGCCAGGATCTACTGGCAGCGTGACGCGCACGCGCAGGAACTGACCGGGAAACAGTGCCCCATTCGTGTTGTCCAGCAAGGCGCGCACACTGACCAGACGCGAAACAGGATCGACGCGCGGTTCAATCGCGATAATGTGCCCGGTAAAGGATTGATCGCCAACTTCGGTACGTGCGGTAACCGGGGCGCCAATAGACAGTTTGTCGATGGCCTGTTCAGGTACAGTGAAATCCACCTGCATCTTGTCCAGATTTTGCAACGTCGCGTAAACGGTTCCGGGTGTCACATACTGCCCCGGTTCAATTTTCGAGATACCGATGACTCCGTCAAACGGGGCCAGCATTTCCTTTTGATCCAGCACGGCGGTTAGTTTGGCAACCTGGGCGCGCGCGCTTTTTTCTTCGGCGTTGGCCGTATCGACAGTGGTCGTTGCGCCGATGCCGCGCTTTTCAAGCGTCTTGTTGCGTTCCAACTGCGTGACTGCCAGATCAAGTGCTGCCTGTGCGGCACCCAGATCAGCACGTTCAATACGTTCGTCTATTTGAACCAGCTTTTGGCCCTTGGTCACTTTGTCATTCGGGTTGAACAGCACGTCTCGTACCAACCCGGCAGCTTCGACCGACAGGTCCACCCCCTGCGAGGACAGGGCAGTGCCGATGGTATCAATCCCTGATTCCCATTCAACCGGCTTCACCTTGACGACCGACACGGCAACCGGAGGCGCGACGCGCCCTGCGAAAAACTCGGCAATCATCTTGTCACGGAATTTGTTAAAGCCAACAATCCCGCCGACGACCAACGCCAGTAGGATGACCGCAATAAAAAGGCGCTTTTTCACGTGTATCTCCGTCTTATCGGTGGAATTGGCATTTTGCCGCCAGTCACAAACGACTATTCATGCCCCGAACCTTGCCGGCCCCGGGGCATGCCCAAAGGTATGCCGCCTATTAATGTTTAGTGTCGTTTATTTTGAAGACAATGCCAACCGCAAGAGTTTTGCATCCATGCAGGTCTGTCTGTGCGAAAATTAAACATGAGGTTACGGCATACAAGGATTGAGAGCGGCACAGATGACAGGAAATGCGGGTGAAGGCACTGGGGGCTTTTGTCTGCTGTCTGAAACTTGGACCTGTACCAGCGGCATGGAAACGCCGCTGGAGATGAGTTGAGCCGTTCAACAAACTGGGCAGTGATTTCGTTGCGTCACGCCCACTTCCACGTCGTTCACGATGCCCCGAAACCGCCGCCGCCCGGTGTTTCCATGATGAAAATGTCGCCGGGGGATACTTCGGCCATGTCGTTCCCGGATAACTCTTGCACCGAACCGTCCGCGCGTTGAATGGCGTTGCGCCCCAGCGCGCCGGGGCCACCACCGGCCTGACCTTGCGGCGGCGTTACCCGATGTGACGTCAGAACCGTCGTCGTCATCGCTTCAAGAAAGCGCAGCCGTCTCCGGATGCCGTCGCCCCCCCTATGACGCCCGATGCCGCCTGAACCGCGACGGATCGAAAACTCTTCAATCCGGATTGGAAAGCGCCATTCCAGAACCTCTGGGTCAGTCATTCGGGTGTTGGTCATATGGGAATGAACCGCATCCGTTCCGTCAAAATCCGGTCCGGCCCCCGTGCCGCCACAGATGGTTTCATAGTTCTGGAACCGTTCATTTCCCCAGATGTGGTTATTCATTGTTCCTTGCGATCCGGCGATCACGCCCAGCGCGCCATATAGGGCGTCGGCAATAGATTGACTGACCTCGGTGTTGCCCGAGATAACGGCGGCAGGGTACTTTGGGTTGATGAACGAGCCTTCGGGAACGATCAGGCGCAGGGGGCGCAGGCACCCTTCGTTCAACGGTATGTCACTGCCGACAAGCGTACGGAAAACATACAGAACAACCGCCCGACAGATCGACAGGGGTGCGTTGTAGTTGCCCTTGTCCTGCGGGCTGGTGCCGGTGAAATCAATCAAGGCCTCGCGCGCGTCGCGATCCACGGTGATACGCACCTCGATTTTCGCGCCGCTGTCCAGTTCATAGATGTTATGCCCGTTCTTCAATGCGCCCAACACGCGGCGCACGGAATCTTCGGCGTTTTTCTGAACGTGGCGCATATAGGCCTGAACCACGTCGATGCCGAATTGGGTAACCATGTTGCGTACTTCGCGTGCGCCGGTTTCATTCGCAGCAATCTGGGCCGAAAGATCGGCCATGTTCTCATCAATATTGCGGCACGGGTATGGGCCCGAGGCCAACAAAGCGCGAGTTTCGGCCTCAAGGAAGCGCCCCTGATCGATCATCTTGAAATTGTCGATCAGTACGCCTTCTTCGTCGATATGTGTGCTGTCGGGCGGGGCACTGCCGGGGGTACGCCCGCCAATATCGGCGTGGTGTCCGCGCGATCCGACATAAAACAGAACCTCATCGCCCGCGTCATCAAAGACCGGCGTGATTACCGTTACATCGGGTAAATGCGTGCCGCCGTTAAACGGTGCGTTCAGCATGTAGACATCCCCGGCTTTCATCGTGTCGCCATTCTCGCGAATGATCGTACGAACGGATTCACCCATGGACCCAAGATGCACTGGGACATGCGGCGCGTTGGCAACCAACCCGCCAGTAGGGTCAAACAGCGCGCAGGAAAAATCGAGCCGCTCCTTGATGTTGACGGAATAGGCCGTGTTGGCCAACGTCGCCCCCATCTGTTCGGCGATGGACATGAAAAGGTTGTTGAAGACCTCCAACATGATTGGGTCAACGTCGCGTCCCACATCCAGCCCTTTGCGTGGCACGGTGCGGTTCAACACAAGGTTATGATGCGCATCGACTGTGGCGCGCCATTCAGGCTCGACAATCACTGTGCCGGTTCTCTCGGAAATAATCGCTGGGCCGGATACCGATTGACCGGGGCGAAGTGTGTCGCGGTCATAAACCGGGGTGTCGTGCCGGACTTGTTTGACGCTCATCGGGACAGTCGCCAGCGCAGCAGGTGCGGGCCCGTCGCCCATATCGGTGGTTTCGGGCAGGGGCGGGGCTACGCCAATCGCCTCAATCGCCAATGCCTCGAAAAAGACATCGCGAGAGGCATCGGCAAAGCCATACATCTGACGGTGCGCGTCTTCGAACTCGGCGCGCATGGCTGCCGGATTGCCGAGGGTTACTTCCATCGTCTGGTGCGAGCCCGAATAGCGCAGCAATGCCCGTGTGACCGGGGTGATTTCGGCGCGCTGGGCACCTTGGTCAGCGACTTCGGTTATGGCGGATTCGACCATGTCGGCGCACAGGCGACGCGCTTTGTCGCAGCATTCTTCGTTTAACGGGTGGTCGAACTGATTTTGTCGCAGCGCGCGCACCTCGGCAAGACCCATGCCATAGGCCGACAGAACTCCCGCGAACGGGTGAATGAACACGGTCGACATGCCCAAGGCATCGGCCACAAGGCAGGCGTGCTGACCACCCGCGCCGCCAAAGCAATTCAATGTATAGGCCGTTACGTCATATCCGCGTTCGACACTGATCTTTTTGATGGCGCGTGCCATGTTTTCGACCGCAACAGTCAGGAAGCCCTCAGCGACCTCTTCGACTGGTTTGTGTGGCTCGCCGGTTTCGTCCGCGATGCGGCTTGCCAACGCTTCGAATTTTTCGCGCACGCAGTCTACGTCCAGCGGTTGATCAGCGTCTGGTCCAAACACATGGGGAAAGTGCTTAGGGTGCAGCTTACCCAGTAAGACGTTGCAATCGGTCACGGTGAGCGGGCCGCCACGGCGATAACTGGCTGGACCGGGATCTGCGCCCGCGCTTTCCGGGCCAACCTGAAACCGACCGTCACGAAAGTTCAGGATAGAGCCACCACCCGCAGCAACGGTATGGATATTCATCATAGGGGCACGCATTCGTACACCGGCAACTTCGGTTTCCAGACTACGCTCGAACGTTCCAGCATAGTGGCAGACATCGGTCGACGTACCGCCCATGTCGAATCCGATCAGACGGTCAAGCCCAGCCTGTGCTCCCGTCTTGACCATGCCGACAACACCGCCCGCCGGGCCGGACAGGATGGCATCCTTGCCCTGAAACAGGCTGGCATCTGTCAAGCCGCCACTGGATTGCATGAACAACAGGCGTTTGGTGTCATCTGCGGTGGCTTCATCCGAGGCACCAGCGTCCAATGCATCGCGCACCTGCCCGACGTACCGCCGCAAAATCGGGCTGAGATAGGCGTCGACAACGGTAGTGTCGCCCCGACTGACCAGCTTCATCAGGGCGGAGGTTTGGTGACTGGTTGATATCTGGGTAAAACCCATTTCGGCGGCGATTTCTGCCGCGCGCGTTTCGTGTACCGTGGCCTTGTAGCCGTGCATAAAGGCAATCGCGACCGACCGAATCCCGCTGTCATAGACAGTTTTCAGGGCCGCGCGTGTGCCGCTTTCATCCAGTGGCTTTAGAACGTTGCCTTGGGCATCTACGCGCTCGGAAACTTCGACCACAGTTTCATATAAGAGCTCAGGCAGTTTGATATGTAAGTCAAAAATACGTGGGCGGTTTTGATACCCGATGCGCAGCAAATCTGCGAACCCTTCGGTAATCAACAAAGCCGTACGATCCCCCTTGCGTTCTAGCAGGGCGTTGGTGGCAACGGTTGTTCCCATTTTGACCGCGTCAATTGTATTTTCGGGAATCGGTGCGCCGGGGGTGAGGCCCAGCAGCTCGCGGATACCTTGGACGGCGGCGTCGCTGTAGTGTTCGGGGTTTTCCGACAGCAGTTTGTGTGTGGTCAACTGGCCATCCGGCTTGCGCGCTACGATGTCGGTGAATGTGCCGCCGCGATCAACCCAGAATTGCCACATTAATGATGCTCCTAGTTCTCCTGCCCGTATCACCGCAGGCTGCTTCGCGTTGCAATGTCTGTAATAATAGGATGCAAGTAAAGCGGCAGGGTGACGCGCGCCGGCATACCAATGCGCAGAGACGTTAGTGTGTTTGGCTCTGGCTTTACTATGACCGGTAATTTACTGGCGGCATGTTACAGAAAAAAGGGGCAATCTCATGTCGGAAACCCAGGTAAAAGTTCCGGCCGAGGCGGTGCTGACTATGAGCGATGGAGCCAGCATTGCCGTTCGCAGGTGGGGTGCACCCAAAGCGCAACGAATGGTTATCTCGCATGGGAATGGGTTGGCGGTAGACGCGTTTCATGCCTTTGGCAGCGCATTACAGAATAACTTTGAAATCATTGCCTTTGATATGCGCAATCATGGGACCAGTGGCCCGGGCAAAGTTCTGTCCGAACCATGGCCGCGGTTTCTTAACGACATCCCAGAGATTTTTGACGGTATCCAGACAGTGTTCGGCGCCAAGCCAACACATGGCGCCTTTCACTCTCTAAGTTCTGCATCAACCCTAATGGCGCAGGGGCGGGACCCACGGCCATGGCAATCCTTGTCTTTGTTTGAGCCACCCGTGCCGCCAGTGGAACACGCGGGATTACTGGAACGGTTCAATCAGATGAACCTTGATTTGGTCCACCGTACCCGTGTGCGCCGTCGCCGTTTTGAGACCCCTGAACGCCTGATCGCATCATTTCGCAAATCTCCCAGTTTCGGGGGGATCAAGGATGCGGTTCTTGACCGCTTGGCACGCGCGGTCACTTATCGCACGGATGCTGATCCTCTGCACCCGTGGGAGTTGGTTTGCGACCCTCAGATGGAGGCAAACACCTATGATACACGTGAATTCAGGGGGTGCTGGGATGAATTGGCCAACGTGACGTGCCCTGTGCAGATCGTCATTGGTACGGCATTGGGGCATGATCTGCCATTGTTGCTTCAGTCAACGACATTGCTGGCGCGCAGTTTTGGCTTTGATGCGGCGACGGTTGAAGGTGGCAGCCACCTGATGCAACTACAAAGGCCGGAACGTTGCGCGGAATTGGTTGCAACATATGCGAAAAAGGCAGCGAGTGGGTGCCTCTGATGGCCGCGTAACAAAGACATGCGCAATAAAGAGGGCTGACGCAATTGGTCGATTAATCACTGAGTTGTGGCACGTGGGCCTATTTCGATATGCTGATGGCCCGCCAGAACATCAAGCCGGCGTGGTTTGCAAATACCCAAGTTAAGGATTTGGTGTAACCACGAAAAATCGCTGTCGTAGATTCAATTTGGAAGGACAAGAGAATGGAGAACACCGGCCCACATGCCGAACTTATCCTGTTGGGGGTTTTGGTCTGTGTGATTGTTTATTCTCTTCTGACCAAGGTGGTCAGCCGCTCGGTTCTGACATTGCCGATTATCTTTATGGTGATCGGATTTGCGGCGTCGCCGTCGCTCACAACATTCGCACCGCCGGAGGTTCTGTTTCAATCGAGCCGATTTTTGGCCGAAATCACATTGATCCTTATCCTGTTTGCTGATGCGAGCCATGTCAGGTTTGCCAAGCTCAAGAACGCGTTTCAGTTCCCGTTGAGAATGCTGGTGATTGGTATGCCTTTGACAATCGCGTTTGGCACCGCAACGGTTTACGTCATTAGCCCAGAAGGTGGGCTTGCGATGGCACTGTTGACCGCTGCGGTTCTGACGCCAACGGATGCGGCCTTGGGGCAAAATGTCGTATCCAGTCCCGATGTTCCCCTGCGATTGAGCCAGACGATTAACATTGAAAGCGGGTTAAACGATGGGCTGGCGCTTCCGTTTGTGTTGTTGGGTGCGATACTGGCCTCGGCTGGGATGGAGCCGGCACAGACTGGCGGGTTGGCAGTGAACACACTGATGCAAATTGTCCTTGGGCCGATTGTGGGCGCTGCAATTGGTTGGAGTGTGGCGCGTGCTTTGGATTTGGCCCGCAACCGGGACTGGATCAACGAAAGCGCACAGGCCGTCGTGTTCTTGACCACGGCGTTTGCGACCTATCTTTTGGCGGAGCTGGTGGGGGGTAATGGTTTCATCGCCGCGTTTGTCGGTGGTGCTGTATTTGGCAATGTTTTTCGCCATGGCATACACTTTATTACCGAGTTTATGGAAAGTCAGGGGCAGCTGCTTAGCATGGCGGCCTTTTTGATTTTCGGAGCCGTGTTGCTCCCCGAGGGCTTGGCGCATATGACACCGACCGCACTGATGATCGCCGTTCTGTTTCTGACCGTGGTGCGGATTGTGCCAATTCTGTTGTCATTGATTGGGTCCGGCCTCACCATGTCTGAAAAATTATTCTTGGGCTGGTTTGGTCCGCGCGGAATCGCGTCAATCCTGTTTACTTTGATCATGATCGACGAGTTTGAATTTTCCAACAAGGACGAGCTTCTGGCCTGTGTGTCGATGACTGTCTTCCTGTCCATCCTCCTTCATGGCGTGACAGCGACACCTTTGGCCAAGCGTATTGGACGTTTATGATCAAGATGCCCCGGTCAAAAGTAACTTCGTACAAGGCTGCTTGCGATCAAGGACCAGCCATCAGCAATTACGAAAAAGGCAAGCTTGAAAGGCAGTGAAACGATGGCGGGAGGCACCATCATCATGCCCATGGACATCAGGATTGCGGCAACAACCAGATCAATGATCAAGAAGGGGAGAAAAACCAGAAAACCGATCTGAAAGGCGCGCGCGATTTCCGACAACAGGAAACTGGGAATGAGAACCGATAGGGGGGCATCGGGACCAGAAGAAACTCCGGCTGCGTCGGGGCGGAGTGCGGCCATTGCCTCGAACGTGTCCCCATCCAGACGCTCGGCCATGAAGATGCGAAACGGCTCTAATGTGCGCGTTATGGCCGTTTCGACAGGAATCAGTTCCTGTATGAGCGGGTTCAATCCCTGTTCCCACGCGGACATAAAAACCGGTTCCATTACAAAGTATGTTAGAAACAGCGCAAGACTGACGATCAACATGTTGGGTGGTGACTGTTGCAGGCCGATGCCTTGTCGAAGGATCGCCAGAACTGTCACGATGAACGGAAAACAGGTGATCATGATTGCCAACCCCGGTGCCAGACTCAAAACCGTGATCAACGCGATCATCTGTATTGTCCGCGCTGACAGGGATGCATCATTTCCCAAGGAGATAGACAGATCTTGTGCAAGTGCGGGCTGCGAGAGCAGCGCAAGTGCAATCACCCAAAAGAGCGCAGCACGGATCATCCCAGGTCGTCTTGCAATTTAGCGATTTCGGTTAAACGTACAGCCAGCTGCCCTTTTTGATCGCCGTCCATTTCCTCTAACTCGCCACGTGCAATCAGACGGTCGCCGACATACAGTTCGACAGGATCATCGACGCGCTTGTCCAGTGGAAGCACGGCATCCTTGCCCAGTTTCAGTAGATCGCGGATCAATGGCCGCGCTTTGCCTACCGAAATGGTGATTTCTATCGGAACCGAGGAAAAGGGATTGGCGCTGTCGGCGTTGCGCGTAGCATCTGCGTGAGAGTTCATCAGGCGATATCCTTGTGCTGTGGGGCTGTGTTGGGTGAAGGTTCGTCCAGAAAGCCGCTGACTGCGGTGCCGATCTGGGCCAGGACCGTGTCGAGATCGATTTCGCGCTCGGAATTGCCCAGTTTCAGATGGACTTGGCCCTCGCCCAAAGAGCGTTCGGCGGTGACATGAACAGTCGAGATATTGTTGTCTTGCAGAAGGGCTTCCAACGCCTCGGCATTATCCGGTGATGTCACCAGCGTCGCGTCTTCGCTAATGGCACCGCGGGCCATGTCCTCGAGCGTTTCAATGACGCGCACGCCCAATGTGTCATGTGCCAGTCTTGGCAGCACGCTAACCACTATGCTGTTCAGAACCGGGCGAAGGGCGGTCAAAAGGCTGTTCTGTGCTTCTTGGAATGTGAAAGACAAGTCTGCGAGGTTGGCGGCAAAATCGGCGGAAATACGCGCTGCATCCTGATTTTGTGCTTTCACCGCGTCTTCCCATCCGGCTTTATAGCCATTCTCAAATGCCTGTAATCGTTGATCCTCTAACGACACGTCGGTGAGCGAAACGGTGTGAGCCTTGGGGCCTGACCCAAAGTCTTCCAGAAGATGTGCAATGCTCATCAGGCTTTTTCCTCTTCGCCTTCCAACCAATTTCGCAGGATTTCGACAGTTTCTTCTTGTCGCTCGCCGATCATGCCGCGCAGCCGCTCGACGGCATCCTCACCGCTGGGTGATGACAGTGCGTTGGTATTAGGAACGTCATTGCGGTTTGGGATGACGGCCAGGCTGTTGGGATCCATGTCGCTGTCGTCAATCTCCCCGGTAAGCGATGTCATGGCGTCGGTGTCTGTAGATGTCGCAGACCCTGTGCCGGGCAACGCCAAAGGCGGAGCGGAAGTGGCGCGGGGCTGAACGAGTAGCGGGCGCACCACAAAAAGGCCCAGCACCAGCGCGACAAGCCCCAGAACAGCCGCCTGAATTAAGGACATCACATCAAGCCCGAGTGAGCCCATGAACGATTGCTCCGCTGTGGTGCCCAAAGGCGGTAGCGCCTGAAACTGCATGGTCTTGAGCGTAATGACGTCGCCCCGCGTCTGATCAAAACCAACGGCAGATGCCACCAGTTCGCGAAGGGCAGATAATTCATCCTCATCACGTGGAGCGAAAACTTCGGCACCCGTGCTGTCGATGCTCAGTGTGCCGTTGATCAACACGGCAACGCTTAACCGTTTTATCGCACCGGGGGCTTGGCTGACTTCGCGCTCTGTCTGGCTGACTTCGTAGTTCACCCGTTCGCGGGTTTCGCTGGTTTGGCTATTGGATCCGTCGCCCCCCGCGCCATCACCATCAGGAAGGTTGGACGCGACCGTTACATCGCCGCCTCCCTGATCCGAGGCACTGTTGCTGCGCTCTTCGGTGTCGGTGCTGATGGCAACACGGCTTTCGGGATCAATGGTTCTTTCGCGAATCAACTCGGTGGTTTTGATCGTGTCTACACTTACTTCAACAACGGCGTTCCCCGGCCCAACACGCGCCTCCAACAATCGCTCAACACGATGGCGGATTGCGTCGGCGCGGTCTTCACCGGCATTGGAAGGGGCCTCTTCGGGCGCGCCAATCAATTTGCCGGTTGAATCGATGATTGAAACATCTTCAGCGGTCAACCCAGTCACAGCTGAAGCCACCAGAAACTTCAGCGCCTGAGCCTGTTTTGTGTCGATATCGCCCCCGGCGGGCGTCACCATCACCGAGGCCGTCGGGTGAACGTCCCGTTGGAAGGGGTTCGAGCCGCTGTTTGCAATATGCACGCGCGCGGTGGCGATGGCCGGGCTGGACACGATCGTGCGGGCCAGTTCACCTTCTTTGGCACGCCAGTAGGCGGCATCGAACATTTGCGAGGTGGTCCCAAACCCTGACAGCGAATCAAGCAGCTCGTATCCTTGGCTCGAATTGGCCGGAAGCCCCTCGCTTGCCAAAGTCATCCGCAGTGTGTCGCGCTGTCCGGCTTCGACGAAAATCGCACCACCGCGCACCTCGTATGAGACACCGCGTTGCTCTAATGCGCGTACAACCTCGCCGGCGGGGCCGTTTTCTAACCCGGCGTATAGCAACATCATGCTGGGTGATGTTGCCATGCGGGTCAGGCCCAATACTGCGGCAAACATAGCCACGCTGGCCAAGATGACGATAACACGTTTGCGCGGGTCCAAGTTGGTCCAGAGGGTCGCGATATTCTGCAAATTCTTTGCCTCCTGATGCCGGGGCGTTCTGCCGGACGGTGAGGACATGTTTCGCTGATGAGGCTTAACAATCGGTTAGTGCCTATCGGACTATATTCGGGCCAAAGACACAGAGGTGCTGGATATGGCTGACGCGGATGCGATCGAGGGTGAAGCCCCGAAAAAATCTTCAAAACTGCCCATGATTATTGGGCTGACACTGGCCCTTGCTGGAGGTGGTGGTGGGTTCTACGCGGCCTATTCCGGGCTCATTCCGGGCTTTGGGGCGCGTGCGGTGGAAGAAGAATCACTTGTGGCTGAAACGCATGGCACACCGGGTGAAATGCCGGAAGTCGCATATGTGCCGATCGAGCCAATGGTGATTTCTGTTGGCAACGGAGCGACCGGAAAGCATCTGAGGTTTCGAGCCCAATTGGAGGTTTCCCCTGTGTATCAACGCGAAGTGGAGCGCTTGATGCCACGTGTCGTTGATGTGCTGAACACCTATCTGCGGGCGTTGGAATTGGCTGATCTAGCTGACAGCACAGCTTTGGTTCGGCTGCGTTCACAGATGCTGCGCCGCATTCAGATTGTCACCGGTGGTGAGCGGGTGAATGACCTGCTGATCATGGAATTTGTACTAAATTGAGGACTGAACATGGAACTGATCGCTGATATTTTTCTGGTCGCCGGTGCAATGGGCGCGGGCTTTTATTGTTACATTCTGGCCCGGCGTCTCAATAGGTTCAACGATCTGGAAAATGGCGTGGGCGGCGCGGTGGCGGTGTTGTCCGTGCAGGTTGATGATTTGACCAAGACGTTGGCGGCGGCCCAGCAAACGGCGGGACATTCTACCCAGTCTCTGTCAGATTTGACCGACCGTGCTGAAAGTGTCGCCAAACGCCTAGAGCTGATGGTGGCATCCATGCATGATATTCCAGCCAGCGCTCCTCCAGCGCCGCCGCCGTCGAAATCTCCCTTGGAGCCGATGTTTCGGCGCCACGATACAACGGGGGTGGCGCAATGACAGCCACGACGCGCAAGGAAAAAAGGAGGACTCGTAGCAAACGCGCTCGTGTCAATCGCGGTGCTTTGACGTTGATTGCCGGGTTGTTGATAAGTTCCGGTGTCTTACGGATTGGGCATGATGCGGGAAAGGCTTGGGCGCGAGGCGACGTTGATGTTGAAGCCACGGCGCTAGCGCCTGCGACGATTGCCAAATCCTGTACGTCGGATGAAGACATGAGCGACCTCCTTGAGAGCTTTCGCGCGCGGGAATCCAAGATCGAAGCGCAGGAAAATGCAATCAGAGAACGGCTTCAGACGTTGAAACTGGCCGATCAAGAGGTCGAGAGAAAACTGGTTCGGCTGGTCGCCGCCGAGGACGAATTGCGTGCGATGATTGCTATGGCCGATACGGCGGCCGAAGGCGACATCGCACGCTTGACCAAAGTGTACGAGAATATGAAGCCTAAACAGGCTGCGGCCTTGTTTGAAGAGATGAATCCGGAATTCGCCGCCGGATTTTTAGGGCGCATGCGTCCGGAGGCCGCGGCAGGGATTATGGCCGGCCTCAGCCCGGAAGCCGCGCACACATTTTCTGTGGTCCTTGCTGGTCGCAATGCGGGCGCACCAACGCAATAAACTCCACATTGGTTAGTAATTTTTAATGCTGGGCTGTCAGGCTGTCGCCAAGCGGTTTGAAGGAGGTGGTTATGATCGGTCTGGTTGGTATCGTCGTCATTTTTGCGATGGTTTTTGGTGGGTATCTGGCTGCTGGTGGCAAGCTCGGAATCATCATGAAATCGCTGCCCTTTGAAATGATGATGATCGGTGGTGCGGCGGTGGGGGCATTTTTGCTTAGCAATGATATGCCGTCCATAAAACACACGATCAAAGACGTGGCTAAAGTATTCAAAGGACCAAAATGGAAGCCAAACGACTATAGTGATCTGCTCTGTCTTTTGTACGAGCTGATCCGTCTCGCGCGCCAGAACCCAGTGGCGATAGAAGAACATATAGAAGCCCCTGATGACTCCTCCATTTTTGCCAAGTATCCCAAAATCCTGAAGGATAAAGAGGCCGTTGCGTTGATCAGCGATACGTTGCGCTCGGCATCGATGAATTATGATGATCCCCATCAGGTTGAAGAGGTATTGGAAAAACGGATGGAGGCGAATTTGCATCATGCCTTGCATTCCAGTCATGCCTTGCAAACCGTCGCGGACGGGCTACCCGCTTTGGGCATTGTCGCCGCCGTTCTTGGCGTCATCAAGACAATGGCCTCAATCGATCAACCGCCAGAGATTCTGGGAAAAATGATTGGCGGCGCCTTGGTGGGGACATTCTTGGGGGTATTCTTGGCGTATGGGTTCGTCGGGCCTTTCGCGGCCAAGGTCAAATCCGTGACTGAGGACGAAGCGCATTTCTATCAGCTTATACGCGAGGTGTTGGTGGCGAACTTGCACAATCATGCCACGAACATCTGCATTGAGGTGGGGCGTCAGAACACGCCGTCGCATTGCCGTCCGGCCTTCGGTGATTTGGAGATAGCACTGAAAGCCGTCAAACAGGATGCCGCGTGATGATTGCGCGAAGTACATTCAAGGTATCGATTCTTGCCGTTTTGGGCATTTTCGTTGCGTCCATCGCTAATGCTGAACAGGTGCGCATCCTTTCCGGTGCGCATGATGGGTACTCGAGGCTTGTGGTGCATATGCCGGCTCGCGTGCCTTGGACTATGAGTGGTGGGAATGATGAAAGAGAGATTTCATTTACCACAAAACCCTTTCAATTAGACACATCCCTTGTGTTCGACCGGATAACAGGGGAGAGGCTGTCCTCCGTCACCCCACTTGCAGATGGGGTTGGTCTGAAAATCGCGATGAAATGCGCCTGCGACGTTGATGCATTTTGGCTCGGGCAGGCGATGTTTGTCATAGATATTCGTGATCCGCGGCCTATAGAGAACCAAGATTCGGAAACTTTGGATCAGGAACGTGCGAAACCGCCTGTGCCTACATCCGACGGGGGGCCGCGTTCGGATCCGGATGAGGTCGGTGGCGCGCAGTCGAAAGCAACACTATTGGCGGCGCAGCATTTCACCGATCAGCTGGAAAACCGTTCGGAAGCTGCGCCATACCAAATTGATCTTGGCATCGCACGACAAAGTCTGGCGCGCGAAATTGCGCGTGCTGTGTCTCTAGGCCTTGTAACGGCGCGGGAACGTCCACCGTTATCTCAGAATGTTCGGCCCGGACACGTGGATGAATCGCCCGAGCCGAATATACGTTTGGTTGCAGATGCCATCAATCTAAACGCAGTCAATAGCGCGGGTCTGCCTGATTTAGGGGGGATGAACAGCGGTGTTCAGACCGCAGTTGGTGCCGCTTGCATTGAAACATCTGACGTAGCGATATCCGCGTGGGGAACTGACGCTCAATTCGCCAGCCAAATTGGAACGGAAAGGCGGCGTTTGACTGATGAGTTTGATCGGGTCACGGGCGACGCTGCAATGGATCTCGCGCGGCGGTATTTGTATTTCGGATTTGGTGCTGAAGCTATCCAGGTTTTGAATTTGGTGGACGGCACGATGCCCGAGGCTAAAATAGCCAAGGCGATCGCCCAGATCATGGAGGAGGGACACACGACGAGCAGCGTTTTTTCGGGCCAGTTAGAGTGCGAATCGGATGCAGCGTTGTGGTCTGCATTGTCGTATGAAGCGTTGCCAGAAAATACAGTCGTCAACATCGACGCAATATTGCGCGCGCTTAGCGCACTACCCAACCACACCCGGGCGCTTCTAGGGCCCCAGCTGGCCCGCAAATTTACGGCCGTCGGTCAGATCAGCTTTGCAAAGCGAATTCTGCGCGTCGTTGATCGGAACCCCGCAGATCCTTCTACGGATCAGGTTCTGGCCGGGGCGGAAATTGACATTTCTCAACATGAGCCAGAGTTGGCTGACGCAGCATTGGAGGCAGTTGTCGCGGCCAACACAGAGGCATCTGCAGAAGCGCTTGTTCGACGTATCGACAATCGATTGCAAACCGGGCGCGGCGTGTCCCAAGACATGGCTGATTTGGCCGGGGCATACGCGCAAGAGCAAGAAGGCACTAAGGTTGGGCATGATTTGGCCCGTGTTTACATCCAAGCAACCGCTGCAGTGGGCGATTTTGACAGCGCATTTTCTGAAATGTATCGATTGTTCCCTGGGATGCCGACACAGCAACAACGGCACGTCACCGATACCGTTCTTGAGCTCCTTGCGGTCAATGCAGATGATGTTACATTCCTGCGCTATGCTAATCGTATGAAAAAGGGCGCTGATGCAGGTCTTTCCCCTAACGTGGGGAATATGCTTGGTCGCCGGTTGCTTGATTTGGGTTTCACCGGGTTGGCGGAGATTTACTTGCGACCTCCGACGACGGGTCTGGATTTGGAAAACCGTCTCAAGTTGCGTGCCGAATCGAACTTGAAAAATGGTGCGCCTCGCCAAGCATTGGTTGACCTTCTTGGGCTGACCGGAACGGACGTGAACGTTCTTCGGGAAATGGCAAAAAGCCAACTGGGTGAACATCGCTCAGCACAACTGTTGTTTTTGTCTGCAGGTGAAAGTGAAGCGGCCCTTCAAGAGGCTCTTTTGGCCGAAGATTGGACGCAGGTTAAGGCTCTGGCGGATCAAGAACTTGGGAACGTGGTTGCGCTGGGCGCAGCGGACGGAATGAGCGACGAACCGACAGGTGTTTTGGCACGCAATCGTGCGCTTTTGGATGCTAGCGCATTAGCGCGCGAAGAGGTCGAGAATTTACTGCAAGCGCGTGCTTTGCCCGTGGCGACAGGAAGCTAATGCTCGCGCCCCTTTTCCCCTCATGTCTATATGCCCAGTGTTGTATCATGGTTCTGGTGGTGCGGGCGTGCGCTAGAGCTTTGAAACTGAAAGCTAAATTGGCGCATGAATAGTTACCGAATGTAAATGATCACAGAATAGGTTTTCCAGACGACAGAAGGTCGTAAGGGAAGGAAAACACCTTGAGCATTGCAAGAGATCCTTCGGATCTGAAACAAAGTTTCAAGCCAGCGCTTTCAAGAAATGTTGACGGCCGCTTTCGTGGATACGCTGGGTGGCTGTTGTTCGCAACATTGTCTGTGGCTTTAGGCAACACGGCGCATGCATCGGTTCGGGATGTTTGCGATAAGGCGGCTGCAGAGGCGTCTCAATCCACTGGCGTTCCAGTTTCAGTTTTGCGCGCGCTAACGCGTATCGAAACCGGACGTACGCGATCAGGTCATTTGCAACCATGGCCATGGACCGTCAACATGGAGGGCGTTGGAAAATGGTTTGCAACTCGGGCTGAGGCTCAGAAATATGCAAAGCAATACTACAAATCAGGTGCCCGTAGCTTTGATGTTGGTTGCTTTCAAATCAATTACCGTTGGCACGGCAATCAATTCGCGTCGATTGATGAAATGTTCGATCCATTTCTAAATGCGCGATATGCGGCGAAGTTTCTGAAAAATCTCTACAAAGAAACCGGAGATTGGACTGCCGCAGCCGGAGCATACCATTCGCGCACCCCCAAATATGCCTCTAGATACACGACCCTTTTCGTTCGCATGCGTGATGATCTGAAAAAGGGCGAACATGCCCCCAGTGATAGTGTGCCTAGGTTAGCCACGACCGCAGCCTCGCGTTTAATCGCATATCCGCTTTTGCGAAACACGGGCGCAGGTGGGAAAAACGGATCGCTTGTGCAGTTACAAAATACGGCACGCCCGGCGCTATGGGCGGCCACTAAAAAGGAGGTTGACCAATGAGGCCCATGTCTCTGAGGGACGCTTTCCAACCCACGGTTTTATTGGCTCTGGCGTTAATGGCGATCATCGTCATGATGATTCTACCCGTCCCCGCCTGGGTATTGGACGTAGGTCTAGCAGCCTCGTTCGGTCTTGCTATTCTGATTTTCACAGTCACGCTTTTCATTGAGCGCCCGTTGGACTTTTCGGCCTTTCCGACGATCCTTTTAGCCTCCTTGATGTTACGATTGTCACTTAACATTTCATCGACGAAACTGATTATCGGTCAGGGCCACACAGGGACCAGTGCGGCCGGCGGGGTGATCGAAGGATTCGCCAGCTTTGTCATGGGGGGCAGCGTCTTTTTGGGATTGGTTGTGTTTGGCGTTCTATTGATCGTCAACTTTATGGTCATTACCAAAGGTGCGGCACGTATGGCGGAGGTCGGCGCTCGGTTCGCGCTGGATGGGATGCCGGGTAAGCAGCTCGCGATTGATAGCGACATGGCCGCCGGCGCGATTAACCACGATCAGGCACGCGAGCGGCGTGATCGCGAGCTACAGGAAACGACTTTTTTCGGCTCGCTTGATGGGGCATCCAAATTCGTCAAAGGCGATGCCGTTGCTGGGCTATTGATCACGTTGCTAAACTTGGTCATGGGCCTGGTCATGGGGATAGTCGTGCATGGCATGCCTTTGGGGCAGGCTTTTGAAACATATGCGATTTTGACTGTTGGTGACGGGTTGGTAACCCAGATCCCAGCGGTAATCATTTCAATTGCATCTGCGTTGCTGTTGGCGCGGGGCGGCAGCACGGGCGCGACTGATCTGGCACTGGTTGCACAGTTGGGGCGCCACCCGGCGGCAATGGCAACCGTGGCGGCTTTGATGATCATGTTTGCTTTGGTGCCCGGTTTACCGTTTGTCCCATTTATTGTTGGCGGCGCAGCATTGGGTCTAACGGCAATCATTCTTTATAGGCGCGTATCTGAGGCCAAGATACGGGACATCCCAGTTGAGCCTAGCGACGCCAAAAAGGCGGAAAAGTCTCTGGGTGATATTCTGGAACTGGATGACGTCCATGTCGAATTTGCGCCTGACCTAGTGAACCTTGTTCTGGACCCGGGGACTGGCCTGGATGCGCGAATTTCCAACATGCGCGCGCATGTCGCAACGCATTTTGGGGTCATTTTGCCTGATATCAGGTTAACGGACGATCCGGGACTTCCATCGGGCAGGTACACCATTCGCGTTCAGGGTGTTGAGCAGGGGCAAGCGCTGCTGCGCACCAACAAAATTTTACTGTTGGACCCAGACAGCGTGGCAATCTTGCCACCGGGGGAACCTGTGGCCGAACCTGTCTATGGTGCCCCGGCCCGCTGGATTTCTCCAGAACATCAGGAGGATGTGGTGTTGGAAGGTGGTACAACTGTGGCCCCAGCGGAAATACTGGCGACTCATCTGCTTGAGGTGATCCGCCGCAATCTTAGCCGTTTGTTGACGATGAAAGCGATGCGACGCTTGCTAGACGAGATGCTCAACCTCAGTGATTCGGCGCGAGCCGAGGCAAATCGAAAACTGCTGGATGAAATGATCCCGGATCGCGTTCCTGCGGACATGTTGCATGCCATTTTGCGATTGCTGTTGGCCGAGCAAGTTTCGATCCGCAACCTGCCTTTGATCATCGAAGCGACCGCCGAAGCGCGGCAACTTCATCAGAAGCCCGAAGCAATTTGTGAGCATGTGCGCCAACGACTTGGTTTTCAACTTGTGGCCAATCTTCAACGTGATGATGGCACGTTGCCCTTGATTCAATTGGCACCCGAGTGGGAGGATACGTTTACCACGTATCAAGTGGATCAAGATCGCGGGCGACTCGATGTGGCCCTTCCGCCTGAGTTGTTTAATGCTTTGACCACTGGAGTTTCTGGCGAGGTGGCCCGCGCGGCGGACAATGGGATTTTTCCTGCGGTTGTCACCTCGACCATGCGCCGACGGTTCTTGCGTACAGTGTTGTCGGCCAAAAACATCAATACCCCCGTCTTGTCGTTTGAGGAAATCGGAATAGAGGCACGCCCATCCTTGGTGGGCGTGGTGGCCGCTTGACTGGTTTGCCCGCGCTTTTGCAAATCAGTCAGGATACTCTATGGCTGCACGCCGTTGTTTTTCTGCGAGTTGGACCGATCGTGTCTTTGTTTCCTGGCATTGGGGAGCAATCGGTTCCCATGCGGATCAAACTGGCGCTTGCTTTGGCATTCACTGCTATTTGCGCCCCAGCCGTCGCGCCTTATCTGATGGGGCAACCAGACTCGGATTTCGCATGGCTAGCCGTGACGGAAACGGCGATCGGTTTGATGATTGGGATTGGAGTGCGGCTGTTTTTGTTGGCCATGCAAACAGCCGGATCAATCGCAGCGCAGGCAACGTCATTATCCCAGATTCTGGGGGCAGCGGGGGTCACACCGTTGCCGGCGATGGGGCATGTTCTGGCGCTGGGGGCGATCACACTGGCCATGATTATGGGGTTACACGTCCGTGTCGCGGAGTTGGTGATAACAACCTACGGAATCTTTCCTGTTGGTGATTTGCCTGGTTCTGCTGGGGTTTCTCAATGGGGGGTCGCTCAGGTGGCCCGTGCGTTTTCGCTGGCGTTCACGCTGGCCGCGCCCTTTGTCATCGTTTCAGTCCTCTACAATTTGACACTGGGAATCATTAACCGAGCGATGCCGCAAATGATGGTGGTTTTCGTCGGTGCGCCGGTCATTACGGCGGGCGGTTTGTTCCTGTTGTTTTTGCTGGCGCCCAGCATGCTTGGGCTATGGATGACTGCGCTACAGCATTTCATCATTAATCCGTTTGGCCCCCCCTGATGTCACAAGCACAGGACGATTCCGACAAAACTCACGAGCCTACGCAGCACAAGCTGGATGAAGCCCGCAAAAAGGGTGAGCTTGCGCGGTCGGCAGATTTGACAATGGCAGGGGCCTATCTGGGATTTCTCATCACAGGGCTCGCGGCGGGCGCACAGTCGATCAAGCACATCAGTACACAGTTGATGGTTCTGATCGATCAGGCGAATGCGTTATCTGATTTGATATTTGACGGGCGAGCATCGGCGCCGATTGGGGGATTCTTGGGGGCGTTGGCATCCGGGCTGATTGTCTGGTTCGCTATTCCGGCGGGGATCGCATTGCTGGCGGTTTTTGCGCAAAAGGCGATGGTGTTTGCCCCCGACAAGTTGATCCCCAAGTTGTCGCGCATCAATCCAATTTCGAATGCCAAGAACAAATACGGCCTATCAGGGCTGGTCGAGTTCGGAAAAAGCTTCGTGAAATTGGTCGTTTACTCGGTAGTACTGGGGGCTTTCCTAAAATGGCGAATGCCAGAAATGGCCGGAGCAATGTTTGCCGAACCACGTATCATTGGCGCATTGATGGCGCGCATGATCGTGGAGTTTATGATGGTCGTTTGCGTGGTTGCCGTGATGATCGGTGCAATTGATTTCATGTGGCAGAGTTTCGACCACAACCGCAAAAACCGAATGTCCCATCAGGAAGTCCGCGACGAAATCAAAAAACATGAGGGTGATCCGCATATGAAGCAGGAGCGGCGTATGCGTGGCCAACAGATTGCATCCGATCAGATGATGGCCGAAGTGCCCAAAGCAGACGTGGTTGTGGTTAATCCAACGCATTACGCGGTCGCCTTGAAATGGAGCCGTGCCCCCGGTGCCGCGCCGGAATGTGTGGCTAAAGGGGTTGATCACATGGCATTGGCCATTCGGGAGCTGGCTATGGAGCATGGCGTTCCAATTCGACATGATCCGCCCACCGCCCGTGCGTTGCATGCGACAACCAAAATCGGGCAAGAGATTGACGCTGACCACTATAGGGCCGTCGCGGCGGCGATCAGGTTCGCCGAAGACATGCGCCGGCGCGCCGGAGGGAAATCATGAGCGATCTTGAAGAAATGAGGCAGATTACACAGGTGGTCTATCGCAAGGAACAGTCAAAATTTCAGAAACTGGTCACGCGGGAGGCGCAATTGCGACGCTCATTGGCTGACCTGGAAACGCATCGATCCGTTGTCGCTCATCTCCCTACGGATCAGTTGGATGGGGTGCGTGCTATTGGCGCGGATCTGGCCTGGCAAGGTTGGGCTCAACGATCACGCCGTGCGCTAAACATGGAGTTGGCGCAAGTTCTGGTTAAAAAGGCAGAGAGAATCGGCGCTTTGCGTCGCGCTTTTGGCCGGTCAGAGGCTATTGCGCAACTGGATCAAAACGAAAAAACAGCCCGACGCAATGCCCTGATGCGTCGGGATACTGAGAGCATAGAGGCCTTGATGCTTTTGCAAGAAATGCAGGGTGTGCCTTACAAATCCTGACGTGCGAGGTCAGTGATCAACACGCCGGTCACAACATCGCCGACAACACCTTGCGCCACCTCCAAAAGGCCAGACCGCAGGACGTCCAGATTGTCGGTGTTTGTAAACTCACCACGAAACCCGCCCATATTGGCATGGTCGAACAGGACTTGGAGGAACGAGTCACGCAGCTTGGGTTCGCGGCGATAAATCATGTCGGCGTTTCCAGCCTTCAACTCAATGCTTAGCGACATGACAACCAGTGTTTCCACCTTGTCGCCCTTGACGACGGGGACAACAAATTGATTGTTTAGCTTGATGAATTCGATTGTCTCCGCGCTGTTTTCGTCCGCGTGGGCACTGGCTTTGGCTTGCTGAGTATCTTTCTTGGCGTGATCGCCAGCAATTGCTGACGCGCCGACCGTCGCGTCTGGCTCGGCCGCAATAGGCTGAGATGACTCCGGGCGCATGGCCAGCCCAGCACCAACGCCGCCGCCTATGCCGACAAGGGCGAGGATGAGGGGAAGTAGTTTCTTCATAACATGGCCTTTCAGAAGGGCAATATGGCATCCAGAACCTGTTGGCCGAGGCGCGGTTGTTGCATGTCGGTGATCTGACCGCGTCCACCATAGGAAATGCGGGCAGACGCAATTTTGTCATAAGTGATTTCATTCTGGCGCGAGATATCCTCGGGGCGCACGTACCCTGTCACCAGCAATTCGCGCATTTCAAAGTTAACGCGCACTTCCTGACTGCCTTGAATCGACAGAACGCCATTGGGCAAAACCTGCATGATTGTGGCGGCTACGCGCAGCGTCAGTTCCTCGCGACGGCTGACCGAACCATCTCCGCCTGACTTGCTGGAGGAGTTAATAGAAACGGCCTCGGCTGACGTTGCCCCTGTAGGCAGCTTTTTGTCCAGGCGTTGGGGCAAACCCAAAAGCTGCGGCACTCCCAGGCTTTCGGTTCCGGATCGTGAGCGAGAGGTGGAGTTGGAAATCTGGGCCTCGTCGTCAATTTCGATCACCACCGTCAAGATGTCGCCGCGTTGCATCGCGCGCCGGTCCCCCAACAGGGATTGGCGCCCCGCCGCCCAAAGGGACGCTTGATCCGCTTTCCGGCGTGGCTCAACAGTTTCGGGCAAGCCGGGCAAAAGCATCGCGGCCTGCTCTGGCGACTCGGTGTTGGGGGTGAATGATGGCGGTTTGCCAATGTGATCACCGCGCCCGCAAGCGGCAAGACCTAGGGCAAGACCTAGGCAGACAATCTGCTTGGACATGTTGGTCTCCTAGTTGGATACGATGACGCGCCCGTCGGGCAGAACTTGCCCTGAAACTGTGAGGCGCGAGCTGAGATTCATCACACGCACGAATTCTCCGGGGCCAGCTCGTCCAAGTGACCGGCCCTCGGTTGTGATGCTGATGCCGGATTGCTCATAGATTAGCGAAATGATCTGATTGCGTTCGACAACGGCGGGCGGTCCAACGTCACCGGGCCGGATGGGGCGGCCAGCATAAAGAGCAACACGCGCTTCTTGGCCGATGACTTTGGATGGATCGACGATCGCGCCGACGACGTCGATCTGTTTAACCACCAAATCCTGTGGCATAATCAGGCTTTGCGCCCGGATGGTGCGCGCGGCCAGCACGGTATCGGCCATAGCCGGGGTGGTCAGGCACAGCGCGAACAGGACAAGGAGCCGCATCAGCGCACCTGCGTCGTCGCGCCCAGCATTTGATCTGCTGCGGAGATGACCTTGGAGTTCAGTTCGTACCCGCGCTGAGCCTCGATCAGCTCGGTGATCTCACGCACGGGGTCAACCGAGCTGTCCTCAAGATACCCTTGGCGCAATGTTCCCAAGCCGTCCTCGCCCGGGGTGGTTTGAAGTGCTGGGCCTGAGGCTTCGGTTACCGAAAACAGATTGCTGCCGCGTGCCTCTAGCCCTTTTGCATTTGTGAAGCTTGCAAGCGTAAACTGGCCCAGCAACTGTGCCTCGGGGCTGTTTTGAAAATAGGCGTATACCTCGCCCGCGCCATTGATTGAAATGCTGCGTGCATCGTCTGGGATCACGATTTCAGGGGCCACTGCAAACCCGTCGGACGTAACGATCATGCCGTCGGCAGAACGTTTCAAGGCCCCGTCTCGCGTATAGGCGGCCTCGCCCGATGGCAGATTGACCTCAAGATAGCCATTTCCGTCGATAGCTATATCCAGATCGCCATTCGTGGCCGAAAGAGATCCTTGTGCCAGATGCACAGACACCGCTGCGGGGCGCACGCCCAACCCAAGCTGAACACCAGTGGGCAACACGGTGCCATCAGCGGCATTCACACTGCCTGCGCGAGAAAATTGTTGATAATGCAGGTCAGCAAACTCGGCCCGGCGGGTGTTGTACCCGGTGGTCGACATATTCGCGAGGTTGTTCGAGATTGTCTCGACCCGCATTTGTTGAGCCGCCATACCGGTGGCGGCGATTTTCAAGGCACGCATTTGGTGTCTCCTATCTGGATTGAATGAATGTCTGCATCGCAGTGCGCAGGCGCTTATCTTCGGCTTCCAAGAAGTTCTGGCCCAATTCATAGGCGCGCTGGACTTCGATCATGCGGGCGATCTGGCTAACGGGGTCAACGTTGGCTCCCTCCAGAAAACCTTGCAAGATGCGACCGTCCAGCACCGGGTCATACCCCGCCTCGGAGCGAAACATCACACCGTCCTCTCGGAAAAGACCCACTGTGTCCCGCGGTGTAACCAAACCGATCTGGGCTAATGGGCGGCCATCGGAGCTGACTGTGCCATCGCTGGACACGTTCAGCGCAGTGGCGTCCGGTGGAATAAACACAGGCGCACCTCCGCCATCCAGAACGCGAAACCCATCATTCGTAACCAGATCGCCCTCGGCAGAGATTGAAAAACTACCCGCGCGGGTCAAACGCTCGCCCTGAGGCGTTTCAATTAGAAAAAAACCGTCCCCTTCGATTGCGAAATCCAGCGCCCCGCCGGTTTGGGTTAACGCGCCCTGAAGCGCCGAGGAGTGACGCACATTCGCTGTGGCCATGGAAATCGATGGTCCACTGCCTGTGCGCTTGATGTATTCTGAGAAAACCAGCCCTTCCTGTCGGAATCCGGTTGTGGCTGCATTCGCAATATTGTTCGCCACGGCCTGCATCTCGCGCATCAAGCCGGACTGACGGGTGAGGGTCGTGTAGCCGGACGTTTCCAAGTTAGCCTCCTATGATCAGCGGTATCAGACGGTCTTGAAAAAACGACACCAACGTGGTCGTCATGAAGCCCATGGACATCCAGAACACGACAACGATCGCGGCCAGTTTTGGCACGAAGGTTAAAGTTAGCTCTTGGATTGAGGTTAACGCTTGAAACAAACCAACCGTCAGACCCGCTATAAGTGCGATGGCGAGAATGGGCATTGCGATGACCACAGCCACCCACAATCCCTGTCGCAAAGTGTCGAAAAAAATCACCTCGCTTTGCATGCGGTCAGACCGGCATACGCAGGATTTCTTGATACGCTTCCACGACCTTGTCCCGCACGGTCACAGCCGTTTCAACGGCCAGCTCGGTCTGGGCAAGAGCCTGAACCAGTGTATGTGGGTCGGCCTCCCCAACCATGGCCGCTTTGGCAGTTGATTCAGATTCCTGCAATGTGGCAGCAAAATCGCGCGCCAAGTTTACTGCTGTTTCTACAGGGCCGGACGCCCCTGCCTGAGGTTCTGTTGCGGGGCGGGAGGCCGCATATTTTTGCGCGACATTAAGGGCAGCGATTTCCATTCTGGAACTCCTATTTGTGGGATTGTTGATCGAGATTAGCGGCGCAGCAGGTCCAGCAGGCTTGATGACATCTGCCGGGTCTGATCGAACATTTTAAGATTAGCCTCGTAGCTGCGCTGCGCCTCACGGGCATCGGCGATTTCGATCACCAGATCGACGTTTGATCCGTCATAGGTGCCGGTGTCATCTGCCAGCGGATGAGAGGGATCATAGATTTTCTTAAGGTCACTTTGATCCAACCGCACCCGACCGGTTTCTACCTGACCGGCGTTGTCACCACCCATCATGGTCTGAAACGCTACTGTTTTACGGCGATATCCGGGGGTATCGGTATTCGCGATGTTTTCCGACGTATGCAGTAGCCGCGTTGACTGCGCCTTGAGCCCCGAAGCGGCAATAGACAGAGCATTGGAAAAGTCATTCATGATGTTAGCTCCTGTATTTGATCAGCGACTGCTCGTTGCAGCGCGTAGGACGGTGAGCGAGGATTTGTAGATCGCGATTGCGCGTTCATGCTGGCGTTGAACATCGACCGCCTTAAGCATTTCCATTTCTATCGAAACAGAATTTCCATTCGGTTCTCTCAGCGCCTCGTCTTTTTCGCGCACCTGAACGGGAAAATCCCCAAAGGCGTTGAACAAGTGCCCGGGGCGCGTGGCGCGTTGGGCGAATCCGGCGCCTTGCGCCTGATATGTTTCCTTGAACGGCGCGATATCACGCGCGGCGTAGCCCGGCGTATCGGCATTGGCCAAGTTTCGCGCCACTACGGCCTGACGCGTGCTGGCATGTCGGGCCATCGCGTCGGCCATTCGGAAAATTTCAAGCTTATCGAACATTACTGGATCTCTCTGCGTCGCCTTCAACCAAGGATTAACCGTGATTCCTTTAGAAATTGTTTTCAGGAAATTATTGGAGAGACCGATGGGCACAGAAAAACTGACCTGCCTTGGCGCAGAGATTACTGCGTTAAGCGCTGAACATGTCATTGGTCGCGTTACCGCAGTGTCAGGCGGCACGTTGCAAATCGGCGGATTGGGCAATGCGGCCCGATTGGGGGATCGCCTGCGTGTGACACGCCGGGACGGTGGCGTTTTGTGGGGTGAGGTGCTTCAGCTAGAGCAGGGTGGCGTGATGATGTTGCCTGATGATACTGCTGCAGGTGTGTCATTGGGGGATCGGGCCGCGTTGATGGAGGCGAGCGTTATCGCCCCCTCGAACCGATGGATCGGGCGGGTGATCGACCCGTTCGGACAGCCGATGGATGGGCGTCCGTTGCTGCGTGGCCCACATGCGCGAGCATTGCGTGCCAATCCCCCCCCGCCCGCGCAGCGCGCGCCGATGGGGGAGCGGCTGGAGACCGGCATGGCGGCGTTTAACACATTTTTACCTATTGTGCGGGGGCAGCGTATTGGCCTGTTTGCGGGGGCAGGTGTGGGTAAATCCAGCCTTCTGGCGCATCTGGGACGAAAAATGCAGGCTGATGTGGTGGTCTTTGCCTTGATCGGTGAGCGCGGGCGCGAGTTGCGTGATTTCATCGACAACGTTCTTGGACCTGAAGGAATGGCGCGTTCTGTCATTGTTGCTGCAACTTCGGATCGGTCGCCGCTGGTGCGGCGACGGTGTGCCTGGACGGCCATGGCGGTGGCCGAACATTTTAGGGATCAAGGCAAGGAAGTTCTGTTGTTGGCGGATTCCATTACGCGCTTTGCCGAAGCGCACCGCGAAGTAGCGACCGCAGCGGGTGAAATGCCTGCGCTACGCGGCTATCCTGCCTCTACTGCGCATATGATCATGTCGTTGTGTGAACGGGCGGGGCCGGGCGCATTGGATCAGGGTGCGATCACCGCCGTGTTCAGCGTGCTTGTGGCGGGGGCGGACATGGATGAACCTGTCGCTGACATTCTGCGAGGGGTGCTAGATGGTCACGTCGTCATGGATCGTGCCATCGCGGAACGTGGTCGGTATCCGGCGGTCGATCTATTGCGCTCTGTTTCTCGCAGCTTGCCACAGGCTGCGGATGAGGCTGAAAATACGTTATTGATGCGCGCACGCATTTTGCTGGGGGCATATGCCCGGTCAGAAACAATGATCCGCGCCGGGCTGTATGCCGAGGGCAGCGATCCTGAGCTGGATCAGGCAATCCGCGCTTGGCCTGAACTTGACGCCTTCCTTGCCGAGACCGAGAGCGTATCGTCCCAACGAAGTTTTGACCGGCTGTCGCTGATTTTGCGGCGCGCGGGTGCGAGCCTTGTCGCGCGCGGCGCGGCACCGGATCAACGCAGGCCAGCCCTGGCCGGGCCGTCAGCGTAGGTGCAAACAAAGGCGGAGATGATGATGTGTGTGGCGCGGCGCAAGACATCGCGTTAGCGATAGTGGCCAGAAAAGTCAGCGTTTTTGCGCCGGCCCGTTAATACGTCAATCGAATCGGGATGCATTCTGCAAAAGTGTCAGTGCTACAGACGCACTGGATTGCGCGGTAAAGTTGCTGACTTGATCACGTAGCAAGAACCGTTCGATCACTGCGTCCTGAACCTCGGCGTTGGCAAGTGTTGTCAGATCTTTAAGGCCCAACTGCCGGCCTGCACGTTCGGAAAAGACCGCGACCTGTTTGTCGATATCAATCTGGGCGAAACTGCTGGGCAAGCCCAGAGCGGTTTCAAACAATTGCCGCAGGCGGGGGTTTCCCATGATCTTCAGCCAACGAACCTCTTCGCTGCCAGATTGATTGGCAATATCCAGAAAACTGCGTTGTGCATCCATTGCCAGGCGCAGGCTTTCATCCTGATTTCCAACGGCGACTTCGAACTGAACTCGGCGGAATTGCCCTGTAATTTCAGTACTAAAACCGGGATTGGCCGTACGTCGTCCCGCCGCATTCCCAAAGCCGAAGGCATCTGCGAATGCACGGTAGCGATCATCGGCCAGCCGTGTGGCTAACGCGCCCGTTTTTTGTGTGCCTCCTTCCAGAACTTGCTGGATCAAGGCGCGACTATCCAGATCGTCACCCAAACCAAAAGCACCCAATGCCACCCGCAGCAACCGGCGGTCCGAGACCAGTTGTTCAGCAGTCTCGACCGAAGCGATGTTTTTTTCAAAATATTCGGTATCGCGGGTGATTTCGGCGCTATTATCGAACGCGGTCGTCTGTGTTT
Source organism: Roseovarius aestuarii (assembly GCA_027214255.1). Classification (GTDB taxonomy): domain Bacteria; phylum Pseudomonadota; class Alphaproteobacteria; order Rhodobacterales; family Rhodobacteraceae; genus Roseovarius; species Roseovarius aestuarii_A. Next base: position 120,935 of record JAPWHL010000009.1, read on the forward strand.
CCAGCGTGCGGGTCAGAAACTTCCAGCCGACTAAACCACCAATTGGAACAATGGGTTGATAACTCATGTGACACCATGCGCCAGCAGGCGTTCTTCGCGCGCCAACAGGGACCTTAGAGATTTGAGGCACTGATAATATTGGCCATCAATAACAGCCTGTGTTGCGCAACCTAAATGAGTGCGACTGTCCGTGTCGGTCAGAACCTGGCTCAGCTCTTCGATACGGCGCAAGAGAGGAAGGCGGGCTTCGTCTTCGTCCGCGTCGCCAGACAGGACCAGTTGCGCCGCATAACAGACCCGGCGCACTGGGGTTGTCGCCTCCTCGGGGTGAATAGCATCGCGCAAGCGTAAGATGTTTGCCCCCCGTGTCACAATTGACAGGCGCGAGCGGCGGTCACCGTTTTCGATCACGGCTCCGTTGATCAGAACACGTTCCTTTGGGGCCAGTTTCAGGACAAGGCCGCTCATGTCTTTGGCCTTTGTGGATGCAGGCCAGCCATGATGGCGGTGTTTATGTCAATCAGGGGGGCAACGGGCGCGTTGTTATGTAAAACATCTCGGCTGTAAGTTTCGGTGAATTCAGCGAGATACATTATTCGCGCCTTCAGCTCAGCGGGCAAAGGGTTGGCCTTGTCCACGACATCGGTCACCAGAATGATCCAGAGACGACGGTTGTCATAGACTGCTGCAGCTAGCTCGGTCATTTCGGTTGATCTGCGCGTGTCGGCGTCTTTTAGACGTCGGGTGATCCGTGCAAAGACGTCATACTCGATGTCGCGGCTGGTTTTTGTCGGCTGCGAGTCGTTTCCATAGGCATTTTGCGCCATGCGTGTCGCGTTCACGTCACTTCCTTTCCGGATAACTTCTGTTCAAGGCGGAGTGTCAGGGGCGCCAGGCGGCGCCCCTGAAAATGTTAACCTCTGAACAGTGACAGGATTGCCTGAGGCGCCTGGTTGGCAATGGACAACGATTGCGTTGATAGCTGCTGTTGTACCTGCAACGCCTGTAGTCGGGCCGAGGTCGCCTCCATATCGGCATCGACCAGTGAACCGATACCTGATGTCATTGCATCAGTCAGTTTTGATACGAAATCGCTCTGTCCTGAGATTCGCGCAGCTGACGCACCTAACTCTGCGGCGCCATTAACGGCCGTCTGGATGTGCGCTTCGATTGCGGCGACGGAGGTGTCGGCGCTGGCAGCATCGCTGACGTCGATATCAGATAGGTCCAAGTCAGCTTCGAAATCGACGCCTGCCACAGTGATGTCAGTACGTGTAACAGAGGTGGCACCAACCCGGTTGATCGACGATGTTACCGTAATGTCGGTTGCGCCGTTGCCATCTACGTCTGTGGCCAACAGGTTGGCCCCGTTAAACTGCGACGCGTTGATGATATCGGTGATCTGACCGGTCATTTCGGTGATCTCGGCCCCGATTTTTGCGTGGTCGACGTTTTCACCGGTGGCCGCAATGATACGTTCTTTCATGTCTTTCAGGATATCGGTGATTTGTTCCGCGCCAGCCGAGGCAACGGCCACAGTGGATTCACCCAGAGCCAACGATTTTGAAACCGCTTTAAAGCCGCTTACGTCAGATTCCATCACTTTGGAAATCGCCCAGATGGCCGAGTTATCCTTGGCTTTGCCGATCTCTTTGCCGGTCGAAATCATATCTTGCGTTTTGGCCAAGTTTGAATTGACCGATTTCAGGGTTTGCAACGCAACCATCGCGCTGTTGTTTGTCAGAATGCTGGACATAGCATTTTCCTTTAGCTTGTAGCGCTTTTGCGCCTGTTACACGTCCCGCTCCCTTCTATGGGGCGGCCTGACCCGTCATTCTGACCAGTGCAACCGACCGGCGGTCTAAGCTGCGCCATCCTCATTGGATGCACGCAGAACATGGGGGGAGAGGTGCTAAAGGAATGCTAATATAGGTGGGGCTTGTGTCCCGTATTTAAGTAAAATCTGGCAGGGTGCATGCCGGAATGTTTGCCATTGCGGCTATGCCCGCTTTTCGATTTGATGATCGACTTCGCCTGTGATTGATTTTTTCCGCCCGGTTTCATCATAGGTTTCCAGAGTGCGACGGATTTTGCGCCAAGCCGCCATGCGCCCGGCGACTTTGCGGATGCCCTGTAAGGCACCATCCAACAGGGCTTGATTGCGGTCTACCTTGCCTTTTAGCGCTGCCATATCCGTATCTACCTCCGGTTCGGCGGCGTTCAGCGCATCGATCAAGGCGTCTTTGCGTTCAAGTAAACCGGCAATCGTTTGCAGGTCACCGTCCAACAATGCCCGCCGTTCGTCTTCAAGCAATGAATCAAGTCGATTTATCAAGGTTTGAGGGTTGTTATTGGTCATTATGTTTCTCCGCTAGGCTTTGATAAAAGGATTCGGCCAGACCGATTCCGCCGGATTGAACCAATTTGTCGGCAAGCGCCTGACGTTGATATGAGGCGAACTGATCCTCGCCGATGCCTCCTGAAAAACTGGGGCTTTTGCCAATACCGGCTGCTTTCAGCATCTCCACCAGAAAGGATGCCTCTAGCTTTTCTGCGGCTTGCCGGGGCGACAACGCAGATGTGATGCGGGCATGCGCGGCGCGCTGGGGTGGGGAAACTGGTAAAGGATCGGTCACGGGAATACCTCGAATTGAAAACACTCGGATGTACTTGAACGCAAACCGGTAAAGAAGCGGTAACCAGAATTTGCAATGATGCTGCCTCAAAGACTGAATCTCTGGAGGCAAATATGCTAGGCTCATTGACCGTTCATACCTCTGGCGCGCAGACTGCAAGTATCGCCGCCCCCGGTTCTGACAAAGAGTTGGGCACAACAGATTCGGGATCTGATCGCGATCAGCGCCATGGTGACGATATGTTAGGTTTGCAGACCTTTCAGGCGATTTTTCGCGGCAAAGAATCAAAGACGCACGAACTGCAACAAATGGACGCTGACCTAATGCCAGTTTCCAGAGATTTGCCTTCGTCTGAAGCTGGGTTAACACAAACTGAGGCTGCAGCTGGGGACAATGATCCGATGCCTCTGATTGAGGCACGTCAGGTTTCGCTCGTCTCTGACACAGCGTCAGGGACAACAACTTTGCGAGCAAACACACCACCCGTCGCTTTCGCAACAGGGATTGAAGCCGACGGGGGGGATTTTTCGAACAGCAAAGCGTCGACGCAGGACCAAACGATCCGAGAACAGATTGTAAGGAAATCTCAGTTTTATAGAATTGAAATCGGCATGCCGGGGGTAAAACCATCGTCGGACTCGCCACTGGGGAATGCAACAAGCGCAATCGCTGGCCAAGATGTCGGTGGGTTGCCCAGAACGGAGGCTTTTCGATCAGCGGCGGTGCAGCAGGCGTTGACAGAGGCTGCGATGCCCTCAAACCTACGTGGCGATCCTTTGTTAGCAGAGGTCGAGGACGGTTTTGTTAGACCCAAAGAAAACCTCTCGCTGGTCAAGCGAGCGCTTGAAGCAGGCGCAAGCGTGAATACGCCTGCGGGTCGTGATGTCGTGATGCTCTCTGACACCGGCCGTTTAAATGATCAGCCGGGCAGAGCCCAGCAGGCCTCCTCCGGTGGAGAAGTGAGGCCGGATGCCAACCTGCGCCGTGACCAACAATGGGGGAGCGATAGCCCTCCTGCACCAAGGTTGCAGCCGGGGATGGCCGCCACCGGTCAAGCTTTTGCGCCTATCACTTCGGATCGGGCACCGCCGAATGACCAAAGCAGCCAACCGGCGCCCGACACGGTGGGGGTGAGACAGGCAAGCGGGCCGGAAATCGCCGCCACCAAACCTAATTTTATCACTGCACAGTCAGATGTTCCCAGCCATAGACAGACCTCCCGGAAGGCTGCCGCCCAAGGGGGCCAAAATGATGCGTCTATGTCGGTTGCCTCGAAGGTGCGTGACACGGCTGTTGATGCCAATGTACATGCGCAGACGCGACAACCAAACGCCACATCGGGGCAAGCATCAGCGCCACCCGTCTGGGCTGCGTTGATTGTGGAGGAGGGCGGCGCCCCCTCGGAGTCTACTGACAGAACGGGCTTCTCACTGTCCGGTGATACGCGGCTTGCCACTGGGCTTAATGATATCCGGGGTGGAGGATTGCAGGCGGCTCAAAGCAATTCCACCCAGACTGCCCGGCACATAGCAGTTCAAATATCTGAGGCGATCGCGCAGCGGGGTGATCGGCCAATCGAGCTTACGTTGAATCCGGTTGAACTGGGCCGGGTTCGAATCTCACTTTCAGGCGCTGATGGCATGATGACTGTCAATGTGCTGGCTGACCGCCCCGAGACGCTGGATCTGATGCGTCGCCACATTGAAACGTTGGCGCAGGAATTTCGGAGCATCGGATATGATGAAACCGGGTTCAACTTCACCACAGGATCGGGCGACGGTGCCGACACTGGCGCGCGCGGCAAGGGCAAGCACGATGTGCCGGGCGGTTTTCCCGACACGGGGGATGGCCCTGCCGCACCCGCAGGTCCGGTGGCCGAAGCCAAGATCGGGCCGACTGACAGACTTGATATTCGTCTTTGAGAAGGAGCCTGAAGATGGACGTTACCGCGACGCAGACAAGCAGTGCATTTGGCGCAACGGTGGGCCCAAAAGCCGCCGCCACTGATTCTGCGACCAAACTGGCCTCGGATTTTGAGACATTTCTGAAAATGCTGACAGCGCAGATGAAAAATCAAGACCCTCTGAACCCGGTCGATTCGTCCGAGTTCTCCTCGCAACTGGCTGCGTTTTCTTCGGTGGAACAACAGGTGCGCACGAATGATTTATTGATCGGGCTGGGCGATCAATTGAGTGTTCTAGGAATGGGGCAGTTACAGGGATGGGTCGGGATGACGGCGCGCGCAGATATGCCAGTCAGCTTTGCGGGTGAACCTGTCCCAATCAACATACCCTCCCATGCTGGGGCGGATCTGGCGTATCTGGTGGTGCGAGATTTGCGCGGCGGCATCGTGTATCAACAAGAGGTGGCGACTGAGGGCGGAAACCTTGACTGGGATGGTCGGGATGAGGCCGGCGCTAAACTTGCAGACGGGCTGTACAACCTGACGGTTGATTTCTTTCAAGGCGAAGACTTGTTGGGATCGACCCCGGTTGTTACGCAAGATCGAATAGTCGAAGCGCGCCTGAGTGAGGGTCAGACCGTTTTGGTCATGTCAGGCGGTCAATTGGTTCCGGCAAGTCAGGTGATCGGTCTGCGTGATCCAAACGCGTGATGTTAAACGATCTCACCTCTGGGTATGATGATTCGCGAGATGCCATGTGTTAGGTTGGCGAGGAAAGGCAACGCTATTCTGCCTGTATTTGATGTTGCATTGCAGCAACGCGCAGCAAAATCCGTTGGTCGCTGTCACAAAACTGTCACCTTTGGGCGCGCGAAAGTTGAGGTTTAGCAATGCGTTGACTCCCCATAGGCGAAGCTCCTCCTAGCCTGTGGGATGGGGCCGAAACGAGGCGAAAACTGTTTTGTTTTGAACCCTGTTATGCGATAGTGAATATGGATTTCGTGGAGCCATCATCCCCACGAACTAGTAATGGAGAATAACATGAACAAGATTTCGACATTCGCAGCAGCAGCTGCCGTCGCCATCGCAGCAGCAGCACCTGTTGCAGCACAAGACGTAAACGCCGATCCGTTTGTTTCGACAGCGGGCCCCGGCCTGGCGATGTCGCCTGGTCTGGTTGCAGCCGGTATCGCGGTTGGTATCATTGCGATCGCCGCGATCGACTCGTCGGACGACACCTGATTACATTCTGCGTTTGCGCAGATTGACGGAAAAGGCGGCTTTAAAAGCCGCCTTTTTTGCGTTTGGAGCCTTTTAGATTTGTGAAGAAATTTTGTGCAGTTTCTTGCCTTTTCGGGGTACTCGCAGGGTCGCGTGCAGTCCGTTTAGGTCGAAACAGTTTATTTTTTGTGACAGATATGTAATAATCAAGTGCACAAGCCCTAAACTGACTTTTGAAAATGGAATAATACCATGAACAAGTTTTCTCTTCTGGCCGCAGCAGCAGCCGTCGCCGTTTCAACCGCCGCACCTGTTGCAGCACAAGATGTTAACGCCGATCCGTTTGTCTCGACAGCGGGCCCTGGTCTGGCGATGTCACCCGGTCTGGTCGCTGCCGGTATCGCAGTCGCCATTATCGCAATCGCGGCAATCGATTCGTCCGACGACACCTGATTCATCCCGCGCATCACAGCGCGACTTGAACGTCAAAGGCGGCCTCAAAGCCGCCTTTTTCGTGTGTGCTGGCAACTTAGCAGGGCCGCATCGCCGAAAGCGGCGCGCAGAACATTGGTTTTAACGTAGCGCTTGAATGACGATATAGTCGTTCATCGGGCTGTGCCAAAACCGTGATTGCAGGACACGCCCATTCGGCGCGACACGGTACGAGTTGGTGAACTCGCCATCCTCGGAGCGGCACACTTCGTTGACGGTCGTGGCAGCGCTGTCGATGTCTGCCATTTTATACCGGCCTGTGTCTTTAACACGTACGGTGCAGGTACTGACCTGTGTGACGGTAACATCCTCGCCGTTGAGATATCGCACGACACGCTGCGCGGTTCCGTTCTTGCGCCCGGCGATCAGGGCCTGAACGCCGCTGATGTTTGACGACATGATGTCCTCGCCCAGCCCGCGTGTGCCTGTAACCATCCCGCCGCGCAACGTCACGCTGCGCCGATCACTGGTGCCGAAGGTGGCATAGCCATGATTGAGCTCAACTTGCTGCATCACAGTGGCGGCCTTGCGGTTCGGAATGGCCAGCGCAATGACCGGTGCGTTGGTGCTGCTAAGAACGGTCTGAATGCTGGTGGCCAGTTGGTTTGGATCCACTGGCGCAGGTTTACTGCGCCCTTTAAGTATGGATTTCGCCATCCCGCCGGCCGTTACCTGACGCTCAGGTGCGTTCGAGCAGGCGGCCAAGGCAACACAGGTCAGCCCAAGGGCCATTGCGTGTAGAACAGGTTTCACGCTCATCTCCAGAATTTCCCCCAAGACTTGGCCATTTCGGTCTGGTGCGTGTCGCGCACTTTTTCATACAGCCGTCCATCCACTTCTACGCGCGCCCCACCATCGCGGGCCAGCGAACGCAATGTGGTCTTGGATTTCTGTAACGTCGGGGTTCCGACACCCCAAGCCAGTGGGATTTCGATCCGGATTCCTTTGTCAAACGAGCCTTCGCCAAACGTGGCCGAACTGACGTTGGTTTTGGTGGCATAGGCCCCGACGCGCCAACCATTAGCGAAGACGCGGTCCAATGCGACGGTTGCCCCCCAATCGCCAGCCAGATAGCGGCCCGCATCGACCTGTCCGTGAAACCCGTATCCGATGTCATAATAGGCCGACAGATGGCCGTTCCATTCAGGGATAGTGCCGCCGGTGGTGCTGCGGCTGCGCGTGCCAAATTGCTGGTCGTAATCGCGCGGTAGGACATAGTTGACCTCGGCACCCAGCCCCAATCGGCTGTCGACGGGTTTCCACAGCAATTCTGCCGAGGCCCCAGCATACATCCGTTCAAGATATCCAACGGTCAGTCGGCTGTAGATGTTCTTGGCGGGACGGCCATAATTGGACACAGTTAGATAGTCGATCGTCGGCGTGTCGGTCTGAGAATAGAGGGCCTGATTGGAACGAACACGCGGCAGGCCAGATGCACCGGGCAGTGAGACCTTGTCCAGGTCCCCCAGTATTTTCTGCGAGACGGATCCAGACGCGACCCAGCCGGGCCCAAAATGATACGATGCCTTGGCCTGAATGCCTGCGTTGGCTCGCACCGGGTTGTCCGGGTCAAAGACGCTAAAGCGCAGGAAGGGGCCGATGCCGTATTCCAGACGGGGATATGTGCCGGGCATAACCTCGGCATCTGGTTGCAATGCGCCATCCGTAAAGGACGTTGCTGCCAGAATATCTGTTGCGGGTGCATTCTCTAGCCGTTCGATATCGCTGCGCCGGAATGTGGCCGAAGTGCTGGGTTGTCCTTCGACCATCTGGGTGATGACAAAGGTTTCAACCGATGCGGGCAGGCTGCGTGTCATGGCGCGCGCCGAACGGCCCAAGGCCTGCGGGCGCAGGCCATAACGGTTGTTGCGAATTTGGATATGCGCGCGCGTGTCGTCCAGATCCATCGCGTGCAGTGCAATGCCCTCGCGTTCCAAGAGTGAGGCCAAGGTGCTGCGTGCGCTGGCCTTGCGGTTCGGGTCTGTGGTCCAACCCAGATCGGCGCTGTCACCTTGGCTGCGTGGCGAAACTGGCAGGGGCGCGCTTTCGGCTCCGCCTTTTACTGCGGGCTTGCGGGCATTCAGCGAGATCGTGACAGCCGCGCCCACTTCTTCGCCGTATAGCGAATATGCACTGACGCGAAGCGAGTCGCTGAATTTGTAGCCCAGCGAAAAGTTGAAGGGCGAATTGCGCTTCATCGCACCGTCACGGACCTCGCGGTCATATCCGTCCGAGGAATATTCGGCGCTAAAGGTCAGCTTGTCCGTGATTTCATAAGATGCCCCGGCAAAGGCCGCGACATCGCCGCGAAACCAGCGGTCGTAGGTTGGAATGCCGCCTTCGCCCAGCAATGTCTTAGGGCGCGTACCCGTTGCACCAAATGCCCCAGAGCTCCCAAACCGGCCCCAGCCGATCCCGCCGGAGAACCGCAGACGTGGGCCGATGGATTTCGTCGCGACCAGATATTCGCCGCCATAGATGCCTGTGCCGATAAAATCCTGCAAACCCAGCGCGATCGCGGGCATATAGCGCCCCTCGTTTACCAGCCGGAAACGTAAATCAAAGCTGCGGTCGTAAAGGGTGCTGAACGTCGGACGGCCCGGATCCGGAACCAGTCCACCGATTCCCGAATAACGAAAACTGGCGCTGACGCGTGGCAGGACTTGAAAGGACAAAGTTGTGCGCGTTGTCTGGTTGTTGCTGCCTGCGCCATAGATGGACACAGTCGTGGACATCTGCCCTTCTTCGGCCATTTCGGCCGTTGGCATGTCGATCAAATTGCCCGGCGTACCGTAAATGTTGGTGTTGCCTGTCGTCTGGTTATCCGACGACGCGCCGCCCGCGGTCAAGGCCAGCAGGCTGACCGTTGTGGCTGCCGCGAAGATGGGCTTCTTGCAGGTCACTGAAAATCCTCGTGTGCGCAACTCAATGCACACGACCTTAAGCAGAACAGTGGTTAAACAACAGGAGATTTCAGGATTGAACGGCGAAAATTTGCGCGTGTGTGGCGTGCAGGCCGGATATTTTCGCCAAAACGTTTCGACAAGAATCTGATAGACTGGCTTTCTGAAAATGTCGGCGTCCTCTCTGCGGTGTGCAGGTTCAAAGTGATGTGCATGTTTTAAGGAGTGTTCGAAACGCGTTAGGTGGGGTGCGTAATTTGCCACTCAATACTCTCCACCCCAGCCAGCCGAGCAAATCTGACCAGTTCGCGGTCCAGTTTGTCCCGCCGCGCTGCGGGCCATTTCACCTCTGGTTCTGGCCAAAATCCTGTGACGCGCATCCAGTTTTTTGCGCGATCCGCCTTGAGTTCCATTCGACCAACGAAACGATCACCCTCCAGCAAGGGGTACACGTAATATCCCCAACGTCTCTGATTTGCGGGTACAAACATTTCGTTGCGGTACTCAAATCCGAAAAGGCGCTCTAGGCGCGAGCGGTCCCTGATGGCGGGGTCAAACGGGTTCAGAATCCGTAGGCGACTTGTGGGCGTCGGCAGCGCGGCAAGGCGTGCTTCGATATCCGGGGTGGCCCATGCGGCATTGCGCCGACCATCTGCGCCGATAATCTCAACCGGGATCAAGTTGCGCCGGGCATGCCAATCGCGTGCCTCGCGTGCATCCATCGCGGCCCAGAACCGTTGAACCTCGCCCACGGATCCTATGCTCAGACGATCCAATGCCGTGTCGCAAAGCCAGTCAACCTGATCCGTGTCCGGCGGGGAGTGACGAAGATGGGCGGGGAAAACCCGTTCGCCAAGATCATAGAATTTCACGAAATTTTCGCGATGGCAGGTGGCTAGATCACCTGCGTACCACATTTGATCCAGTGCTTTCTTGTGCGGGGGGCGGGCCCACATTTCGCGACTGGCGGCCTTGGTATCGAACGCGTGGGTTGACAGGGGGCCTTCGGCCTCGATCCGGGCGCGAATGGCCTTGATCTCGGATTGACCCAACCCCGAGCGATACCAGTCAGCAGCGGCGACCTTGGACCCCAGACGCCGAAATTGGCGTTGCCACATCGGAAGGGTCTCCATCGGGATCAAGGATGCATCATGGGTGAAATGTTCAAACAACAGACGATCACGACCTAGCAAGGGCCACAGCATCCGTTCGCGATAATTGGGGTTGCGTGTCCATAGGATATGGTGATGCGCGCGCGTCACGTTGCGGATCGTGTCAATTTGCAGAAATCCGATCTGGCGGATCAACGCCATAACATCCGGCGCACCGGTACCAGGAACGGACAGGCCGTTGGTCCATAACCATAAATGCCGGGCTTGCCGGTTCGGAATAACCAGCCGAGTCATCGCGGAAAGCCTGCGCTGATAGCTGGCGTACGCGTGATCAATGCGCGGATATGCGGATACCGTATCATGGTAGGCTTAGATAGATCAGGGCATCGTGCAGGGTGCGTCCCTCTAGCGTTAAAACCGCGTCGATGAACGTGCGGCCAGCGGTGCAGGCACTGCGGTTGTCCGCGCGGTCCAGATTGGCAAAGGTACGCATAAGTCGTTCAGCGTCATCTCGGCTGGCAATCCGGCGGGCCAGTGCTTCAAATATCGCTTGTTCCGAGGCCTCTGCGCGCGCAGCACTTAACCGCAGTGGCGCGCGTTTCGCCCCTAGCTGCGCAGCGCGCAGTTGAATGTCGTAATAAGTCCGCAGCGCTGGCGTGTTCAGTCGCGCCGCAACGCGCGCGGTGGCATCGGCCAGTTGTTCAGGAGATAACCGCTCACGGACCGCAAGGCCGCAGTTTCGCATGCTCATCGCGTTCAGAACGGTTTTTTCGATCAGGTAATAGTAGCGCAAATCGCGTAGGGGGAGGTGGCTGATGCCCCGGTCCATCACCCCCCACAAAAACCCTTCGGCGGCATGGGTTGGTGGTGGAGCCGCGCCGTTTTGCAATGACAAAACCCGGTCGGCAAGATACCCGGCCACGTCGGGATCGCGCAGAACTCGCTTGGCCTGATCGACGGCCAATTGCAGGTTTTCCCCGCGAAAGCCAAAGGCCATCAGATCCTCGCGAATTGGCACGTCGTCATAAAGACGGCCCAGTATGCGGATCAAATCGGCGCGGGTTACCTCGGGCTGCGATTGTGCCTGCGCGCCAGATAAGCCGATTGTCCAGACGGCACAGGCGATGGCGATACCGCGGAAAACGAAATGGGGCATGAAGTATTGGGGCATGGGCCGATGCGCTCCTGCGCCGTTGTTCCTTAACGCAAAGTGGCAGGTCGCGCTTTGGTTTCGTGGCGTGTTGGATCCAATCCGTAACACCTTGGTATGGCATAAACGTTTAGCCAAAGACTGCAAGACAGGCATGACATTCGCCTGCGCAGAAGACCGCTGGAAAAGCGTGGGCTTACTTGATAGAAACCGCTGCGAAGCAGTAATTTAGAGGCCTGCAGATGAGCGCGACTGCCCGCACAGCGGCACCTATGCCCGATGATATACGAGGCATGAAAGGTGACGTGCCGATCGTCAGCCTGACGGCCTATACCACGCCGATGGCCCGTATGATGGACGAACATTGCGATTTCGTTTTGGTCGGGGACAGCGTTGGCATGGTGCTGCACGGATTGCCTTCAACTTTGGGCGTCACACTGGATATGATGGTGATGCATGGTCAGGCGGTTGCTCGCGGTTTGACAAAAGCGATGCTTGTGATCGACATGCCATTCGGCAGCTATGAAGAAGGGCCCGCGCAGGCTTTTGCCAATGCTGCAAAGATAATGGGGCAAACTGGCGCGGCGGCGATCAAATTGGAAGGCGGCGCATATATGGCTGAGACCATTGCGTTTCTTGTGCAGCGCGGCATTCCGGTGATGGCCCATATCGGCCTGACCCCGCAATCCATCAACACATTGGGTGGCTACAAGGTGCAAGGCCGGGCCGATCAGGCCGAAGTGCTGGCGAATGACGCGCAAGCGGTTGCAGATGCAGGGGCCTTTGCCGTGGTGCTGGAAAAAATTCCTGCCAATCTGGCCGACCGGATCACCGCCCAAATCGCGATCCCGACGATCGGCATCGGGGCGTCATCCAGATGCGACGGCCAGATTCTGGTGGTTGACGACATGCTGGGCCTGTTCACAGCGTTCAAACCCAAGTTTGTCAAACGCTACGCTGCTTTGGCGCAAACTGGAGAAGCCGCGATTGCCGCCTATGCCGCCGAAGTACGTGCGCGCGCCTTCCCAGCAGCCGAACACATGTTTTCAGATGCTGTGCCAAGTGGGCACGCAGAACAAAGTACGCTGAAATGATCGCGCCGATTGTGCGCAGCCTGTCTGCGCTGCGAGAGATGTCCGAACCGTGGGTGCGCGCCGGAACCTCCATCGGAGTGGTGCCAACCATGGGGGCGTTGCATGATGGCCACTTGTCCTTGGTTGCAGCTGCCAAGGAGCGGTGCGAGCGGGTCATCGTGACGATTTTCGTCAACCCAAAACAGTTCAACAACCCCGAGGATCTGGCGAACTACCCACGGACCGAGACCGAAGACGCCCGCAAGCTAAAGAGATTTGGCGTTGATGCGGTCTATGTGCCGGACGGTGATGTTATGTATCCTGACGGGTTTTCGACAACCGTCAGTGTTGCGGGGCTGACGGATGTCATGGACGGTATTCACCGCCCCGGGCATTTTGATGGCGTTGCCACAGTGGTCTCTAAATTGTTCATCCAAAGTCGCGCCACGGACGCGTTTTTTGGGGAAAAGGACTTTCAGCAATTGCAAGTGGTGCGCCGCGTGGCGCGCGATCTGGACATTCCAATCACAGTGCATGGTTGCCCCACCATCCGCGAGATTGATGGTTTGGCGATGTCATCGCGTAATCTGTTGCTATCGGACCGTGCCCGTGTACGTGCGCCGATTTTGTTTGAAGAGATGGAAAAAATTGCCGAAGGCGTGGCCGCAGGCAAAGACTTTGCCCCTTTGCGGGCCGCTGCGCTGCGTCGGCTGGCATCATCGGATTTCACATCGGTGGAATATCTGGAGATGCGTGCGAATGATGATCTGTCGCTTCAGGACGACCCAGTGCGCCCGTCACGGTTGTTCGCATCGGCCTGGCTGGCAGGTGTGCGGCTGATCGACAATGTCGCCATCGGACGCGATTAAGCACTGTGCGAATATGTCAGGCGCTTGGGGCAGAGGACCGTGCCTGAAGATCGTGCCTGAATATGCCTGGCCGGTATCTGACGGACATGCAGACGCCTTCGGCGAGGGTATTGGAACCAAGAAAAAGTGAGGGGGCGCCACACCGTAAAGGCGGCGTTGTCGGTGGCGCCGCCCGCCCATACGACGGAGCGGGCGGCGCATTTGGATTACTCGACAGAGAAGGCCAGCGGTTTGATCTGCTGGAACATGCCGGTTTTATGTAGCTCGGCGATTTGCTCGGCGGGAACGGGCGCATCCACGTACAGCAGAGCAATCGCTTCGCCGCCGGGAGCGGTGCGGCCAAGGGTGAAGTTGGCGATGTTCACGCCTTTGTCCGCCAAAGTGTTGCCCAGCGTGCCGATGATGCCTGGTTCGTCCTTGTTGGTGGTGTAGAGCATATGCGCGCCGATTTCGGCGTCGATGTTGATGCCCTTGATCTGGATAAAGCGCGGTTTGCCATCCGAAAACACCGTGCCGCCGATTGAGCGTTCGCGTTTTGTGGTGACGACTGTCAGTTTGATATAGCCCTCGAATGCGCCGGATTTATCTTGTTGTGTCGTGCTGATCTTGATGCCGCGTTCCTTGGCGATGACTGGCGCGCTGACCATGTTCACCTCGGGGTTGACGGATTTCATGATGCCCGCCACGGCGGCGCTGGTCAGGGCGGCAAGATTCATCTGACTGACGACGCCATCGTAGAGGATGTTGATTGCCTTAATCGGCTCGTCTGTCATCTGGCCGATGAATGCGCCTAGATGATCGGAGAGTTTGATCCACGGGCCCATGACCTTGGCTTCTTCGGCTGTCACGGACGGCATGTTGAGCGCGTTGGTGACCGCGCCTGTCAGCAAGTAGTCCGACATTTGTTCGGCCACTTGCAGGGCGACGTTTTCCTGAGCTTCGGTTGTGGCGGCGCCAAGGTGAGGCGTGCAGACGACGTTGGGCAGGCCGAAAAGCGGGTTCTCTGTCGCGGGTTCTTCGGCGAACACGTCAAACCCGGCTCCGGCGACATGGCCGGATTTCAGCAACTCGGCCAGCGCGGCCTCATCCACCAGACCGCCGCGTGCGCAGTTGATGATGCGCACTCCGGGCTTGGTTTTGGCCAGGTTTTCCGCGCTCAGGATGTTGCGGGTTTGATCCGTTAGTGGCACGTGTAGCGTGATGAATTCGGCGCGAGACAGCAATTCGTCCAGTTCGACCTTTTGCACACCCATTTTGTCGGCCTTGGCCTCGGTCAGGAAGGGATCATAGGCGATCACCTTCATTTTCAGACCTCGCGCGCGGTCGCAGACGATCCCGCCGATGTTGCCGGCCCCAATCACGCCCAGCACCTTATTGGTCAGTTCCACCCCCATGAATTTGGACTTTTCCCACTTGCCTGCCTGTGTCGAGGCACTGGCCTCGGGGATTTGGCGGGCGACGGCAAACATCATCGCAATGGCATGTTCGGCAGTGGTGATCATGTTGCCAAAGGGTGTGTTCATCACGATCACCCCCTTTTTGGAGGCCGCGACCTTGTCAATATTGTCGGTGCCGATACCGGCGCGGGCGATCACCTTGAGGTTGGTGGCGTTGGCAAGGATCTTTTCCGTGACCTTGGTCGCTGACCGGATGGCTAGGCCGTCATAATCGCCGATCACTTCGGCCAGACGGTCCTTGTCTTTGCCCAAATCGGGCTGAAAATCCACGTCGATGCCGCGATCACGGAAAATCTGAACTGCGGTTTCACTTAGCTTGTCGGATACGAGTACTTTGGGGGCCATGATAGCGCTCCTTCTCAAAGGGTATGAGGTTGGGAAGGCGGGGCTATATCCCCGCCTGATATATCAGCTGGTGGCCGGCTTTAGCCCGCTGTTGCGATCTCGGCATGAAAGGCCCAGTCGATCCAAGGCATCAGCGCCTCTAGATCAGAGGTCTCTACCGTGCCACCGCACCAGATGCGCAGGCCCGCAGGAGCGTCGCGATAGGCGCCAACGTCATAGGCGGCGCCCGCGGTTTCCAGCCGTTTGGCGATTGCCTTGGCAAAGGCTGCGCCGTCGGTGATGCGCGTGTCGGTGAAGCGAAGGCAGACCGACGTGTTCGAGCGCGTCGCCGGATCGACGGCCAGATTGTCGACCCAGTCGCGTGCGGCGCAAAATTGATGAACCACAGAGGCATTCGCATCAGCGCGCGCCATCAACCCCTGAAGGCCACCGACGTTACGGGCCCAATCCAGCGCTAGAAGATAGTCCTCGACCGCCAGCATCGAGGGCGTGTTTATGGTGGCACCTTCAAAGATGCCTGCAATGATCTTGCCACCTTTGGTCAGGCGGAAAATCTTGGGTAGGGGCCACGGCGGTGAATAGGTTTCCAGCCGCTCGACCGCGCGCGGGGAGAGAACGATCATGCCATGCGCTGCTTCGCCGCCCAATACTTTTTGCCAGCTAAACGTGGTCACATCCAGTTTGTCCCAAGGCAAATCCTGCGCAAAGGCTGCCGAGGTAGCATCGCAAATTGTCAGTCCGGCGCGGTTTGCGTCGATCCAGTCACCATTGGGAACGCGGACGCCCGAGGTGGTTCCGTTCCAGGTAAACACGACGTCGGTATCTGTATCGACCGCTGCGAGATCGGGCAGGTGTCCGTAATCAGCGGTGGTGACGGTCGCGTCCAGTTTCAGTTGCTTGACCGCGTCAGTGACCCAGCCCGCGCCGAAGCTTTCCCATGCCAGCAGTGTGACAGCGCGTGCCCCCAGCAGGTTCCACATCGCCATTTCGACGGCACCTGTATCCGAGGCAGGCACGATGCCGACAAGATAGTCGTCAGGGATGCCCAGCACCTCGCGTGTGCCGTCAATGGCCGCTTTGAGGCGCGCCTTGCCCGGCGCGGCGCGGTGGCTGCGACCCAGCGGCGCATCGGCCAGCTGATCAAGGGAAAAAGTAGGGGGTTTGGCACAGGGGCCCGAAGAGAAACGTGGATTCGCCGGTACGGCGACAGGTTTCAAGTCCGGCCGCGAGGCCGATTGTTGTATAGCCATCTAAGCTATCCTTCCAGATAAGCGCCCTTCGTTGGGGAAGGGTGTCCCATCGATAGGGATAGGCGTGGTGCGGGGCTTTCGCAAGCGCAGAAATGACGCTAAACCGCATTTTAGATGCGCACATGCGCCGCCAATGTTTAATATCGGAAACTTTTGCCCCATGTTTATAGCCTCTTTGATTGCGTCCCCCGGTGGATTGACCCCTGCCTTGGTTGAAAACTTGCGCAACGCATGGGGTGGGGGATCGGCGCAATGGTTGGCGCCTGATGAGGCGGCTGAGTTTGCGCTTGGGGATATGCCCGCCAATCTGTGGGATGTGTGGGCGGATGTACAAGGCATGGGGGTTGATCTGGTCGTGCAGCCCGCTGAGGGGCGCCGCAAGCGCATGTTGCTGGCCGATATGGACAGCACGATGATTCAGCAAGAATGCATCGATGAAATGGCCGAAGAGGCCGGCGTGGGCGAGCATGTGCGCGACATCACGGCGCGCGCGATGAACGGCGAGCTGGATTTCGAAGGGTCTTTGGTGGAACGGGTGGCGCTTTTGGAGGGGTTGCCCGAATCAGTGATTGATCGGGTTTTGAAAACGCGCATTACCTTCATGCCGGGCGGCAAGACCTTGTTGGCGACGATGAAGGCCCACGGCGGGCATAGCGCGTTGGTCTCGGGCGGCTTTACCCTTTTTACCGCACGTGTGGCTGATGCGCTGGGCTTTGACGAACATCACGCGAATCGTTTGGTCGTGGCGGATGGTGTTCTGACCGGCGCGGTCGAGCAGCCTATTTTGGGGCGCGAGGCCAAGGTTGATGCGCTGGAACAGATCACGGCGCGGTTGGGTCTGACAGCGGCGGATGTGATCGCCGTGGGCGACGGGGCTAACGATTTGGGAATGTTGGGTCGCGCCGGGGCTGGGGTTGCCCTGCACGCCAAACCCAGCGTTGCAGAGCAGTGTGATATCCGTATCAATCACGGTGATCTGACTGCGCTGTTGTATCTGCAAGGTTACGCATCCAGCGAGTTCGCGCAGGGGTAACAGGGGCGGTTAAACCGCCCCCCAATCCCTTAATCAGGCTGCCAGATCTGCCCGTGTTTGTGTAATCATCAATGCGGCGCGCGCAGCCTCGCGGCCTTTTTCAATGAAATGCGCGGTGTAGATTGCCTTGTGATGTGGCGTTTCGTGATAGTGATGCGGCGTGAGCGAGACCGACAAAACCGGCACCCCGCTGTCCATCGCGGCACGCATCAACCCATCCACCACCGCCTGTGCGACGAAGTCATGGCGATAAATGCCGCCATCCACCACCAGAGCGGCCGCAGCCACAGCGGCGTAACGCCCGGACGCGGCCAGATCGCGCGCCAAAAGGGGCATCTCGAATGCGCCGGGAACATCGTAGATGTCGATTTGTGACATGGGGATCAGCTCGCTGAATCCATCCAGCGCGCGGTCCACGATATCGGCATGCCAGTTCGCCTTGATAAAGGCATAGCGGGGAAGTGTCATATGGGGCTCCTTTCCGTTTCGACACATCACCCAGAGCATCAAACGAAAAGGCACGCAAAGGCCCGCGATGGCCCCGATTGCATAACCTTACCGCTCTCTTCCATCCGGACTATGACCGTCGGCTCTGGAATTGCACCAGATCTGCTGACCCACGGGGCATCGCATAACGATTACCCGAGGCGCTCGCGGGCTTGGCGCAGGTGCGCCTTACCGCCGGTGGGGAATCTCACCCCGCCCTGAGAACAGATTTACATTGCCGTACGACGCACTGCGCCGCAAGACCGCAATGCTCCGTATTACATCAATGTTGGCGCAGGCTTGATCATGCCGGTCGTGCGCCCCCCGCAATTGACGATCGGCGCGTTCCAATATTTGCGCGCGGTGGGGTGGTCGGCCTCCAGCACCCCCAACCGGATCAACAGTGCGGTAATCGTGCATTCCGCCCCCCGCGTCGCGCCATCCGTCATTTTCAGCGCAACACCCAGCTTCTGCCCCGGTATGATTGCGATGTAAAACCCCTCGGCCCCGGTTTTCAACGCAACAGGTTGCGTGCAGGCGCGCATCAATTCGGTGCAGGCGCGCCCTTCACCGGCAACCAGATCAGGGTGGGCCACCATCGCTTTCCATAGCTGCACCATGGCGCTTTGACGGGCATCAGCCCCATCCACGGCACCGGCAAACGCGGCCATGGCACGGCCCATCGCATGTAGGGTGGTCAATGGATTGGGCGCCGAGCATCCATCGATGCCATAGCCGGGGCTGGTTTGTTCGGTGACGTCCTCAAAAGCGGCCATGCAGGCGCGTTGAACGGGATGGTCGATCTCGATGTACTCGGGGCCCGCCTTTAGATGCTGGCTCAACGTCAGAAACCCCGCATGTTTGCCCGAACAGTTGTTGTGTAGCTGACAGGGTTTTGCACCTTCGCGGATCAAGGTATGATGTGCATCCGCCCCCATCGGATCATGTGCGCCACAGCGCAGATCACCTTCGGTCAGCCCTAGATCCTTCAACCATCCGTCCACCTTGGAGGCGTGCAGCGTCGCGCCGTTATGGGATGCACAAGCCAGCGCCAGTTGCGCGGGTGACAGACCACGTGCCGCCGCAGCGCCGCTTTCGACCAAGGGCAACGCCTGAATCATTTTCGAAGAAGAGCGCGGATACACCGTTACATCGGGGTCCCCCCATGCCTCGCGAATGTCGCCGCCGGGGCCACAGATAACCGCGTGTCCTTGATGGATGCTTTCCGCCATTGGGCCGCGCCAGATTTCTGTCATAGGTACGGGGTTTTTCATCTCGGCTCTCCTGTGTTGCGGATGTGCGGGAATCCGCCAATTCATTCTTTCGTTTCTGGTCTGTTTCAGGCTATTGTTGCAGTGTCGAGAAAGAACAGGCGGATGCCAAGCCCAAAACCCGGTTACAGGGGCACGGCGGGCACCGATCACAATTGAGGCTCAAAGGACAGTCTGGAGGCTGGACAGAATGGTATCACGTATGTCGCGCGCCGTATTTGGCACAGCATTTTCCCTGATGGCAATCGCTATGGCCGGATCGGCCACGGCTCAGGCGGAAAGCACCAATCAGGTTGCCGCCAAAACGGCATGGAGCGTTTTTGTAGACGAAACGCCCAAGGAGTGTTGGGCTGTGTCTGCGCCGACCAAGACCGTTAACACCCGTGGTGGTCGCGCTGTGGCTGTACGCCGTGGCGATATTCTGTTTATGACCTTCTTTCGCCCTGATGCAGGCGTACGCGGGCAGGTGGCGTTTACAGGCGGCTATCCTTTCGCGCCGGGGTCAACCGTCGATCTGGAAATCAACGGAAGCGATTTTGAGCTGTTCACGGAAGGCGAGTGGGCTTGGCCTGCCAGTGCGGATGACGACGCCAAGATGATCGCGGCCATGAAACGCGGCGCGGATGCGGTGCTTACGGCGCGCTCGGCCCGTGGAACCCAAACTCAGGACACGTTCTCGCTGTTGGGTTATACGGCGGCGATGGAAGAGGCGCAAAAGCGCTGTCAGTGATACAAAAAGCGGCGCGCCTACTGCGCGCTGCCATATGCGGGCCCGCTAGGATTTGGCGCGCCCCGGATCAAATTCGGGTTGCACTATATAGTGCAGAATGTGCTGCAGTAGCGTCCCTTTGGCTTTCCCCCGCGAATCCTGTATCAGGTGCCATCACATCGTGCAAAGGCCCGCTATCATGTCTGTTCCTTCGTCAAACACCGCACCGATCACGCAGGATGTATTGACCATTCCGCGCAAACTGCCTGATGGGCCGTTGAATTTGGTTGGTCTGACCCGTGAGGCCCTGCGCGAGGCGCTGATTGCCCATGGCACTCCGGAAAAACAGGCCAAGATGCGGGCGGGGCAGATCTGGCAATGGATTTACCAATGGGGTGTGCGTGATTTCGATGCGATGACCAACCTGTCTAAGGCCTACCGTTCAGATCTGGCCCGACAGTTCGTGGTGGAGATTCCCGAAGTTGTCAGCAAACAGGTCAGCAGCGACGGCACCCGCAAATATCTGGTGCGCATCGCGGGGGGCCACGAAGTCGAAGTGGTCTATATCCCGGAAACGGATCGTGGAACCTTGTGTATCTCGTCACAAGTGGGCTGCACACTGACCTGTTCGTTTTGTCACACGGGCACCCAAAAGTTGGTCCGAAACCTGACCGCAGGCGAGATTGTCGGCCAGATCATGGTTGCGCGTGATGACTTGAATGAATGGCCTGTGCCCGGCGCTCCCAACGTCGAAACCCGCCTGCTCAGCAACATCGTTTTGATGGGCATGGGCGAACCACTGTATAATTTTGAGAACGTGCGCGATGCGATGAAAATCGCGATGGACCCCGAGGGCATTCAGCTCAGCCGGCGGCGAATTACGCTGTCGACATCGGGCGTCGTGCCGGAAATACATCGAACAGCGGCTGAAATCGGCTGTATGCTGGCGGTCAGCTTTCATGCAACCACCGATGAGGTGCGCGATCGTCTGGTGCCGATCAATAAAAAATGGAACATCGAGACATTGCTGGACGCCTTGCGCGCTTACCCCAAAGTTTCCAATTCCGAACGGATCACCTTTGAATACGTCATGTTGAACGGTATCAACGATACGGACGAGGACGCTCACCGATTGATGAAACTGATCGAAGGAATTCCGGCCAAAATCAACCTGATTCCGTTCAACGAATGGCCCGGTGCCCCATACAAGCGCAGCTCGAACAATCGCATCCGCGCCTTTGCTGATATCGTCCACCGTGCTGGATACGCCAGCCCCATCCGCACACCGCGCGGCGAAGATATCATGGCTGCCTGTGGTCAGCTGAAATCAGCCACGGAGCGCGCGCGCAAATCCCGCCGCCAGATCGAGGCCGAAACCGGGCAAGGCTAACGCCGACCGTACATATCGCCAATATGCCGGGTCCTCACCCAACTCCCGCCATTTTTGCGCGGGAATGCTTGCAGTACCCAAATTGAACTCCCGCGGGCGATTCCAGGTGCATAAGGAGGTGCTGCACATGCTCTGTGTGGACCCAGATGCAACTGTGCAAGCGGGTGTTCTGGTGTTGATAATGCACGAGCGTTATCGCTCAGTCTCCAAAGACGCGTGGCACGAAACCCTGAAAGGGTACGGGTATGGTGTGCGTCAGACCGGTACCGGCGTGGTCATTACTACCTTGTCCCACGGCGTCGGAATTTGCCGCTTTCCCGTCGGGTTTTCGGTTTGATTCTCGCTCCTGCGTCTTGGCGAACAGATGGTCAGGTGTTCTTCAAGCCTCTGATGCCCGCGGGTAGACCACCCCGGCGCCCACTGTGTTCTGATGTGGGCCACCAGTGTATTTTTTCTTGGTGAAAATACCCAAATCCTCAGGTTTCAATCTGTCCCAGCCTGTCTGGGGCATGGTGATGCCTCGGTTAGATCAATGGCGTATCTGCATATCTCAGGTGCAGCCGCTAAACCTGTGCCCAACTAACACCCCGCTGCCGCCCCAATTGTGCGCCATTCCCGCCGCGTTCATTCGCTATTCAGACAGGGTAACGTCACTTTTCAAGGACTAAGGTTATGAGTGAGACAACAAAAAACCTGCTGGATTTGGTTGCGCGCGAGCGCCGCTTGGCTGTTTCTGACCGTGAATGGCAACACCGCCTTCGGGGTTATGGATATGGCATCCGTGACACGACGGAAGGGCGCTTGATCACATCACTGGTTCATGGGGCCGCCCTGTGCGCCCTACCGGGTAGCCTGACTGCTTGAACGACTTTGACGGTCTGATCTAGCAATCGGACTGGGCGTCCCACGTGTCGATGATTTCCGCGGCCTCGGCGGCCGTTTCAACAAATTGGAACAGCTTCAGATCCTCTGGGCTGATCGTGCCGGCCTCGGCCAGCGCATCCCAGTTAATAATCGAGCGCCAGAAAGATTCGCCGAACAGCAAGAAAGGCATTGGCTTCATCCGGTCTGTTTGGATCAAGGTCAGCGCCTCAAACATCTCGTCCAATGTACCAAAACCACCTGGAAAGACGCAGATTGCCCGCGCACGCATCAAGAAATGCATTTTGCGGATCGCGAAATAATGAAAATTAAAGCACAGGCCCGGAGTGACATACTCATTGGGGGCTTGTTCATGTGGCAGCACGATGTTCAGGCCGATCGAGCTGCCTCCGGCGTCGGCTGCGCCTCGATTTCCGGCCTCCATGACACCGGGGCCGCCGCCGGTCGCGACGACGTATTCACGGCCATAGCTGGCGATGGATTTTATTGTCATCAAGCGGGCAAACTCGCGGGCTTCTTCGTAGTATTTCGACAAATCCGCCAATGTCTGCGTGCGCGCCTCTCCACTTTTGGCGGGTTCGGGAATACGGGCACCGCCGAACAGGACGATGGTGCTGCCTATGCCGCGTTCGTTCAGGATCATCTCGGGCTTGAGCAATTCCAATTGCAGGCGCACCGGGCGTAGTTCGTCCCTGCACATGAAGTCCGTATCGTTAAAGGCCAGTCGATAAGCCGGGGCTCGGGTTTGAGGGGTGTCGGGCACTTGTTCAGCTGAATTGCGATCCTCGTGCGCATCGCGCAGCTGGCTTTTGCGGTCGTCTTTCATGATCCTGGTCCTTGACGTGGCCTTGATTGGAATGGGTATAGGACATTGTGGAGCTTGGCCAGAGGACGCGCAGGTTCTCCACCGGCCAACCGGCGACGACAGGGTCGTGATGCCGTGTGATTGGTGGCTGCGCAAGAACGCGAATGACCCGCCCCTAATGCGTGGTGCGCATGGGGTATTTAGGTCAAGAAAAAGCCCGGTGCAGGGCGGTTTCAGGCACAGTTGTTGGCGAAATCAATGGACCGTGACAGGCGTCAGATCGTTTTGGCGTGCTAAAACGAAGGCCAATGCGCGGTCTTTGACCAGTGCCAGACGCTCTCCCTCAGCACTGTGAACCGCATAAATAGTGTCCAGTCCCGCCAATTGTTCTTGGACCTGGGCCTGCATGTCATCGGGTAGATCCTTAACGTTCACCGGGCGAACATAAGCGATGCGGGGCCCGGTATCCTGCGCGAAGTCATATTTTGTTTCCATGACGGTTCCCCTTTTAACTGCTTGATTTATTAATTGTTATCGTCTGAACAACGGTTTCAGGCTGCGCACGCGTCAAATCAACATGCAATAGGCCATTTTCCATGACGGCGGCGCCGACTTCGACCCCGTCGGCCAACACGAACGAGCGCTGGAATTGTCGCGCTGCGATTCCGCGATGGAGGAAGATGCGCCCGTTGTTGTCATCGCTTTGCCGGCCCCGGATCACCAGTTGGCGATCCTCCACTGTGACGGCAAGATCACGTTCGGCGAAGCCAGCGACAGCCAAGGTGATGCGGTAGGAGTTGTCCGATGTCTGTTCGATATTGAAGGGCGGATACCCTTCGTTGCCGGATTTTGCACTGCGTTCCAGCAGGCGTTCCAGCTGCTCAAAGCCCAGCATGTAGGGGTGCGCCCCCAGCGTTAGTTTCGTCATTGCCATGTCCTTACTCAAGCGACTGGTCGAATTTGCCCGTCCCGTTACGGCGACGTGGCGTCCTGAAACAAATATGGGTCTTCGCTTTGATACCTGCAAGGCCTTTGCGAAATGGACAGGAACGCTTATCCTGTTACGACAGTTGGCCATCAGGGAATCGAGCTTTATGAACGTGTTTGGCGAATTGTCGATGAAATCGGACGATGTATTGCGAGTCGAGCTGGAGGAATTCAGCCGCCAGCACCGGGATCTGGACGAGGCGATTGCCGCGTTGGAGGAAAAAGGCGCGCGTGATCCATTGACCATCAAGCGGTTAAAGCAACAAAAGTTGCGCCTAAAGGATCGCATTGCCTATATTCAGGACCGTTTGACGCCAGATATCATTGCGTGATCGAGCCTGTGCGGCCTGCGCTGGACGCCAACCCTTGGTGGTGACAGCAAAAACATCACCTGACGCTGTGCTATGGCGGTAGACCTTGAAATCTTGCGGTTCTATGGTGACCGCCTGAAATGCAAGGGGAGCCCCCATGACGAAAGTCGAAATCGGGATCATTATGGGCAGTCAATCAGACTGGCCGACGATGAAGGAAGCGGCGGATGTACTGGACGCGTTGGGCGTGGCGTATGAGACGCGTATCGTGTCGGCTCATCGCACGCCGGACCGGTTGTGGGATTATGGGCGCTCGGCGGTGGATCGGGGCCTCAAGGCGATTATTGCCGGTGCTGGCGGCGCGGCCCATCTGCCGGGCATGATGGCCTCTAAAACCCGCGTGCCGGTGATAGGCGTTCCGGTTCAGACAAAGGCGTTGTCAGGCGTCGATAGCCTGTATTCCATCGTGCAGATGCCCAAGGGATACCCGGTGGCAACTATGGCGATTGGTGCTGCGGGGGCGGCTAATGCCGGGCTGATGGCGGCGGCGATTTTGGCCAATGGGGATGCAGCGTTGGCCACACGTCTGGACGAATGGCGCGCCGCATTAAGCGCGTCTATCCCGGAGGTGCCGGCAGATGATTGAGCCTTTGAAAACAGGTGCGACAATAGGCATTTTAGGCGGTGGTCAACTGGGCCGGATGCTGAGCGTCGCCGCAGCACGGCTGGGGTTGAAAACCTGCGTGTTCGAACCGGGCGGCGATTGTCCGGCTAGCCACGTGGCGAATGTTCACTTTCAGGCCGGATACGATGACGCCGACGCGCTACGTCGGTTTGCGGATGCTTGTGATGTGATCACCTATGAGTTTGAGAACATTCCCACGTCGGCGCTGGATATTCTGGAGAAGTTGAAGCCGGTCTATCCGGATCGGACTGCGCTGCGTGTCAGTCAGGACCGGTTGGTCGAAAAGGCATTTCTGAACGACTTGGGCCTGAAAACCGCGCCGTTTGCTGCGGTGGATGACGATGTTGATCTGTCGCAGTCGATGGCCGAGATCGGCTTGCCCGCGATTCTGAAAACCCGTCGGTTCGGGTATGATGGTAAAGGTCAGGCGCGCCTTTCTGATCCAAGCGATGCTGTGGGCGCATTGGCGGACATGCAGGGGGCCCCAGCGCTTTATGAAGGGTTCGTTGATTTCAGCCGTGAGGTCTCGGTGATCGCAGCGCGTAATCCAGCAGGCGATATCGCGGCCTTTGATCCGGGCGAAAACGTGCATCGCGATGGTATTTTGCGCACCACAACCATTCCTGCGCGGCTCAGCCCGGCACAGCGCAGCGATGCAGTGTTGCTTGCGGCCAAGATCCTGAACAAGCTGGATTATGTCGGGGTCATGGGGGTCGAGCTATTCGTGACGGCGGGCGGATTGGTCGTGAATGAGATCGCGCCGCGCGTACATAATTCCGGCCATTGGACACAAAACGGCTGCACGGTGGATCAGTTCGAGCAACACATTCGCGCAGTCGCCGGATGGCCCTTGGGCGATGGCAAGCGGCATTCGAACGTGGTGATGGAGAATCTGATCGGCGACGATATGGAACGCCTGCCGGAGCTGGCGCGCGATGGCAGTTGCGCTTTGCACCTGTACGGAAAAGCAGAGGTCAAGCCGGGACGCAAGATGGGCCACGTCAACCGGGTAACAGGCCCGGCCTGACGCATTCGCTCGCCCCGGATTAGATCCGGGGCCTCTGGCTTTTTGGCGATCAGACCTAACTGCGTTTGCGCGCGACCTTGCGTTTGACCTTGGCGGCCTTGCGCTTGGCCTGGCCCAGTTTGCGCTTGGGGGCTTTGCCACGCCCGCGCGCGGATCCAGCGGTCATGGCTTTGCCTTCGACGCTGACCAGTTCCAACGCGATCCCGCCGGTCACGGGTGCGGCCTCGGTCAGCTTGACGGTCACACGTTGACCCAGCCCGATCACGCGGCCGCTATCCGAACCCGTGATCGTCGCGCTGTCTGCGTCGAAATGAAAATATTCGCGCCCTAGGTTCCGCATCGGGATCAGCCCGTCGGCCCCGGTTTCGTCAAGCCGCACAAATACGCCGAATTTGGCAACCCCGCTGATGCGGCCAGAGAATTCTTCACCCACACGTTCGGACAGGAAGGCGGCCAGATAGCGGTCATTCGTATCCCGTTCGGCCATCATCGAGCGGCGTTCGGTATCAGAAATATGCTGAGCCGTGGCATCCAGTTGTTCTTCGTCCGCGCGGGTCAGGCCATCGCCGCCCCAGCCATGCGCGCTGATCAAAGCGCGGTGCACGATCAAATCCGCATAGCGCCGGATGGGCGAGGTGAAATGCGCATAAGCCATCAGGGCAAGCCCGAAGTGACCGAAGTTCTTGGGCGAATAATAGGCCTGCGTCATGGCGCGCAGGGTGGACATGTTTATCTGTTCGGCATGATCCGTACCCGCCGCGCCGCGCAGCAATTGATTGATGTGGTGCGTTTTTAACACCTGACCCTTGGCAAGGGTCAGCCCGGCGGCCTCGGCCACCTCTCGCAGGGAGTCCAGTTTCTCTTCGGGCGGTTCCTCGTGGACGCGAAACAGAAGGGCAGATTTTTTGGCGACTAGAACCTCGGCAGCGGCGACATTGGCCAGTACCATGAATTCCTCGATCAGCTTGTGCGCATCCAGCCGGTCGGTGAAATTGACGCTGAGAACCTCACCCTCGTCGCTGAGTGCAACTTTGCGTTCGGGCAGGTCCAGATCCAGCGGCTGACGGTTTTTGCGTGCGGTTTTCAGCGCGTCATAGGCCGCGTAGAGTGGACGGATGACGTCATCCATCAACGGTGCGCATCTGGCGTTGGGCGCGCCATCCATTGCGGCTTGCACTTCTTGATAGTTCAGAGAGGCTGGCGACCGCATAAGACCGCGAACAAAGCGCTGGCCGATCTTTTCCCCTTGCGCGTTGATGACCATACGCACTGCGATACAGGCGCGCGGCACGCCCTCATGTAGGCTGCACAGGTCGCCCGATAGACGGTCGGGCAACATTGGTACAACCCGGTCGGGGAAGTAACTGGAATTGCCGCGCTTGCGTGCCTCCGCATCCAATGCCGAGCCGGGAGTGACGTAATGCGCGACATCGGCGATGGCGACCCAAATGACATGCCCGCCCGGATTTTTTGGGTCATCATCGGCGTGGGCATAACACGCGTCGTCATGATCGCGCGCATCAGATGGATCGATGGTGATCAGAGGCACATCCCGAAGGTCGTCGCGCCCGTCAAGGCCCGCAGGTTTCATCGAGTCGGCCTCGGCCACGACCTCATCCGGGAAATCGTCGGGGATGCCGTGCTGATGGATCGCGATCAGCGACACGGCGCGCGGGGCCGATGGGTCGCCCAGCCGCTGGATGATACGGGCGCGGGGAAGGCCCATTCGGCCCTTGGGGCCGGATTGTTCTGCCTCGACCAGCTCTCCGTCCTTGGCACCGTTTGCGTCGTTTGACGCAACCATCCACTCACTGCCGGTGCCCTTGTCGATCGGCAGAATGCGACCGCCTTCGGCGGATTTTCGAAAAATGCCCAGCACTTTGTGCGGGTTGGTACCTATGCGCCGGATCAGACGGCCCTCATAGCCAAAAGGCTCTCCGGTGACTTCGCTCAAGCGGGCCAGGATGCGGTCCCCAGTTCCCAATGCGGGTTCGCCGGGGCGCAAGGTCAGAGCGATTGTAGGCTCTGGCCCGTCGCCCTCCCATTCCATCGGGCGGGCCATCAAATCGCCGTCGGCTGTTGTGCCGGTGACCTGTAGCACGCTGACCGGGGGCAAACGGTCTGGGTCACGATAGGTTTTCTTGCGCTTGGCAAGATGCCCCTCGTTGGCTAGCTCTTTGAGCATGCGTTTCAGGTCGATCCGCGCTGCGCCCTTGATCCCGAAGGCCTTGGAGATGTCGCGTTTCGAAGTGAGGGTCGGGTTGTCAGAAATCCATTGCAGGATTTCGTCCTTGGTGGGCAAATGACTCATGGTGATTGGGTATCACGAATGTTTGGCGGCGGGAACTGTTGTTGTCTCTCTATGGGGGCGCTGTCCCCGGCGCTGAGTTTGCAGACAAATTCAGCACCCCCCCGGGATACTTTTGGCCAGAAGATCAGGGTCACAAATTCAGGGCAGGTCGGCGGCGGTGTCTACGTCGTTCAAAGTGTCGCTTAGGGCGATGCGCAGTCCAGGTAGGCTCGCGCGGCTGTCTGACAGCGCGTGAGGGCTGGACCAGCGCACATTGTAAAGCGCGCTGCGCGGGATGGCGCGCGTGCGTTTAAAGCCGATCAGCCAGTAGCCACCATCGGGGGCGGGGCCAAAGGTGGCGTCGTGATCGCCCAGACTGGCGAATGCCCGCGCGATATGGCTGCGCCGCACATTAGGGATATCTGCGCCAATAACGCAGACCGGGCCAGGGGGGAGGGTGCGGAATATACGCGCCATACGATCACCGAGATTCCCTGTGCCTTGGGGGATGCGCGGTAGATATGCAGGCCAGGCGCGGCTGTTGAGCGTGGCCGTATCGGGTGCGACCGCCAGAATAAGATCCCAACGGGGGTCACGCAGGTTGCGCAGCAGGCGGCGTGTTTGGTGTCGGAACCACCACGCCGCAGCTGTCATGCCGATATCCGCGCCCAGCCGGGTTTTGACACGTCCCGGGCGCGGATCTTTGACCATGATGACCAGCGTCGGGCGCATCACGTTAGGCGAAGTAGTCGCGTAGAACGCGGGTGTAGATGTTTTTCAGCTGTCCGATTTGATCAACGCTGACGCGTTCATCCACCTGATGCATCGTCCGCCCGACCAGCCCGCATTCCACTACCGGACAATGATCCTTGACGAAGCGGGCGTCGGATGTACCGCCTGATGTGCTGAGGTCAGGGCGCCGGCCTGTTTCGGCTTCGACCGCATCGCAGATGAGGTCCGACAAGGGGCCGGGCGGTGTGACAAAGCTTTCACCTGATACCTTGACCTGTAGCGTGCCATCGGTGCCAAATTCAGCGCTGTTTTTATCCAGTTCACTTTGCAGCCAGTCTGTAAGGGAGGCACCACTGTGCGCGTCGTTGAACCGGATATTGATCGTGGCACGGCAGGCGGCGGGGATCACGTTTGTCGCTGGGTTGCCGGTGTCGATCGTGACTACGGCCAGTGTCGAGGCATCAAAATGATCCGTGCCTGCGTCCAGTGTGTGGCTGCTGAGGCGATCCATCAAACGCGCCATGGCGGGCAGCGGATTGCGCGCACGGTGTGGGTAGGCCGAATGCCCTTGTTCGCCAGTGATGGTGAACACCGCATTCAGCGAACCACGCCGCCCGATCTTGATCATGTCGCCCATGTTGTCGGGGTTGGTTGGTTCACCAACCAGACAAACGCTCATCGTTTCGTCTTCGTTGTCCATCCAATCCAGCAAGGCAACGGTCCCGTCATCTGCAACGCCTTCTTCGTCGCCGGTAATGGTCAGGATCACGGCGCCATCAGGGGGCGTCTCACGTACAAAATCCACGGCCGCGGCGGCAAAAGCGGCAACGCCGGATTTCATGTCGGTCGCGCCGCGCCCCCAGAGGAAACCGTCTTTGATCTGGGCACCAAAGGGGGGCACGCTCCATGCGGACTCGTCCCCGAGGGGAACCACATCTGTATGCCCGTTAAAGCCAAAACTGCGTGGTGCGCCCTTGGCTCCCCATCGTGCGAAAAGGTTGGAGATTCCGGCACGATCCACGCGCGTGCAGGTGAAGCCAGCGTCGCATAACAGCTCCTCCAGCAGAACAAGCGCGCCGCCTTCCTCGGGGGTGACAGAGGGGCAGCGCACCAGCGCTGCGGTCAGCTCGACAGGGTCAATGGGGCGATGGGGCACGGTGCGGGCTCCTTGCAGGTTGCTGTGATTGCTCCTGTGGCTATCCGGTATCGCGTCGCTGCGCAATTCGTGCAAGTGGGGGGAATGGCAGGAAATATCTTAACAGCGTATCAAAAAGCCGCTACAAATTAGGCAATAATAAGACAAACCCGAGGCAGGGCATCAGCAGCGGGGCCGCAAAAGGCCCCATTCTTCGAGCGGATCGCGATAGCGAGATGCTTTAGTGTGCGACGGGTTCACACCCGTCTGGTTGCAAGTGCATTGCCTCTGACACGTTAGGGTTGGGGCGAAAAATGGTTGCAGGCACAGAAATACCCATCGACAGAGGCGCGACCGCCACGGAAATGGCGCAGGAAATGTTTGGCCCTGGTGTGACCGTGGTCAGCGCATCCTACACAGGGGACAACGACAGTTCCGGCATCTATACCAACGGCAACAGCGTGTCGCCGGGGGTAACGCCCAGCGACACAGGTGTGATGTTCTCGACCGGGGATTTGCGGTACTTCACCAACAACAACTGGTTTCAGTCCAACACCAGCAGCAGTACCACCAGCACGTCAAACGGTCCGAACAACAACGCCGATTTTAATGCGGCGGCAGGCACCAGCACCTACGATGCCTCATATATCGACGTGGATTTCATACCTACGGGTACGATGTTGACCATGCAGTTCGTATTCGCATCCGAAGAATATCCTGAATATGCGGTTGGATCCTATCAGGATTTCGTTGGGGTCTGGATCAATGGCACCCAAGTACATCTGGGGGTTGGTGATGGCGATGTGGACCCCAATAACCTGAATGCGGGTTCCAATCCCAACCTGTTCATCAACAATACGTCAGATCAATACAACACCGAGATGGACGGTTTTACCGTCACGATGACAATGAAAATCCCGGTCAACGCTGGCGAGGTCAATTCGATCCGTATCGGGATCGCAGACGTGCTGGACAGTTCGTATGACTCGACCTTGCTGATCGCAGGGGACAGCATCCAAGGTGATTTTCTGGTCAATGACGATTCGCTGAACGTCCATCCTGATGGGGCCAAGACGTTGGATGTTCTGGCCAACGATGTGGATGTGTCTGGCGGCGTGATGGTCGTCACCCATATCAATGGTGTTGCCGTGTCGCCCGGCGATAGCGTGACCTTGAGTACCGGACAGGTCATTACATTAAATGCTGACGGTACGTTGAATGTTGCCGGTGATGGCGATGAGGAAACTTTTAATTTCACTTACACGGCTGAATCCTCCAGTGGCGTGAGCGATGTCGGATTCGTGTTGGTCGACAGCGTGCCGTGCTTTGTTGCAGGCACTATGATCGATACGCCCGACGGGTCGGTTCCGGTTGAGACTTTGCAGCCCGGTGATTTGGTGAACACTCGTGATGAAGGGCCGCAACCTCTGCGCTGGATTGGTGAACGCCGGGTTTCGGCCCTAGGAGATTTTGCTCCGATTTTCATCGCGGCGAACACGTTTGGAGCGCATGGTGATCTGTTCCTGTCGCCTTTGCATCGCGTTTTGATCCGCGATAGCGTGGCGGAATTGCTGTTTGGTGAGCGCGAGGTGCTGATTGCCGCGCGCGATCTGGTCAACGATGTATCGGTGCGCCGAATAGAAGGCGGGCAGGTGGATTATGTGCATATTCTGTTTGACCGCCATCAGGTGATCTTCTCCGAAGGCTTGGCCACCGAGAGCTTTCTGCCGGGTCCTCAAACCACTTCAAGTTTCGAATCCGAGATCGTGGACGAAATTTGCGCGCTCTTCCCCGAGATTGATAGAGAGACCGGACATGGATATAGCCCGGCGGCCCGTCGTTCGTTGAAAAGTTACGAGGCGCGACTGTTGATGTCCGCCGCACAGGCGGCCTGATCCAGTGGGCTGGATTGGTCTGGGCGATCATGACGGGGGGCGGTTTGATGCGCGTGGTCTGTCTTGCGCAGAGCCAAATACGCCGCAAGTCGCGACCGGTGACGTTGCAGCGCGGGGTACGTTGCTGATCGAGACATACATCTCACCTGAAGGCCGTCCTCAAACCTTGCTGGAATTTGAACGTACGCATCCGTGGAGTGGCCAAGTTTCGATACAGGTTGTTCCCTCGGGGGGAATCGTTCTGGTCGAGGCGCTGGGCGACGATGTGCGCCACGCAGCGGTTATGCATGATCTGGACGGGCGCAGTGATCAGTTGCGTGTCAGCTATAGTTGGGATGCGCCCGGGCGCTGGGGCCGCTTGGCACTGGAACATCTGTCGCAAGGGCGTATCTACAATAGGGTTATGCCGCCGCCTCATCCCATACAAATGGATGACTTACGTATGATCACCCGTTACCCAACTCGGCGTACTATGGATGCGGATGTGGCATTTATGGCCGTGTCGGATCAGGTCGAACCGTTGGGCCCGATGCCGGGGTTAACGTCTCATGTTCCTGTGGCCACCCCCCACGGAGATGTTCCGGTGGGGCGATTGAAACGCGGCGACACGGTGCTGACCAGCGCAGGTGAAATCGTGCCGATCCTTCATACTGTGCGTCAGACTCTTCCGGCGCGGGGGAGTTTGCGTCCGGTGCGTCTTCGCGCTCCGTATTTTGGCTTGAAGCGGGATATCTTGGTCGCGCCGCATCAAAGGCTGGTGATTGGCGGCAGTCAGGTGGAATACATGTTCGGTACCGAGGCGGCGCTGGTTCCGTCCCGACATTTGGTGAACGGTACATCTGCTTTTTATGCGGACGGGCCGGATTTGGTGACCTACCACCATCTGCTGTTGCCGGGTCATCAGGTTCTTCTGGCGGCAGGTTGTCCGGTTGAGAGCTTATATATCGGTCGATTGCGTCGCGATCCTACGGCGTTGCGCGCTTCCGTCCTTGCCGGGTTTGATCGGGCGCGCCTGCCCGAGCATCCGCGCCCGATCTGGCCAGTGCTGAAACCTTTCGAGGCTGTGACCCTGGCGATGGTTCGCGCGGCCTAACGCGTAAGGTGCGCTTAAGCGCACCTTACTGCATCGGACCTTCGTCTTCGCCAAAGAAGGGGGTCATCTGAGCGACAATCACCGAGTTCTCGTCTAATGCGCGTTGCATCAAAGCGCGTTCGTCAGCGTCAATTTCATGCCCTTCAGCTTCGCGTTCATCCAACGTTCCATATCCGGTCACGTCCAGCGGCGCGGTGTCGGCCTGCTTTAAGATTGCTACGGTTTCGCGCACTGCTTCGGCCTCGTCGACGCCGCTGGCGTAGATGATCAGCGCCGCTCCGGTTGCCTTGGCGGGCAGGCCATCTCCCGTCTTGCGCCCGATTTCCACCAGCAGGGTATAGACCTGCTGGCGGTTGGGCTTCTTCGGCTTTGGCGCATCAGTCACGCAGCAGCTCGTTGATTGATGTTTTTGAGCGGGTCTGCGCATCGACGCGTTTGACGATCACCGCGCAATACAGATTTACCCCATTCTTCGAAGGCATTGAACCGGCCACCACAACCGAACCCGAGGGCACTTCGCCGTACGATACTGTGCCTGTCTCGCGGTCCACGATCTTGGTCGACTGGCCGATGAAAACGCCCATGCCCAGAACCGAGCCTTCCCGGACGATGCAGCCCTCGACCACCTCTGAACGGGCTCCGATAAAGCAGTTGTCCTCGATGATTGTCGGTCCGGCTTGCATGGGTTCCAAAACGCCGCCAATACCGACCCCGCCCGAGAGGTGCACGTTCTTGCCGATTTGGGCGCAACTGCCCACTGTGGCCCATGCGTCCACCATCGTGCCGCTGTCTACATAGGCACCAAGATTCACAAACGACGGCATCAAAACCACGCCGGGGGCGATATAGGCACTGCGGCGTACGACACAGTTGGGCACGGCGCGAAATCCGGCGCTGCGCCAGTCGTCATCGCTCCAGTCTTTCCATTTGCTGTCGACCTTGTCCCACCAGGCTCCGCCCTGTGTGCTGCCGCTTTGACGCTCCATGTCCTTCAGGCGAAAGCCCAGTAGAACGGCCTTTTTAGCCCATTGATTCACATGCCATGTGCCATCTTCTCCGCGTTCGGCGACACGCAATGTTCCACTGTCCAGCGCGCTCAGCGTCTGTTCAATCGCATCGCGGGTCTCGCCCTTGGTGGCGGGGGTGATTTGATCGCGCGCCTCCCAGGCGGCTTCGATGGCGGTTTCCAGCTGAGCGTTGGACATGGTGCAGACCTTTCAGGGTAACTCGATTGTGCTTTTATTCCCTATAGGCGGAAGGCGTGTAGGGTACAATGCGGCCTGCGGTGCACGCAGCACGACATATCCGGCCAAAATGCACGCACGCAGGAAGGCACGGTGGGATTGCCCAGCCGGGGAAATGGCCCTATCAGGCGTTGTCAGCGAAGGAGCGCGATTCATGTCCCAGCCCGCGCCGCGCATAGCGGTTTTACCAAGCGATATGAAAATGGGCACCCGACCGGGCGCAATCGCGTTGGACCGTCTGATCTGGCCCTTGGGCGTCCCCGAGGGAATAAATGGTCGCACCTTAAGCGATCTTGGCCCAAATGATCATCTGATCGTATTCCCAAGCAAGTCCCTGCATGTCCGTCCCTCGTTTGGAACGCGGGCGCGGGTGTCGATCATGGTGATGGAGCCTCCGGCCATCCACGGCGCGCATCGACGTGCACTGCGTTGGAGTTGGCGGCGGTTTTTTCGTGTGCTGTCTTATGATGACGCCTTGCTGGGGGCCATTCCTAACGGAATCTTTTTCGCGCATGGGGGGACATGGGTGCCTGAGTGGCGCGATCTGATTTTGGAAAAAACCCGCATGATCTCGTTGATTGCGTCCAACAAAAGGTCGCAAGAGGGGCATGTTCTGCGCCACCAGATAGCTGACTGGGCGCGGTCCGACGAGCGAGATCTGGATGTGATGGGGCGTGGTTATACCCCGTTTGATGCCAAGGCCGATGGCCTCGCCCCGTATCGTTATTCGGTGGTGATCGAAAATGGACGGGTCCCAAATTATTTTACCGAAAAATTGCTGGACGCTGTGCTGTGCCAGACCGTGCCAATTTATTGGGGGTGCCCGAATGTCAGCGACTTCTTGGACACTAGCGGGATGATTATTTGCGACAGTGAGAGTGCATTGCGTCAAGCGATCCGGGACATTTCGATTGAAGATTATGAGGCGCGCCGTCCCGCCCTGACAGCGTTGCAAGACAAGGCAGACTACTTTGGTGACACGCTAAAGCGGGCGGCCGAGGCGGTACGGGACGCGGCGTTAAGCGACCTGTGATCACAGCAATAGATTAAGTTCAGTTAAAGTTTGGTGCAATCGGCTCCGCACCGGGCATGAAAAAAAGGCTGCCCATTACATGGACAGCCCCAAAATCTGTTTGAGGACACCCGAACCGGGTGCTTAGCCCTTAATCAGCCCCATTTGTTCGAGTTTGAGGATGACCTGATGGGCGCAGTTGTCGACGTCGACGTTTTCGGTTTC